>NZ_QPLJ01000044.1 GCF_003340555.1 Jannaschia formosa | reverse complement strand
ACCGCCTGCCAGCGCGAGGCATGCTGACCCTCGGTCTCGAGAACCAGCCGCACGGCGCGCTCGCGCACCTCAGGGGAAAACTTGTTCGTGGTCTTGCTCATGATGCTCCATCCTACTCAGGGGTTGGAGCCTCCGGCAGACCCGGCGCGGTTCACATGAGGGGCCAGCTCTCGGTCGTAGAGAAGATCGGGCACCACGAAGTCATGCGGCAACGCGAAGATGCGCGTCGTCAGACCGGCGCGCTCGATGTCGATGAGTACGGAGGTGTCGGAGACGAGGATCGGCATCGGGCCGTTATGCCACGGCGTCGAGCTCCTCCTCCAGCCCGCGGACGGTCATTCCAAGCAGTTCGGCCGCGCGGGGCTCACCGATAAGCCCCTCGGAAAGCGCGCGGAAACACAGGCGACGGAAGCGCATCGGCTCTTCGCGTTCGGGATCGAAGGCCTCCGGTTCCTCATAGGGCTCCGCCCGCCAGCCGTAGCGGTCGTAAAGATCGAAGAGATCGCGGTAGAGCGTCTGATTGATAATCCCGAGATCCTTGCAACGGTACGTAAGCGCCTGGAGACTGACACCGTAGCGACGCTTCAGCACACGAAGCTCGCCCAAGCTGATCTCCTTGCGCCGCTGGCCAATCTCCTGGCGCAGCACCTCGCCCGGCACGAGGAAGGCGCCGGCGAAACGGTTCGCGACCTTCTCCACATCGACGCCGTCGGCCACGTCCAGGACCAGATGCGCCAGTTCGTGCGCGAGGCTGAACCGCTTGCGCTCAGACCAAGCACCCTTGGCGATCATGATGATGGGCACGGGCGGATGCCCATCACGCTCGACCCTTGCCGCGAGCCCGTCGACGCGAGGGGAGTCGACCGACACGATCTTGATGCCGTGCTCTTCGAGGAGCTCTGCAAGCTTCGGCACAGGATCGCCACCGAGATCCCACTCGTCGCGCAGCGCATCCGCTGCGGCATCCGCTTGTTCGACGGACGTGATTGCGAACGCGGCGGAGCGCGGCGGCGCCCAGTGCGACGTGGGCAGGCACAGCATTTCCTCGACGAGGAGATAGCGCTCCACGAAGGCGAGCGTCCGGGCCTCGATCGCAGCGGCCTCCTTGCGCGAGGTCGAAGCTGGTTTGCGGAACTCGACCCCTTCGAGCTGCAGGTCACCGTCTCCGAGCAGATAGTCGATTTCGACATCAAGCGCCTGTGCGAGCGCGGAGAGCACGGAGGAACGCGGCATGTCTTCATCGCGCTCGTACTTGCCGATGGCCTGCGCGGAGACCTTGCGATCCATCGCGTCCGCAAGGGCACGCAGCGACAGACCGGCAGCCGTGCGCGCGGACTTCAAACGTCGTCCGATCATGATCGTCTCTCCCTACGGGTTACATTCATGCGCACGACCTACAGTTTTGTAAACCGGAGACCTTGCGGCAGATAGTCCGACCGCCTAAGTTTACAATTGATCGGTGAAGAAAGTGTTCCGTAAACCGGGCAAGGTCGAGGCAGTGCGACATCAAATGGACGAAGAGGTCGGGGCAGGGGTCCGACGGATCCTGAGCATAGATGGCGGCGGCATTCGCGGCGTCGAGCCGGCGGCATTCCTCGCTGCGCTCGAGGACGACCTCGACGAGCCCATCGGATCGTATTTCGATCTGATCGCCGGGACGTCGACAGGAGGCATCCTCGCCATTGGGCTCGCGATGGGCCTGCGCGCTTCCGAACTCCTCAACCTCTATGAGACCCGGGGTCCAATCATCTTCCGGGAAGGACCAGAACTCGGCACCGTCCAGAGATGGCTGCGCGAGAAGGCACGGACGTTCGGTCGCCAATTCTTCCGCCCGAAGCACGATGCGGAGGTGCTCCGGACCGAACTGTACGGCGTCCTCGGTGATCGCCTACTCGGTGATGCTCGGACACGCCTCGTGATCCCGGCTTGGGACGCGGATCGCCGCAGCGTCTACATCTACAAGACGGCGCACCATCCAAGGCTGAAGACGGACTACCGCAAGCCGGCGCTCGACGCGGCCATGGCGACCGCGGCCGCGCCGACCTACTTCGCGCGGCATCGCACGGTCGATGCGACCGGCCTCCTCGACGGGGGCGTCTGGGCGAACAATCCGATCGGCGTAGCGGCGGTGGAAGCGACGACGCGTCTAGGTTGGCGAGGCGAGGACCTGCGCATTCTGAGCCTCGGCTGTGGCGAGGAGGTCTACCTCTTCGACGATGCGGCCGGCTTCAAAGATCTCGGGATTAGCGGGCTGACGCGGCTCCTGATGGATGGCCAGTCCAGAGGCGCCGTGGGCATGGCGAAGCTGCTCACCGGGCACCCCCATCAGGGGGATACGATCCATCGCTACGCCACGCCCGTGCCGGCAGACTTCTTCAGTCTCGACGATACTACCAAGATCGACCGCCTAAAGGGTCTCGGCGTCTCGGCCGCCCGCTATGCGCAGCCGATCCTCGAGCCCGTATTTTTCGGGGCCCCAGCTGACCCTTTCGAGCCGTACCATCCCATCTCAGCCGCAAAGGACCACGCAGCATGAACGCCTCGTTCCGCCCACTCACTCCGCAAGACCGTCTCCGGCGTGCGGAACTCTATCGCCTTCTCGTCGAGATCTGCGAGGACCTTGCGCCGACGAAGGAGCAGTTCGAACGTGCCCGCTCCGCCTACGAGGCTGTGGCGACGTGGATCGCCGGCTCCGACGACCCGCTGCTGGCGTCTACACTGGTCTACCTGCATGGCAGCGGCGGTCTGGGCACGACCATCAAGCCCATCGGGCGGACGGAGTTCGACATCGACCTGATCTGCTTGCTGCTTGGCGTGAACCAACGCACGGACCCTGCGGCGGTCAAGGCGGCGGTCGGGCGGCGGCTCCGCGAGCATGGCCGCTACGCGCAGATGCTTCAGGAGAAGAAGCGCTGCTGGCGCCTCAACTACGCGGGCGAGTTCCACCTCGACCTGTCGCCGACGATCCCGAACATCCTCTGCGCAAACGGCGGAGAACTCGTCCCGGACAAGGCTCTCTGGTCGTGGCATCCGACGAACCCACGGGGATATCGCAAGCTCTTCGAAAGACGGGCAGCGCTGACCCCTCGGATCATCAAGCGCTTCGCTGAATCGCAGAACCGGGCCGATGCCGAGCCGTTCCCGGCTACGCTCACGCTCGCGAGCGTGCTGAACCGCATCGTGCAGATCCTCAAGCGCCATCGCGACGTGCACTTCCTGGACGTCCGCGAGGATGTTGCTCCGATCTCGATCATCATCACGACACTCGCGATGAGAGCCTACGAAGCCGTCGTTCTGCGGGAGGCCTACGAGGATGAGCTCGACGTGCTGATCGCCACGGTTCGAGCGATGCCTCGGTTCATCGAGCGCCCGTTGATCGACGGCTGCTCGGCCTACGCGGTCTGGAATGAGACGACGCAGGGCGAGAACTTCGCAGACAGATGGAACCGCGAGCCCGAACGGGCGCAGGCGTTCTTCGGCTGGCACGCAAAGGCTCTGGAAGACCTGGAGGCATTCCGAGACACCTCCGGGCTAGATCGGATCCGCACTCGCATGGAGGCGGGATTCGGTCAGGCTGGGGTTCGCGTGATGAGCCGTCACCAGGACAGGCTGAGCGAGGCCCGGAAGTCTGGACAGCTCTGGCTCACCTCGTCGGCGGGACTCATCACGACCCCGGCCCCTGCATCCACGCCAGTCAGGTCCAACACCTTCTGCGGCGACTGAAATGTGGACGGCGGGGGAACGCAAAGTTCTGACCCTCCCGCAGCAACACCTCTTCTTGCGGGCGAGCCCTCTCCTCGTCGGAGCAGACGGCCGACTGACGGCGACCGAACTGATGTGGAAGTTCGACGCCTGTCCGGACCCGCTCTCGCGGACCTACCGGCTGCGACTCCACTATACGTCGGAGACGACGCCGTCAGTCACGGTCGAGAGCCATGATCTCCGCGAGTTGAGTGACGGACGGGCGCCCCCGCACCTTTATCACAATCCGGATCGGCTCTGCCTGTACCTGCCAGGCACCGAAGAATGGGATCGCACGCAGCGCCTAGACCAGACGATCGTGCCATGGTCCTTCTTATGGCTGGTCTACTTCGAACACTGGCTGGCGACGGACGAGTGGGGCGGCGGTGGGCAGCACCCCGATCCAGACGCTCCGTGTACCGGAAACAGGGCGGAACGCCGAAGAGTCGCAGCTCAAAATCGGTAGAGCATTTTTGGGTAATTGATTAGGAGCCTCTGCGGCGCCGCATCGCGGCGATACCGCACCGCACCAAGATCTGCTTAGGGCCGGAAGAGGACCTTGTTGTCTTGCCGCTGTCAAGCTCGATCTGGTTTGATTGCTTTAACAGTAGGCCTTTCGCGGCAAGGGCGGTCAGCCGCTATCGGTCTTCGCGGGAAGTATCTGCCTCTTCCCACTCGCGGATATGCTTCTCGATGATCCTCCGGATGACTTCCTGGCGGGTGGGCCGGCCCTCGAGGCGATCGCCTACGGCGTCGAGCCGATCTGCCAGATCCTCGCTCACCGACATCATGAAAGTCATGTTTCTTGTTTTCGGGCGGCCCCTTGGCGGCATGATATGAATTCCTGGTTGACGTTTCGGGAATACATATATATATACATTCAGCGAGACGAGCAAGAGTGGCTGCTCTCGCCCGTCTCTCATCCCAGCCGATCTCAGGAGGATCGACAGTGACTGACGTCATTCCTATCATTCGCCCCGCCCGGGGCCCATCCCCTCATTCCTCATGCCCATGCCCCTTCTTCGGGGCGGCTGTCCAAGAGCTCGAGCGCCTGCTGTTCGCCGACGCCGCGGCCCAGGGCATTCCGGATGGCGATCCGGCCTATGCCGACGGATCATCTGCGGCCGACGCCGCGTTCGAGGCCGCCGTCGCGGCGGTGGAGCGCTGCTGCGTGGCTGCCGATCCTGATGCATACCGCGCGGCTGCCGATGTGATCCTCCGGCTGCTCCACGCTGAACGGGCGGCCGACGTGGCGTTCATCGTCAGGACATTCCGGACGGTCGCCTTCGACAGGGCCGTGGAGGCCGATCGGACGGTCAGTCTCTCTCTCCGCCGCGCCTCCTCGATTCTGACCGATCTTGCGGCGGTCTGGCAGAATGAAGACCTCGATCCGGGGCGGTTCGAGCCGGAAACCCCGGCCCGTCGCGTGGATCGGCCGTGCCGCGACCTCCTGCTCGACGAGCGCAGCGACGACGACTGTCTCGGGATCACGATCCCCTCCTGACACGCGCGGACGTGCCCGCATACGGCCGGTCCGGCCGTCGCGCGCTTCGGAGGAAGCCGGCGACGGCCGCGGTGACCGGCGGCGCTCCGGATTCAGCCACGCCCCGCTTCGAGGACTGCAACATTCCCCAATCAACTTCTCCTTTTCCCCGAAATCGCCTCCGAAGCGGTCCGCGATCGCGACCGGGTCGTCGACCCCGATCCGCTGACTGCGCTCGCGTCCTATCCGGACGTCCCGTCTGAGGCGCTGTCCCATCACGCATCGGCGATCGGGATGGCGGGGGCCGCGGTCGTCGACAGCATCCTGCTCGCGCGGGGCATTTCCGTCATGCCTGCGCCGGATGGACTGGCCTGGGATCGTCTCGCCCTGATCAGGGACACCGCGGTGACGATCCAGATCAAGACCACGACGCGCGCGAACGCGCAGGGTCTTTACGTCTGGAACGTCAGCTGTGGCTACCGGGGCTCTCCAAAAGGCCGCCGGAGATACGGCCATGCGGCATTCAGCATCCTCGCCTGCGTGGTCCTGCCGGAGCATGCCGCGCTCTTCCGCGCGCCGGACCCGTCCCGCGTCGTGATCCGGCCAAGCCTCGTCGACGAACTGCGACGTCGCCCGCTGATCAGCGTCGGGCATGCCTTGTCCGGGATCGGCCTCGATCCCCTTCATGCACCGGCCGATCCCCGTCCCGATCCTGACCGATAGCCCGTGCCGCAGCGCTCACCTCGATGAGCCGGTTCCAAAGCCACCCCCTCTTGCTCCTGTTCGATCCGAGGATGCCATGATCGCAATCTCCGCCACTTCTCCCGCACCCATCGGCCTTCCGCATGACTTCCGCCGCCGGGCTCTCGCGCATTACGTCTCTCGGCGGCGAGAGCGGGAGGTCGAAGCCGTACCGGATCCGGCATCGCCGATTGCGCCCCACGCGGAGCACTCGGTCATCACGCTCGCGCTCATCGCCCGCATCTCGCGCGCCCTTGCCGGCCTCGACTGCGCGGACGCGATCCTGCCCGGCGCGACCCTCGTTCTGCGGTCGGACGAGGATCCGGTTGACCTCGCGCGCGCCTATGAGCGCGATGTCTGTCCCGCGCTCGTGGACGCCCTCGGCATCCAGGAGGCTCGCCCCGGCGTCCTTGTCGCGCTCGACACCGCACGTGGCGATCCCGAGACGCTCCATGCCGCAACCCGCACGGCCATCGAACATGCCCTCTCCCGCGGAGCCATCCTCTGCCTCCACTGCCCGCCCGGGGCCTCCCTACCCGCGAGCCTCCGCTCAGTCACGGCGGCCGAGCTCGTTCTGCCGCCGCTGGTCGTGGCCGATATCCTCGACATGCTCGATGTCGCCGGTGCCCCCGTTCCCGACCGGCTCCGCGACGGCGGGGACGGGGTCTTGTCCGCGGATGCGGACTGTTCCTGTCTCGATACGGTCCAACTGGTCCATGCGTGGGTCGGAGCGGACGCCGCCGCCGTCATGGCGCGTCTGCGCGCTGCCCTCGAAGATCCCTCCAGCGGAGTCGGCAAGGGTGAGCGGGACGCGCCTGCCATGGCGCCCCGTCTGAGGGATCTGCACGGTCTCGGTCCGGCACGGACGCCCTTCGACCGCGTCGTCGCCGACATCGCCGACTGGCGTGCCGGGGTCCTGTCGTGGGCCGACGTCGGCGCCTCTTTCCTGCTCCACGGCCCGCCCGGCGTCGGCAAGACGTCGGTGGCGGCGGCGCTTGCGCGTGAGGTGGGCGGGCCTCTCATCGACATGAGTTATTCGGTGGTGCAGGCCGCCGGTCATCTTGGCCTGACGCTCGCGGAGATGGATGCGCGCGTGGCGAAGGCGGCAGAGACCGCCCCGTGTGTCGTCCTCGTCGATGAGGCGGACGATCTCGCGGACCGCGGCGACGGGGCCGACAGCCACGGCATGCAGTACCGCAGAGCCGTCACCAACGCCTACATCTTGAGGTTGAGCGTGTTGGCCGAGACGCCGGGTGTTGTCGTGGTGCTCGCAAGCAATCATCCTGGGCGGATCGATCCGGCGCTCATCCGGGCAGGACGCTGCGATCACCACGTCGAACTGCGGCTCCCCGACCGCGAGGCGCTGTCCCGGATCCTGCTCCAGCATGTCGGGCATGCTGCGGAGCCGGCTGTCGAGGGCAGGCCGGACTGGGAGAGGGCGGTCCGGGACCTCGTCGGGCGCTCGGGCGCGGATGCGGCCCATGCCGCGCGCGAAGCGATCGCGCTCGCGAGGGAGCGGTCGCGTCAGGACGGCAGGCGGTCGGACCGGACCGTTACCGCGGAAGACGTCCTCACCGCGGTGCGGTCCCTGCTGAGCGGGGCTTCCTGCGGCCTCGCGGACCTTCACCGCATGGCCGTGCACGAAGCCGGACATCTCGTCGCGGCGCATGTCCTCGGAAGACCGCCTCACCGACGGGCGTGGATCGGCGCGACGGGGGGCGGCGTGGAGGGACCGGCCAGTCTGGTCTTCACCGCCGTGACCGCCCGCGCGGAGTTGACGGTCCTGCTCGCCGGTCGTGCCGCGGAGGCCAGGATCATCGGGGACATCTCGTCGGGAAGCGGGGATGGTCCCGGCAGCGACCTCGCACGAGCACGTCTCCTCGCAGGCCGAATGGTCGGAGAATGGCGGCTCGTCGACGTCGAGGCTCCGCCCTTCTGGCGCCGGACATCCGATCTCGACGAGCCGGATCGCGCCGCGGCTGTGGATCTGGTCGCGGAAGCCGATGCGCGAGCTCTGGAGCTTGTCCGCGACGCCGAAAGCGACATCGAGCGCGTCTCCGAGGCCCTCCTGAAGGAGCGCGACCTGTCGCAGACGCAGATCGCCGACCTGCTTGAGGGGATTCCATACGCCGATGCCGCATCCCGACAGCGCATCCACTGAAACAGGAGGGACAGCGGAGCCTGGAGGCCGGCCTTCCTTGTCAGTTATGCTTGGAGCAGAAGCAGGAGACTCAGATGCACCGGAACCTCAAGCTGGCCCCAGAAGAGGCCCGCACGTCACAGACGAGCGGCATACCAGATCGCGGGCTTGGGCGAACGTGTACCCTAAACTGTACCCTGAACAAATGGAGTATGAGAATGTCGATAAAAAACAAACTACTAAACGCCAAAAGTGGCGGAGGGGAGGGGCCTGATATCCAACGTTCTTTTGTGGATGCCGCTCGGTTTGCAAGGAATTTCTGATCTTCGGGACATGTGATCGAGTGCGTTCTTTTGTCAGGCCTGTTCAGTACGGCTGACATGGCGCCGCTGGCCGGGATGGTGATGCGCGGACCGGGGCCAAATCTCCAACAGCGAGTTCGAGACTCGGAGAACGTTACTGGTTTGCCCGACCCGGATCGTTTGGATCATTTGCCCATTTGGATCATGCCTTCCTCACAACTCGGTGGTCCCGATGTCTGCCCGGCGCCCGATCAGGCGCCGATCAGCACCGGACCACGATAGCTTTCGCCACGCGTCAGCATCGCCCAGATGCCGCGCGCCATCTTGTTCGCCAGTGCGACCGCCACGACCGGGATCGGTTTGCGCTCGAGCATCCGGGCCAGCCAGGATCCCTTCGGCGCCCCTCGCCGCGAGGCCCAATGGATCACGGCGGTCGCCCCGATCACAAGCAGCCGCCGGATATCCCGTTGCCCCATCTTCGAAGTCTTCCCCAGCCTTTGCTTGCCGCCGGTGGAATGCTGCTTGGGGACGAGGCCGAGCCAGGCCGCGAAGTCCCGCCCGCGCCGGAACTGCTCCATCGGCGGCGCGAATGTCTCGACCGCGAGTGCGGTGATCGGCCCGACGCCCGGCATCGTCTGCAGTTGGCGCGGCAGGTCCGCTTCGTTCGACAGCGCCGCGATCCGAGCTTTCAAGGCGTCGATGCGGTCAGTGAGGTGGGCGATCTGGTCGAGTAACATGCGGCAGACCTCCCGGGCGAGGTCGGGAATACCCGTGTCAGGATCGTCGACGACCTTCGCGAGGCGTGGGACATAGCCGATCCCCTCTGGCGCGACATGGCCGAACTCGTAGAGATGCGAGCGCAGCGCGTTCACGGCCTCGGTGCGCTGCTTCACGAGCTGTTCCCGCGTCCGGAACGCGACCGCACGTGCCTGCTGGTCGGCGGTCTTCGGTTCGACAAACCGCATGGTCGGCCGCAGCGCCGCCTCGACGATGGCCTCGGCATCGGCCGCGTCGTTCTTCTGCCGCTTGAGGAACGGCTTGACGTAGTGCGGCGCGATCAGTCGGACCTCATGCCCATGCCGCGACATCTCCCGGGCCCAGTGATGCGCACTGGCGCAGGCCTCAATCGCAACCCGACACGGCAGCTGCTCAGCCATGAACCGGGCGAACTGCGGCCGGGTCAGCTTCTTTCGGAACAGGACCGTCCCGTCCGCCGTAGCGCCGTGCACCTGGAACACGTTCTTTGCGAGATCGACGCCGATGATGGTAACCTCTTCCATGGATGCCCTCTCCTTCAGCTTGGGTTTCGACACCGCGAGCTTGGCACATTGCGATGCCGTCAGGGGAGAGCGGCATCCACCCCATCTCCACCCCTTAGAGCGTTGTTTTCATTGGGTCGAGATGTCGGTTCGCATGCCAGATGATGCCGGTGGCCTGTCATCCGACGCAGGAATCTCGTGGACCCTCGCCGGGCGGAGCATGGCCCGCCAGATGTGATGCGTCTCACCGTTGATCTTCACGGACACCTCGTCAAAGTGCAATCGCCAGTGGGGGGGCCGCACGCCCTCGATCCGGCGCTTTCAGATTTCGGCGGCGAAGATTTGCAGAACCTGTGCCACCAGAATCGAACCGTCTCATAGCTCATATCGACGCCGCTTTCATGAACCGCTGATCCGGTTTATTCTGATCAAGACTGGCGCTATGCTTCCGCTGGCACCGATACAGATGAGACCGGTTAAAAATGTCGTACTGAACGCGCAACGCATTGATCCTACAGTTCACCTCACTGTTGCGCAGGCTGCGCCGACGGCGTTACCGGACGCCATGGACGCCGCGCCGGTCGCTGCGGAAACTGTTGCTCGTCGTGCTCTTGCTCGCGGCGCTACACATCGCCGCGATGGTCATCTTTGAAAAGCTGACGCCCTTTCAAGGGCTGTGGTTGACGCTGACGACGATGACGACAGTCGGCTACGGCGACTATTCCGCGGAAAGCGTGCCTGGCCGGATATCGACGATCGTGTTGGTCTTTCTCGGCGGCATCTGGATCGCCTTTCAGAGCGCTGCCACCTTCTTCGAACATCGCATGGAGCGCCGTGAACGCATGCGTGAAGGCAGATGGAGATGGAACATGGACGGACACATTCTTCTGCTGAACCCGCCAAGCCGTCAGGCACCCGCTTATCTTGCGCGGCTAGTCAGGGAGTTCCGCGCCAGTCATCGGTTTCGCCAGGTGCCGGTTCAAATCGTCTCCTCGGATTTCCCCGATGGCTTGCCGGACGAACTTGGAGAAATGAGCGTCATCCATTTTTCCGGCGAGGCTTGGGAGGATGGTTCGCTGCGGGCAGCCAATGCCGCCGAGGCGGACGTGATCGTGGTTCTCGCCGCTGACGATGTCGATCCCTCCACAGACGGGCGCACGCTCGACATCGTAGACCGGCTGCGCACGATCGGCGCCAAGGGCCGCATTCTGGCGGAATGCGTCGATGATGCAAACCGGCCCCGTTTCAAGCGCTTCGGCGCCGACGTGATAGTCCGGCCGATGCGCGGCTATCCGGAGATGATCGTGCGCGCACTTGCGGCACCCGGGGCCGAAGCAATTCTTGAGGACATGTTTACCAGTCGTGGTGACGAGGTCTGGCGCTATGACGTAGCGGTCTCCGGCTGCACCTGGGGGGAGCTGGCATCCACGCTCATTTCGGCCAACATAGGCGTTCCGATCGCCTATCGCGGGTCGGGCGAGAACCGGATGCGGATCAATCCGGAATCCGCCACGGTCGTTGACGCTGACAAGCTCTTCGTGCTGGTGCGGGAAGGCAATGCCCGGCCCGATGCCGAGATCGCTATGCTGCTGAAACCGATCTGTGCTAAACTCAAGACGCAGGAGTAGCGGTCAGGGCGGGTCCGATCGGAGCCACGTCGTCCTGCTGCTCTCCGTTCCTGTGGCGGCTTGGTAGTTCGGCTTCTTGGCGTGAGGCCTTGAAATCCGGTTCCGACGATGTGGCTCCTTAGAGCTGTGATGCCCGGCGTGGGTGCTCGTCAGCGACGACGAACGACTCGCGCGTCGACGCTCATCCGCGCTTCGAGCTGCACTTCGCGCTCACCAGCGCCTCTTGGCTGAACCTGGTCGAGTTCCTCTCCGCGGAGATCAAATCGAAGGCATCCGTCGGGACAGCTATTCCACGGTCGATGGTTTGGAGGCCGCCATCTATGACCATCTGCTCGAGCAAGACGTCCGTCCGAGGCCCTTCACCTTGCCCGAGTCGGCAGAAACATCCTCACCCCAGAGCGCCGCGTCCTGAACGCCTTCGATAGGTGCCGCGGCAATGGGTAGGAAGCTTCAGAACTGGAATACTAGACCTTTCGGGCACCCGGGCTCAGAGTCGGCCCGACCGAGGCTACATGAGATTTGCTTTGTCACTACAGTCCTCGTACACCACCGCCGAAAACCGTTGGCGGCCAATGCCTTGAACTTCGTGATCTTCTCCAACGGTATCCTGCTGGTCGGGATGGCGGCGCTCATGGCGGGGATCGGGGCCCTGTTCCCGACGACACGCGAAGTATTCTTGCTCTCTGCATTCTTCGCCGGGCTGATCGGGGGGCTGGTTTCGCTTGCGGTCTCTCACCGGGTCTCGGATTTTCGCAGGCTGCATACGTTCCTGTTGACCGGCACCATCTGGATCACGGGCGCCACCGCAGGTGCACTGCCACTGTGGCTTTGGCAGCTTTCGCCCTCTGACGCGTTCTTCGAGGCTATGTCGGGGATCACCACGACCGGCTCTACCGTGATGACCGGCCTTGATACGACAGCGCCCGGCATCCTGCTCTGGCGCGCGGTCCTGCAATGGCTGGGCGGCGTCGGGTTCATCGTGACCGGAATCGCATTCCTGCCGATCCTGCGGGTAGGCGGCATGCAGCTCTTCCGGACCGAAAGCTCCGAGCGCGGGGAGAAGGAGATGGCAAGTGCGGCGCGGTTCGCCGGCGCCACAGTCTGGATCTACCTTTCGCTGACGGGTCTCTGCGCCCTTGTCTACGCCACTGGCGGCATGAGCCCCTTTGAGGCCGTCGCGCATGCGCTCACAACCGTCTCGACGGGGGGCTATTCCACGTCTGACGCGTCATTCGGACATTTCGAGAGCGCGTTCCTGCAATGGTCGGGGACACTCTTCATGATCGCCGGATCGTTGCCCTTCGCATGGTACATCAAGGGACTCAATCGGCGCGTCTTCCGCAGCGAACAGGTGCGGGGCATCCTTATCTTCTTCGCTTTGACAATCGCACTTCTGACCTTGTGGCGCGTTGCGACGGCGCAGACGCCGGTGATGGAGACCCTGCGGCTCGTCGCCTTCAACGTCGTTTCGGTCGTCACGACCACCGGGTACGCGACCACGGACTACACGACGTGGGGACCCGTTGCCGTGGTCGTGTTCTTCGCGCTGACGGCTGTCGGTGGATGCACGGGCTCGACCTCAGGCGGTGCCAAGATCATGCGCTGGATCATCCTGTTCCGAATGATCCGCATTCAGATCGGGACGATCCAGTCGCCGTCTGCGATCATGAAGGCGCGCTACGAAGGCAGGCCAGTCGAACGTGACGTGACCAGTGGCGTGTCGACGTTTTTCTTCCTCTACTTCATGACCGTCGGTCTTCTGGCAGTGGGTCTGGGCCTCTATGGGCTGGACTTCGAAACCTCGGTCAGCGGGGCATTGACTGCCGTCGCCAATGTCGGGCCGGGAGTCGGAAATACCATCGGACCGGCGGGCAACTTCGCGACGCTGCCTGACGGGGCAAAGCTTCTGCTGTGCTTCGGCATGTATGTCGGCCGCCTCGAGATGTTGACCGTCTACGTCCTGCTGACCGCGGCTTTCTGGCGGGAGGTTGCGTGAGAAGGTCGCTCCGGCGCGATCACCCAAGATACACCCTGCTGGACGGGTAGCCGACCCGCGGCTTAGGCGTCGTCTTCATTTACCGCATCCATTCCAAGGCACATGCGATGTGGAGGAAGGCTGTGAAGCTGGAGAGGGTCTTCTCGCAGCGCAGGGCGATGCGCCGGTAGCGCTTGAGGCGGTTGAAGAAGCGCTCGACGAGGTTGCGCTCCTTGTAGAGCGTCCAGTCGGTACTGGGCTTGTCGGCACGCGACGGGTTGGGCTTGATCTGCGCCTGGGCGCCGAGGCTGTCGGCGACGAAGCCGCGCAGGTGGTCGGCATCGTAGGCGGCGTCCGCAATGACATGGGCGATGCGTCCCTTTGCAGCCAGCCCTTCGAGCAGGCTTCGCGCCTGCGGGCCGTCACCCCACTGCCCTGGCGTGACGACGAGGTGGACGGGTAGGCCGAGGGCATCGACGGCAGCGTGAACCTTCGTCGTCAGGCCCCCGCGGGAGCGACCGATCGCGTGAGCCGAAGCCCCCCCTTCAGGCCGTCGACATCGGCCTCCATGATCAGCTGAAGGACGGCCTTGCAAGCCCCGAGAGCCTTCACCTGGTCGCGCACGGCGGTGCTGTCGTAGCCCTTGTCCCCGGTCACCACGAGCGCGTCGGGCGGGAGGCGTTGCAACAGCGTCTCGGCGGCGATGCAGTCGGCCACGTTGCCGCCCGTGAGCATCAGCCGGACGGGGCGGCACCAGCGGTCCGCGAGTGCGTGTATCCTGGTCGTGCGCCCCCCGCGCGAGCGCCCGATGCCCTGCGCGACCTCCCCCCTTTTCCCCCGCTGGCCGAGCGGTGGGCGGAGACGGCGGAACTGTCGATGAGCACCTGCGCGGGTGGACCGCCCGCATCGGCCAAGGCCTCGAAGATGCGCAC
>NZ_QPLJ01000043.1 GCF_003340555.1 Jannaschia formosa | reverse complement strand
GTCCGAAGTTGTCTGCCCAGGCCCTTCGAAGCTTCAGCCCCGTCGTTCCCTCCGGCTCCCAACCGCGCCCTCAGCGCCGCCGGTGAAGGGGGATTTACGGATGACACCGAAGACCCGCAAGAGGAAAATTCGCCGTTTGGTCGATTTTTTTCAGGACGTAGGGTCACCCGCCCGTTTTCGCGCCGACGCCGTCCCGTCTTGCCGTGCCGACCCGGCCGGCTCACCATCGCGCCGCCATGACAGGAGCCATGATGAGCGACGCGCATCCCTACGTATTCGACGGACATAACGATCTGATGACCCGGCTGTGGCAGGGCGGGGGCCGCGAGGCGCTCGGCAGCTTCGCGAACGGGCGCGACGCCGCCATCGACCTGCGCCGGGCCGAGGCAGGCGGCTTCGGCGGCGGCTTCTTCGCCTGCTGGGTGCCCTCGCCGGAGGATCTGCCGCTGGACAAGCTGCATGAGTTGATGCGCCGCCCCAGCTACGACATCCCCCTGCCCGACCCGCTTCCCTGGGAACGCTGCCTGCGGGTCATCCTGGCGCAGGCCGCGCTGCTGCACGAGCTGGACCGCCAAGGGCTCCTGCGCCTCTGCCGGACGGTGGCCGAGATCCGCTCGGCACGGTCCGAGGGCAAGCTTGCCGCGATCTTTCATGTCGAGGGCGCCGAGGCCATCGACCCGGAGCTCGACACGCTCGACATCCTCCACGCGGCGGGGCTGCGGTCGCTCGGGCCGGTCTGGTCGCGCAGCACAGCCTTCGGGCATGGCGTGCCCTTCGCCTTCCCCTCCTCGCCCGATCGCGGGCCGGGCCTGACCGAGGCGGGCAAGCGTCTCGTCGCGCGCTGCGACGCGCTTGGGATCATGCTGGACCTGAGCCACCTGAACGAGGCGGGGTTCTGGGACGTCGCGCGGCTGTCGACAAAGCCGCTGGTCGCGACCCATTCCAACGCGCATGCGATCTGCCCGCATTCGCGCAACCTGACCGACGCCCAGCTCGACGCGATCGCCGAAAGCGACGGGATGGTGGGGCTGAACTTCGCCGTTTCCTTCCTGCGGGAGGACGGGCGCAAGATCGCGGAGACTCCGGTCGAGGTCATGCTGCGCCATCTCGACCACCTGATCGAACGGCTGGGCGAGGACCGGGTGGGCCTCGGCTCGGACTACGACGGGGCGGTGGTGCCGGAGGCGGTGTCGGACGTCTCACGCCTCCCCGTGCTGCGCCGGGCCATGGCCGATCACGGCTACGGCAAGGCGCTCATCGAAAAGATCTGCCACGGCAACTGGCTGAGCTTGCTGGAAAGGAGCTGGGCCGCCTGATCCGCCCCTTCGGCCGGAGCGACGCTCCCGGGATGTCCCTTCCTGTGGCCGGAAATACTCCCGCCGGAGGCGCGGCGGGGCGGGGCTCGATGCCCCGCCCCGCCGCTTCCCGGGCGCACCGCCCCCGGCGGTGCGCAACGCTCCGGGCTTCCGCCCGCTCGCAGTTCAGCCGGCGGCGCGCGACTGCCGCTTGCGCTCATGCGGGTCGAGGAAGCGCTTGCGCAGCCGGATCGCGTTCGGCGTCACCTCGACCAGCTCGTCGTTGTCGATATAGGCGATGGCCTCTTCCAGCGACATCCGCACCGGCGTCGTCAGGCGCACCGCCTCGTCCGTGCCGGAGGCGCGGATGTTGGTCAGCTTCTTGCCCTTGAGCGGGTTCACCTCGAGATCGTTGTCGCGCGAATGCTCGCCGATGATCATCCCCTGATAGACCTGCTCCTGCGCGCCGATGAAGAACCGGCCGCGATCCTCCAGGTTGAAGATCGCGTAGGCCACGGACACGCCGTCCTCCATCGAGATCAGGACGCCCGCGCGGCGGCCCGGGATCGGCCCCTTGTAGGGCGCCCATTCGTGGAAGACGCGGTTCAGCACGCCGGTCCCGCGCGTGTCGGTCAGGAACTCGCCGTGATAGCCGATCAGGCCGCGGGACGGGACATGGGCGATGATCCGGGTCTTGCCGGCGCCGGCGGGCTTCATCTCGACCAGCTCGCCCTTGCGCGCGCCGGTGACCTTCTCGATCACCGCGCCGGAGTACTCGTCATCCACGTCGATGGTGACTTCCTCGACCGGCTCGTGGCGCTGGCCCTCGATGTCGCGGAACACGACCTGCGGGCGCGAGATCGACAGCTCGAAGCCCTCGCGGCGCATGTTCTCGATCAGCACGCCCATCTGAAGCTCGCCCCGGCCTGCAACCTCGAAGGCCTCGCCGCCGGGCGTGTCGGTGACCTGGATGGCGACGTTCGTCTCGGCCTCGCGCATCAGCCGCTCGCGGATGACGCGCGACTGCACCTTCTTGCCGTCGCGGCCCGCGAGCGGGCTGTCGTTGATGCCGAAGGTGACGGTGATCGTCGGCGGGTCGATCGGCTGGGCTGGCAGCGGCACGTCGATGGACGTGTCCGCCAGCGTGTCGGCCACGGTCGCCTTCGACATGCCGGCGAGGGTGACGATATCGCCCGCCTCGGCCTCGTCGATGGCCTGCTGCTGAAGCCCGCGGAACGCCATCACCTTGGTGACGCGGAACTGCTCCAGCTTCTGGCCCTCGCGCGACAGCGCGTGCAGCGTCTGCCCCGCCTTCACCCGACCCGACTCGATCCGGCCCGTCAGGATGCGCCCGATGAACGGGTCCGCGCCCAGCGTCGTGGCGAGCATCCGGAACGGCTTGTCGCGGTCGGCGACCTGCTTGGGCGTGCGTACATGGCTGACGATCAGCTCGAACAGGGCGTCGAGGTTCTTGCGCGGCCCGTCGAGCTCCGTATCGGCCCAGCCCGAGCGTCCCGAGGCGTAGAGCACCGGGAAGTCCAGCTGCTCGTCGTCGGCGCCCAGATTCGCGAAGAGGTCGAACACCTCATCGAGCGCGCGGTCCGGTTCCGCGTCGGACTTGTCGACCTTGTTGAGGACGACGATCGGCCGCAGCCCCAAGGCCAGCGCCTTGGAGGTGACGAACTTCGTCTGCGGCATCGGCCCTTCGGCCGCGTCGACCAGCAGGACGACGCCGTCGACCATGCTCAGGATCCGCTCCACCTCGCCGCCGAAATCGGCGTGGCCGGGGGTGTCGACGATGTTGATGCGGATGCCCCTCCACTCGACCGAGGTCGCCTTGGCGAGGATGGTGATGCCCCGCTCCCTCTCCAGATCGTTGGAGTCCATGGCGCGTTCGGTCGTCGCCTCGTTCTCGCGGTAGGTGCCGGACTGCTTGAGAAGCTCGTCGACGAGCGTGGTCTTGCCATGGTCGACATGGGCGATGATGGCGACGTTGCGAAGGTCCATGGGGGATGCCTCGAAGGAATGGGGGCCTGGAATGTCAGGATTTGGCGCGCGCCTACACCGAAGGGGAGCAGAACGCCATAGCGCGCAGATGGGCCGGGCTTACGTCCGCGTCAACCGGGTCATCGCGGCATCTTGCCGAGCCGCGGGCCGGCGTGGTTCAACGGCGCCATGCGTGCCCTCCTCCTCTCCCTGACCCTTGCCCTGCCCGCCGCGGCTATGGAGTTCCCGGCCCCGGTGGCCGACGACGCCTATCGCGAGACCGACCCGGAGGTCGTCGCGCTCGGGCGGCTCCTGTTCTGGGATCCGATCCTGTCGGGCAACCGCAACATCTCCTGCGGGACCTGTCACCATCCGCGCTTCGGCACCGGCGACGGGCTGTCGCTCGGCATGGGCGAGGGTGGCAAGGGCCTCGGCCCCGACCGCGTCGCCGATCCCGAGAACCCGCCGGAGGAGCGCATCCCCCGCAACGCGCCCGCCCTGTTCAACCTCGGCGCGAAGGAATTCACCGTCCTCTTCCACGACGGCCGTATCGAAGAGACGGCCGAGGGCCTGCGCACCCCGATGGGCCGCGAGATGGAGCAGGGCTTCGCCACCCTGCTCTCGGCGCAGACGATGTTCCCGGTTCTCTCGGCGGACGAGATGGCCGGCCATTACGGCGAGAACGAGGTCTCGAAGGCCGTCCGCCAGGGCCTCATCACCGGCGAGGGCGGCGCCTGGGACCTTCTCTCGGCCCGGGTGCGCGCCATCCCCGAATATGTCGAGCTGTTCGACGCCGCGATGCCCGGCCGCGAGATCGGCTTCACCGCGATCTCCGACGCGATCGCGGAATTCGTGGAGCATGAGTGGCGCTCCGACACCTCGCCCTTCGATGCCTGGCTGCGCGGCGATGGCACCCTGCCCGACGAGGCGCTGGCGGGGCTGGAGCTGTTCTACGGATCGGCGGGTTGCGCGACCTGCCATTCCGGCCCGTTCCAGACCGACCACGGCTTCCATGCCACCGGCCAGCCCCAGCTCGGCCCCGGCAAGGCGGCCCGATTCGAAGATCACGCGCGCGACGACGGGCGGATGCGCGTGACGGGCGCGGAGGCCGATGCCTACGCCTTCCGCACCCCGGCCTTGCGCAACGTGACCCGGACCGGGCCTTGGGGCCATGCCGGCGCCTATGCCGACCTCGCCGCTTTCCTGCGCGACCATGCCGCCCCGCGCGCGGCGCTTGCGCGCTACGACCGCGACGTCGTGCTGCCCGCGATGGAGGCCGAGGACTGGCGCGTGATGGACGACCCCGCGCAGGTCACCGCGCTCGCCGCCGCAATCCGCGGCCCCGACCGGGTGCTGAGCGAGGCGGAGGTCGCGGCGCTGATGGCCTTCCTCGCCACGCTCACCGACGAGGCCGCGCTGGAAGGCCGTCTCGGCATCCCGGCAACCGTGCCCTCGGGACTGCCGGTGGATCGCTGAGGCGACCGGTTTCTTAGAAGGGAATGGTCAAGCTCTTCGAAGAGCTTGATGCCCCTTGCTCCACCGCCCGGCCCGGGGCAAGCCACGCCCCATGTCCCGCCCCTTCGCCACGCTCCTCGGCTTCGGCGCCGTCCTTCTCTGGGCCCTGCTCGCGCTCTTCACCGATTCCACGGGCGAGGTGCCGCCGCTCCAGCTTCTCGCAATGTGCTTCGCCATCGGCGGCGCCGCGGGCCTGGTCCTCGGCGTCCGGCGGCGCGGCTGGCGGGCGTGGCGGCAGCCCTGGCCAGTCTGGGCGCTCGGCGTCGGCGGGCTCTTCGGCTATCACCTGCTCTACGTCCTCGCCCTCAGGAACGCAGAGCCGGTGGAGGCCGGGCTCATCGCCTATCTCTGGCCGCTCCTGATCGTGCTGATGGCCTCGGGCCGGGCGCTGAAGCCGCACCACCTGGCCGGCGCCCTGATGGGCTTCGGTGGCGCGGCGCTGATCGTGACCGGGGGGCGCGCGCTCCAGATCGCGCCGGAGGACGTGACGGGCTACGCCCTGGCGGGCGCGGCGGCGCTGGTCTGGTCGAGCTATTCGGTCCTCTCGCGCCGCTTCGCCTCGGTGCCGACGGACGCGGTGACGGGGTTCTGCCTCGGCACGGCGGCGGTTGCGGCTTTCGCCCACCTGGCGCTGGAAACGACGGTCGCGCCGCAGGGCACGGAATGGCTGGCGATCCTCGGCCTCGGCCTCGGCCCCGTGGGCCTCGCCTTCCACCTTTGGGACATCGGGGTGAAGCGCGGCGACCTGCCGGTGCTGGGCGCGGCCAGCTATGCGGCGCCGCTCCTTTCGACCCTCGTGCTGATCGCCGCGGGCCGGGCGGAGCCGTCGTGGACCGTCGCGCTGGCCTGCCTGCTCATCACCGGCGGCGCGGCGCTCGCGTCGCGGGACATGTTGTGGCGCCGCGCGGGCGTCAGCCCACCGCCAGGGCGAGCACCGCATAGCGCCCCACCTTCGCCAGCGTCACCAGCACGAGGAACACCGCCACCCGTTCCCGCAGAAGCCCCGCCGCGACGGTGATCGGATCGCCGACGATCGGCGCCCAGGACAGGAGCAGCGACCAGCGGCCCCAGCGGCGATACCACCGTTCCGCCCGCGCCAGCGCCTCCGGCCCGACCGGGAACCAGCGCCGCCCGGCGAAGCGGTGCGCCAGACGGCCCAGCGCGTAGTTCACGGCGGACCCCAGCACGTTGCCGAGGCTCGCCACTGCCACCAGAACCCACGGATCGAAGCCACCGGCGAGGATCAGCGCGACCAGCGCCACCTCCGACCCGGCGGGAACCAGCGTCGCGGCGACGAAGGCCGACAGGAACAGGCCGCCGAGGGCCTGCGCCGCACTCACGCGCTATGGGTCAGCGAGACGAACACGTCCTCGAGATCCGGCTCCTCGGTGCGCACGTCGCGGATGGTGAGGCCCGCCGCGCGGACCGCCGACAGCAGCTGCTCCGCCGAGACCTTGCCCCGGCTGTAGCTCAGCGCGATCGACCCGTCCGGGCGGGTCGCCTGCTCGACGCCTGGGGGCAGGTCCAGCGGCCGGGCTTCGCCCTCGGGGACGATCACCATGGTCTTGCCGTCCAGCCGCTCCAGCAGGTTGGCGGTACGGTCGCGGACGACCAGTTCGCCATGGTTCACGATGGCGATCTCGTCGCACATCTCCTGCGCCTCCTCCAGGTAATGGGTCGTCAGGATGATCGTCGTCCCCCGCTCCTCGTTGAGGCGGCGCACGTTGCGCCAGAGCATCTGCCGCAGCTCGATGTCGACGCCCGCCGTCGGCTCGTCCAGCACAAGGATCTGGGGGTGATGCACCAGCGCCTTGGCCAGCAGCAGCCGCCGCCGCATGCCCCCGGACAGCGTGCGCGCATAGGCGTCGGCCTTGTCGCTCAGGCCCACCAGCTCCAGGATGCCCGCCGTGTCGCGCTGCGACTTCGGCACGCCGTAGAGCCCGGCCTGCACCTCCAGCGCGCCGGCGGGGGTGAAGAACGGGTCGAGGTTCAGCTCCTGCGGCATGACGCCGATGGCGGCGCGCGACTGGCGCGGGTTCACGTCCTGGTCGAAGCCCCAGATCCGGACCTTGCCCGCGGTCTTGCGCACCAGCCCGGCGAGGATGTTGATCGTCGTCGACTTCCCCGCCCCGTTCGGGCCGAGCAGGCCGAAGATCGACCCCGTCGGCACCGTCAGGTCCAGGCCCTTCAGGGCCACCTTGGGCTCGGACCGGCCCTGCCCGCCATAGACCTTGCGCAGGCCCTCGATCTCGATCGCATGGGACATCGGCGCCCTCCTCTCCCCTGCGCACCTAGAGGGACCGCCGCGGGGGGACAAGGCGCGGGGACGGGCTTCCCTTGCGCAGCCGGCGCACGCCGGGCCATAAGGCGGCGACCCCAGCGCCCCGAGGTTCCCGATGACGACCGGCACCCCCCGATATCCCAGCCGCCAGAAAGACCTGGCCCCGCCCGAGGTCGAGACCGTGAGGCAGTTGCGCGTCGCCTGCGACGGAGGCGAGGGCGCGCTGGGCCATCCGCGCGTCTGGATGACGATCGCCCCGGAGATCGGCCACGTCGATTGCGGCTATTGCGACAAGCGCTTCGTTCTCGAAGGCGACGGGCACTGAGCGTGCCCGCCACGGCCTTGTCGTCAAGGGACGATGAAGGCTGCCGACCCCTTCCTTCTCATGGCCGAAAATACTCCGGCGGGCCCGTTCGCGAGCGACCCGCCCCCGGTTCTGACGTCTCCACCATCGCCGCCGGACAGGGTTCCGTCGGTTCATCAGGTCCCGCAGCCAGGCAACCGGAGGCGAAGCGGCGGCCCGCAAGCTCCGGATGCCGAGCGGCTTCCGGGCACTCCCCGACACCGCCACGGACCTGCGGAAGAACACGGGAACAACCGGCTCGAAAGCCTGAAGGCGCCGAGCGGACCTGACTGCAAGGCGGGGACCCGTCCGACGTCAGCCCTCTGCCTCGACCTCCCTGCCGCGCCGGCTGGTCGCCCCCACCCTTCGAAGGGCCTCCACGATCTCGACCTCGTTCGCCGGCTTGCGAAGCTGCGCCCAGTTCTCGTGGCCGTCCGTCTCCAGAACCTCGCTATAGCCGGTGATCAGAACGATACCGACGCCTGCGCGGGCGAGGTCTCTAGCAAGATCTATGGACTTCGCTCCATTCAGGTTCACGTCCAGGAGAGCGGCGTCGAGCGCGCCGCGTTCCGTCTTCGCCAGGCGCTCTGCCTCCTTCAGGTTCGCGGCGGGTCCGATCACGACACAGCCGGCCCGCTCCAGCAGTTCCTGCATGTCCATGGCCACGATGTACTCGTCCTCGGCCAGCAGCACGCGCATGCCGGAGAGGTCATCGGCTCCGGTGTCGGCGGTGTTGGCGGGCGCCGAGTTGGTGTTCACGGGGACCGGGCTTCTGCCTGTCGTGATCGCCGTATGCGGCAGAGTCAGGCGACAGGTGAGCCCCGTGTCCTGGACGTCGAGCGTGATCCTGCCTCCGAGCTGCTCCACGGATCCCCTGATGATCGCGATACCCGAGCCACCGGCTGCAACGGACGCCCCCGGTCTGGTTCCCCGCTTCTCGTCCCAGCACAGCTCCAGTTCACCCGTCTGGATATCGTGCCTCCAGGATACCGACAGGATGCCGGCCGGTGTCGCGAGGGCGCCATGCTTCACGGCGTTGGTCGCCAGTTCGTGAAGCACGATCGACAGCGGCTGCACGGCGTCGGACGTCACGACGACTGGGGGCCCCTCGACCGTCACCTGCGCGCCGTCCCGGTAGACGGACAGCTCGTCGTCGAGCAGGTCCTCGAGAGCGGCGCCCTGCCAGCCATCCTTCGCCAGCAACTCATGCGACCGTGCCAGGGCGTGGATGCGACCTTCGACCCGTTTCACGTAGCTGGCGATCGGGGGATCCCGCTCCATGCGCACGAGCGCCTGCACGATCGCGAGCGCGTTCTTGGCGCGGTGATCGACTTCCCGTGCAAGCAGGATCTGGCGCTCCTCGCTTTCCTTGCGCTCGGTGACATCATGGAATGTCGCGATCACCAGCGACGGATCCTGTATCCTCTGGGACACCACCGGCGCCGTGCCAAGTTCGATCCACCGAATGCTCCCGTCAGGGCATTCGAGCTGGCTCAAGCCTGTCGTCGTTTCTGACCCGATTTCTGCCGGACGGCCCGACCCCTTCGCCGGCGCTTGCAGGAGGCGATCGAGCGGCATGCCGATCAGCTCCCGCGCATCGCGACCCGCCATGGCGCAAAGCCGCTTGTTCACCTTGAGTATCCGGTTCGTGCCACTGTCCAGCAGAGCGGTACCCGTGGCCGCGCTCTCGAAGGCCGCGCGAAGTTCCGCTTCGCTTTTTCCCAGCGCATCCCTGCGCCGCAAGGAGGTCAGCGACAAAAACCCCAGAGCGAGGGAGGTCGGAAGCCCGACGGCAAGCAGGGCCGTCATCGTCTGCAGCCATGGCGCGATGATGACCGCCGGCGTGCGCGAGACGGTCGCGTAGACTGGCAGGTTGCCGACCTGCGTGAACGCGATCAGAATGCCTCGTCCCAACGGGATCCCGTCCCGCAGTCCGATGCTTTCGCCTTCGTATATGCCGCGCTTCGCACCTTGCCCGATCATCTTCAGAAGCGGGCTGGTCGACGGCACCCTGGGCGCCGGGTTCCCGGTACCACGCGTGGAGGCGAGGATCGCCCCGTCCGCCCGGACCAGCGAGAGCACGTCATCGTCTTCCTGCGTCGTCGTCCTGAGCTCTGCGGCAATCTCGAGAGGGTCGAGCGAGACGTTGATATTGCCTTCATAGGTGCCCGGCACCACGTCATCACCCGAGCCGCGTCGTGGAATGCTGACGCTGAAAAAGGGATATCCGGCGACCCGGCCGACAGATTGCGCCCCGACATAGACCGGAGGCGGGTCGCTCCCTTGCAGGGCCTGGACCCATTCCCGATCCGCCACCGAAACCCGCGGGGCGGGATACTTTCCGGACATGAGCGTCAGAATGCCGTTGCGGTCGGAGACGGATATCATGTTGGAGCCCGACACCTCCGCCATGATCGTCGCCACCTGTTCGTTGTACAGGGCCTCGTCCTGGCGAAGCTCCTGGTCGGATACTCCGGTCAGGATATTGTTGGTCAGCCGCGCGGCGAGGATTGCGGAGCTGAAGACCCGCTCGGAAAGCTCGGAGGCACCGTCAGCCGTGCGGGACAACTCGCTTTCGGCGCGGTTCCAGGTCTCGTTCCATGCGAACCATCCCGCGACCGCCACGAGCAGGACGGGCAAGGCAAAGGCCGCAACCACCTGCGCACGATCCGCGTATGTCCCCATCACCTGTCCCCGAAGCCAGAGGCTTCTTTGCACTCGGAACCTTCAGAATAGCGCGATACGCGCCCCGCTCCTACAGTTCGTTCCTTGCCACGAACACCTCCGGACCTTGCACGGGACGCTCGAATTCACAAGCGGCCGGGCGGTCCGGGCTGAGCGGGCGCCGTTGCCTTGCCCTAAACTTGGGGCAGAAATTCCTGAGGCAAGGCATTGTGTCATTTAAGCAGACGGGCTGCAGGATTCGCGCCGTTGCCCCTCGGTCCCGCTGGTTGCGCCCGCGCCGAAGGCCTCCTCGACGGCACCGGCCACAGCCTGCGCGTCACCCGTCCGACCGCCTTGGCCGAAGCGGGCGCGACCACCCACCGGGTCGCTGCCTCGGGCGGTCAGGCGACCCGGGACGAGGTCGGGCACCCCACCAGACTGGCCGAGCGGCGGCGGGCGCTTCCTGAATCGACTAGCGTAAACGATGCGCAAACATCGGGAAGACGGATCGAATTATGGAGTGTCGACAGCACCTTGGAGATCTGGTGGCGGGCCCTGAAGGATTCGAACCCTCGACCTGCCGATTAGAAGTCGGCTGCTCTATCCAGCTGAGCTAAGGGCCCGTCGGGTCCTGACATGCCGGGTTCCGGCCGATGGGGCAAGCGCGGACTGCGCCCCGCGGGGCGGCGGGCTGCGATCGCAGGCTTCGCTCCCGGAACGACGCGAGGCGTCAGCCTTTGCGTTTGCGCTTCACGTTCCCCCCGCGCTGCCCCGGGCGACCGGCCGTGCTCCGCCCCTCGGCCTTGCGGGCGTCCTCGACCGCCTGCGCGACGGCGGATTGCCGTGCCAGGGGGTCGTCCGACACCACCAGATCGACCTGCTCCAGCCGCTTGACCTCGTCCCGCAACCGCGCCGCCTCCTCGAACTCCAGGTTCTCGGCGGCCTTGCGCATCTGCTCGCGCAGGCCGTCCAGATGCGCCTGCAGGTTCGCGCCGACCATCGGCTTGTCGATCTTCGCCGTCACCCGGTTCATGTCGACATCGCCCTGGTAGAGCCCGGCGAGGATGTCCTCGACGTTCTTGCGGACCGTGGTGGGGGTGATCCCGTGCGCCTCGTTGTAGGCGATCTGCTTGGCGCGCCGACGCTCGGTCTCGCCGATGGCGCGCTCCATCGAGCCGGTGATGCGGTCGGCATACATGATGACCCGCCCGTCGGCATTGCGCGCCGCGCGGCCGATGGTCTGCACGAGGGACGTCTCGGAGCGCAGGAAGCCCTCCTTGTCGGCATCGAGGATCGCCACCAGCCCGCATTCGGGAATGTCGAGCCCCTCGCGCAGGAGGTTGATCCCGATCAGCACGTCGAAGGCGCCCAGCCGCAGGTCGCGCAGGATCTCGATCCGCTCGATCGTGTCGATGTCGCTGTGCATGTAGCGGACCTTGATCCCCTGCTCGTGCAGGTACTCGGTCAGGTCCTCGGCCATGCGCTTGGTCAGCGTCGTCACCAGCGTGCGGTAGCCGGCCTTGGTGACCTTCCGGATCTCGTCCAGCAGGTCGTCGACCTGCATGTCCACGGGGCGGATCTCGACCTGGGGGTCGAGCAGGCCGGTCGGGCGGATGACCTGCTCGGTGAAGACGCCGCCGGTCTGGTCCAGCTCCCACGCCGCCGGCGTTGCCGAGACGAAGACCGACTGCGGCCGCATCGCGTCCCATTCTTCGAACTTGAGGGGGCGGTTGTCCATGCAGGAGGGCAGGCGGAAGCCGTGCTCGGCCAAGGTCATCTTGCGGCGGAAGTCGCCCTTGTACATGCCGCCGATCTGCGGGACCGAGACGTGGCTCTCGTCGGCGAAGACGATGGCGTTGTCGGGGATGTATTCGAACAGGGTTGGCGGCGGCTCTCCGGGGGCGCGGCCGGTGAGGTAGCGGGAGTAGTTCTCGATCCCGTTGCAGACGCCGGTGGCCTCCAGCATCTCCAGGTCGAACTTCGTGCGCTGCTCCAGCCGCTGGGCCTCGAGCAGCTTGCCCTCGCCTTCGAGCTGCTTGAGCCGCACCTCAAGCTCGGCGCGGATGTTCTTGATCGCCTGCTGCATGGTGGGGCGCGGCGTGACGTAGTGGCTGTTGGCGTAGATGCGGATCTTGTCCATGCTGCCGGTCCTGGCGCCGGTCAGCGGGTCGAACTCGGTGATCGATTCCAGCTCCTCACCGAAGAAGCTGAGGCGCCAGGCCCGGTCCTCCAGGTGGGCGGGCCAGATCTCCACGCTGTCGCCGCGCACCCGGAAGCTGCCGCGTGCGAAGGCGGCGTCGTTGCGGCGGTATTGCTGGGCCACGAGATCGGCCATGACCCGGCGCTGGTCGTATTCCTCACCGGCAATCACGTCCTGGGTCATCGCGCCATAGGTCTCGACCGAGCCGATGCCGTAGATGCAGGAGACGGAGGCGACGATGATGACGTCGTCCCGTTCGAGCAGGGCGCGGGTGGCCGAGTGGCGCATCCGGTCGATCTGCTCGTTGATCTGCGATTCCTTCTCGATGAAGGTGTCCGACCGGGGGACGTAGGCCTCGGGTTGGTAGTAGTCGTAGTAGCTGACGAAGTATTCGACCGCGTTATCGGGGAAGAAGCCCTTGAACTCGCCGTAGAGCTGGGCGGCGAGCGTCTTGTTGGGCGCGAGGATGATCGCGGGGCGCTGGGTCTCCTCGATGACCTTGGCCATGGTGAAGGTCTTGCCGGTGCCGGTCGCGCCGAGCAGGACCTGGTCCCGCTCCCCGTCCTTCACCCCCTGCGCAAGCTCGCGGATGGCAGTCGGCTGGTCGCCCGCGGGCTGGAAGGTGGTGGCCATGTGGAACCGCTTGCCACCTTCCAGCTTGGGCCGCGCGGCGGGCGCGCGGCTGAGCATCGGGATGTCCGCCTCGGCGGGCAGGGTGAGAATGTCGCCCCTGGGGCGGTTGTCGTTGTTGTGGGCCATCGGGACACTCGCGGGCGGGGATGACCTGTTATCTGTCATCCCCGCGCGCGCGTTCAAGCGGGGCGGTCAGACCAGCCAGATGTCCGACATCTGCAGGTCGGCTTCCGGGCCGAGGAAGACGACCCGGCGGAAGGCCACCGCGCTCACCCGGGAGGTCGATTGAAATCTCTGCTCGACTCTCATCGCAGACCGCGATGCCGCAACCTATCGGATCGCGCGCGACGTCTCGCGTGAGGACTTGCTCCGCCCCGATCGGGATGGTCATGCCAACGAGATCCCCGTCGACCAGGACGCGGTCGTCTCCCGACTCGAAATCCAGGATGGTCGAGCGGCTCTGACCAGCCTGGAGGCGAAAGCTGTCCGCCCCCCCATTGCCGATGAGAACGTTGGAGCCCGAGCCGCCGCTGATCCGGTCGTCACCGGGCGTGCCGGTGATCTGCTGGTCGCCTTCCCGACCGGTGAGGATGAGACCCCGGGTCCCCAGCCCCTCGGGATGTCTCTGATGTGGTAGAGGGCGGCCTGCGCACGTTCCATCGTTTCGCGGCCCAGTTCGCTAGCACCAATCATCGGCGTATCTCTCTGTTCTTACAGGTTTCGCAGCATCGTGAGCGTTTCCACGCAGTGAGAAAGGCTTCGATGTGCACCCTCATTGCGACGTCGCATCCCCTTGCCGCAGTCGCCTCTCGTCCTTTAAGTGGGTACAAATCCAGGCGAACCGGAGGTCCCCATGCGCGCCCGCATCTACAAGCCAGCCCGGACCGCCATGTCCTCGGGCACCGCCAAGACCCGCGAGTGGGTGCTGGAATTCGTGTCCGAAGCCGCCAAGGAGATCGACCCGCTGACCGGCTGGACCGGCTCGCGCGACACGCAGTCCCAGGTCAAGCTGAGTTTCGAGAGCCAGCAGGAAGCCGAGGACTACGCCCGCGACCAGGGCATCGAGTACATCGTCCTGCGCCCGCAGAGTCGCCGCGCCAACGTCCGGCCCGGCGGCTACGGCGACAATTTCGCGACCAACCGGCGGGGCGCCTGGACGCACTGAGCGCCGCGGCTGTACATGCGAGTTAAGGACTGGCCAAACGTGACTTAAGTTTTGGCCAAACCCGGCGCGATCTCAACTCGCAGTTGTCTTTCTATTCCCAATATCAATAGTTTGGGGAGGTGGCGTGAGGGCGCCATCGGCTGGCCTCAGCACCGAGCGACCTCGCTGCGTAGATCTCGGTTGAGCCTCCAACTACCTGCTCTCCACCCTTTCTCCCGTCTGAGCGTGACGGGTCCAGTATCGAAACGTCGATGGGCCCTTCAGTTCGGCGGGCAGGCACGCCACGATAGAGGCGTGCAATCTGGAGGCGGACCCATGTCCATGATGTCGACGCCCCGCAACCTCGAACTCTGCTCAGTACCAAAAGGCGAGGAAGATGCCTTGATCGTCGACGTCGAGACTCATGGGATGGCACTCCGCGAACTGCGTCTGGGTGGCCGTGAAGAGGCCGCGGTGTGAAGCGGCTTGGAAAACTGGTCCCGTAGCGGTTGTCGGCTTCCAACCGTAATCCTGTCAGGACGCCGGTCGCCACGGCGAACATTGAGTTTCAGGATACGTGGTAGGATCTTGAGAGAAGGTGGGAGGCCTCGGCGCCGACCCATCACTATCCGAGGCATGACCGCCGAGGGGGCTATCAGGCATTTTTTTCCTTCAATCGGCGGTCTCTTTCCTTCCCGCGGCACCAGCTGCGTGTCTCGGGGCGGCCGAGCGAGCGCGGCCACACGCAGAGCAGGCAGGACCCAATATGAACGGGGTCGAACCCTATCCCGCCTCTGCTGACGCGTTCGCGCCGGCGATCGCAACCGCGCTCTGATTTATCGCACGCAGCCTTTCGAATAGGTCTTCGACCACAGCGGCCTCAAATAGGTCGTCAGGTCCATTCGGTGATGTGTCGGTGAAGGGAGACGTATAGAGCAGCCCCGGATCGATGACGCCGCTTTCCGCCAGATACTCGATCACCATGGCGATGAACTCGATCTGATCTGCGCTTGCACCATCAGAAATGAACGCAGCGAAGTACTCCTGGGAAGCACCCCGGTCGAGCCCGACCAGAGATCGCACGAAGACACCGAACCCAATAACCTGCGCAGCTTCCATGGTCCTCGCCGCCTCGATATCGGCATCAGATCCGACTCCAGCTGTCAGGAGCATGCGCTCAAGCTCCGAGAGGTCGAGATCGGTCAGAGCCTTTCCGCTGCGCAATCTCCGCAGCGTGACATGGTCTTCATGCTCGGCAAGAAATGCACGTGCCTTCTTCTTGAAGGCCGCAAAATCAGCTGTCGGGCTGATCGCCACCGTAGTCGGCACGCCAAGTTCATCCAAGAAGTCCGTGTAGAGGACCGGCCGTGACACCTGGTCGATGAGATGCACCAGATCGCGCAGGCGTAGTCTGGCACGCTCCACGACCGGGACGGTCAACCCCGTCCACCAAACTTCGCTCATGAGGTCCTCAATCAACTCGGCGTGGCGGGCGATTGCGGGGATTTCCATCTTCGTGGACAGCGCCGTCGCGATCTCCGTCACCCTCCTCCGGCATGCTTCGAGCTTCGTCGACCGCCCGAAGAGGCTCAGCTGAACCTCGAACATCAGCAGATCGAAACGCTTCGCCTCCTCCCCGCCAAGATCCGCGCTGCTCGGAAGGCTGGCGAGATGGGCGAGTTCCTCCGCCGCATCGTCGGAAAGCTGCGACCACGGCGCGTCTTCCGCCTGCCAAGCATCGACCAGGCGGAGATGAGACCTGACGATGAAGGACGACGTATCCAGCCCTGAAATGAAGCGCCTGACCTCGCCGACCATGCCAGCCCGGACCTCGGCAAGTTCTTCACGAGACACGGCTTCATTCTGCGCCACGGGCAGAATCGTCTGCGGCGGCGATCCTGTCGCGACAGCCTGATCGATGGCCTGGGTGAGCTTCAGCCTGGCCGCTATCAGCCGTTCCGTCAGGGACTTGGGCACGGGAGGGTCGGACAGCTCTGGATTCGCGCCGAAGAACCCAAGGTTCCCGCAGACATCGAAGATCCGGAATTCGGTCTTTCGCATCCCCGGGCCAAAAAGGTCGGGGCACAGGCGGGTTCCGCGCCCGACCATCTGCCAGAATTTCGTCTTGGATCGGACGAGCTTGAAGAAGACGAGGTTGACCACCTCCGGCACGTCGACGCCCGTGTCGAGCATGTCGACCGAGATCGCGACGTGCGGCTCCTTCCGGGCGATCGAGAAGTTCTCGATCA
>NZ_QPLJ01000042.1 GCF_003340555.1 Jannaschia formosa | reverse complement strand
GGACCTACGATACGCTCATCCGCGCGCTCGGCGATATCTGTGGCATCTTCGATCCCGAGGAGTGCTGGAGCTTCTTCAAAGCAGCAGGATACGCGTCATGCTAAAAGCAAAACGCTTTAGGATCCGGAGGCCCTGGCGCGTTGCGCCGGGGTGCATCTCGAGGCCATGCTCCGACCGCAGGCCGCCCCCAGACCAGAGGCAGATCCCATGCGCATCGCGATCTTCTCCGCCAAGCCCTATGACGAGGATTTCCTCGGCCCGCGCGCCGAGTCCGAGGGCCATGAGACCGTCTTCCTCGAGGCCCGGCTGACGCCCGACACGGCCGTCCTGGCCGAGGGCGCGGGCGCGGTCTGCGCCTTCGTCAACGACGACCTCGGCGCCGAGGTGCTGGAGCGTCTGGCCGGGCTGGGGGTCCGGCTGATCGCGCTCCGCTCGGCGGGGTTCAACAACGTTGACCTCGATGCGGCGGCGCGGCTGGGGCTCGCGGTCGGCCGGGTTCCGGCCTATTCGCCACATGCCGTGGCCGAGCACGCGATGGCGCTGATCCTCACGCTGAACCGCCGCATCCACCGCGCCTATGCCCGTGTGCGCGAGGGGAACTTCGAGCTCGAGGGGCTGATGGGCTTCGACCTCAACGGCAAGACCGCGGCGGTGGTCGGCACGGGCCGGATCGGCTGTGTTCTCGCGCATATCCTGCGCGGCTTCGGCTGCGAGGTGCTGGCCTACGACCCGAAGCCCGACCCGGAGCTGGAGGCCGAAGGGGTGCGGTATGTCGACCTGCCCGAGATCTTTGCCGCGGCCGACGTCATCACGCTGCAATGCCCGCTGACGCCCCAGACGCATCACCTGATCGACGACGCGGCGATCGCTGCGATGAAGCCCGGCGTGATGATCGTGAACACCTCGCGCGGGGCCGTGGTCGACACCAGGGCCCTGATCCGCGGCCTCAAGTCGGGGCGGATCGGCGCCCTCGCGCTCGACGTCTACGAGGAGGAGGGCGGGCTGTTCTTCGAGGACCTGTCGGACCGGATCATCCCGGACGACGTCTTCGCCCGGCTGCTGACCTTCCCGAACGTGCTGATCACCGGGCACCAGGGCTTCTTCACCCGCGAGGCGCTGGAGGGCATCGCCGCGACCACGATCGCCAACGTCACCGCCTTCGCGCGGGACGGCGCGCCGCTGCACCCGGTCACGCCATGATCGCGGCGCTGGCGGCGCTGCCCATCGTCGCGGTGCTGGCGGGGATGGCCGGGCTCGGCTGGTCGGCCGCGCGCGCCGGGGCGGCGGGGCTGGCGCTGGCGGCGCTGCTGGCTATCGGCGTCTTCGGCTTCGGCGCCCGGGCGGCGCCGGGCGTGCTGGCCGAGGCGGCGCACACGACGGCAGTGATCCTCTGGATCGTGCTCCCCGCGTTGATGCTGCACGCCTACGGGCAGGCCACGGGCGGGGTCGAGCGGCTGCGCGACGCGCTCGCTCGACTTGCTCAGGACCCGCGCGACCGGATCGTGCTGATCGCCTGGTTCTTCGGCCTGTTCATGGAGGGCGCCGCCGGGTTCGGCGCCCCGGTCGCGCTGGCCGCGCCGCTTCTGGTCGGGCTCGGCTTGCCGGCGGTGCGGGCGGTGGCGGCGGCGCTGCTGGGCCATGCTTCGGGCGTGTCGTTCGGGGCGATCGGAACGCCGGCTCTGGCCCTGGCGGAGGTCACGGGCACCGAGGCGACGGCCTTCGCCTGGACCACGGCGGCGCTGCACGCGGCGCTTGGCTGGGGGCTTCTGGTGGCGACGGTGCAGGTGGCGGCGCCGGGCCCGTTCGCCGCCGCGGTGGGGCGGAGCGTCCCGGCCGCCGCCGCCTTCCTCGTCCCGTATGTCGCGCTGGCCGCCGTCGCGGGGCCGGAACTGCCGACGCTGGGGGCCGCACTGCTGGGCGGGACCGCCTTCGCGGCCTGGCGGATGCGCGGGGCGCGGGCGGGCGGCGCGGAGAAGGACAGCCCGCCGGTCCTCGCGGATCTTGCGCCCTATCTCGCCGTCGTCCTGCTGGTCCTCCTGTCCCGGCTGGTCCCGCCGCTGCGCGAGGTGCTGTCGGCGCCAACGCTGGCCTGGCGCCTGCCCGGCGGCTTCGAGGGCAGCTTCGCGCCGCTCTACCATCCGGGCAGCTACCTGCTGCTGGGGCTGGTGCTGGCCGCGCTGGCTACGGGGCGCGGCGGACGGCTCCTCCCCGCCTCCGGCGTCGCGCTGCGGCGGCTCGCGCCGGTCGCGCTGGCGCTCGGGATCATGATCCTTCTCGCGCGGCTGATGGTCCATGCGGGCATGATCGAGACGTTGGCCCGCGCCGCCGCGGGGCTCGGCCCCGGCTGGCCGGTGCTGGCGCCGTCGGTCGGCGCGCTCGGCACCTTCGTCACCGGGTCGGCCACGGCATCGAACGTGCTGTTCGGCCCGCTTCAGGCGGATGTCGCGGCGGCTGCGGAATTGCCCGCCGCGCTGATGCTCGCGGCGCAGGGCTACGGCGCGGCCCTGGGCAATGTCGTCGCGCCGCACAATGTCGTCGCGGGAGCCGCCGCCGTTGGTCTGGCTGCGCAGGAAGGGGCGATCCTGCGGCGCACCGCGCTGCCGGCGGCGGCGTCGCTGGCGGCGGCCGGGGCGCTGGTCCTGGTCGCGGCGCGGCTGGTCTGAGCGGGGCCGCGGGAGCGAGTCATGCAGTCGGCCAGGCCCTCGCACCGACGTGTGCATCGTCGCCCCGCAGCCTGTCCCCCGAGGCACGGAGGAACGACGGGGAGGATCCGGGAGGCAGGCGGTCTGCGCAGGCTTGGAGCATCTGTCCGGGCGAACGTATCCTCACACGCGCGGAACGGCACGGTCGAGCGACGGGCGCCCCGGGAACGTGTGATTCTCCTACCGCCAGATCCCGGCCACGTCAGATCTCGTCGTCGACTTGGGTCACGTGTCGGAAGTAGCCGTAGGGCTCGAACGAGGCGCCGAGCGCGCCGATGACCACGCTGAGCGCCGCCGCCAGCGCCGCCAGCCGGACGCGGAGCGCGGCGCCGGACATGCCGGTCCAGCCCTCGAGCAGCGCGTCGCCGAAGAGCGCCGTCGCCAGCAGCCAGGCCACGGCGAAAACGGCGGCCCAGGTTACCGCCATGCCGATCCCGACCGCGACGACCGTGCCCGCGTTACTGACGGCGCGTTGTTCGCGGAGCGGCCCCTGGCGTCCCGCGACCAGGCGCTGTACCCGGATCAGATAGGCGCTGGTCGCGGCGATGGCGGCGAGCGACAGGACGGCGATGGTCGGAAGCGAGAGGTTGGCGGCCACCTCCCAGGATTCGGCGGTCATCACCAGCACGGCCAGCGCCGAGCCGGCCGCCGTCGTCAGGCGGCGCAGATGCAGCGGAAAGCTCCAGGGCCGCATCCGCAGGATCGTGCGCGGCAAAGCGGCGCGATTGTGCCAGAGCGAACGGGCGTAGAACGCGACCGGGCCCTGGCGGGCGGCGCCCATCTCCTCGACGCGGAGGTCGGCGACGGTCTCCATCCGCTCGGTGAGGTCCTGAAGCGCGTCCGGCGCGTAGCCCTGCATCCCGTCGAGATCGTCGGGCCCGTCGATCCGCCGCATCCATGTTCCGGACTCGTCCGGCGCCAGCCCGTTCAGCCGACCGAAGAGATGCATGGCGAGCGCCTGCAGGCGGAGGCCGGCGCCTTCCGAAGCGCCCAGATGGGCGGTCGAGACGAGCGCCGTCGCGAAGATGCCGGAGGTCACGCCCAGCACCTCCGCCCGCTCCCGCCCGCGCAGCTCGCGCGCGGTCACGACCAGGACGAAGTCCCAGCCCTTGGCGTCGCGCAGCGTCTCCGCCCTGTCGAGAAGCTGGACGGGTTCGATCTGTCCCGTGTCGCCGAGCGGCGGAGCCGCCTGCGTGTCGACGACCCAGCGGAACTGCGGCATGCCCTCCGCCAGCGCCGTCCGCATCGCCTCGGCCGCCGATCTGGCCGCCTCGCGCCGGTCGGGAGGCAGATCGCGGTCGATCATCCAGCCGATCTCGACGGCGGGGGGATCCTGCCGGGCGGAGGAGGAGGCGTGGTCGGTCATCGTCCCCGGCACCTCTTTCAGATCGCGGCGGCGAGGTCGAGCCATGCCGGGAAAGAGCGTGGCGGAGGAAGCGGTAGCCTGCGGAGGAGGCCGCCCTTGCGACTTGGACGCCGCTTCGTCACCATCCCCCTGTCGGTCGGCCGTGAAGGTCAGGCCGGTGCCGCGCCCGTTGGGGCCGCGTGCATGCCCTGACCGGGGGGCGGAAAGACATTCAGCAAAAAAGGGACGGAAACGTCATGGCCATCGACATTCGACCGCTGCTCGCGGAGAGCGGCGACCTCAACTTCACCGCCAGCGGAACGCCCGATTCAGGCGGCGACTCGACCGGCGTGGGCATCCGCGTCGACCGACTGGAGGATTTCAACGGCGACGGGATCGGCGATTTCCTCGTCTCGGCGCCGGGTCTCGATCTGGATACGCCGATCGCGCCGAGGATCGACGCGGGCGGGGCCTATGTCGTCTATGGCGGCACCGCGCTCGCCGAGGCGGTGACGGCAGACAGCGTGCTGGACCTGTCCGGCCTGACGCTGTCGGGCGCGGGCTTCTCGGTGGTCGGCGCGCGGGAGGACGACGTCACCGCGCCGAAGGCTGCGGGGGACGTGAACGGCGACGGCTTTTCGGACATCCTGTTCTCGGCCCCGAGCTTTGTCGAAGTGCCCACCGACGGCCCGTTCGACATCGGCTTCGATCACCGGCCGGGCACCGCCTATATCGTCTATGGCGGCCCCGATGCGGCGCGGACGATAACGCGCACCGGTGACCGTCTGGACCTCGCCAACCCGAGCGTCGATGTGACCGAGATCGCGGGCGAGGCCGATTTCCTTCGAGCCGGTCTGGCCTTCGCAGGCGACGGCGACATCGACGGGGACGGCTTCGACGATGTGGTGATCGGCACCTTTCAGGCGCCGGGGCTGGCCTACCGGCCCGGCGGGTCGCTGATCGAGGTGCCGGAGGTGCCCGACATCCCGGACATCCCCGGCTTCGACTTCGGCCTCCGCGATCCGGGCGAGGGGCTGGGGCGGCTCTATGTCGTCTATGGGGGCGAAGGGCTCGGCGCCGAGGTCGATCTCACCCAAGACATCGTGAACGGTGACGGCAGCGACGGCTTCCTCGTGCGCGGCTTTGCCGAGACACGCGTCGAGGACGACGGCTTCGCGCCGGAGTTCCTCGGCGGCGTCGGCCTGTTCGACAGCCTCGCGCTGGCCGACCTCGACGGGGACGGGCGCGACGAGCTGGCCATCGGCGCGGCGCTCGGCGGGCGGCTCGTCGATATCGGCAGCGACGACGGCTATGCGACCGGCGGCGTGTTCCTTCTGTCCGCGCCCGAGCTGCCGGTTCCCGAGATCGACCTGCGCGACGTGCCCTTCCTCGAAGGTCCGCGAACCGGCGAATTCACCTTCGCGGGCTTCAACCCGGTCAATCTGGGCGACGTGACCGGCGACGGGATCGACGACCTGGGCATCACCGCGCCGCTGCTCGACGTCCAGCGCGGCGCTCGGCTCGACGTGAACGCGGGCGGGGTCTACGGCCTGTTCGGAGATGCGGACATCTTCTCGCAACTGGACCTGCGCCAGTCGCTCGCCGACGTCGCCGGTTTCGTCCTGACCGGCACGCGCGCCGGGGCGGCGGCGCCGGTGGAGCTGGACAACGCGCTGGAGACGCAGGACGATGAGGGCGCCGCGCTGCTGGGCGCGCTGGGCATCGGGCTCGCCGGGCTGGGCGACGTCGATGGCGACGGGATCGGCGACTTCGCCGTCGGCATGGCCGAGGGCGGCGTCGGCGCCGGGACGGTCTATGTCGTCCGCGGTCGCGAAGACGGGTCGGGGCTGTCGGCATTTGGCGACCTGGGCGATCTGGGCTCTGCCGAAATGCTGGCGGAAGGCGGCGTGACGGCGCTGACAGCGGGCGAGGACGACTCGCTCGGCTTCGGGGTCGCGGCGGTCGACCTGGGCGGGGACGGCCTGTCGCTGCTGCTGGGCGCGCCGGGGCAGATCTCGTCCGAGCGGGGCTTCGACCGGCCCGGCGACGTCTACGTCATCGGTGCGGCGGCGCTGGAGGAGGACGGCGACGGCGGTGGCGGCACCGGCGGCGGCGAGCCGGAGCCAGGGCGCCGGATCAACGGTGACGGCACCTCCGAGACGCTGACCGGCGGGACCGGGAACGACACCATCGCCGGTGGCGGCGGGAACGACCGGCTGCTGGGACTGGCGGGCGATGACGATCTCGGCGGTCAGGCCGGGGCCGACATTCACGAGGGCGGTCCTGGCGACGACCGCTACCTGCTCGACGACCCGGGCGACACGGTGGTCGAGGCGGCGGGCGAAGGGTTCGACCAGGTCTTCGCCCGCGCCGACGTGACGCTCGGCGCCGCCGAGGTGGAGTCCGTCCGGCTGCTGGGCCGCGACGACCTCGACGTGATCGGCAACGGCGTCGCGCAGCAGATCATCGGCAATGGCGGCGCCAACATCCTGCGCGGCGGCGGGGGCGAGGACACCCTGACCGGCGGCGGGGGAGACGACGCCTTCGTGCTGGAGTTCGGCAATCGCGACGCCGTTGTCACGATCACCGATTTCGGCGGAGGCGACCGGCTGGCCATCGACGATCGCTTCTTCGGCGGCGATCCCGGGATCGACATCCGCCCGGCGGACGACCGGACGGTCGCGAACGCGCTGAGCTCGGGGCGCGCAGCCTATGACCGCGCGACCGGGGAACTGTCGCTGGGCGGCGACGTCGTCGCGGTGCTGGAGGGCGGACCCGTCCTTGGCGGCGACGACGTGCTGCTGTTCTGACGCCGGAGCCTACCGCCGGGCGCGCAGGAAGGCCGACAGGAGCGGCAGGCCCTCGCGCAGGTCCTCGGTCCGATTGGCGAAGCCGATCCGCAACGTCCCCTCGGCGCCCATCACGGCGCCGGGGGTGAGCAGGATGCCGGTCTCGGCCAGCAGCTCGGTGCAAAGCTGCTCGGACCCCATGGCCAGGTCGTAGCGCAGTAGCGCCGTCGTCCCTGCGCCGGGGCGCACCCAGTCCACGCCCGGCTCCGCCTCGACCCAATCCGACAGGATGGCGAGGTTCTCCCGCGTGATCCGGCGGGAGCGGGCGAGCACGGCCTCGGCGTTCTCCAGCGCCAGCGCGGCCAGGTGGTCGTCGACCATGCCGACCGAGATCGTCGTGTAGTCGCGATGCCGCTCCGCCGCCTCGCGCAGCCAGGCGGGGCCGAGGATCCACCCCAGCCGTAGCCCTGCCAGCGAGAAGGACTTGGACATGCCGGCGGTGACGACCGCATGGGGGCTGATCTCGGCGGCCGACAGGCTGCGCCCGTCGCCCTGCTGCGCGGTGCCGCGATAGACCTCGTCGGCAAGGACGGTCGCGCCCGCGCCCTCGACCATCGCCACGATCTCCCGCAGCAGGTCGGGCGGCATAAGGCTGCCGGTCGGGTTGTTCGGATTGGTGAAGGCGACGACCTTCGTGTCGGGCCGGAGCAGGGCGCGCAGCGCCTCCGGGTCGGGCAGGTAGCCGCTTTCTGGCGTCAGGTGCAGACGCGAGACCTCGGCGCCGAGGCTTTCGGGGATCGAGACGTGCTGCTGGTAGGTCGGGACCAGGCTCACGACATGGTCCCCCGGTCCGACCAGCGCGCGCCAGGCAAGATCGTTGGCGCCGGCCGTGCCGTGGGCCACCAGCACCTCCGACGCCGCCCGCCCGTCATAAAGCGCGGCGATGGCGCGGCGCAGCCGGTCGGAGCCCTCGATGGCGCCGTAGCTCAGCGGGACCTCCATCAGATCGGACAGCAGATCGGCGTTGCGGCCCGTCAGCGCCGCAAGCTCCGTCAGGGTCATGGCCGAGACGCAGGTCTCGGCGAGGTTGAGGCGGCAGCGCGTCTCGTTGGCGTTCATCCAGATCTCGACGCCGAACGGGTCTATATGCATGCAGGGCCTCCTTTTGGTCGCGGCGGACGGTGGACGGGGACGGGCGCGGCGTCTAGCCCTTCGGCGCAGGAGGAACGCACATGTATCTCGGTCTCGATCTCGGAACGTCCGGCCTGAAGGCCCTGCTCGTCGACGCGGAGGGCACCGTGCAGGGCACGGCCGAGGCGGGCTATGAGAACCCGCACCCCCGGACCGGCTGGTCCGAGCAGGACCCGGCGGACTGGGTGGCCGCCTGCGAGGCCGTGCTCGACCGGCTGGCCGCGGCGCATCCGCGCGAGATGGCCGCGCTGCGCGGGATCGGCCTGTCGGGGCACATGCACGGCGCGACGCTGCTCGGCGCCGACGATAGCGTGCTGCGGCCCTGCATCCTCTGGAACGACACCCGCTCCGCCGAGGAGGCGGCGGCGCTCGACGCGACGCCCGGCATCCGCGAGGCGACGGGCAACATCGTCTTCCCCGGCTTCACCGCGCCCAAGCTGCTCTGGGTCGAGCGACATGAGCCCGAGGTCTGGAATAAGGTCGCGAAGGTCCTGCTGCCGAAGGACTACCTGCGGCTCTGGCTGACCGGGGAGCATATCTCGGACATGTCCGACAGCGCCGGGACGGCCTGGATGGACGTTGGCGCGCGGGCCTGGTCGGCGGCGGCGCTGGAGGCGGGGCACATGCGCCGCGACCAGATGCCCGCGCTGGTCGAGGGCAGCGCCGAGGGGGGGCGGCTGCGCGCCGCGCTGCGGTCGCGCTGGGGCGTCGAGGGGCCGGTGGTCGTGGCCGGCGGCGGCGGCGACAATGCGGCGGCGGCCTGCGGCGCGGGCTGCTTCGCCGAGGGCCAGGGCTTCGTCTCGCTGGGCACATCGGGCGTGCTGCTGGCCGCGAAGGCGGGCTATGCTCCGGACCCGGCCAGCGCGGTCCACACCTTCTGCCACGCGGTGCCGGACACCTGGTACCAGATGGGCGTGATCCTCTCGGCGACCGATTCACTCAACTGGCTGTCTCGGCAGACCGGGCAGAGCGCGGCCGACCTCGCGCGCAGGCTGCCCGACGTCGCCGAGGGGCCCGGCAACCTGATGTTCCTGCCCTACCTTTCGGGCGAGCGGACGCCCCACAACGACGCGGACCTGCGCGGCGCGCTGATCGGGCTGGACGTGGCGCATGACCCCGCCGCACTGACCCGGGCCGTGGTCGAGGGCGTGGCCTTCGCCATGCGCGACTGCCTGGAGGCGCTGAAGGGCACGGGGACGGAGCTGCGCTCGGTCCTCGCCATGGGCGGCGGCGCGCGGTCGCGCTACTGGCTGGAGGTGCTGGCCTCGACGCTGGACCTGCCCCTTCAGGTGCCTGCCGGGGGCGAGTTCGGCGCGGCGCTCGGCGCGGCGCGGCTCGGCATCGCCGCGGCCGAGGGCGGCGATCCGGCCGCGATCATGACTCCGCCGCAGGTGGCTCAGACGATCGAGCCCCGGCCCGACCTCGTCCCCCGCTACGACGCCGCCTGGCGCCGTTATCGTGCATTGGTCCCGGCGATCCGGGCGGCTCAGGCCGATTGACCGAGCGGGCGGCGCTCGACCGCCAGCGCCTCGACCCGCTCGATGGCGTAGGCGGCGGCGCCCTCGGCCCACATCCGGTCGCCCCAGGCATGGACGATGATCTCGGTCGGCGGCGCGTCGACCGAGAGCGAGAGGCGGCGCACCTCCTCCAGCACCTCGGGCGTGCAGAGCGGGTGCGTGCCTTCGGTCTCGACGGCGAGGATCACCAGCTCGGGGTCGAAGACGGTCACGAGGTTGGCGAGCCCGGTGGCGAAATAGCCCCGGGCCTCGGACAGGATGCGGCAGACGGTCGGGTCGCCCGCCGCCTCGGCGGCAGAGACCCCGTCGAGGTCGAGGCCGGGCAGCCCGGCCTCGGCGGCCCGCGCGGAAAGGCCGTAGCCGCCGGCATAGGCTTCGAGGCAGCCGCGTTGCCCGCATTGGCAGAGCGCGCCCCCGGCCGTCACTTTGGTGTGCCCGAATTCTCCGCTGCAGCCGCGCGCGCCGCGATGCAGCCGCCCGTCGACCACCAGCCCCAGCCCGATCCCGTGCTGGATCGTGACGACGAGGAAGTCGGCAACGCCCCGGCCGCGCCCGAACAGCTGTTCGGCCTTGGCGACGAGGTTGGCGTCGTTCTCGAGGAAGACGGGGCAGGGCGCGCGGGTGGCGAGGACGGGCGCGAAGTCCACGCTGCGCCGGTCGAGCGCCGAGGACCAGTGGACATGGCCCCGCCCCCCGTCGACATGGCCCGCCAGCCCGACGCAGAGGCCCGACAGCTCCGACAGGGCCCGCCCATGCGCAGCACAGGCCGCCGCGGTGGCGGCGACGATCGCGTCGGCCAACGCCTCGGGGGTGGAGGCGATCTCGGACCGCCGGACCTCATGGGCACCGATCTCGGCGCCTTCGAAATCGACCAGCAGAACGGTGATGACCCGGTGCGACACCTTGGCCCCGGCCATCAGCCGCGCCGCACCCCGGACTTTCAGCGCCTCTCGCGGGCGGCCCCGGCGCATCGCGCCGGCGCGGCCCTCGGGCTCGATCCGCTCGATCAGCCCCTCGGCCAGAAGCTCCGCCGTCAGCGCGGTGACCGTGGCGGCGCTGATGCCCGTCTCGCGGGCGATGTCGACCCGCGCGATGGCGCCCGCGCGGCGGATCGCCGCCAGCACCCGGGCGCGCCCCTGCCGGCGCTGGTCGGACGCTTCGGCCAGCCGCTCCGGCGAATCCCTCATCCTGCTCCTCCGTGCCCGGCCCCTTATTCCAGGCCCCTATTTATTTTGACAGATAAAGTAATTCTGTCTAGCTCTGATCGCCGCGGGGATTTTCCTGCGAGGCCGGGGCCGCCCGGCCGCACCGGACGGGAGGAAACGGCATGACCACGGGATTTTTCGACGGGCTGTCGCCCGCGCGCTTTCAGGGGCCGGAGGCGTCCGACCCTCTGGCCTTCCGCTTCTACGATGCTGACGAGACGGTGATGGGCAAGCGGATGGAGGACCATCTGCGCTTCGCCGTCGCCTATTGGCATTCCTTCGCCTGGGAGGGGGGCGACCCGTTCGGCGGCCCCACTTTCGAGAGGCCCTGGCATCCGCAGGACGACATGGGCCGGGCGAAGATGAAGGCCGACGTGGCCTTCGAGATGTTCGACCTGCTGGGCGCGCCCTTCTTCTGCTGGCACGATGCGGACCTGCGGCCCGAGCAGGGCAGCTACGCCGAGAACCTGGCGACGCTGGAAGAGATCACCGACTATCTCGGCCAGAAGATGGAGGGGTCGAAGACGAAGCTCCTCTGGGGCACGGCCAACATGTTCTCGCATCGCCGCTGGATGGCGGGCGCCTCGACCAACCCGGACCCGGAGGTCTTCGCCTATGCCGCGGCCACGGTGAAGGGCTGCATCGACGCCACGCACAAGCTCAAGGGACAGAACTACGTCCTCTGGGGCGGGCGCGAGGGCTACGAGACGCTGCTCAACACCGACCTCGTCCGCGAGGGCGAGCAGATGGGCCGGTTCCTGTCGATGGTCGTCGACTACAAGCACAAGATCGGCTTCGAGGGGCAGATCCTGGTCGAGCCCAAGCCGCAGGAGCCGTCGAAGCACCAGTACGACTTCGACGTCGCGACCTGCCTCGGCTTCCTGCGCAAGTGGGGGCTGGAGAAGGAGGTGAAGCTCAACATCGAGCAGGGCCACGCCATCCTCGCGGGCCACAGCTTTGAGCACGAGATCGCGCTGGCCGCCGCCGAGGGGATGCTGGGCTCGATCGACATGAACCGCAACGACTACCAGTCTGGGTGGGACACCGATCAGTTCCCCAACAACGTGCCCGAGGTGGCGCTGGCCTACTACCACATCCTCAAGGCCGGCGGGCTGGGACAGGGCGGCACCAACTTCGACGCCAAGCTGCGGCGCCAGTCGATCGACCCGGAGGACCTGATCGCCGCGCATGTCGGCGGGATGGACACCTGCGCCCGCGGGCTCAAGGCCGCCGCGGCGATGCTTGAGGATGGCGGGCTGGAGGATGCCCTGGCCGAGCGCTATGCCGGCTGGGACACGCCCGAGGCGAAGGGGATGCTGACCTCGGACCTTGGCGCGATCCAGGCGCGGGTGCTGGAGCAGGGGACCGACCCGAAGCCGCGCTCCGGCCGGCAGGAGCGGCTGGAGAACTACGTCAACCGGTTCGTCTGACGGCTCGGCGGCGCGGCCACCGGTCGACCGGAGGCCCGCCCGCGGTCGACCGCGGGCGACGCGCCCGTGCCGGGCCTACCGCCCGACGGCGTGAACCGTGCCAGCGGCGAGCCTCGTCCAGTCGCCCACGGTTCCGTCGGGCCAGATCACCCGGACCTCCGCGGACTCCTCTCCGCCCAGGCCGAAATGGAGCGGCACGGCGCTCCCGCCGGCATGGCCGCCGCCCACCGTCACCTCGCGCACCTGGAGGCCATCCGGCGTCCGGACTTCCACGAAGGCGCCGACGGCGCGGGCGTTGCCGCCCGGCTGCCGGGGGTCGATGGCGATCCAGCCGCCCGCGCCGGGCGTGACGTTGCGATAGAGCTCGACCGGGGCGCGGCGGTTCACCACGACCAGATCGAGCAGCCCGTCCGCGTTCAGATCGGCCAGCGCCCCGCCGCGCGAGCGCTCGACAGTCGCGATCCCTGCCGGAGCGGCCGCCTCGGCGAAGCTGCCGTCGGGCTGCTGCATCAGCAGGTTGTTCGGGTCCTCCATCGCCATCCCAGGCATCTGGTCGACATTCCCCTTGGCGATGAACAGGTCGGCGCGGCCGTCGTTGTCGACATCGCCGAACTCGGCGTGCCAGCCGGTCGAGGGCCGGCCGTCCTCGCCGACATGAGGCCGCTGCGCCGCCGTGCCCATCGCGAAGGGCGCGGCCGCGAAGCCGTCGCCGCGGTTCAGCATCAGCACCTGGTCGCCCATCGAGGTCAGCATCACCTCGGGCAGCCCGTCGCCTGTCAGGTCGCGGCTGGCGATGCCCATGCCCCAGAGCTTCTGCTCGGGGAACCCGTCCTCGGCGCCCAGCTCCTCCAGCGGGTCGAGGCGCCACATCTGCTCGCGCCCGTCGCGGACATAGTAGTGCCGGTCGTTGGAGACCCGCAGCATCGTCTCGCCGCGCCGCTGCCAGTCGGAGAACAGCATCGAGAGGGGGCAGAAGCCCGGCGCGAGCGGGATCGGGGCGCCGTAGCGCGCGCCCTCCGGCCGGTGCAGCAGCACCTCGGCGCAGGTGCCGAAGGGGCCCTCGGGGTCCTCCCGGTCGACATAGTCGCCGGTGGCGAGCGTCGGCAGACCCTCGCCCTCCCAGGTGGCCGAGAAGGCGGTGGTCCAGCCGTCGCCCGGCGTCATGCCCAGCGCTTCGGTCGCGTCCTCGAAGGCGCAGCCGCCGAGGCCGCGCAGCACGAGGTTCGGGCCGACGCGCATGACGAAGAGGTCGAGCGGCCCGTCCCCGTCGATGTCGAGCGGGTAGGCGCCGGTCACGCCGGTCAGCTCGGGCAGGGCGCCGGCCTCGAAGGCGAGCGGGCCGCCTCGGGTCGAGCGGTTGAGGAAGAGCCGGGCGGGAGAGGCGCCCCCCGCGGCGAAGAGCTCGGGCAGGGCGTCGCCGTCGCAGTCGAAGACCGCTACGCCGCCGCCGACGAAATGCTCCCACCCGCCGGTGTAGGAATGCAGGGGCAGGGCGGAGGAGGCGTCTTCGAAGAGAGGGCCGGCTGACGCGGGCTGCGCGACGAGCGCAACCAGCGCGCAAAGGCGGGCGGCGGCGGGGGTTTGCACGGCGAAGTTCCTCCCTCCGGCGCGGGGCCCGGCGCGGGCGCCGGCCATGACGGCAGACGTAGCGTGAAATAATTTCTTTGACAAATTAAATCGCGAACCTCATACCGATTCCCGTGGCCCGGGCGGGCAAAGATCCGCCCCATGCCCCTACGGGAGGAAAACATGAAGAAGACATTCATCGCCGCCGGCGTTCTCGCCGCTCTGTCCGCGACGACGGCCCTGGCGCAGGACGGGCCGGTCGTCGGCGTGAGCTGGTCCAACTTCCAGGAAGAGCGCTGGAAGACCGACGAGGCCGCCATCAAGGCCGCGCTCGAGGAGGCTGGCGCCACCTATATCTCGACCGACGCCCAGTCGTCCGCCTCGAAGCAGCTGTCGGACGTCGAAAGCCTGATCGCCCAGGGCGCCGACGCGCTGATCATCCTGGCGCAGGACTCGCAGGCCATCGGCCCGGCCGTCACCGCCGCCGTGAACGAGGGCATCCCCGTCGTCGGCTACGACCGCCTGATCGAGGACCCGAACGCCTTCTACCTGACCTTCGACAACGTCGAGGTCGGCCGGATGCAGGCCCGCGCCGTGCTCGAAGAGCAGCCGACCGGCAACTACGTCATGATCAAGGGCTCGCCCACCGACCCGAACGCCGACTTCCTGCGTGGCGGTCAGCAGGAAGTCCTGCAGGAGGCGATCGACGCCGGTGACATCACCATCGTCGCCGAGGCCTATACCGACGGCTGGCTTCCCGCCAACGCCCAGCGCAACATGGAGCAGATCCTGACCGCGCAGGACAACAACGTCGACGCGGTCGTGGCCTCCAACGACGGCACCGCGGGCGGCGCCATCGCGGCGCTGACGGCGCAGGGCATGGACGGCATCCCCGTCTCCGGCCAGGACGGCGACCACGCCGCGCTGAACCGCATCGCCCAGGGCACGCAGACCGTGTCGGTCTGGAAGGACGCGCGGGACCTCGGCCGCGAGGCGGGCGAGATCGCCGTGGCGCTGGCCGGCGGCACCGCGATGGACGCCATCGAGGGCGCCGAGGAATGGACCTCGCCCGGCGGCACCACGCTGATCGCGAAGTTCCTGGAGCCGGTGCCGATCACCGCCGACAACCTGACCACGGTCACGGATGCGGGCTGGATCACCGTCGAGGCGCTCTGCCAGGGCGTCGAGAACGGCCCCGCCCCCTGCAACTGATCTGACCCTTGGCCCGTCCCCGACATCCGGGGGCGGGCCACTCACTGCACCAAGATCTTGGAAGATTTTGGCCAGAGCCTTCGAGGGCGCCGCGCCCCTTTCGCACGGAGGGACACCCCCATGACCGACGCCACCCAAGCGCCCCCCGCTGCGGCCACCCGCAAGGGCTTTGCTGCGCTGGAGATCGACACACGCCTGCTGGGCATGATCGGCGCCTTCGTCCTGATCGCGCTGGCGTTCCACCTGGCCTCCGACGGCCGCTTCGTGACGCCGCGCAACCTGTTCAACCTGACGATCCAGACGGCCTCGGTCGCGATCATGGCGACCGGCATGGTGTTCATCATCGTCATGCGCCACATCGACCTGTCGGTCGGATCGGTGCTGGCCACCTGCTCGGCGGTGATGGCCATGGTGCAGACGGTGGTCGTGCCGGACTGGCTGGGCGCGGGGCTCGGCTCGCCACTGAACGCACCCATCGCCATCGCCTGCGGGCTGGTGACCGGGGCGGCGATCGGGGCGTTCCACGGCTGGCTGGTCGGATATCTGTCGATCCCGGCCTTCATCGTGACGCTGGGCGGGCTGCTGGTCTGGCGCAACGTCGCCTGGTACCTGACCAGCGGCCAGACGATCGGCCCGCTGGACGAGACCTTCCAGCTCTTCGGGGGCATCAACGGCACCCTGGGCGAGACCTGGTCCTGGATCCTGGGCCTGATCGGCGCCGCTGCCGCGCTGGCCGGGCTGTGGTCCGCCCGGCGCAACAAGGTCGCGCACGAGTTCCCGGTCAAGCCGCTCTGGGCCGAGGCGGTCGTGGCCGCCCTCGTGGTCGGCGGCATCCTGGGCTTCGTCGCCCTGCTCAACGCCTACACCATCCCCGACCGCGTGCTGGAGCGCCGCTTCGAGGCCGAGGGCCTGGTCATGCCCGCCGGCTACACCGAGGGCTACGGTGTTCCGATCTCGATCGTGCTGCTGATCGCGGTGGCCATCGTCATGACGGTGATCGCCCGGCGCACCCGGTTCGGACGCTACATCTTCGCCACCGGCGGCAACCCGGACGCGGCGGAGCTGTCGGGCATCGACACGCGGATGCTGACGGTGAAGGTCTTCGCGCTGCTGGGCACGCTCTGCGCGATCTCGGCGGTGGTGGCCTCGGCCCGCCTGACCAACCATTCGAACGACATCGGCATCCTCGACGAGCTGCGCGTCATCGCCGCCGCCGTGATCGGGGGCACCGCGCTGAAGGGCGGGGTGGGCACGATCTACGGCGCGATCATCGGCGCGCTGATCATGCAGTCGCTGCAGTCGGGCATGGCGATGGTCGGCGTGGACGCGCCGCTCCAGAACATCGTCGTCGGCGCCGTGCTGGTGGCCGCCGTCCTCATCGACATCTGGTATCGCAAGCGCACGGGGGCGCGGGACTGATGGCACAGGAACACGCGAAGGCGCCGGTGGACCGCAGCGGCACGCCGCTCGTCTCGCTCGAGGACATCTCCATCGCCTTCGGCGGCGTTCAGGCCGTCGACCGGGTCTCGCTCGACCTCTACCCCGGAGAGGTCGTGGGCCTGCTGGGCCATAACGGCGCGGGGAAATCGACGCTGATCAAGTGCCTCTCGGGCGCCTACCAGCGCGACTCAGGGACCATCCGCATCGACGGGGAGGTGGCCGACATCCGCTCGCCCGCCGATGCGCGGCGCTACAACATCGAAACCATTTATCAGACGCTGGCGCTGGCCGACAATCTCGACGCGCCGTCTAACCTGTTCCTCGGGCGGGAACTCATCACGCCCTTCGGCCTGATGGACGACGCGAAGATGGAGGCCGAGACGCGCCGCATCATGGCCCGCCTCAACCCCAACTTCCGCAAGATCAACGAGCCCGTGTCGGCCCTCTCCGGCGGGCAGCGCCAGTCGGTCGCCATCGCCCGCGCGGTCTATTTCAACGCCCGCATCCTGATCATGGACGAGCCGACCGCGGCGCTGGGCGTGCACGAGACGGCGATGGTCGCCGACCTCATCAAGGAGCTGAAGGACCAGGGCCTCGGCATCTTCCTCATCTCCCACGACACGCGCGAGATGATGGAGCTCTGCGACCGGGTCTCGGTCATGAAGAACGGCAAGATGGTCGGGACGGAGCGGGTCGAGGACGTGACCGAGGACGACATCCTGTCGATGATCATCCTCGGCAAGAACCCCGTCCGCGAAGCCGCCTGATGCTCGACCCGGCCGATCCGTTCTGGGCACCGCGCTGGCGGCGCTGGGCGGTGGTCGGCGTCTGCGCGGTCTGGGCCGCGATGGAACTCTCGCGCGGGGCGCATGTCTGGGCGGCGGGGGCTGCCGGGGCAGGGGCCTGGGCGGCCTGGGCCCTGCTGCTGTCGCCCGCGGCGCGGGGACGCGGGAACTAGGCCGCACGGGCCACGTTCGTTCTGCAAATCTCAGCGGAGAGTGCAGAATGTCCGATACGAAGAAGATCGCCGTCGTCGCCGGTGGCTCGGCCGGCGTCGGCCGAGCCGTCGTCGACGCGCTCGTCGACCGTGGCTACAAGGTCGCCGTCCTCGCCCGCGGCAAGTCCCGGCTGGACCAGCTGCAGGCGCATCACGGCGCCGATGTCTGGACCCGCACCGCCAACGTGGCCGAGCAGGCGCAGGTCGACGCCGCGGCCGATGCCATCGTGGCGGAGCTGGGCGCGCCTTCGGTCTGGGTCAACTCCGCCATGCTGACCAGCTTCTCCCGCTTCGAGGATGTCGACGAGGCGGAGTTCCGCAAGATCACGGACACGACCTATCTGGGCACCGTGAACGGCTGCCGCGCGGCGCTGCGGATCATGTCCAAGGGCAGCATCGTCAACGTGGGCTCCGGCCTCGCCTATACCTCGGTCCCCTACCAGGCCGCCTATTGCGGGGCGAAGCACGCGATCGAGGGCTTCACCCAGGCCCTGCGGATCGAGCTGGCCCGCGACGCGCGGCCGATCAACCTGTCGATGGTGCAGCTGCCCGCGATGAACACGCCGCAGTTCGACTGGACGCGTAACCGGATGGACCGCAAGCCCCAGCCCGCCCCGCCGATCTTCCAGCCGGAGGTCGCCGCGAAGGCCGTGCTGAAGGCCATCGACGAACGCTCGCGCGAGGTGCTGGTCGGCCGCTCGGTCCTGAAGCTCATGTCGGCCAATTTCGCGCTGCCCGATGTGGTCGAGGCGAAGCTCGCGAAGATGGGGGTCGAGGCGCAGAAGTCGGACCAGCCCGACAACATGGCGGGCGACAACCTCGATGGCCCCTACGAGGACTATCCGAGCAGGGCGCATGGCTCCTACGACGACAGGGCCGAGGAATCGGGCGTGATCGTGGACGGTGACGTGGCGCGCAAGACCGCGCTGATCGGTGGGGCGCTTGCGCTGCTCGCCCTCGGCTGGGGCTTCGGGCGCGCGACGAAGGACACTGCCGGGACTAGCGATGGGGGCGCCTTCCAGACGACGCGGCACCATCGGGTCGCACGCGACACCGGCGACCGCGCCGCCTTCCGTTCCTGACGGGATGGACCTTGTCGAATGGGTCCGATGGGCCGCGGCGATCCTGACGATCGTGGCGGCCCTTTCGGTCGCCTGGGGTGAGCCGGCGCGGCTGGTCGCCTGGGGCTTCGTGATGTTCACGGTCGCGGCGGTGCTTTGGATCGCGGCGGCGGTGGTCGACGGGAAATGGGCGATCCTGGCCCAGAACGCCGTTCTGCTGGCGGTCAACCTCTGGGGCGTCTGGCGGTGGTGGCGGCGGGTCTGACCGCCCGCGGTCAGTCCAGCCAGACCGCCGCCGTGCGTCCCGGCAACGCGCCGTCCCCCATCTCGCCCGAGGCGAAGGCGGGGTCGGGATCGGCCGGGACCGGGCCGGTCCCGAAGTTCAGCACGACGGTCGCGCCCTGCCGCATCAGGCGGATGACCTCCCCCTCGCGCGACCAGCCCTGAAGCGGCCTGTCGCGCAACCGGCTGCGGCGGAAGGCGGCCGCACGGCGGTAGAAGGTGAGGTTCGTGTCCCGGCCCACGTCCTGCACCGCGACCGACGCGCCGCGCGGCCAGTCCATCGGCAGCCAGGACCGCCCGATCCAGAAGCCCTGGTCCCGCCCTTCGGCCCAAGGGATCGGCACGCGCGCGTTCTCACGCCCCGGCCCGTCCGACCAATGGAGCAGGTCGAGCGGGTCCGTCATCGCCGCTCTCGGCAGCCGCGGCTGACCCAGGCCCAGCTCCTCCCGCTGATAGAGGATCGTCGGCCCCGGGGCCGTCAGCAGGACGGTGGCGAGAAAGCGCACGTCCCGGTCCGAGTCGTCGCCCACCGTGTCGGCATGGCGGGGCTGGTCGTGCGACGACAGCCATCAGCCGAGCCGTGCCGGGTCCGGCCTGCTTGTGTTTGAGGACCAGGCGGGCCGGCCGAACTGGCTTAGCCAGTTGTTCCGTGCCGTGCCGTCGGGCTACGGATTGCGCCAGACATAGCATTCCACATAGTCGGAATCTTGCCTGATCGCGCGGTGGAACCGCGGGCTCTCGTCCGAGGTGTGGTTGAAGACCTGGTCGATCATGACCCGCAGGCCCGTTGCGTGTGCCCGTTCAACCAGGTGGTCGAAATCGTCCAGCGTCCCCAGCGGCGGATGGACGTCGCAATGATCGGCCACCTCATAGCCGCCGTCCGCGAAGGGCGAGGGGAAGAACGGCGCGAGCCCGGCCGCATCGACGTTGAGCGACGCGATATAGTCGAGCCGCTGCGTCACGCCGTTCAGGTCTCCGGTGCCCGACCCGGTCGAGTCGTGGAACGACCGGGGATAGGCCTGATAGATAACCGAAGCCTCCGGCCATGGGGGAAGGGACACAGTCCGCTCCTGGCAAAGCGAAGAGGCGCCCGTCGGGGGACGCCTCCGATCTGGCAGGGGAGTCAGGGTCCGATCAGGCGCCCACCACCTTGCCGCCGTTCGGGTGCAGCGTCTGGCCGGTGAAGTAGCTGCCATCCGACGAGGCGAGGAACAGATAGGACGTCGCCACCTCCCAGGGCTGGCCCGGGCGGCCGAGCGGTACGCCCGAGCCAAACCCCTCTACCTTGTCGGCCGGCATGGTGCCCGGGATGAACGGCGTCCAGATCGGGCCGGGCGCAACCGCGTTCACGCGGATGCCCTTCTCGGCGAGATTCGAGGCCATCGAGCGGGAGAAGGCCAGCGAGGCGCCGCGCGTCATCGAATAGGTGACGAGCGCGGCGTTGCCCGCGAAGGCGTTGACCGAGGAGGTGTTGATGATCGACGCCCCCTCCTTCAGGTGGGGCAGCGCGGCCTGCGTCATGAACATGTAGGCCAGGATGTTCGAGCCGATCATCTGACGGATCATGTCCTCCTCCAGCGACTCGAAGTCCTTGTCGATCCATTGCTGGGCGGCGTTGTTGATCAGGATGTCGAGCTGGCCGAAAGCCTCGATCGTCTTCGCGACGGCGGCCTCGCAGTTCTTCTTCACGCCGAGATCGCCGCGGATGAGGACGGCCTCGCTGCCCTCATCCTCGACCAGCTTCCTCGTGTCCTCGGCGTCTCGGTCCTCCTCGAGGTAGGCGATGGCGACCCTGGCGCCCTCGCGCGCGAACAGGACCGAGATCGCGCGGCCGATGCCGCTGTCGCCCCCGGTGATGAGCGCGACCTTCCCGTCGAGCTTGCCCGAGCCGGGGTGGCGCGGAGCGTAGTCGGGCGCGGGCGTCATCTCGTGCTCGTTGGCGGGCATGCGGTCCTGGCTGTGACTCGGCGTGCAACTTTGGGTCTGACGCAAAGTTGGTGCATTTCCCGGTTCATGATGCCGCTACGAGGCGCGCTTTCAGGAGGTCGATGTTGACCCGGCCATACATCTGGCGTTTGAGGGTTTTCAGGCGGTTGATCTGCCCCTCCGTCTGGCCGTTGGACCACGGCTCCGTCAGCGCTGCGGCAACGGCGGCGTGATCGCTGGCAAGGCCGCAGGCGAAGGAGGCGATCTCGCTCGTCGCCGCTTCGTCGAG
>NZ_QPLJ01000041.1 GCF_003340555.1 Jannaschia formosa | reverse complement strand
CCAGGGGAAGCAGACCGCCCGCGCCTCGCGATACCCGCTACCAATGGGCCTACCTCTTCGGCGCCGCCTGTCCCGCCCGGGGCGCCACCGCCGCGCTGGTCATGCCGCGCGCCGACACGCACGCCATGTCCGCCCACCTCGCCGAGACCGCCCGCACCGTCGCCCCCGGGGCCCATGCCGTCGTCGTCCTCGACGGCGCGGGCTGGCACGCCTCCAAGGCGCTCGTCGTCCCGGAGAACCTCACGCTCGTGCCGCTCCCGCCCTATGCTCCCGAGCTGAACCCGATCGAGACCGTCTGGGCCTACCTGCGCGCCAACCGCCTCGCCATCTCCACCATGGACACTTGGGACGACATCGTCACCCGATGCTGCGAAGCTTGGAACTTCTTCGCAGGCGATCCCGACCGCGTCCGATCCATCACCAACCGCGACTACGCCAAAGCGGTCAGCAGGTAGGGCCGTTGGTATCAGAGTTCATCCTGTTAGACGGTTAGTGGGCCCCCCGATGGACTGCTCCAATCGGGCTCAGCGCGCCATCGATCCCGCCTGTACCGAACTCGGTGTCGACCAGCTTGATCTTCCATGGCTCTCCCGAACCTGGCTTGGCCCCGCCGATCCTCGGGACTCCCTGAGCTTGGCGGGCAGAGACATGTGGATAACTCCGCTCGCCCGGCAATCCCACTCGTATCTGTAGCCCATCGATACACGCTACGGAGCGATACAGATGCCTACACAGACAGATGTCGACGACGCCTGCGCACAGCTCGAGGGTCTCGGCCAGACGGTGAGCCAGAAGAGCGTCCGCGCGATCACGGGTGGGTCATACACGACCCTTGGGCCGATGATCCAGCACTGGAGGGCGGCACAGGCAGAAGAGGCGCGGCTCTTGGACGTGCCGGTCCCGGAAAGCGTCGCAGCCGCCGCGGATCTTCACCTCGCGCGGCTCTGGGAAGAGGCCGTTCGCGCGGCCTCCCAGGAACACGACTCGCTGCGGCACGAGATGAAGGAGCTGCGATCGACGGGCGAGGCGGCACGGGCGAAAGCCGAGGACATCATCGCGGAGCTCGAAGCCGAGCGCGACGCGGCGCGGGCAGCGGTGGCGCAGAAGGTGGAGGAACTGTAAGCGCTTCATGTCGAACTGCATGGGATGTGCGCACAGGCGGCGAATGACAGGATGTCCGCGGAGAGGTTCCGCGTAGAGGCTGAGACGCTGCGCGATCTGCTCGTCAGTTCGCTCGCGATGCGAAGCCGAGGTGCCCGAGACGAGTTCGCCGACGAGGCGACGGTGGAGCCGGCGTGAGGGAGCCGGCTCCTTACCAGGATGGTGCCAGACAAGGTGGGGCAGGCGCGCGTCGTGGGGACATGCGGCTCACGGCGGCGGGGCCGTCGGCTCGCGGTCGCGGTGGTGCGCCTCCGCCCCGACCGCCTCCGCCGCCGGGTCTTGTCCGGCGGGATCGGCGAGCAGCAACGCGATCGCGTCGCCGTCGAGGTCGCGCTCGCGGAGAAGGGCACCGGCCATCCGCTCGACGATCGCGCGGTGCTCGCGCAGCACGGTCGCCGCGGTGTCCCGCGCGTCGGCGAGCAGGCGCCCGATCGCGCCGGCGGTGCGACGGTCGGTCCAGTCCGGCGCCGCGACCGTCCGCTCGGCCGACCGCCACACCGGCGCGGAGTCGCCGGCCTCCTCTAGGTGCCACTCCGTGGCGACCTCGGCGGCGAGCAGGGTGGCTTTCGCGAGGTCGGACGCGGCGCCGGCCCCCGCCCCGGATGAGATGGAGCCGAGTACGAGGCGCTCGGCCTCGCGGCCCGCGAGCAGGGCGGCGAGCTCGGCGCGGGCCGTCGAGAGCGTGTAAGACGTCACCGCGGGCGCGGAGACGCCGGCGCTTCGGGGGCCGACCCAAGCGCGCGTTGGCGCTGGCAGGCGGAGAAGGTGACCGGCCACGAGATGGCCGGCCTCGTGGATCGCGACGCGGCGCCGATCCGTGAGGACGGTTCGGCGGTCGTCGCGACGCGCCGCCCGCTCGAGGTCGGCGGCGGTGATGCGGATGTCGGACCGGGGCGTCTCCAGGTCGTGACGCGCCCGGTCCCGGGCCGCGGCGATGGCCTCGCGGGCGAGGCGGGCGGCGTCGGCCCCGGATCCGCCCGCCAGTGCGTCAAGGGCGGCGAACCAGGCAGGGGTGCGGTCCAAGCCGGGAGTCACCTGGCCGCGAAGCCCGTCCGTGAGGATCGCCGCCATCGCGGCCCGGTCCGGGAGCGCGAGGTGGACATGGTGATCGACGCGCCCCGCGCGGACTAGGGCTGGGTCGAGAAGGGAAGGATTATTGGTCGCGAGCACGACCACGACGCCGGGTGTGGCTGCGACCTTTGACAGGCGCGTCAGATAGGCGTTGACGACGCTGCGCATGTACCGCGAGTTCCGGGCCGAGGCGTCGCCCCCGGACCGGTCGCCGAGATCGTCGGCCTCATCGACGAGCACCACGCAAGGCGTCGACGCCTTCGCGCGTGCGACCCCTTCGTCGAGCGCCGCCAGCATCTGGCCAAGATGGCCGGCGGCTTGAAGCTGCGTGTACGAGAGGTCGATTACGGGCCCACCGATCTCGCCGGCGATGGCCGCGGCAGCGGACGTCTTGCCGCATCCCGGGGGGCCGGCGAGCAGCACCGAGGCGCCCACGTCGCGCCAGTCGAGACGACCCGCCTGCCAGTCCCGGACGTCGTCGACGATGCGGCGGAGCACCGGCGCCGCGGCGTCGAGGCCGTGCAGATCGGCGAGGCGGAGGTCCGGGGCGTCCCGCTCGGCCTCGTCCGGCGCGGCGTCGTCGGACGGCCGTGTGGCCGCCCAAGCCGTCGCGTCGGCAAGGCGCCGCACGATGCCCGCCGCGTCCTCGGCTTCAGGCGCGTGCCAAGCGTGGACGAGGTGCAGCGGGCGCAGCAGGTGCAGAGGCCCGATCCGGGACAGCCGCTCCGCGACGTCGGCGTCGTCCCAGCCGGACCGCTCGCAGGCGGCGAGCATCGCCGCGATGTCGACGGCTGCGAGAGTCGGCACCCGGATCCGACCTGTCGCGCGGATGCCGCCCAGGACGGCGGGCGTTTCCGTGCCCGGATCGAGCGGCACGATGGCCGTCGCGCCCCGACTGAGCACCTTGACTAGGTCGTGGCTCAGGGACGAGGCTGAGACGCTGTCGAGCTCCGACCAATCGCGGACGGTCACCAGCTCGACCTGAGGCATCGGGCGGTCGTGCAAGTGGGCCAGAGACGGCATCACCTCGCGCATCAGGAGGCCGCCGTAGAGCGTGTCCTCCGTCACGTCGGCATCGAGGAGCACGACGCTCGCCGGCGCGAGGATCGCGGCGGGATCGGGAAGGACGGCGACGCCGCGGGCGAGGCGCGCCACGATCGACATCATCGCCGGCGAGCCCTGTGGCAGGCGCCATCGGTCAAGGAGGATGCCGTTGCCGAGATCGTCCTCGGCATGCTCCTCGGCTGCCCGCATGCGGCGCTCCGAGTAGCGGCGAAGAGCGGTCAAGGGGAAGTCGCCGGTCGGCGGAATGGAGGGCTGAGGATGGGTCGTGGTCATGCGGGGGGCCTTCAGGAAGGGGGCAAGCAGGAGCGAGGTTCCGCGGTCAGGGCGTCGGCGCGAGGGCGTCGAGGTCCAGGGTCGCGAGGGCTTCGTGCAAGCTCGCGAGCGGGTCCCGGAGGAGGCCCGGCAGGTCACGCGGGTGGAGCGCGATCCGGGGCGGTCCTGCTGGGACAAAGTACACGCCATGCGCAGGCAGCACGACGCAGGCGAGCAATGCGAACGAGTGGGTCGGGTACGGGCGCCTGCCGCGCGGGGAGCCCCGATAGCCGCAGGAGATCTGCCAGCGGTAGCGGCCATCGGGCCCGGGATGCGTCGTCGTCTTGATCTGCATGGTCAGCGGCCGATCGCGGACCAAGGCGATCCGATCGTAGGGCTGCCCGTCTGGTGCCGAGAGGACGGGGATGCCGCGTGCGAGCAGGAGGCTGTCGACGACGGCGGCGCCAGCCTGTCCGATCAGGGACGCGTGGTGCGCCAGGAGGGACGGGGCGACGTCAGGGTAGCTCGACAGATCGTCTATGGGATGTGGCGACGCAACCGGGGGATGAGCAGACGCGGCATCGTCGAAGAGCTGAAGCTGAGTTGGAGCAGTGCGGGGATTGGCGAAGGGTCACCTCATACGAAGGGTTAGGCTGTCAGATACCGACGCGGACGCGTGGTCGCTTCCGTCCGAGCAGGGCGGACGGGAGGAGCAGGCGTGCGCGGGCGACGCGACGCTCGCCGTCAGGCGAGAATCAGGTCGGCAAGCTCGTCGGCGTCGTCTCCGGCTCCGGCCACTTCGAGAGCCGCGTCATCGGAGCCGGCCGAGAGGATCGCCTCGTCGGGTTCGATCTCCGGCGTGCCCCACACACGGGCGAGGCGCTCGAAGACATCGGCCGCGCGCGAGAGAGAAAGCCGCACCGTCCGGTCCCGTCCGTCCTCGGCGTCGAGGGCGAGCCCGCCAAGCCGCACCAGAGCCTCGTGAACGTCCTCCGGCAGCGTGGCCGTCAGGCCGGACAGCATCGCCCCGGCGGCTTCCCTGTAGAGCATAGAGCAGGCGTCGCAGCTCGCCTCCACCAACGTGTCGCGAGCGAGATCGAACCGGAGATCGGCGTCGGCCGTCCCGTCGCGATAGGCCGGATCGCCGTCGGCGAGGTCGGCCGCGGCCTCGTCGGCCAGAACGAGCCGCTCGAGCGCCTGCACGGCTGCGCCGAAGACGACGCAGGGGAGCGACGGATGCGGGGATGCATCCCCGAACACGGGGGTGATAAGAAGGGAGTCAGCCATGGTGCGATCCTCCTGAGATCGTGCTGTGGTCAGGATGGCGTCGGGGGTAGGAGCCCGACGTCATCCGACTATTGCTATATCGCTATCGACATGTCAACAGGGTTCCGGCCCGGACCGTAAGGATTGCGGTCCCGTCGCTGACGTCTGACCGGAGGAAGTTGAGATGGCCCCACCCAAGCGGGACACCCACCGCGTCCTGATCAGCGTCCACAGCTCGGTGATCGACGCGCTCGACGACCTGATCGCGGGCGCCGATGACGAGCCGTCACGGCCCGAGATGATCCGCCGGATCCTGACGAGGCATCTCCGAGGGCAAGGCTACGACATCAGGGACAACGCCGAGCCGGTCAGCCGTGAAGCGGCGCACGAGAGGAAGACGTAGTCCGGACCTCGAGCAGCGCTGTCCGAGGACACGTCCCTCCACCGGCCGGGATCGGCGTTACTTTGGGTGCGGAATTTCATATGTGATCCGGTTGCGTTTCTGCCGGGTCGTGCCCTCCGACGTGGAAACGCCACGGGTCCCGGCCGATAAAGCGCGTCGCGGTGCCGATGGACCTTTCCCCCTGCCTTCGTTGATAAAATCAACGGACGTATTTTTCGTCGCGCATGATCCTGATCGTTGCAATCCACAGGTCCGGTACCTCGCGTCTCTCCCCTGCCGCTTCCTGACCGGTCAAGTTGGGCAGATTGATAACCGATGAGCCGATCTCCCGACAGCGAGAGTCATGGAGAGGGGTCACTATGGAGGCGACACGATGCGACGACGAGTTCTGGACGGGGAGGTCACGAGGCCCCGCACAGCCGGTTTCACAGACCGCGAATGGACGAAGATCGGTCGGAGGGCCAAGAAACAAGGCGTCTCGCGCTCCCGCTACATCGCCGAGCGCGCGCTCTCCGAGGACGGTTCGTCAGGCGCGACCCCTGACATGATCGAGCTGCTCGAAGCCGTGAATATCGTCCTCGACGAGACGTCGACCCTCGTCGCGGAGGCACGCGACGCGATGCCCGCGCTCGACGTGCTCCAGGTCTGCGTGCGGCTCGAGCGGCTGGAGCGCCGCGTCATCCAGGCCCTCGATACGTGCGCCGGTCGAGCCGGGTGGACGAGCCAACCCTACGGATCAGACCGATGATGCTGCTCTGGTCTCGCCACGCGAGCGGCCCTGCCGCGCAGGTCATCGGCTACCTGCTCGACCCCGTCATGCGCCAGGAGATCGGCGGGAGGACCGAGGTCATGCAGCGCGATCCTGCCCCCGAACTCCTGCGTGGCGATCCGCGCGTGGTGGCGCACTGGATCGACGGACTGGAGACGAAACGGCGGTACTCCTGCGCAACGCTTAGCCTTGCAAAAAATGATATCAATATCATAAAATGGACGGAAGGCGACCCAGCGACGCGGCGATCGGTCGACGCGGCGATCGAGCTTTGGCTCGAAACCGCCTACGCAGGGATCGCGCCCGCCGCACGCCCGCCGGTCCTTGTCGGGACGCATCTCCACACGGGACGACTCGAGCTCAACATATTAGCGCCGGCCTGCATCATGGTCGGTCCCGCCGGACGTCGGCTCCCGCGAGCGTACGCCGTCCATCCGCCGATCGCCGCGAGCCGCGAGATCTGGGAGGCATACGAGGACACCCTGAACGCGGCGTTCGGCTGGCGCGACCCGCGCGACCCGCGTCACGCCGCCCGGGTCCGGGGGCCGTCGTGGGTGGAGAAGCGCGGGGCGATGCTCGATCGGTGGGCGCGCGATCGGGTCGGCGCGACGGGCCTCGATGGCGAAGCCGGGGCGCGGATCGGTGCCGAGGACCCGCGGGTTCAGATGCTGCTCGCCGCAAGAATCCTCACCCGTAGCGGGGCGACGGATCGGGCGGCGCTCCTAGAGGGGCTCGCCCCCGTGCTCGAGGACGTCGGCTGGCTGGTCGATGAGCTGCGCGACGACGCCATCGTCCTCGCGTCGGGCGCCGCAGGCGCGACGCAGCGGCTCGTCCTCCGCGGGGCGCTCTGCGCGGCGAGGCAGGTGGAGCCCCCGCCGTATCTCATTGCCACGCGGGAGCGGGTTCTGGCGCGGGCGCCCGCGCAGCTCGCCGAGGCCTGGACGGAGCGGGCCGCGACGAACGCCGCCAGCTACCGATTGAACGCCATGGACCTCGCGCCGCGCCTGGACCCGGAGGAGATCCTCCGCGGCCCGCGCCCCTCCGTGCCGCCGGTGCCGACGCTCCTGCGCCGGATCGCCCGCGGGCTGATGAGCCGGCTCACAGCGCTGCGCGCCCGTCTGGCCGTCAATGATGCGCTGGCCGCGTGGTCAATCCAAAACCCCTTCGCATCGGCGCGTCGATCCTTCGCCGCGCTCGCGGCGATGCCGCCGATCGAGTTCGCGGACCCCGCGGTGCGGCCGATCCGACCTCCGCGAGACAGTCCGGATGGCAATCCGGCCAAGACCCCGTCCCATAGCGAAGATCACGACCACCACGAGATGAGCCCCCATCCATGAGCACCCGTGTCACCCTTTCCGAGACCGACCAGCTCCACGCCGACGTCCGTCGCCTCCTCGATGCGCTGGAGGCGTTGCTGGAGCAGAGCGAGCGCCAGACACCCGCGCCGATCGAGCAGATGATGGCGGACCTAACCGCGATCCGAGCGAGCCTCGGGGCCTGCGCATCGGCCATGACGCAGGTGGCCGACGCCGTCCGGGTCCTGGCCGCACGCCCGGATTCGAGCGTCGAGATCGCCAGGCTGCACGCGCGGCTCGACCAGCTCCTCTAGGTGCGCCGCGACGCAGACGGAACGGGCCCGAAGATCGGGAGGATCGCATTGCTGTTCTTTGCCGCTGCTCGCAAGATCCGGCCCGCGCCTCAGCCGCCCACGCGGAGCCCGCCCGACGTCCGCGCGGCGCCGAAGCCGCCGGAGCGGGCGACGGTGGACTGGGTGAGGGGCGCGGCGTTGCGCGTGCTCGCCGCCTGCGTCGTCAGCGCCGATGCGCCGACCGTGCCGCGGCCCGACAGGCTGGACGCGCGCGTGGCACCGTCGGTCGTCGCGAAGCCGCCGCCCGCGGCGGGTACTATTGCGCGCGAGGCGTAGCCGCGGCCCGACAGGAGCTGTCCCATCAGGTAGCCCGCCATCAGCGGCATGAAGATCGAAGGGCGCGACTCGTTCTGGACGCAGGCGCCGTCGCCATGCTCGGCCTCGCAGACCGCCAGCGCGTCGTAGCGCGGGGCGGTCTCCTCGTGCTCGGCCAGCGCCTCGGCATATTGCTCGGCGCAGACCTCCGCCTCCAGCCCGCTCTCGGCGCAGCCTTGGGGGTCGTCGAAGATCCCGATGTCGGCGCGGTCCTCCTGGCAGCCGGCGAGCGCGATGACGCTCGCCGCGCCCAGCAGCATGATCCGCTTGGGTGCCGATGCCTTCATGTCGTCCTCCTCGGGCGTGTCATGCCTCGATGTAATGCGGCTTGAAGCGGCTGAGGTCCTGCGTGATCCCCGACCAATCCTCGCGGATGCCGAGCGCCATGCAGGCCTCGCCCACGATCCAGGTGCCCATGACGGGGCGGAAGACGCCCATGTCGGGCAACGGCGCGTAGGCTTGGATCACGGTCGGATGCGCGTCGTAGGCCGCGTTCGCGGACGCCTCGACCGCCGTGCCGTCCGGCCCGGCGATCCGCACGCCCGCCCCCTCGCGCGAGAAGATGGGCTTCTGCACGGTGCCGCGCGCGAAGTGGCCCGCGGCCTGCGCCCGGTCCCAGGCGGGCGACCCCGCCTCGACGTCGCAAGCGAGGAAGGTCGGGAGCAGGTTCGGGTGGCCCTCGAACATCTCCCAGAGCACGGCCAGCAGCGCCTTGTTGGAGACGAGCGCCTTCCAGGGCGGCTCCGGGAAGCGTGTGCCCGAGGCGGCGAGCGCGTCCGCCGCCTCGTCGCGCAGTAAGTCCTCCCACGGATACAGCTTGAAGAGCGTGCCGATCACCTGCGCCTCGGCGTCCACGAGTCGACCCGACGGGTCGATCCCGATCGCGCTCATGTCGACGTAATGCGCGCCGAGCCCCGCGTCGCGCGCGGCGTAGGCAATCGTCTCGACGGTCGCGTAGTCCTCGGCCGCGCCCGCCATCGCGGCGAAGTGGAGCTGCTCGCCCGGCGCGCAGATCTCTGCCAGCCGCTCGGTCAGCGCCTCCTGAAGGTGGTTGAGCTGGTCGGCGCCCGCGGGGATCAGCCCTGCCGCGCGCGCGCCCTCCAGCCAGTCCCACTGGAACTGCGCGGTCTCGTAAAGGGATGCCGGCGTGTCAGCGTTGTATTCCAGAAGCCTGGCGGGGCCGTCGCCGTCATAGGCGAGGTCCATTCGCCCAAAGAGTTCCGCCTCGCCGGCCTTCCAGAAGGTCGCGACGAAATCCATGGGTTCCTCGGGGATGCCCATCCGCGCCATCTGCGCCTCGTCGCCCGCGACGCGCGCCACCGCCTCGCGCGCCATGGCGTGAAGCTCGGTCGACGGGTCCTCGAGCCGCGTCTCGATCTCGCCCAGCGTGAAGGCTCAGGCGCTCGTCTCGTCCCAGTAGGGCTCGCCGTGCATGGATTGAAAGGAGAAGCCCGCCGCCTCCGCGCGCTCACGCCAGTCCGCTCGCTCCGTTCCGGTGATCTTGCGCATGCCCCTTTCCCCGTCCGGTTCGAGGTTTGAGGTAGAACAAGCCGCCGCGGGGGCGACCGGCCCATAGCCGACCTTCATGCCATGCGCAGCCAATGGCAGTGCTGCACCGAAGGTGTGCCCCATTCCATCGCGCCTGATACGGAGTGGCCTTATCAATTTCCAAGCCAAAGTGGGAGCGTGTGTCAGCCATCCCACAACCGCCGGCACGTGGCGTCGACGGCAGCATGAAGGGCCAGTGTCAGGACGGCCAGGACGATCAGCGCGGCGAACATCAGGTCGATCTTCGCACGACCGTTCGCCAGCAACATCAAGTAGCCCAGCCCCTGCGACGCCCCGACCCATTCGCCGATGATCGCGCCGATGGGGGCGTAGACGGCGGCGAGCCGCAGCCCCGAGGCGAAGCCCGGCATCGCGGCCGGCACACGGAGACGCCAAAGGAGGCGGCCAGGCGCGGCGTTCATGACGCGAGCAAGCTCCAGCCAGCCGGGCGGTGTCCGCATCAAGGCGTCGAAGAAGGCCGAGGTGACCGGGAAATAGATGATCAGCAGCGCCATCGCGACCTTGGACCAAAGCCCGTAGCCCAGCCAAAGCGTCAGGATCGGGGCCAGGGCGAAGACCGGGATCGCCTGGCTGAAGACGAGCATCGGGCGCAGCAGGGACCGCGCGATGGGGGAGGCGGCCAGCGCGATGGCCGAGGCAAAGCCCAGGCCGGCCCCCAGGCCGAGGCCGAGCAGGACCTCGGTGGCCGTCACGACCGCGTGCTCGGCAATCAGCGCACGGCTGGTCCAGAGCGTCGCGAAGACGGGATGGGGGCCGGGCAGGATGAAGCGGGGCAGCTCGCCCAAGATGACGACCGCCTGCCAGATCGTCAGACCCAGAAGCGTTGCGGCGGCTATGCGGAGGGGGCGCGTCATCCGGGCTCCATGAGCATGCGCAGCAGGCGTCCCTGGAAGTCGAGCGTCTCGGGCGCGTCGTAGCGGCGCGGTATCGGGCCGGGGGGCGGGGTAACCGAAGTGATCCCGCCATCCATCATCAGAAGGACATGTTGCCCGAGCCGCGCGGCCTCGGCGGTGTCGTGGGTGACATGCAGCACGGTGCGCCCGGCCAGCAGTTCCGCCGAGAGATCCTGCATCAGGGCCCGCGACCGCGCGTCGAGGGCCGAGAAGGGCTCATCCAGCAGCACGACCGGCCGATCCTCCATCAGGGTGCGGGCCAGCGCTACCCGCTGCCTCTGTCCGCCCGACAGCGCATTTGGCCGCTTGGCGGCATGGCTGGACAGCCCCACGCAATCCAGCACCTCCAGCACCTCCAGCGCCCGGTCCCGCTGTGCCCTTCGGCCCCGCAGACGGGTGCCCAAGGTGACATTGGCGGTCACGTCCAGCCAAGGCATCAACAGGTCGGTCTGCGCCATCAGCGCCACACGCCCGGATAACGGCGCCCCGTCACCGGCAGCCGCCTCGCCCGCGAAGAGGACCTCGTCGCCGAGGCCGGCGAGCAGACGCAGCACGGTGGACTTGCCCACACCCGAGGGCCCGAGCAGGCAGGTCCATTCCCCGGCCGGGGCCTCGAGCGAGAGCGGCCCGAAGATTGCCCTGCCCTCGATCGTCGCGCGCCCGGCCAGATGTAGCGCAGGCGGGCCGCTCATGCCGACAGGCCCATGCCCCAGAAATCGACCTCGAGCCGGGTCGCCATCTCGAAACGGGCGCAGAGGCGAGGCCAGCGGGGACTGCTTTCGGGTGCCTCTCCGAGGCGGCGCGCGGTCGCCGCGTCGATCAGGGTGCCGACCTCGCGGCAGGTGTGCTGATAGTCGGCACCGGCATAGGTCGCGATCCAGTCGGCATAGGGTGTCTGGCCCGCCTCCGCTGCCAGCCGGGTCCCGATCTCGCCGTAGCCCAGCACGCAGGGGGCCAGCGCCGCCATCAGGTCGAGGAAATCGCCGGAATGCCCGGCATCGAGCACGTAGCGCGTATAGGCCAGGTTTTGCGGCGCCTCACGGGCGGCGAAGAGTTGCTCCTCCGGGATGCCCTTCGCCGCGCAGGTCTTGATGTGCAGGTGCAACTCCTCATCCAGCAGCGCGTGGACCGTGGCGGCGCAGGCGCGCATCTCCTCAGGCGTCTCGGCCTTGGTCACGGCCAAGGCCCAGGCGCGGGAGAAGTGGATGAGGAAGACATAGTCCTGCACCAGATAGCGCAGGAACGCCTTGCGCGGCAGCGTGCCGTCCCCCAGTCCCTCGACGAAGGCATGGCGGGTGTAGTCATCCCATGTCTCCCCCGCGGCCGCGCGCCACAGGGGAAAGATCGCCCCATAAATCATTGCGCGCCCAGATCGATCGCGAGCTCCGAGACGGAACGCGTCCCTTCGATCAGACCGGCCTCTGCGAGGAAGCTCTCGAAACGCACGTAGCGGCCCGCATCCAGCGCTTCCGGGCGCAGGGCGAAGCGCGGGAGGGTGTCGGCCCAGGCGCGCTCGTTCAATTCATCCTGCAATTCCGCCGAGGTCGAGGAGAAGATCTCCCAGCTTTCCTGCGGATGGTTAATGATGAAGTGCGTCGCTTTCTCGGTCGCGGCGAGAAAGCGGCGGATCATCTCCGCGTCCATCGTCTCGGGGTTGGCGACGTAGATCAGCTCGTCATAGGTCGGCACGCCTTCCGCCTCAGGATAGAAGCACCGGCCGGGCACGCCCTCGATATCCATCTGGTTGAGCTCAAAATTGCGGAATGCGCCGATCACCGCATCGACCTGGCCCGACATCAGCGCCGGCGATAACGACCAATTGACGTTGATCAGGTCAATATCTGCGGTCCCGAGGCCCGCCTGCCCGAGCATCGCCGACAGCAGCGCCTCCTCGAAGCCCGAGACGGAGAAGCCCACTTTGCGGCCTTCGAGATCCGCGATTTCCTCGATGGGACCGTCCTCCAGCACCAGCAGGCAGTTGAGCGGCGTCGCGACTAATGTGCCCACCCGGATCAGCGGCATGCCCTCGGCCACCTGAAGATGCAGCTGCGGCTGGTAGGAAATAGCGAGATCGGCGGCACCGGCGGCGACCATCTTGGGCGGATCGGCGGGATTGGCGGGAGCGATGACCTCGACCTCGAGGTCCACGTCGGCGAAGTAGCCCTGTTCCTGGGCGACGATGATCGGTCCGTGGTCGGGGTTCACGAACCAGTCGAGCATCAGGCTCATCCGATCCTGTGCGATTGCGGGCGTCGCGGCGAGAAGAAGGAGAGTGGTCAGAGAGGTTTTCATAAAGTTTCTCCGGTTTGGTCACCAAGGGCGACGAGGCAAATCTCTCCGTCCCAGACGGAGGCGAGCCGTTCGGCGGCCGTCCAGGCCCGCAGGCCCGAACGGCAGCAGAGCACAGCGCGTTGGCCGCCGGCCGGAACGGGTCCGTCCGGCCCGAAGGCCGAGGCGGTCAGGCGGTGAGCGACGGGGCGGATCAACGGGGCTTCTTCTTCGCCGCGCAGGTCCACGAGGAAATCGCTGTCTGCAATCTCGGTCGGGGCGAGGAAGCGGGGCTGCCGCTCGGGCTCGGGCGCACAGAGGAAGCGAAAGCCGCCGAAGCGGAAGGATCTCGCATCGAAGGTGACGAGCTGGCCCAGCGGCGAGGGGTCGATGCGCGCCAGAAGTGCCGTCGCCATCTGCGCCTGAAGGGCGCCGATCACGCCCACGACCGGCCCCAGAACGCCGTCCTCGGCGCAGGAGCCCAGCCGTCGGGGTAGATCCGGGAACACCGCCCGCAGGCTAGGGGCTGTCCCGCAGAAGGCGCCGACATAGCCCTCCAGGCCGATCACCGATGCGCTGACCAGCGGCAGTCCGGCGGCGCGGCACCTGTCCGAAAGAATATAGCTTGCCGCGAAGCTGTCCGCGCAGTCGAGGACCAGATCGACACCGTCGCAAAGCGCAGCGGCATTGGCCGGATCGAGGGCCGCGACGACGGGCTCGATGGTGCAATCCGGATTGAGCGCCGTGACCGCTCCCGCCGCCGCCTCGGCCTTTGGGCGGCCGATGTCAGCGTCGCGAAACAGCGTCTGGCGATGGAGGTTCGTCACCTCCACCCGGTCGGGATCGGCCAGCCGGATGTGCCTGGCGCCGGCGCCGCCGAGATATTGCAGGACGGGCGCCGCAAGCCCCCCGGCTCCGACGATCAGCACGCGCGCGGCCCGCAGGCGGTCGTGACCCGCCGGGCCAAGGTCTGGGACCGCGATCTGACGGGCGTAGCGGCTCATCGCGTCGCCTCAATCCATCGACGCAGACGGCCCTCGGGATCGTCGTTCAGTGTGATGTCGGTCACCGCCGAGACGATGTCGGCCCCGGCCTCGAAGGCCCCGGCCGCCCGCTCGACGCTCATCCCGCCGATGGCCACGAGAGGCAGGTCGCCGATCAGGCGCTTCCATTCCGTGACACGCTCCAGCCCTTGCCGCTCCCATTTCATCTTCTTGAGGATGGTCGGGTAGACCGGTCCCAGCGCGACATAGTCTGGCGCGAGCGACAGCGCGCGGTCGAGTTCGGCATGATCGTGGGTGCTGATGCCCAGCTTCAGCCCGGCGCGACGGATGGCCGGCAGATCGGCGGTATCGAGGTCTTCCTGCCCCAGGTGCACCCAGTCGCAGCCCTCGTCCATCGCGATACGCCAGTGGTCGTTGACCACCAGCACCGCGCCATGCGCCCGGCACACCGCCTGCGCCCGGGCCACGCGCGTCCGTAAGTCTGCCTCGTCCGCATCCTTTACCCGCAGCTGCACCAGCTTCATGCCCAGCGGCAACATGCGCACCAGCCAGTCCGGGCCGTCGAAGATCGGATAGAACCGGTCGAGGGTCATTCGAGAAACGCCTTTCCGATCAGCGGCGTCGAGGGGGCGGCCATGTCGCGTGGCTCCATCGGGTCGGCCCCGAAGGCGAGCCGCCCGGCCTCGACCGCGTGCGCGAATCCCTCGGCCATCGCGGCCGGATCGCCGGCCTTGGCGACGGCGGTGTTCAGCAGCACCGCGTCGAACCCCATCTCCATCGCCATCGCTGCTTGGCTGGGCAGGCCGAGCCCGGCATCCACGACCATCGGCACCTCGGGGAACTGCGCCCTGAGCGTGCGGAGGCCGTAGATATTGGTCAGCCCCAGCCCCGTGCCGATCGGCGCGCCCCAAGGCATCAGCACCTCGCATCCCGCATCGAGCAGGCGCCCGGCAAGCACCACGTCCTCGGTCGTGTAGGGAAAGACCTTGAACCCCTCGTCGGTCAGGACGCGGGCGGCCTCCACCAGTCCGAACGGGTCGGGCTGGAGCGTGTCGGCATGACCGATGACCTCCAGCTTGATCCAGGGCGTGTCGAAGAGCTCGCGCGCCATCTGCGCGGTCGTGACCGCCTCGCGCACGGAATGGCAGCCCGCCGTGTTGGGCAGGAGCGTCACGTCGAGGTCGCGCACCAGATCCCAGAACGCCGCGCCCGCCCGCGCGCCGCTGGCTTCGCGGCGAACGGAAACGGTCGCGATGCCCGCGCCGGAGCGGCGGAAGGCTTCGGCCAGCACGCTGGGCGAGGGGTATTGCGCGGTGCCCAGCATCAGGCGCGATGCGATCTCGGTGCCGTAAAGCTGCATCTCAGCCTCCCTGCCGGGGGGTGACGATCTCGACCCGGTCGCCGGGTGCCAGCGCCACCTGCCCGCGCTGTGCGGCCGAGACGAAGTCTTCGTTGACGGCGGTGGCGACCTTGGCGTCGCCGAAGCCGAGTTCCTCCAGGACTGCGTCGAGCGTTTCCGCCTGCGTTTCGGTCGGGCTGCCGTTAATCATGATCTTCATGCCAGAACTCCGGTTTGCTGCTGTCGGAAGCCGCCTCGACCGCCAACCGCGCCAGGGCGGGCGCCAGCAGGAAGCCGTGGCGAAACAGGCCGTTGACGTGGATCGTCTCGCCCCGCCGGACGAGGCGGGGCAGGTTGTCGGGGAAAGCGGGCCGCGCGTCGGCACCGATCTCGACCAGCTCCGCCTCACCAAAGGCCGGGTGCAGGGCATAGGCCGCCGACAGCAGTTCGAGGGCAGACCGCACGCTGCGCCGCCGGTCGTCGGTTTCGATCTGGGTGGCGCCCAGCATGAACAACCCATCCGCGCGCGGCACGACATAAAGCGGGTAGCGCGGATGCAGCAGCCGGACCGGTCGGGTCAGACGGATATCGGCGCTATGCAGCACTGCCATCTCGCCCTTCACCCCGCGTAGGTCGCGCAGCGCGTCCCGCGCCGCCAGCCCGCGACAATCGAAGGTCAGCCCCTCGGGGCGACCGGGCTCGGCCACGAAGCGGACGCCGGCCTGCTCCAGCCGGTCGCGAAGATGGATCAACGCCGCACGCGGGTCGAGATGCGCCTCGCCGGAGACATGCAGGGCCCGGTTGAAACGGCCCTCCAGATCCGGCTCCAGCGCGGCCAGCCCCGCCGGATCGAGCATCTCGTGCCCCGCCACGCGCCGCGCGAAGCGGTCCAGTTCGCGCCGGTCCCGTCCGAGGGTCAGCACCAGCGTTCCCCGCCGGTGCAGGGTCACGCCTTGCCGCTCCCACCAGGCAGCGGCCTCCTGGCCCAGCCGGACGACGGGTTCCTCGGCCGTCTCGCCTTCGCAGAAAGGGGCCAGCATCCCGCCGGCCCACCACGAACAGCCATGCGGCCCGGGTCGGGGCGACGGATCGAAGATCGTCACCTCGTATCCCCGTTCAACCAGCCGCGTCGCCACGCAGAGACCGGCGACTCCGCCACCAATGACGCGTGCCTGCGTCACGCCCAGACCTCGTGGAAATGATGGACAGGGCCGTGGCCGCTACCGATGTCCAGCCGGTCTGCCGCACGGATCGCCCCATGCAGCCAGGCCTGTGCCCGCTGCACGGCCGCCGCGACGCCCGCCCCTTTCGCCAGCTCGGCCGCGATGGCCGAGGACAAGGTGCATCCCGTCCCATGCGTGTTCCGGGTGGTAAGCCGCGGCTGCTCTAACGCGATTGGGCCCGACGCCGTCACCAGTCGGTCGATGCAGGTCGGTCCGTCGGCATGACCGCCCTTCATCACGACGGCCCTCGCCCCGAGCTCGAGCAGGGCCAGTCCCTGTGCCACCGTCTCCTGCGCATCCCTGGCGGGGGCGCGCCCGAGCAGGCGCGCGGCCTCCGGCAGGTTCGGCGTCAAGACATGCGCTCGCGGGATCAGCATCTCAACCAGCGCCGCTTCGGCGTCTTCCGACAGAAGCGCATCTCCCGACTTCGCGACCATTACAGGATCGAGCACGACAGGGCCGTCATAGCCCGCGATCGCAATGGCGACGGCAGCGACGATCTCTGGCGATGCGAGCATCCCGATCTTGATCGCGCCTGGCGGGATGTCGTCCAGAACGGCGGAGATCTGCGCGGAGACTGTCTGTGGCGAGACAGGCTCGACGGCGAAAACGCCGCGGGTGTTCTGTGCCGTGATCGCGGTGATCGCGCTCGTCCCGTAGACCCCGAGGGCGGAAAACGCCTTCAGATCAGCTTGAACGCCTGCGCCCCCGCCGCTGTCGGAGCCTGCTATCGTCATTGCGGATGCATGTGGCATCGACATTTCCTCCACCGGCAATAGGGGATGGAGGTCGATAGCCCGCGGGTATGGTGCCGCGTCAGATCTTGCTCCGTTCCCTACGCCGGTATTGTCCGGATCAGGTTCGATGGGTCGGCTTGCGCCTCTCAGCCCTGAACAGGGCACCCCAACGGAATAGTAGGCTGCCTACCAGCCAGCCGACCGACTTTCAACCTGCGAAGGCCCAGCAGATTTGTTCGGACATTGAACGGAGCGGCGACGGCAGGCTCCCGACGGCCCGGCTGCTCCGGTGAGCGAGGCAGATGGTGCGAATGACGGCTTGATCTGCGTTGCTGACTTTGGAGCACACCGCAGCGAACGACCGCTCACCGCCCGACGCCGCGCATTATCTTGCAGACCGGAACGCGTCGCGGCACGCGAGCGCAGGGGCTCGGCGGGGAAGAAGCCATATGGTGGTTCTAAGCGTTGGCGACCTTGCCATGGCTGGCGATGCCTGGATGATTACGGCCTTGGGTGGGGTGGGCGAGCGTTCATGGCGATCGCTGTCGCCGTGCCGGTTACCGACGCCACGGCCAACGCGCGGTCGAGTGGCTGATAACGAAGATCAAGGTGCTGGGGGTCGGCCCCGCCGCCGACCGCGCCTCCGAGATGGACCCCGCCGTCACCCGCGACGCGAGGGCTCGCATGCGGGGCCATATCGATCGCTCCGAGGCTATGGGCGCCACGGTTGTCGTGAACGGGGACGTGTTCAAGGCGCGGCAGGGCATGAGGACGGCGTCTTCGTCGGGCCCGACCCTGCTCAATGATATCAACTCAGGGATGGCCGCCCGGCAGGGGGAGATCCTCGGGCCAGTCCTCGTGCTCGCGCGGACGCCCCACTACCGCGCGGCGGTGGAACTGATCCACGCCCACGCGGATGCTAACGACGTGACGGTATTCGTCCGCGATGACGACGCTGCGCGCTCTCGCCAGCGAGATCAAGGTCGGCATGGTCTGCATCAACCCTCCCATCCTGATGCCGATGGCGTTTCACAGCTTCGGCTACCGGAAAGCGTCGCTCTTCGGCGACCACCACACGCACGGGACTGAGGGGGTGCGCTTTGACAGGCGCAGCAAGACTATCACCTCCCGCCGACCCTCAGGCATCTGCGCGGGCGCAGAGTTCGCCACCCGGACCGTTGGGTGAGCCGGGGCAGGGCGACGAGGTGGCTGCGTTCATCAGGAAGGCCCGGATAATCGTCGCAACAATCTGGTGCCGGGCCTCCAGCGCCGACCGGAGAACGTCGGTCCACCGTTGATCAGACGAAACTTGGCTTTGAGCATCAAGCCTGATAACCAAGGCTGTGCAACAACGATGGCCGGCGAAGCGAGAGACTCCCTCACGTCAGTAGCTTAGGATGGACGGTGGGGTGATCTTCGGATCCTACCACCCCAGCCAGACACTTCCCCTCGACGATGCGTGCCGCGGTCTTTCGTGCTTATCCGCGTGATTTCAGCGGGTTAGGGCATTCCTACTTCACCGCAGATCGGACGACCGGCTCGGAGTCGCGCGCATCACGGCCGCGGTCTGCGTTAGGCGGTTCGGCGGGGAGAGGTGTGGGGTCGGGCGATCAGAGGGTGCGGACGAGAGCGCGCTGCTCGGCCCAGTCGAACGGCAGGTCATGCGTCTTGCACCATTCAGAGGTGAAGCCGTGGGGCTGCTTGAAGTTTAGGATGTCGGCCACGAGGTCTGGAGCGAGGAAGCCGAGGCCGATCATGCGCTGAATGCGCGGCGCCGGGAGGTTCTCGTTCTTTGCGATCTGCGCATAGGTCTCTCCGCGCTTGACCCGCTCGAACCAGACATGCGCCTGCGCGACGTTGCGGATCAGGACCGCATCCCGCCCGGCGGGCGTGTCTGCGCGGATGATCTTCGTCTCCACCCCGCGCTTGCGCAGCTGGAACGGATGCTCGGAGCCGAGGCAGCCCGTCGGGGTGTCTTCCGGATCGATGCCGAAGCGGGTCGCGATGGCCGCGGGGTTGAGCTTCAGGGTCAGGCGCCCGGGCGCGATGTCGACGCGTCCGATGAACGAGAGCCGATCGGCAGGATCGGCATCCTTGGCGAGCGATCCCAAAACGCTCGCCGCCTGCCCGACCTCTGCCGTACTTGCCTTGGGCCGCAGCATCGCCGTGAAACTGGATGCCGAGAGGAAATCGCCGATGAGCCCCGCCACGCAAGCCTCCAGTTCGGTGGCGGGCAAGCGCCAGCCATCCGGCGGCGTCTCGCCGCTTCGCGCGATCAGCCGGTGGGACACGTAGTAGCGCAGCCTCGTCCCGGCCCGGTCTTCGCATGCGTCGGCGTGGGCCGGTCCCCGGTCTCGTCGTGAAGCATGCCGCAGAGCGCGGAGCGTCCTGTCGCCGCCGCCGGGCCCCGGCCCCACGCCGCGCCGTCCCGCATGCGCGCCTGGATCGCCTCCCGCCTAGCAGGCTCGATGATCGCGGGATGCTGGCCGTCATGGATCTGCCCGCGATGTCGGATGCGCCCCGCATAGAGCGGGTTGGTCAGGATGTGGGGGATGTGGCCGCGGTCGAAGGCCGTGCCGCCGCGCATCCTGTCGTCCTTCGTCTCGCGCTGCCGGCTGCGCAGGCCCTGCCGGTCGGCCTCCGCCTTCACCGCCCGGACCGTGCCCAGCCGCTCGTAGAGCGCGTAGAGCGTCCGCACGGTCGCCGCCTCCGCCTCGTTGATCTTCAGCGTCCGCCCGTCCGGGTCGTAGCCGAGCGGGATCTGCCCGCCCATCCACAGCCCCTTGCGCTTGGACGCGGCGATCTTGTCGCGGATACGCTCCGCGGTCACCTTGCGCTCGAACTGCGCAAAGCTCAGGAGCATGTTCAGCGTCAGCCGTCCCATGCTGGTCGCGGTGTTGAAGGATTGCGTGACCGAGACGAAGGATGCTCCGGCCGCGTTCAGCACGTCGACAATCTTCGCGAAGTCCGACAGCGACCGCGTCAGCCGGTCAATCTTGTAGACCATTATCCGGTCGACCCGCCCGCCCCGCATGTCGGCCATGAGCCGCTGCAGCGCCGGGCGCTCGGGGCTGCCGCCCGAGAGCCCGCCGTCGTCGTAGCACTCGGGCAGCAGCACCCAGCCCTCGTGCTTCTGGCTGGCGATGTAGGCCGCGCAGGCCTCGCGCTGCGCGTCGAGCGAGTTGAACGCCTGCTCGAGCCCCTCTTCGGAGCTCTTGCGCGTGTAGATCGCGCATCGCGTCCGGGTCATGGCCGTCCTCCGGCCCGGTCGGTCAGCCCGAAGAAGCGCGGCCCCGACCACGTGGTCCCGGTGATGTGCCCGGCGACGGCCGAGAGCGACCTCCAGGTCCGGCCGTCCATCCGGTAGCCATCCTCCACGACCTCGACCCGGTAGGTCCGGCCGTTCCACTCCCGCACGAGCTGCGCGCCGGGCTTGGCGATCCTGCGTGTGCTCTCGGTGACGCCATGGCCAATCGCGATCTGTCGCAGGGCGCGGCGCAGGGGGCTCGGCAGGCCGCCATGGGCGCGGCACTGCGCGTTGTGGGCAAGGGCCTTCCGCATGAAGGCCACCGAAAGGTAGGGCGGCGGAGGCGACCCGAAGGCCGCCTCCCAGTCCTTCCGGACCGCGCCGCGTGCCGGATCGGCCTTACCCGGCATCGACCACCTCCGCGGCGGGGGCAGGGGGGCTCGCCGCCCCCCCGGTGTCCGGTTCCGCCACAATCCTGTAGCGCGTCGGCTTGCCCGCACCCGGCTTCTCCGCCACGATCTCGTAGCCCGCCTTGCGCAGCCCGGCGATCGCTGCGCGCGTGGTGTGGGCCTGCCAGCCGAGCCTGGCTCCTAGGGAGACGGCATCCGCGCCCGCCTTCGTCGAGAGCAGGCGGACCAGCTGCGCCTTCTTCGTCGTCTTCGCCTTCGGGGTGTTCGTCGTCATGTCGGTCTCCTTCACCTTGCGGCAGGAGCGTTATGCCCCCGCTACCGGGCAAAGCCCGGAGGGCCGGGCGGAGAGCGGAACCGGCGACTGCGTCGGCCGGTGCGGGCAGTACCGCTTCGGTGCGGAGCGAAGTCCAGTCGGAAGTCGAAGCTTGGCGCGTGCCTCGTGTGTTCGGATTATGAATTTGGGCTCGCTCGAAGGCGCGGCCGCCGACAGAGTCGCCAAGTGCCGGCTGGTTGCGCAGTGGGCGATGCCGAAGACGGCAATGTTTCGATCCAAGCCCCCGCGAGGGGAACGACCGGGCGGCATCAGAAGGTTCTCGGCGGCGGGATTGTTTCGGTCCACGCCCCCGCGAGGGGGTCGACGGTTTCGCCCAACCCGGCAACGTGGCCTCGTGCTGTTTCGATTCACGTCCCCTCGAGGGGGGCGACTCTCCAAGGCCGCGCTGCACGACAAGCGCCGCGGCTCGCTGACGATCTGCTTCGACCCCGCCATGAATTGGCCATTATATACTCTACAAAGCAGTCCTAGATTCCTATATTGGAGTCAAGGAGTTGTATCCATGAACCTTACCGATCCCATCTTTACCGACAAAACCATCGCCCGGGAGTACCTTGAGCACACACGCTGGGCTGACGGCGTGTATTGCCCACACTGTGGCGGTGTGGATCGGATCAAGAAGATGGAAGGCAAATCGCATCGTCCCGGCCTGTTACAGTGTGGCGATTGCCGTAAGCAATTCACCGTGACTGTTGGCACTATATTCGAGCGCTCCAAGGTGCCGCTTAACAAGTGGCTTCTGGCGACGTTCCTTATGGCGTCTAGCAAGAAGGGCATCAGCGCTCATCAGCTTCATCGCTCGATTGGCGTGACCTACAAAACCGCGTGGTTCATGTTTCATCGTATTCGCGAAGCCATGCGCTCGGACGATGGACCGTTCGGTGTGGGCGGTGGGCATGTTGAGATTGACGAAACCTACATTGGCAAAGAGCCGGGCGTGAAGAAGTCAAAGACTGCACGCGGCGGCGCGCACAAGATGAAAATAATGACCCTTTTTAATCGCAATCGCGGCATGGCGAAGTCCGTTGTGATTGACGATCTGCGCGTCAGCACGATGACCAAGGTTGTGTCCGAGAACATGGCGCGTGAAGCCAAGATGCTTACAGATGAAGCCAGCCAGTATAAGCTGATGGCCGATAAGGTCGCTGCTGGACATGACACCGTGAACCACTCGGCAGGCGAGTACGGTCGCGGCGAGATTCACACGAACACTGTCGAAGGCTTCTACAGCATCTTCAAGCGCGGCATGAAGGGTGTGTATCAGCACCGCGGCAAGCAACACTTGCACCGCTATGCAGCCGAGTTTGATTTCCGCTACAATCATCGTGCCGCCAAGGAGATTGACGACACGATGCGCGCCAACGCTATCCTGCGCGGTGCAGAAGGCAAGCGCCTCACCTATCGGCGGACTAACTCAGTCGTCGCCTGAGTTCCGCGACTTGGTGGGTCGCTTACTAGGCGGTGTTGACAAAACCCTTCCCCTGACTGGCTTGGCGTGATTCACGGTGCCCGACTGTGATCGGGCGGAGTGATGCGATGGCGCGGGATCTGATGTCGGATGCGGAGTGGGTGTTC
>NZ_QPLJ01000040.1 GCF_003340555.1 Jannaschia formosa | reverse complement strand
AAGCTCAAGAACAGTCGCCGCGTGGCAATCCGCTACGACAAGACCGCCACCAGCTTCCTCGGCTTCGTCGACATCGCATGCATCCGCTTGTGGATCCGACGTTTTGTCAACACGGCCTAGTACAGGTTCGCTCCGAACGTCTCCATGGAGGACTTGGGCTTCAAGTCGGGGAATAGATCGACCGCTCCCTCTGCGATGAGCGCCTTGACATATTCGCCGAACCCAAGCTCGAGGAGTCGCGGATGTATTGGAACGTCCCGTTCAGATGAGGGATTTTCCAGACCGCGATTCGCATTTGGCCTGATGGCGAGATAAGGAATCGGTCCATCAAGATCGACTTCGCAGGCCCGCATGCCCATCAACTCCTCACGGCGCCCACCGGTATAGGCGGCAAGGAGCGGGCCCCAGTATAGACCGTCCTTGATGATTTTCCGACCGGGTTCGTTTCGGCGGCTGGCACTTTTGCAGCCGGACCAGACGGGATGGCGGGAAAGCCTCGCGAGATCGTCCTCATCGAATGCCTGGCGGATGGAACGGGCATCGCGGCGATCCTTCGCTCGCAGGTCGGCGAGTTCGATCGGTTCTGCCGGGCGCATGCTGCGACCGCGAGCATGCTTCAACAGCTTCTTAAGATGACCGAGGTTGCGGTTCACCGCATTCGCCGACAGACCTACGGCCTCGTCGGGTAACTCCTCCGCACGTTCTACGAGTTCGCGGAGCGTCCGCTTCCTGTCGGCGGGACTGCGGCCATAGACCTTCGGCAGGCAAACGAGCAGGTCGACGTAGTGGCCGACGTCGGCCTGCGTCAGTTCGGCGAGGCGCTTGTCGCCGCTCGCCTCGACGAACTGCATGAGCACGGCCCGGCACTGGCGGCGCTCCTTGCCGACGGATTTCTCAGCTGCCTCGGTTCGCCCGTCGGGGTGTTCCTTGGCGATCATCGCCTCCACCAGCGTGCTCAGCTGATCCTTCGGCAGCGTCTCCTCCTGCGTGCCCTCGACCTCTTCCTGGTGTCCCGGGCTTCGATGTTCGACACCGCCAGGAACATCCGCGCGTCCGGCTTCAGCCGTGGCTTCTCGATGGTCTTCAACGGTTGACGGAGGATTGGAACCACTAAAGCGGTTTGCTTCTGATCTGAATCGTTGAGGATTCCCTTGGGATCATCGGTCTGCTTCACTTTGGGAAGGAGGTGGACGGATGGGCAAACCCTACTCGATGGACCTTCGCGAACGGATCTGGCGCTACATCGCCGCAGGTCATTCGCGACGGGCAGCCGCGCAAGTCTTCGGTGTAAGCGCCAGCACGGCGGTCCGGTTGGCGGCCGCTCATCGCGACCAGGGGGTGATAACACCGAAGCGGCAGGGTCGCGCAGCGGGGACCGCGGGCAAGCTTTCGCCCCACATGGCGTTCCTGACCGAGATCGTCCGTGCGGAGCCAGACATCGAGCCGCAGCGCGGTCTCTTGGACGCGGGTGGACGCAAAAGCATAGCCGACCCGCACGGGAGGCTCTGTCACAAGCCATCGCGACCATAAGGATGCGAGAGAAACGTTCCTAGACATCGTCTTGCGCGCTGTCTGGCAGTTTCGGGACGACCAGGAAAGATCAGCAAGGAGTCCTCTCGAAAAACCGCCATTTGCGCCCAAGCCAGCCTGCACCGCCGTTTCTGACACTGCATCCAGCAAAGAATTAGACAGTTAAGTTATAGCAGACGGCCTTGATGGTGCGTCGGTGCCGCCACCCACGCCTCAGAACGGCCGCATTTGACGCAATAAAGTCTAGTCAGAAGATGAACTGCGGACCTACTGTCCGACAGAGATTCGCGTTTGTGTGAGCCGCACGTTGCGGCCGATGTCCCGGTCGATCCGCTCGGGACGTTCAACTCATCCGCCTGCCCGCGACACGTGGGCAAGCTCCGTGCCCCCCTCCCGATCGGCCGGCCCTTCGATGGCGACCGACCACATCATGAAGAAGGAACCATGAGCACGAAACGCATCCTCGCGGTGATGTCCGAGTACGGCTACTGGGGCATCGAGTTGGTCGGCCCGCTGCGCAAGCTGCAGGCCGCGGGCTACGCATTCGACTTCGTGACGCCAAAGGGCGCCCGCTCCCCCTGCCTGCCGCCGAGCCGGGACACCACCTATGTCGACCCGCCGCTCGGCGTCTGCGTGACCACGCCCGAGGACGCGGAGATGGTCGACGCCTTCGAGGCGACCGATGCGCTCGACGCGACGATGAACCTGTCGGAAATGTTCCCCGAGCGGCCCTACTATTCGGCGCCCGACTTCCTGCGCGCGCTGGAGGCCTATTACCTCAAGCGAATCGCAGCGCAGAAGGCGGCGGTCGAGGCCTACGACGCTGTGCTGCTCGTGGGCGGCTCGGGGCCGATCGTCGACATCGTCAACAACCAGCGCGTCCACGACCTCGTGCTGGGCTTCCACGCGGCCGGCAAGCCGATCGGCGCGATCTGCTACGGCGTGGCCGCGCTGGTCTTCGCGCGCGACTTCAATGAGCGGCGCCCGATCATTCGCGGCAAGCACGTCACCGGCCACTGCATCGAGTACGACTATCACGACGGCACGGGCTTCGTCGGCACCGACTTCAACATGGGCCCGCCGCCCTATGTGCTCGAATACATCCTCTCGGACGCGGTCGGGCCCGAAGGGCAGTACCACGGCAATTTCGGCAAGCCGACCTCGGTAATCGTGGACTACCCGTTCATCACCGCGCGCTCGCTGCAATGCTCCCACGAGTTCGGCGACCGCTTCGTGGACGTGCTGACCGGCGGGCTGACCCGCTCGGGCTGGTGACAGGGCAGCGCGCGCGCCGCCAGCCCGGACGGAAGGAAATGAGAGGGACCATGGCCGAACCCAAGACGCGCAAGCCGCGCGCCACCGCCAAGGCGGCGTCCGAGATGGCGACGAAGAAGGCCCCCGCGGCGAAGAAGGCCGTCGTCAGGCCGCGCAAGGCCCGCGGCGGCGCCAGGCCGCCCTTCGCGACGCGCCCCGGCCAGCCGCATCCGCTTGGCGCCACGGTCCGGCCGGACGGGGTCAACTTCTCGGTGTTCTCGCAGCACGCGACCGCGATCGAGCTTCTGCTCTTCGATGCGGAGGACGCGGTGGAGCCGGTGCAGGTCGTGCAGATGGCGCCGAAGGACCACCTGTCCTTCCACTTCTGGCACGTCTTCGTTGTGGGTGCGCGGCCCGGCCTCCACTACGCGTTCCGCGCCGACGGACCCGCGCGACCCGAGGCGGGGCTGCGCTTCGACCCCGGGAAGATTCTGATCGACCCCTATGCGCGCGGCAACTCGATGGCGCTCTGGGACCGGGTCGCGGCGACGCGGCCGGGCGACAACCTCGCCTCTTCGATGCGGTCGGTCGTCATCGACCCGAGCACCTATGACTGGGAGGGTGACGAGCCGCTGCGCCGCCCGATGAAGGACACGGTCATTTACGAGATGCACCTCGCGGGCTTCACCCGCGGCCCCGGCTCGGGCGTGGCGCGGCCCGGCACCTTCCGCGCGGTGATCGACAAGATCCCATACCTCCAGTCCCTCGGCGTCACCGCGGTCGAGCTGCTGCCAGTGTTCCAGTTCGACGACCGCACTGCGTGGGAGCATGACAGCAGACGGCTCGCGAATTACTGGGGCTACTCGACGATGGCCTATTTCGCACCGCACCCTGGCTATTGCGAGGCGCCGGGCGAGGCCGCCCACCTCGACGAGTTCCGCGACATGGTGAAGGCGCTGCACCGCGCCGGCATCGAGGTGATCCTGGACGTCGTGTTCAACCACACCGACGAGGGCAACCACGAGGGCCCGACCTTCAGCTTCCGCGGGCTCGACAATCTCAACCACTACTGCCTCGTGCCCGGAAACGAGCAGTATTACAACGACTTCACCGGCTGCGGGAACACGTTCAACAGCAACCACCCGATCGGCTCGAAGGTGATCGTCGAGTGCCTGCGCTTCTGGGTGCAGGAGATGCATGTCGACGGCTTCCGTTTCGACGAGGGCTCGGTGCTGTCGCGCGCGCCCGACGGCACCCCGATGGAGTTCCCGCCGGTGCTCTGGCAGATCGACCTCGACGAGGCGCTGGCCGACACCAAGCTCATCGCCGAGGCTTGGGACGCCGCGGGGCTCTATCAGGTCGGGCGCTTTCCGGGCTATCGCTGGGCGGAGTGGAACGGCGCTTTCCGCGACACGATGCGCGACTTCGTGCGCGGCGAGCCCGGGCGGATCGGCGCTGTGGCGGACGCCCTCACAGGCAGCGCGGGGCTCTACCAGTCCTCGGATCACGGGCCGCTCAACAGCGTGAACTTCATCACCGCGCATGACGGGTTCACGATGAACGACCTCGTCAGCTTCAACCGCAAGCACAACGACGCCAACGGCGAGGGCAACCGAGACGGGGTCGACGACAACAAGTCCTGGAACTGCGGCGTCGAGGGGCCGACCGACGACCCCGAGATCGAGGCGCTGCGCGACCGGCAGGTGAAGAACCTCGCAACGCTGTTGATGCTGTCGCAGGGCGTGCCGATGTTCGTCATGGGCGACGAGGTCCGGCGCAGCCAAGGCGGCAACAACAACACCTGGTGCCAGGACAACGAGACCGGCTGGTTCGACTGGTCGCTGCCCGAGAAGCGGCCCGACATGCTCCGGTTCTGGAGCCGACTGATCGCGTTCCGCAAAGACCTCGCCGCGCTGCGCCGCGAGCGCTTCTTCGACGGCACACCGAACGCGCGCGGCCTGCCTGATGTCGCATGGCACGGGACCGAACTCGGCCAGCCCGGCTGGGACGACGGTGGCGCGCGCGCGCTGTCCTGGACCGTCGCGGGTGAGGGCGAGGCGGCGGATATCCACGTCATGGCCAACATGTGGTGGGAGCCGCTCGAGTTCGCGCTGCCCGAGGTACCGGGCAGGCGCTGGTTCCGCGCAATCGACACCGGCCGGCCCTCGCCCGACGACATCCCTGAAACCTCGGAGCCTGTCGCGGGCGGCCGGCTGACGGTCGGCGGCCGATCAATCGTCGTGCTCACGTCGCGATAGCGCCACAATTCCCTGACGAAGGTCCCGTTCATGAACAGCCTAGATTTCACCTTCTCGGACCTCGTCGCGGGCTACGTGACCGGTCTCGACGCCGCAGGCGACCGCTTCACGATGAGGACGAGCGACGACCGCTCCTATGAGGTCGGTCTGACGCCCAACACCTATGCCGAGGTGATCCGCAACCTCGGCGAGGGGTTCAAGGATGCGACTGGGCAGATGCGCGGGATGCTCGTGCCCGGCCGCTTCGTCTTCGCCTACGGGGTATTCTACCCCGACGGGCCGAAGGGCTCGGTCACCTTCGACGCCAAGCACCTCGTCTTCGCCGGCCGCACCGAGACCGCCTACGAGTTCGAGAAGCAGGACTGGTGGATTCACCAGATCCGTAACCTCGCGGACTTCTACATCGACTCCGAGTTTCCGGACGGCCGGATCGACTACCGCGAGTACCGCACCAACCTGACGATCACCGGCGCGCTGCAACGCAGCGGCCGGCAGGAATGCGACACGATCTCGCGGCTCGTCTACGGCTTCGCCTCGGCCTACCTGCTGACGGGCGAGGACCGCTACCTCGAGGCGGCCGACAAGGGCACGAAGTACCTGCGCGACCACCTGCGCTTCGTCGATGTCGGGCAGGACATCTGCTACTGGTACCACGCCGTCGACGTGAAGCCCGACGGGGGCGAGCAGAAGATCCTCGCCTCGGAGTTCGGCGACGACTACGATGCGCTGCCCTGCTACGAGCAGATCTACGCGCTCGCCGGTCCCGTGCAGACCTACCGCATCACCGGCGACCCGGCGATCCACGAGGACGCCCGGCGCACGATCAACCTGTTCAACCGCTACTACAAGGATCACGGGCCGAACGGCGGATACTACAGCCATGTCGACCCGATCACGCTCGACCCGCATTCCGACAGCCTGGGCCACAACCGGGCGCGCAAGAACTGGAACTCCGTGGGCGACCACGCCCCGGCCTACCTGATCAACCTCTGGCTCGCGACCGGCAGGGACGAGTACGCCGACTTCCTCGAAGACACGTTCGATACGATCGCCGCGCGCTTCCCCGACTATGACGAGAGCCCCTTCGTCCAGGAGAAGTTCCACGACGACTGGTCCAAGGACCAGACCTGGGGCTGGCAGCAGAACCGCGCGGTCGTGGGCCACAACCTCAAGATCGCCTGGAACCTGATGCGCATGCAGTCGCTGCGCGCCAAGGACACTTACGTCGAGCTGGCCGAGAAGATCGCCGGCCTCGTGCCCGATCACGGCTGCGACCGGCAGCGCGGCGGCTGGTACGACGTGGTCGAGCGTGTGCTCGAGCCAGGGCAACGCTTCCACCGCTACGCCTGGCACGACCGCAAGGCGTGGTGGCAGCAGGAGCAGGGGATCCTTGCCTATCTCATCCTGAACGGCGTGCTCGGCAAGGAGGACTACCTTCGCTTCGCCCGCGAGGGGGCGGCCTTTTACAACGCATTCTTCCTCGACGTCGACTCGGGCGGCGTCTACTTCAACACGCTGGCCAACGGCATGCCATACGCACTCGGCACGGAGCGGGGGAAGGGCAGCCACTCGATGGCGGGCTACCACTCCTTTGAGCTCTGCTACCTCGCCTCCGTCTATTCCAACCTGCTGATCCACAAGGAGCCGATGGACTTCCACTTCCGCCCCAAGCCGGGTGGGAACCCCGACGGCCTGCTACGGGTGCAGCCCGACATACTGCCGCCGGGCTCGGTGCGGATCTCGGACGTCTGGATCGACGGGCATCCCTACGAGGTCTACGACGCCGACGCGCTGACCGTGACGCTGCCGCAGGGGCATGGCGACATAAGGGTGCGTGTGCGCCTCTCGCCGGCCGGGACGCGATTCAGCGCGGACCTGCTCGCGGTGACCGACGGCCGGGCGCGCGTCGCACTGATCGGCGCGCTCGGGCCGCACGACCTGAAGCACCTCGACGCCGCCATCACCGAGGCGATGGGCCAAGGCGCGACCGCGCTGGAGCTCGACGCGAGCGCGCTGACCGAGATCAGCCCGGAAGGCCTGCGCTACCTCGTGTTCCGCAAGCAGAAGGTCGGCGCCGAGTTCGAGATGGTGCTCGCGAATCCGAACGAGGCAGTCGCCGAGGCGGTCCGCGCAGCCGAGTTTGATGAGGAGATCACGCTCGCTTGACCGCATCCCGAAGGAGCCCCGGACCGTGCCCGCCTCGCAAAGCCAAGACCTGAGCCGTCGCCTTCTGCGCGCCTTCGCGGCACCGGCGGGGGCGCTGATCCGGCACCCGCTCACGACCCTGATCCTCGGACTCGGTCTGCTCGTGATAGGCGTCATCGAGCTGCTCGAGGGCATCTTCGAGGAGTTCGAGACCGCGGTGGAGCATTACCATGGCTTCCTCCTCTTCGGGCTGATCACGCTGCTGCGCGGGCTGATCGAGCTGGTGGAAGCCGCCGAGTTCTTCGCGATCAACGAGACCGAGCTCGAGGAAACCGAGCGCGCCGCGATCCGCACCGACCCGCCCGCCGGCGGTTCGGCCTAAGACCCCGGGAGACCCGCCAATGCCCGCCCCCAAGATCGCCATCCTGATCGAGAGCGACTTCTACGAGCACGAGATCTGGTACTATCACTACCGCTTCCAGGAGGCCGGTATCGAGGCGCGCTTCGTGACCCGGCTCTGGGGCAACGAGGCCATCACCTTCAAGGGCCACGAGTACCACGCGCCCTTCGAGTGCCGGGGCGACCTCGAGGCGCTGGACGACGCGGCGCTCGACGACCTGTCGGCGCTGATCGTGCCCTCGGGCATGGTGGCAGACCGGCTGCGCTTCACGGAGGACCTCGCCAAGGTCCCGCCGGCCTCGGCGCTGCTCAAGCGCGCCTTCGCCAAGCCGGACCTGCTCAAGGGGATCATCTGCCACGGCCTCTGGCTCGCCGCGCCGGTGGTCGAGGTGGTGCAGGGGCGGCGGCTGACGTGCCATCCGAACCTGCACGGCGACGCGCGCGCCTACGGGGCAGAGTTCGTGGATGAGGACGTGGTGGTCGACGGGGACCTCGTGACCGCCCGGACCGGGAACCACGCGCATCTGCTCGCAGGGACGCTGATCTCGATGATCGAGGCGAAGGCGCACGGCCGCGTGGACCGGCCGGACGCGGCCATGAGATCTGCATGAAATGGTCACGTGGCCGCATAAACGTATCGTCAACGATTGGGGCGTAGGCCCCGCAAAGTGTCGATCCCGATCGACCGGAAAGGCAGGATCCCCATGTCGGACTTGAAAGACCGTATCCTGGACGTCGTGATCCACCAGCCCATGCTGAGCGGATTCGCGACGCTGACCGCGGATGGCAAGCCCTGGGTGCGCTATGTCGTGGCCGAGGCATCCAAGGACCTGACCTTCCGCTTCACCTCGTTCAAGACCGCCCGCAAAGTCGATCAGATCGCGCAGAACGCCGAAGGCCACCTGACCTGCGGCATCCCTGACCCGTCGAAGTTCCACCTGCCCTATCTCCAGATCCAGGGGCGGGCAGTGTTCACGACCGACGCGGCCGAGCGCGAGGCGTTCTGGAGCGACCGGCTCAAGGTGCTGTTCACCGGTCCCGACGACCCGCGCTACGGCGTGGTCGTGCTGACCGCCTACCGGATCGAGTACACCCGCGTCGGCGAGCCGGTCGAGGTCTGGACCCGCAACGACGAGGTTCACGACCACCCGACCCCCACGAACCCGACCGGCGCGTGGCACGAAGCGCATTCCTGAGCCGCGCCCCCCACCGATCCAGACAGGCCACCCCATGAGCGACACCGCCCCCACCCACACCGTCACCCAGGTCTCGATCCTGAACGCGCTGCTCGCGCGGCGCTTCGACGGGCTGATGCCCTGCCGCGAACTGCTCGAGCACGGCGATTTCGGGATCGGCACCTATCACCGGATGGACGGTGAGATGATCCTGCTCGACGGGACCTTCTACCAGGGCCGGGGCGGCGGCGCGATCCACGTGCCCGACCTTGACACGCTGACGCCCTTCGCCACCGTCTGCAGGTTCGCAGCCGACCGGAGCTGGGACTTGGCAGGCCCCGTCGACTATGCCGGGCTCGACGCGGCGATCGATGCCGAGGCCCCGAACCGCAACACCTATCTCGCCATCCGGGTCGAGGGGACCTTCCCCTTCATGCGTATTCACGCCCTGGTCGAGCAGCATCCGCCCTATCCCCCCACCGCCGAGGTCGTGAAAGGCTGCGTCCGGGCCGAGATGACCGATGTGGAGGGCACCATCGTCGGCTTTCGCGGCGTTCCCTGGATGCGCGGGATCAACGACACGAGCTACCACCTTCACTTCATCACCGAGGACCGCGCCCGCGGCGGCCACGTCCTCGCCTTCGAGATGGCCGGGGGGACCATCTCGCTGAGCACGCTGCACGATCACGTCGTGCTCATGCCCGAGGCCGCGCTCGAAGGGGTCGACCTGTCCCAGGACCTGGTCGGCGCCTTCGAGAAGGCGATGGCCGAGTAGGCGTGGAGCGGCTGGCGATGCGATCCGGGGCGGGGACGAGATGACGGAGCGGATGGAGGAGGCGGTCGAGGCAGCGCTGGCGGCGCTCGACCCGCGCGGGCGAACCTTCCGCGTCGAGGCCCGCGGCTACCGGTGGGAGCCGTTGCAGGCGCTCCGGCCAGACGGCCCCCCTCTGAAGCCCTCCGACTTCATGGCCAGCGTCACGCACGACCTCGCGGGCAGGCGGATGAACCTGGCCTGGCGGCGCCGCTTCATCGAGCCGCTGACCGCCACGATCGACTATGCCGAGATCGTCGCGGGCGACGGCGGCTACATCACTGGCCCCGACGTGGCGCTCGGCCCGGTCCCGGCGCGTCCGATGACCTCGGACCGCGTCGCCGCCGTGCGCAAGCAGCAATGGATGCTGCACCCGCCGCTGCTGGTCGGCGACGCGCTTACTCGCCGCGCGGCGGGCGAGGCGGGCGCGCTGCGGCAGCTTGCCGACGAGACGCTCGACGGCGCGGCCCACGCAGTCGTCGAGATTGCCGCCGTCCCCCGCCCGATGCGCCTCTTCCTCGACCGCGCGACCTGGTACCCCACCCGCCTCGTCACCCAGGAGCACGACCACCCGCGCGGCGATGTCGAGGTCGCGGTGCGCTACGCGATCTGGCGCGACCATGGCGGGCTCCCGGTTGCCGCCGACGTGGAGCTCAGCCTCGACGGTACCGTAATCCACGCCGAGATCCGCTCGCTGGCCGAGGCGATGACCGAAGTCGCGCCGGACCTCTTCGCCCTGCCCGAGAGCCACCCGCATGATCCCGAACTCGCGCTGCGGGGCCTGGTCAATGCGCAATGGATGCACCGGGCGCTGGCGATGGGCGCGCCGATCTCGCTCGACCCCGGCACCGTCGCCGTCCAGGAGATCACGCCCGAGGTGGTCACGCTGGGCGGAGGCATCCATCACTCGATGGCCGTCCATGCCGAGGGCGGGCTCATCGTGCTCGACCCGCCGCAGCACGAGGCCCGTTCCCGCGCGGTGATCGACGCGCTTGCCGAACGCTGGCCTGGCGTGCCGATTACCCATCTCGTGCTGACGCATCACCATCACGACCATAGCGGAGGCCTGCGCGCCTATGCGGCGGTCGGTGCCGAACTGGTCGTCGCTGAGGGCGACCGGCGCTTCGTCGAGCGCGTGCTCTCCAGCCCCCACATGATACAGCCCGACAGCCTGTCGGCGGCGGACGTTACGCCGCGGATCACGACGGTCGGGGACGGGGCGCTCACGCTCGGCGGCGGCGCGGTCTCGGTGCACCGCATCACCTCGCCGCACTGCGCCGAGGACCTGGTCGTCTATCTGACCGGGCCGAAGCTTCTGTTCAACGCCGACCTCTTCAACCCCGGCCTCGTGCCGGACGAGGCCGCGGCGCCGCCCTACTGGCTGATCTACTCGAAGGACCTGCGCCGCCAGATCGAGGCACTCGACCTCGATATCGGCTGGCTCGTCGGCGCACACGGGTCGCTCGACGGGCGGCCCTACCAGAGCCTGATCGACTTCACCGAACGACATGGGGGACTATGACCGTGACCCGAGTGACGACCAAGCCCGATGCCCCGCAGGTTCCGACTCGCAGCCCCGGCCTGCCCGGCCTGGCGCCTTCGCCCGAGGGCCGGCGCGGCACGGTCGCCGAGGCTGTGATCCGCACCATCGTGGGGCATCCCGCCTTCGGCGACGGGACCGGCTTCCACTTCCTCAGCGGCAACACCGGCAGCAACGAGGGTCCGATCTGGCAGGCCGTGCAGGACGTGACCGGGTTGGACGGGCTCGTCCACGGTGCGACCGAGTTCATCGCGTTCTGCATGGCCTCCGGCTTTGAGGCGCGGGCCAGCGCGGCGGGCGACGCAGGCGCGCGGCGCATCCCGGTGCTGGGCCTGCACGCGCAGGTGGGACTCAAATACGGGGCCGCCGGGCTCGACTACCTGATGCGCCAGCGTCAGCCCTGCCTGATGGTCGTGGGCGATGCCGGCCGGCTCGCGCGGCAATATGGCGGGCACAACTCCGTGCCGGACTATGCGGGGATGCTGAAGCAGCTCGGCGTGCAGTCCGTCCACTTCCCCGACCCCGAGGGCGGGCCCGAGGCCGTCGTCGCCGCGACCCGCGAGGCGATGGAGGCCGTGCTGGCCGAGCCCTACGGCGCCGTCGCGCTGATCGTCGACGAGGACGTCCTGAACACCATCGCCGAGATCGCCCCCGCCGAGGCCGCGACGCCCCTGCCGAAGGGCGCCGAGGCGGACGGCACCCCCGCCGCCGAGGTCGCGCGGGCGCTCGACCGCGCCGCGGATCTCCTCGCGGGCGCCGAGCGGCCGGTGATGGTCCTCAACCAGGAGGTCGGGCGCTCGCCCAAGGCGCGCGAAGCCGCCGAGCGGCTGTCGCACCTGACCGGCGCGCGGGTCGTCGCCTGCTACGCCCCTGGCACGATCTTCGATCGCGCGCATCCGGGCTGGTGCGGCAACACGAGCTTCGGCGAGGCGCAGGCCGTGGCCGACGAGGTCCGCAGCTTCGACCCCGACGTCGTGGTCGTGGTCGGCGGCCCCTTCCCCAACAACGTCTGGCCCAACGGCGTCTCGGAGCTACCCGACGGCGTCCCCGCCATCGTCGTTAGTCCCGACGACACCGACCGCACGCGCTGCAACATCACCGCCGAAGTCTGGGTGCCCGCCAGCGTCGGCCTCGCCCTCGACGCGCTGGCGGCCACGCTGGCCGACCGCCTGACCGAGGCGCAGACGACCGCGGCCGCCGAACGGCTCGCCGCCATCGCCGCCGAGACCAAGGCCGCCCGCGCCGAGCGCATCGCCGCCTACGAGGCGCGGCTGGACGAGACGCCGATCCACCCCGCGCGTATCGCCAAGGAGTTGGCCACCGCGCTCAAGCAGCGGGCCGAGGCGGAAACGCTCTCGCTCGCCGACGCGTCGATCTTCGACGAGGCGCTGACCAGCTCGCCGCCTTTCCTCGATTACGTGACCGAGATGGGGCTCGACGCGCTCTACTACTACGGCACACCCGGCCCGACGCTTGGCGCGCATGGGGCCTCGCTCGGCGTGCAGGCCGCGGAGCCGAATGGGCTGGTGATCTCGATCTTCGGCGACGGCGGCGCCGACTTCAACGACGCCGCCTTCATCGTCGCCGCGCGCGAGGGGCTGCCGGTCAAGCACCTGCTGATCGACAATGGCGGCTACGAGCTCGTCTCCGTCAACTTCGCCCGCGACGCGCGGCTGCGCGGCGAGGACGAGACGGGCCAGCTCGCCGCCGGTCGCGCTCGTCCCCTCCACATCCAGGGCGTGGTTCACCAGAACCGGGCGTTCCAGGTCCGGGGCTTCGTCTCGCGCGCCACGGGCGAGCCCGTCTTCGAATCCGAATATGTCGAGCGCCCCGAGGACATGGGCCCCGCCATCGGCCGGATGCTCGACTCGACTGGCCCCTACTTGCTTCAGGTCATCGCGCAGGGTGTCCACTTCCAGCCCGCCGACCTCTGAGCCCGGAGGGCCGCATGCTCCAACGCGCAGACATGAAAGGTGACGTGATGCAGACCCGTCCGGGCACCGCCCCTTCGCTCCGCGTGGAGCCCGCCGCGCTCGAATACGACTCCATCCGCCTTCCGGCCGACGCGGGCGCGCTGGCGCGGTCGGTCGGCGCGCTGGCCCGGCGCTATTTCGGCGCCATCGACGCGGGCGAGGTCGACACAATGCTTGCCTGCCTCGACCCGGCGGGCTTCGACATCCACGTCCTCGCCCCCGACGCGCACCTGACCGACGAGGCCGCCTACCGCGCCTGGTACGAGCGCATCACCGCGTCCTTCAAGCGGCTCCGCCACACGGTCGTCGCGCTGGCCCCGCGGCTGACGGCGAACGACGCCGCGGTGGTGGACCTGGCGATCCATTCCGAGGTCGACCTGCGCGATCCGGCCGCGGGCGACCATCCGCGCGCCAACGTCACGCTCGACATCACGTGGGAGCTGACCCGCCATGTCGACGGCTGGCGCATCGCGCGGCAGTATCAGGGCGCGCAGCCCAGCCCCGCCTTCGGCACCACCCGCACGCGGGAGTTCGCGGTCAGCTACCTCCACGCGCTCGACCGCCGCGACCTGCCGGCCATGCTGGCGATGCTGGCCCCCGCGGAGGAGCTCAACATCGCCCTCAACCAGGGCCTCATTATCGAGGACTTCCCCGCCTGGTTCGCGATGATCGACGGGGCCTTCGTCAACTCGGATCACCGCGTGCAGGGCGTCGTCGCACGGGAGAACGCCGATGGCACGATCGACGCGCATCTGAAGATCCACTTCACCGCCGACAAGCGGTCGCCCAAGCTCGACGAGGCCCCCGGCGTCGACTTCTCGGTCGAGCGCATCTGGACGATCCGTCCCGACGCCTCCGGCGCGCCGCAGCTCATCGGCCAGCGGCCCTTCGTGCCCTTCGACCTCTCCACCCGACTCGACCCCGCCGACATCGAGGGCGCGATGGCCACCGCGCGCGCCGGCCAGAACGAGGCGCTGCGCGACTGGCTGTGCGCCGGCGGCGACCCGGACGCACACGGGCGCGACGGGTTCACCACATTCCTTTCCGCCGCCGCGTCGGGCAACGCGGAGGCGCTGCGGATGATGCTGCGCGAGAAGGTCGGCGGGCGCGCCGCGGATGCGGGCCGTAGCCTGCGCGACCCGACCCGACCCGGACACGCAACCGGCATCCTCGCGCCCCACCTCGCGGCGCAGAAGGGTGACGTGACATCGACGGTGCTACTTCTGAAGAACGCGCCCGAACAACTCGGTGCGCGGATCGAGGTAAACGCGCACACGCCGCTGCTGCAGGCCGCCTTCTACGGCCATGTCGACCTCGCGACGGCACTGATCGAGGGGCTCGACGCGATCCTGCCCGAGGGCGCCGACGTGGTCGCGGAACGCCACCGGCTCTTCACCCACACGACGCTCCGCGGGATCAACGCGACGGGCTTCGGGCGGCAGTTCGGCAACGCGGCGCTGGTCGCCGCGCTGGAGCCGCATGACGATTCGACGGAGACCGAGCGCGCCGTCGACACGCGCGCGCTCCTCGACGCGATCCCTGCCGGGCCGCGCCATCCTGAGGCCGACCTCCCTGCGCAGAAGGCGGCCGAGGCGGCCTTCGCCGCCGTCACGGACGGGCTGGCCGAGGTCGCGCGCCACGAGGTCGCGGCGGCCAAGGCCGCGCAGGTCCGCGCGCTGGCCGCGCTCGAAGCGGCGACCGCCGACCCGGCCTTCGATCCCGACCGCCTCGCCGGCCCGCTCTTGCAGCCGCCGCTCGTGGCCGCGGTGACCGGAACGAATGCGCATCCGGGCGTCGCGGCGACGCGGCTCGCGATGGTCGAGCACCTGCTCGGCAAGGGCGCCGACCCCGATGTCGAGGAGGCCTACCCGATGGCCGTCGACGCCGTGATCCGCGCCGCGGTGTTCAACCATTTCGACTGCCTCAAGGCCTTTGGGGGCGCAATGAGTCGGCAAGCGATCCGCGACGCGCTGAACCGCAAGCCGGCCGTCAACGGCCTTACGGCGCTGCATGATTCCGTGCTGCGCGCTGCGACCGGCTCCGACGGTTACCTGGAGCAAATCCGATGGGCGCGCGCGCTCGGCGCCTCCTGTGACGTCGCCGAGCACACCGGCCGCACGCAACGCGACTTCGCCGCCGCAGCCTTCGCGACCGACGGGCAGCGCGCAAATGCGCCCGCCGTCTGGGACGCGCTCGCCCCCGGCGGGCCTCTGCCGAAGCCCTACCGCAGCTTCGGCTACGAGAACCTCACCTTCCTCACCATCCCTGCCACAGTCTCGGACAAGAGCGCCGTCTGGCGCGCGCTATCGACGGAGCCGGACACGATCGTGCGCTCCATCGCGCTCGACGGGCCGAGCGCGATGGCCGCCGAGGTCGCGCAGCGCCACGGCTTCGGCACCGCGCTGTTCGACCGCCACTGGCCCGACGGCCGGCTCGTCGCGTCGCGCGAGGTGCAGGCGATGGCGGCGCAGACGCGCGGCACGCCCTTCCTGCCGATCATGCGCTTCCCGAAGCCGGGCGACCCCTATGTCAAGCAGCTCGTCGGCGCCGGCCTCTTCGGCGCGCTGCTCGTCGATCCGGAGAATCCGGAGGCCGTGCGCAGGATGATGCGCGACATCTACTTCCCGCAGCGCCCCGACGCCTCGGCCACGCGCCGCGTCTCGACGCCCGAGCACCCGCTAGGCAAGCGCGCCGTCGGCGCCGACAACCTCGCGCAGCGCACCTTCGGGGAGTTCCCGAAGATGATGGACCTCGTGAACGGGATGTTCCTCGGCGGCCTCACCTTCCGCGCGCCCGCCGCACCCGAGGTGCTTGAGGCGCTGCCGGAGCTGAAGGCCCTCGGCGTGCGCCTCGTCGAGATCGACCGGGAGGCCATCGGCAGCGCGGCGGCCGTCGCCACCATCGAGGAGGCCGCGCGCGAAGCGGGCCTCGTGCTGTCGGGCCATTTCCGCAGTGAGCCCGAGGTCGCGGACGCCTTCGCGCGCGGATACCGCCACGTCGTCACCGTCACGCAGTCCGAGGCGTTCGAGGCCGCCTGGCGCAAATGGGTGCCAGGCGGCAGGAAGCAGGGCGAGCGCGAGCTGCTGCCCCGCGAGATGCCGATCCGCCCGCCGCGACCCGACTTCAACGACGCGCGCCGCGCGCTGCTCGCCGGCGAGCTTCTGGTCTTCGGCGCGCAGACCACGCCCGACCCGCATGTCGCCGTCCAGTTCGCGCAGAGCGGCATCCTCAACGGGGTCGCCATAGAGCGCGAGCACGGCACCTGGACCACCGAGGAGACGCTGCGCCATATCGAGGTGCTGCGCTCGCTCACCAACGTCATGGCCCGCACAGGCAGCGCGCTCGACCCCGACGTCGGCGCCTTCGTCAAGGCCGGGGTCGCGGTGCTGATCGCCACGGCCGTGCAGGGCGCTCCCGAGGCGCGGATCTTCCTCGAGGCGGTGCGCGCGGCCAACCTCGAGACCTACGGCGAGGACGAGGCGCGCTGGTGCGTGCCCGCCGTGATGATGGAGACGGAGGCCGCAGCCGACGACGCCGAGGAGATCGTCACCATGCTCAAGGAACATCGCGGCGTCTGCCATCCCGGGCCGCTGGATCTCTCGGCCTCGCTCGGCGCGGCCTGGGGCACGCCCCGCTACGAGGAGACGCTGGCCCGGATCGAGAATGCCTCCAAGGCGGCGGGCGTGCCGCTCGCCGGGGTGCTCAACACGCTGGAGGCCTCGCTGGAGCACGGCTTCGGCATGGTGCTCGCGCCGATGGGGATGGACGCGGGCGGGCTCAACGCCGGGCTCGCCGGGGCCAATCCGCTCGAGTCGCTCCAGGGCGACAACTCCGCCTGACATGACCACGAAGGGACAGAGATGAGACAGTCCGAGACCGAAGCCGTCGTGCTGCGCTGGTTCGAGGCGCTCGGGTCGGGCGACGTCGATGGCGCCATGGCCTGCCTCGACGACGACATCCACTGGGTGAACAGCCCCGGCGCGGACGGCGCCAAGCACGGCGTCCCGAGTCTCAGCGCGATCGTGCCGTGGTTCGGCGACTTCCGGGGCAAGGACGAGGTGACGGCGACCTTCGGCCCCTACGGCGCCGCGCAGGAGACGCTGCATTACGAGCGGCTGAACCTGATGGTGCGCGAGGACGAGGCGATGGCTCTGGTCCGCGAGACGGCGCGCATCCGGGCCACGGGCGAGGTCTACGACATCGAGTTCGTGCAGCGCTATAAGGTGGTGGGCGGCAGGATCGTGCTGCTGCGCGCATATCTCGACACGTCGCGGATGGTCGCGGCCTTCCGGGGCGACATGGGTGCGCGCCTATTGGCCGCCGCGCGCGCGGGCGACGCGGAGGCGACGGCCGGGCTGCTGCCCTACGGCGCCGACCCGAACGCGCTCGACCCCGGAGCGGGGGAGTCAGCGCTGGTGGCCGCCGCGGCGGGCGGCCACGCCCCCCTCGTGCAGATGCTCCTCGACCACGGCGCGGTGCCCGACCTCGTGGACCGGAGCGGCCAAGCTGCGCTTCATGCCGCAGCGGGCGCCGGCGCGGCCGAGGCGATCGCGGTGTTGCTTGCCGCCGGCGCCCGGCCCGACCTGCAACGCCCCACGGACGGACGAACGGCGCTGCACGCCGCGCTCGACGCGGCCGCCGACGGCTGCGCCGCCCTGCTGCTCGACGCGGGCGCACGCGCCGACCTCGTCGACCATGCAGGCAAGCTCCCGCGCGACCTCGCCCCACCCTCGACGGACGCGGATCTTCGCGCCCGGCTCGGCTGACGCCCTCATGAGGACACGTCCATGATTAACACCGTCGATTACATCGTCATTGGCGCCGGAACCTCCGGCTGCGTGGTGGCCAACCGCCTGAGCCTCGACCCGGCCGTCCGCGTCACCTTGCTCGAATTCGGCGGCATGGACACCAACCCCGACATCTACGACCGCGACATCGACGCGATGTACCGCCTCTGGGACCCGAAGGCGGAGGAGAACTGGGGCTACCGCACCGTTCCACAGCAGGGGCTCGGCGGGCGCGAGATCGACATCGCGCGCGGCAAGGTGGTGGGCGGGTCCTCCGCGGTCAACGCGATGATGCACGTGCGCGGCCACCCGCGCGACTTCGACGGCTGGGCCGCGCTCGGAAACGCCGGCTGGTCCTATGCCGAGGTGCTGCCCTACTTCCTCAAGTCCGAATGCTACCACGGCCCCAAGTCGCCCTATCACGGCGACAACGGCCCGATGTCGATCATCGACATCCAGAACCCCTCCCCGATCCTGCACGCGCTGATGAATGCGCATGCCGCGCTCGGGGCGCAGGCGAAGTACAACGATTTCAATGGCGCCTGCCAAGAGGCGGGGGCGGGCCTATACATGACCAGCCGGACCATGGACGCCGTGCGCGTCACGGAGGCCTCGGCCTTCATCCACCCTGTCCTGAACCGCAAGAACCTGAACCTCGTGATCCGGGCTCGCGCGACGAAGCTGCTGATCGAGGGCGGGCGCTGCGCCGGCGTCGCGTATCACGGTCCGGACGGCCCCGTGACGCTGCGCGCCGAGCGGGAGGTGGTGCTCTGCGCCGGAGCGTTCGAGACGCCGAAGCTGATGATGCTGTCGGGGCTCGGCCCCGCCGACCACTTGCGCGAACACGGGATCGAGGTGGTGCAGGACATGCCCGGCGTCGGGCAGAACCTGCACGACCACCTGCTGCTCGGCACCGCCTATGAGAGCGTGGTGGACCTGCCCGCGCCGCAGCTCGCCGCCGAGGCCGGGCTCTTCACCTGGACCGAGGTGGGCGACCGCGACAAGTCGCCGGACCTTCAGTACTTCTTCGGCCCCGTGCTCCAGCCCAGCCTGATGGAGCTCGCTCCCAAGGGGATGAGTCCCGATCACGGCTTCACCTTCACCGCGATCCTGAACCAGCCGGCGAGCCGGGGGACAGTGACCCTCGCCTCCGCCGATCCGACGGCGAATGCCGTGGTCGATCCGCGCTACCTCACCGAGGAGCAGGACATGGCCGTGCTCGAATACGGCATCCGCTACGCGCGCGAACTGGCCGCGACGGCGCCCTTCGACCCGTTCCGCGGCGTCGAGATCGCGCCCGGCAAGCAGATGACCAAAAGCGCGGACCTGCGCGCCTATGCCCGCCGTTACTGCGGCACGGTCTGGCACCCGGTCGGCACGGCGAAGATGGGCCGGGACGAGATGGCCGTGGTGGACCCAGAGCTGAAGGTCCACGGGGTTGCGGGGCTGCGCGTGGCCGATGCCTCGGTGATGCCGCAGATCGTGAACGGCAACCCGAACGCGGCGATCCTGATGATCGCCGAGAAGGCTTCCGACATGATGCGGGACGACTGATGCGAGGGGAGGGACCGATGACCGCGCTTTCCGATCAGGCCGCGCTGGACGCGCTCTGGACCGAATGGCAGGCCCGCCCGAAGGACGACCCCGAGGCCGACTTGCGCACGCTGCTCGCCGAGGGCGGCACCCGTCTCTCGGAGCGCGAGCTTCGCTTCGCGCTAGCCGGCGCCACGGTTGACGAGCTCACGCGCGAGGGTTTTGCCGACCGGATGGTGCCGCTGCTGGGCGGGCCGGAACTGAAGGTGGCGCATGCCTTCGGCCACCTCTCCCCGGGCGGCGGGACGGTCGGGACGGAGGCACTGAAGCGCGTGCTGCTCACCTTCCTCGACGACGAGGCGCGGCTCGACACCATGCTCGAGGAGATGGACCGCGACGGCGATCGGGTACTGTCGCTCGCCGACTGGCAGGCCTTCTTCCCGCAGGACGCGCCCGCGCTTCCCGATGCCTACCGCGCCGCCGCGGTCCCGCCCGGGCGCGTCGCAGCCGGGGGGGGCGCGACGCCCAAGCCCGCACCCGTACCGGCCGAGACCGACGTGCCGCCCTTCACCGCGACCTCGCCGCTGCAGCTGCAGATCGGCTTCTTTCGCCTCCTGCAGGGCGCCGCCTATCGCAGCTTCCGCGAGAGCTGGTCCGCCAACGCCGAAACGCATCTGCGCGCGCGCGACCTGCCCTACACCATTCCCGATTTCGATACCTTCGTCTCGGCTGCGGTCGATCTCTACCTCGCGCTCGACGTGGTGGAGGGCGAGGGCGCACAGGCCGAGTTCCGCCGACTTGCCGCGCTGGTGTCCGACGAGGTCGCGCGCCTCCGCGAGCGCATATCCCGATGGGGCGAGATCGAGACGACGCCCGAGATGCGCGCCGCCGAAGGACGGCTCGACGCGGAGCGGGCCGCGCTCGGCTCCGCCCGCGCGCTCTTCGCGGAATGCGTCGAGTACATCCTCGCGCTGCGCCTGCACGGGATCGCTCCGGAGGACGCCGCGCCCGACAGCCTATCGCGCCACGAGTTGGGCCGCCTGCGCCATGCCGAGATCGCTGCCGAGCATGCGGAGGGCGACGCGGGCGACGCCCCGGTCGGCGCGGGCTATCTCGACAATTGGAACCCGGTGCTGGTCGAGGGCGGCGCGCGGCCCGACGGCGCGATCATGCCGGTGCGCTTCTGGTACGAGGAGTTCATGCCACAGCTCTTGCGCTGCGCCTCGGTCATGTCAGACGCCGACCTCGCCGCAACGGAACCGGACGAGGCCGCACTCGACCGCTGGCATGCGGAGACGGCGGAGACGGGCGCCTTCGAGCCTTTCGCCACCGACCTGCGCGACGGCTTCGCCTCCTGCACGCCCGAGGTCAAACTCGTGCTTCGGCAGGCTTGGCGCCTGACGGAGCACTACCTCAACGGCCTCGAGAAGCGGCGCGAGCGCGAGGAGTTCGGACGCGGCAGCGGCTTCCTCAGCCAATACGTCGCCTTCGTCGACGCCTGGCTCGGGCGCAGCGACATCGCCGAGGCGGGCATGCGCGTCAGCTTCCCCTACTATATCGGCCCGGCCGTCTGGTGCCTGCTGCATAGTGCCGCCGAGCGGATCGAGGGGCTGGACGACGCTGGCCGCGCCAAGGCCATCGAGGCATTCAAGCGCTTCTTCCGCGCCTTCGCGACGATGTATCCCTGCCCTTACTGCCGCCACCACCTGAACCGCTACGTGGTGCGCAACAGCGAGACCGACCGCTACCCGGTGGAGTTCCTGCTGCTCGGCCAGCAGGAGGGCAACCCGCCGCTCCAGATCTCACTCGACGACCGGTTGACCGAGATCTCGGCGGACCGGCCCGGCTCGGTGCGGCGCTTCGTATGGAAGCTGCACAACGCGGTGTCGTCGTCGATCCAGCGAACCGAGCCCTGGTACCACCGCGAGGATCGGCCGATCTACACCACGCGCTTCTGGCCCGGCCTCGACGCGGAGGTCGCGCGGGCGAAGGCGCTCGGGCAGGATGCGATCGCGGTCCCCAGGCTGGCCGGCATCCTCGAAGTGCTGCACCCGGCGACCCGGCTCGCGACGCTGCGCGCGGAGCTGCAGCTGGCGCTCGCCAGCGGGGACGAGACCGAGATCACGCGCATCGCCAAGGCCGCGAAGGATGAGATTGCCGCGCTTGACGACGCGGTCGAGCGGTCCTGCTTCCTGCAGCGCTCCTACGGCTACGACCGGACGCGGACCGAGGCCCCGCCGCATTTCTCACCCGAGGAGGAGATGTTCGCTCGGAGCGGCCGCTTCACCGAGCGGTGAGGCGCCTGCAAGACGTCCGTATTCGTCCCGGATCGGCGCCGCCCTCGGCGAGAGAGGTGGTCTGGGAAATCTGCACAGCCCTGTTGAGTGGTTGCTCAGCGCGAGATCGGCATGATGCCGTGAGCGAGGAGAGACCATGACGAGACGACCGAGACGGAACCACAGCGCGGCGTTCAAGGCGCGCGTGGCGCTGGAGGCGGTGAAGGGCGAGCGGACGCTGACCGACTGGCGCAGCAGTACGACGTGCACCCCAACCAGATCACGACGTGGCGGGCGCAGCTCCTAGAGGGGGCGAGCGAGGTGTTCGAAAAGGGCGTGGAGAAGGTGCCGGGGCCGGCGGTGGACCTGAAGGCGCTGCACGCGAAGATCGGAGAGCTGACGCTGGCGAACGATTTTTTTGGAAGGCGCGCTTGGGAAGGCCGGTCTGTTACCGAGCGCAAAGCGATGATCGACCGCGACCACGAGCTGAGCGTAGCCCAACAGGCGAAGGAACTCGGGATCAGCCGGGGCAGCGTGTACTACCGGGCACGGCCCGCATCGGAGGCCGACCTCTCGCTCGCCTCGGGTCTCGAACAGATGGCGACCACGAGGCTCGCTGCGTCGGATCGACGAGCTGCATCTCGAGTATCCCTTCGTGGGCAGCCGGATGCTGAAGGGCCTGCTGAACGCCCAAGGTCACGACGTGGGCCGCCGCCGTGTCGTCACGCTGATGAAGCGGATAGGGATCGAGGCGCTGTATCGGCGCCCGAACACGTCGAAGCCCGCGCCGGGGAACAAGATTTACCCCTATCTGCTTCGCAAGCTGGAGATCACGCGGCCCGATCAGGTCTGGGCGATGGACATCACCTACGTCCCGATGGCCCGGGGCTTCGTCTACTTGGCCGCGGTGATCGACTGGTATAGCCGACGGGTCCTAGCCTGGCGGGTGTCGATCACGATGACGGCGGACTTCTGTGTCGCCGCTGTGCAGGAGGCGCTGGCCCGTGATGGCAAGCCGGACATCTTCAACACCGACCAAGGCTCTCAGTTCACCAGCGCGGCCTTCACCGCCGTGCTCCACGAGGCCGGCGTCGCGATCAGCATGGACGGCAAGGGCGCGTGGCGAGACAACGTCTTCGTCGAGCGGCTCTGGCGGTCGGTGAAGTACGAGGAGGTCTACCTGCGCGCCTACGACAGCGTTTCCGAGGCTTGGGGGTCGATCGGGCGGTACCTGATCTTCTACAACGAGACACGCCCGCACTCGGCTCATGGCGGGCAGACGCCCGACCAGGCATACCTCAACCCGCCAAGGCCCATCCCGGCCGCGGCATAACCAGCGGAGAGATCAACTCAGCAACGGACCTCAAGCTGTTCCGACAGGCCGAGCCACCTCTCAGCATCCGCCGCCATCAGGACAAGGCGGCTTGGTCCCAGTCCTTCCAAGAACTTATCGAGCTTAGTACTACAGTCGCGCATTTTCAGCAGATGTGGCTCTTTGCGCTACGTGGAGCGGGAGTGGAGGGTTGGGCGATGGCATCTGCGGTCTTGGCAGGTGCGCTGGTGGACTGGCGTGCGGAGCGCGATCATCTGAAGGCGCGGATGGGGTCTGCGTTCGGGCGCGCCGAGCAGCGCGCGACGGCCGCGG
>NZ_QPLJ01000004.1 GCF_003340555.1 Jannaschia formosa | reverse complement strand
GCCCTCAAAACCCTCACCCCCCCAACCCACGACATGATCTCCGACCTCCACGGATCCCAAGACTACCGCAGACACCTCTGCAAGGTCATGACAACCAGAGCCGTCAAGGCAGCCGGGTGAGGCGCATCGCCGACCGATGAGCGGACTATTTCCGATCCAACCCCTACTGCGGTCACTGAAATATTTCGCCCCCTGTCGTGATTTCTCCGGCCGTGACGGGCGGCGTATCCTTCTTCCCACGGAGCCGTGAACCCGTGACCCACCTCCGCGTCCCCCCTCGGTCACGCAGGGAGGCCATCATGGCCGACACGAAGAAGAAGCCCGCCAAGAGCGACGGCGGCTCGAAGAAGAAGTAGTATACCCTCGAACGACGATGCGGCCCTCGGAGCGATCCGGGGGCCGCTCCGTTACGCCACCGCGCATCAGAGCGTCCGGAGGTCGCCCTCCGCCGAGACGAGCAGGATCTGCCGCAGGCCCGGGGCCGACCGCAGGCGGCGGGCCAGGGCCAGGTCCGCGTGGCAGAGCGCCGTGGACAGCCCGTCGGCCAGGGTCGCGTCCTCCGCCTCGACGGTGACCGTGGCCCAGAAGGGCGCCGCCCCGGGGCGTGCGGGGTGGAGGATGTGTCCCGTGCGCCCGAGCGGGGTCGCCGCCGGGCTGGAGGTCGCGACCGCGCCGTCGCGCAGCGTGATCGTGCCGACCAACCCCTGCGCCGGGTCCTCGACGCCGAGACGACGCGGCGCGCCCAGCGCCGCCTGCTCGCCGATGTCGACGAAGGCGTCCGACAGGCCATGGGCGCGCAGCACCGCGACGACCCGGTCGGTCGCGTAGCCCTGCGCGATCCCGTTCAGCGTCAGCTTCTGCCGGGCGCCGAGCCGGACGGAGCCGCCGTCGAGGCGGACGCGGGACCAGCCGACCTGCGTGATGCCGGGCGCGGTCTCGCCCCGGGCGAGGGCCTCCCAGACCGGCTGGACCGTCGGATCGAACAGGCCCCCGGTCAGGCGATGCAGCGCGTCCACCCGCGCCAGCAGGTCGCGGAACGGGGTCGGCGCCTCGTCGAGACGCCCCTCCGCGTTCAGCCGCGACAGGAGAGAGGCGGGGTCGTGGAGGCTGAAGAGCCGCTCCATCTCCCTGATCTCGGCCAGGGCTGCGGCCAGCGCGGGGCGCGCGACCGCCTCGGGCGCCGACAGGACCAGCGTGGCCTCCGCCCCCAGCGCAATGCCGGACCAGCGCGTGGGCGCGCCTGCGAAGGCCGGGAAGGCCATGAGCCCCGCCGCCAGCGTCAGAAACCGCCGCCGCCTCATTTCGCCGCCATGGCGCTGCGGCGTCCCCGCCCAGCGAGGATCAGCGGCACGCATTGCTTCGGGTCGTCGTGGATCGTCACGCAGTCGAGGCACTGGAAGCACTCCGAATAGTCGATTGCGCCCGACTTCTTTATGGCCCCGTAGCGGCACTTCACCCGGCAGAGCTGGCAGGGCGACCCGCAGGCCTCCCGCCGGGCGATCCAGTCGCGTCCCCGGACGACGCCGCCCAGCGCCATCAGCGCGCCCAGCGGGCAGAAATAGCGGCAGAAACCCTTGAACAGGACCATCGACAGAAGCAGCAGCCCCCCTGAGTAGGCGACGTAGTACCATTCACGAAGGAAGAAGGTCGTGACCGCGGTCTTGAACGGCTCCACCTCGACGGCGGCGTCGAGCGCGCCGGGCGCCGCGACGGCAAGCCCCACCAGCCCCACGAGAACGACGTATTTCAGGTATTTCAGCCGCGCGTCCCAGGCCGCCGAGGGCTCGACCTGCGGCAGGCGCAGCAGACGGCCCAGATGGGCCGCGAATTCCTGCATCGCGCCGAAGGGGCAGAGCCAGCCGCAGAAGAGGCCCCGGCCCCAGGCGACGAGGCCCGCGATCACCACGACCCAGATCAGGAGCGAGAACGGATCGTAGAGCAGGAAGGCGTAGCTGCCCCCCTCCAGCGCCGCCCGCAGCGCGGCGAGCGGCGTCACGATCGACAGCTGCCCCTGCCCCCACCAGCCGACGAAGCCGGTCACGACGGCCAGCACGCCCAGCCGGATCGCGGTGAAGTGCCGGTGCCCCGCCAGCCGGGTCATCCCCGGTCCGAGCGCCAGCGCCAGCCCCGCCAGCAGCACCGCCAGCAGCGCGATGTCGACGCCGCGCGCCCGCAGTGCGTCGAGCCAGGGGGGCGAGGGGACATAGGCCTCGGGACGGGCGAAGAAGCGGGCGTCGGTCTGATGCGGGATCTCGATGGTGACGGCGCCGATCTCGGGCTGGAACATCCCGTGCTCGCGCACCGCCTCGACCTTCAGCAGCCAGGGCGCGGCGGGGTCGAAACCCAGCCGCCGGTCGGTGCGCAGGATCAGACCGGCGCCGAAGTCGACGGCCTCCTGCAACTGCCACGGCACGTCCTCGTGAAGCTCGATCAGGAGGTCGGCATCGCGCAGGGCGATCGGAAAGCCGCCCTGCTCGGCGGCGACCCAGTCGGGCGAGGTGTTGCGCACGAACTCCTCGGAGACGAGCCCGTGTCGCGCCGTCTCGACCACAAGCAGCGGCTCGTCGGTGTCCGAGATCGCCATGAAGGCGTCGAGGGTCGCCAGCCCCGCCTCGCTCAGCACCGCGCGGGCGATGGACCGGGGGCCTAGATCGACGAGCCAGAGGTCGAGATAGATGCCCTCCGGATCGGTGCTCGCCTCCGGGTCGTCGTCGGCCCAGACGGTGCCGGCGAACTGCGCGTCGATCTCGCCATTCGTGACGACGTGCCGGGTGACGAGGCCCTGCTCGACCAGATCGTCCCAGGTCAGGTCCTCGTCGACGGCCGGATCGGGGTAGGAGGGCGGCCCGGCCGAGACGCCGCCCATCTTCTCGCGCGCGACCTGGAGGGCCGCGGCCAGCAGGCTCTCATGCGCGATGCGCACGCTCGCCGTGGCCTTGGTCACCCCGTCGAGATAGACCAGCGCGCTGCCGTCGGAGCCCGTGCCGTAGGGCGAGCCGACGACGAGGCTGTCCGAAATGGAATGCCCCTGATATTGCTCGAAGAAGTCGTAGAACAGCTTCTCGGGCAGGCCGGAGACGAAGATCGGCTCGTTATGCGACAGAAGCTGGACGTCGAGGAACCGCCCCTCGGTATCGAGCGTCACCAGCATGTTGACCGGCGCGCCGGAGAAGCCCGGCAGCGGCGCCATCGGCTCGGTCTCGAAGACGTAGCCGGCGAGCCCCCCGCCCGAGTTCAGAAGCTCGTAGACGCCCTTGTCGTTGACCGCCTCGCCCAGCTCCATCGGCGCGACGATCAGGGGGGCGATGGCCTCGCGCGGCAGCGGCTCCGCCCGCACGGGCAGGCATGCCGTCAGCCACAGCAGCGCGGCGACGGCGAGCCGGGTCGCATATGAAGCAAGGCCTCGCATCGCGGCGACGATAGTCAGGCGGCAGCGCCCGACCCATGCGACCTTGGTGGCGGATTGCACGGGCGCATCCGGTGGGCCACCCTCGGCCCATGAAGATCGAGACCCCGGACCCGCCAGGCCCTGTCACGGTGGCCATATCGCTCGGCGCGCTGCTGGCCGTCTGGGTCGTGGCCGCGCGGCTGACGGCGGACCCGACGATCCTGCCCGGCCCGCTGGCCGTCTGGCAGGTCATCCTGGAAGAGGCCGCCTCGGGCGAGCTCGGCCGCCATGTCGGGGCGACGCTCCGCCGGGTGGCGCTGGCCTTCGCGGCGGCGATGGCGTTCGGCACCGCTCTGGGCGTGGCGCTCGGCCTCTCGCCGCGCTTCGACCGCTGGGCGGGGCCCTGGGTGACGGTGGCGCTCAACGTGCCGGCGCTCGTGGTGATCGTGCTCTGCTATCTCTGGATCGGGCTGAACGAGACGGCGGCGATCACAGCCGTGGCGGTCAACAAGACGGCGATGGTGGCCGTCATCCTGCGCGAGGGCATCCGAAGCCTCGACCCCGGCGCCTCCGAGATGGCGAAGGTCTACCGGATGTCGCACATCGCCCGCATTCGCCACGTCGTGCTGCCGCAGCTCTGGCCGTTCTTCTCGACGGCGATCCGCAACGGCATCGCGATCATCTGGAAGATCGTCCTGGTGGTCGAGTTCCTCGGCCGCTCCGACGGGGTCGGCTTCCGCATCCACCTCTTCTTCCAGCTCTTCGAGATCGACCACGTTCTGGCCTATTCGGTGACCTTCATCGCGGTGATGCTGGCCTTCGAATACGGCGTCGTCCGCCTGCTGGAGACCCGCTCGACCCGCTGGCGCGAGGCGCGGGCGGCCTGACGGCCGTTCACCTTTCGTCAAGGTTAACGCCTGCCTCCTTCCTGTGGCCGAAAATACTCCGGGGGGCCGGCCGTCAGGCCGGCGGGGGCAGAGCCCCCTCCCCGCTCACGGCCGCAGCACCGCCAGGGCGAAGCGCGCCTGCGCGTCGGTGACAACCTCGCCGACCCGCCAGCCGGCATCGGAGGCCAGCGCCTCCAGCCGCGCGCGGTCGAACTTGCGCGACGCGCTGACATGGATGCGCTCGCCTGCCGCGAAGCCGATTGCCTCGCCGGCGAGATGCGCGACCTGGTCGCGGGTCGAGACCAGCGCCATGTCGATCCGCGCCCGGGCGGCGTCCCAGCGCGCTTCGTAGGCGAAGGCGTCGAGGTCGAAATCCGCCCCCTCACCGTTCAGCCGAACAAGGACGTTGCCGATGAACTCCGCCGTCACGCCCTGCGCGTCGTCATAGGCGGCGACCAGCGTTTCCGCCTCCTTGATGAGATCGGCGCCCAGCAGGAAGGCCTCCGCCCCGTCCCAGCCCCGTGCCCGGGCGAGCAGCGCGACGGCCTCCGCCCGTGGCAGGTTGCCGATGGTCGAGCCGGGGAAGAACCCCACTTTCGGCAGGGCGCTTACGGCCTCGGGCAGGTCGACCGGCCCGGTGAAGTCCCCCGCCACCGGATGGACGGCGAGGCCGGGATAGCGCGCGCGCAGGTCGCGCGCCGTGGCGGCGAGGAAGTCGGCCGAGATGTCGATGGGCACATAGGCCCCGAAATGCCGGCCCGCGTCGAGCAGGATCCGCGTCTTCACCGACGCGCCCGATCCCATCTCGACCAGCGCGCCGCCGTGCGGGACGAGCGCCGCGAACTCCGCCGCGTGGGCCCGCAGCAGCGCGGTCTCGGTGCGGGTCAGGTAGTATTCCGGCAACCCGGTGATCCGCTCGAACAGCTCGCTGCCGCGCCGGTCGTAGAGCCATTTCGGCGACAGCGTCTTCGGCCGGCCGCGCAGCCCCTCCAGCGCATCGGCGACCAGCGGCGACAGGTCCGCGAGGTCCCTCATGCCACGTCCCTCGCCAGCCGCAGGCCCATCATCTGCCAGCGCTGATGCGGGTAGAAGAAGGTCCGGTATGTCGGGCGCATCTGCTCGGACGGCGTCGCGCAGGAGCCGCCGCGCAGCACCATCTGGTTGACCATGAACTTGCCGTTGTATTCGCCCAGCGCGCCCTCGGGCGTGCGGAAGCCGGGATAGGCGGTGAAGGGCGAGGCGGTCCATTCCCAGACGTCGCCCCAGATGCCGGCCCCGGGCTTCGGGCGCATCAGGCCCAGCCGGTCGCCATCATCGAGGAAGTTGCCGGCCAGTTCGACGTCGCGGAACGCCACCTCGTGCTCGGCCTCGGTCGGCAGACGTGCCCCGGACCAGCGGGCGAAGGCGTCGGCTTCGTAGTAGCTGGCATGGCAGACCGGCGCGTCGAGTGCCACGGGCTGCGGCCCGCGCAGCGTGTAGGTCCACCACTGGTCGTCCTGCCGCCACCAGTAGAGCGGCGCGTCCCAGCCCTCCCGCTGGCAGACGGCGTGGCCCTCCATCAGCCAGTGGCGCGGGTCGGCATAGCCGCCATCCTCCATGAAGGCGATCCAGTCGCGGTTCGTCACCGGGCGGTCGGCGATCTCGTAGGGGTCGAGCCAGGTGCGGTGGCGCGGGCCCTCGCAATCGTAGGAGAAACCGGGCCCCTCATGGCCGATCTCGACCAGCCCGCCCTCGTGGCGGGTGAAGGCCAGCGGCGTCTCTCCGGGCACCGGCAGCGGCTTCGGGTCGGCATAGACCGGCAGCAGCGGGTTGAAGCTGAGGCCGTGCAGCAGGTCGGTCACCAGAAGCTCCTGATGCTGCATCTCGTGATGGCAGCCCAGTTCCACCAGCGCGGCGATGTCGTCGGCGTCGTCGCGGCCCGCGTTCAGCAGGTCGGCCAGCGCGTCCTCGACATGGGCGCGATAGGCGCGCACCGCCTCACCGCCGGGGCGGGAGACCATGCCCCGCTTGTCGCGCGCATGGCGCGGGCCGGCCTGGGTGTAGTAGCTGTTGAAGAGGAAGGCGAAGCGATCGTCGGGCGAAGCGTAGTCCGGATCGCGCGGCTTCAGGATGAACTCCTCGAAGAACCAGGTCGTATGGGCGAGATGCCATTTTGGCGGGCTCGCATCCTCCATCGACTGCAGCATCGTATCCTCCGGCGCGAGCGGCGCGACGATCGCCGCGCTGCGCGCACGGGTCCGCTCGAAGAGGCGCAGCGCGTCACGCGGCGGAAGGGGAAGGGGCTTGGCGAGGTTGCGCATGTGCAGTCTCCGGTCTGTGTCGCGACGGACGAGAGTCCGTTCTACCCTCGGTTGAAGGTGACGCGAGAGCCAGTCAAATCAACGTCAGGTCACAGACATGCGACGGTTCGCCGTCAGACCGTCTCCGTCACCTTGCGCAGGTGGCGCGGCGCGTCGGGGTCGACGCCGCGCGCCCGCGCGACCCGTTCGACGGTCGCGTAGAAGGTTGCGATCAGTGACACGGGGTCGAGCAGCGGGTGGCCCGTACGCGCGACCGGCAGCGCCGTGGCGCGCGTGGCGCGGTCGGAGGTGACGAAGACCGAGGCGCCCTTCCCGGCCATGCCGTCGGCGACCTCGACCAGCGCCGGCTCGGCGGCGTCGGCCGCGGCCAGGGCGATGACGGGAAAGCCCGGCTCGACGATCGAGACGGGCCCGTGCAGCACTTCGGCCGAGGAATAGCTCTCGGCATGGAGCTGGCAGGTCTCCTTGAACTTCAGCGCCGCTTCGCCTGCCATCGCGTAGGCCGGACCGCGCCCCAGGCAGTAGAGCGAGGAGCGCCCCTCCAGCCCGTCGGCCAGGGCGCCCCAGTCCTGTGCCACGGCGGTGCGCAGCACCTCGGGCAGGTTGCGCAGCGCGGTCAGCAGCGCCGCGTCGCGGCGCCATTCCGCCAGCAGCCAGACGCCTGCGACGACCGAGGTCACGAAGGTCTTGGTCGCCGCCACGCTCCGCTCCTCCCCGGCGTGGAGGGCGAGCGTGTGACCGCAGGCATGCGCAAGATCGCTGTCGGGGTAATTCGTGACGGCAAAGGTCTCGGCCCCGCCTTCGGCGGCCATGCGGGCCATCGCGACGATGTCCGGGCTCTTGCCGGATTGCGAGATGGCAAGGCAGGCGGCGCCGTTCAGCCGCAGCCGCGCGCCGTAGATCGAGGCGACCGAGGGGCCGACCGACGCGACCGGCACGCCCGCCAGAAGCTCTGCGCAATACTTGAAGCAGGTCGCTGCGTGGTCCGAGGAGCCGCGCGCGACGGTCACGAAGACCCGCGGGTCGAGGTCGCGCAGCGCGTCCCCGGCGGCGCGCATCGGTCCGGCGCCCTGCGACAGCAGCCGGTCTACGGCGTCGGGAATCTCCTGCACTTCTCGGTGCATATGGGTCTGGGTCATGTCGGCCTCCGTTGGTGATGTAGACCCCGGCGGCGTCCGGGCCACAACCCGTCAGTCGAACAGGTCGCCCTCGCGCCGCGGCGCGTCGAGCCCGAGATGCCGCCAGCCCTTGTGCCCCAGCATCCGGCCGCGCGGCGTGCGGGAGATCAGGCCCTGCTGCAGCAGGAAGGGCTCAATCACCTCCTCCAGCGCGTCGCGGCTCTCCGACAGGGCGGCGGCTATGGTCTCGATGCCCACGGGCCCGCCGCCGTAGTTCTCGGCGATGAGGGTCAGATAGCGCCGGTCGGCGCCGTCGAGGCCCAGCTGGTCGACGCCCAGCCGGGTCAGGGCGGAATCCGCCAGCTCCCGCGTGACGCGGCCATCACCCTCGACCACTGCGAAATCGACCACGCGGCGGAGAAGCCGCCCGGCGATGCGGGGCGTGCCGCGGGCGCGGCGCGCGATCTCGCGCGCGCCGTCGTCGGTGGCGGGGGCGCCCAGAAGGCGGGCGCCACGGGTGACGATCTGGTGCAGCTCGTCCTCGGTATAGAAGACCAGCCGCGTCGGGATGCCGAAGCGGTCGCGCAGCGGCGTGGTCAGCAGGCCCAGCCGCGTCGTGGCGCCGACCAGCGTGAAGGGCTGCAGGTCGATCCGCACGGTGCGCGCCGCCGGCCCCTCGCCGATGACGAGGTCGAGCGCGAAATCCTCCATCGCCGGGTAGAGAACCTCCTCCACCACGGGGCTCAGGCGGTGGATCTCGTCGATGAAGAGGACGTCGCGCGCCTCGAGATTGGTCAGGATCGCGGCGAGGTCGCCTGCCTTGGCGATGACCGGCCCCGACGTCATGCGGAAGCCGACGCCGAGCTCCCGCGCCATGATCTGCGCCAGCGTCGTCTTGCCGAGGCCCGGGGGGCCGTGAAACAGGACATGGTCCATCGCCTCGCCGCGCATCCGCGCCGACTGCACGAAGACCCGCAGGTTGGCGCGGGCCTCGGCCTGGCCGATGAACTCGTCGAGCGATTGCGGCCGGAGGGCGCGGTCGTCGCTCACGTCGTCGGGCACGGTCGGGTCGAGCAGCGGGTCGCGGTCCATCTACCTCTCCCCCGGGGCGAGCCGCCTCAGCGCGGCGCGGATCAGGCCCGCCGTGTCGTCGGCCTCGGCCGCCGCCTCGGCGACCGCCCGCGCGGCGTCCTGCGGCGCGTAGCCGAGATTGGTCAGGGCAGACAGCGCCTCGGACTGGGCCGAGGAGGCGGCGCGGGCGCGCGGCGCGGCGCCCATCGTGGGCGCGACCGGCGTGGGCGCCTGCGCGGCGGCGATGTCGGCCTCCGCCTCCTCCATCAGCATCATCGCGGGCGCCTTGCCCCGCAGCTCGTTCACCACGCGCTGCGCGATCTTGGGGCCGACGCCCGGCGAGGCCCGCACGGCCGCCGCGTCGCCCAGGGCGATGGCGCGGGCCACCCCCTCGGTCCCCAGCGTCCCGAGGATTGCCAGCGAGACCTTCGCGCCCACGCCCTGCACCGAAGTCAGCAGGCGGTGCCATTCCCGCTCCTGCACCGTCCGGAAGCCGAAGAGCTGAAGCAGGTCCTCGCGCACCAGAAGCTCGGTCCAGAGCGAGACCGGCGTCCGGATCGGCGGCAGCTCGGCCACGGTTCGCTCGGAGACGTGGACGACATAGCCCACGCCGCCGACATCGAGCAGCACCTGGTCGGTGCCCTTCCAGTCGAGCCGTCCGGTCAGCCGTCCGATCATTTGGCCGCCGCGATGGCGCTGGCCAGCCGGTTCGAGGTCTGCAGGTGGAACGCGTGGCAGAGCGCGACGGCCAAAGCGTCGGCGGCGTCGGGGCTGTCCGGATCGCAGCCAGGAAGCTGCATCCGCACCATGTGGTCGATCTGCTGCTTGGCGGCATGGCCCGCGCCGACGACGGTCTTCTTGACGAGGTTCGGCAGGTATTCCCCCACCACCAGCCCGGCCTGCGCCACGGCCAGCACGGCGACGCCCCGGGCCTGCCCCAGCTTCAGCGTGCCCAGCCCGTCGCGGTTGACGAAGGTCTGTTCCACCGCGGCGGCGTCCGGCGCGTGGCGGGCCACGACGGCCGACAGCTCCGCGTGAAGGCGCATCAGCCGCGGCGGCAGGTCGCCCGTGCCGGTGCGCACGGTGCCGTTGGCGACATGACGCAGGCGCGGGCCCTCGACCTCGATGACGCCCCAGCCGCAGGCGGCAAGGCCGGGGTCGATGCCGATGACGCGCATGGTGGGGCCTCGATGTTCGCCTCTCGTTCCAGCGGGGTTAGCACGGGCAGGCGACCGAGGCCAAGGGGCGGAGGACAGACATGCGTCGCACGCATGACGGGCATGCTTGCGCGATATTTGTGCGGAATGAAAACTCCCCCTACCTGCAGGCCATCCGCGGTTGCACAGCCGCCCCTCCCCCGTTCGATCCGGCCCTGGGCTGGATGCCAGCACATAAAAGGACTTCTTCCCATGGCCGCGTTCGACGCCTTCCGCCCCGCCCTCCCCGCCGCCCACGGCTCCGTCTTCTCGAACCTGCTGGGCAACCTCGTGGCCTGGAACGACCATCGGGTCACGGTGCGGATGCTGAACGGCCTGACCGACCGCGAGCTGTCGGACATCGGCCTGCAGCGCACCGAGATCGAGCGCTTCGCCGAGATCCGCCGCTAGAATCCTTCCGCATCCCGGACGCCCGCTCTCGACATGAGGGCGGGCGCTTCGATTCCGGTGGTGCCCGAACCGACGGCCTGGCGCCCATCGGATGGGCGATCCGCCCCTCTCCGCGACCGGGAATGCAAGCCGTTGCGGAAAAGCCATGGGATGGGCGCGATCCTCGACGGGCAGAGCGCGTTCCGCCGCGCCCGGAGGACGCCAGCGCCCGGCATGGATCCGTGTGGCTTCAGAGGGTTGCGGGCCGCCGTCGCGGGAACGTCATCCGGTGATGCCGGCACGCCTCCGGTTCCATGCAACCACGTCATGGGTGCCTTTCCCAACCCGCAATTGTGGCCGCCCGTTAGCGCTCACATATCCCTCTCGACAGCAACGCCCAACAGGAAAGGGACAAGCAATGATCAACCTATGCGACGCCCTCCACGCCGTTCGTGCCCGCCGGGCCGCCTATGCCGCCCTCGTCCGCCTGGACGAGCGCTCGCTGGAGGATATCGGCATGAACCGAGCCGACGTGGACAGGCGCTGGGGCTGACCCGGCGCATGAGGGGCCGGGCCCCTCGCCCAACCGAGACGCTGCGACCGCCCGAGGGACCGGGCCCGCAGCTTAACCGAACATGAAAGGGACCAAGCCATGTTCAACCTGCGCAACGTCCTCCGCGCCGCCCGTGCCCGCCGGGCGACCTATGCCGACCTGATCCGCCTCGACGAGCGGTCGCTCGAGGATATCGGCTTCAACCGCGCCGACGTGGACATCCGCTGGGGCTGAGCGTCGGGCTCACCGCGCCAGCGTCAGCGTCGTCCAGTCTCCCAGTTCCGCCCGGCGCACCGGGCGGAACCCCGCCGCCTCGTAGGCGGCGATCACCTCGTCGGCCTGCGGATTGAGAAGGCCCGACAGAATCACATGGCCGCCGGATGCGCGCGCCATGGCGGGGGCCAGCTCGATCAGCGGACCCTTCAGGATATTCGCGAAGATCAGGTCGAAGGGCCCGCCGAGGTCCGGATGGTCGAACCCTGCCGCCTCGACGCAGGCCACCTCCCCTTCCATGCCGTTGACGGCGAGGTTGGCCTCCGCCACCTCGACCGCAACCGCGTCGATGTCGGAGGCGATCACGTGCGCCTGCGGGAAGACCCGCTTCGCCGCCATCGCCAGCACCGCCGTCCCGGCGCCGATATCGGCGACCGAGGACGGCGCCCCCCCCTCTTCGATCAGCGCCTCGAGAGCCAGCAGGCAGCCCTGCGTCGTGCCGTGATGGCCGGTGCCGAAGGCCATCGCCGCCTCGATCAGCAGCGCGACGCGGCCCTCGGGAACGCGGTCGGCATCGTGGCTGCCGTAGACGAAGAAGCGCCCCGCCTCGACCGGCTGCAATTCTCGCCGGACATGGGCGACCCAGTCGGTCGGAGGGATTTCGGACACGGTGAAGGGCCGCGCACCATGGGCCGCAGCAAGGATGGCCAGCGCCGTCTCGTCAGGCGCCTCGGCGAAGTAGGCGCCGACCTCCCAGAGGCCCGAGCCATCCTCCATCTCGAAAACGCCGACCCCGTCGGGCTCCAGCTGCTCCTCCAGCATGTCGCCCAGCGCCTCGGCCTGGTCCTTGCCCGGAAGGGTGGTGAGCGCGCTCCAGGATGCGGGGGTGATGGTGTCTGACATGGGGGCCTCCGGCTTCGAGGGGCGCCTAGCGCGGGCGGGCCCGCAGGTCCAGCGCGGGAACAGTCCCGCTTGACGCAAGGGCACCGGACGGACACCGTGGAGAAACGGTCGCGATCCGGTCCGCGCCCGCATCGAAATGGGACAAGCATGATCCGTCGGGCATTCGCAGTGGCGGCCATGTTGGCCGCAGGGACCGGGACGGCGCAGGCCGTGACGATCAACGAGACCCTGACGGAGCTCGACTCGCAGGCACTTGCAGCGCCATTCGATGCGGTCGTTTCGCTCACGCTCGGCTGGCGCGGCTGCAGCGGATCGCTCGTCTCGACGACGCATGTTCTCACGGCGCGGCACTGCACCGACACGATCGCGGCGGGCAGCACCACCGTCACCTTCGACGACAAGACCAATCCCGCCTTCACGCGGAACGTCACCGCCATCGCCGAGATGCCCGATTTCGGGACGTTCTGGGACGGCACCGACATTTCGATCCTGACGCTCGCGCAGCCGGTCACGACGATCGCCCCGATGCGCCTGGCCATCGGCGCAGCTGTGGGCGAGGTCGCGCGGATGGTGGGCTACGGCGTATCGGCCGTGGCCGACGCCATCGACGGCACCGCCGACGGAGAACGCTGGGCCGCCGACAACATCATCGACAAGATCCAGAACTCCCTCATCGAGGCAGATTTCGACAACCCTCGGGCACGTCCAACACGCTCTTCAACTTCGGCAGTTCCGCCACGATGCTGCCCTTCGAGGGCGCGCCGGCAGTCGGCGACAGCGGCGGCCCCCTGCTGGTGAAACGGGGCGGCGAATGGCAGATCGCCGGCGTGCTGACCGGCGGGACGACGCCCTACGGGGAATACGGCGACATCTCGCAATGGACCTCGGTCTTCGCGCCCACGGCCCGCAGCTTCATCGAGAGCGAGAGCGCCGCCGCCTTCGCTCCGATCCCGCTGCCCGCGACGCTGATCCTGATGCTGGCCGCGCTGGCGGGACTAGGGGCGACACGACGCCGCGCGGGCTGACGCCGGCGCCCGGCGGCGCCGATCTGGACGATGCCTCCATGTCATGGCACCCCCGGGTCCATGACCCCTTTGACACCCGAGGCCGTCGAGGCCCTCTTCACCCGTTCCGACGACAGCTTTCTCTTCGCCCGCTGGGGCCGCCCCATCGCCCCGGTCATGTTCGGCGTCGAGGACAGCACCATCGCAACCTTCAAGGGCGCGCTCGAGGCGCTCTGCGTGCTCACCGGCCAGAAGATGGCCGAGACCGACCCGGAACTCGGCGCCAACATGATGGTGTTCTTCATCCGCGACTGGTCCGAGCTGACCGAGACGCCCAACCTCGACCGGCTGATCCCCGACCTCGGTCCGCTCGTCGCCCGCCTCGACGCGGCGGGGGCCAACCAGTACCGCATCTTCCGCTTCGACAGGACCGGCGCGATCCAGGCCTGCTTCGCCTTCCTGCGCATGGACGAGGAGCTGGGCGCCGTCCCCGCCGACATGCTGGCGCTGAACCAGATGGTGCAGGCGCTGCTGCTCTGGTCGGACCGCGCCTTCACCGATGCCTCGCCGCTGGCACTGATCGAGGATCGCGCGGTGCTGCGCCCCGACATCGCCGACCTGATGCGCGCGGCCTACGACCCGCTGATCCCGGCGATGTCCCAGGACAGGGCGACCGCGCTGCGCCTCGCCGCGCGGCTGGGGCGCGTGCAGTGACGCCGCATCGCTGGCCTCTCCGCGTCTATTACGAGGACACCGACATGGCGGGGATCGTCTACCACGCCAACTACCTGAAATACATCGAGCGCGCCCGCTCCGAGATGGTGCGGGAGGCGGGGATCGACCAGGCCGCCATGCGCGCCGAGGGCCGTGTCTTCGTCGTCGCGCGGATCGAGGCGGACTACCTGCGGCCCGCCTTCTACGACGACAGGCTGGTGGTCGAGACGCAGGCCACCAGCTTCCGCCCCTCGCGCTTCGTGATGAGCCAGGTCGTCACCCGCGAAGCAGTGCCGCTGTTCCGGGCCGAGGTGACGGTGGCGCTCACGGACATGCGGGGGCGGCCGCAGCGGCTGGGTCCGGAGATCGCGGCGCTCTTCGCGGGCTCCTGACCCCACGAAGCAGGGCAACCGTCGCCATGCACGGCGCGCGCGAGGGGGTGCTCGCCCGGCTTCTCCTCCCCTGCCAGAGCCGCGACCGGACGACGCAGGGTCCGCGCGGCCCAATCCGGAACGCGCGCCGGCCGGCCGGCAGAGGCACCGGCTGCGCCGCCGATTTCGCGACCCGCTCCTCGCCGGGGCGGCACGTGCCCCGCCTTCTTCCCTCCACAAATATCCCCGCCGGAGGCTCCGACCTCGCCGCCCGCACCTCCGGTCTCGGACCATGAGCCGCCGATGCGGCCGGGGGTCCGGGGGGCGTCCCCCGGCCCCTCCGCCGAGCGCGCCGCAGCCCGGATCGCACACCCTCCGCGGCGGGCGCGACATTCCGCCTATGCACGGATGGCCCTCGCCAAGGCGGCGGGATTCTGCTACCACCTCCGCCAATCACGAGCCGTGAACGGCCGAGAGCAGAGGACGGGGCAGTCCATGGAAACCGAAGTGCTGGCCGCCGCCAGCGAGATCGACTTTTCGATCTGGGCGCTGTTCTGGCGCGCGACCTTCGTCGTCAAGCTGGTCATGATCGCGCTCTTCGCGGCGTCGATCTGGGTCTGGGCGATCTTCATCCAGAAGATCGTGCAGTTCCGCCGTGCTCGTTCGCGCGCGGCGGCCTTCGACAAGGCATTCTGGTCCGGCGAGCCGCTGGACGAGCTCTACGACCAGATCGGCGACAAGCCGCGCTCCGCCTCGGAGCGGATCTTCGTCGCCGCCATGACCGAATGGTCTCGCAGCCATCGCGACGACGGCGGCCTGATCCTCGGCACCCAGGCGCGCATCGACCGAACCATGGACGTCGCCATCGGGAAGGAGCGGGACCGCCTGACCTCCGGCCTGACCTTCCTCGCCACGACCGGCGCGACGGCGCCCTTCGTCGGCCTGTTCGGCACGGTCTGGGGCATCAAGCACGCGTTCGAGCAGATCGCAATCAGCCAGAACACCAACCTCGCCGTGGTCGCACCCGGCATCGCCGAGGCGCTGCTGGCGACCGGCATCGGCCTCGTCGCCGCCATCCCGGCGGTGATCTTCTACAACAAGCTCAACCGCGACGCCGACCGCATCATGGGCAATTACGAGGCCTTCGCGGACGAGTTCGCCACCATCATGTCGCGCCAGCTGGACGCCGCCTGAGATGGCAGCGGGCACCATCCAGCCCGGCGGCTCGGGCGGCAATCCGCGCGGGCGCAGGCGGCGGGGCTCCGGCTCCGCGCCGATGGCCGAAATCAACGTCACGCCCTTCGTGGACGTGATGCTGGTGTTGCTCATCATCTTCATGGTCGCCGCGCCCCTTCTGACCGCCGGCGTGCCAGTCGAGCTGCCCGAGACCGCCGCCGCCCCTCTCCCGCAGGAGCAGGAGGAGCCGCTGGCCGTCACCGTCGCCGCCGATGGCGTGGTCCAGATCGGCTCGACCGAGGTCCCGCGCGACGAGCTCGTCACGCGTCTCCAGGCCATCGCAGGCGAGCGCGAGAGCGACCGCGTCTTCCTGCGCGCCGACGGCGCCGTGCCCTATGCCGAGATCATGGTGGTGATGGGCGCGCTCAATGCCGGCGGCTTCCGCAACATCGGCCTCGTGACCGAACCGGGCGGGCCGACGCTGACCGGGACAGGGTCCCCGGAGAGTCAGTAGGATGGAACGGCGCAAAGCCGTCGCGCTGTCGGCCACGGCCCATGGCGGCGTCCTCGTCTGGGCGCTGGTGGCCGGCTGGCTGCCGCCCGTGCCGGAAGAGGACAGCATCTCGGTGGCCGAGGTCTCGGTGATCTCTGCGGCGGAGTTCGACGCGCTGGTCTCGGCGCCACCCGCCGAGGCGCCGGCTCCCGCCGCGCCCGCATCCCCCGCCCCGCCGGAGGAGAGCGCGCCGCCGCCGCCCGCGCCGCGCGCCGAGGCGCCCCCCGTGCAGGCGCCCGCCCCCGAGGCCCCGGCGCCCACCCCGCCCGAGGCCGCGCCCGAAGCCGTGCAGATCGTCCCGCCGCCGCGCACCGAGGTCGCCCCCGAGACGCCCGAGGCGCCCTCCACCCCGTCGGAGGCGCCCGACGCGCCGATCTCCGAGCGCCCGGCGCCGCGCCCCGCGCCGCGGATCGCCGCGGCCCCCGCGCCCGCGCCGCCACCGGCGACCGAGACCGCGCCGGTCGCCGAGGCACCGCCGACCCCGACCGAGGTCGAGGAGCCGGTCGCCCCCGCCGAGACGGTCGCAGCCCCCGAGGAAGCGGCAACCGCCATCGCCCGCGAGGACGAGACGCCGTCGCGCGCGCCCGAGCGCTCGATCCGGCCGGGCCGCAAGCCCGCGCCGCCGCAGCAGGTCGCCTCCGCCGAGGCGCCCGCCCCTTCGCCGACGCCCGCCCCGTCGCCGACGCCCGCTCCGGCCCCCACGCCCGCGCCGGCCCCCGCCGAGGCGCCGCGTGCCATCGACACGACCAGCGCGCTCGCCGAAGCCCTGGGCAACGCGCCGGCGGAGGCCCCTGCCTCCGCGCCCGCTCCGGCTGCGCCGGCCGGCCCGCCGCTCACCCAGGGGGAGCGGGACGGGCTGCGCGTCGCGGTGTCGCAATGCTGGAACCTCGGCTCGCTCTCGACCGAGGCGATGCGCACCCGCGTGACCATCTTCATGCAGATGAACCGGGACGGAACGCCGCTTACGAACAGCATCCGGCTCGTCGGCTCCGAGGGGGGAAGCTCCGCCGCGGCCAGCCAGGCCTTCGAGGCCGGGCGCCGGGCGATCATCCGCTGCGGCAGCGACGGCTTCGACCTGCCGGAAGAGAAATACGAACAGTGGAAGGAGATCGAGATGACCTTCGACCCCGAACAGATGCGGTCACGATAGCATGTCGTGTCTTTTCGTGCTTCTTCTGGGCATTGCTTACTGCAGCGTCGATTTCCCAGCCGGTAGGGAGGCAAAGGTTCTCAGCGAGGGCATTCTGACAACACCGGCTGATCGTCGCCCGAGAGATGAACCTGCCCCTGAGGAACCAAGTTTCGAGGACGGAGCCGCCGCGCTACCTAACGAGGTTCTTCGCTGCTGGAACCTCGGCTCGCTCTCGGCCGAGGCGTTGCGTACCCGCGTGACCATCTTCATGCAGATGAACCGGGACGGCACGCCGCTCACGAACAGCATCCGGCTCATCCGCTCCGAGGGGGGAAGCTCCGCCGCGGCCAGCCAGGCCTTCGAGGCCGGGCGCCGGGCGATCATCCGCTGCGGCAGCGACGGCTTCGACCTGCCGGAAGAGAAATACGAACAGTGGAAGGAGATCGAGATGACCTTCGATCCCGAACAGATGCGGTCACGATGACGTGGTCCTTGTTGAGTATCCGCGACGATGCCGCGATAAGGCGGAAACCGTCGCCAGCCCGTATGAGGTGCGCGTGAGACATCTTCTGACAGCCCTTTGGCTCGCCGCGATCGCCGCGCTCGGCCTGACCGCTCCGGTCCTGGCCCAGGACGGCCCGCTGCGCATCACCATCACCGACGGGGTCATCGAGCCCCTGCCCTTCGCCGTCCCGACCTTCGTCGCCCGCAACGACGCGGCCGCCGACGTGGCACAGGACATCACCCGCGTGATCGCCGCCGACCTGACCAATACCGGACTCTTCCGCGAGATCCCGCAGGACGCGCATATTGCGCGCGTCTCCAGCTTCGACTCGACCGTGCAATGGTCCGACTGGAAGGCGGTGAACGCGCAGGCGCTGATCACCGGCTCGGTCCTCGTCGAGGGCGACGGGCGCCTCGTGGTGCAGTTCCGCCTCTTCGACGTCTTCTCCGAGGCGCCCTTGGGCGAGGGGCTGCAGTTCGTCGGCACCGTCGACGGCTGGCGCCGGATGGCGCACAAGGTGGCCGACGCCGTCTACAGCCGGATCACGGGCGAAGGCCCCTATTTCGACAGTCGCGTCGTCTTCGTCTCCGAGACGGGACCAAAGAACGCGCGGCAGAAGCGCCTCGCCATCATGGATTACGACGGCGCGAACGTGCAGTACCTGACCTCGTCGGACAGCATCGTGCTGGCGCCGCGCTTCTCGCCCGACGGGCGCCGGATCATCTATACCGGCTACGAGAGCGGCTTCCCGCGCGTGACGATCCTCGACGTGGCGACCCTGCAGCGGCGGACGCTGGGCGACCTGAACACCAACATGTCCTTCGCGCCGCGCTTCTCACCCGACGGCAACCGCGCCGTCTACTCGGCCGAGGTCGGGGGCAATACCGACCTCTACATGCTGGACCTGAACACCGGCGCCTCGACCCGGCTGACCACCGCCCCGTCGATCGAGACGGCGCCGAGCTTCTCGCCCGACGGCAGCCGCATCGTGTTCGAGAGCGACCGCTCCGGCGCGCCGCAGCTCTACATCATGCCGTCGAGCGGCGGAGAGGGCAGCCGGATCAGCTTCGGCGAAGGACGCTATGGCACCCCCGTCTGGTCGCCCCGCGGCGACCAGATCGCCTTCACCAAGCAGAACGCGGGCCGCTTCCATATCGGCGTGATGCGCGTCGACGGCTCGGAAGAGCGGCTTCTGACCGGCGCCTTCCTCGACGAGGGCCCGACCTGGGCGCCGAACGGCCGCGTCGTCATGTTCACCCGCGAAAGCCCGGGGGCGCAGGGCGCGCCGGCGCTCTATTCCGTGGACATCACGGGCCGCAACCTTCAACGGGCCGCAACGCCGGCCGCAGCCTCGGACCCGAGCTGGGGTCCGCTGCTTGACTAGGATCAAGAGCATGAAAATCCAGGTACTTCTTTTCGTCTCCGCCCTCGCGCTCTCCGGCTGCGCCGGCGGGATGTTCGGCAACGGGGGCGCGGGCGACGTCAGCGACCAGGGCTTCGACGGCACCGGCGCCGGCGGTTTCGGCGCGGGATCGGGCGGCGTCAACGACCCCTCCTCGGTGGCGTTCTTCCAGCAGAATGTGGGCGACCGCGTGCTGTTCGCCGTCGACCAGTCGACGCTCTCGCCCGAAGCGGAGTCGGTCCTGGCCGCGCAGGCGCAGTGGCTTCAGGCCAATCCGTCCTACACCGCGCTGATCGAAGGCCATGCCGACGAGCAGGGCACGCGCGAATACAACCTCGCGCTCGGCGGCCGCCGCGCGAACGCGGCCCGCGACTACCTCGTCGGCCAAGGCGTGTCCGCGTCGCGCCTGCGCACCATCTCCTACGGGAAGGAGCGGCCGATCCAGGTCTGCTCGACCGAGGCGTGCTACAGCCAGAACCGCCGCGCGGTGACCGTGCTCGCGCTCGGCGGCGGAGCGGGCGTCTGATGCGCCTTGCCCTCGCCCTGCTGCTGGCCACGGCCCTGCCCGCCTCGGCGCAGGACCAGAGCCAGACGCTGGCCGACATCCGCCAGCAGCTCTCGGTCCTGAACCAGGAAATGCAGGGTCTCCGGCGGGAGCTGTCGACCACCGGCGCCGCCGCGCTGGGCATCGAGGGGACAAGCTTCCCCGACCGGGTGACCGCGCTCGAAAGCCAGCTTCAGCAGCTGACGGCACAAACGGAGCAACTGTCCTTCCGGGTCGAGAGCGTCGCGCGCGACGGCGGCAACCGGATCGAGGATCTGCGGTTCCAGCTCTGCGAGCTGTCCACCGATTGCGACCTCGGCGCGCTGCCGAATCCCGGCCCCCTGGGCGCGGACACGCCCGCGCCCGCGACCGGTGGTCAGGTCGGCGCGGGCCAGGTCGGGTCCGGTCAGGTCGGGTCGGGTCCGGTCACCTCCGGTCCGGTCCCGGTGCAGCGTCCGACCGCCTCGGGCGGCGTTCTGGCGCCCGCCCCTGCGCCCGGGCCCGCACCGGCCCCTGCACCCGCGCCCGCCCCTGCCCCGCAACTGGCCGTCGGCGAGCAGTCGGAATTCGACGCTGCCCGCGCCCTGCTCGACCAGGGCCGGAACACCGAGGCCGCGGAGGCCTTCGGGCGCTTCGTGACCGCCTACCCCTCCGGCCCGCTGACCGGCGAGGCGCAGTTCTTCCGCGCCGAGGCGCTGGCCCGCGACGGGCAGGCCGCAGAAGCCGCGCGGTCCTATCTCGAGAGCTTCTCGGGCACGCCGCAGGGTCCCCGCGCGGCCGATTCGCTGCTGGGCCTCGGCCGGGCGCTGGGAACGCTGGGCCAGACGGAGGAAGCCTGCCTGACCCTGACGGAGGTCGGCGCGCGCTTCCCCTCCGCCCCCGCGGCGGTCGAGGCGCAGCAGGCGCGGGCGGAGCTTGGCTGCTCCTGAGCTTCGGCTGGACGCGCGCGACGCCCCTTTCGGCGTCGCGGTCTCGGGCGGGGCGGACAGCCTCGCCCTTCTTCTTTCCTGTCACGCCAAGGGCCTGGCCCACCGCGCCGTGACCGTCGATCACGGGCTTCGCCCCGAGGCGGCGGCGGAGGCGGCCTTCGTCGCGCGCCTTTGCGCCGCACGCGGCATCCCGCATGACGTGCTGCGGCTGCGCCTCGGCGACGGCCCTGCGCTGCAGGCCCGCGCCCGCGAGGCGCGCTATGGCGCGCTGGCCGCCTGGGCGCGGGAGCATCGTCTGGGCGCCGTCCTCCTGGGCCACACCGCCGACGACATCGCCGAAAGCTTCGTGATGCGGCTGTCCGACGGGGCGGGGCTGGACGGGCTCGCCGCGATGGAGCCGCGCATCCTCCGCGCCGGGACGGTCTTTCTGCGCCCTCTTCACGCATCCTTAAGGGATGACCTTCTAGCCTTCGTTAGGGCGGAGGGGATCGACCCCGTGAAGGACCCGTCCAACGCCGATCCGCGGTTCGAACGGGCGCGGGCGCGGCGCCTCCTGTCGGAGCTCGGGATCGGGACGGCGGCGATCGCGGCCTCGGCCACGGCGCTCCGCATGGCGAGGCACTCGCTCGACGCGCAGACGCGGAGGCTCGTGTCGCAGATCGTGACGGTCGACCGCGGCGACTGGCTGATTTCCCGGGACCGGATGGCTGCCCTGCTGGACGACGATCCGGAACAGGCCCGGCGCGTCCTGCTGGCCGGGCTGCGGGAGATCGGTGGCGGCGACCACCCGCCCCGCCGGTCCAAGCAGCAGGAATTGCTGCGGCGGATGGCGGCCGCCGAGACGACGACCTTGGCGGGGTGCCTGCTGACCTGGCGGACGGACCACCTCCGCCTCGCCCGCGAACCGGCCGCGGCGCTGGCCGCCCAGCCGGTTCGCCCGGGCGAGGTCTGGGATGGCCGCTGGCGCCTGAGCTACGACGGGACGCCGCCCGCCGAGGTCATGATCGGCGCGCTTGGCGACGCGGTCTCGACCCTTCCCTGGCGCGAGACCGGGCTGCCGCGCCGCTCGCTGATGGCATCCCCGGCGGTCTGGTCCGGCGGCCAACTGGTCGCCGCGCCGCTGGCGTCCGAGGCGGGGTCGTGGCGGGCGGAGCTTGTCCCGCGGCGAGCGGAGTAGCGGGCAGGAGCACGGTCCGTCCGTCGGATCGAAGCGAAGGTTTGGGGGACTGCGGTCGCCCGGAACGCCGCCATGGCTGCTGCGGCCCTTGCCGAAGCCGCACGGATCGCGTGACGCGGAGGCCCGTTCCGTGCATGGATGGCCACAAGGACGCCGGGCGGAGGCGATGCGCCGCAATCGCCGTCCGACGGAAACGCGTTGAACCCGGGGCTGCAATCCCTATCTTGCCTGCTAACTGACGCGCGGTCGCACCGGTTCCGCGCAAAACGGAGGAAACCCCTTGGGTAACGCGCGATCCATCGCATTCTGGGTGGTCCTTTTCGTCCTCGTCATGGCCCTGTTCCAGCTCTTCTCGGGTGGACAGTCGTCGATGTCGGCGCGGGAGGTTCCCTATTCGGAGTTCGTCAACCAGGTCCGGAACGGCTCGGTGAGCTCGGTCCGCCTCGACGGGGAGCGGATCGAGTTCCGCGGCTCCGGCGGGACGGAGCAGATCACGATCAAGCCCGCCGATGTCGACGTGACCGAGACGCTGCTCGCCAACGACGTCGCCATCAGCGCCGAGAGCCAGGAGCAGTCGGGCTTCATGTCCGCGCTGGGCCTCTGGCTGCCCTTCCTCGTCCTCATCGGCATCTGGATCTTCTTCATGAACCGGATGCAGGGCGGCGGCAAAGGCGGGGCCATGGGTTTCGGCAAGTCGAAGGCCAAGCTGCTGACCGAAAAGCATGGCCGCGTCACCTTCGACGACGTGGCGGGCATCGACGAGGCGAAGGAAGACCTCGAAGAGATCGTCGAGTTCCTGCGCAACCCGCAGAAGTTCAGCCGCCTCGGAGGGAAGATCCCGAAGGGCGCCCTGCTGGTCGGCCCTCCGGGCACCGGCAAGACGCTGCTCGCCCGCGCCGTGGCCGGCGAGGCGGGCGTGCCGTTCTTCACCATCTCGGGCTCGGACTTCGTCGAGATGTTCGTCGGCGTCGGCGCGTCCCGCGTCCGCGACATGTTCGAGCAGGCCAAGAAGAACGCCCCCTGCATCGTCTTCATCGACGAGATCGACGCCGTCGGCCGCTCGCGCGGCGTAGGCTATGGCGGCGGCAACGACGAGCGAGAGCAGACGCTGAACCAGCTTCTGGTCGAGATGGACGGGTTCGAGGCCAACGAGGGCATCATCATCGTCGCGGCCACAAACCGCCCCGACGTGCTGGACCCCGCGCTGTTGCGTCCGGGCCGCTTCGACCGCCAGGTCCAGGTTCCGAACCCGGACATCAAGGGGCGCGAGAAGATCCTCGGCGTCCATTCCCGCAAGGTGCCGCTGGGCGCCGACGTCGACCTGCGCATCATCGCGCGCGGCACGCCCGGCTTCTCGGGTGCCGACCTCGCCAACCTCGTCAACGAGGCGGCACTGATGGCCGCCCGCATCGGCCGCCGCGTCGTCACGATGGAGGATTTCGAGAGCGCGAAGGACAAGGTCATGATGGGAGCCGAGCGGCGGTCCATGGTCATGACCGAAGACGAAAAGAAGCTGACCGCCTATCACGAGGCGGGCCATGCCATCGTCGGCCTGAACGTCCCGCAGCACGACCCGATCCACAAGGCGACCATCATTCCGCGCGGCCGTGCGCTGGGCCTGGTGCTATCGCTGCCGGAGCGCGACCAGCTGTCCGTCAGCTGGACCAAGTACACTTCCAAGATCGCCATGGCGATGGGCGGCCGCGTCGCCGAGGAGCTGATCTTCGGCAAGGAGAACGTGACGTCGGGCGCCGCCTCGGACATCCAGCAGGTCACGCGGATCGCCCGGGCGATGGTGACGCAGTTCGGCTATTCCGAGGAGCTCGGCATGGTCGACTACGCCAACGAGCAGCAGAGCTATCTGGGCAACTACCAGGGCGGCGGCAACGTCTCGCCCGCCACGCAGAAGCTGATCGACGAGAAGGTCAAGGAACTGGTCGAGACCGGCTACGAGACTGCCAAGCGCATCCTCACCGAGAAGCGCGACGATCTGGAACGGCTCGCTCAGGGTCTGCTCGAATACGAGACGCTGACCGGGCCGGAAATCATGAAGGTGATCAACGGCGAGCCGCTCAAGCGCGACGACGACGATGACGGCATTGACCACGGCGGAAGCAGCCTGACCGCGATCCCGAAGACGAAGCCGAAGCGCAAGCCGCCCGAGATCGGCTCCGGCCCGGAGCCCGAGCCCTCGGCCTGAGACGACAGACCCCGGCGCCGCGGCGCCGGGGTTTTTCGTTCGTGATGCTTTCGTGACGCTTCCATCGGTGGTAAGCGCCGCGGATGCCTGCTGCAGTTTCCACCCTTCCCCGGCCCGTCCTCGTCGTCGTCCTCGCGACCGGAGCCGGAATCCTCGCGATCCTGCTGTTCCTGCGCGGAAGTTCCGGCCTCTACGGCGAGGACGGCCCGGTCGAGATCGCCTCGGTCGTCGCTTATCTCGGTGCAGCCGTGGCCTATGCCGCCGCCGCCCCCGGCCTTGCGGCGGGCCGCTACTGGCAGATACCGGCGACGCTGCTGCTGGCCGCCGCGCGTGAGATGGATCTGGACAAGTCCCTGCTGTCGGGCGGCATCCTCAAGTCCCGCTTCTACACCGGCGACTTTCCCCTGTGGGAGAAGCTGGTCGGCCTTGTCATCGTCGTGTTCGCGCTCTGGGCCGGCCTGCGCCTCATCCGGCATGGCGCGGGGCCGGTCTGGCGCGCGCTCCGCTCCGGCCGGGGCTGGCCCTGGCTCGTCGTCGGGGCGCTGGTCGGGGTGGTGGTGGCCAAGGGCTTCGATGGGATCGGCCGCAAGCTGCGCCCGCTGGGCATCGAGGTGTCGCAGGCGCTCAACGATCAGCTCGGGGATGTCGAGGAATGGCTGGAACTCGGCGCGGCGGCCGCGATCCTGCTGGCCGTCGCCTTGTGGGCACGAAGCCGCGCCCGCCCCACCTGAAAGGTCCGCATCGATGCCCGCACTCAAGCCGACCGCGATCACGGGAGGGATCGTCTGGCTGGGCGTCGTCGCCGACCGCGAGGCCGCCCTTGCGAGCACCCGGCGCGAGACCCTGGCGCTCAGCTTCGCGGGCCCCGAGGGCGAGGCGCATGGCGGGCTGACCCGGCCCTCCTGCTCGCGGGTGGTGTCGCAGCATCCGAGGGGAACGGAGATCCGGAACGTCCGTCAGCTCTGCGTGATGTCCGAGGAAGAGCTTGCCGAGATCGCCGCCGCAATCGGCGTCACGCGGTTCGACCCGTCCTGGGCTGGGGCGAGCGTCGTCGTCTCGGGCATCCCGGACTTCACGCATCTGCCACCATCCTCCCGCCTGCAGGCCGAGGACGGCGCGACGCTGGTCGTGGACATGGAGAACCGGCCCTGTCATCTGCCCGCGCCGGTCATCGACGCGGACGCCCCGGGTCACGGGCGCGGCTTCAAGGCCGCCGCGCGGGGCCGCCGCGGCGTGACGGCCTGGGTCGAGCGGGAAGGATGCCTACGGCTGGGTGGCACTCTGCGCCTGCACGTGCCCGATCAGCGGGCCTGGCGCGGTGCCTGACGAAGGCGCCTGGGGCGCGCCGACCCCCTGAGGGACAGGTCAGGATCGACGCGCCGCGCAGGCAGGGGCGGAGGGGACGCCCCAGTGTCCGGACCGCGTCCTAGGGGACGAGACACGGCCCGGATCGGAATGGCTCAGGCGAGCACGATGCCGGTCATCATGGCGAGGCCCAGCCCCGCGACGAATCCGGCATAGATGAACAGCGATGGGGCGGTCATGTCAGGGGCTCCGGCTTGGGGTCTGGCTGGCGGCAGCTCCATGCTGCCGCGTCGGGGAGGTAACGAACGACCTCGAAACAGGTTCCCGCGGACCGCCGCCTCGCGCATTCGTGACCACGATCGGCGTCCGCGTTTCCGATCCGCGCCCGCCGATCGCGCGGAGGCCGCGCGCAAGTCGCGCAAGGTCGCATTTCGGCACAGTCCGCCCCTGTCCGAGAGGCTAGCAGTCGTGCGAAGCCCGGGCTGCGAAGGAAGGACCGATCCACCATGCCTCTGACCGACATCGAGATCGCGCGTGCCGCGAAGAAGCGCCCCATCCAGGAGATCGGCGAGAAGGTCGGGATCGGTGCGGAAGACCTGCTGCCCTACGGCCATGACAAGGCGAAGGTGTCGCAAAGCTTCATCGACAGCGTGAAGGACCGCCCGAACGGCAAGCTGGTACTGGTGACGGCGATCAACCCCACCCCGGCGGGCGAGGGCAAGACGACGACGACCGTGGGACTGGGCGACGGGCTGAACGCCATCGGCAAGAAGGCGATGGTGTGCATCCGCGAGGCGTCGCTCGGCCCGAACTTCGGGATGAAGGGCGGCGCCGCCGGGGGCGGCTATGCGCAGATCGTCCCGATGGAGGACATGAACCTCCACTTCACCGGCGACTTCCACGCGATCACCAGCGCCCATTCCCTGCTGGCCGCGATGATCGACAACCACGTCTACTGGGGCAACGAACTCGACATCGACATCCGCCGCGTCGTCTGGCGCCGGGTGGTCGACATGAACGACCGCGCGCTGCGCCAGATCACGGCGAGCCTCGGCGGCGTCGCCAACGGCTTCCCGCGGGAGACCGGGTTCGACATCACCGTCGCCTCCGAAGTCATGGCCTGCCTCTGCCTCGCCACCGATCTGGCCGATCTGCAGAAGCGGCTTGGCGACATGATCGTGGCCTACCGGCGCGACAGGACGCCGGTCTACTGCCGAGACATCAAGGCCGACGGCGCGATGACGGTGCTGCTGAAGGACGCGATGCAGCCGAATCTCGTCCAGACGCTCGAGAACAACCCCGCCTTCGTCCATGGCGGCCCCTTCGCCAACATCGCCCATGGCTGCAACTCGGTCATCGCGACGACGACGGCGCTGAAGCTTGCGGATTTCGTCGTGACCGAGGCGGGCTTCGGCGCGGATCTCGGCGCCGAGAAGTTCATGAACATCAAATGTCGCAAGGCCGGCATCGCACCCGACTGCGTGGTTCTGGTCGCGACCGTGCGGGCGATGAAGATGAACGGCGGGGTGGCCAAGGCCGATCTGGGCGTCGAGGACGTGGAGGCGGTGAAGCGCGGCTGCGCCAATCTCGGCCGCCATATCGGCAACGTGAAGAGCTTCGGCGTCCCCGTCGTCGTCGCGATCAACCACTTCACCGGCGACACCGAGGCCGAGGTGCAGGCGGTGAAGGAATACGTGGCCACCCAGGGCTCCGAGGCGATCGTGTCGAAGCACTGGGCCGACGGGTCGAAGGGCTCCGAGGCGCTGGCCCGCCGCGTGGCCGAGATCGCCGAGGCCGGGACGGCCAACTTCGCGCCGATCTATCCGGACGAGATGCCGCTGTTCCAGAAGATCGAGACCATCGCCAAGCGCATCTACCACGCCGACGAGGTGCTGGCCGACAAGAAGATCCGCGACCAGCTGAAGGCCTGGGAGGAGGACGGCTACGGGCACCTGCCGATCTGCATGGCCAAGACCCAGTACTCGTTCAGCACCGACCCGAACCTGCGCGGCGCGCCCACGGGGCACTCGGTCCCGGTGCGCGAGGTGCGGCTCTCGGCGGGCGCGGGCTTCGTCGTGGTGATCTGCGGCGAGATCATGACCATGCCTGGCCTGCCCCGCGTGCCCTCGGCCGAAAAGATCGGGCTGAACGCGGCGGGAGAAGTCGAGGGGCTGTTCTGAGGCCTTGCGCCGACCTTCGTCGTCGCGCCAATGCGCGCGGGCCGGGGCATCGAGCCCCGGCCCGCGCGGTGCCTCCGGCGGGCATATTTTCGGAGCATCGAAAGGGGCAGGTCCCCGTGAAGCAAGGCCGCTGAGGCCGGGAGATTGGAATGACGGCGGAGATCATCGACGGGAAGGCCTTCGCGGCGACCATCCGGGACAGGATCGCGGCGGACGTGGCGCGCGTGAAGGCGGCGGGCGTGACACCGGGCCTCGCCGTCGTGCTGGTGGGCGAGGACCCGGCGAGCGAGGTCTATGTCGGCCACAAGCACAAGGCGACCGTCGCCGCCGGGATGGAGAGCTTCGAGCACCGTTTGCCCGCCGACGTGCCCGAGGCGGAGCTCTTCGCGCTGATCGACCGGTTGAACGCCGACCGGGCCGTCCACGGCATCCTCTGCCAGTTCCCCGTGCCGGACCATCTGGACGAGCGGCGGACCGTCGCGCGCATCGACCCGGCGAAGGACGTGGACGGGCTGAGCGTGGCCAATGCGGGGCTGCTGGCGACCGGCGGCGACGCGCTGACGCCCTGCACGCCCCTCGGCTGCCTGATGCTGCTGCGCGACCGGCTGGGGGACATGGCGGGCAAGGAGGCGGTGGTGATCGGCCGCTCAAACCTCTTCGGCAAGCCGATGGCGCAGCTTCTGCTGCGGGAGGACTGCACGGTCACGGTGGCGCACTCCCGGACGCGGGACCTGGCGGCGGTCTGTCGCCGCGCGGACATCCTGATCGCGGCGGTGGGGCGGGCGCGGATGGTCCGTGGTGACTGGGTGAAGCCCGGCGCGACGGTGATCGATGTCGGCATCACTCGCATGCCGCATCCCGATCAGCCGGGCCGGACGCGGCTGGTCGGCGACGTGGACTTCGACAGCGCGGTGCAGGTCGCGGGCGCGATCACGCCGGTGCCGGGCGGCGTCGGGCCGATGACCATCGCCTGCCTGCTGGCCAACACGCTGACCGCCTGCTGCCGCGCCCACGGGCTGGAGGAGCCGGAGGGCCTGACGGCCTGACCCGTCAGCGCAGCCGCCGTCGCAGACGGGCGCGGCGCAGCCGCGACAGCGTCCAGAGCGATACCGCCCCCGCCGCCAGATAGGGCGAAGCGGACATCCCGGCCGAGACGCAGAGATGCACGCCCGGACCCTGACGGATCGTGACGGTCGGATACATCTCGCCCATCACCACATCGACCGACAGGTCGGCGCAGGCGGCGAAGACGGCGACAGCATCGAGCAACGGTTCCATGGTTAACCGATAGACTGTCCCTGTGTCGCGGAGGTGACGCAGATCGGGCGGCGAGGTGGCATTCATCGCCAATCGTCAGCCGTCGAGGAAGACCCGGACCGCGGCCTCGAACTCCCGCGGCTTCTCGGCATGCAGCCAGTGCCCCGCGCCGGGAATCCGGGCGAACTTCGCCTTCGGGAAATGCGCGAGGATCGCCTCGCGATGCTCCGGGCGGACATAGGTGCTCTCGCCGCCGGACAGGAACAGGGTCGGCCCTTCGAACCGGCCGTGGATCTCGGGAAAGGCGATGATCCTCGGCATCTCGGCGGCCAGAGCGTCGAGGTTGAGGGCCCAGCGCTTCCCGGCGACGTCGAGCGACTGCAGCAGGAAGGACCGCGTCCCGTCGTCGGGTACCTGCGGCAGCTGCGCGGCGGCGTCAGACCGGCGCGCCACGCGCGACAGATCGACGGCGCGCATCGCGTCGATCAGATGGGCCTGCGTATGGCCATAGGCCACCGGCGCGATGTCGGCGACGACGAGGCGCCCGACGGCCTCGGGCCGCGTCAGCGCCAGCACCATCGCCGCCTTGCCGCCCATCGAGTGGCCCAGCACGTCATGCGGCACCTCGCCGATCACCCCGGCCAGATCGGCGGCGAGATCCGGGTAGCCATGCGCCGCGTCCCACGAAGAGCCACCGTGGTTGCGCATGTCGACTGCCACGACCTCGCCCCGGTCCGACAGGCGCTTGGCGATCACGCCCCAGTTTCGCGCCGAGCCGAACAGCCCGTGCGCGATCAGGAGCGGGGGACGGTCGGTCGGGGCGCCATGGCGGATCGTGTTCAGCATGGAAACCGGTTATCCCCCCGCCGGCGCGATGGCCAGTGGGCCGCGCAGGCCATAGGATGCGCGCGATGGAGGGGATGCATCGGGATATCGCCGCGCGGATCGACGCGGTCGAGGCCGCGCTGGGCGAGCGGCTGCACCTGTCCGGCCCGCTCAAGGCCAAGCTCGCCGGGGCGCGGGGCCGTCTGCCCCGCGCGGCGCTGGCGCAGGCGCGCGAGTTGCTGGCCGCGCGGGCGATGCTCGACAACCCTGCCACCGCGCGCCACCTCGACGCCGGGCGCATCCGCGACACCTGCGCCATGCTGGAGCGTCACCTCGCCGCCGTGCCCGAGGGGAAATATCGGCGACGGGCACGCTCGGCGATGATCGGCGGGGCCGCGCTGCGGGTGCTGGCGGTGCTGGCCGCCTTCCTCGCCTTCGTCGCCTGGCGCGGGCTGGCCTGAGGCGGCGCGCGTCACTGGCTGACGCGGACCTCCTCCAACGGGTAGCCCATCGAGTCCGACGCGTCGAAGTTCTGGTGGCAGTCGTGGCAGAAGGACTGGCTGACGTTCAGCGCCTGCCCGGTCGGCTGTACGCCGGAATAGCGCCAGCCGTCGGTTTCGGGCGCGTCCGCAACCTTGGTCATGATCAGGAGCGGCGCCCGCCGGGCGGCGCCGTCGTCGGTGACCCCGATCATCTCCTTCGCCAGAACCGAGCCGACGGGCATCTCGAAATCGCCCTCGGCATATTTCAGGTACTGCTCGGCCGCCACGTCGTTGACGAAGGTGTTGAGGAAACGCTCTCCGTGGACGCCGGCGACGGCCGGGCGGGTCGAGGCCTGCGTCCAGTCGCGATAGGCCGTCGCGATCTCGTTGCCTTGGGACTGGTAGCCCTCGATCATGTAGGCAGACATGCAGTCGTACATCGCCTCGATCTGTTCGGCGCTCATGTCATAGCGGTCGGCGGGAAGCGGGCAGCTCGGGGCGTCCTGCGCGGCGGCGGGCAGGCCGAGGCAGAGCGCGGTGGCGGCGAAGGCGATATGTCGCATTGTAGACTCCCTTGGGACTTCCCCGGAGAAAGCACGAGGCCGCGCTCACCTCCTATGCACGTTGGCGTGAGGGGGCTGCTGCGTTGACAGGTCGCGCGTTTCGGGCGATGCCGGGCGCCTCAACCCTACGGAAAGGACCACGGAGATGATCTCGCCAATCCTCCCCACCTACAACCGCGCGCCCCTGAGCTTCGTCTCGGGCGAGGGCGCCTGGCTGGTGGAGAAGGACGGGCGACGCTTCCTGGACCTCGGCGCCGGCATCGCGGTAAACGTGCTGGGCCATGCCCATCCCGCGCTGACCGAGGCGCTGACAGCGCAGGCGGGGCAGCTCTGGCACACGTCGAACCTCTACCACATCCCCCGGCAGGAGGAGCTGGCCGAGAGGCTGGTCGCCGCCACCTTCGCCGATACCTGCTTCTTCACCAATTCCGGGACCGAAGCCTGCGAACTGGCTGTCAAGATGGCGCGCAAGTACTGGTCCGAGAAGGGCCAGCCGGAGCGTCACGTCATCCTCGCCTTCACCGGCTCGTTCCACGGACGCTCCTCCGCGGGGATCGCGGCGGCCGGGTCCGAGAAGATGACCAAGGGCTTCGGCCCGCTGCTGCCGGGGTTCCGGCACGTGCCCTTCGGCGATCACGAGGCGCTGCGCGCCGCCATGGCCGAGCCGGACGTGGCCGCCGTCATCCTGGAGCCGGTGCAGGGCGAGGGCGGCATCATCCCGGTGCCCGACGTCTGCCTGAAGGGTCTGCGCGATCTCTGCGACGAGACCGGGGCGCTGATGATCCTCGACGAGGTGCAGTGCGGCATGGGGCGGACCGGCAAGCTGTTCGCCCATGAATGGGCGGGGATCGCGCCCGACATCATGATGGTCGCGAAGGGGATTGGCGGCGGCTTCCCCCTCGGCGCGCTGCTCGCCACAGAGGATGCCGCCAGCGGCATGAGCGCGGGCAGCCACGGCTCGACCTATGGCGGCAACCCGCTGGCCTGCGCGGTCGGCAACGCGGTCATGGAGATCGTCGCCGAGGAGTCCTTCCTGTCGGAGGTGCGCCGCAAGGCGGGCCTGCTGCGCCAGGCGCTGGAGGGGCTGGTCGCCTCCCATCCCGAGGTGTTCGAGCTGGTGCGCGGATCGGGCCTGATGCTGGGGCTCAAGTGTCGCGTGCCCGCGGGCGACGTCGTGCAGGCGGCCTACGGGCAGCAGCTCTGCATCGTTCCAGCAGCCGACAACACCGTTCGCCTGCTGCCGCCGCTCAACATCGAGGACGAGGACATCCGCGAGGCCGTCGCCCGTCTCGACCGCGCGGCGGTGTCGCTGGTCCCGGCCCCGCAGGCCTGACCCGTTCTCCTGCCTGATGATCCCGGGGTCCGGGGGCATTCGGAGGGGGACGGGTCCCCTGGCCCCTCTTTCGCCCCCCGTCGCCCCCGGCCTTTCCGCCGAAAGCTGCCGATGCCCCATTTCCTCGATATCCACCGCACCGACCCTGCCGAACTCCGCGCGATCCTCAAGTCCGCCGCCGAGATGAAGGCGGCCCGGGGCGCCCGCCCGAAGGGCACGCCCGACGATGCCCTGCCCCTGACGGGCCATGTCGTGGCCCTGATCTTCGAGAAGCCCTCGACCCGCACCCGGGTCAGCTTCGATGTGGGCGTCCGGCAGATGGGCGGCACCTCGATCGTGCTGTCGGGCGCCGAGATGCAGCTCGGCCATGGGGAGACCATCGCCGACACGGCCCGCGTGCTCAGCCGCTACGTCGACCTCATCATGATCCGCACCTTCGGCGAGGACATCCTGGCCGAGATGGCAGAGCACGCGGCCGTGCCCGTCATCAACGGGCTGACCGACACCTCCCACCCCTGCCAGATCATGGCCGACGTGATGACCTTCGAGGAACATCGCGGGCCCATCAGGGGCAAGCGCGTCGCCTGGATGGGCGACGGCAACAATGTGGCACAGAGCTTCCTGCATGCCGCGGCGAGCTTCGGCTTCCACTTCACCTTCTCGGGTCCCCAGCAGCTCGACCCCGATCCCCGTCTCGTCGGCGCCGCGCGCAACGCGGGCTGCGAAGTCCGGATCGAGCGCGACCCCGCGGTCGCGGTGCGCGACGCCGACCTCGTCGTCACCGACACCTGGGTCTCGATGGGCGACCCGGAGTCGAGCCGCCAGCGCCGCCACAACCTGCTGCGCCCCTACCAGGTGAACGAGCGCCTGATGCAGGCCGCCCCGGACCACGCGCTGGTCATGCACTGCCTGCCCGCCCATCGCGGCGAAGAGGTGACGGACGAGGTGCTGGACGGCCCGCGCTCGGTCGTGTTCGACGAGGCCGAGAACCGGCTGCATGCGCAGAAGGCGATCATGCGCTGGTGCCTGGGTGTCTGACACCCCCGCCCTGCGCGAGGAGTTCGGCCCCCGCAGCACCGCCGCCGCCTTCATGGTCGCGGCCGCGGCCTTTATCGCCGCGACGACGCTGCTGGCGAAGGCGCTGGGGACGCCGGCACTCGGCGCTCCGCTGCATCCGTTCCAGATCACCTTCGGGCGCTTCGCCTTCGCCGCACTCGCGGTGGGCGCGGTCGTCGTGGCGCTCCGCCCCGCGATCGGTTTCGGCCAGTGGCGCTGGCATGCCTTGCGCGTCCTGTTCGGCTGGGGCGGCGTGACGCTGATGTTCGCCTCGGTCGCCACGATCCCGTTGGCCGAGGCGACCGCGATCAGCTTCCTCAACCCGATCGTCGCGATGGTGCTGGCCGTCCTGTTCCTGGGCGAGCGGGTCGGCCCCGTCCGCTGGAGCGCCGCCGCCATCGCGCTCGCCGGCGGGCTGCTGCTGATCCGGCCCGGTGCCGGAGTCTTCGCGCCCGGCGCGCTGCTAGCGCTGGGTGCGGCGCTGGCGCTCGGGGCCGAGGTGCTGCTGATCAAGCGGCTGACCCGCCGCGAGGGGCCGCTCACGATCCTCGCCTTCTCGAACGGGATCGGCGTGATCTTCGCGACGTTGACCGCCCTGCCCGTCTGGCAGGCGCCGACCGGGGCGCAATGGACGGCGATGGCGGCGCTGGGCCTCGCCATGGCCTGCGCGCAGGGCTGTTTCGTCAACGGGCTCCGCCGGGCGGAGACCAGCTTCGTGACGCCCTTCACCTACCTGACGCTGGTCTTCGCGGGGGTCTACGACCTGATGCTGTTCGGCACCCTGCCCGACGCGGTCGGCTGGACCGGCGCGGGGCTGATCGTCGCGGGCGCGCTGACGCTGGCCTGGCGCGAGGGGCGCGCCGTCAGGGCTTGAGCCGATAGCCCGTCCGGAACATCCACCACGCGCCGGCGCAGACCAGGGCCGTCGCCGTCAGCACGATGACGAAGCCCAGCCAGGGCGAGGAATCCGACACGCCGAGGACGGAGCTCCGGAGCCCGTCGATCAGGTAGAAGACCGGATTTGCATGGCTGATCGCGGCCAGCACCGGCGGCATCGTGTCGAGCGAGTAGAACGTGCCCGACAGGAAGCTGAGCGGCGTGATGATGAAGTTGGTGATGGCCGCCACCTGGTCGAACTTGTTGGCGAAGATGCCGGCCATGATGCCCAGAGCGCCGAGGAAGGCCCCGCCCAGCACCACCCAGACCAGCGCCATCAGCGGGTTGGCGACGCCCAGCCCGATCGTCGGGAAGATCGCTAGGGCGATGGCCACCGACACGATCACGCCGCGCGCGATCCCGCCGGCCAGATAGCCGGTCAGCAGCTCTCCGGCGGAAAGCGGCGGCATCAGCGTGTCGACGATGTTGCCCTGCACCTTGGCCGAGGAGATCGAGGAGGAGACGTTGGCGAAGCTGTTCTGGATCACCGTCATCATCAGAAGGCCCGGCGCCAGGAAGTGCAGGAAGCTGACGCCCATCACCTCGCCCCGCCGCTCGCCCACGGCGATGGTGAAGATCATCAGGAACAGGCCTGCGGTGACAATCGGGGCCAGCAGGGTCTGGGTCCAGACGGCCATGAAGCGGCGCACCTCCCGCTCGACCAGGGTCGCCGTGCCCAGCCAGTTGACGCGGCCGAAGCGGCGAACCCCCTGATCCTGCGGGCTGGGGCGTGTCGCGGCGGCGTCGGTCGGCATGGGCTTCTCCTGCATCGGTCCGGGGGCCGCTTGTAACGGCGGCGTCAGACCTTACAATAGGACAACCCCGGGGATCGGCCCGTGCGTGCCCGCACAGGCTCGTTTCGGCGACGCCCCCTGCAGATTACGGAGACGAGAATGGCCTGGACCGACGAGCGCGTCGAGACGCTCAAGCGCATGTGGGGCGAGGGCGCGAGCGCCTCGCAGATCGCCAAGGAACTGGGCGGCGTGACGCGCAACGCGGTCATCGGCAAGGTCCACCGCCTGGGCCTGTCGAACCGCAACCAGGGCAAGGAAGACGAGGCCGCGCCCGCCGAGGCCTCCGAAGCCGTCGCCGCCGCCCCGGAGCCGGAGGCCGATCCCGCCCCCGAGCCAGAGTTCGCCGCCGCCCCCGAGCCGGACGAGTCCGACGAGGAGGAGGACGACGACGACGAGCCGCGCACCATGGCCGCCGTGCCGCAGGGCACAAACGTCACGCCGCTCCGCAAGCCGCTGATGGCGGGCCAGCCCCTGCCGCCGCAGCCCTCGGCCAACGAGATCAGCGCCGAGGCGCTGGCCAAGGTCAACGCGGTCGAGAAGACGGCGAAGAAGATCAGCCTGATGGAGCTGACCGAGCGGACCTGCAAATGGCCCATCGGCGATCCCGCGACCGAGAAGTTCTGGTTCTGCGGCCTGCCCGTCCAGGCCGGCAAGCCCTATTGCGAGGCGCATGTCTCGGTGGCGTTCCAGCCGATGTCCTCGCGCCGCGACCGGCGCCGCTGATCCTGACCTGACCGGAGGCCCCATGGCCAATCTCGTGGTGAACGGGGGGCGTCCGCTGTCGGGCACGATCCGCCCGAACGGCAACAAGAACGCCGTGCTGCCGATGCTCTGCGCGACGCTGCTGACCGATGCGCCGGTGCGGCTGGAAAACGTGCCCGACATCACGGACGTCGACAAGTTCCTCGACTATTTCCGCGCGCTGGGCAGCCAGGTCAGCTACGACAAGGCTGCGCAGGTGCTGGAGGTCGACCACCCCGAGCGCCTGATTCCCGACGCGATCGAGAAGCTGCCGCTGCGCATCCGCTCGGCGATCATGCTGCTGGCGCCGATCCTGCTCCGCCACGGGCATCTGCGCTTCGACGTGGACGCCAAGGGCTGCGCGCTCGGCATCCGCGAGATCGACCCGCATATCGCAATCCTCAAACGCTTCGGCGCGGTGCAGGCCGACACGGACGAGATCGACCTGACGCTGTCCGGGCGGCCGGACGCGCAGGCGATATGGGCCGAATACGCCTCGGTCACCGCGACCGAAACCTTCCTGCTGATCGCGTCCATGGCCGAGGGGACCAGCGTCCTGACCAACGCCGCGTCGGAGCCGCATGTCCAGTCGCTCTGCCACATGCTGGTCGAGATGGGCGCGCAGGTCGATGGCATCGGCACCTCGCGCCTGACGGTGACGGGGGCGGCCTCGCTCGGCGGGGCCACGCGCCGCGTCCCCGACGATCACCACGAGGTCGCGACCTTCCTCGCGCTCGGCGGCGTCTCGGGCGGGCGGGTGACGGTCGAGACCGACATCCTCGACGAGATGCCGCTGATCCTCGACCAGTTCGGCAAGCTCGGCCTGCAGTTCGACCTCCGGCCCGGCGCCGTCACCGTCACTGGCTGGACCCGAGACGTGACGCCGCCGCTGACGGCGCAGATGACGCCCAAGATCGAGGCCGCGCCTTGGCCCTACTTCCCCGCCGACCTGCTGCCGCAGGCCATCGGCGTGGCGGTGGGCTGCACCGGCGACGTGATGTTCTGGAACAAGGTCTACGAAGGCGCGATGGGCTGGTCGGCGGAGCTGGCCAAGTTCGGCGTGCGCTGCCACCTTTCGGACCCCCACCGCCTGATCGTCTTCGGCGGCAATCGCCTGAAGCCCGCCGAGGTGGAGGCGCCCTACATCATCCGCGTCGTCGTCGGCCTGCTGATCGCGGCGATCCAGATCGACGGGCCGTCGCGCATCCTGAACGCGGGGCCCGTCAAGCGGGCGCATCCGAACTTCACCGAGAACCTCACGCGGCTCGGCGCCGACATCGCCTGGGAAAACTGAGCGCCCGCGCTCAGGCGGCGGCCTTCACCGGCCGCAGCCGCAGGAAGGTGAACAGCCCCAGCGGCGCCAGCCCCTCGCGCGCGACCTCCTCGACATGGCCGGACTCGAGCACCGTCGAGATCTCGAAATCCGAATGCCAGCCCATCCGGTCTGCAAAGGGGCCCATGAACCGCTCCAGCCGGTTCAGCGGGCCCGTCTCGGCGGCGAAATGGTTGACGATGACGATCTCGCCCTCGGGCTTGCAGACGCGCGCCATCTCGGCCAGCACCCGCTGCGGCTCCGGCACGACAGAGATCAGGTACATCGCCACCACCACGTCGAAGCTGTCGTCCGGAAAGTCCAGCGTCCGCGCATCCATCTGCCGCAGCCCACCGACCCGGCTGAGGCCCTGCGCCGAGACGCGGTCGCGCGCCAGCGCCAGCATCTCCTCGCTGAAGTCGATACCCGTGACTTCGACGCCCTCGCCGTAATGGCCGAGCGCAAGGCCGGTGCCGACCCCGACCTCCAGAACGCGCCCGCCCGAGGCGTTCACATGGGCGGTGGCACGCCGCCGGCCCGGCGAGGTCACGCGCCCGAAGGTCGCGTCGTAGATCGGGGCCCAGCGGCGATAGGTGCGGGTGACGGCGTCGGCGTCCACGAAAGCTCCTTGGATCAGTGGGCGCGGCGGCGCCGTGCGGCGCCCAGCAGGATCAGCGCCAGGTAGATGACGGTCGCGCAGACATGGAACAGCCACAACCGGGTGAGCATCAGCCCGATCACGACCGCCGCGCCCAGCAGAACGTAGACGGCGTTGTCGCGGCTGACCTTCATCGCCTTCAGCGAGATCGTCGGGAAGCGCGCGATCATCAGCCCGCCAACGAACAACATCCAGATGGCGATGAGGAACTGCCAGTCGCGCAAGTCCGCGAAGCCCGCAAGGAACAGCGTCAGCGGGAAAAGGCCCAGCATCGCGCCCGCGGGCGCGGGCACCCCGGTGAAGGAGCCGCTGTCGTTGGTCTCGTCCTTCGCGGCCACGTTGAAGCGCGCAAGGCGCAGGCAGCAGCAGATCGCGAAGGTCAGTGCGGCGATCCAGCCCAGCCCCAGCACGTCCTTGAGGCCAAACTGGTAGACGATCAGCGCCGGCGCCACGCCGAAGCAGACGAAGTCCGACAGCGAGTCGAGCTCCGCCCCGAAGGGCGAGGCCGCGTTGAGCCGGCGGGCCAGCAACCCGTCCATGCCGTCGATCAGCGCCGCGAGGATCAGGAGCCCGGCCGCCAGTTCATAGCGCGATTCGACGGCGAAGCGGATGGCGGTCAGCCCGAAGCACAGGCCGACGATGGTGACGAGGTTGGGGATCAGGGCGACGACGCGGATCGGGCGGCCGGTCTCCTCGGGGATGTCCTCGGGGGTATCGTCGGCCATGTCAGATCTCGCGCGCGGTCGCCTGGACCGGGTCGCCGAGGATCGCGATGACGGATTCGCCCGCCGTCATCTTCTGCCCGACCGAGACCTTCGGCGCCGTCCCCTCGGGCAGGTAGACGTCGAGCCGCGATCCGAAGCGGATGATCCCGAAGCGCTCGCCCCGGGTCAGAAGCGCGCCCTCGTCCGTCTCGCAGAGGATGCGCCGCGCCACGAGGCCCGCGATCTGCACGACGCCGATCCGCGTGCCGTCCGCCATGGTCAGGACCAGCCCGTTGCGTTCGTTCTCGTCGGAGGCCTTGTCGAGCTCGGCCGAGAAGAACTTGCCCGGGTGATAGGCGATCTTCGTCACCTCTCCCTCGACCGGGGCGCGGTTCACGTGGCAGTCGAAGACCGACATGAAGACCGAGACACGCATCCGCGGCTCGGGCCCGAGGCCAAGCTCGGCCGGGGGCACGGCCGGTTCCACCAGCGAGACAAGTCCGTCGGCGGGCGAGACCACCTGCCCCGGCTCCATCGGGACGATGCGGTTCGGGTCGCGGAAGAAGTAGTAGCACCAGATCGTCAGGACGACGCCGAGGATGCCGAGCGGGTCCCACAGGATGCCGCCGATCACCGCCGCGATGGCGAAGATCGCGATGAATTTCGGCCCCTCCGGATGGAGGGGCTTGATGACGGTGTCCTTGAGGCTGACGCTCATGGTCTGTTCGCTCCGGTCCGGGTGGCGCCGCAGATAGCGCGCCCGGCCTGTAGGGTCCACCCGAAGCGAGACCGCTTAACGGTTGCGCAGCGCGTCCAGCAGCTGCGCGCCGACCCGGTCGCGGATCGCCGCCTCGATCGCCTCGCGGGAGCCCAGCGCCTCGACATTGACGTTCAGCTCGTCGGCCAGCTTCTGGCGCGCGACCTGCTCGGCGCGGCGGGCGGCTTCCTCGGCCTCGGCACGGACGCGGGCCTCGATCTTCTCGGCCTCCACGCGGGCGCGGGCCTCCAGCTCGCGGCGGGCGAGCCATTCGAGGTCGGGCCGGATCGAGACATCGGACCACGGGCCCTTGAACAGGATCGGGACGATGATCCCTTCGCTCTCGGCCGAGCGGCGCAGGTTGGCCATCAGCCGGTAGTCGAGCCGACGCGCGCCCAGATCCACGGTCCCCGCGCCGGTCGCCGCCAGAAGCGGCGCGGTGAAGGCGAGGTCGTCGCCGCGCGCCACGCCGTCGGTCACGGCGAAGCTCGCCGAGATGCCGTCGAAGATCGTCTTCTGCCCCGCGCCTCGATACTCGAGGTCCAAGGTCCGAATCATCCCGGCGAGGTCGAGGCCCAGCAGTTCGCCCTTGCCGACGAGGAACGAGACCTCGCCGTCGAGGCTGCTCATCAGTGCCTGCGCCGTGTCTCCGACGCCCAGCAGGTTGACCGAGATGTCGGCCTGCCCGACCAGCCGGTCGAAATCGGTGAATTCGGTCAGGAAGGGCTCCATCTGCAACCCCTTCAGGTCCAGCACGGCGCGGGTGGACAGCCCGCCGCGCCCGTTGACGACCCATTCGCCGGTGATCTCGCCGCCATAGGCGCGGATCGGGCGGAAGATGGCCACGGCGCGCCCCTGGTCGAGCGTCGCCGCCATCGACACCGCATCGAGCCGCGCGTCGCCCAGCGTGACCGGACCCGAGGTGAAGGTCAGTTCGCCATCGGCAGCGAACAGCGCCGAGACGTCGATCGTCTCGCGCCCCCAGCCGGTCTCGGCGACCAGAGCGCTCTCGCCGCCCTGCCCTTCGCGGCTGAGCGCGGTGAGGTCCAGCGCCGGCGCCTGCAGGGTCGCAGTGATGCGCGGCCGCTCGGCCCCCTGCACCAGGTCCAGCCCGCCCGACAGCGCGTTGCCGTCCAGCGTCAGGTCCATGCCGCGCAGGTGCAGGCTGCCCTCGGGGGCGAGCGTCATCTCGGCCATCAGCGCCAGCCGGTCGCGGCCGAGGCCCGGCGGCAGGTCAAGCGGTGCGCCCCCCAGCGCGGCCAGCAGCGCGAGCCTGTCGTCGCTGGAGACGTCCAGCCGCCCCGCGAAGGAGAGCGGGTCGAGATCGGCACGGCCCTCGGCCACGATCTCGGTGCCTGCGGAGCGCAGCGAGACGCGCACCGGCGTCAGCGCGCCCGAGGCCAGCGCCGAGACGCCGTCGACCCGCGCGTCGAGCGCCAGCGCGACGCCGTTCATCAGCGCGGTGCCCTTCAGTCCGAGCGGCTGGTCCAGCCCCGGCAGCGCGGCGGTCAGGTCGACCGCCTCAAGAAGCCAGGTCTGTTCGGCCGCGCGGTCGGTGAAGCTGATGCGCGCGCCCTTCAGCACCGCGCGGTCGATGGAGACTGCCCGCGCCTCGGCCGTGGCCCCGCCGCCGCCGGCAGAGGCCGCGCTTGGAAATTCCCAGTTGCCGGTCCCATCGGCGCGGCGTTCCAGCGCGAGCTGCGCGCCCTCGACCTGCAAAGCCTTGATCGCCACCTCGCCCTGCAGCAGCGCCATCGGGTCGATCCCGATCTCCAGCGCGCGGGCCTTCAGCATCGGCTGCGCGCCCGCCCAGTCGGCGTTGGAGACCGAGACCCCCTCGGCCGTCACCCCGATCCGGGGCCAGAGCGTCGCGCGGACGGGGCCCTCGACGGTCAGCACCCGGCCGGTCTCGGCCTGGAACCGCTCGGCAGCGAGTCGGACGACCGGCTCGGCGGGGACGAACATGACGGCCAGGACGGCCGCGACGACAAGCGTCAGAAGCGTCAGCGTGACGCGGAAGAGCCATCTCATCTGCTCGGCCTCTCTGGCTGGACCTTTTTTCGCCACGCTATCGTCACCGGGGCCTTCCGCAAGGGGTTCCCGTGCAACTCGCCCGGCCCTATGTGGCGCCCATGTCTCAGAACCCGCCCGACCTGCGCCCGGACCTGGCGCCGAAAGCCACCGTGCCCAGCGACGCCCGCCCCGGTCAGCCCCGGATCGGCATGGTCTCGCTCGGCTGCCCCAAGGCGCTGGTCGACAGCGAGCGCATCCTGACCCGGCTCAGGGCCGAGGGCTATGCGATCTCGCCCGACTATGCGGGCGCCGAGGCGGTGATCGTGAACACCTGCGGCTTTCTCGACTCGGCCAAGGCCGAAAGCCTCGACGCCATCGGCGAGGCGCTGCGCGAGAACGGGCGCGTCATCGTCACCGGCTGCCTCGGGGCGGAGCCCGACTACATCACCGGCGCGCATCCGAAGGTGCTGGCCGTGACCGGGCCGCATCAATACGAGCAGGTGCTGGACGCCGTGCACGCCGCCGTCCCGCCGGCGCCCGATCCGTTCGTCGACCTGCTGCCTGCAAGCGGCGTCAGCCTGACGCCCCGGCATTTCAGCTATCTGAAGATCGCCGAGGGCTGCAATCACAAGTGCAGGTTCTGCATCATCCCCGACATGCGCGGGCGGCTGGCGTCGCGTCCCCATCGCGCGGTCGTGCGCGAGGCCGAGAAGCTGGTCGAGGCCGGCGTGAGGGAACTGCTGGTCATCAGCCAGGACACCTCGGCCTATGGGACCGACTGGAAGGACCGCTCGACCCGCCCGGGGCAGGAGATCGTGGACCTTGCGCGCGACCTGGGCAGCCTCGGCGCCTGGGTGCGGCTGCATTACGTCTACCCCTACCCCTTCGTGCGCGACCTCGTGCCCCTGATGGCCGAGGGGCTGGTGCTGCCCTATCTCGACGTTCCGTTCCAGCACGCCCATCCCGACACGCTGCGTCGCATGGCCCGGCCCGCCGCCGCCGAGAAGACGCTGGACCGCATCGCCGAATGGCGCGCGATCTGCCCCGAGATCGCGCTGCGCTCGACCTTCATCGTGGGCTATCCCGGCGAGACCGAGGCGGAGTTCCAGACCCTGCTCGACTGGCTCGACGAGGCGCAGCTCGACCGGGTCGGCGCGTTCCAGTACGAGAACGTCGCGGGGGCGCGGTCGAATGCCCTGCCCGACCACGTCCCGGACGAGGTGAAGGCCGAGCGGTTCGAGCGGTTCATGGCGAAGGCGCAGGCGATCTCGGCGGCCAAGCTGGAGGCGAAGGTCGGCACGCGGGTCGAGGTCATCGTGGATGCGGTCGACGGCGAAGGCGCGACCTGCCGCACCAAGGCCGATGCGCCCGAGATCGACGGGAACCTGTTCATAGACGAAGGCTTCGAGGGACTCGCGCCCGGCGACATCCTGACCGTCGAGGTCGAGGAGGCGAGCGAGTACGACCTGTGGGGGCGGCGGGAAAAAACCTGACCGGCGGCGATCAGGCGACCCGGGACAGACCCGCCTCCCTCCCGCCAAAACCGCCGGCCCGCTTCGGGCGCAGGGGCCGAGGCAGGTCACCCCGGCAGCACGATCTCGCGCAGCAGCGGGGCGTTGGCGCAGGCGCCCGGGATCTCGCGGCGGCCCTCGTAGGGCTCTGCCAGGAAGCGGCGGCAGCCCTCGACCCAGCGGCAGTCGCGGCAGCGGTTGACCGCCTCGCTCCAGCCCTGCGGATCGAGCGTGCCGTCGTCGAAGGCGCGGACCGTGTCGGCGCCGGTCTGCGCTGCCATGGTCCGGAGCAGCACCAGGTGCTTGCGCACGTCTCCCATCGGATGCGGTCGGCTCATCGGGCGGTCCTCCGTGTTGAGGCCTTGAGCTTGCGCGGCGCCCCGCGCCCGCGCCTTGATCCAGCGCAAGTCAGCCGAGGATTTCGTCCAGCAGACGGGCGAACCAGCCGCGCGGGATCAGGTGGCTGGCGGGATGGACGTCCATCGACACGCGCCCTGCGGCACAGTCCCATTCATGCCGGTCATGGGTGAGCCAACTCACCGCCTGCCAGTCGTAGCGCCGGTCCGGCGCCTTGTCGCAACCGAGCCGTTCGCGCCAGAGGGCGACGGCATGGGTCGGCGCGCCATCCGGGCCGTAGGGGAAGTCGAGAACGGTGTCGTCCGTGCCGTGGACATGGGCCACGCGCCTCGGCCGTCCCGCGCACGGGGTGCCGGGCGGGAAGGCGCCCGCGACGAGCAGCAGCGCATCGACCTCGGCCCCGCTCTCGCAGGCGAAGCGCGCGGCCATCAGCGCGCCCCAGCTGTAGCCGGACACGATCAGGCGGCCGTCGGTCGGGTAGCGCGCGGCGACCTCCGCCAGCACGGCGCGGGCGAAGGGCGTGTCGCGTGAGTTCGGGCTGCGGAACGCCCAGGACCGGCCCAGCCCGTCCGGCGCGACCAGCAGCACGCCGCGCGGCACCGTCGCGCCAGCGATCCGGGCGTGGGTCATGATCGTCTCGCCCTGCCGGCCCCAGCCGTGGAAATGGAGCATCACCGGCAGGGGCGTCACGCCGTCCCAGCCCTCTGGCTCCCGGACGTGATAGGCGCGGTCTCCGAGCGCGCATTCCTCGGCGCCGGTGCAAGCGAGGGCCGGGCCGGAGAGGAGAAGGCACAGAAGAAGGGTCAGGCGCATGCGCCCGACCCTATCGCCCGCGGGGATGCGGGCCAGTCACGTTCGCGTTGGCCGCTCAGGCCTCGGCCGGCACGAAGTCGAGCGCGACCCCGTTCAGGCAGTGTCGTTTGCCGGTCGGCGGGGGGCCGTCGTCGAAGATGTGACCCAGATGGCCGCCGCAGCGGGCGCAATGCACCTCCGTCCGCGGCAGGACGAGCTTGAAGTCGGTCTTGGTGCCGACCGCCTCGGGCGAGATCGGCTCCCAGAAGCTGGGCCAGCCGGTCCCGCTCTCGAACTTGGTCTCGGAGGAGTAGACGGGGTTCTCGCAGCCCCCGCAGACATAGGTTCCTTCGGCCTTGTTGGCGTTCAGCGGGCTGGAGAAGGGCGGCTCGGTCCCCTCCTCGCGCAGGACGGCGTATTCGGCGTCAGTGAGGCGCGCGCGCCACTCCTCGGGGCTGAGATCAATGGGATAGTCGCCGCTTTCGGCGGCGTTGCCGGGGCGCTGGGTGGCCCACCAGACGCCGCCCCCGGCGAGGGCGGCGACGGCGAGCGTCCCGGTCAGGACTTGGCGTCGTTCGGTCATCGGATCCTCCGTGAGTTACCCGGAAAACCCCCTCGACCGGCCAGACGTTCCCCTGATCTCAGAGAGTTGAGGCGACACGCCGCACGACGGCGATTCGGTCGGCATTGGGCGGGTGGGTGCCGAGGAAGCGGTCGCCCGGATCGGGGATGCGGGTGAAGAAGGCGGCGCCGCGGATCGGGTCGTAGCCCGCGCGGGCGGTGATGATCGTGCCCAGCGCGTCGGCCTCCAGCTCGTGCTCCTTCGAGAATCGCCGCGCCCCGACCTGCGAGCCCGCGCGCGCCAGCCCCTCGACCGTGGCCTGATCCCCGCCGAGGACGGACCCGATCGCCGCGCCGATGACCAGCCCGGCGGTCGCCGAATCCCGCTGGCGGGCGATGTGCTCCTCGACATGGTGGGCGGCCTCGTGGCCGATGACGAAGGCGATTTCGTCCTGGTTGCGCGCTTCGGCGATCAGCGCGCGCGTGAAGGTCAGCACCGGGCGCCCGCTCCGGTCGAGCGACTGGAAGGCGTTCGGCGGCAGGCGCGGATCGGGATCGACCCGGATCAGGAAGTCGCAGTTGAGGCGCGGCGCCCGGTCGCGGCAGAGCGACTCGGCCGCCGGTTCCACCCGGGCGACGGCGTCGCGGAAGTTGGCCACGGCGGTCGCGCTGCTCACCCGGTCGGTGGCCGGGACGGGGGGTGGCGCGGGGACGGGGGCGGGCGCGCCTCCCGTCTCGATCTGGCATCCGACGAGCAGGAGCGCCGAAAGCGCGGCGAGGATGGTTCGACGCATGGACATTGTCCCTCCGGTTCATACCTTTCCATGCAGTATAGACCGGAGGCGCGCGATGTCAGGACATGACGAAGAGACAGGCGAGGAGACCCGGGTGCTCTACAACGCGGAATGCCCGATCTGTTCGCGCGAGATCGACCACTACCGCGGCCGGGCGCAGCGCAACGGCCTGCCGATACGCTTCGACGCGTTGCAGGGGCCCGGGCTGGCCGACTGGGGCGTCGATGCCGACGCGGCGGCACGGCGGCTGCACGTCCGCCACCAAGGGCGCGTGGTCTCGGGGATGGAGGCGTTCCGCCTGCTCTGGCGGCAGATGCCGCAGATCGCGTGGCTGGCGCGGGTGACGGGCGCACCGGGGCTGCGGCAGGGGTCGGACTGGCTCTACGACCGGGTGGCGGCGCCGCTGCTCTACCGGATGCACCGGCGCCGGGTCGCGCGGAGGGCGCGCTGATGTTCACCATCGAGCACGAGTTCGACGCCACCGTCGTCACCCTGGTCGACGAGCCCGAGCCCGGCACGCCACCGGGCGAGGACGTCACCGTCTCGGCCTTCGAGGAATGCATCACGCTCAGGCAACTCGACCCGCGCAGCGGCGAGCCCGTGCAGGTCACGCTGACGATGGGACAGGTCCGCGACCTGCTGGTCGCGCTGGACCTGCCCGAAGGGGTCTACCGCCGCGAGGGATAAGCCCGCGTCAGGCGGCCAGGCCCTGCGAGCCCATCTTGAGGAACTTCTGCCGCCGCGCGTCGCGCAGCGCGTCGCGGTCCTGCCCGGACAGTTCGCCCAGCATCTGTTCCAGCGCCTTTCCGACGGCGGCGATGGCGGCCTTGCCGTCGCGATGGGCGCCGCCCAGCGGTTCGCGGACGATGCGGTCGATGACGCCCAGCTTGTGCAGGTCCTGCGCGGTCAGGCGCAGCGCCTCGGCGGCCTCGCGCATCTTCTCGGCGTCCTTCCACAGGATCGAGGCGCAGCCCTCGGGCGAGATCACCGAGTAGATCGAATGCTCCAGCATGGCGACGCGATTGGCGGTGGCGAAGGCGACGGCACCGCCGGACCCGCCTTCGCCGATGACGACCGAAACCAGCGGCACGCCGAGCCGAAGACAGGCCTGGGTCGAGCGGGCGATGGCCTCGGACTGCCCCCGCTCCTCCGCGCCCTTGCCGGGATAGGCGCCGGGCGTGTCGATCAGGGTGACGACGGGCAGGCCGAAGCGGTCGGCCATCTCCATCAGGCGGATCGCCTTGCGGTAACCCTCGGGCCGGGCCATGCCGAAGTTCCGCTCGATCCGGGTGCGGGTGTCGTGGCCCTTCTCGTGGCCGATCACCATGACCGCGCGATCGCCCAGCCGGCCGAGCCCGCCCATCACCGCGTGGTCATCGGCGAAGTTGCGGTCGCCGGCGAGCGGGGTGAACTCGGTGAACAGCGCCTCGATGTAGTCCTTGCAATGGGGGCGGGAGGCGTGGCGGGCGACCTGCGCCTTCTGCCAGGGGGTCAGGCCCTTGTAGAGCCCGGCGAGGATGTCCTTGGCCTTCTTGTCGAGCGCCGCGGCCTCCTTCTCGACATCCATCTTGGCGTCGGAGCGGGCCATCGCCCGGAGTTCTTCGGCCTTGCCCTCGATCTCCGAGAGCGGCTTTTCGAAATCGAGATACTGCGTCATCGTCGCCCCACGCCGGTGTCGCGCCTCATATGGCGGGGCCGCGGGGACGATGCAACCGACGCTCAGAGCCCGGTCAGGCGGTCCCGGTCGGTGGCAGGGCCGATCAGCCTGACCTCGAACAGGCGGTCGGCGGCGTTGAACAGCCGGGCGACCCCCGAGGGCGTGCCCTGCGCAGTGACGGCGGGCGGTGGCGCGGGATGCGCCGCGCGGGACCCGCCCGGGTCGAAGGCGCGGGCGAGTTCGCGGTAGGTCGGCAGGACGTCGAACCCCGCCGCGCGCCCCTCCATCCGCAGCCGGACCGAGGCCATGCCGGGCATCGCGATCGGCTCCTTCGTGGCGAAGTCGCAGGTCCGCGCGATCATGGCCTCGGCGTCGCCGACCGAGCCCCGCTCCAGGAAGGCGAGCACGGTGCCGTGCTCGATCATGCCGAGCTTCGCGCCCGGCGGCAGCAGGGCGAGCAGCCGATCGCGCAGAACGCAGAGCACCGCCACCTCGACCTCCGGCCCCCAGAGCGACAGTGCGAGGCGGCTGGACCGGACGCGCAGCGACAGGACCACGGCCCCGTCGCGGAAGCGGCCGGCGGCCTCGGCCGCGGCCAGGCTGCGGGCCAGCGCCTCGGCCCCCTCGAAGGTGGGCGCGGTGCGGGCGCCGACCGCGGCGCGGGCCCAGGCCTCGCGCTGCATGTCCACCCGCTGGCGTTCCAGCAGAAGAGCCAGCGCCGGGACGACCGTCAGATAGACCCCGCCGAGCAGCGCGGCGTTGTGCCTGAAGAACTGCAGCGCGAGCTCGGCGGGCAGAAGCAGCGCGGCCGCCATCGTCAGCCAGCAGCCCATTCCCAGCGCGACTGAACTGCGGATCGGGCGGTGCGCCGGCCCGACCGTGGCGAAGGACCAGGACATGCCGACCACCGCCGCCATCCAGATCGCCGTGACCCCGGACATCCAGCCGATCCCGCCGACCCAGAGCCGCATCGCCGTCGCGATCACCACCGCGATCATCGCCCCGCGCAAGCCGAGGAACGCCCCGGCCAGCACGATCGGGACCACGCGCAGGTCGACGATCACGCCGTCGGCAAGCTGCAGCGGGATGTTCATCATCAGCACCGCCACCCCACCAAAGAGCAGGCCCAGCAGTTGCGGCGCGAGCCAGGTGCCCGGAAGGCGCCGGCGCAGGATGCCGTAATTGCCGACCAGCAGGGTCAGCAGGCCGATGCTGAGGGCGATGTCGAGAATGGCCTGTGGGTGCAGCAACGCGGGCCTCCGGTCAGATGCCTCCCGCGCAGTCTAGACCGAAGAACCCCGCTTCGCCGAACGCCGAATGTCAAGAATTCGAGGCAATCAGCTCGGCCTGGCGCACGACGACCTCGGCCTGCTTGATCGAGGCGATGTCGACCAGCCGCCCCTTGTAGACCGTGGCCCCTGCCCCTTCGGCCTTGGCCTTCTCCATCGCGGCGAGGATCTCGCGTGCCTCGGCGACCTTGCCTTCGGAGGGGGTGAAGACCTCGTTGGCGAGTGCCACCTGCTTCGGGTGGATCGCCCATTTGCCGACCATGCCCAGCACCGCCGAGCGGCGCGCCTGGGCGCGGAAGCCCTCGTCGTCGGAGAAGTCGCCGAAGGGCCCGTCCACCGGCAGCACCCCATGGGTGCGGCAGGCGGCGACGATGGCGGCCTGCGCCCAGTGCCAGGGATCCGACCAGTGACGCTGGCCGTCCTGCAGCATGTAGTAGTCTTCCTGAGTGCCGCCGATGCCGGTCGTCTGCATGCCCATCGAGGCCGCGAAATCGGCGGCGCCGAGGCTCATGGCGGTCAGGCGTGGCGAGCCGGCGGCGATGGCCTCGACATGGGCCAGTCCGGCCGCGCTCTCGATGATGACCTCGAAGCCGATCTTCTTCGACCGCCCGCTCGCTGCCTCGACCGCCGTCACAAGCGCGTCGACGGCATAGAGGTCCTCGGCGCAGCCGACCTTCGGAATCATGATCTGGTCGAGCCGCTCGGAGGCCTGCTCCAGCAGGTCGACGACGTCGCGGTACCAGTAGGGCGTGTCGAGCGCGTTGATCCGCACCGACAGCGTCTTGTTGCCCCAGTCCTGCGCGCCGATGGCCTCGATGACGTTGGCGCGGGCAGCGTCCTTGTCGGTCGGCGCGACGCTGTCCTCGAGGTCGAGGTTGATCACGTCCGCCGCGCTCGCGGCCATCTTCGGGAAGAGCTTCGGGTTGGAGCCGGGGCCGAAGAGCTGGCAGCGATTCGGGCGGGCGGCGGGCGTGGGCTGCAGGCGGAAGCTCATGGCGGATCGGTCTCCGGGCAAGGATATTGCGTCAGGTTCTGGCCCTGCGCTACATTCTGCCCCGCAGCGATGCAAGTGCCGCGCCGCAGCGCGGCATCGGTCCGGCCGGGATTCAGATCATCGTCCAGAGATAGACCGCGTACCCGGCCAGCAAGGCCCCGCCCCCGAGCCGCCCGATCCGCCCCGAGGCCCCCAGCGCCAGCAGCGCGGCAGTCACCGCCACCATCACCGGCAGGTCGAAGCTGGCGAAGCGCGGCGAGGCGTCGAGCGGCGCGATCAGCGCCGTCGCCCCGAGGATGCCGAGCAGGTTGAAGACGTTGGACCCCAGCACGTTGCCCAGCGCCAGGTCGCCGCGCCCCCGGCGCGCCGCCGCGGCCGAGGCGGCAAGCTCCGGCAGGGAGGTGCCGACCGCCACGACCGTCAGCCCGATCACCGCCTCGCTGATCCCGAACCCGCGGGCCAGGCCGATCGCGCCGCGCACCAGGAACTCCGCGCCGAGCAGCACGCCCACGAGGCCCAGCGCGAAGAGCAGGATCGCGCGACCCATCGGCGGCGCCTCGACTTCTTCGACGGCCGCGCCCGTGCGCAGCTGCCAGGTCATCCAGACCGCCATCGCGCCGAGGAAGACCGCGCCGCCGATCCGGTCGAGCCCGTCGGCAAAGCCGAGCCACAGCGCGCCCGCGACGCTGATCGCCAGCAGCACGATCCCGTCGCGCAGGAAGGTCCGGCGCTCGATCACGATGGGCGCCATCAGCGCGGCGACGGCGAGGATCAGCAGGATGTTGGCGATGTTCGAGCCGACGACATTGCCCAGCGCCAGGTCCGGCGCGCCGGCCTGCGCGGCGCGCAGCGAGGTCAGAAGCTCCGGCATGGAGGTGCCCATGCCGACCAGCGTCACGCCGATCACCAGGGGCGACAGCCCCATCCGTGCAGCAAGACCCACGGCCCCGCTCACCAGCCAGCCGCCGCCGAGAAGCAGCGCCACGAGGCCTGCGAGCACCAGGAGAATGTCCATGAAGTGAGGTCCTTCGGCCGTTCCGCACGTCGCCCTCGAGGGTCGCGCCCCGGGACCGGGGAAGAGATTGGGCGCGGACCGGCGCTGGCAAGGGGCGTCGCGCGGTTTATTCCGCGAGCAGCGACCGCAACAGCGCCAGCGTCTCTGGCGCGTCCCAGTGGGCCTCGCCGGCGAGCTCGGCGAGGACGCGGCCCTCCCGGTCGAGGATCGCCGTATGCGGCAGGCCCTTCACACCGAAGGCGCGCGCCAGCTCCGACCCCGCATCGAGATGGAGCGGCAGGGACGTGATGCCTGCCTCCTCCCAGAAGCGCTTCATCTGCATCGGGTTGTGGCGCCCGAAGGCGACGGTCACGACCTCCAGCCCCTCGTCGCCCAGCGCGTCCTGAAGCGCCTGGAGCGAGGGCATCTCGGCCTTGCAGGGCGCGCACCAGGTCGCCCAGAAGTTCAGCACCACGACCTCTCCGGCATAATCGGACAGGCGGCCGCGGGTGCTGTCCTCGCGCGCGAATGTCTCGACCTCGGGCGACCAGGGCGTCTCGGCCGGATCGAGCCGGGACATCGTGCCGGTCAGCAGCGCGGCGTCGAGGGCCGCGGCGGGGGTGGCGAGCGACAGGCCGCCCAAGTATAGCGCGAAGGCAAGTCGATGCAGCATGATCGGGACCTCGATGACCAAATCCAACACCATGTGGGGGGGCCGCTTCGCCGAAGGCCCGGACGCGATCATGGAGGCGATCAACGCCTCCATCGGCTTCGACCGCCGCATGGCGCGGCAGGACATCGAAGGCAGCCGGGCCCATGCCGCGATGCTGGCCGCCACAGGCATCGTGACAGCTAGCGACGCGGAGGCGATCCGGGAAGGGCTGCTCACGGTCTTGTCGGAGATCGAGAGCGGGACATTCGACTATTCGACCGCGCTCGAGGACATCCACATGAACGTCGAGGCGCGGCTGACCGAGCTTATCGGGGCCCCCGCCGGACGGCTGCACACGGCGCGGTCGAGGAATGACCAGGTCGCGCTCGACTTCCGGATGTGGGTGCGCGACCAGGCGGATGCGGCCATCGACGCGCTGCCCCGGCTGATGGCCGCGCTGGTCGACCAGGCCGAGGCGGGCGCGGATTGGGTGATGCCGGGCTTCACGCATCTGCAGACCGCGCAGCCGGTGACCTGGGGCCATCACATGCTGGCCTATGTCGAGATGTTCGCCCGCGACCTGGGACGGATGCAGGACGCCCGGCGGCGGATGAACGAATGCCCCCTGGGCACGGCGGCGCTGGCCGGGACCAGCTTCCCCATCGACCGCGAGATGACGGCGAAGGAACTGGGCTTCGACCGGCCGGCGGCCAATTCGCTCGATGCCGTGTCCGACCGCGACTTCGCGCTGGAGTTCCTGTCGGCGGCGACGATCTGCGCGATGCACCTGTCGCGCCTCGCCGAGGAGCTGGTGATCTGGTCCAGCGCGCAGTTCCGCTTCGTGCGCCTGTCGGACCGCTGGTCGACCGGGTCTTCGATCATGCCGCAGAAGCGCAACCCCGACGCGGCCGAGCTTCTGCGCGCCAAGATAGGGCGCATCCTCGGCGCGCAGGTCGCGCTGCTGACGGTGATGAAGGGCCTGCCGCTGACCTATTCGAAGGACATGCAGGAGGACAAGGAACAGGTCTTCGACGCCGCCGACAGCCTGATGCTGGCGCTGGCGGCGATGACCGGGATGGTGTCCGACATGACGGCCGAGAAGGAGAACCTGGAGGCGGCGGCTTCTTCTGGCTTCTCGACGGCCACCGATCTCGCCGACTGGCTGGTGCGGGTGCTGGACCTGCCCTTCCGGGAGGCGCATCACGTCACCGGCGCGCTGGTGAAGCTGGCCGAGGAGGCGGGGATCGACCTGCCGGAGCTGTCGATGGAACAGATGCACGCGGTCGAGCCGCGCATCACCGAGGACGTGTTCGAGGTGCTGGGCGTGAGGAACTCCGTCGCCTCTCGCACCTCCTACGGGGGCACGGCGCCCGACAACGTGCGCGCCCAGGCGGCGCGCTGGAAGGAGAAACTGGCATGAGACTTCTCCCCGCGGTCCTTCTGGTCCTGCTGGGCGCCTGCGGCGTCGACGGCCCGCCCGTGCCCCCCTCCGAGGTCGAGGAGGAGGCCCGCCGCTCCGGCGTGACGGTCACCGGCAGCGCCGAGATCGGGGTCTCCGGCAGGCTCTGACGGCGCGGACTGGCCGCCGGTCGCCGGGCCCCTCCCTCCGGGGCGACGCGCTGCACGCCCGGAGACCGCCCACGCCCTGGACCGCCGCCACCTGCACGCCGGAGCCGGAGACCGCCCGCGCGATGGCGAGGCCCCACATCCCGAGCAGCCTCTTCTGAACGTCGTCTCCAATGCCGGCCGCACCCGGCCGCCGCGTAGCGTGTTCCATACCGACACATCCTATGAGGACCGCCCGCCTATACCGCGCTGAAGGCCGAGCGCATGCCCGAGGCTGGCGGCGAGACCGTCTTCATCAATCTCCGTGACGCCTGCGACCGGCTGCCCCCCGCCCTGCGGGAGCGGCTGCAGGGGGCGCAGGTGCTGCACGAGGTGACGGGCGTCACCCCGTCCGAAGGCGCGCAGAGCCGTCCCTGGCACCCGCTGTTCCGGCGGCATCCCGTCTCGGGCCGCGTCGCGCTGTGGTTGTCCACGCCCGAGCGCTGCACCGACCTGCTCCTGCCCGGCGGGACGCGGAAGCCCGAGCTCCCGGTCGAACTCTACGCCCACGCGACCGACCCGGGGCACGAGATGCGGCACACCCGGCGGCCGAGCGACGGGGTGATCTGGGAAAACCGCTGCATGCTGCACCGGGGCGACCATTCGGCGGTCTCGGGCGACCGGGCCCTCGATCGTGGCATGATCGAGGGCGAGGCGCCGCTCGCCGCTTAAACGTTGTTCATTCGGGGGCGAATGGCGGAGTTTCCCCTTGCGCCCAGCGCCCCGCCGGCTCACCTTTAAGGCGAGCGACCGCTCACGGCGCAGTCCCGCGCGAAGATCGAAAGCCCACGACCCATGAAGGCGATTCTCCTGGGCTCGCTCGAGGTGCTGTCGGACACGTCCGACCTTTGGCGGAAAGCCTTCCGCCAGGCATTTCTCGACCACAGCCTGTCTTTCGGGCCGCGCGGCGGCCGATCCCGGCTTTCCGGGCGCATGCCCGACCCTGCACAGGAGGGCCGCGTCCCGATCGATGCCGTGCTGCGCAGCCGCAACGCCCATTACCAGGCCGCTCTCGCGCGCGGGCCGATTCGGATGCGGGCCGGGCTGGTCGACACGCTGGACTCGATCGCGGCGCAGGGCCTGGCGCTGGGCCTCGTCGCGACGACGCCCTTCGAATGGGCGGTCTCGTTCTTCGAGGGCATCGGCCTCGCGCCCGAGCGGTTCGACGCCATCGTCACCGAGGATCATGTCCTCGCCGACAAGCCCGCCCCCGACTGCTATCACCTCGCCGCCGCGATACTGGCCGTGGCCCCCGAGAATTGCCTCGTCGTCGAGAACTCCGCCGCGGGCGTCGCGGCGGCGCGGGCCGCCGGGATGCAGGTGATGGACCTGCGCGGCGGCATGGAGCCGCTGTCCGGCCTGCGCGCGGCGCTGCCCCGGCCTCTCGTCGCCGCCCTGCCCGGCTGACCGCGCGCGCCCCGTTGCGCCCCGCCCGCGCCGTGCCTAGTGTCTGGCCAATCGAATTCGACCGGCGTGGGCCGCCCCCGCCGCAGGAGAGACCTTTGGAAAAGATCCCGATGACCCCGCGCGGCATGGCCGCGCTGCAGACCGAATTGAAGACGCTCAAGTCCGAGGAGCGTCCCGCGATCATCCGCGCCATTGCCGAGGCGCGCGAGCATGGCGACCTGTCCGAAAATGCCGAATACCACTCCGCCCGCGAGAAGCAGTCCTTCATCGAAGGCCGCATCAAGGAGCTGGAGGGGCTGATTTCCCTCGCCTCAGTGATCGACCCGGCGACGCTGTCGGGCTCGATCAAGTTCGGCGCGACCGTCACGCTGGTCGACGAGGAGACCGAGGAGGAGAAGACGTACCAGATCGTCGGCGAGCAGGAGGCCGATATCGAGAACGGGCTTCTGAACATCAAGTCGCCGCTGGCCCGCGCCCTGATCGGCAAGGAGGAGGGCGACTCGGTCGAGGTGCGCACCCCCGGCGGCGTGCGCGACTACGAGGTCACCGCCGTCTCCTACCGCTGACATGAGCGAAGCCCCGCGCCCCTTGCCCGTGCCGCACGTCTCGGGCGGCATCACCGCGGTCGAGATCGCGGCGCTGGTCGTGACCCTGCTCTGGCTGGGCGTGGTCGGCTGGTTCTTCCTCGCCGTCACCGGGGCCGAGGGCAACGTGGCGCGGGGCGATCCCCTGGCCTTCATGATGTCCGTCATGGGCATCTTCCTTCCCGTCGCGCTGATCTGGGTCGCCGCCTCGGCGGCGCGCACCGCGCGCACCATGCGCGAGGAGAGCGCGCGGCTGCAGGCCGCCATCGACGCGATGCGCCTCAGCTATGTCGAGAGCCAGGAAGCCGCCGGCGCCCACCTGCGCCGCGCCGTCCAGGAGCGGCTGGAGGGCGTGACCCGCGCGCAGGCCGTACTCGGGGCCGAGATCGCCGGGCTGCAGGCCGACCGCCCCGCCGACCGGCAGCCCGAACGCGTACTGACGCCGCCCGCCCGTCCCGAGGCCGTGTCCCCGGCACAGCCGAAGCTCGCCCTCGAGGAGGCCGAGCCCGGCGCGCCCCTGCCCCCGGCCGACTTCATCCGCGCGCTGAACTTCCCCAACAACGACCGCGATGCCGAGGGCTTCGAGGTGCTGCGCCGCGCGCTGGCCCACCGCCCGACTGCGCAGCTGGTCGCTGCGGCGCAGGAGGTTCTGACGCTGCTTGCGCAGGACGGGATCTATGTCGATGACTTCTCGCCCCACCGCGCCACGCCCGAAACCTGGCGGTCCTTCGCCGAAGGGGCGCGGGGTCCGTCCATCGCGGCGCTCGGCGGGGTCAAGGACCGCTCCTCGCTGGCGCTGACGGCGCGGCGGATGAAGGACGATCCGGTGTTCCGCGACGCGGTTCACTTGTTCCTGCAGACTTTCGACAAGGTCTTCCCGAGCTTCGCCCAGGACGCGACGGGCCCCCAGCTCGCCCGCTTCGCCGACAGCCGCACGGCTCGGGCCTTCATGCTGACCGGGCGCGTCGCGGGGCTGTTCGACGGCTGAGGCTCCGGCGATCCGGCAGGGGGCGCAGACGCTCCACCAGCCGAAAGCCCGAAGGTGCAGGGTTCTCTCCGAGGAACGTTTCGGGGGTCGCGTGGCGAGTGCGTTCGAACGCTCGAAAGGGCCTGCACCGAACGGCAGGGCGGGCAGGCGACGGGGGCGCCCGGTTCGCAGGCGCAGGCCCTCCGTGCGGCGGGATCGGTTTATCCCGGAAGGCGGGGTGCTACCTTCCATGCGGCAACGGATGGAGGCACCCCATGGGACAGCTGATCGACGGCACGTGGCACGACGACTGGTACGACACCGAGAAGACCGGCGGGAAGTTCGTGCGCTCGACGGCCGGATTCCGCAACTGGATCACCCCGGACGGCGCGCCCGGCCCCTCGGGCGAGGGCGGCTTCGCGGTCGAGGCGGGGCGCTACCACCTCTACATCTCGATGGCCTGCCCCTGGGCGCATCGGACGCTGATCTTCCGCGCGCTCAAGGATCTGGAGGAGCTGATCGGCGTCTCGGTCGTGCATCCCGACATGCTGGGCGACGGCTGGACCTTCGAGACCGACCCCGCGGGCGCCACCGGCGACAGGCTCTATGGATTGCCGTTCCTTCGCGACATCTACGTCAAGGCCAAGCCCGACGTGTCTGGCCGGGTGACGGTGCCGGTCCTCTGGGACCGGGAGCGCGAGACCATCGTGTCGAACGAGAGCGCCGAGATCATCCGGATGTTCAACTCGGCCTTCGACGGGCTGACCGGCAACGATCTCGACTTCTATCCCGAACCGCTGCGCCCGGAGATCGACCGGATCAACGACCGCGTCTACGACACGCTCAACAACGGCGTCTACAAGGCCGGCTTCGCCACCACGCAGGAGGCCTACGACGCCGCGGTCCACCCGCTGTTCGCGACGATGGATTGGCTCGACGGCCTGCTGGCCGGACGGCGCTACCTGGCGGGCGACCGGCTCACCGAGGCCGACTGGCGGCTGTTCACGACGCTGCTGCGCTTCGACCCGGTCTACCACCTGCACTTCAAGTGCAACCGGCGGCGGCTGATCGACTATCCGAACCTCTGGCCCTATGCGCGGGAACTGTTTCAGATCCCCGGCGTGGCCGGGACGGTGAACATGGCGCATATCGTGCGGCACTATCACTACAGCCACGAAAGCATAAACCCGCACCGGATCATTCCGATCAACCCGGAGATCGACTGGACCGCACCCCATGGGCGCGAGGCGCTGCCCGCTGCCGCGTGAAGCCCGCGGCCCGGGCGTATGACGGCCCCATCTACGTCGAGAACGCCCGGAGGGGTCTCCGGCGGACGATGCGCGGCAGCGGGCCTTCCGGTCGACTTCGCGCCCGGCGCTCTAGCGCCGCTGCGTGTCCGCCGTGGCGTGATGCGCGACGAGCGCGACCATGTCGGGCTCGGCCATGCCACGGGGGACATGGGCGCGGACGTTGGAGCAGTGCTGGAACAGCGATCCGTCCGAGAACATCGCCGTGTCGCTGACGAAGATGACCCGCGCGTCGGGGTGCCGGAAGCTGACGAAATCGGCCACGGCGAGCGGGCTGCCATCGGTGAGCCCGAGGTCGATCAGCACCACGGCGGGCTGCAATTCGAACATCATCGCAACGGCCTGCGCCTGGCTGTGGGCGACCTCGCTGCGGAAGGCGTTCAATTCGGCGGTCGCCTCGGACCCGGCCTTCAGGGCGAAGCCGACGCTCAGCACCAGCGGGCGGTCGTCGGAGGAGGCTTCCGCGGCGTGGCAGATCGTCGCCGCGGAGGGAGATTTCTCGTTCATGTCGCGGTCTCCACAGCCCTGCCTTCTCTTGATCCGATACTCCTCCGAGGATGGTTAACGTGCGGTTAAATAACCGGGACCGATCGGGGGTCATCGGCGGGTTTCCGCCCTGGCGGCGATAAGGCCGGCGGTCGCCCGCCGACGCTTGTCCTCGCCGGGACGCTGTGATCGACAGGCGCCGACCGAGAACGCCGGGAGCGGGCCATGACCACGACCATCACGATCTGCGACACCTGCAAGCGCGAGGGCTGGGACGCGACCTCCGGCGCGACCGACGGGGAGCGTCTGGCCACGCTCGTCGAGGCCGCGGCCGCGGGCGCGCCGGGCGTCGTGACCCGGCGGCATTCCTGCCTGATGGGCTGCGCGGGCGCCTGCAACGTGACGCTGCAGGCGCCGGGAAAGATGGCCTATACTCTGGGCCGGTTCGAACCCTCGGCCGAATCCGCGGAAGGCATCGTCGCCTATGCCGCGGGTCATGCCGCCTCGCCGACCGGTGTCGTGCCCTTCCGGGAATGGCCGCAGGCCGTGAAGGGGCATTTCGTAACCCGGCACCCGCCGCTCGGCTGAAATGGGCGCGCCCCGCGACCATGGCGGCGGGCTGGACGCGGCACGGCGGCGGCATGGCGGCGCGCGGGCCGACTGGCTCGACCTGTCGACGGGCATCAACCCGGAACCCTATCCGCTGCCCGACCTGCCGCCGGAGGTCTGGACTGCGCTGCCCGACACTCATGCGCAGGACGCACTGATCCGCGCGGCGCGCGCGACGTGGTCGGTGCCGGAGGAGATCGGCATCATCGCCGCGCCGGGCGCCTCTGCCTTGATCGCGCGGATGCCCGCGCTGGCGAGGGGCGGGCCGATCCATGTGCCGGGACCGACCTATAACGAGCATGCCGCCGCCTTAGCCGCCGCAGGGATCCCCGTGGCGGATGCCGCGCCGGAGGAGGGGCGGGCCTGCATCGTGGTGCATCCGAACAATCCGGACGGGCGGGTCTGGACGCGCGCGGACCTGCCCCGGCCGGGTCCGCTGACGGTCGTCGACGAGAGCTTCTGCGACGTCGACCCTGCGGCGAGCCTTCGGCTCTGGGACCGGCCCGGGGCGGTGACGCTCAAGTCCTTCGGGAAGTTCTGGGGGCTCGCCGGGTTGCGGCTGGGCTTCGCCATCGGCCTGCCCGAGACACTCGCCCCGTTGCGCGACGGGCTGGGGCCCTGGCCGGTCGCGGGTCCGGCGCTGGCCATCGGAACCGCGGCGCTGTCAGACGCGGACTGGGCGGCGGCGACGCGCACGCGGCTGCATCGCGATGCGGCCCGGCTCGACGCGCTGATGGCGCCGCATGGGCGTGTGCTGGGCGGCACCCCGCTCTTCCGGCTCTACGAGGTGGGGGACGCGCCGGCCTTCCAGGCGCGGCTTGCGTCCCACCGGATCTGGTCGCGGGTCTTCCCCTATTCGCGGACATGGCTGCGGCTGGGCCTGCCCGCTGCCGCGGGCTGGGACCGGGTGGCGGCGGCGCTGGCCTGATGCTCGCGCTCGCGCTGATCCTCGACGCGCTGTTCGGAGAGCCGGACTGGCTTTGGTCCCGCCTGCCGCATCCCGCGGTGGCGATGGGGCGCGCCGTCGGATGGCTGGACGCGCGGCTCAACCGGGGGACGCGACGGCAGGCGAAAGGCGCGCTGGCGGTCGCCCTGCTGGTCTCGGGCGCGCTGGCGCTTGGCGCGGCCATCGCCTGGCTGCCCGATTTCGGCCTTCTGGAGATCGCTGCCGCGGCGATCCTGCTGGCGCAGCGCAGCCTCGTGGATCATGTCCGCGCCGTGGCCGACGCGCTGCGGCGGGGGGTGCCGGAGGGCCGCCGCGCCGTCGCGATGATCGTGGGCCGGGACACCGGCGGGATGGACGCTGCCGAGGTCGCCCGCGCCGCGATCGAGAGCGCCGCGGAGAACCTTTCCGACGGGGTCGTCGCGCCCGCCTTCTGGTTCGCCGTGGCCGGGCTGCCGGGGATGCTAGCCTACAAGGCCGTCAACACCGCCGACAGCATGATCGGCTACCGCACCCCGCGGCATGAGGCCTTCGGTCGGGCCGCCGCCCGGCTGGACGACGCGCTGAACTGGATCCCGGCGCGGCTGACGGCGGTGCTGATTCTGCTGGTCCACGGCGCCTGGCGGCACTGGCCGCAGGTCCCGGCGGACGCCCGCCTGCACCGTTCGCCCAACGCGGGCTGGCCCGAGGCGGCGCTGGCGCCGGTGCTGGGCGTGGCGCTGGCCGGGCCGCGCAGCTACGACGGGGTCCTGCAGGACTTCCCCTGGGTGAACCCCGCCGGCCGCCGCGATCCCGGCCCGGCGGAGATCGAACGGGCCTCTGCCGCGCTCTGGCGCAGCTGGGCGGGCCTGCTGGGCCTGGCGCTGGTTCTCGCCTGGATGGGGCGCTGATCCGCACCCCGTGCTCCGCCGGGAAGGGTGGCGCAAGATATTGATCCGTCGCATCCGGAGCCGCCTTGACCCAGATCAAGGAAGTGACAATGTGGTCGTCATGAAGCTCCAGCCCATCAGCCCTTCCCTGACCGTCAACGGGTGCACCGACTGCCCCATCCGGGCGCGGGCCGTCTGCGCCGACTGCAACGACACGGAGCTGGTGAAGCTGGACAAGATGAAGAGCTACAAGTCCTGGAAGGCGGGCGAGACCCTCGTCCACGAGGGCGCGCCGCTCGAATTCGCCGCTTCCATCGTGTCGGGCTGCGCGACGCTCAGCCGCTCGCTGGAGGACGGTCGCCGCCAGATCGTCGGCCTGCTGCTGCCGTCCGACTTCATCGGACGGCCGGGGCGCACGCGCTCCGAATACGCGATCGAGGCGACGACCGACGTGACCCTGTGCCTGTTCCGCCGGGGGCCGTTCGAGACGCTGCTGCGCGAGTCGCCGCGCGTGGCCTCGCGCCTGCTGGAGATGTCGCTCGACGAGCTCGATGCGACGCGGGAATGGATGCTTCTGCTCGGCCGCAAGACTGCGCGTGAGAAGGTGTCGACCTTCCTGCTGGCGCTGCTGCGTCGAACTGCCACAGGAGTCGGCCCGTACCGCACGGACCTGCCGCTGAGCCGGGAGGAGATCGCGACCTTCCTCGGCCTCACCATCGAGACCGTCAGCCGCCAGCTGACCCTTCTGCGCAAGGCCGGCGTGATCGAGCTGGATGGTCTGCGCACCGTCATCTGCGCCGATCTGCACCTGCTCGCCGCCGAAAGCGGGGACGAGGTCGCCGAGGCGCTGCTACCCTGACGTGATCTTCTGACTTGACCCAAATCAAGGCGGCCCTAGGGCGCCAGTGAGATGTGCGATCCGTTCGAACGGAGCGGATGCACATGAACACCGACGTATTGAAGCTCGTGGTCTTCGCGCTGGTCGCGCTGGTCGCGGCCATCGCCGCCGACAAGGCGCACGATGCCGCCTACATGGTCCACGCCATCCTGATCTTGGTCCTCGCGGGCGGGGCCTTCCTGTGGCAGCTGCGCACGATGCCCGCCCCCGGCACCGCCCCGCTGGAATCGGTGCGCGAGGTGCCGACGGGCTACATGGACGGCCCCATCCGCGCCGGCGTCATCGCCACCGCCTTCTGGGGCGTCGTTGGCTTCCTGGCGGGCACCTTCATCGCCTTCCAGCTCGCCTTTCCGGAGCTCAACTTCGACTGGGGTCAGCCCTTCACCAATTTCGGCCGGCTGCGCCCGCTCCACACCTCGGCGGTGATCTTCGCCTTCGGCGGCAACGCCCTGATCGCGACCAGCTTCTACGTCGTGCAGCGCACCTGCGGCGCGCGGCTCTGGGGCGGCAACCTCGGATGGTTCGTCTTCTGGGGCTACAACCTCTTCATCGTGCTGGCCGCGACCGGCTACCTGCTGGGCGCCACCCAGTCGAAGGAATACGCCGAGCCCGAATGGTATATCGACCTCTGGCTGACCGTGGTCTGGGTCGCCTATCTCGCCCTCTTCATAGGCACGATCCTGCGGCGGAAGGAGCGGCATATCTACGTCGCCAACTGGTTCTACCTGGCCTTCATCGTCACCGTTGCGATGCTGCACGTGGTCAACAACCTCGCCATCCCGGTCTCGATCTGGGGTTCCAAATCCGTCGTCGTCTTCTCGGGCGTGCAGGACGCCATGGTCCAGTGGTGGTACGGCCATAACGCCGTGGGCTTCTTCCTGACCGCGGGCTTCCTCGGGATGATGTACTACTTCATCCCCAAGCAGGCCGGGCGGCCGGTCTATTCCTACAAGCTGTCGATCATCCACTTCTGGGCGCTGATCTTCCTGTATATCTGGGCGGGTCCGCACCACCTGCACTACACCGCCCTGCCCGACTGGGCCGCGACGCTGGGCATGGTGTTCTCGGTGATCCTGTGGATGCCCAGCTGGGGCGGCATGATCAACGGCCTGATGACGCTGCAAGGCGCCTGGGACAAGATCCGCACCGATCCGATCATCCGGATGTTCGTCGCCTCGCTGGCCTTCTACGGCATGTCGACCTTCGAGGGCCCGATGATGTCGATCCGCGCGGTCAACTCGCTGAGCCACTACACCGACTGGACCATCGGCCACGTCCATAGCGGCGCGCTGGGCTGGAACGGGCTGATCACCTTCGGCGCGCTCTACTTCCTGACGCCGAAGCTCTGGGGCCGGGTGCAGATGTACTCGATGCCGGCGATCAACCTCCACTTCTGGCTCGCGACCGTGGGGATCGTCCTCTACGCGGCCTCGATGTGGGTCTCGGGGATCATGGAGGGGCTGATGTGGCGCGAGGTCGATGCGAACGGCTTCCTCGTCAACAGCTTCGCCGACACCGTCGACGCCAAGTTCCCGATGTACGTGGTCCGCGCCCTGGGCGGCGTCCTCTACGTGGCGGGCGGGCTGGTGATGGTCTGGAACATGTGGATGACGATCCGCGCGCCCCGCGCGCAGGCCGTCGCAACCCCCGCGGAGTGATCGGACATGACCGACAACGACAAGAAGGGATCCCCGGATCCCCAGTCCCCCGACTACGCCCCCGAGGCCGACCCGAAGGTCGTCACCGGCACCGAAGGCATCAGGCAGGGCGAGGTCCCGAACGAGCTCGCGCCCGAGACCAAGACGATCACCTTCCACCAGCGGCTGGAGCGCAATGCGACCCTGCTGCTGGCGGGCAGCTTCCTGGTCGTCGCGGTCGGCGGCATCGTCGAGATCGCCCCGCTCTTCTGGTTGGAGAACACCATCGAGGAGGTCGAGGGCATGCGCCCCTACTCCCCGCTGGAGCTGGCGGGCCGTGAAATCTACGTCCGCGAGGGCTGCTATGTCTGCCACAGCCAGATGATCCGCCCGATGCGCGACGAGGTGGAGCGCTACGGGCACTACTCGCTGGCCGCGGAGTCGATGTACGACCACCCGTTCCAGTGGGGCTCCAAGCGGACGGGACCGGACCTCGCACGGGTCGGCGGGCGCTATTCGGACGAATGGCATGTCGACCACTTCATGGACCCGCAGAGCGTGGTCCCCGAAAGCGTCATGCCGAAATATGCCTTCCTCGCCGATACCCGGCTCGAGATCGAGCATATCGGAGATCTGGTCGCGACCCATGCGATGGTCGGCGTGCCCTACAGCGCCGAGATGGTCCAGGCCGCCAGCGCCGACATCCGCGTCCAGGTCGACCCGTTCGGCGATTTCGACGCCCTGCTGGAACGCTATCCCGGCGCGCAGGTGCGCAACTTCGACGGGCTGCCGGCGCTGACCGAGATGGACGCGCTGATCGCCTATATCCAGATGCTCGGGACGCTGGTCGACTTCTCGACCTTCACCCCCGACGCGAGCCGCTGAGGAGGGGACGATGGAGACCTATTCGTTCCTTCGCTACCTCGCCGACAGCTGGGTCCTGCTGGTCCTGACGCTGTTCTTCGTCGGGGTCTGGGCCTGGGCCTTCCGCCCCGGCTCCCGCAAGATCCACGACGACGCGGCGCAGGCACCCTTCCGTCACGACGACGGCCCCGCTGAGACGAGGCGATGACCGACCGCCCCGCTCCTGCGCCCTGCGGCAAGGGCTGCGACGACTGTCCCTGCCGCCGCACGGCCGAACGACCCCTTCCCCAGGAGAGCCGACATGGCTGACAAACCCCGGATCGACCCCGAAACCGGCACCGAGACCACCGGCCATGACTGGGACGGGATCGAGGAGTTGAACACGCCGCTGCCGCGCTGGTGGCTCTGGACCTTCTACGCGACCGTGGTCTGGGGGGTGATCTACGTGATCCTGTTCCCGGCCTGGCCGCTGGTCAATGGCGCCACGGCGGGCATCCTCGGCTGGTCCACCCGCGGCGACGTCGCCGCCGAGACGGAGCGCGTGGCGCTGTCGAACGCGGAGCTGACCGAGAGCCTGATGACCGTGGACCTGCGCGTTCTGGAAGAGAACGAGGCGCTGCACCGTTTCGCCGTCTCGGCGGGCGCGTCGGTCTTCCGCAACAACTGCTCGCAATGCCACGGAGCGGGCGCGGCGGGGGTGCAGGCCTCGGGCTATCCGAACCTGCTCGACGACGACTGGCTCTGGGGCGGCACGATCGAGGACATCGTCTACACCGTCCGCCACGGCATCCGGAACGAGGACGACCTCGACGCCCGCTGGTCCGAAATGCCCGCCTTCGACGGCATCCTGACCGAGGAGGAGATCTCGGCTGTCACCGCCCATGTCCGCGGCCTGTCTGGGTTGGAACATGACGAGGCAGTCGCCGCCATGGGCGCGGAGCTTTTCCTCGACAACTGCGCCGCCTGCCACGGCGACAACGGGCTGGGCGACCGCAATCTCGGCGCGCCGAACCTCGCCGACGCGATCTGGCTGCGCGGCGGCACGCAGGAGGCGATCGAGGCGCAGATCGCTGTGCCCCGTCACGGCGTGATGCCCCCCTGGGGCGAGCGCCTGGGCGAGGCCGAGGTCCGCGCCGTCGCGGCCTATGTCCACGGGCTGGGCGGTGGCGAACGCCAGGTCGCCGAGCCCTTGGACGCCGCCGAAAGCGAGGAAGCCGCCGACGTCCCGCCGGCCAGCTTCCCTGCCGGCGCCGAAGAGACCCCCACCGAGGCCGGGGAGCCTGCGGTCCGTCCCGTGGACTGACCGCGGCGCGCGTCGCCTGCGACGCGAGGTCACGCCCGGTCCGGCGCCCAGGTGCCGGGCCGGTTGACCCACATCAATGCCTCCTTCCCTGCCGATTGCGACACCCATCCCATGTCAGACGCCCCGCCCCTCTTCGCCGCGCGCGAGCCGATCTTCCCGCGCCGGGTGCGCGGGCGCTTCCGGTCGCTCAAATGGGCGATCCTGGTGATCACGCTCGGCATCTACTACCTGACGCCCTGGATCCGCTGGGACCGCGGCCCGAACCTGCCCGACCAGGCGGTGCTGGTCGATCTGGCGGGGCGGCGCTTCTACTTCTTCTGGGTCGAGATCTGGCCGCACGAGTTCTACTTCGTCGCGGGCCTGCTGATCATGGCGGGCCTCGGCCTCTTCCTCTTCACTTCGGCGCTCGGCCGGGTCTGGTGCGGCTATGCCTGCCCGCAGACGGTCTGGTCCGACCTGTTCTATGCCGTCGAGCGCTGGATCGAGGGCGACCGCAACGCCCGCATCCGCCTGCACAACGCCCCGTGGGACGGCCACAAGGCGCGGCTCCGGCTGACGAAATGGGCGGCGTGGCTGCTGATCGCGGTCGCGACCGGCGGCGCCTGGGTGTTCTACTTCGCCGACGCGCCGACGCTTCTGCGCGACCTCGTCACGCTGAACGCGCCCGTCGTGGCCTATGCGACCATCGGCATCCTGACCGCGACGACCTTCGTGCTGGGCGGCTTCATGCGCGAGCAGGTCTGCATCTACATGTGCCCCTGGCCGCGCATCCAGGGCGCGATGATGGACCCCGGCACCCTGACCGTCGGCTATCGCGACTGGCGCGGAGAGCCGCGCGGCAAGGGCGGCATCAAGCGGAGGCAGGAGGCCGCGGCCGAAGCCGTCGGCGGTGGCGACGCGACCCCGCGCTACGGCGCCGCAGCCACGCCTGACGGGGACAAGGACCATGCCGGCGGGCGCGTCGCCCGCGACGGGACCGTGCTGGGCGACTGCATCGACTGCAACGCCTGCGTCGCGGTCTGCCCGATGGGCATCGACATCCGCGAGGGCCAGCAGATGGAGTGCATCACCTGCGCGCTCTGCATCGACGCCTGCGACGACGTCATGTCCCGGATCGGCCGCCCGCGCGGGCTGATCGACTATCTCGCGCTCGACGACCGCCCGCCGGTCCTGCCGGGCGAGCATGCGCCGGTCCGCCCGCTGGCCACCGAGGGGGGCGACGCGCCCGAGACCGCCGTGCCGGCGCAGACCGCCGCGGCCCGCGAGGGGCTGGAGCCCGGCCGCCGCGCCACCGACGTCGACGGCAGCCCCGCGCCCGCAGCCCTGACGGCGGACCGGCCCTTCATCACGCAAGGCGTCGGCGACTGGAAACCGCAGCCGGTCTGGAAGCACATCTTCCGGCTGCGCACGATCCTCTACACGCTCGCCTGGGCGGGGATCGGCGTCGGCCTCCTCGTCGCGCTCTTCGTCCGGCCCGAGATCGACCTGACCGTCGCTCCGGTCCGCAACCCGACCTTCGTGACGCTGTCGGACGGCTCGATCCGCAACGCCTACGATATCCGGCTGCGCAACAAGCATGGCGAGGAACGGCCGTTCCATATCGGCCTGACCGGCGACGGCGTCCTGCGCATCGAGTTGGAGGGCGAGGACGACCTGACCGTCGACGTGCCCGCCAACGAGACCCGGCTGCAGCGCGCCTACGTGACCGCCCGGCCTCAGGACGCCGCCGCCGGCGAAGCGCGCAGCGACCTGCGCTTCTGGGTCGAGGACCTCGTCTCTGGCGAGCGCGCCTTCGAGGACACCATCTTCAACGGAGTGGAAAGCAATGACGAACGCTTCGGAAGCGCGGGCTGAGCGCCCGCTCACCGGCGCCAGGGTCGCCGCGATGTTCTGCAGCGGCTTCGGGGTCATCATCGCGGTGAACCTGGCGCTGGCCTACAACGCGGTCCACACCTTCCCCGGCGTCGAGACCAAGAACGTCTACGTCGTCAGCCAGGCCTTCGAGGCGGAGCGGGCGGCGCAGGACGCGCTGGGCTGGACGGTCGAGACGGTGCTCTCGGAAGACCGGCTGCACCTGTCGGTCACCGACGCCGCCGGTCCGGTCCGCGCCGAGATCGTCACGGCCACCTTCGGGCGGGCGACGACCGTGGCCGACGACATGTCGCCGGACTTCGCCTGGGACGGAACGGGCTGGACCGCGCCGGTCGCCGCTGGCCCCGGCAACTGGAACCTGCGGCTGGAGATGGCCGCCGCCGACGGAACTCCCTTCCGCCGCCGCATCCCGATCCGGATCGCGAAATGACCGCTGCCTGCCCTGCCTGCGTCGTGGCCCCCGACGCTCCGCGCCTTGCCGCCGAGGCGGCGGGCGAGGTCGTCCACCTGTCTCTGCCCGGCATCCATTGCGCGGCCTGCATCGCGGGGGTGGAGCAGGTGCTGGGCGCGCTGCCCTCGGTCCGCGCCGCCCGCGTCAACCTCGGCCGCCGCCGCGCGAGGGTCGTGCTGGCGCCGGGCGCGGAACTGGCTCCGGCCCTCTCCGCGCTGGAGGCGGCGGGCTACGACGCCCGCGAACTCGACGAGGCCGCGCTGGAGCCGGGCGACCCGGCCGCGCGGATGATCCTGGCGCGCATCGCCGTCGCGGGCTTCGCGATGATGAACGTGATGGCCCTGTCGGTCGCGGTCTGGTCCGGCGCGGACGACGCGACGCGCGCCCTGTTCCACTGGGCCGCCGCCGCCATCGCCCTGCCCGCGCTGGCCTTTGCCGCGGTGCCCTTCTTCACCTCGGCCTGGAGCGCGCTGCGCGCCAGGCGGCTCAACATGGACGTGCCGATCGCGCTCGCCATCGCGCTGGCGGGGGCGAGTTCGCTGATCGAGACGATCCGCGACGCCGGCGCCGACACCTGGTTCGATGCGGCGCTGTCGCTGACCTTCTTCCTGCTCGCCGGACGCTATCTCGACCAACGGGCGCGGGCGACCGCCCGCTCCGCCGCAGCCGAGCTGACCGCGCTGGAGCTGCCGCGCGCCACCCGGCTGGACGACGACCGGCCGGTCCGCGTCGCCGTGGCCGAGCTGATGCCGGGCGACCGCATCGCGCTGGCCGCAGGCGCCCGCGCGCCGGTCGACGGCATCGCCGAGGGGCCCGCGCGGCTCGACCGCTCGGCCCTGACCGGCGAGGCGGACCCGGCCCGGATTGCACCCGGCGACCTGGTCTGCGCGGGCGAGGCAGTGCTCGACGCGCCGTTGATCCTGCGCGCCACCGCGCGGGCCGAGGACAGCACGCTGCGCCGCCTCGCCGCGCTGGTCGAGATCGCCGAGACCGGCCGCCACCGCTACCAGGGCTGGGCCGACTGGGCCGCACGGCTCTACGCCCCGCTGGTCCACGGGTTGTCGGCGGTGGCGTTCCTCGCCTGGTGGGCCGCGACGGGCAGCGTCGGTACGGCGATCGCCGTGGCGACCGCCGTCCTCATCATCACCTGCCCCTGCGCGCTGGGCCTCGCCGTGCCCGCCGTGACGGCCAGCATGACCGGGCGGCTGTTCCGCGCGGGCGTCCTGCTGAAATCGGCTACCGCGCTGGAACGGCTGGCGGAGGTCGACACGATCCTGCTCGACAAGACCGGCACGCTGACGAGCGGGCGGCTGACCACGCCCGATCTCGACCCGGCCGCCGCGAGCGTCGCGCTGGCGCTGGCGCGGGGCTCGGACCATCCGGTCTCGCGCGCCGCCGCCGCCGCGCTGGCAGGCCACGCGCCCGCGCCGCTGACCGCCCTGCGCGAGGTGCCTAGCGAAGGGATGCACGGCCTCTGGGACGGGGCGCCCGTCTTCCTCGGCCGTGGACCGCAGGGCACCGAGCTGCGGCTGCCGGACCGGACCCTTCCGCTCGACATGCGCGAGGAGCTGCGCCCCGGCGCCGTCGAGGCCGTCGCGGCACTCACGGCGCAGGGTCATGTCATCCACCTCGTGACCGGCGACCATGCTCGTCGCGCCGCCGCTCTCGCCGCCCGGCTCGGGCTGGAAGAGGTCCATGCCGGCGTCGCGCCCGAGCAGAAGGCCGCGCTGGTGGCGGAGCTGTCGCGCCAAGGCGCGCGCGTGCTGATGGTTGGCGACGGCATCAACGACGCCGCCGCGCTCGCCACCGCCCATGCCTCCCTGGCACCCGCGACGGCGCTCGACGCCGCGCGCGTCGCGGCCGACGGGGTGCTGCTGGCCCCCGACCTGCGCGCCCTGCCCGAGACGCTGGCGACGGCACGCTGCGCTGCACGCCGCATCCGGCAGAACCTCGCCATTGCGGCGGCATACAACCTTGTCGCCATCCCGGTCGCGCTGGCCGGGCTGGCCGGGCCGCTGGCGGCGGCGATCGCGATGTCGACCTCCTCGGTCAGCGTCGTCCTGAACGCGGTGCGTCGATGAACGTCCTTATCATCCTGATCCCGGTCTCGGTCGCGCTGGGAGCGCTGGGCCTCGCCGCCTGCATCTGGACGCTGCGCCACGGGCAGTACGAAGACCTCGAGGGCGACGCCGCCCGCGTCCTTCTGGACAAGCCGCCGCCGGACGGCGAAGAGGGGGACGCGCCGAAGGGCGGTGTTTGACAGGGCCGCCTCCTGCCCCCTACTTTGCGCGCGTAAATCCCGGAGAAAAACCGATGAAATCGCGCCGTGTCCGCACGATGGAGGAGTTTGCCGCCCGGAGCGGGATCTCTCGCCCGACCGTGTCGAAATACTTCCAGGACCCGACCAGCGTCCGCGACACGACGCGGGCCCGGATCGAGGCGGCGCTGGAGGAGCTGGACTACCGCCCGAACATCTACGCGATGAACCAGAACCGGCGGCTGACGCGGAATATCGGCGTCGTCGTCCCGCTGCTGACCGACCCCTTCTTCTCGGAGATCTCGCGCACGATCGAGCGGCTCTGCGTCGCCGCCGGGTTCCGCCCGATCCTGCTGAGCTCCAACGGCGAGCCCGCGCAGGAGCTGGAGAACCTCCAGACGCTGCTGTCGCTCAAGCCCGCCGGCACGCTGATGGCGCCGCTCGGGCGCAGTTCGGACGTGGCGGGCCTCGCCGCCTTCGCCGCCGAGGTGCCGACGGTGCTGTTCGACAGCAATATCGACGGGATCGGCGCCGCCTTCATCGGCTCCGACAACGTGAGCTTCGTCGAGGCGACGGTCGACCATCTGTGCAGGACCGGCACGCCGCCCTGCTTCTTCGAGATGTGCGAGCCGCCCAACCCGAATGCCGGCAAGCGCCATCGCGCCTACATCGCCGCGATGGAGCGGCGCGGCCTGACGCCAACCTTCGTGCGGATCGAAGGCAGCAGCTGGGACTTCGAGCGAATCGGTCGGGACGGTGCCGCCGCGGCGATTCGGGATCGCGCGCTGCCTTCGGACACCGTGCTCTGCAGCAACGACCGCCTCGCCATCGGCTTTCTCGCCGCGGCCTATGCGGCGGGGCTGCGGGTCGGGCGCGGCGACGGCTGCGCGTTGCGGGTGGCCTCGATGGACGACCATCCGGTGGCGCAGTTCACCTGCCCGGCCCTCACCACCGCGGCCCACAATTACGAGGCGGTCGGCAGCCGCAGCGTGGAGACACTGCTTTCATTGATCGAATGCGAGGGTCCGCCGCCCGAGCGGACGGAGACCCTGATCCCGGCACGGCTGGTCCTGCGCGCCTCGGCCTAAACTTTACGCGCGTTACTTTTTTCTTGACGTAACTGCCCCCTGTATCCCATGATTGCTTCATATAGCATCAGGGAGGAAACGATGCGCCTGAAGACAACATTGCGCGCGGCAACGGCGATGGCCGTCTGCGCCGCGGGAACCTCTGCCTTCGCCGACAGCCATGTGACCACCGTCACCATCGCCACGGTGAACAACGGCGACATGATCCGCATGCAGGGGCTGACCGACGACTTCACCGCGAAGCATCCCGACATCGCCCTCGAATGGGTCACGCTGGAAGAAAACGTGCTGCGCCAGCGCGTCACCCAGGACATCGCCACCTCGGGCGGGCAGTTCGACGTCATGACCATCGGCATGTACGAGACCCCGATCTGGGCCGAGCAGGGCTGGCTGGAGCCGCTCGACGACCTGGGCGAGGAGTACGACGCCGACGACATCCTGCCCGCGATGCGGGCCGGTCTGTCCCATGAGGGCACGCTCTATGCCGCGCCGTTCTACGGCGAATCGTCCATGGTCATGTACCGCACCGACCTCTTCGAGGAGGCGGGGCTGGAGATGCCGAAGCAGCCCACCTGGGAGCAGATCGGGGAGTTCGCCCGCACGCTGACCGACAAGGAGGCCGAGCAGTACGGCATCTGCCTGCGCGGCAAGGCCGGCTGGGGCGAGAACATGGCCTTCATCACGACCGTCGCCAACAGCTTCGGCGCGCGCTGGTTCGACGAGGACTGGAACGCGCAGCTCGACAGCCCCGAATGGCTGGAGGCCGTCACCTTCTACAACGACCTGATGGCCGATGCCGGCCCTCCGGGCGCGGCCACCAACGGCTTCAACGAGAACCTGGCGCTGTTCCAGCAGGGCAAGTGCGGGATGTGGATCGACGCCACGGTGGCGGCCTCCTTCGTCACCAACCCGGAGGATTCCGAGGTCGCCGACTCGGTCGGCTTCGCGCTCGCGCCCAATACCGGCAAGGGCAAGAACGCCAACTGGCTCTGGGCCTGGGCGCTCGCCGTGCCGTCGGGTTCGGACGCGACCGACGCGGCTAAGGAGTTCATCGCCTGGGCGACCTCCAAGGACTATCTCGAACTCGTCGCCGAGAAGGAGGGCTGGGCCAACGTCCCGCCGGGCTCGCGGACTTCGCTCTACGAGAACCCGGCCTATCAGGCCGTGCCCTTCGCCGAGATGACGCTCGAGTCGATCCAGACGGCCGACCCGGAGAATCCGACCGTGGACGAGGTGCCCTATGTCGGCATCCAGTATGTCGCGATCCCCGAATGGCAGGGCATCGGGACGGCCGCGGGGCAGGAGTTCTCGAACATGCTGGCCGGGCAGCAGACGCCCGAGCAGGCGCTGGCCCGCGCGCAGGAGCTGGTGAACGAGGAGATGGAGGCCGCGGGCTACCGCTGAGCCCCGGCCGCATCCCCGCCGAGGGGCCGCCTGGCGGCGGCCCCTCCCCCTGATCAGGTCATGAGGCGTGTCCGATCCCGGTCTGATATCGGTCTGACGTCGGTCTGACCCGGACCGGCTGGCGCGCCCCTTTCCGATCCCGCTTCCTTTACGCGCGTAAAGTCGCGCGTGCCCCTTACGGTCCCGCAGGAAGGGTGTCCCGAGCCATGGCGACCAAAGCCTCCGCATCCGCCGCGCGCCTGATGATGGCGCCCGCCGTCACGCTGCTGCTGGGATGGATGCTCGTCCCGCTGGTGATGACGCTCTATTTCTCCTTCGCGGACTACCGCCCGCTGCGCGGCGCGTTCGAGCCCTGGATCGGCTTCGAGAACTACGAGCGCTTCGTCACCTCGTCCTCGTTCTGGGACGCGGTCACGACTACGCTGACCATGGTCGGCGGCATCCTCGTCATCACGGTCTGCTTCGGCATCCTGCTGGCGCTGCTGCTCGACAAGCCGATCTACGGGCAGGGCGTCGTCCGCATCCTCGTGATCGCGCCCTTCTTCGTCATGCCCACCGTTTCGGCGCTGGTCTGGAAGAACATGATGATGGACCCGGTGAACGGCATCCTGAGCCATGTCTGGCGCTTCTTCGGAGCCGCGCCGCATGACTGGCTGGTGCAGACGCCGACCCTGTCGATCATCCTGATCGTGTCGTGGCAATGGCTGCCCTTCGCCACCCTGATCCTGCTGACGGCGATCCAGTCGCTGGACGGCGAGCAGCTGGAGGCGGCCGAGATGGACGGCGCGCCGCCGCTCAAGCGCTTCTGGTTCATCATCCTGCCGCACCTGTCGCGGGCGATCACCATCGTGATCCTGATCCAGACGATCTTCCTGCTGTCGATCTTCGCCGAGATCTTCGTGACCACCCAGGGTTCCTTCGGGACGCGCACCCTGACCTACCTCGTCTATCAGCGCGTGCTGGAGAGCCAGAATGTCGGGCTCGGCTCCGCCGGCGGCATCATCGCCGTCATCCTCGCCAACATCGTCGCGATCTTCCTGATGCGGATCGTCGGCAAGAACCTGGACGCCTGACCCATGGCCCGTGCCGTCTCATCCCGCGCCCGCCTCGGCTGGTCCGCCGTCGCCTGGGTCATCGGGCTGCTGATCTTCTTCCCGATCCTCTGGACGATCCTGACCTCGTTCAAGACCGAGTCCGAGGCCATCGCCTCGCCGCCCTCGCTGGTCTTCTTCGACTGGACGCTGGAGAACTACGAGGTCGTGCAGGAGCGGTCGAACTACGCCCGGTTCCTGTGGAACTCGATCGTCATCGCGGGCGGCTCGACGCTGCTCGGCGTGCTGATCGCGGTGCCGGCCGCCTGGGCGATGGCGTTCCAGCCGACGCGGCGGACGAAGGACATCCTGCTCTGGATGCTGTCGACCAAGATGCTGCCCGCGGTCGGCGTGCTCTACCCGATCTACCTGATCTGCATCAGGCTGGGCGTGCTCGATTCGAAGATCGCGCTGGTCGTGATCCTGATGCTGATCAACCTGCCGATCATCGTCTGGATGCTGTACACCTATTTCCGCGAGATCCCCGGCGAGATCCTGGAGGCCGCGCGGATGGACGGGGCGTCCCTGCGCTCCGAGATCCTCTACGTGCTGACGCCCATGGCGATCCCGGGCATCGCCTCGACGGTCCTGCTGAACTTCATCCTCGCCTGGAACGAGGCGTTCTGGACGCTGAACCTGACGGCAGTGAGCGCCGCCCCCCTGACCGCCTTCATCGCCAGCTATTCCTCGCCCGAGGGCCTGTTCTTCGCCAAGCTTTCGGCCGCGTCGACCATGGCCATCGCGCCGATCCTGATCCTCGGCTGGTTCTCGCAGAAGCAGCTCGTCCGCGGCCTGACCTTCGGGGCGGTCAAATGAGCCGGATCCCGAACATTCACATCGGAGGCGCCTGAGATGGGCCAGATCACGCTGAACCAGATCACCAAATCCTTCGGCGAGACCCAAGTGATCCCGCCGCTGGACCTGCGGATCGAGGAGGGCGAGTTCGTCGTCTTCGTCGGCCCCTCGGGCTGCGGCAAGTCGACCCTGCTGCGCCTGATCGCGGGGCTGGAGGACGTATCGTCGGGCCATATCGAGATCGACGGCCGCGACGTGACCGACGTGCCGCCCGCGCAGCGCGGCCTCGCCATGGTGTTCCAGTCCTACGCGCTTTACCCGCACATGTCGGTGAGGAAGAACATCGCCTTCCCGCTGCGGATGGCGGGGATGGACGAGGCCGAGCAGAAGAAGCGCGTGGAGCGGGCGGCGACGGTGCTGAACCTCACCGACTATCTGGATCGGCGGCCCGGCCAGCTGTCGGGCGGCCAGCGCCAGCGCGTCGCCATCGGCCGCGCGATCGTGCGGGAACCGGCGGCCTTCCTCTTCGACGAGCCGCTGTCGAACCTCGACGCCGCGCTGCGCCACGGGATGCGGATGGAGATCGGAGAGCTGCACCAGTCGCTCGCCACCACCATGATCTACGTCACCCACGACCAGGTCGAGGCGATGACGATGGCCGACAAGATCGTCGTGCTGCGGGCGGGCGTGATCGAGCAGGTCGGCTCTCCGCTGGAGCTCTATCGCGAACCGCGGAACCTGTTCGTGGCGGGCTTCATCGGCTCGCCCACGATGAACCTGCTGACCGGGCCCGAGGCGAAGAAACACGACGCGACGACCATCGGCGTGCGGCCCGAGCATATCGAGGCGGGCGACCCGGACGCCTCGCCCTGGTCCGGCACCGTCGGCATCTCGGAGCATCTGGGCTCGGACACGTTCCTGCACGTGCATGGCACGGGGCTGGCCGAGACGATCACGGTGCGCGCCGACGGGGAAGTTCCGCTGCGCCACGGCGACCGGGTTGGGCTGACGCCGCATCCCGACCGCATCCACCGCTTCGACGCCAAGGGGCTGCGGATCGCATGAGCGGGCGGCTGGACGGAAAGGGCGCGCTGATCACCGGTGCGGCGCGCGGCATCGGCCGGGCCTTCGCCGAGGCCTACCTGGCCGAGGGCGCGCGGGTCTGCATCGCCGATATCGACGCCGGGGCGGTCGCCGCCACCGCCGCCGAGATCGGGGCCACGCCCATCGCGATGGATGTGACCGACCAGGCGAGCATCGAGGCGGGCGTGGCCGAGGCGGACGACGCCCTGGGAGGCGTCGACATCCTGATCAACAACGCGGCGCTCTTCACCGCCGACCCGATCGTCGACATCACCCGCGCCGATTACGACCGCGTCTTCGCCGTCAACGTCGCGGGCACGCTGTTCACGATGCAGGCGGTCGCGCGGGGCATGATCGCGCGCGGGCGCGGCGGGCGGATCATCAACATGGCCAGCCAGGCGGGGCGCCGGGGCGAGCCCTTCGTCGCCGTCTACTGCGCGACGAAGGCCGCCGTGATCTCGCTGACGCAGTCGGCCGGGCTGAACCTGATCTCCCACGGGATCAACGTGAACGCCATCGCCCCCGGCGTAGTCGACGGCGCCCATTGGGACGGGGTCGATGCGCAGTTCGCCCGGCTCGAAGGGCTTGCGCCGGGCGAGAAGAAGAAGCAGGTCGCCGCCGGCGTGCCTTACGGCCGGATGGGACGGGCCGAGGACCTGACCGGCATGGCCGTCTTCCTCGCCTCGGCCGAGGCCGAATACATCGTCGCCCAGTGCTACAACGTCGATGGCGGCCAATGGATGAGCTGACGGAGACAGCGATGGATGCGACCGCCACCCCCCTGCGCCGAACCGAGGTCGACCGCCTCCCGAAGGGCGTGCTGCGCCCCGCCTACACGGCGGAGGAGCTGACCCCCGGCATCGTCCATATCGGCGTCGGCAACTTCCACCGCGCCCACATGGCCTGGTACACCCACCGCCTGATGCAGGCGGGCGGCGCGCGCGACTGGGCGATCCTCGGGGCCGGGGTTCGGCCCTACGATGCCGAGATGCGCGCCCGGCTGCTGGCGCAGGACTGCCTGACCACGCTGATCCAGCTCGACCCCGCCGCGGGCCAGGTCGAGGTGACGGGCGCGATGATCGACTATGTCGAGGTGGCCGAGGGGCATGGGCCCCTGATCGCGGCCATGACGCACCCGCGCATCCGCATCGTCTCGCTGACGGTGACCGAGGGCGGCTACTACCGCGACGCGGCGGGCGGGTTCGACGCGGACCACGCCGATATCGCCCATGACGTGGCCCACCCGGACGCGCCCCGCACGGCCTTCGGCGCCATCGTCGCCGCGCTGCGGGCGCGCCGCGCGGCGGGGCATGGCGCCTTCACCGGCCTGTCCTGCGACAACCTTCAGGGCAACGGCCGGGTGCTGCGCGCGACCGTGCTGGGGCTGGCGGAACGTCAGGACCCCGGGCTGGCCGCCTGGATCGCCGAGCACGCGGCCTTCCCCGACAGCATGGTCGACTGCATCGTCCCCGCCACCGGCCCGCATGAGGTCGCCATGGCCGAGGCGGAGGGCATCGCCGACGCGGCGCCGGTGACGCATGAGCGGTTCCGCCAATGGGTGATCGAGGACCATTTCGCCGCCGGCCGTCCCGACTGGGACCGGGCGGGCGCGACCTTCGTCGCCGACGTGGTGCCCTACGAGGAGATGAAGCTGCGGCTTCTGAACGCGGGCCATCAGGTGCTGGCCAATGCCGGGGAGTTGCTGGGGCTTCGGACCATCGCGGACTGCATGGCCGACCCGGAGGTTTCGGGCCTGCTCGATGCGGTGCTGACCCGCGAGGTCGCGCCGCATGTCGCCGCCGTGCCGGGCACCGAGCCCGACGCCTATATCGAGACGATCTCGGCCCGCTTCGCCAACCCGATGATCCACGACACGGTGCGGCGTGTCGCCTTCGACGGGTCCTCGCGCCATCCGGGCTTCGTGCTGCCCAGCGTGCGGGACGCGCTGGCGGCGGATGCGCCGCTGGACGGGCTGGCGCTGACCGAGGCGCTGTGGTGCCGGATGTGCGCCGGTCTGCGGGAGGACGGCAGCGAGATCGCGGCAAACGACCCGCATTGGGCTGTTCGCGCCCAGGCGGCGGCGGCCGCGCGCGACGCCCCGGCGGCCTGGCTGGCGCAAGGGGACGTCTATGGCGCGCTTGGCAGCGAGGCGCGCTTTGCCGAGGCTTTCGCCGCGCAGCTTCGCGCGATCGAGGAGAGGGGCGTGCGCGGGGCGATCCGGAGGTTTCTTGGCGGCTGAGTCGCCCAATGGATGAGTCAGGGTCTGCATCGACAGGGGCGCGCATCGATGGGCCGCGGCGCGGCGATCCGACCTTTGAGCAGCGCGATTTATGCCCGCCGTATCAGGAAGATCTTCGAGCTAGGCGCCGAACCTCACCAAATCGCCGTGCCGTGGGTGCGGTCGCCAGCGTGGCGCCACCGGTACTAGCCCGCTGGCGACGCGATGCGCGGCATCCGCCTCCGGCGGATGCTGTTTCGCGCGGGGTGCATCGGCTTTCCCCTTGGAATTTGCAGCAAGCAGTCCCCCTTGCGTCCCCGCGCCCGAGCGGCCACCTGACGGCCCGACGCCATCCGGAGGTTCCCCATGCGCGCCCTGCCGCTTCTCTTCGCCCTCGCCGCCACCCCCGCCGCCGCGCAGACCTGCGGGGGTCCGTTCCCCGCCTTCCTCGACGGGCTTCAGGCCGAGGCGGAGGCGCGGGGCATCGACCCCGCCGCCGCCCGCGCCTTCCTGCAGGGGGCGCGGCTCGACGACCGCACGCTGCGCGCCGACAACAATCAGGGCGTGTTCCGGCTGGAGTTCGTGGAGTTCGCCCGCCGCGTGATCTCCGCTGACCGGATGCGGCGCGGGGCGGAGAACGCCGACCGTTGGGACGAAATCTTCGATCAGGTCGAGGCGCGCTACGGCGTGCCGCGCGGCGTGTTGCTGGCCTTCTGGGCGCTGGAGACGGATTACGGCGCGGTGCAGGGCGACTTCAACACGCGCGACAGCCTCGTCACGCTGGCCCATGACTGCCGCCGGCCGGAGCTGTTCCGCCCGCAGGTCCTGGCCGCGATGGAGCTTCATGCGCGGGGCCAGTTCGATCTCGACACGACCGGCGCCTGGGCCGGGGAGATCGGGCAGGTCCAGATGCTGCCGCTCGACATCCTGGAGCGTGGCGTGGATGGCGACGGCGACGGACGGGTGACGCTGAAGACCTCGGTGCCGGATGCGCTCATGTCCGGCGCGCGCACCCTGCAGGATTTCGGCTGGCGCGCCGGGGAGCCGTGGCTGGTCGAGGTCGACGTGCCGGCGTCGCTCGACTGGTCGCTCTCGGGGCTCGACACCAAGCGCCCGGTCGCGGACTGGGTGGCCGATGGCGTCGCTCCGCGCGGGCCGAGCTTCGGGATGACCGACGGGATGGAGGCCTCGCTGATCCTGCCCCAGGGCCGCGGCGGCCCCGCCTTCCTGGCCTTCCCGAACTACGAGGTGCTGTTCGAGTGGAACCAGTCCTTCGTCTACGTCACCACCGCCGCCTATTTCGCCACGCGACTGTCGGGCGCCCCGGTCTTCGACGCGGGCGATCCCGCGCCGCAGCTGTCGGGCGCGGAGATGGAGGAACTTCAGCGCAGGCTGATCGCGCAGGGCCATGACGTGGGTGCGGTGGACGGCATCCTCGGCCGCCAGACCCGTCGCGCCGTGCAGGCCGAGCAGCGCCGCCTTGGCCTGCCCGCCGACGCCTGGCCGACCCGGGAGCTGCTGGGCGCGCTGTAGGCGCGCTCAGCTCTCGATCAGGCAGGACACTTTCTGGAAGTAAAGCTCGGCCGAGCCGAAGACCGTAAGGAAGGACACGTCCGCCGCGTCGCGGCCGACGCCCATTACCGCCGTCTCGGACGGCTTCGCCATGCCGGTCGCATCCACCAGGTGCCAGGCGTCGGACAGCCAGACCTCGGCCACGGCGTGGAAATCGGGCGGATCGACATGGGGGGCGTAGACGCTCGCCATCCGGGCGGGCACGCCGCCCGCGCGAGCCAGAGCGATCATGACATGGGCATAGTCGCGGCAGACGCCCTGGCGCTGCACGAAGGTGTCGCGCGCCGAGGTGTCGGGGCCGCTGGAGCCCGAGACGTAGGAGAACTTCTCCTCGATCCAGTCGCGCAGCGCCGCGATCAGCGGGCCGCCGCCCAGCCCCTCGAACTCGGCGGCGACGAAGGCCTGGAACTCGTCCGAGGGGCAATAGCGCGAGGGCATCAGGAAGGGCGTCGCCTCGCCGGTGAGCGTCCGGGGCGCCGCGCCGATCAGCGAGCCGAGATCCGGATCGGGCCGGGTGATCGTGACGTCCGCCTCGTAGGTCAGCTCCAGCAGGCCCTCGGCGCGCATCCAGGCACGGGTGCCCAGCGCGGCATCCGCCGGGATGCGGCGGAAGTCCTCGACCGGCGTGGTGTAGAGCGCGTCATGGCGCACCTCCTGCCCTGCCATGCGCGCGACCTCGACCTGCAGCAGCAGGTCGGCGGGGGCGGCAAGCTGGTAGGAGAGCTTGGTTTCGATCTTCAGATCCATCGGGATAGACGCCTCGCAGCCGGTCCGGTTCCATGCCGCCTCACGCGACGAGCGCCTCGGCCCGGCCCAGATCGACCGAGACGAGCTGCGACACGCCCTGCTCGACCATCGTCACGCCGAACAGCCGGTCCATCCGCGCCATCGTCACCGCATGGTGCGTGATGACGAGGAAGCGCGTCTCGGTCCGCTCGGTCATCTCGTCGAGCATGTCGCAGAAGCGCGTCACATTGGCATCGTCGAGCGGGGCATCGACCTCGTCCAGAACGCAGATCGGCGCGGGATTGGCAAGGAAGACCGCGAAGATCAGGGCGAGCGCCGTCAACGTCTGCTCGCCCCCGGACAGCAGGCTGAGGGTGGAAAGCTTCTTGCCCGGCGGCTGGCACAGGATCTCCAGCCCGGCCTCCAGCGGGTCGTCGCTCTCGACCAGTTCGAGCCGGGCCTCGCCGCCCTGGAAGAGGTGCTTGAAGAGCATCGCGAAATTCTCGTTCACCGTCCCGAAGGCATCGAGCAGCCGCTGCCGCCCCTCGCGGTTGAGCGAGGCGATCCCGGCGCGCAGTTCCGCCACGGCGGCCTCCAGGTCGGCCTTCTCGGCGATCAGCGCGTCGTGTTCGGTCCGGATTTCCCTCGCATCCTCTTCGGCGCGCAGGTTGACGGCGCCCAGCGCGTCGCGCTGGCGACGCAGGGCGGCGATCTCTGTCTCCAGCGGGTCGGTCGCCGGGATCGTGGCGGGATCGGCGTCGAGCGCCGTCAGCAGCGCGGCGGGCGTCGTCTCCAGCGCCTCCATGATCCGCGCCTCGGCCTGGTCGACGGCCTCGCGCGCGGCCTCCAGCCGGGCTTCGGCGCGGGCGCGGGCCTCTCGGGCCTCGCCGGCGGCGCGGTCTGCGTCGCGGGCGGCGGCAGTGGCGGCGCGCTGCGCGCCCTCCCCCTCGGCCAGCGCATCGCCGGCCTTGCGGCGGCGGGCCTCGGCGGTCTCGATCTCGCGGGCGAGATCTGCGCGCTTCTGCGCCAGTTCCGCCGGGACCGGGGCCGCGGCCGTCAGGTCCCGGTCGGCGGCGTCGCGGCGGGCGGCGATCTCGGCCATATGCGCATCCGCGCCCTCCAGCCGCTTCGTCCAGCCCGCAAGCTCCTTCGCCACGGCGGCGGCGCGCTTGTCGCGGGCGGCGGCGTCGCGGACCAGCTCGTCGGCCTGGGCGCGGCGCGCCATCATCGCCATGCGCGCCGCCTCGACAGTGGTGCGGATCGTGTCGAGCGCGGCGCGGGCGCCGTCGAGCGGCGCCAACTCTCGCCGCGCCGCCTCGGCCTCGCTTTGGGCGGCCCGCGCCTCCAGCATCTCGGCCTCGTGCCGCGCGACGGCGAGCTGCGCCGCCTCCAGCCGCGAGGCGGCCAGCCCCTGCGCGCCCTCGGCCTGGGTGACGCGGCGCGCGGCCTCGGTCTGGGCGCGCTCCGCCGCACGGCGCGCCTCGCGGGCGGCGGTCTCGGCCTGTTTCGCCCCTGTCAGGGCGGCGCCCAGCGCGTCATGGGCCGCGCGCGTGCCGCGGGCCCGCTGCTCGGCCTCCTCCAGGTCCTGGCGCAACGAGGCGAGCCGGTTCACCTGCCGCAGCCGCAGCGCCGCCGCCGAGGGCGCCGCCTCGGCCGAGGCGCGGAACCCGTCCCAGCGCCACAGGTCGCCGTCGCGGGAGACGAGGACCTGTCCCGGCGCGAGCCCCGCCTGCAACGCCGCCCCATCGGCGACCACGCCGACATGCGACAGCCCCCGCGCCAGCACCTCGGGCGCGGTCACGTGGTCGGCCAGCGGGGCGACCCCCTCGGGCCAGTCCGGCCCCTCGGGATAGGCGGCAAGCGTCGTCCAGCCCGCCTCGCCCTCCTCCTCGCCGAGCCGCAGATCCTCGCCGAAGGCCGCGCCCAGTGCCGCCTCGTAGCCCGGCGCGACCATGAGCCGGTCGAGCAGCGGCGCCCCGTCCCCCGCATCCCGCGCCAGCAGCTTCGACAGGGCGGAGACCTCGGCGCCGATCGTGCCCGCCGCGCCCTCGGCCTCGGCCCGCTCCTGCCTTGCGGCGGCCTCGCGGTCCTGCGCGGCCTCGCGCGCCGTCTCGGCCTCGGCCAGCGCCGCATCCGCCGCCTCGGCGGCGTCCTGAGCGCGGGTCAGGTCGGCGCGGGCGGCGGCCTGCGCCGCCTCGGCCTCGGCCAGAGCGGCGCGCGCGCCCTCTCCCTGCCGCCTCGCCGCGGCGACCGCGTCCCCGGCCTTCGCCAGCCGGGCCTTCGCCTCGTCTGTCAGCCGCGTGACCGACTGGTGCCGCGCCGAGAGCCGGGCCAGGTCCTCGGTCAGGACCGAAAGCTCCGCCTCGCGGTCGATCAGCACGCGCGCGGCCTCCTCCGCCTCGCGGCGCGCCCCGGCGACGGCCTCGTCCTGATCGGTCCCGGCCTCTGCCAGTTCTGCCGCCTCTGCGCGGAGCCGGTCGAGATTCGCGCGCGCATCGGCGTTCAGCCCGGCCTCCCGATCCGCATCGCGGGCGAGCCGGGCGATCGCGGCCGTCAGACGTTCGACGGTGGCGCGGGCGGTGCTCTCGCGCTCGGCCAGGGTATCGCGCGAGACCTCAAGCCGTTGCAGGATGGCGAGGGCGACAGCCTCCTCCTCGCGCAGGGGCGGCACGGCCTCCTCGGCGGCGATGCGCGCCTGCTCGGCGGCGCGCGCGGCGCGCTCGGCGCCCGCCGCAGCGGTTGCCGCGGCCCGCAGGGCGGTGTCGGCGTCGCCGCGTCCGTCCTCGGCCTCGCGCCAGCGGCGCCAGAGCAGCATCCCCTCGGCCCGGCGCAGCGCCGTGCCGATCTCGCGGTAGCGCGCCGCCTGCCGCGCCTGCCGGGCCAGCGTGGCAAGCTGCGCGGCGAGTTGTTCGACCACGTCGTCGACGCGGGTCAGGTTGCCCTCGGTCGCGTTCAGCTTCAGTTCCGCCTCGTGGCGCCGCTGGTAGAGGCCGGAGATCCCCGCCGCCTCCTCCAGCACGCGGCGGCGGCGCTGCGGCTTGGCGTTGATGAGCTCGCTGATCTGCCCCTGCCGGACCAGCGCGGGCGAATGCGCCCCGGTCGAGGCGTCGGCGAACAGCATCTGCACGTCGCGCGCGCGGACGTCCTTGCCGTTGAGCTTGTAGGCCGAGCCCGCCTCGCGCGTGATTCGCCGCACCACGTCCAGCGCGTCCGCGTCGTTGAACCCCGCCGGCGCCCTCCGCTCCGAATTGTCGAGCGCCAGCGTGACCTCGGCGAAGTTGCGCGCCGGACGCGAGGCGGCGCCGGCGAAGATGACGTCCTCCATGCCCCCGCCGCGCATCGCGGTCGGGCGGTTCTCGCCCATGACCCAGCGCAGCGCCTCCAGCAGGTTGGACTTGCCGCAGCCGTTCGGACCCACGACGCCGGTCAGCCCGTCCGCGATCACCAGATCGGTCGGGTCCACGAAGCTCTTGAAGCCGTTGAGGCGCAGGCGGGAGAAGCGCATGGCGCGACATTCGCCCATGAGGGGGCGAGGTCAAGCGCGGAGGCTCCAGGTTTCGGCAAGGCGGCTCCTGCGCCCCCTCCTTCCTCACACCACAAACATCCCGGGGGCAGCGAACCCCCTCCGACGTCGCCCATCGCACCGGCGATGCCGCCTTCGCGCTTGCCCCGCCCCGTCGCCCCGCGCATACCGGAAGGCGCAAGGTTCCCCGACGCGCCACACGCGCAGGGGATCGAATGGGAATGCGGAGCGGGCGACCCAAGCCGGGGCCCGAAGCCGCAGCCGCCCCCGCGACTGTGAGCGGAGAGGGACGGGCGACATGCCACTGGGGAAACCCGGGAAGGCCGCCCCGACCGTCGACCCGCGAGCCAGGAGACCAGCCTTGCACCGTCCCGAATGGGGCGGGCCACGTAACGGACGGGGTGTTCCGTGACCGGGTGATGCTGCGATGCCCCCCGGCCGACCCCTCCACTGGATCCGGAGGGGATTCGAATGAACCGCACGCTCGCCGCCACCCTGGCTGTGACCTTCGCCACGCCCGCGCTTGCCCACCACCCGCTGCAGGGCCTGCCGATGGAGACCTTCGCCCACGGGCTGATGTCCGGCATCGGCCACCCGGTCCTGGGCTTCGACCACCTGTTCTTCGTCGCCGCCATGGGCGTCGCCGCCGCCTTCACCGGCCATGCCGTCCGGGCGCCGCTGGCCTATGTCGCGGCGATGCTGGCGGGCGTGGTTCTCACGACGCTGGGCCTCGCCCTGCCCGCCGCCGAGGCGATGATCGTGCTGTCCCTGCTGGCGATCGGCGGGGTCGTCCTGTCGGGCCGGGCGCTAACGCTGACCCCGGCGCTGATCCTCTTCGCGGCCTTCGGCCTGTTCCACGGCGCGGCCTTCGGCGGCGCGGTCGCGGGGCAGGAAGGCGGCGTCGGCGGCGCGGTCTTCACCGGCTATGTGCTGGGCCTCGCCGCGATCCAGTACGCCCTCGCGCTGGCCGCCGGCTTCGCCGCGCTGAAGCTGGCCCCCGCCGCCTCCTCGGTGAACGCGCGCCTCGCCGGCGCCGCCGTCGCGGGCGTGGGTCTGTTCCTCGCGCTCGAGATGATCGAGGGCCCGCTGGTCGCCGCGCTCGCGGGCTGACCTTCCCCTCCCATGGCGCGTGCGGAGGACCCGGCGCGCCGTGGGTATTCGCGGACCCGTGACGGGAGGCGTGCATGCCTTTCGTGACGGGTCTCCGAATGCCCAGATCCCGACGCCCGCTCCGGGCGCCGCCCCGTCCGTTTCGGAGAGAGCCATGAAGATCCCCGCCACCATCGTCACCGGCTTCCTCGGCGCCGGGAAGACGACCCTGATCCGCCACCTGCTGCAAAATGCCCAGGGCCGCCGCATCGCGCTGATCGTCAACGAGTTCGGCGATCTCGGCGTCGATGGCGGCATCCTGAAGGGCTGCGGCATCGAGAACTGCTCGGACGACGACGTGGTCGAGCTGTCGAACGGCTGCATCTGCTGCACCGTGGCCGACGATTTCGTCCCCACGATGGAGGCGCTGCTGGCCCGCGCCACACCGCCCGACCACATCGTGATCGAGACCTCCGGCCTGGCCCTGCCCCAGCCGCTCCTGCGCGCCTTCGCCTGGCCGGGGCTGAAGACGCGGGTGACGGTGGACGGGGTCGTCACGGTGCTCGACGGTCCCGCCGTCGCGGCGGGCACCTTCGCCGCCGATACCGAGGCGGTCGACCGCCAGCGCGCCGCCGATGACGGGCTCGACCACGAGACGCCCCTGTCGGAGCTCTATGCCGATCAGGTCGCCTGCGCCGACATGATCGTCGTCAACAAGACCGACCTGATGGAGGACGCCGCCGCGCTCGTCGCCCGGCTGCGCGGCGAGGCGCGTCCCGGCGTCCAGGTCGTTCCCGCCTCCCATGGCGCGCTGCCGGTCGAGGTGCTGCTGGGCCGCGCGCAGGGCGCCGAGGACGACATCGCGGCGCGCCACGAGGTGCATCATCATCACCATCACCACGACGATGAGGACGACCACCACGAGGACGACCACCATCACGACCACGGTCACGACGCCTTCGAGAGCTTCGTGGTCGAGACCGGAGAGGTCGCCGACCCCGCCGCCTTCGCGGGCAAGCTGTCGGGCGTGATCCGGGACCACGACATCCTGCGGCTGAAGGGCTTCGCTTCGGTCGCAGGCAAGCCGATGCGCCTGACGGTGCAGGCCGTGGGGCCGCGCGTGGACCACTATTTCGACCGCCCGCTGGGCGACGATCCGCGCGGCGCGCGGCTGGTGGTGATCGGGCAGGCCGGGCTGGACCGTGCAGCCATCGCGGCCGCGCTGGCGTGATCGAGGTCGGCCCCGCCGATCCGCGCGCGGCAGACTGCGCCGCGCTGCTGGGACAGTCGCATGCGCTGATGCGCTCGCTCTTCCCGGCGGAGGCGAACCATTACCTCGAGGTCTCGGCACTGGCCGCGCCCGACATCCGCTTCCTCGCCGCGCGCGAGGACGAAGCGCTGCTCGGCGTGGGCGCCATCGGGCTGCGCGACGGCTATGCCGAGGTGAAGTCGATGTTCACCGCGCCAGAGGCCCGCGGCCGGGGCGTGGGCGACGCGATCCTGCGCGCGCTCGTCGCGGAGGCGCGGGCCGAGGGGCGGCCCCTCCTGCGGCTGGAGACGGGGCGCGGGCTGGACGCGGCGCATCGGCTCTATGCGCGGCACGGATTCCTGCCCTGCGGCCCGTTCGGCGCCTACGAGGCCGGGCCTTACTCGCTGTTCTTCGAGCGTCCGTCTGACGCCTGAACCGGCCTCAGACCCAGGTCCCGCCCCCTGCCCCGGCCACGGCGATCCGCGCCGCGAGCCGGGCGTTGTTCAGGACCAGCGCGATGTTGGCCGCCAGCGCAGTCCCGTCCGTGCTCTCGTTCAGACGCCCCAGCAGAAACGGGGTGACGGCCTGTCCCGTGATTCCCTGCGCTTCGGCCTCGGCGAGGGCCGCGTCGATCGTGGCCGAGATCCCTGCGGCGTCCAGCGCGGCCTCCACCGGGATCGGGTTCGCGACCAGCATTCCGGCGCCGAGCCCCACGCCCGCGTTGGCGGCCCGCGCGGCGGCGATCAGGGCGGGGTCGTCGTACCGCTCGCCGGCGACGACGCCCGAATCGCGGGTGTAGAAGGCGGGGAAGGCGTCGGCGCCGAAGACCGCGACGGGGACGCGCAAGGTCTCCAGCATCTCCAGCGTGCGGGGGATGTCGAGGATCGACTTGACCCCGGCGCAGACGACCAGCACGTCCGTCGCGGCCAGTTCGGTGAGGTCGGCGCTCACGTCCATGCCGTCGCCGCGATGGACGCCGCCGATCCCACCCGTGGCGAAGATGCCGATCCCGGCCAGCGAGGCGATCCGCATCGTCGCGCTGACCGTCGTTCCGGCGCTGCGCCGCTTGGCGATGCAGGCGCCGAGATCGCGCGAGGCGGCCTTGACCACCGAGGTGTCGCGGCCCAGCCGCTCGACCTGCGCAGCACTCAGCCCGGCGCAGAGCGTGCCGTCGATCACCGCGATCGTGGCGGGCACGGCGCCCTCGGCGCGCACGGCGTCCTCGACCTGCAGGGCGGTCTCGGCATTCCTCGGCCAGGGCATGCCGTGGCTGATGATGGTGCTTTCCAGCGCCACGACGGGTCGGCCCTGCGTCACGGCCATCGCCACTTCGTCGGTCATCTGCGGTCTGATCTTGCGGGTCATGGCGGCCACCTCCGGCGCCCCTCTTGCACGAGGCGCCCGGCTCCCGCAAACCCCCCGGATGCACCTTCTCGCCGCCCAGCCCGGTGCCGTGGACGACGGCGAGCCCGTCGATCTCGGCCAGACGCCTGCCGACCTCGTCGTCATCTCCGCCGCCGATACGGAGCTGGCGATGCTGTCGGCCGCCCGCGCCGAGATGGCGGAGCCGCCCGGGCTGCGGCTTGCGAGCCTGATGCACCTGCGCCACCCGATGTCGGTGGACCTGCATCTCGACGCCTGCGCCACGCGCTCCCGGCTGGTCGTCGCGCGGGTGCTGGGCGGGCGCGGCTACTGGACCTACGGGCTGGAGCAATATGCCGCCCGCCTGCACGAAGCGGGCGTGCCCTTCGCCGCCCTTCCCGGCGACGACAAGCCCGACGCGGAGCTGCGCGACTTGTCGACCGTCTTGGGCGAGGATTACGACGCGCTCTGGTCCTGCCTCGTCGAAGGGGGCCCCGGCAATGCCGCGACCTTCCTCGCCCATGCGAAGGCCATGCTGGACGGTGCGCCCCGGCCCGCGCCGGCCCGGCCGCTGCTGCGCGCGGGCCTCTACTGGCCCGGCGCGGAGGAGGCCGGGGTGGCCGATCTCCGCGCGGCCTGGACCGAGGGCGCGCCGGTGGTGCCGGTCGTCTTCTACCGCGCGCTGTTGCAGGGGGCGGGGCTGAACCCGGTGAACCGGCTGGTGCGGGCGCTGCTGCGCGCCGGGCTGAACCCGATGCCGGTCTTCGTGGCCTCGCTGAAGGACCCGGTCTCGGCGGCGACGCTGGAGGCGCTGTTCGGCGAGGCGCCACCAGACGCGATCCTGAACCTGACCAGCTTCGCCGTGGGCGACGCGGAGGCGAACCCTCTCGCCGCCCCATGGGCCAACCGCGCGCCCGTCTTCCAGGCCGTCCTGTCGGGCGGGACCGAGGCCGCCTGGGCCGAGGGCACGACCGGCCTCTCGGCCCGCGACATCGCCATGAACGTGGCCCTGCCGGAGCTGGACGGCCGGGTCCTGACGCGCGCGGTGGGCTTCAAGGGCGAGGCCTTCTTCGACGAGGCGACCCAGTGCCCGATCGCGACGTGGAAGGCGGATGGCGACCGCATCGGCTTCGTAGCTGACCTGCTGGCCGCCTGGTGCCGGTTGCGCCGGCAGGCGCCGTCGGAGCGGCGGGTGGCGCTGGTGCTGGCGAACTACCCAAACCGGGACGGGCGGCTGGCGAACGGCGTCGGGCTCGACACGCCAGCAGCAACCGTCCATGTCCTGCGCCTGCTGGAAGGGGCGGGCCATGCCGGCGAAGACCTTCCGCCCGACAGCGCGGCACTGATGGCGCGGCTGCTGGCCGGTCCTACGAACTGGCTGACCGACCGGGCGGAGCGGGCGGGCGGCGAGTTGCTGGCGCTGGAGGACTACCGCGCCTTTCACGACGCCTTGCCCCTGTCGGCGCGGCAGGCGCTGGCCGACCGTTGGGGCGCGCCCGAGGACGATCCGTTCTTCGACCCGGAGCGCGGCGGATTCGCCCTGTCGATCCACCGCTTCGGCCGCGCGACCGTCGGCCTGCAACCGGCGCGGGGCTACAACGTGGACCCGACCGACAGCTACCACGCGCCCGATCTGGTGCCGCCGCATGGCTACCTCGCCTTCTACGCCTGGCTTCGGGCGAACGCGGACGCGGTGGTCCACATGGGCAAGCACGGCAATCTGGAGTGGCTGCCCGGCCGCGCGGTCGCCCTGGGCGCCGAGGACTGGCCCGAGATCGCGCTGGGGCCGATGCCGCATGTCTACCCGTTCATCGTCAACGACCCCGGCGAGGGCACGCAGGCCAAGCGGCGGGCGCAGGCGGTGATCGTGGACCACCTCACCCCGCCGCTGACCCGGGCCGAGAGCTACGGGCCGATGCGCGACCTCGAGGCGCTGGTGGACGAGTATTACGAGGCGGCGGGGCTCGACCCGCGCCGGATCGAGAGCCTGCGCGCCGACATCCTGTCGCTGGCCTCGGTCACGGGGCTGGACCTCGATGCCGGGTTCGACGGGGGCGAGGGGGATCTGGCGAAGCTCGACGCCTATCTCTGCGAGTTGAAGGAGGCGCAGATCCGCGACGGGCTGCATGTCTTTGGTGTCTCGCCGGAGGGGCGGCTGGAGGACGACCTGCTGCAGGCGCTGATGCGCCTGCCGCGCGGCGAGGGGGCCTCCCTGCCCCGCGCCATCGCCGCCGATCTGGGACTGGGCTTCGACCCGCTCGACTGCGACATGGCCGCGCCCTGGGAGGGGCCGCACCCCGAGATCCTGGGCGGCGAGGGCGCGTGGCGCAGCCATGGCGACACGGTCGAACGGATCGAGGCCTGTTCGGCCCGGCTGCTGCGGGGCGAGGCGCCCGCGCCCGGTCCGGTGACGGCCACCGCGCTGGAGGAGGCCCGCGCCTTGCGCGCCACGCTGCGGCGCTGCGGCCCGGCCGAGGGAGAGGGGCTCCTCACCGCCCTTGCAGGGCAATTCGTCGCCCCTGCGCCGTCCGGCGCCCCCACCCGCGGGCGGCCGGACGTCCTTCCGACCGGGCGCAACTTCTATTCGGTCGACAGCCGCGCCGTGCCGACGCCCACCGCCTGGAAGCTCGGCTGGAAGAGCGCCAACCTGCTGATCGAGCGGCATCTTCAGGACCAAGGCGATTGGCCCCGCGCGATGCTGCTGACCGCCTGGGGCACGGCGAACATGCGCACCGGCGGCGACGACATCGCGCAGGCGCTGGCGTTGATGGGGGTGAAGCCGCGTTGGGACAGCGCGAACCGCCGCGTCGTCGGCTGGGAGATCATTCCGCACACTGCCCTGGGGCGGCCCCGCGTGGACGTGACGCTGCGGGTCTCGGGCTTCTTCCGCGACGCCTTCCCGCAGCAGATGGCGCTGGTGGACGGTGCCGCGCGCGCGGTGCAGGCGCTGGAGGAACCCGAGGACGTGAACCCGGCCGCGGCGCGGGCGCGCGCCGGAGAGGGCATGGCGCGGGTCTACGGGTCGAAGCCCGGCGCCTATGGCGCGGGGCTGCAGGCGATGATCGACGAGCGGTTGTGGCACGACGCCGCCGATCTCGGCGCGGCCTATGTCGAGTGGGGCGGCTATGCCTATGGGGCGGGAGAGGGCACGGCCGACCATGACGGGTTGCGCCAGCGGCTGGGGCAGGTCGAGGCGATCGTCCAGAACCAGGACAACCGGGAGCACGACCTGCTCGATTCCGATGACTATTATCAGTTCGAGGGGGGTGCTGCCGCAGCGGTCGAGGCGATCCAGGGCAGCGCCCGGCCGATCTACCACAACGACCATTCCCGGCCCGAACGGCCCGTGATCCGGACGCTGGAGGAGGAGATCGGGCGCGTCGTCCGGTCCCGCGTGGTGAACCCGAAATGGATCGCGGGGGTGCGCCGGCACGGCTACAAGGGCGCCTTCGAGATCGCGGCGAGCGTGGACTACCTCTTTGCCTTCGCGGCGACGACGGGGGCGGTGCGGGACCACCATTTCGACCTCGTGGCCGCCGCCGTGCTGGAGAACGAGGAAGTCCGGGACTGGATCGCGGAGGTGAACGCCCCGGCCCTGGCCGACATCGCCGACCGGCTGGCCGAGGCGGTGGAGCGCGGGCTGTGGCATCCCCGGTCGAACGCGGCGCGGGGGCTGATCGCGCGGCATGGACGGAGCGCCGGTGCCTGAAATCTCCAGTCCAAGATATTGATTCAAAACATTTTCTTTGTCTTGGATCATCCGAAGAGGAGCGGGCCTGTGCCCTCCGGCGCATGCGGCCGGCTTTCACGGATCACCGTCACGCGGGACGGGTCGGCGCAGCGGTCTCAGTTCGCTGGGGGTGCGATAAGGGGCCGCGCGCCTTGCCGGACCGTGTTCCGCGGGGCGCTAAGGACAGTCGAGCCGCATCCTGAGCAGGGCCACGTCGCCGACGGTCGTGCCGGGCAGGACCGCGCAGCCCGTCACCTCCTCCGTGGCGAGGATCGCGCCGCGCGTGACCTCCGCCAGGTCGGGGCGCCAGGTGGCGTTGGTGCGCGTCGCCTGCGCCTCGGTCCGATTCCAGTTCACGCGGTAGCTGTAACCGTTGCCCGTCGCGGTGCCGGACTCGACCAGCCCGTCCATCGGGTGAGGCATGCCGCAGGCGAAGAGCGGGAGGAGAGCGAGGAGGCGCCACATGCGCGCAGCATCGCGCTTCACGCTTAACGAAGGGTTAACCGGCCTCCGCTTGACCTCGGCTCCCCCGCGCCGGACAGTCCTGCGGAGCCAGAACGGGACCGGATCATGAGCGACGACGACACCGACCGCCACAACGCCAAGATGGCGAAGAAGAAGGCCGCCCGCGACAAGATCATGGCGACGAAGACCGAGGAGCGCGGCCTCGTCATCGTCCATACCGGCAAGGGAAAAGGCAAGTCTTCCAGTGCCTTCGGGATGATCTTCCGGTGCATCGCGCATGGCATGCCTTGCGCGGTCGTGCAGTTCATCAAGGGCGGCATGGGCACGGGCGAGCGGGACCTGATCGCGGCGCATTTCTCGGATCTTTGCGACTTCCACACGATGGGCGAGGGATTCACCTGGGAGACGCAGGACAAGTCGCGCGACATGGAGATGGCGCAGGCGGCCTGGGCGAAGGCGAAGGAGCTGATCCTCGACGAGCGCAACCGGATGGTATTGCTGGACGAAATCAATATCGCGCTGCGCTACGACTATCTCGATGCGGGCGAGGTGGTGGCCTGGCTGAAGGCGAACAGGCCGGCGATGACCCATGTCGTCCTGACCGGCCGGAACGCCAAGGAAGAGGTGCTGGAACTGGCCGATCTCGCCACCGAGATGGAGCTGATCAAGCACCCGTTCCGGTCGGGCGTGAAGGCGCAGGCGGGGGTGGAATTCTAGGTATGATCCACGGGTGATCCGCGTCGGATCCCCGTCATACGCGATCCGCGCACGGTCTGCTGCCCGGTGAGGGTGGTTCGTGCGGCAATCGTGGGAGGGGGGCTCTGCCCCCCGTCGCCTTTGGCGACTCCCCCCGAGGTATTTCGGGCGAGATGAGGGAGGCGGGGGCGCCGCGGTGTCGGGCGAGGCTGTCGGGGTGCGAGGTCCGGGGAGGAGCGACGGGGTCCTTCCGGGCCGACGGCGCCCGCCGGCGCGTCAACCCGGGCGACCGGGCCGGAGGCGGCGGAGGCAGATGGGCCCTATCGCTGTCTCGGCATCGACGCGGGCGCCGCCTTGGGTCGCCTCGATCTGGGGCAGGGTCGCGGCGACGGCGCGGATGCGTGGCATGAGCGGGCGCCAGTCGGCCGAGAGGGCGCGGGCGGCCTCGGAGGGGCAGATGGTTCGCGGCGTGCGGGCCTCGGTCAGGCGCAGGATCGTGGCGGCGATCCGTGCATCCGTCGGGCTGGCGGTCACGCCGTCAGCGGTGCGGCGTCGCCCGGCCGCGGCTGCGTCCGCCGGGCCTCGGTCGGGACGAGGGCGGCGAGCGGGGCGCGCAGGGTCCAGACAACGCCCTCGGGCTCGATCCGGTGATCGGCCGCGCCGCCGAGGGCGGCAGGCACGACGCTGGTAAGGAGACGCGCGCCGAAGCCCGTTCCGGCGCCGAGGCTGCCCCGGGGCGGGGGGGCGCTGGTCGTCTCGCGCCAGGTCACGCGGAACATGTCCTCGCCTCCCTCGGTCCGCTCGACCTCCCAGCTGAGCTGCACCTGCCCCGTCTCGCTCGACAGCGCGCCGTATTTCTGCGCGTTGGTTCCGAGTTCGTGGAAGGCGAGCGCCAGGTGCTGGGCGGCGCTCGTGCCGGTCCGGACCGGCGGGCCGGAGATGGCGAGACGCGACCCGAAGGTCATCAGCAGCGGCTCGAGCTGGTCGCGGGCCACCGTCTCGACCCAAGCGCCGGTCTCGGAGCCGTCGCGCATCACCGCCGTCGTGGCCCGGGCCAGCGCGTCGATCCGGCCGGTGAAGGCCGTGATGAAGGCGGCGAGCTCGGTCACGCCGCGCGCGCTCTGCCGGGCGAGGGCGTTGACGACGGCGAGCAGGTTGACGCTGCGGTGGACGGCCTCGCGCATGGCGATCTCGGTGCGGTCGTTGGCCTCGGCCAGTTCGGCCGTGCGCGCCTCGACGCGGGCCTCGAGCTCCGCCTGGAGGCGGCGGAGGTCGTCGAGCGTCGCGTCGCGCTGGCCGATGGCGGCGCGCAGCTCGTCGTTCGCCGCCTGGAGCTGGGCCGGGCTGGGGATCGTGCGGAGGACCGGGACGAGGCGGAAGAGCACGATGGCCGTGGTCATCGATACGAGCCCCGTCGCGAGCTTCACCCAGCCCATCGGCGGGTAGATCGGGAACCAGAGCGTCACGATCGACAGCACATGGGTCAGGCCGCAGAGCATGATGAACGAGGCGAAGAGCGCCATCAGCCCGCGGAAGCGGATGTCGGGCCGGGCGCGAAGCACCCGGAGAATCGCGAAGGGGATCGCGAAGTAGCTGAGCGAGATGAGCGTGTCCGACAGCACCCAGAGGCCGACCAGCCACGGCTCCCAGAGGAGGCACATGCCGTGGGGCATGTATTGCGAGAAATCCATGTGATTCATGGGCCCGTTTCCTCTGCGGAGCGGCGCCGTGCAGGCGGCGCCTCATCCTTATTCGGGTCGAACGGGGCTGTCAGCCGTTAAGCGTTGCAAGTCCGAGGGTTCTGCGCTGCGCCGGTCACGGTTTGGGGGGTCGGCGGAAGGTTGCCGATGGGGGGCGGGCGAGAGGGCGGGATCGGGGCGTCCGCTGCGCTCCACGCGGCGTGTCTTTCGGTCGGGAGACGGAGGGCGCGCGGGAACTCGGCCCGGAGCGGGGCGCGAGAGTGTGGGCGGCGGCGAGGTCGGGCGCAGGCGGCGGCGGAGGGGAGCCGTCCTGAGGCGGTAGCAGATCAGACGCTGCTCTGGCAGGCCGGGGCGGCGACGGGGACGCAAGCGTCGTCCCCGGCTGGCAGCGCCGCCGGCAGGGGCGGATCGGCGACGGCGCCCCGGTCCGTCTGCTCCGGGTGACCCGGCGCGGCGAGGGCCATGACCGCCATCCGTTGGGCGCTCATGGACATGTGGTTCAACCCGGCGGGTCTTCCCGCCGGGTCAGGTGTGCCGCGAGGAACCCGACGGCCGCCTCGGGCCAGCCGTCGGGTCCGGTCAGGACAGGGCGTCGTCGCAGCGGCCGCAGACGCCGTCATGGCCGTGGTGGCCGACGTCGGGCAGCACCTTCCAGCAGCGCTGGCACTTGCCGCCCTCGGCGTGGCGGAAGACGACGGCGACGCTGTCGTCCCCTTCGGGGCGGAAGGCGCCTTCGGGGGCGGGGTCGGTCGAGACCTCGATATCCGAGACGATGCAGATGTCGTCGAAGGCGGCCTCCGCCAGGATCGCGGCCGTCCCGGCATCGACATGGACGAGGGGCGCGGCCTCCAGCGAGCTGCCGATCACCTTGTCGCGGCGGGCGACTTCCAGGGCGCCGGTCACGGCGCGGCGGGTGCGGCGGATGGTCTGCCACTTGGCCGCGAGCGCGTCGTCGCGCCAGTCGGGGCGCGGTTCGGGGAAGTCCTGCAGGTGGACCGAGGAGTCGTCGCCCGGATGCACCTCCAGCCAGACCTCCTCCATGGTGAAGGGCAGGATCGGGGCGAGCCAGGTCGTCAGCCGCTCGTGCAGGAGGCGCAGGACCGTGCGGGCGGAGCGGCGGCGCGTCGTATCGCCGTCGCAATAGAGCGCGTCCTTGCGGATATCGAAGTAGAAGGCCGACAGGTCGACGGTCGCGAAGTGGAAGATGAGCTGGTGGACCTCGGCGAAGTCGTAGCGGGCATAGGCGTCGCGGACCTGCTCGTCGAGTTCGGAGAGGCGGTGGAGGACCCAGCGTTCGAGCTCCGGCATCTCCAGCGGATCGGCCTCGTCGGCGGGGCGGTAGTCCGAGAGCGAGCCCAGCAGGAAGCGCAGGGTGTTGCGCAGCCGCCGGTAGCCGTCGGCCACGCCCTTCAGGATCTCGGGCCCGATGCGGTGGTCGGCGGTGTAGTCCACCTGTGCCACCCAGAGCCGCAGGATGTCGGCGCCGTACTGGTCGACCACGTCCTGCGGCGCGATGGTGTTGCCGATGGACTTGGACATCTTCATGCCCTTCTCGTCCAGCGTGAAGCCGTGGGTGACGACGGCGCGATAGGGCGCGCGGCCCTTGGTGCCGCAGGCCTGCAGCATCGAGGAATGGAACCAGCCGCGATGCTGGTCGGTGCCTTCGAGATAGACGTCGGCGATGCCGTCCTCGGTGCCGTCCGCGCGGTCGCGCAGGACGAAGGCGTGGGTCGAGCCCGAGTCGAACCAGACGTCGAGGATGTCGTCGACCTTGTCGAAAGCCTCGGGGTCGTGGTCCGGGGCGAGGAAGCGTTCCTTGGCGCCGGGGGCATACCAGGCATCGGCGCCCTCGGCTTCGAAGGCGTCGATGATGCGCTTGTTGACGGCCTCGTCGCGCAGCAGGAAGTCCGGGTCGCTGGCCCTGGCGCCGCGCTTCGTGAAGGCGGTCAGCGGCACGCCCCAGGCGCGCTGGCGCGAGAGCACCCAGTCGGGGCGGTTCTCGATCATCGAATGGAGGCGATTGCGGCCGGTCTTCGGCGTCCATTCCACGAGCTGGTCGATGGAGGTCAGGGCGCGGGCGCGCACCGTCTCGCCGTATTCGTCCTTGCCGTCGCCGACGGGGCGGTCGATGGCGGCGAACCATTGCGGGCGGTTCAGGCGGATGACGGGCGCCTTCGACCGCCAGCTATGGGCGTCCGAGATGGTGATGCGCTTGCGGGCCAGCAGGGCGCCGGTCTCGACCATCTTGTCGATCACGGCCTTGTTGGCGCCGCCGGGCTTGCCGTCGGGCTTGAGGATCGCCTCGCCGCCGAAGAACGGCAGGTCCGCGCGGTAGGAGCCGTCGGCCTCGATGTTGTAGGTCATCGGCAGCCCGTGCTTCAGGCCGATGGCGTAGTCGTCGTCGCCATGGCTGGGCGCGGTGTGGACGAAGCCTGTCCCTGCATCGTCGGTGACGTGGTCGCCGGGGAAGAGCGGCACGGGGTAGTCCCACTCGCCCCCTGCCCCCTCGGCCCCGCGCAGGGGGTGGGCGCACTTGACCGAGGCCAGTTCCTCGGGCTGGACGGGGCGCAGGCGACGCCACTGGCCGGGTTCCAGCCGCGCGGCGGCCAGCGTCTGCTCGGCCAGCGCGTCGGCGATGAGGTAGAGATCGCCCCTGGTCGCCCAGCATTCCCCGGGCGTGTCCGTCACCTCGTAGAGGCCGTAGTCGATGCCGGGTCCGAAGCAGATCGCCCGGTTCTGGGGGATGGTCCAGGGCGTGGTGGTCCAGATCACGACCTGCGCCGCCTCGAGCTGCTTCTGGCGCGACAGGTTGGCAGCGGTCTCGGCCGCGCGGGCGCTCTGCAGCTCCTCCTCCTCGGCATAGGCCGTCTCGCGGTCGTAGAGGTCGGATTGCGCGTCGGTGACCGGGAAGGCGACCCAGATCGCGTCGGTCTGGCGGTCGTGATACTCGACCTCGGCCTCGGCCAGCGCGGTCTTCTCGACCGGGGACCACATCACCGGCTTGGAGCCCTGGTAGACCAGCCCGTTCATCAGGAAGGTCTGGAATTCGGCCGCGATCACCGCCTCGGCGTGATGGGCCATCGTCAGGTAGGGATCGGCCCAGTTGCCGGTGACGCCGAGGCGCTTGAACTCCTCTCGCTGGACGTCGACCCAGCCGGCGGCGAAGTCGCGGCATTCGCGGCGGAACTCGACCACGTCGACCGCGTCCTTGTCCTGCCCCTTCTGGCGATACTTCTCCTCGATCTTCCACTCGATCGGCAGGCCGTGGCAGTCCCAGCCGGGCACGTAGCGCGCGTCGAAGCCCATCATCTGGCGCGAGCGCACGACCATGTCCTTCAGCGTCTTGTTGAGCGCGTGGCCGATATGGAGGTTGCCGTTGGCGTAGGGCGGCCCGTCATGGAGCGTGAAGGGCGTGCGGCCCTGCTTCTCGCGCAGGCGGTCGTAGACGCCGATCTCCTGCCAGCGGGCCAGCCAGCCCGGCTCGCGCTTGGGCAGGCCCGCGCGCATCGGGAAGTCGGTCTTGGGCAGGTTCAGGGTCGACTTGTAGTCGGGGGCCTCGGAGGTCATCTCGGGCGTCCTTCGGAATACGGTTGGGGAGAGGCGGCGCGCGTCCCGCAGCGCCTTGGCCCGGCCGCCCCGAAGATCAGGGCGCCGGGGGGATAATTCGCGTCGATATGACCGTTCGTCCCGTCATCGCGCGCCTTATAGGCAGGGAGAGACGGAGACGGCAAGGAGGGCCGGATGGCACGGATCGGGATCGCGGGGGCGGGGATCGGCGGGCTTGCCGCCGCCGCGGGGCTGGCGGCGGACGGGCATCGCGTGACGGTCTTCGACCGCTGGGACGAGCCGCGGGCCGTGGGCTCGGGCCTCGTGGTGCAGCCGGTAGGGCTGGCGGTGCTGGACGGGCTGGGCGCGGAGCTGCGCCCGCGGGGCCGGGCGATCACGCGGATGTCGGGGCACGAGGCGCGGTCGGGCCGGGTGGTGCTGGACGTGACCTACGACGTCGAGGGGCGCGGGCGCACGGGCCTCGCCGTCCACCGCGCGGCGCTGCACGGGGTCCTGCTGGCGGCGGCACGGGCCGCGGGGGCGGAGCTGCGGCTGGGCGCGGCGGTGACCGGGCGGGAGGGCGGGCGGCTTCTGACCGCCGGCGGTCCGACCGAGCCCTTCGACCTGCTGGTCGACGCGGCGGGGTCCGGGTCGGTCCTGTCGCCGCTCCGCGCCCGCACGCTGCCCTTCGGCGCGATCTGGGGCAACGTCCCCTGGCCCGCGGGGACGGAGCTGCCGCGGGACGAGCTGCGCCAGTGCTACCTCCGCGCCGACCGGATGCTGGGGGTGCTGCCGATCGGGCGGCCCGAGCCGGAGGGGCCGGAGATGGCGGCGATCTTCTGGTCGATGCCGCGTGGCGGGCACGCGGCCTGGCTGGCCCGCCCGCTGGAGGCCTGGAAGGCGGAGGCCTGCACGCTCTGGCCCGCGATGGCGCCGTTCCTGGGCGGCGTGACCGCGCATGACCAGATGACGATGGCGCGCTATTCGCACGGGACGCTGCGGCGGCCCTGGGACGACGGGATCGTGCATCTGGGCGATGCCTGGCACCGGGCCTCGCCGCAGCTGGGACAGGGGGCGAACATGGCGCTGCTCGACGCCCATGCGCTGCGGCTGGCGCTGCGGACGGGGCCGGTCGCGGAGGCCGGGGCGCGGATGTGGAACGCGCGGCGGCTGCATGTCGCGGCCTATCAGGCGATGAGCCGGGCCTTCACGCCGCAATACCAGTCCGACAGCCGGGTGCTGCCGATGCTGCGCGACCATGTGCTGGTCCCGCTGTCGCGGGCCTGGCCCGCGCGCCGCATCCTGCCCGCGCTGGTGCGCGGGACGATGGTGCCGCCGGTTATGGCAGGGTTGGCGGAGGGCGGGACGGCGGCGGCGTCGAGGATCGGAGGTGCCAGGCCAGATCACGGATATCCTCCCGCGCCTTAACCTGACCTTCACGATTGGCGGTCAGTGTCGGGGCAGGAGGACCCGCCATGACCACACCCCTTGCCCTTGCCCTGATCGGCACCGCGATGATCGTCCTGCTCCCCGCCCTGCTGCCGCCGAAACGGCGCGAGAGGGCCTTCGCGCGGCGCTGAGGCGTCGGGTGCCTTCGTCGGGCGCCCTACTCGGCGGCCAGTTCCGTCTCCTCCTTCTGGCGGGACACGTGCTCCCAGACCTTGGAGATCACGACGGAGCCCTCGCCGACCGCGCTCGCCACGCGCTTGACCGATCCGGCGCGCACGTCGCCCACGGCGAAAATGCCCTCGGCGGAGGTGCCATATGGGCTGTCGCTGCCGACCGCGTCGCCGGTCAGCAAGAAGCCCTTGCCGTCGCAGGCCGCCGCACCGCCCAGCCAGCCCGTGTTGGGCGCGGCGCCGACCATGACGAACAGGCCGCGGGTCTCGACCCGCTCCTCTCCCGGCGCGACGCCCGCGCCCTTCAGCGTGACCGCCCCCAGATGGGCGTCGCCGTGGAGCGCCGCGACCTCAGTCCGGTAGCGGATGCGGATGGACGGATCGGCCTCCAGCCGCGAGGACAGGTAGGAGGACATGGAGGCGGCGAGGCTGTCGCCCCGGACCAGAAGGTGCACGCATTTCGCGTGGCGCGACAGGAACATGGCCGCCTGCCCCGCCGAGTTGCCTCCGCCGATGATGACGACCTCGCAGTCGCGGCAGAACCGCGCCGCGGTCTCGGTCGCGGCGTAGTAGACGCCCGCGCCCTCCAGCCGCTCCAGCCCGTCGAGCGGCAGGCGGCGGTACTGGACGCCGGTGGCGATGACGAGCGCGCGGGCGCAGGTCTCGGTTTCGTCGTCGAGCGTGACGCAGAAGGTGCCGTCGGGGCGGCGGGCGAGCGCGGTGGCCCGGCGCGGTACGGCGAAGCGGGTGCCGAACTTCATCGCCTGGACCTCGCCGCGCCAGCAGAGGTCCGCGCCGGAGATGCCCGTGGGAAAGCCCATGTAGTTCTCGATCCGGCTGGAGGTGCCCGCCTGCCCGCCGATGGTGGCGTCCTCGACGACCAGCGCCGAGAGCCCCTCGGCCCCGGCATAGACCGCGGCGGAGATGCCCGCAGGGCCGCCGCCGACGATGAGCACGTCATGGATCGCGCCGTCGTCGAAGGTGAGGTCGAGCCCGTAGAGCTGCGCGACCTTCCGCGGCGTCGGGTTCTCGATGACCCTGTCCCTGCCATAGACCACCGCCGGGTGCCTCGGGGCGAGGTCACAGGCGCGGGCCAGCTCTCCGGCCTCGTCCGTGTCGAGGTCGAGCGCGCGGAACGGGATGCGGTTGCGGGCGGCGAAGGCGCCGATCATGCGGATGTCGCGGTCGCGGTCCATGCCGATCAGCGTGAGCGAAGCCTGGTCGCCCTCCAGCAGGCGGCGGCGGCGCGCGGCGAGGACCGTGACGACGATGTCGGATATTTCGGGGACGTCCTGCATCAGGCGCAGCATCGGCGCGCGATCGGCCACCAGCAGGCGCGAGGCGCTGACTGCCCGGATCGGCAGCATCGAGGCGGCCCCGGTCAGGAAGCTGATCTCGCCAGCGAACTGGCCCGGCCCCAACGTCGCGCCGTCACCGTAGCGGCCGCCGGTGACGGGATCGACCGCCTCGAGTTCGCCTTCGAGCACGTAGATGAACCGCTCCTGCGGCGCGCCGAGTTCAGCAAGGAATTCCCCGGGAGCGGCGTCGATCTCCTGCCCGATCTCGCGGATGCGGGCGACATGGGCCTCGGTCAGGGGTGTGCGGGCCATGGTGCGCAGGTCGGCGGCAAGGCTTTCCATCAGGCGTCCTTTCGGTCGAAGAGGCCGGTGAGCGAGCGGCCGATGAGTTCGGTGATGCGGGGCGGGCGGGTGTTCGTGAACGGCAGCGGGCGGCAGACTTCCATCGCGGCGAGGCCCACGCGCGCGGTCAGAGCGCCGTTGACCAGCCCCTCGCCGAAGCGGCGCGAGACGCGGGCGAGGACACCGCCGCCCGCGACGGAATGGATCAGGTCGTCGCCCACGGCAACCGCGCCGGTGGCGGCGAGATGGGTCAGGACCGTGCGCGCCAGCCGCCACGACCCCAGCGTGCCCGCCCGGCCGCCGTAGATCAGCGCGATGCGGCGGATCATGCGCAGGTTCGAGGTCAGGGCCGCGACCACGTCGGCCAGCGCCAGCGGCACGACCGCCGTGACGAGGGCGACCTGACGGGCGGCGGCCTCGACCTCCTTCGCCGCGGCGGCGTCGAGCGGGGCGAGCAGGTCGCGCTCGATCTCGGCGACGAGGGCGGGCGCGTCGCGGATGTCGTCGCGCCGCGCGGCCAGCGCCTCGCGGCCCCAGCGCGTGTCGGGGCGGCCCGCGTAGAAGGAGACGATGCGGTCCGACAGCTTGCGGGCGGAGGTCAGGTCGGTGACGGCGGCGGCCTGCCGCCGGATGCCGTCGATCCGGTCCAGCCGCGACAGCGCGCTGAGTTCCCGGATGATGACGGCGGAGCAGGCCAGCAGGAACGCCCCGATCAGCAGCGCCGCGATCCAGCCGAGGATCGGGTTGGCGGCGAGCATCGCGGTCACGAATTCCCAGGCGGCGACGCCCAGAACGAAGGACAGCACGGCGCCGAGCGTCGTCCAGACCCACTTCGCCAGCGAGTGTTCCTTGCGCGCGGCGAGAAGGGCCACGGTCTGCATGGCGCGGCCGGAGGGGGACGGCGCGACTTCCTCGTCGGGGACGGGCGGGGCGGAGGCCGGGTCGAAGGCGCCCGGCCCGGCGGCGGGCTCGGGCGGCAGCTCGGTGCCGGGGCGGGGGCCGCGCGGCGTCTCGGGAGGCGCGTCGATCTCGAAGAGGATCCCGCCCTTGCGCGGCGGGGTCCGGGGCGGGGTGGTCATGCGGGCCTCCGTCGGGGTCTTGCGGAGAGATATGGTCGGCATGCCCGGTTGCAAAGGAGGCGTCGCCGGTCGACCGGAGGCCGCCGCGCCTAGAGCCGATCGGCCAGCAGGAATTCCGCCGCCCGGTCCAGCCGGATGAAGGGCGGGCCCTCGTTCGGGCGCAGCGTCAGCGGCGCGGGGGCGAAGTCCATGATGTCGTAATCGGCGCCGAGCCAGTCCTCGGCGCCCTCCAGCGCGGGGGTGAGGATGTGGGAGGCGTCGGGCGGCAGCTCTCCGGGATAGAGCGCCGCCTCGCGCCCCGTCTCCAGCAGGCGTCCGCGGACGACGGGCAGGGTCTCGCCCTTGTGCTCGCGGGTTTCCTCGACCGTGGCGCGCAGGGCGGCCAGCGCCAGCACCTCGGTGCGGGCGCCCGCAAAGTCGGCACGGCGGCGCGCGTCGGAGACCATGCCGTCGAGGATGTCGGTCAGGCGGGCGTGCTGGCTGTGATGCAGGTGGTCTGCCTTGGTCGCCGCGAACAGCACCCGGTCGACGCGGCGCGCGCCGAGCAGGCCCAGAAGCCAGTTCAGCCTGCCCGGCTTGAACGCCTGCAGGATGTCGGCGATGGCGGCGCGCATCTCCTCGACCGCGCGGGGGCCGCGGCGGATGGCGCCGAGCACGTCGAGCAACACCACCTGTCGGTCGAGGCGCGAGAAATGGTCCCGGAAGAAGGGCTGCACGACCTTGGCCTTGTAGGCCTCGAACCGCCGTTCCATCTCGCGCCGCAGCGAGCCGCGAGGGCTGTCTCCCGGCGGCAGGGGCGCGAAGGTCAGCGCCGGAGAGCCTTCGAGATCGCCGGGCAGCAGGAAGCGTCCGGGGGTCAGGTCGTAGGCGCCGGCCTCGCGGGCCTCGCGCAGGGCGTCGGTGTAGGCACGGGCCAGCGCCTGGGCGGTCGGCTCCGCCAGCTTCGCGGCGGGGTCGGCGTTCTCCATCTCGGTCAGGTAGCCGGTCGCGCCCCAGTCGCGCAGGCGGTGGAGCGCGCGGTCGGACCAGTCGTCGTAGCTTTTGCCGATGAGGCCCAGGTCCAGCAGCCACTCGCCGGGATAGTCGACGATGTCGAGATGCACGACCCGGGCGCCGCGCATGCCGCCAAGCAGGCCGCGGGGCTGGATCTTCAGGGACAGCCGCAGTTCCGAGACGGCGCGGGTGCCGTCGGGCCAGCGCGGCTCGCGCGAGGTGAGCGAGGCGAGGTGCCGCTCGAAGTCGAAGCGGGGGATGGTGTCGTCGGGCTGGGGTTGCAGGAAGGCCGTCTCGATCCGGGCCGAGGGCGAGAAGGCCGCCATCCGGCCCCGGTCCATCAGGTTGGCGACGAGCGAGGTGATGAACACCGTCTTGCCGGCGCGGCTGAGCCCGGTGACGCCGAGCCTGACGGTCGGGTCGAAGACATCGGTGACGCGTGCCGTGACGTCCCCCACCCCGCGCGTCACCGCATCCGCCAGCCGTCCGATCATGCGCGTCGTCCTTCGTCTCGCCGTTCGGGGATACATAGGGGACATGCGCGCGGGGGTGAACAGGCGCGCGACCGGACGCCTGCGGCCGTGGCGCGCGGCCCTGCCGGGAAAGAAGTCTTCCCTCCACGTCACCCCGCGCGACGAGCCATCCCCCGGGGGCGCCTCCCGCGCTTGGACCCGTCGGGGCGCGCCGGGACGAGCCCTGCTCCACCCGCGTCACCCCCCCCTTGCCACCGCCTGCCCGAGCGTGTTGACCGGCCCGGTTGCCCCGCATCGAAGGCCGTTGCCCATGACGATCCTCTCCTCCCTCGCGCTCAGCCGCGCGCCTGTCGCCGCCTTCATGGCAGTCGGCCTGACCTGGGGTTGCTTCGCCGCGATGGCGCCGGTGCTGAAAGCGCGGATCGGGGTGGACGACACGACCTTCGGCCTGCTGCTGCTGGGGACGGCAATCGGGCTGTCGACGACGCTCTGGGCGGCGGCGCGGTGGGACCGGCTGCTCGGATCCTGGGCGATGCCGATGGGGACGGTGATGCTGGGGCTGATGGCGACGCTGCCCGGCTGGGCCGGGGTCAGCACGCTGTCGCTGTTCCTCGTGCTGGTCGTGCTGGGCGGGTTCAGCGGGCTGACCGATGTGGTGATGAACGCCCGTGTCTCGGAGGTCGAGGCGCGCACCGGGCAGAGCCTGATGAACGTCAACCATGCGATGTTCTCGGTCGCCTACGCGATCTCGGCGCTGCTGACGGGCGCGATGCGCGAGGCGGGCTGGGGGCCGGAGGCGATCTTCGCCGTCACCGGCCTGCTGATCCTCGCCACGGCGCCCTTCCAGTGGATGGAGGTCGCCCCGCAGGACGAGGACGGCACAGGGCCGAAGGTCGCCCTGCCCCTGTCGCTGGTCGCGGTCTGCGGGACGATCGTGCTGATCGCCTTCATGGGCGAGGCCACGGTCGAGGCCTGGTCGGCCCTGCATATCGAGCGCACGCTGGGCGGCGGCGCGGCCGAGGGCGCGTTCGGCCCGGCGATGCTGGGCCTGACGATGGCGGTCGGGCGGTTCTCGGGCCAGGCGGTCGCGGCGCGGCTGTCGGAGCTGATGGTGATCCGCCTCGCCACCGGGCTCGCCGTCATCGGCGTGCTGATCGCGGCGGCGGCGCCCTCCCCGGCGGTGGCCTATGTCGGCTTCGGCCTGCAGGGGCTGGGCATCTCGGTGATCGGGCCGATGGGGCTGGCACTGGCGGGGCGGCTGGCCGCGCCGCGCCAGAGGACGGCGGTGATCGCGCGGGTCGCGGTGATCGGCTTCACGGGCTTCTTCCTCGCCCCCGCCCTGATGGGACTGGGAGCGGGGGTGTTCGGGCTGCGCTGGGCCTTCGCCTGCGTGGCGCTGCTGCTCGCGATGCTCTGGCCGCTCAGCTATTCGGCGCGGGTCGCTCCCACTCGCCCCTGAAGCCCTTGGGCACCAGCGTGACATGCGGGCCGACATCGTGGATGTCCTTCTCGCCGCAGAGCGCCATGGTGGTGTCCAGCTCCTTGCGGATGACCTCCAGCGCCTGGGTCACGCCCCTCCGGCCCATCGCGCCCAGCCCGTAGATGAAGGCGCGGCCGATATAGGTGGCGCGCGCGCCCAGCGCGACGGCCTTCAGCACGTCCTGGCCCGAGCGGATGCCGCCATCCATGTGGACCTCGATCTTGTCGCCCACGGCCTCGACGATGTCGGGCAGCACCCGGATCGAGCTGAGCGCCCCGTCGAGCTGGCGGCCGCCGTGGTTCGACACGACGATGGCGTCGGCGCCCATGTCGAGTGCGAGCCGCGCGTCCTCGGCGTCGAGGATGCCCTTCAGGATGACCTTGCCCTTCCACTTGTCGCGCAGCTTGCGGATCTTGCCCCAGTCGAGCCGGGGGTCGAACTGCTCGGCCGTCCAGGAAGTCAGTGACGAGACGTCGGTCACGCCCTTCGCATGGCCCACGATGTTGCCGAACTTGCGGCGCGGCGTGCCCATCATCTCCATCCCCCAGCCGATCTTGGTGGCGAGGTTGGCGATGGTGGCCGGCGTCATCTTTGGCGGGGCCGAGAGGCCGTTCTTGAGGTCCTTGTGGCGCTGGCCGAGGATCTGGAGGTCGAGCGTGATGACCAGCGCATCGCAGCCCGCCGCCTCGGCCCGGGAGATCAAGTTGTCGACGAACTCCTCGTCGCGCATCACATAGAGCTGGAACCAGAACGGCGCATTGGTCTTGCGCGCCACGTCCTCGATCGAGCAGATCGACATGGTGGAAAGGGTGAAGGGAACGCCGAAATCCTCGGCGGCCTGGGCGGCGAGAATCTCTCCGTCGGCATGCTGCATGCCCGTCAGGCCGACCGGCGCCAGCGCCACCGGCATCGTCACCTCGCGGCCCACCATCGTGGTCTTCAGCGACCGGCCCTCCATGTCGACGGCGACGCGCTGGCGCAGGCGGATCTCGGCGAAGTCGGTCTCGTTCTCGCGATAGGTCTGCTCGGTCCAGCTGCCCGACTGGCAGTAGTCGTAGAACATCTTCGGGACGCGGCGCCGGTAGATGGCGTGCAGGTCGTCGATACTGGTGATGACGGGGGGCATGGGCGTCCTCGGGGCGGTGCGGCGGATTGGTAAGGATTCCTAACCAACGGCGTGCCGCCGCGCAATCCAGCGCGCGCCGCGGCGTCGCCGCATCCGGCCGACGCGCCGCTCAGCCGGGGACGCCGGGGCGCAGCGACCTGGCATGAGCCTCGAGCTGCGTCGCGACCGTGCCCCAGCCTTCGAAGAACCCCATCTCCTCGTGGCGCTGCCGCGCCTCGGACGAGCGGTGGCGCGCCGTCGCGGTATAGCTGGTGCCGCCGTCGGGATGATCCTCGAAGTCCACGATGGCAGTCAGGAACGGGTCGGGCGCGGGTTTCCAGCCCTCGGAATAGGCGTCGGTGAAGACGAGGCGGCGGCCCTCGACCACCTCCAGCCAGACGCCGTCATTGCGCATCTCGTTGCCGTCGACGCGGAAGGTCGTGTTGAAGCGCCCGCCCGGCCGCAGGTCGATCTCGCAATCCACCAACTCGTGCGGCTTCGGCACGAAGAAATGCTTCAGATGCGCGGGCGTGGTCCAGCATTCCCACAGAAGCGCGCGCGGTGCGTCGAGCCTGCGGGTGAAGGTCAGGTCGGTAGAGGGGTCCAGGGTCATGGGTCTCGCTCATTCTTCAGGGTGGCGACATAGGCGTCGAAACGGTCCAGCCGGCCGGTCCAGATCTCGCGCTGCTCGGCCAGCCAGTCCTGCGCCGGTGCAAACGCGTCCGGGGCGAGCTGGCAGACGCGCACGCGCCCGTCCTTCGCGGTGGTGATCAGGCCTGCCTCCTCCAGCTTCCTCAGATGGCCCAGGAAGGACGGCAGGGACATGTCATGGGGCGCCGCCAGTTCGCCGACGGTCGCCCTGCCCCGCGCGAGGCGGGCAAGGATGCTGCGCCGGGTCGCGTCGCCCAGCGCGGAGAAATGGCGGTCGAGCCTGTCGTCATACTTAGCCATGTAGCTAAGTATGCGGGTCCGGTGCTTGCGGACAAGCGGATTCTCAAGGGGCTTGCGCCGGGCGGCGCTGCGCGAAAGGCGCCTCGGACGGACAGGCGGAGTCGGCGCTTGCATCTGGTTCAATGTTGAACTATCTTGTTCGACATTGAACCAATGGAGCCGACCATGCCCGACCTCTCCCGCCGCAAGACGCTCGCCCTGCTGGGCGGAGGCACGATCTTCGCCGCCACCGCCGCCTCGGCCGCCTTCCTGACCACCCGCACGCCCCATGCCGCGCTGGCGCCCTGGGACCGGGCGGGCGCCTATCCCGATCCGCGCCTGCGCGCACTGAGCTGGGGCCTGCTGGCGCCCAACCCGCACAACCGCCAGCCCTGGGAGGCGGAGCTGCGCGGCGAGGACACCATCGCGATCTGGCGCGACCCGGCCCGCGACCTGCCGGTCACCGACCCCTTCGCGCGGCAGCTCACCATCGGCATGGGCTGCTTTCTGGAGCTGACCCGCATGGCCGCCGCCGAGGAGGGGCTGGCGGCGCAGACGCGGCTCTACCCCGAGGGCGAGGAGGGGCCGGTGGCGGTGATGACCCTGTCGCCTGGCGGCACGCCCGACCCGCTCTTCGTGCATGCGCTGGACCGGCGCACGCACAAGGAGGGCTTCCTCGACCGGCCCGTCGGCGACGAGGCGGCCGTCCTGGAGCCCTTCGCCACCGTCCATGGCGGGGCGACCCATGCCGCGCTGCAACGGATCGCCCATGACGCCTGGCTGACCGAGATGCACACCCCCGCCGCCCTGAAGGAGAGCATCGACCTGCTGCGAATCGGCCGCGCCGAGATCGAGGCCAATCCGGACGGCATCGACCTTGGCGGGCCGCTGATGGAGAGCCTGGCCCTGGCGGGGGTCCTGACCCGCGAGGCGGCGATGGACCCGGGGAACGCCGGGACCAGGGCGAATATCGAGGCCACCGCGGCGGCGATCCTCGCCGTGCCTGCCACCGTCAGCCAGGTGACGGCGACCAACACCCGCGCCGACCAGATCGAGACCGGGCGGCGCTGGCTGCGGCTGAACCTGGCCGCGACCGGTGCCGGGCTGGCGCTGCGCCCCGTAAGCCAGGCGCTGCAGGAATATCCCGAGATGGCGGAGCATCACGCCGCCGTTCACGCGCTGCTGGCGCCCGAGGGCGGGACGGTTCAAATGATCGGCCTGCTGGGCTACGGAGAGCGGACGGCCCGCACCCCGCGCTGGTCGCTGGAGACGCGGCTGAGGACCTGAATGCAAGACGACGACGCCCTGCGCGAGACCTTCGCCATCTTCAACGAGATCGGCATCGTCTCGCAACTCAGCCGCGCCATGTTCGAGGCGCGGCTGCCCGAGGGGGCGGGGCTGCCGCATTTCTCGCTGCTCAACCACCTGATCCGGGTCGAGGACGGGCGCACCCCGCTGGCTCTGGCCCGCGCCTTCCAGGTTCCGAAGAACACGATGACCCACACGATCTCGGGCGCCGTGCGCCACGGCTGGGTCGAACTGCGCCCGCATCCGACCGACGGGCGTTCCAAGACCGTCTGGCTGACCGAGGCGGGCCGGCGCTTCCGGGACGACGCCATCGCGGCGCTGGCCCCGGACCTTGCGGCGGTGATCGACGCGACCGACGCAGAGGGGCGCGCGGTGCTGCTGGAGCGGCTGACGGAGCTGCGCGTCTTCCTCGACGGCTATCGCGACCGGAACGGGTCGGCCTCGTAGCCCACACCGGTCAGGCACAGCCCGTCCGGGGGCGCGACCGGGCCGCAGGCGGCGCGGTCGCGGGCCTGCAGCGCCTCGGCGACGCGCTCCGGCGGCCATGCGCCCGCCCCGACCCGCTCCAGCGTGCCGGCGATGGAGCGGACCTGGTTGTGCAGGAAGGACCGCGCGCGCAGATGCAGGCGGATCTCCTGCCCGCCGGGGGTGGGGCACTCCTCGACGGTGATCTCGTCGAGCGTCTTCACCGGCGACTTCGCCTGGCAGATCGAGGCGCGGAAGGTCGTGAAGTCGTGATGCCCGACCAGATGCGCCGCGCCGTCGCGCATCAGCCCCGCGTCGAGCGGGCCGATGACCCGCCACGCCTGCCCGGCGTCCAGCGTCAGCGGCGCACGGCGGGCGACGATGCGGAAGGTGTAGCGCCGCTCGATGGCGGAAAAGCGGGCATGCCAGTCGTCCGCGACACGGACGCAGGCGGTGATGGCCACCGGGGCGGGCTTCAGGTGCCAGTTGACCGCCTCGGACAGGCGGAACGGGTCCCAGTCCTTCGCCAGGTCCGCATGGGCCACCTGCCCGGTCGCGTGGACCCCCGCATCCGTCCGCCCGGCCGCGCCGATGGAGGGCATGTCCGGCTCCAACGCGCGCAGCGCCTCCTCCAGCGTCTGCTGGACGGAGGGGGGGCCGTCCTGGCGCTGCCACCCGGCGAAGGGGCGGCCGTCATACTCGACGCGGAGGGCGTGGCGGGGCATCGCGGGTCAGGCGCCGGCTTCTTCGGGGACGCCGGCCACGATCGTCGAGGATCGCGGCGCCCGCCTCATCCGTGCTCCTTCAGCAGCCTGGCCTTCTGGCGCTGCCAGTCGCGTTTGGCGGTCGCCTCGCGCTTGTCGGCGGTCTTCTTGCCCTTGGCAATCCCGACCTTCAGCTTGGCGATGCCCTTGTGGTTGAAGTAGAGCACCAGCGGCACGATCGTGTAGCCCTCGCGCGCGGTCGCGTTCCAGAGCTTCGACAGCTCCTTCTTCGAGACCAGCAGCTTGCGGCGGCGCTTCTCCTCGTGGCCGAAGGTCTTCGCCTGGGCATAGGGCGCCACGTAGCTGTTGACGAGCCAGAGTTCGCCGTCCGAGACCTCGGCATAGCTCTCGGCGACGTTGGCGCCGCCTTCGCGCAGCGACTTCACCTCGGACCCTTCCAGCACGATCCCGCATTCGAGATCGTCCTCGATCGCGTAGTCGAAGCGCGCGCGCCGGTTCTCGGCGATCACCTTGTAGTTCTTGTTCTCGTCTTTCTTTGCCATCGCCGCCAGATAAGCCCCGGCGGCCGGACTGTCTAGGACGCCCCGAGCGACGGCCCGAAGAGCCAGAGCCCGACCTGCCCCAGCACTGCCGCGCCGCAGACCGCCATGCCCAGCACCGGCCAGCCGATCCAGACATCCGGCACGCCCTCGGGCTGGCCCTGCCGCTTCAGCCGCCAGAGCGCCGCGTTGACGGCGGCGAAGACGACGAGGATGGCGAGGCTGGTGCCCTGCGCCAGCGTGCCCAGCGGCACGAACATCGCCAGCGCCAGCACCACCGCACCCGAGGCGAGCGTCGCCATCAGCGGCGTATCGGTGGCGTCGTTGACGCGGGCGAAGATGGCGGGCGCGCGATTGCCGTCTCGCGCGAGCTCCAGCAGCAGCCGCGCGGCGGCGATGATCTGGGTCAGGCCGCCGTTCACGATCACGAAGAGCGACGCGATGGCGAAGGGCAGGCCGGGCCAGCCGTGGCGCTCCACCGCCCGGACCAGCGGGGCCTCGGCCTCGGCCAACGCCTCGGTGTCGCCCGAACCGGTCACGGCCATCGCGATGACGACATAGGACACCAGCACGACCCCCAGCACGATCATCATCGCGCGCGGCAGGGTCTTGCGGACGTCCTTCACCTCCTCGGCGGTCTGCGCGACGTCGCCGAAGCCGATGAAGGAATAGACCGACAGGAAGGCCGCCGCGAAGAGCCCGGCGCCGAGGCCGCCGGTGCCGTCACCGGTGCCCTCGCCACCGAAGGCGCCGAGCATCGCGCCGGGCGAGGCCATCAGCCCCTCGCGGTTGATCCAGACGATCAGGACCAGCGTGCCGAGGCCCACGATCGTCGTCGTGGTCATGAACCAGGCGGACTGCTTCATCCCGATCGCGGCGATGGCGACCAGCAGCGCGACCAGCCCCACCGTCGCGATCCAGCCCGGCAGGTCGACGAAGGCGCCGAGATAGCTGACGAAGCCGGTCGTGATCGTGGCCCCCGACACGATGTTCGCCGCGACGAGGACCCAGCCGACCGTCGTGGCGAAAAGGCCGCGGCCGAAGGACTGCTCCATGTATTCGACGGCGCCCCCGGCCGAAGGGATGCGGGCGCCGATCTCGCTGAAGGTCATGGCGGAGGTAACGGCCACCGTCGCGCCGATCACATAGGCCAGCGGGGAGAGCACCCCCGCCTTGGCGATCACTTCCCCGATGACGACGAAGATGCCCGCCCCGAGGATCGTGCCGATTCCGTAGAAGATCAGGCCGGTCAGGCCCATGGACCGCTCGAGGCCCTGGTCGCTCGTCGTCTCTGCCATCGCGGGAAGAACGGATCGGCGCGGCCGGGGTTCCCCCGCGGGCCCTCAGGCGGTTGCGTTCCGCACCGGGGTCAGCCGATGCGAGACGAGGATGGTGACGATGGCGAGGATCGCGCCCGCGCCGCCCGCGACGCCCAGCGCCGAGAGTCCCGCCTCCGAGACGACGGCCCCGCCGATGGCCGCCCCGATGGCGGCGCCGCCATAGATGCAGGCCGCGTTGAGCGACAGCGCCACCGGCGCCTGCGCCCCGGCCAGCGCGACGAGGCGCGTCTGCTGGCCTGCCATGAAGGCATAGCCCGCCGCGTTCCAGCCGAAGAACAACGCCACCGCCCAGGGGAGCGGCAGCGGCAGCAGCGACAGGAGCGGCATGACCGCGACCTGCAGGCAGGAGAGCATGAGCAGCGTGCGGAACGGGCCGAGCCGGTCCGACAGCGCTCCGCCCAGCAGGTTGCCCGCCACCGCGCCCAGGCCGCAGACCGCCAGCGCCGCCGTCACCCCGTTGCGGTCGAGCCCCATCCGAGTCTCCAGCAGGGGCGCGAGATAGGTGAAGGGCACGTAGATCGCCCCGAGGAAGATCGCGGTGAAGGAGATGGCCAGCATCAGCCGCCCGTTGGCCAGCACCGAGCCGAGATCGCCCAGCGTCACCCTCTGGAAGGCGAGCCCGGCCGGCACGATCCGCCAGATCGCGACCGTGGCCAGCAGGCAGAGCGCCGCCACCACCCAGAAGGCCGCGCGCCAGCCGAAGGTATAGGCGATCCAGCTGCCCGCGGGCACGCCCAGCACCTGCGCGACCGTCAGCCCCATGAAGACGAAGGCCAGCACCCTGCCCCGCGCCTCGGGCGCGGCCAGGGCGGCGGCCACCGCCGCGGCCACCGGCGTCGTCAGCCCCGCCCCCGCCGCGGCGACGACCCGCGCGGCGAGCAGCGCCTCGAGCGACGGCGCCAGCGCCGAGCCGAGCGCGCCGAGCCCGAACAGCGCCATCCCCGCCGCGACCACGCGGCGGCGGCCGAAGCCTCCGGTCAGCGAGACCAGCAGCGGCGACAGGACAGCATAGGCCAAAGCGTAGGCCGTCATCACCCAGCCCGCCTGCGCGGCCGGGAGCGCGAGGTCGCGCGCCAGCGGCCCGAGCATCCCGATGACGAGGAACGCCCCCATCCCGATGACGAAGTTCGCGCCCGAGAGGACCGGGATCAGCCCCCTCGGCAGCCCGCCCATGTCAGTTCAGCAGCCCCGCATGGCGCATCGCCTCGGCAATGCGCGCCCTGGTGCCCTCGGTCGCCGGGGTGAGCGGCAGGCGCACGTCGGGGGCAGCGCGGCCCAGCAGCGACAGCGCATATTTGGCGCCGACAACACCCGGCTCGGCGAAGATCGCCTGGTGCAGCGGCATCAGCCGGTCCTGCACCGAAAGCGCGGTCGCATAGTCGTTCGCGGCGCAGGCGTCGTGCATCTCGCGCAACAGGCGCGGCGCGACGTTGCAGGTGACCGAGATGCAGCCGACGCCGCCCTGGGCGTTGAAGCCGTGGGCCGTCGCGTCCTCGCCCGAGAGCTGCGCGAAATCGGGCCCGCAGGTGAGGCGCTGCGCGCTGACCCGGGCCAGGTCGCCGGTCGCGTCCTTGACGCCGACGATCGCGGGCAGCTTCGCCAGCTCACCCATCGTGGCAGGGCTCATGTCGACGACGGAGCGGCCGGGGATGTTGTAGATCACGATCGGCAGTCCGATCTCGGCCAGGGCCGAGAAATGCGCGATGAGCCCCGCCTGGGTGGGCTTGTTGTAATAGGGCGTGACCACGAGCGCGGCGTCGGCGCCCGCCTGCTTGGCGTGCTCGACGAGGCGGCGCGCCTCGGCGGTGTTGTTCGATCCCGCCCCCGCGATCACCGTCGCGCGGCCGGCGGCGCGGGCCACCACCCGGGCGACCACGGCATCGTGTTCGTCATGGGTCAGGGTCGGGCTCTCTCCGGTGGTGCCGACGGGAACAAGCCCTTGCGTGCCCTCGTTGATCTGCCAATCTACCAAGGCGTCGAGCGCGTCGAAGTCCACGGCCCCTTGCTTGAAGGGCGTCACCAGGGCAACCATGGAGCCTTTGAACATCGGTGCGACCTCCTACCTGGAGCGTGGAATTCGACGGACACCTAGCCGCAGCTTTCCGGCGCGGCAAGACGATGACGTGAGACATCAAGACCGTATCGCCGACCTGACCGACAGGGAGCCGTTTCAATGCTGAAAGCCATCCTCGCCGCCTGCGCCGTCCTCGCCGCCTCGGCCCCGTCGCTTCGGGCCGATCCGGACCTGACCGCCGGGCTGGCGCAGATCCGCGCCGGAGACTGGGCCGCCGCGCGCGCCGCCATGGCCCGGATCGAAGACCGCGCCGTCGCCGACGTCGTGCTGTGGCACCTGCTGCGCAACCGGCAGGGCGATTTCGACGAGGCGGTGGCCTTCCTCGACCGCAATCCCGACTGGCCGGGCGAGGACCTGCTGCTGTCGCGCGTGGAGGCCGAGCTGCCTGCGACAACGCCGCCCGCCGAGATCATCGCCCATTTCGAGGAATACCCGCCCTCCACCTCGCGCGGGGCGCTGATGTTCGCCATCGCGCTGCGCGCGGAGGGGCGGGCCGACCGGGCCGAGGCGCTGGTCATCGACTGGTGGCTGACCGAGCCGATGCCGGCCTCAAGCCAAGCGGGGTTCCTCGAGCTCTTCGGCGAGGTGCTGGAGCCCTACCACGCCGCCCGGCTCGACGCGCTGGCCTGGCAGGGCGACGTCGAGTCGGCCGAGCGGATGCTGCCGCTCGTCCCCGCAGGGCCCGAGGCGACGCTGGCCCGCGCCCGGATCGCGCTGCGCGAGGACCGGCCCGGGGTGGACGCGCTGATCGAGGCGGTGCCCGAGGAGTGGCGCGCGCATCAGGGCCTCGCCTATGAGCGCTTCCGCTGGCGGCTCGACCGGGGCCGGCGCGAGGACGCGCTGGACCTGCTTTTCGCCTATGACGAGAGCGCGAACACGCTGGGCGCCCCCTCGGCCTGGGCCCCGCATCGCGAGACGCTCGCGCGCGGGCTCAAGCAGGACGGGCAGCCCGAGGCGGGCTACCGCGTCGCGGCGAACCATCACATGCCGGAGGGGTCCGAGGACATCGCCTCGCTGGAATGGCTGGCGGGCTACATCGCGCTGCGCTTCCTCGACCGGCCCGAGGACGCGGTTGCGCATTTCCGCCGGTTCGAGGCGAACGTCCTGTCCCCGATCTCGAAAGGGCGCGGTTTCTACTGGCTGGGCCAGGCGCTGGAAGCGACGGGCGACACCGAAGGCGCGATGGACGCCTGGAGGGACGGCGCGCGCTACCAGACCAGCTTCTACGGCCAGCTCGCCGCCGAGCGGGCGGGGCTTCCGGCCGATCCCCTGCTGACTGGCGAGGAGGTCTTTCCGCCCCTGCCCGCCACCGGGATGGCCGGCAGCAGCGTGCTGCGTGCGGCCATGGCGCTGGACGATATCGGCGAGGGCGACCTCGCGGAGCGTTTCTTCGCGCACATGGCCGAAAGCCTGCCCCGCGCCGAGATCGGCAGCCTGATCGACGAGATCCTTGACCGTGGAGAGCCGCATATCGCGCTGATCACCGCAAAGCGCGCCGCGCAGCGCGGGTTCGAGCTGCATCGCGGCTATTTCCCGGTGACGGAGCTGGCGGCGCTCGACACGCCCGTCGCGCCGGAGCTGACCCTGTCGATCGCCCGTCGCGAGTCGGAATTCGATCCGGTCGTCGTCTCCGGTGCGGGGGCGCGGGGTCTGATGCAGCTGATGCCCGGTACCGCCCGCGAGATGGCGGGGGACCTGGGCCTGCCCTACAGCGCGACGCGGCTGACCTCGGACCCGCTCTACAACGCGGCGCTCGGCACGACGTACATCCAGGAGCTGGAGGCAGAGTTCGGCCCTTCGGCCATCCTCGTCCCTGTGGCCTACAATGCGGGCCCGTCGCGGGCACGGCAATGGACGGACCGGTTCGGCGATCCCTCTGACCCCTCGGTCGACGTGGTCGACTGGATCGAGAACGTCCCCTTCTCGGAGACCCGCAACTACATCATGCGCGTCTCGGAGAGCCTGCTGCCCTACCGCGCCCGTCTGACCGGCGAAGCCGGAGAGGTGCGGCTGACCGACTGGCTGCGCGACGGCTATGACAGTTTGCGGGCCGAGGGGGGATAGGGCCCCACGCCGAAGGTCGTGACTGGCGACGGTCGGGCGACGCGGCATCGGCAACCCCGATGCGGTATCGCGCGGCGCTTCGGCCCGAGCGCGGTCGGAAGGGATCACCCTAGCCCAGCAACGGGGCGACCGTCGGCCAGAGCGACGCGACCAGCAGCCCCGCCATCGTCCAGTTGAACGCCCGGAGCCGCGCGGGCGAGGTCAGCCAGCGCCGCATCTGCACCCCGAGCAGCAGCCAGACTCCGATGGACGGCAGGTTCACCACGGTGAACACCGCCGCGACCGGCACCACCGCCAAAGGCCCGCCCGCCGTGTAGAGCGTCACCGCCGTCAGCGCCATCGTCCAGGCCTTCGGATTGACCCACTGGAAGGCCGCGGCCTCGGCGAAGGTCAGCGGACGCCCGTCGGCCTTGGCCCGCTCGGGCGGGGGCGCGCTCGCGATACGCCAGGCGAGCCACAAGAGATAGGCGACCGAGACCGCGGCAAGCGCCGGCCTGGCCCAGGGGAAGGTCTCGAACACCTGCCCGAGGCCGAGGCCCACGAGCACGATCATCGCCCCGAACCCGACCGAGATGCCAAGAACATGCGGGACCGACCGCGCCGCGCCGAAATTTGCCCCGGAGGCGAGGATCATGAGATTGTTCGGCCCCGGCGTGATCGAGGAGGCGAAGGCGAAGGCCACGAGGCCGAGGAGTAGATCGGAGGTCATGGCGCAGGATGTGCCCCGGAACCGGCGGCAGGTGCTTGCTTCCGGCGCGCGCCGAGGCCAGATTACGCACGTCATGGCCGAAAATGACCCGTTCGACGACAGGATCTTGCGTATACTCGCGCGCGAGGGGCGGATCACCAACCAGGCGCTGGCCCAGCGGGTCGGGCTGTCGCCCTCGGCCACGCTGCGGCGGGTGCAGGCGATGGAACGGTCGGGGCTGATCCGCGGCTACCGGGCGGTGATCGACCCCGACAAGGCCGGCATCGGCTTCACCGCCTTCATCGCTGTCGGGCTCAACGAGCACAGCAAGGCCAGCCAGCAGGCCTTCGAGCGCGCCGTCGCCCGCGCGCCCGAGGTGCGGGAGTGTCACAACGTCACCGGCGCCGTCGAATACCTGCTGCGCGTCGAGGCCCGCGACCTCGCCGCCTACAAGCATTTCCACACCGAGATCCTCGGCGTGCTGCCGCAGGTCGCGTCGCTCACGACCTATGTCGTCATGGGATCGCCCAAGGACGAGCGCGCCTGACGGGGGCGCAGACGCCGCCCCGGCGCCGCACCCGAAGGGGCAGGCCTTGGCGGCCCGGGGGATCGCCCGGCCCGGGCCCCGTCAGAGCAGGACCACGAGGCCGATCACGACGACGAGCACGCCGAGGACGATCCAGAGGATCGTGCGGGTCGGCCGGCCGGAGTCGGCGGAGGTCGCGGGGGTCGCCACGCCCGGGGACCGGCTGGCCGGCGGCAGCTCGCGCGGGGCGGAGTCGGCCTCGGCCGGGGCGAAGCTGCCGATATGGGTCAGCTCCGGCCGGGGCTGAAGCTCGGACAGCCCCTCGACCGCGCGCGGCGCGAGCACCGCCACGTCGCCCGAGAGGCCGTCGAGCCGCGCGGCCTCGGCCGACAGCCTCTCGGGCGGGATGTCGTGGGCCTGGGCGAGGTAGTCGCGCAGCCTCATCGGCGCGATGTCGGCGGTCGAGAAGACTTCGGCATAGGTGGTGTCGATGGCGGCGCCGAAGGCCTCCTGCAGGGGGGTGGCGTCGACCGGCGTCTCGTCGAGCCGCGAAAGATAGGTCTGGTGGGCGAGCTTCACGTTGCCGTCGCTGACGGAGAAGACGTGGACGCGCGGGTCGCGCGGGGCGAGGGTCAGGGTCATGGAAAGCACCTCCGGACTGGTTCGGCTTGGGACAAAGCTAGGGCGCCCGAGACGGAAGTTGACCCTTCCCCGCGTGGCGACGGGTCGAGGGCCCGGTCGGCAGGGGCCAGCGGAACACAAGCTCGGGACGGTCCGTCCCGTGCAGCCTGCCGGTCTGCGGCGGGGCGGGTTGCGCGATCCGGTGGAGGTCATGCCGACGAATCGCTCGGGCGCCGCGATGGGTGACGAAGCCTTCGAGGGCTCCGCGGGCTCGGGCGACCGCAGGCATGGGACACCGGGTCCATTGGCGGGACGGTCGCGGCGCGCGGCGGCTCGATGAAGCCTCTTGCGTCCGCCGCGCTCTCGCGGCTTGCTGTGCCTGGAAGGAGCGCGCGCATGTCTCACACCCCCGGCATCGGCCACAATTCCGGCAAGGACCTGCAGGGCTATACCGGCCGCCTGCATCAATGGCGGCGCGCGCGCCGGGCGTTGCTGGGGCCGATCCTGCCGGTCGAGGTCGTGCGGATGCGGGTGCGGCGGGCCGCCGCCTTGGGGCTCGACTACGGGACCTATGCCAGCGTGCGGGCGGGCACGGGGCGGGACATCGCGGCGCTGCTGTTCTCGTCCAATGCGCTGCGCATGATCCGCAGCGCCGAGATCGAGGCCGTCCGCGCGGCCAAGCTGGCCGGGGCGCGGGCCGAGCGCGCGGCGCTGGTCCATCGCCCGCTGCCGGTCGCGGCGCCGGCGCCTCTGGACTGGGCCGGGCGCGCGCCCTCCTTCGCGGACAGCCCGGCGGCGCTGCGGGCGCGGCTGCAGGAGATGCTGAAGGCGCACCGCCTGCCCGCGGACGCCGTGCTGATGATCGGCGACACGGCCTTCGAGGCGAGCTGGTGCCCGGCGGTGCGGGCGGCGGGCTACCTGACGGCCGAAGGGTATTTCGGCGAGGCGGGGTGAGGCTGCGGCCGTCGGTCGGCCGCTCTTTCAGGCCGTAGCCCCCGCGAAGCGGCACCGCCGGGCCCTCAGATCAGCGCCGTCGACAGCCAGGGAAAGCGGCTGAGCAGCACCAGCACCACCGCGACCGCCAGCAGGAACGGCCAGAGCGAGCGCAGGATGCGGCCCGGGCTCACCCCGCTCATCGAGGAGGTGATGTAGAGGCCGACGCCGACCGGCGGGGTCAGCAGCCCCAGCACGAGGTTGAGGCAGATCACCACCCCGAACTGGAACGGGCTGATGTCGTAATTGCCCGTCGCGATCGGCAGCAGGATCGGGGTGACGAGGATGACGGCGGCGATCCCGTCGATCAGCATCCCGACGCAGAGCAGGACGAGGTTCACGATCAGCAGGAACAGGAACGGGTCGTCGGTGATCGTCACCATCAGCGCGGCCAGCTTCTGCGGCAGGGCTTCGTAGATGATGACCCAGCCGAAGACGCTGGCCGCCGCGATCATGAAGACGATCATCGAGGCGTTGACCGCGGTGCGCACGAACATCGCCCAGAGCGCCGAAGGTTTCAGCTCCCGGTAGACAAGCCAGCCGACGAGGAAGGCGATGGTCGAGGCGACGGCCGCCGACTCGGTCGGCGTGGCGATGCCGAGGAGGATACCGCCGATGATCGCGACCGGGATCGTCAGCGCGGGCAGGCAGGCGGCGAGCGCGCGCAGCGCCTCGCCCCGCGCATACCACGACCCGGCGGGGAAGCCGCGGACCAGACCGATGCAGAAGATCACCGCCGCGAAGCTGGCCGAAAGCAGCAGGCCCGGCAGGATGCCGGCGAGGAACATGTCGCCGATGGGCACCTGCGCCAGCACGCCGAATATCACGAACAGCATCGAGGGCGGGATGACCGGCGCCAGCAGCCCCCCGGCGGCCGTCGTGGCAGCGGCAAAGCCGGTGTCGTAGCCCTCCCGCTCCATCTCGGGGGTCATGGCGCGGGCCATGACCGCGATCTGCGCCGTGGCCGAGCCGATAATGGCGGCCATGAACATGTTGGCCAGCAGGTTGATATAGGCCAGCCCGCCCCGAAACCCGCCGACGAAGACGCGGGCCGCGTTGATCAGGCGGCGGGTCATGCCGCCCTCGTTCATCATCTCGCCCGTCAGCATGAAGAGCGGGATCGCGAGCAACCCGTAATTCTCCAGCCCCGAGAACATCTTCTGCGCGAAGCTGTCGTAGAGGACGAGGTTGTCGCTTTCCCAGACATACCAGATGGCGGTCAGCGCCAGGACCAGCGCGACCGGGACGCCGATCAGCAGCTTGAAGGCGAAGACGAAGGGGGTCATGCGGCGGACCCGGTCGGGCGGCTCTCGTGCGGGGTCAGCAGGTTGGCGAAGCCGTGGAGCGTGGCGCCGCCGGCGAAGAGCCACATGACGCTCCAGACCCAGGCCTTGGGGATCCCCAGCGTCGTCGTCGGTTCCGCGTAGATGAAGTTGAAGGTCGCGCCCTGGAAGGCCATCACGTCGAAGCCCGCCCGCGCCAGCTCCAGCGGGGCATACCAGCGCCAGCAGAACCACAGCATGAACAGCGCGAAGACCAGCACGAGGACATCGACGATGCGCGCCGCTACGCGCCGGGCGGGCGCGGGCAGCGGGTCGGTCAGGACCGTGATCGCGACCGAGTTGCCGAAATGCAGCGCGGCCGAGGCGCCGAGGAAGGTCATCCAGGCCATCGCGTAGATCGCCAGCTCGTCCACCCAGTAGAGCGCGGCCCCCATCGACCGCGTCACCACGTTGAGCAGGATGAGCCCGGTCACCGAGACGGCCAGCACGGCGGCGGCGGCGATCTCCAGCCGGGCCCAGCCGGCCGAAAGACGCATCAGCATGGGGCTCTCCTCCGGGGGCCGGGGCGCTGGACCGCCCCCCGGGGCCGGGATCACTCGGCCGTCGCGGCGGCGACGTCGCGCAGCATGTCCAGCGCGCCGGACTTCTCGGACCAGATCGCGTTCCACTGCGCGACGGCATCGCCGAAGAAGTCGGCATCGACCCGGGTATAGGTCGTCTCGGTCGCGGCGATCTGGTCGAGCCAGTCCTGCTCGAGCGCGACATAGGAGTCGATGGTGCTGTCGACGTGCTTGGCCACCAGCTCGGCGATGAGCGCCTTGTCCTCGTCGGAGAGGCCGGCCCAGACGCGGCCGGACACGAGGCCGACCATCGGGAACATCATGTGGTCGGACTGCACGACGGTATCGGCATGCTCGTAATATTTCAGCAGCCAGATCAGCTCCGCGTCCATGTCGATGGCGTCGACCTGCCCGTTGGCCAGCGCATCGTAGACGTCGGGCAGCGGCATCGGTGTCGGCGCGGCGCCGAGCGCGTTGTAGAAGTCGAGGATCGGCGCGAAGGGCGTGATCCGCAGCTTGAGGCCCGCGAGGTCCTCGGCGCTGGCCACGTCGCCCCGGCTGACGATCTGGCGCAGGCCTGCCATGCCGTAGCCCAGGCCCACCACGCCCACGGTCGCGGGAAGCTGGTCCATCATCCCCTTGGCCTCGTCCGAGCGCAGGATGCGGGCCGCGTGCTCGATGTCGTTGGCGAGGAAGGGTGCGTAGAAGGCGCCGAAGTCGGGGGCGCGGTTCGAGACCTCGGCCACGGTCATGAAGGCCATGTCCAGCGCGCCGGTCTGAAGCTGCTGCAGCATCTCGGCCTCGTTGCCGAGCTGCTGGGCGGGGAAGACGGTGACGGAATGTTCGCCGCCCGAGCGTTCGGCAAGCTCCGCCCCGAAGGCCTCGGCCGCGCGGGTCCAGACATGGGGCGGCGGCGTGATGAGGCCCAGGCGGAACTCCTCGGCCATGGCGGGCATGGCCATCGCCAGCCCGATGGCGCTGCCGAGCAGCGTCTTCGTGATCGTCTTCATGCGTCGTCTCCCCGTTTGTTCCCGGCGGCTCGTCCGGCCGCCTACAGCGTCACCCAGCCCTCGGGCGGCTTTCCCTTGCCGGGATGCACCGCGCCGCAATTCGGGCAGGTCCGGGCTTCCATGTCGGCATGGAAGGCCTCGTAGATCTTCGGCAATTGACTGACGATTCCCTCGGCCCCGTCAAGGGCCACGTCGGCGCGATGCACCAGCCCCTCGCACTCGAAGCAGTACCACTCGAACCCCTCCTGCATGCCGGGCTGGCGCGGCGCCTCGACGACGATGCCGATCGACCCCTCCTGCGGGCGCTGCGGCGCGTGGCGGACATGCGGGGGCAGCAGGAAGACCTCGCCCTCGCGAACGGGCACGTCGTAGATCTTCCCGCCGTCGGCGATCTTCAGGACCATGTCGCCCTTCTGCTGGAAGAACCATTCCTCGACCGGGTCGTCGTGGAAATCCATCCGGGTGTTCGGCCCGCCGACGACCATGACGATCATGTCGCCCTCCTTGTGGAGAAGCTGGTTGCCGACCGGCGGCTTCAGCTTGTCGGCGTTGTCGGCGACCCATTGGCGGAAGTTGAACGGCTTCAGCGTCGGATGGGCGTGCATCGGCACCTCCTTCGGGTTCGCGGCAGGGTAGCGGATATTCGGTGCAGCGAAAGGCGGGTTTCGAGCGAAAGCGCTATCCGAAATCCCGATAGCGCGGTCAGAGCCGCAGCCCGCAGCCCTCGAAGGCGGCGCGCGTCGCGTCCTTCTCGGCCTCGGTCAGGTTCAGCATCGGGTGGCGCACCGGGCCGCCGACCTGGCCCAGCAGCTCCTGCCAGTACTTGCCATGGGCGGTTGGCTTGCCGCCGGGCTTCGTGTCGCGGATGGCGGCGCGGACCGGCTCCAGGCTGTCGCGGACGCGGCGGGCCTCGGCGAAGCGTCCGGCGAAGGCCAGTTCGGTATATTCGTTCATCCGCTGGTCGTTCGCCGTCTGAAGCTGGTAGGGCGGCGAGGAGCAGAGATAGAGCTGCCAGCCCAACTCCTCGATATTGTCGAGCCAGTCCTCCTCGCGCGAGGTCGAGACGAGGATGCGGTCGCCTGCCAGCCGGGTCAGGCGGGCATACATCTCGCGCGGGACGGAATACTTGATCGCCATGATGTTGGGCAGGTCGGCGATGCGGGCGCAGGTCTCCGGCTCCATCAGGTAGCCCGCGTCCGGATGGCTCCACATCGCGATGCCGATGTCGAGCCGGTCGCAGAGGTATCTGTAGTAGTTGTAGAGAACCTCGTCGCGGTCGTGGCAGAAGCTGAGCATCGGCGCGTGGACGACGACGTAGTCGGCGCCGATGGCCTCGGCGTGGCGGCCGAGCTCCAGCACCGTGTCGACGTTCTGGTCCGAGATCGACAGGATCGTCCCCGCCCTGCCCGCGCATTCCTCGACCGCGATGGACATGCAGCGCTTCCGCTCGTCCAGCGACATCGCCCAGAACTCGCCCTGCTTGCCCGCGACGAACAGGCCCGCGATGCCGAGGTCGCGGATCCAGTGGCGGATGTTGGCGCGGAAGCCCGCGTCGTCGATCGAGAGGTCGGGCGCGAAGGGCGTTAGCGCGGCGGCCCAGATGCCGCGCATGGTCTCGCGGGCATGGGCCTTGGCCTCGTGCTTGGCGTAGTCCATCGGGGACCTCCTTTCGCGGGCATATGGCGGGCGCGACGCGCGCGCGGCCAGCGCTTGGACAGGATGCGGCTATCCGAATATGCTATAGCCGACGCGCTTGCCACGGGGGAGAACGCATGACCATCGGCATCATCGGCGAGGGCGCCATCGGCAGCTACGTCCGCGCGCATCTGAGCGGCGTGAGCGTGGCACTGGTGCGGCCCGCGCGGGCGGGGCCGGGGCGCGTGACCTCCGCCGAGGCGCTGCCCGGGGAGGTGACGCTGATGCTGGACTGCGCGGGCCATGCCGCGCTGGCCGAGCATGGGCCAACGATCCTGGCGCGCGGCATCGACCTCGTGACGGTCTCGCTGGGGGCGCTGGCCGACGACGCGCTGCACGACCGGCTGCGCGAGGCCGCCCGGCGCGGCGGGGCAAGGCTGCACCTCGCCAGCGGGGCGATCGGCGCGCTCGACTGCCTTGCCGCAGCCCGGGTCGGCGGGCTGGAGCGCGTGACCTACACCGGCCGCAAGCCGCCCGCCGGGTGGCGCGGGTCCCCGGCGGAGGACGCGCTGGATCTCGACAGGCTCGACGCCCCCGCGACGCATTTCGAAGGGACCGCCCGCGCCGCCGCGCTGGCCTATCCGAAGAACGCCAATGTCGCCGCCGCCGTGGCGCTGGCGGGCGCGGGGTTCGACGCGACGCAGGTCCGGCTGATCGCCGATCCGGAGGCGCCGGGCAACGTCCACGAGATCGCCGCCGAGGGCGCCTTCGGCCGCTTCGACTTCCGCATCGAGGGCCGCGCCCTGCCCGACAACCCGCGCAGCGCCGCGCTCGCGGCGATGAGCGTCGTTGCCACCGTCCTGCGCCAGCGCGCGCCGGTGGCGATCGGATGATCCCGCGCCATGCCCGCATCCTCGACCGCGCGCTGACGCGGCTGAAGCTGCGGCAGTTGCGCCTGCTGGTTGCGGTCGGGCGCGAGGGCAGCATCCAGGCCGCGGCGAAGGGGCTGGGCATCTCTCAGCCCGCGGCGACCAAGATGATCCAGGACCTGGAGCTCGACTTCGAGGTCCGGCTCTTCGACCGGACCAATCGCGGCGTGGTCCCCACCGCCTTCGGCGCCAGCCTGATCCGTCATGCCACGCTGATCTTCGCGCAACTGTCCAACGCCGCGCAGGAGTTGGACGACCTGAGCGAGGGCAACAGCGGGCGCGTCACCGTCGGCACCCTGCTGGCGGCCTCCCCCGCGCTGCTGCCCGCCGCCATCGACCGGCTGCGGGCCGAGCGGCCCAAGGTGGCGGTGAAGATCGTCGAGGGGACGAACGAGGTGCTGATGCCGCGCCTTCTGGCGGGCGAGATCGACATGATCGTGGGCCGCCTGCCCCGGGAGCGGCATCGCGCGCAGATCGTGCAGGAGACCTTCTTCGAGACCCGCGTCCTGGCCGTCACCGGACCGACCCATCCGCTGGCCGGTGCGGCGGAGGTCACCTATCCGCAACTCGCCCGCCATGGCTGGATCCTGCCCCCCTCCGAGACGACGCTGCGCCGGCAGGCGGACCAGTTCCTCGCCCGCCAGCCGCAGGCGCCGCCATTGATCGCGGTCGAGTCGGTCTCGTATCTCGCCAACCGCGCCCTGCTGCGCAGCAACGATTTCATCGGGTTGATGCCCGCACCTGTCGCGGCGCTGGACATCGCGCATGGCCTGCTGGTCGCGATCGACTGGACGGCGCCTTTCGGCGCGGGTCCGGTTGGTGTCTCCCATCGCGGCCAGGAGGGCCTGTCCCCCGCCGGAACGGCTTTTCTGGACGCTCTGCGGGCGGCGTCGGACGGGCTGGCTATCGGCCAATCGGATAGCGACATGCGCTGAATGGCCTTGAGCCGGGGGCCACCCGGCGCGACCCCTCGGAAGACCGTCGCCGAGGACATGATGCCCACCTATCCCGACCTGCAGCTCTATATCGGCGGCGTGTGGCGGCGGACTTCGGACACGCTGCCGGTCGTGGACCCGGCGACAGAGGCCGAGATCGGGCGCCTGCCGCATGCCCGCCTTTCCGATCTCGACGACGCGCTGGAGGCAGCCGAGGCGGGCTTCCGCGTCTGGCGCCGCACATCACCGCGCGACCGCGCCGGCGTGATCCTGCAGGCCGCCGCGCTGATGCGGGAGCGGCAGGAGGAGATCGCGCAGGCGATCACCGCAGAACACGGCAAGCCGCTGGCGCAGGCCCGGCTGGAGGTGATCCGGGGCTGCGAGTTCTTCGAGTGGGACGCCGGCGAGGCCGTGCGGACCTATGGCCGCGTCATCCCCGCGGCGCCGGGCGTGCGCTATGTCGTGCATCACCAGCCGATCGGCGTGACGCTGGGCCTGTCGCCCTGGAACTTCCCGATGTCCCAGCCCGCGCGCAAGGTCGCCGGGGCGCTGGCCTCGGGCTGCTCGATCATCCTCAAGGCCGCCGAGGAGACGCCGGCGGGCGCGCTGCACATCGTGCGGGCCTTCCACGACGCGGGGCTGCCGCCCGGCGTGCTGAACCTCGTCTTCGGCAATCCGGCGGAGATCTCGGACCACCTGATCCGGCAGGACCCGGTGCGGCTGGTGGCCTTCACCGGCTCGACGAAGGTCGGGCGGGAACTGGCCTCGCTGGCGGCGCAGCACGACACCCGCGCGCTGATGGAGCTGGGCGGCCATGCGCCGGTCATCGTCTGCGAGGACACCGATGTCGACCGCGCGGCGGTCAGCGGCGCGGTGCGCAAGTATCGGAACGCCGGGCAGGTCTGCACCTCTCCGACGCGGTTCTTCGTCCACGAGAGCATCTTCGCGCGCTTCCTCGACGCCTTCGCCGCGCGCGCTGCGGCGGTAACGGTCGGCGACGGGCGGAAGCCGGACGTCGAGATGGGGCCGCTGGCCAACCACCGGCGCCTGCCCGCGCTGCGCGACCTGATCGAGGACGCGCGCGCGAAGGGCGCGGAGGTCATCACTGGAGGAGAGCGGATCGGCAATCAAGGCTATTTCCTGCAACCCACCGTGCTCGCCAACGTGCCCGACGGGGCGCGCGTCATGCAGGAAGAACCGTTCGGACCGCTGGCCGTCGTCAATCCCGTCGCCTCGCTGGACGAGGCGATTGCGCGTGCCAATTCCGTACCTTACGGGCTCGCTGCCTACGGGTTCACCAACCGCGCCGATCATGTCGACCGGATGACGGACGAGGTCGAGGCGGGGAACCTGTCCATCAATACGCTGGAAGCCTCGCTGCCCGAGACGCCCTTCGGCGGCGTCAAGGCGAGCGGGACCGGGCGCGAGGGCGGGACCGAGGGGCTGGGGAACTACATGATCGTCAAGACGGTTTCGCACGCGATGGAGATCGTCTGAGGCGCCTTGCGAAGCCGCGAAGCGCCACAAGTATCGGTTGGTTCACGAGTGTTAGGTAAATGTGGCGACGGGGGCGCGCGTTCGCGCGTGCCCCCCGAGCGCCCCGAGCACCCAGTCAGCGACGCCAGAGATGGGCCTGGGTGGCGAGCGCGCCCTGGGCTTTGGAGAGCATCCGGTTGGCCGGGCCGGGGCGCGGATGCGGCCCGTGGGCGAGGCGGTGGACGGCGATCTCGGGCGGGCAGGCCTGGCCGAGGATCGGGTCGAAATACCTTGGATAGTCAATGAGAACCGCGTGGACCAGCGCGTCGAGCGAGGGGCGCGCGGCGCGGCGGCGGGCGGGGACTTGGCCGCGGTCGTCGGTGAGGCCCCAGCCCGCGTAGAAAGGCGCGCCGAGCGTGGTGACGGGCGTGCCGCGGAGCAGCGCCTCGAAGCCCAGGAGCGAAGTCAGGGTCCAGACGCCCGAGGCCGCCTCGATCAGCGGAACCGGGGGCGCATCGGTGGCGACGAGGTCGGCGTCGAGGGCGTCGATGGCGCCCTCCCGCAGTCCCGCCTCGACATCCGGATGGGGCTTGTAGACCAGGATCGCGTCCGGGTTAGCGGCGCGGGCGGCTTTCAGGAGTCCCGCGTTGTCCGTGACTTGCGTCGTCCCCAGCCGGATCGACGCGTCGTCGGCGACCTGCCCCGGGACCAGCAGGAAGGGGCGGTCAGGAAGGTCGGGGGCGGGGCGGTCGAGATTGTATTTCGTGAGGCCCAGCGCGGTGATCGCGGCCCGCAGGGCGCGGGCGCGGGCGAGCGCTTCGGGCGGGAGCGCGGCGGCGCGGAGGATCGCGTCCTCCAGGTCCGAGCGGCGGGTCGGGTCGTAGTAGAGGCCCTGCCCGTCGAGGACGAGGGAGAGAGGCGGCACTAGCTCTGCCCCCAGCCCGCGGGAGCGGAGGAAGCCGTCTTCGAGGCGGGTGATTTCATGGGTGACGCGCGGGTGATCCGCGTCGGATATGCGTCCGACGTCGGAAATACCCCATTCGAGCCGCCTGCACCCCGCCGTCTCCCGGAAGGTCAGGTTGCCTGACAGGAACCGGCGCAACGGCGCGCGCTTCCACAGGCGCAGGCCGGGGGCGCACCAGCCCGCGCGGTCCTCGCGCCAGGCGCGGGCGCGGGCTTCAAGGACGCGGACGACGTCGACGGGCTCGCAGAGCCGATCGCGATGGGGGTCGTACCAGCGCGGGTAGAGGACCGCCGCCGCGGCGAAGAGCTGGGTTCGCGTAAGTTTGCGCTGACGTCTCGGCGTCGGGTTGCGCGGCTCGTCGAGGCCCCAGCCGGACCAGGCGGGGCGGCCGAAGGTCTGGGGGCGATGGCCGTGGAGGATCGCCTCCAGCCCGAGCCCGGAGCTGACCGTGTAGACCGCCGTCGCGCCGGCCAGCAGCGTCGCGGGCGGCAGGGGCCGGTCCTCGAGCGTGGCGCCATGGGTGGCGTCGGCCTCGGAATAGTGGCCGGGGCGCAGGCCGCGCTGGGCTTCCGGGTGGGTCTTGATGAGGATGGGGCTGGCCGGATGCTCTTCCCGCGCGAGCATCAGCATCTCGCGGAAGGTGGTTTCGGTCGCGCCGGAATGGCGGATCGAGGCGTCGCCCCGGGTCTGGTCGACGACCAGCACGTAGCCCGGCGCGGGGGGGGCGAGATCGGCGCGGGTCGCGGCGTATTTGGTCACGCCGGAGCGGCGCCATTCCTCCATCGCCGCGCGGGTGCGCGCGAGCAGGTCGCCGTCGTCGAACGGGTGGGTGGCGAGCAGGGTCTCAAGGTCGCTGGGGCGGCTGGCGTCGTAATGCGCCGTCCGCTCGTCGATCAGCAGGCCCAGCGGCGGCTCGCCGGTGCGGCCGGGGTGGAGGGAGCGGAGCCACGGGTCCTCCAGCCGCAGGATCGGCGCGCCGGTCCGGGCCGAGACCGCGGAGGCGCGGCGCGCGGAGGGACCGTCCATCCCCCAGGCGGCGAGGTGGTCGCCGGGGCGCGGCCAGCCGGGCTTCAGGTCCCAGCCCGCCAGCCACGCGATCCGGCGGATGCGGGTCGAGAGCAGGCCGAGCGACAGGACCCGCGCGGTGCGCGGGGCCGTCATCCCGAGGCGGCCCGCGCGCGGCCCTCGGGCGCGCGCGTCACCGCTTGCCGGGGCCCGCGACCGTGCTCGTCGCCAGCGCCGCGACGGCCAGCGCCGCCAGCAGCACGATCATCGCGCCGCGCAGGAGGGCCGGGCCGTCCTCGGGCGGGATCAGCGCCCAGACAAGGCCGGTGGCGAGCGCGGCCTGGATCAGGCCACGGGCGGGGCCGATGCGGTCCTGCAGGGTCATCAGTTCACCCCCAGCGTGTTGGCGGTCGAGGCGATCGGCGTGAGCGAGCCGAAGATCGCGGCGACCGAGCGGTTCCACCGGACGATGGGCGCCTCGGTCACGTAGACCGTATCGCCCGCGCGGATCAGGAAGTCGCGGGCCTGGAACATGCCGTTCGGCTCCGTCAGGTCGAGCACGTAGACCACGCGTTGCGTCCCGATCAGGTCGTCGCGGCCGAGCACGGCCTCGGCGATCTCTTCGGGTTCGTTGCGGAAGATGAAGACGCCGGTCGGGTTGGCGAGCTGGGGTTGCAGGCCGCCGACCTGGGCCAGCGCCTCGATGGCGGTGACGATGTCGGTCTCGAACTCCAGCCGCTGCTGCGTGCCGGTGGCGCCGAGCACGGTGAAGGCGCGGCTGTCCTCCTCGATGAAGATGCGGTCGCCGTCGCGCAGCGCGATGTCGAGCTTCGGGTTGCGGTAGAGGTCTTCCAGCAGGACGGTCTCGGTGTGGTGCCCACGGGATACGGTGACGCGGGCGACCTCGGTCGGGATCGCCACGCCGCCCGCCGCCGCGATCATGGCGGTCAGGGTGCGCGTCGGACGCTCGATCGGGTAGACGCCCTGGGCCGTGGCGCCGCCGACGACTGAGACCGTCGCCCCGTCGCCCGCGATCCGGCGGACGAGGACCTGCGGGTCGGGGGTCTGCTGGTCCAGCCGCCGCGTGATGATGTCGCGCAGCGCCTCGGGCGTGTTGCCCGCCGCGCGGATGCGGCCCGCATAGGGGATGAAGATGAAGCCCGCGCTGTCGACCTGGACCTCGTCGATGAGCGAGGCCGAGGCGCCCGCGTTGGTCAGAAGCCCGTCCTCGACGTTCTCGTAGACGATCAGTCCCAGCGTGTCGCCGGGACGGATCGTGTCGGCGCCAAGCAGCCCGGCATTGAGGAAGGCGTGGCTGAAGCCCAGGGCCGGGACGACGGCGGTGGCCCGCGTCACCCGGTCATTGACCGAGACGATGAAGGCGTCGCCCTCGCGCAGGACCGATCCGGCGAAGATCTCGGACTTGGTCGGCCCCGGGCGCGGCACGACACCGCAGCTGGCGATGGTGGTCAGGGCCAGGCACAGGGCCACGGCCCGCGCCCCCCGGCTTTTGTGCATGATCACGTGACTGCCCTTTCGTTCTGCCTCTGGTGCCTCTTCGCGGGGGTTGGCCCCCGTCTGGCGGGGGGTGTCCCCCGCCGGGCGAATTCGGTCATGGCCCCGGCGTCAGCCGGAGACAAGTTTCAGGTTCTGCCTCGGCGCCGGCTTGCCGGCTTCGAGGCGGTCATAGGGGTCGAGCTCCGACAGCATCATGTCGACGACCTGTCGAAGCAGCTGCCTGCGTCCGCGCGCGGAGTAGAATCCGCCCGCCACCTGGCTCGTTTCCAGCAGGTAGTGGCGGTAGTCGCGATAGGCGCGGCTGTCGGGCCGGGTCGGGTCGGCGAAGAAGGCCTCGACGCTCTGATCGGCGACGAATTCCGGCTTGGAATAGACCGACCGCCCCAGCGCCAGCACCGGCAACCCGCGCCAGAGCGCCTGCTGCGCCGCGGTCGAGTTGACGGTGATGGCCGAGCGCGCCTCGTTCATCAGCGCGGCGAGCTTGCCGCCGCGCAGGTAGTGGACGCGGCCTTCCAGCCCGTGCTCTTGCGTGAGGCGCCGGATCGTCTGGACGATGGGCGCGCGGCCGTCCTCCAGCGGGTGGGCCTTGAGCACGAGGTGGTGATGCGAGGGCGCGCCGGCGGCGAAGCCCGCCACGACGACCTCCAGAAACTCGGTCATCGAGGCGAAGGGGGAATGGGCCTTGAAGCTCGAGTCGTGGGCCAGCTGCATCAGGCAGAGGTGGTAGGGAAAGCCGCCCGTGGTGATCCGGTGGGTGCGGATGCGGCGTTCCAGCGCGGTGAGGGGCATCGTCACGAGGCGGCGCAGGTAGAGCCGGAACTCGGTCAGGACGGTCACGTCGCGATGCGGTCGGTAGGCGCGGTAGCGGCCCGGACGCGACAGCACGAACCAGTGATAGAGCATCCCGTAGAAGACGTGGTGGCGCATGTCGCCCCAATGGGCGGGCGCGTCCGGCAGGTCGAGGTCGAGCTGCGCCAGCGCCGCCTGCATCTCGGGCACGGTCTTGCCCATCAGCCGGGAATTGGCGTTCGACCCGCCGCGTTCGTAGCTGACCCACCAGGGGCGCAGGTAGCCCTCCTCGAAGACGTGGACCGTGAGCCCGCGCGCCTTCGCCGCGGCGACCGCCTCGGCGTGGATCGGGCGGGTGTCGCCGTAGAGGACGATGTCGGTGATCCCCTTCTCGCCCAGGATCGCGTCCAGCCTGTCGGGCCAGGCCTCCGGCGCGGCCTGGAAGGGGATGTAGGAGGGGCGGTCGAACCAGAATGCCTCGTCCCCGCGGTTGAAGCCCACGCGCCACGTCTCTGCCCCCGCCGCGCGGAGCAGGCGCCCCAGGCGGTCGAAGAAGGGCCCGTGAGGCCCTTGCAGGAACAGGAATCGGCGTAGGGGCCGCATCGCGCCCTCCGGGTTTCAGTCACCTGCAAGCTGCCCCAGCAGTTTGGCGGGAATGGGGCACTTGCGGCCGGGTGTGGCCCGAATTAGCAGCAAATACGCAACATGCGGCGCGAGGAAAGCGGAATGTTCACGGGAATCGTCACCGATATCGGCAGGGTCCGGGCGCTGGAGCGGCGCGGCGACCTGCGGGTGCGGATCGGCACGGGCTACGACCCTGAGGGCATCGACATCGGCGCCTCGATCGCCTGCGACGGGGTCTGCCTGACCGTGGTTGACCGGGGCCGCGACGCCGAGGGCGGCTGGTTCGACGTGGACGTGAGCGCCGAGACGGTGTCGAAGACCGCGCTGGAGCGCTGGACCGAGGGCCGGCGGATCAACCTGGAGCGGGCGCTGCGGGTGGGCGACGAGCTGGGCGGTCATATCGTGTCGGGCCATGTCGACGGCGTCGCGCGGATCGTCTCGGTCACGCCCGAGGGCGATTCCCGGCGCTTCGTCTTCGAGGCGCCCGAGGCGCTGGCGCGGTTCGTGGCGTCCAAGGGCTCGATCGCGCTCGACGGCACCTCGCTCACCGTCAACGAGGTCGAGGGGCGGCGCTTCGGCGTCAACATCATCCCCCACACCCGGGAGGCGACGACCTGGGGCGAGGCAGCCGAGGGCGATCTGGTGAACCTGGAGATCGACACGCTGGCCCGCTACGTCGCGCGGCTGGTCGAGGCGGGATAAGACCGGCCGACGCGGTCCGGGCGGTCCGCGATCTTTCGATGCTTTGCGACCGGCCGACGCCGTGGCGTCAGGCCCCTGCCCCGTCAGAGCCGCGCGAGGATCTCGTCGGTCAGCGCGGCGATCTCCGCCGCGGCCATGCCCGCGCCGGGCATCTCGGCCACGCCGAGTCCGGCGCCCAGCGCCTCGGCATAGGCGACGCGGTTGGCGACGACCGCCTCGGCGGCCTCGGCCTCCAGCCCCGAGAGCGCGGCCTTGACCGAGTTGGTCAGCTTGGTCCCGGCGCGGGCGCGGTTGAGCACGGCGAGCGGGCGCTTCTTCTCGCGCCCCGCCATCTCCAGCACGCCCTCGGTCGCCCAGAGATCGACCTGGCTGGCCGTCACCGGCACCACGATCAGGTCCGAGGACTTGAGCGCGGGCTTGAGGTCGCTGTCGATCTTGGGCGGCGTGTCGATCAGGACGTAATCGTGTGTGTCCTTGTACTTCGACGCCTCGTAGCTGACGCCCCAGGCCGAGGAGGTCGAGAAGGTGATGTCGCCTTTGAGGCCGCTGTCGCGCTCGAACCGGGTCATGAACCAGCGCCCGAGCGACCCCTGCGGGTCGCTGTCGAGAAGCGCCACGCCGTGGCCCCGCGAGGCCAGCTCGACGGCGACATGGGCGCAGAGCGTCGTCTTGCCCGACCCGCCCTTCTGCTGGGCGAAGGTGATGATCCTGGCCATGGCGGTCTCCGGGCAGTCATGCGGCGCCGCAGCATCGCCCGCCCCCGTCCCGGCGTCAATGCTTGCCCCTGCCCCTGGGGCATGTCAGCCTTCCAGCCGACAGGAGGGTTCCATGACCGCATTGAAGAAAAGCTCCGCCGAGATGGTGGCCGAGGCCCGCGCCCGGATCGAGGAGGTCGAGACCGCCGACCTGATCGCGCAGATGGACGACCCGGACCTGGTGATCGTCGACATCCGCGACCCGAGGGAGCGGTCGCGGACGGGCTACATCCCCGGCTCGGTCCACGCGCCGCGCGGGATGATCGAGTTCTGGGTCGACCCCGACAGCCCCTACCACAAGCCGGTCTTCGCGAAGCCCGGCGCGCGCTACGTCTTCCACTGCGCCTCGGGCTGGCGCTCGGCGCTGACGGTGGCGACGCTGCAGGACATGGGGTTCGAGGCGGCGCATCTGAAGGAAGGCTTCTCGACCTGGGAGGAGAAGGGCGGGCCGGTGGAGCGGGAGGCGTAGGGGGGCGACGTTCGCTTTGCGGGACGAAGCAGACCTTCGGGGCATTTCCTCGAAGTATTCGACGGTCAGTCTATGATCATCAATACTTCTTGCAGAAAGAGTAACCGGAATCACACGATGCCAAAACCGGAGCTTATGTCAGACGCAGAATTCTCTGAGCTTCTGAACCTGTTCGAAGACGACTTAAAGAGCCTAGTGGAGCTTACGTTCCCCAATGCTCCAGTGCAGAATCGCCATGTCCGCCAGGCTTCCGTTATCGTTCGACGTTGGCTTTGCGATAACGAACTTCGCCGCCTTACGGATCAATTATGCGTGCCCTTCACTTTTCCAGTGCGAGACGATACGAGTATCTTTGAAAGGATAACGAACGACCCCAACATCAACTATTATCTATCTGCCGGCGTCAGGTTCCATGGCAAACCAATCTGGTCTCTGTATCATTCAATCTCTGATGAGCCGCCACAATGGGTGAGCGAACTGGCCAATTTGAATGTCGAGATGATGAAGCTGGGAAGTTTAATGAAACGTCCTGTGCTTCATTTTGAGGGTAAGAACTTTTCGATGGAGCAAACGCTTCGATTTGCGTGCAACAAACTTGGCGGCGCACACTACGATACATCTCGAAACAAGCGAGAGAAAGAGCTGGACGCTGCAATGCGCTATCTAACATTCGGCCCTCCCGAAGACAGTCTTGAACCAGGAAGGACCGGGGTCATTCATCTTCCATTGGAGCCAACTGGGTCTGAAGCCCTGAGCGGTATATCCGTTGTCGTCATCGTCGCAGCGGCGATGATGGTGAACATTCACCTCGACGGCCAACCGTTAGTGGAATTGAAGCAAGAGCCGGCTTCATCAATAACAGCCCACTCATAAATAATATAATGTCGAGGACCGAAATACTATCGTGTTCGGACCTCGTGCATTCAGTTCGCAACATGCAGCGCTCCGGGCTCGAACCGGACATCCGCCCTCACATCCCCAACCCCGCCGCATAGTCCCGCGCGCGCGTGTCCTCCACCGTGTCCGCCTCGACCGAGTCCACGGTCCGCATGACCTTCCGCCTGTACTCCGCCGCCTTCGACGGGAGGTTCGGGCCGCGGGCGATCTTGGCCTCCAACTCGGCGCGGGAGCGGGTGTAGTAGTGGTTGAGCTGCAGGCGCTCGGCCGAGACGAAGCGCCGGTCGCGGGCGGAGGCCGTCGCCACACGGTCGCCACGGTCGTTCCAGGTCGCCTCGGACCCGTCGCAGGACAGGGAATGGACCCGCATCGAGGTGATCCGGCAGGGATCGGCCAGCATCTTGAAGGCGCGCAGGCCGGGCGCGTCTCCACCGACCTCGCGGGCGCGGCGGGTGTAGTTGGCGAGCACGCCGCCCTCGGGCGCGGTCTCGTGGCCGCCATGCCCAAACATGTGCCAGGGCAGCGAGAGGGAGGGGACGTCCAGCCCCTCCAGCGCGGCGGGGATCGAGGGGGCGGAGACGGGGATCAGGAACTCGTCCACGTCGATGAAGCCCATCCAGCGGAAGGCGCCGCCGAAATTCGACGCGGCGTGGGCATAGGCGAGCACCTGGTTGTGGATCTCGCGCCCCAGCCGCGCGTCCTCCAGCCGCTGCGCCCAGGGAATCACGGTCAGGGCGTCGCCCAGCACGGCGCGCAGGGCCTCGGCCGTGCCGTCGGTCGAGCCGTCGTCGTAGACGAAGAACGCCCGCACCCCCGCCGCGCGGTGGAAGCGCGCCCATTCGGGGGCGTAGCGCGCCTCGTTGCGGATGATGGCGGCGAGCGCGACGCCGTGGCGGTCGGGCGCCGGAGCGGGGGGACGGAGGCCGACGCTGCCGATCTTGAGGCGCTGGCGCAGGCGGTCGCGCCAGCTCATTCGACCCAGGTCTCGCGGACCCAGCCGGTCGGCTTGATGTAGTGGCGCAGGTAGCGCATCCGCGACCCAGCGTGTTCGGGCGCGGTCAGCGCGGCCCGGACGTGGTCGCCGCGCGACAGGACCGGCAGATGCGGCCACCAGCGGCCGGCGATGGCGTCGGGCGGATTGAGGCCGCCGGCGAAGATCACGACCCTGGCCTCGGGCGGAAGCCGCGGCTCGGCGAAGTAGTTGAGCGGGAAGGTCCGCGCGCAGTGGTGGCGGAAATGCGCGACCCAGCCGCGGGGCCAGAAATGCGCGCCGCCGGGGGCGTTGCGGGTGACGAAGCGCTGCTCGAACTTGTGCTCGGCGGCGATGCGCACGGGATCGGCGCGGAACTTCTCCCAGAGCGGGACGAGTCCGCCGACAGGAAAGCGGTAGAGCGAGGTCTGGCCGAGCTTCTCGAACGGGGTCGTGGGATTGCGGGCAAGGATCACGTCCTCGGGGGCGCCGACCTCGAAGAAGCCGTCGAGCGGGCCAGTGACGACGAGGTCGAGATCCATGAAGAGGACCGGCCCGGTGATGTCGCCCAGTTTCGGCTGCCAGAGCCGGGACTTGTCCCAGACGCCGTGGCGGATGCCGTCGAGCGTGAAGCCCAGCTCCGGCAGGGGCACGACCCGCACCTCGGGCCTCAGCCCCGCGCCGTCGTCGGTGATGCAGAAGAAGTCGAAGGGCGGCGCGAGGTTGCGCGCGACCATCCCGTAGAGCCGGTTGACATAGTCGGGGCCGTACTTGGTGCCCCAGCGGATGCAGATGACCTGCTTCTTCATCGCGTGCCTCCGGTGCGGCTCGGGCGGCCCCGGATGGCAGACGCTGGGGCCGGGACATGACCGGCGTCGGCGCGCTGGGGTGCCGGCGGATGCGGGACCGTCCGGCAGGTCCTTGCCTTTGCTGAAATTCTCTTCATCCCGGTCCGACGCGTCCTCTCCGTTATTGTGACGTCCCTCGTAGCAATAACGGGAGCGGGACGCGATCAGGAAGACCCGCCGTCGCGCGGGGCGCTGGCCGGGAGGTGGCAGGCGATGGCCGGGACCCGCTGCCGGCCTCACGGGTCCGGGTGTCGTGCGGATGGCGAGGCGCGAGCCCGCCGGGCGACGGTCCCACCTTCCCGGTCGGGCCGGACACAGCCGTCTCGGCGGAAGTGAGGGTGGGCTGCGAAAGGCCGTTCCGCGCCTTCGGGACGCGCGGCCGGGATCGGACAGGATCAATTCAGGGCCGGACGCGTTACCTCCCGAAAGAAGCAGGAAGGTCCATGTCACGGCTGAAACGAGAACAATCGCCCGTCACCGAAGCCGCGCCGGGCGGCGCGCCATGCATGTCACGCCAGGGGAGCCAGACATGAGCGACCGCCGCGACGCAATGCTCGCCCGGGCGATCCTGCACGCCGATGCGCCCGCGGTCGCGCCCGAGGACTGGTGGCGCGGCGCCGTCTTCTACCAGATCTACCTGCGCAGCTTCCGCGACGGTAACGGAGACGGGATCGGTGACCTGAAGGGCGTGGCCGAGAAGCTCGATTACCTCGCGGATCTGGGGATCGACGGGATCTGGCTCGCGCCGTTCTACGCCTCGCCGCAGGTCGATTTCGGCTACGACGTCAGCGACATGCGGGCGGTCGATCCCTCCATGGGGACGATCGAGGACCTCAAGGCGGTGATCGAGGGCGCCCATGACCGAGGCATTCGCGTCCTGGCCGACTTCGTGCCCTGCCACACCTCGGACCAGCACGAGTGGTTCCAGCAGAGCCGCAGCGGGCGCGACGCGCCCCATGCCGACTGGTATGTCTGGGCCGACCGGAGCGAGGACGGCACGCCGCCCAACAACTGGCTATCCTCCTTCGGCGGGCCGGCCTGGACCTGGGAGCCGCGGCGGTCGCAATACTACTACCACCCCTTCCTGACCTGCCAGCCGGCGCTGAACCTGCGCAACGAGGACGCGCTCTGCGCGGTGCTGGACGCGATGGCCTTCTGGCGGGACGTCGGGATAGACGGCTTCCGGCTCGACGCGGTGCAGTGCCTGTGCTGGGACGAGACGCTGCGGTCGAACCCGCCGCGGGGAGAGCCCTTCGACGATGTCGCGATCGGCGGCGGACCGAACAACCCCTTCGCCGCCCAGAGCCACCTCTTCGACCGGGACGTGCCCCACGGGCTGAGGATCATCGAGCGGATGCGCCGGGAGCTGACCGAGGGGCATCCGGAGTTCGCGCTGATCGGGGAGCTCGCGGATGTCGACAGCTCGCGCCTCGCGGTCAAGTACACGGCCGGGCGCGAGCGGCTGCACGCGGTCTACGATTTCGACCTGATCCAGAAGTCCGACCCGGTCGCGCGGCTGATCGAGACGCTGCGCGTGCGCTCGGACCATGTCGGCTCGGGCTGGTACTACAACGTGCTGACGAACCACGACACGCAACGCGCGGTCTCGCAGCTGACCGGCTTCGCCGAGGACGCGGGCCGGCGCGAGGAGGCGGCGAAGCTGCTGCTGTTCCTGCAGGCGACGCTGCGCGGCGGGGCGATCGTGTTCCAGGGCGAGGAGCTGGGCCTGCCGCAGCCCGAGGTCGCGCGCGAGGACATGCACGATCCCTGGGCCATCAACCTCTATCCCGACTTCGTGGGCCGCGACGGGGTGCGGATGCCCTTTCCCTGGGATGCGGGCGCCGACCATGCCGGGTTCACCGACGGCGACGACCCCTGGATGCCGGTCGCGGAGGCGCATCGCCCGCTCGCCGTCTCGGCGCAGGCCGAGGAGGAAGGCTCCGTCCTGTCCTTCTTCAAGGCGCTGCTCCGCTGGCGGCGGGAGCACGGGTTCCTGCGGCTGGCGGACGAGACCATCGCCGAAGGGGAGGACGGCCCCGTCCTCGCCTTCACGCGCGCGGGCGACGGCGAGGAGATGACCTTCCTCGCCAATCTGGGGCTGGCGCCGCAGGTCCATTCCGCCCCCCGCGGCGCGAAGCTGGAGGCGGTGCCGGGCTCGGCCGCCCGCGCGAAGGAGGAGGGCATCGCGCTGCCACCGCTCGGCTTCGCCGCGGTCCGGCTGGGCTGACGCCGCCCCCTCACGGGGCCCCGAGCCGCCCTGCGTCGGGCGGCTCGACGGCGCGCCGCCCCCGGTGCTGGAGATGGCGACGGACAAGGGGGTGACGGCGACTCTCGTGAAAGACGTCGCTCGCCTTCGTTGAGCGGATGCGGGACCCGGCGCTGGCGGGGGCCTCGCCAGCCGATCCGGCTGAACGGCGTGCCGGTCGGAGGGAGGGACGCCTCCGGCCCCGAGGATGCCGCTCGGGTGGCGGCGGCGCTGGCGGAGCCGGGCGTCGACCCGGCCTGACCTGCTCGCCATCTGGCGGCTGTCGCGCAGGATGTAGGCGCCGTTCTCGGCGATGGAGCACTTCAGGCCGCGCTAGCGGAGGGGCACGAGGCTCGCCGAGTCCCACAACCATGCTGCTGGACGCGGGATGTGAATCCGACAAGGCTTTGCGCAACGAGGCCCGCACGGCCGCGACCAGCCGCGCCACGAGCGCGGGGACCAGTGCCCTCCCGCAAGCTTTTGCTCCCGGTTCCGCTCGGGCGCGGGCAAGGGAAACCCGCAAGAGCCTGGAACCCTGAGAGCATCTGGAGGTTGATCACCGACTGCCGCCCGCGGAAGGGTGGCGCTTCCTCATCCGGAGCGACCCGTTGCCCGTCCTCCTGAGCCTCCTCCGAGCCCGGTCGGAGCCGACCGTCGCCCCGCCGTGGCGTCCGTCCGGACGCTGCACGAAGCCCCGGCACGGGAGGACGTCCCGATGATCCCCACCCCCCTGCACGCAGCGCTCGACGCCGTATCCGCGGCGGCGCTGATCGCGGGGCCGCGCGCGCGGGGCTGGCCGAAGGGGCTGCGCGGGCCGTTCGCGGCGGCCGGGCTGGGCGTGGCGGGCTACAGCCTCCTGACCCGCTACCGCCAGGGCTCGGCAGCCCCGCTCTCGATGGGGGAGCACCTCGCGCTCGACGCGCTTCAGGGGGCGGGGTTCTGTGCGGCGGCGGCGCTGCTCGACCGGGCGCCGCGCGAGGTGCGGACCACGATGCTGGGCTACGGGCTGTTCTCGCTCGCCGCCGCGCTGCTCACCGACCGGCCCGAGCAGGGACGGAGGACAGTCGGACGGCAGGTGGCGGTCCCCTCCGAGGCCCGTGCCAGCATCGGCGAGGGTCCGGCGCACGAGGTCGTGCCGGGCCTCGCCTATCGGAGGCTCGGGATCGTCAACCTGGCCTTCCTCGGGGCCCGCGGCGCGGGGGACCGCGGCTGGGTGCTCGTCGATGCGGGGCTGCCGGTCAGCGCCGGGGCCATCACGCGCGCCGCCGAAGCCCGTTTCGGACCGGGCGCGCGACCGGCCGCCATCGTGATGACCCATGGCCATTTCGACCATGTCGGCGCGCTCGAGCATCTGGCCGAAGCCTGGGACGTACCCGTCTACGCCCATCCCCTCGAGCATTCGTATCTCGACGGCACCGCCTCCTATCCGCCCGGCGATCCCACCGTGGGCGGAGGGGCGATGGCGGCCGTCGCAGGGCTTTATCCGACCGCGCCTGTGGACGTGAGCCGGCGCCTGCGCGCGCTGCCCGAGGACGGCACGGTGCCCTTTGCGCCGGACTGGCGCTGGCTGCACACGCCGGGGCACACGCCGGGCCACGTCTCGCTCTGGCGCGAGGGGGACCGCACGTTGCTGTCGGGGGATGCCGTGATCACCACGCGGCAGGAGGCGGCCTATGCCGTCGCCCTCCAGTCGCCCGAGATCCATGGGCCTCCGGCCTACTTCACCCCCGATTGGGCCGCGGCGCGCGCCTCTGCCCGCACCTTGGCCGCGCTGGAGCCGGAGGTGATCCTCTCGGGTCACGGCGCACCGCTCGGCGGCCCGGAGATGCGTCGGGCGCTGCACCGGCTGGCCGATGCGTTCGACGCGCTCGCCGTCCCGGACGCCCGCGACAGATCCCTCCCACCCGACCGATCTGAAGGACGCGCATGAAGCCCCTCAACACGACCCCCGACCGCCTGACCTCCGCGATCGAGGCCGAGGAGCGTCTGGACGCACCGGCCTACGACGTCGCCAACGCGGTCTCGCTTGTCCTCCAGCCGCTCGGCACCGCGGCGCAGCCGATCCAGAACGCGCTGCACGGAACCTGGCTCGGCCACCCGCTCCACCCCGCCCTGGCGACGCTGCCCGTGGGCAGCTGGACGCTTGCGGCGATGCTCGACGCGGCCGAGGTCTCCGGCGCGGTGCGCGACCCGGGCGCGGCGCGCGCCGCCGACATCGCGCTCACGGTCGGGTCGGCCGGGGCGGTCGCCGCCGCGGCCTCGGGCCTGGCCGACTGGCGGCAGGTCCACGGGCGCGACCGCCGCACCGGGCTCGTGCACGCGGCGGCCAACTCGACGGCGCTCGTCCTGACCCTCGGCTCACTCGCGCTGCGTCGGCGGGGAAAGCGCCGCGCGGGGCAGGCGCTGAGCGGGGCGGGCTGGCTCGCGATGGGGCTCGGTGCCTATCTCGGCGGCCATCTCGCCTATCGCCGCCGCGTCGGCGTGGACCAGGCCGACCGATCGCCCGAGCCTCGCGCCTTCCAGCCCGTGATCGCCGAGGCGGAGCTGGAGGAGGACCGGCCGCGGCGCGTCGCCGTCTGGGACCCCGTGGCGCGTGCCGAGATCGGCATCGTGCTGGTCCAGCACCGCGGGCAGGTCCACGCCATGGGCTCGCGCTGCTCGCATATGGGCGGGCCGCTGGACGAGGGCTGGGTGCAGGATGGCGGGCTGGTCTGCCCCTGGCATGGCTCGCGCTACTGCTTGCGGTCGGGGCGCGTACTCGACGGCCCTTCCACCGCCCCGCAGCCGCGCTACGAGGTCCGGCTTCGGGACGGGCAGGTCGAGGTCCGGCGCGAGATGGAGCCGGGCGACGAGGCGCTGACGCCGCGCAAGATCCTGGCCGCGCAGGCACGTGAGGCGCCTGCCGACCCGCCCCCGGGCGCGCGCCGCGCCGACGAGGTCCTGCGCGAGCACCACGACCTGATGCGCCGCCTGTTCGAGCGCATCCGCGCGATGGATCCGTCCGACCCGGAGCGGCGCGACCTGATGCGCCTGCTCGCCGGCGAGCTGGAAATCCACGAGCATGTCGAGGACGAGATCTTCTACCCTGCCGTCCGCCCCGTCAGCGAGGACGTGCCGCTCGCCCATGCCGAGCACCAGCAGCTGGCCGACATGCTCGCAGTGACGCTGCGGCTGGGGACGTCGGACCCGGAGTTCGACGAGCACCTCCGCACGCTGCACGAGGCCGTGGATCATCATGCAAGCTCCGAGGAAACCTCGATGTTCCTCGAGGCCGAGCGCTTGGGCGACGCCCGCCTGCGGGAGCTGGGCGCGAAGATCGAGGCGATGCTCGACCACGAGCGCGAGTCCCGCGCGCGCAGCGCCTTCCGGGACCTGAAGATCCGGCTTCTCGAGGGCGCGTGAGGCCCTGACGGTGGGGGCCGCCCCTGACGGCATCCGGTTGTCCACGGTGGGGGCAGGACGATCCACGGGGACGCAGCCGTCACATCATCAGGGCCGGATTACCCGCTACGAATGGGCGCGAACGAAGCTTTTTCAATGGGATCCGTCTTGCCCGGCTTTCGGCTCGCCGTCGGCGAGCGGCCCGTGGCGGACCGCGCCTGCGACCCTTGCCTGCATAGCCGTTCGGAAGATCCGCTCGGGTGCTCTGGACGAAATCACCAGGTGCCCAGGGAGCATGCAGCAGAGGGCTGAACGACCGTCCCAACTCTATGCGATATGGTGGAGCCGAGGGGAATCGAACCCCTGACCTCGTCATTGCGAACGACGCGCTCTACCAACTGAGCTACGACCCCAACGGGGCGCGCTATGCACCGCGGGGCGGGCGGCGTCAAGCGGATCGGAGGGGTGATCCGCGGGTGACGCCGGGGTGATCCGGGTCCGACGCAGAGGCGCAAGGGCGGGGTTGCGGGGAAGCGGGGTCAGGAGGCCGCCTTGCGCCGGGCGCGGCCGCCCTTGGGCGCGGCGGCGGCGGCGAGCGGGGGGCATCGCCTCGTAGAGGGCGAAGAGATGCTCGACCCGTTCGCGGTCCGTCGCGGAGCCTTGGCGGCGGTAGAGCCGGTCGGTGTCGCGATGCGCCCGGCGCAGGTCGGCGGGCATCAGGTCGGGGTCGTAGAGGTCCGCGGGCGTGGCGCCGGGGTGGCTCGCCCGGGAGCCTTGTGCCATAGGAAACCATTCCTTAACCCTTTGAGGATACACCCGCGGCAGACGGGCGCAAGCGAGGGCGATCCCATGAACCACCTAAACTACGGCGACAACCTTGCCGTCTTGCGCAACCACATCGCCGACGAGCGCGCCGACCTGATCTATATCGTTCCACCGCCGCAGTTGCATTGAGGCCAAGATGAACTGCATGAAGCTGTTCGGGCAGAAGCAAATGTCCGTTCGGCATCGGCCTCGGACCGATGTCGGCTCGATGCCTCACCCTCGACCGCCAGACCGCCGAGTTCCAACTCCGCATCGCCATCCTCAACCGCTTCACCGAGTTCGCCATTCCCGTCACGCAGCCCGTCGGCTAACGTCAGGCAGGAAAAGGGGCGGTCTGACCTTCAACCGCTTCATGCAACAGCGCCCCTCGACGATGATCTCGCCGGGCCAGAACGGCCGATGAAGCCGGTCTGGCCCGAAAGCTTGTGGACCGCGTGCTCGTAGATGGCGACGCGCCGCCGCTTCACGACGAAGATGCGGAAGAAGGCGTTGTAGAAGGACCGGGTCTCGCCCGTCTCGTAAGGGGCATTCGCCCGGTCGCGGGCGAAGTCTGCGGCGCGGGCGCGGCTCTCGGGTCAGCACAGGGACATGGCGCCGACGGTGCCCCGGGCGCGGGGCGGGCGGCAAGCCAAGTCTCGGGCGGGACTCCCCTGCCCCGGCCCGCGTGCTAGCTCCGCCCCATGTTGCAATCCGTCGGCCTCTTCAAGCTGCGCGCCCTTGCCCGCCTGATCTGGGTGCGGATCGCGCTGATCTCGGCGCTGGCCTTCGTGGCCGCCGCGACCGCGCCGCTGCTCTCGCCGCTGCTGCCCGACGAGATGCGCGACCGGATCGACGAGGTTGCGGTGTCGGACATCATCTCGGTGCTGTCGGGCTCGATGCTCGCCGTCGCGACCTTCTCGCTGTCGGTGATGGTCTCGGCCCATCACTACGCCGCCAGCCAGGTCACGCCGCGGGCCCACCGCCTGCTGCGCAACGATGCGCGGACGCAGTCGGTGCTGGCCACCTTCATCGGGGCCTTCGTCTTCTCGCTGGTGGCGGTGATCATCGTCAATGCGGGGCTGTTCGACGGGCGCGACTTCGCGGTGCTCTACGGGATGACGATCCTCGTCATCGGGCTGGTCATCCTGGCGCTGGTCCGCTGGGTGCAGCAGCTGAGCGACCTGGGCTCGATCGAGCAGACGACGGACCGGGTCGAGGAAACCGTCATCGCCGCCATGCGCGAGCGGATGGATCTGCCCTGGCTGGGCGGCCGCCCGGCCCTGAAGGTCGTGCCCGGGGACGCAATCCCCATCGTCGCCCAGCGCTTCGGCTGGGTCGCCCATGTCGACGTGGAGCGGCTGTCGGCCCTGGCCGAGGAGATCGGCGGGACGGTCCATCTTTATGGCGTGCCGGGGGTGATGGTGACGCCGGGGACGGCGCTGATGGATGTGGACGTGGCGCGATTGTCGGTGGAGCAGCAGGACGCACTGGCGGCGGCAGTGCTGGTGCAGGACCGGCGGAGTTTCGACCAGGACCCCGGCTTCGGGATCGAGGTCATGGCCGAAATCGCGCAGCGCGCGCTGTCACCCGGGCTGAACGACCCGCGTACGGCGATGGACATCGTCACGCGGCAGGTGAAGATCCTGTCGCTGTGGCAGGACGGGCCCCCGGGGGCGGAGCCGCGCTTTCCGAGGCTTTACGTGCCGCCGCTGCGGGCCGAGGTCCTGCTGCGCGAGGCGCTGGACCCGATCGCCCGGGACGGGGCGCATCTGGTCGAGGTGCAGATCGCGGTGCAGGACGCGCTGGCGGTGCTGTCGCGCCATGGCTCCGAGGAGGTGTCGCGCAGCGCGCACCGGCTCTCGACGCGCTGCCTGGAACGGTCGGATGCCGCCCTGACCCTGGCCGAGGACCGCCGCCGCGTCCGCGCCGCGGCGCCGGGCGCGCGCGAGGGGTAGGGGCCTGCAGCCGAGAACCGGTCTCACGCGCAGGTTGCGCCGGGGGCGCAGTCGCTCGCACAAGAGGCGCGCCGGCTGGGTCTCCTCCCCGATGGACAAGATCGTCACCATCATTTGCCACCGGCGGATCTAGATGACGGTGAGCGAGATTTCTGACGGCGGCGAAGGGACAGCGCCTTGCCGGTTTACGGCGGGCTGGAATCCATTAGGGGTGAAGGCGCGCAACGAGCCGGAGCGCAGCAGATCACCGGCAGCCCACTTGCTGGACATCAGGTGTCAGGAAAGCGTTCTTGGCCAGACTTCGATCATGGGACATCAGGACAATGTCAGACTACATCTTTAACATCGGCATGAACAAGGCCGGCACGTCATCCCTTTCCCGGGCATTCAAGATCCTCGGTATCCCCTCGGTCCATTTCAAGGTGCAGCTCGAAGATCAGGACGCGAGGCAGACGCGGCTTGTTCATCTCCTCAAGAACAACCTGAAGAATGGGAGACGAGCTTTCGCGGGCATTGACGAGACCTATCGCGCGTTTCTCGACTTCTCGGGTGGCCACTACATCCGGGTGCTGGACGAGCAATATCCGGGAAGCAAGTTCATCCTGACCTACCGGGAGAAAGATGCCTGGATCCAGAGCCGCATCAAACACGAGCTGCGCAAGATCGAACGTCCGGACTACGACGGCTCCCGGGTCATCATCGCGCCCAACGAGTGGGGTGCGTACTACGACGAGGTCATGGAGACAGTCGAGACCCATTTCAAGGACCGCCCGGACGATCTGTTGCGCCTCAATATTCCGGAAGGAGACGCATGGGACCCCTTGTGCAACTTCCTGGGTGTTCCGGTTCCGGAGAAGCCCTTCCCGCAACTCAATACCGCCAAGGCGAAGAGCCAGCAGATCCGCAAGGAGGCCGACCCTCAACGTCCCGACTGACATTGCATCGGTCGCGGCGCGCCGCATGGAATGCGGTCCTCCGTCGGACGGTTGATCCCCCTAGAGCGCGGGCGCTGGGAGGCCGCCGACCCTACGGTTCGGTAGTCTGCTTGTTCCTCGGATGGTCCGTCGCGCGCGGCGCCCGGGCGGGCGCCGCGGGCGGTCACTCGGCCGCTTCGAGATAGTCCTCGACCGGCGGGCAGGTGCAGACGAGGTTGCGGTCGCCCGCGGCGTTGTCGACGCGGTTGACCGGGGGCCAGTACTTGTCGACCCGGAAGGCACCCGGCGGGAAGCAGCCCGCCTCGCGCGAATAGGGACGGTCCCAGTCGCGGACGAGATCCTCCATCGTGTGGGGCGCGTTCTTGAGCGGGTTGTTGGCCGGGTCGATCCGGCCTTCCTCGATCTCGCGGATCTCCTCCCGGATGGCGAGCATGGCGTCGATGAAGCGGTCGAGCTCGGGCTTCGGCTCGGACTCGGTCGGCTCCACCATCAGCGTGCCGGCGACGGGCCAGGACATGGTCGGCGCGTGGAAGCCGTTGTCCATCAGCCGCTTGGCGATGTCGTCGACGGTCACATGGGCGCTGTCGGCGAAGGGGCGGGTGTCGAGGATGCATTCATGCGCGATCCGGCCGCGCCGCCCGCCATAGAGCACGTCGTAGGAGCCCTTGAGCCGCGCGGCGATGTAGTTCGCCGAAAGGATCGCGACCTTCGTGGCCTGCGTCAGCCCGGCCCCGCCCATCATCATCACGTAGGCGTAGCTGATCGGCAGGATCGAGGCAGAGCCGTAGGGCGCCGCCGAGACCGGCCCTTCCGTCCCCTGTTCGGGGTGGCCGGGCAGGTAGGGCGCCAGATGCGCCTTCACGCCGATCGGGCCCATGCCGGGGCCGCCGCCGCCATGGGGGATGCAGAAGGTCTTGTGGAGGTTCAGGTGCGAGACGTCGGCGCCGATCTCGCCCGGCTTCGCAAGCCCGACCAGCGCGTTCAGGTTGGCACCGTCGAGATAGACCTGCCCGCCATGGGAATGGGTGATCTCGCAGACCTCGCGGACGGTGTCTTCGAAGACGCCATGGGTCGAGGGATAGGTGATCATGCAGGCAGCGAGGTCGGAGCCGGCCGCCTCGGCCTTGGCGCGGAAGTCGTCGAGGTCGATGTCGCCGTTCTCGGCCGCCTTGACGACGACCACCTTCATCCCCGCCATTTGCGCCGAGGCGGGGTTGGTGCCGTGGGCCGAGGTCGGGATCAGGCAGATGCGCCGGTCCTCGCCATTGGCCGTGTGATAGGCGGCGATGGTCAGCAGGCCCGCATATTCGCCCTGCGCGCCCGAATTGGGCTGCATCGACATGGCGTCGTAGCCGGTGATGACGCAGAGCCGGTCGGACAGTTCGCCGATCATCTCCTTGTAGCCTTCGACATCCTCGGCGGGGGCGAAGGGATGGATGCGGCCGAATTCGGGGAAGGTGACGGGCATCATCTCGACCGCCGCGTTCAGCTTCATCGTGCAGGAGCCGAGCGGGATCATCGCCCGGTCGAGGGCGAGATCACGGTCGGCGAGGCGGCGCATGTAGCGCATCATCTCGGCCTCGGCCCGGTTCATGTGGAAGATCGGGTGGGTCAGGTAGTCCGACTGGCGCCTGAGCGCCTCGGGGATGTCGGTGCGGGTGGCCGCGACATGGCCCTCGATGCCGAAGGCGCGCAGGAGGCGGGTCAGCACCTCCGCGTCGGTCAGCTCGTCGCAGGCGATGCCGATTCGGTCGGTGCCGATGCGGCGCAGCGTGATCCCCTCGGCCCGGGCCGACCGCCAGATCACGCCCTGCATCGCGCCGACGGTGACGGTCAGCGTGTCGAAGACATGGGCGGGCGCGACCTCGAAGCCCGCGCCCGCCAGCGCGTCGCGCAGGGCGACGGCATGGGCGTGGACCATGGTGGCGATGTGGTGCAGGCCCTTCGGCCCATGGAAGACGGCGTAGAAGCTGGCCATGACGGCGAGCAGAGCCTGCGCGGTGCAGACGTTCGACGTCGCCTTCTCGCGGCGGATATGCTGCTCGCGGGTCTGGAGGCTGAGGCGGTAGGCCTTGTTGCCGTGGCTGTCGACGGACACGCCGACGATCCGGCCCGGCATAGACCGCTTGTGCGCGTCGGCGCAGGCGAAGAAGGCCGCGTGCGGGCCGCCGTATCCCAGCGGCACGCCGAAGCGCTGGGCGGAGCCCACGGCGATGTCGGCGCCCATCGCGCCCGGCTCCTTCAACAGGCAGAGCGCGAGCAGGTCGCAGGCGACGATGCCGAGGGCCTTCTGGTCGTGCAGGGCGGCGATCTCGGCGCTGTAGTCGCGCAGATGGCCGTGGGTGCCGGGATACTGGAAGATGGCGCCGAAGACCTTCGTGGCGTCGAGCTCGTCGGGCGTGCCGACGATCAGCTCGATGCCGAGGGGCTCGGCGCGGGTGCGCATGACGGCGATGTTCTGCGGGTGGCAGCCTTCGTCGACGAAGAAGGCCGTGGCCTTCGACTTGGCGACCCGCTGGGCCATCACCATCGCCTCGGCGCAGGCGGTCGCCTCGTCCAGAAGGGAGGCGTTGGCCACCGGCAAGCCGGTCAGGTCGGCGATCATGGTCTGGAAGTTCAGCAGCGCCTCCAGCCGCCCCTGCGCGATCTCGGGCTGGTAGGGGGTGTAGGCCGTGTACCAGGCCGGGTTCTCGAGGATGTTGCGCTGGATCGCAGGGGGGGTGACCGTGTCGTGATAGCCCTGCCCGATCATCGACGTGGTGACGCGGTTGCGGTCGGCCAGGTCGCGCATCCGCGACAGGATCGCGTGCTCGGTCATCTGCGGCCAGGGCAGCGGGTCCTTCTGGCGGATCGACCTCGGCACCGTCTCGTCGATCAGCGCGTCGAGGCTGTCGGCGCCGACGGCCTTCAGCATCTCGGCCATCTCCTGCGGGGAGGGGCCGATATGGCGGCGGTTGGCGAAGTCGTAGGTGTCGTAGTCGGTCAGGGTCATGGGGCGGGTCCGGTCTGGAGGCTGTCGGGTGGGCATCACCATGCCCACCTCTGCGGGGCGCGGTGGGCATGGGGATGCCCACCCTACGGAAACTATTCGATGAATTCCTTGTAGGCGTCCTCGTCCATCATGTCGTCCATCTCCTCGGGGGTGGTGGTCGTCATGCGGAAGAACCAGGCGGCCTCGGCGTCCTCGTTGACGAGGCCGGGGTTCTCGGCCAGCGCCTCGTTGACCTCGGTGATCTCGCCGTCGAGCGGCGCGGTGATGTCGGAGGCGGCCTTGACGCTTTCGATCACGACGATCTCTTCGCCCTTGGTGACCTCGCGGCCGACCTCGGGCAGTTCGATGAAGACGATGTCGCCGAGCTGCGTCGCGGCGTGCTCGGTGATGCCGACGGTGATGACCCCGTCGGCGGGGTCGAGCCATTCGTGCTCTTCGGTGAATTTCATGGCGTGTCCTCCTGAAGGGATCACCGCTTGTATCGCGGCGTATGGAAGGGAAGGTCCGTGACCGTCACGGGCAGCCGTCTGCCCCGGACGTCACCGTAGAGCGTGGCGCCCGAGGTGCAATCGGCGGGAACGTAGCCCATGGCGACGGGCGCGCCGACCGAGGGGCCGAAGCCGCCGGAGGTGACCGTCCCGACCGGATCGGCCGCATCCTCGGTCGCGTAGAGCGTCACGCCCAGGCGCATCGGCGCGCGGCCCTCGGGGCGCAGGCCGACGCGCTTGCGGGCGGGGCCGTCGGCGAGTTGGGCCAACACGGTCTCGGCGCCGGGGAAGCCGCCTTCGCGGGCGCCGCCCGTGCGGCGGACCTTCTGGATCGCCCAGCCGAGGCCGGCCTCGACCGGAGAGGTCTCGGCGGTCAGGTCCTGCCCGTAGAGCGGCATCCCCGCCTCCAGCCGGAGCGAGTCGCGCGCGCCGAGGCCGATGGGGGCGACATCGTCATGCGCCAGAAGCGCGCGGGCGAAGGCCTCGGCCCGGGAAAGCGGTACGCTGATCTCGTAGCCGTCCTCGCCGGTATAGCCGGAGCGGCTGACCCAGAGTTCCGTGCCGTCCCAGTCAAGCGTCGCCACGTCCATGAAGCGCATTGCGGCAGCGCCGGGGACGAGGGCGGACAGCACCGCCTCGGCCGACGGACCTTGCAGGGCCAGCAGGGCGCGGTCCTCCAGCAGGGTGACGTCATGGTCCGGCATGCCCGCCTGCACGATCTCCAGGTCGAGGCATTTCATCGCGCCGTTCACCACCATCAGCAGGTGGTCGCCGCGATTCGCCACCATCAGGTCGTCGGCCACGCCCCCGCCGGCCAGCATCAGCAGGCCGTAGCGCTGGCGCCCTTCCTTCAGGCCCTGCACGTCGATGGGCAGCAGGCGTTCCAGCGCCTCGGCCCGGCCCTCGCCGCGGATCACCATCTGGCCCATGTGGGACACGTCGAAGAGCCCGGCCTTCTCGCGGGTGTGCAGATGCTCCGCCATCACCCCCATCGGGTATTGCACGGGCATCGAATGGCCCGCGAAGGGCACCATCTTGCCGCCGAGCTCCCGGTGAAGGGCGTCGAGGGGCAGCTTTATCGCGTCGTCGGTCATGGCATCTCCTGGGACGGCCGCGCGCCGCCGGTCGATGCCCCCTCTGTCCTTGTCGCCTGAGATCGCTATCCCTTCGGCGCCCCCTTTCGAGGGTCTCTCCAGAGTGTTCAACGCGACCGGTCCGTTGTGCCTGAGAGTTTACCGGGGCGGTTGCTCCTTCGGCCCTGCCTTTCGGCAGCGTCTCCCGTGTCGCGCGGGTTTCCGATACGAAACTTGACCCCGGTCGCGCAAGGGGGTTCTTCGGGGGGCATGACGAGGTTCTTCGGATATGGCTCGCTGGTCAATCTGGCGACGCATGACTACGCGGATGCGCGCCCGATCACCGTCAAGGGATGGGGGCGGGCCTGGCGACACACGGCGCTGCGGGAGGTGGCCTTCCTGACCGCCGTGCCCGACCAGGACGCGGAGATCGACGGGATCGTTGCCTCGGTCCCAGACGCGGACTGGAGCGCGCTGGACCTGCGCGAGGCAGCCTATCTTCGCATCGTCCTGCCCGAGGGGCCGTCCATCTACCACATCCCCGAAGGCCATCACGAACCGGCGAGCCGGGCGCACCCGGTCCTGCTGAGCTATCTCGACACGGTCGTGCAGGGCTACCTGCGGGTCTTCGGCGAGGCGGGCGTCGACCGCTTCTTCGCGACGACCCATGGCTGGGATGCGCCAATCCGCGACGATCGCGCCGCACCGGTCTATCCGCGCGCGCAGGCGCTGAGCCGGGAGGAGAGGGCGCTGGTCGACGCGAGGCTGCGCGAGGTCGGGGCGCGGCGGATGGGGTGAGGCGCCGGGGTCAGCAGGCGCGACAGCGCCTCGTCCGGCAGTGACGGCGAAGGGGGCGGGACCGGGGGCCAGCCCCCGGACCCCCGGAGTATTTGCGGCCACAGGAAGGAGGAGGGCATCGGCCTTGTCCCGGAGGGAAGGCCGATGTCCGGCGGGCCGCTCAGGCCGCGACCGCTGCCGGTTCCTCTTCCAGCCTTCGGGCAAGCCAGAGCCCGGCCAGCCCGCAGAGCGCGGTCCCGACCAGAAGCGGCAGCGGCGTGCCGTCGAAGGCGAGCCCGATCGGCGCCGCGATGGCCACCGCGCCGACGGTGGAGACCGCCGCAATCACCGAGGAAGCCATCCCAGCGATATGCCCCAGCGGTTGCATCGCGATGGCCTGAACGTTGCCGATGCTGAGCCCCGCGAGCGAGAAGCTGGCCGCCTGCCAGACGAGAAACAGCGGGAAGCGCAGCGTCTCGGGCACCAGCGTCCAGCTGAGCAGCAGCAGCACCGACAGCGACAGATGCGCCAGCAGCGCGCGCCGGATCAGCCAGATCATCCCCAGCCGCTCCACCACGCGGGCGTTGACGAAGCTCGCCCCCGCCGAGACCAGCGCGACAAGAGCGAACCAGTAGGGGAAACTGTCGGCCCGGTCGAAGAAGACCTCGTAGACCTGCTGGATCGAGCTGATCGTCGCGAAGAGCAGGCCGAAGATGCAGGTCTGCACCAGGATCGCGCGGCGCACGTTGGGATGGACCAGCACCTCCCGGGCGGCGGCGCGCAGGCGGCCGAGATCCAGCGGGCGCCGGCGCTCCGGCGGCAGGGTCTCGGGCTGGCGGAGGCCCAGCCACAGGGTCGAGATCGCCGAGAAGACCACGAAGGAGGCGAAGATCCCGCGCCAGCCGAAGCCCGCGATGATGAAGCTGCCGATCAGCGGCGCCATCGCCGGGACCAGCGTGAAGGTCATCATGATGAAGGACGACACCCGCGCCTGCGCCCGCCCGGAATAGAGGTCGCGCACCATGGCCTGCGCGGCGACGCGCGGCCCGCTGGCCCCGATCCCCTGGATGACGCGCGCGACCAGCAGCGCCTCGAGCGAGGGCGCGAAGACCGCCGCCACCGCCGCGAGGCAGTAGAGGATTGCGCCCGCGACGATCAGGCGCTTGCGCCCGAACGCGTCCGAGAGTGGCCCCGCGAAGAGCGTGCCGGCCCCCATCCCGAAGACGAAGCTGACGATGACGAGCTGCGCCACGTTGGGCGCGCCAGGCGACAGGTCCCGCCCGATTTCCGGCAGGGCGGGCAGCATCGAGTCGATCGAGAAGGCGATGGTGGCAACCAGCATCGCGGACAGGGCGACGAATTCGGTCTGCGACAGGGCGCGGGTCGGCGGGCTCATTCCGCGTCCCGGCTTCGGAGCTGCTCGGCGATCTCGTCGGCGATCTGGGCCCAGATTTCGGGCGGCTGGGCGCCCGACAGCACGTGCTGGCCCGCGATCACGAAGGTCGGCACGCCACGCACCCCGCGTGCGCGGGCATGGGCGTCGCGGGCGCGGATGTCGTCGGCATCCGCGTCAGAGGCGAAGAGCCGTTCCAGCATCGCGGCGTCGAGGCCGAGGCGCGCGCCGATCCGCACCAGGGTCGGCACGTCGCCGATATCCTCGCCCTTCTCGAAATAGGCCTCGAACAGGGCGGTCGCGACGGGGGTCTGGCGGCCCTCCAGCCCGGCCCAGTGGATCAGGCGATGGGCGTCGAGCGTGTTCGGCACGCGCGGGATGCGGTCGAACTCGATGGCGAGCCCGGCGTTCCCGGCGGCCTCGCGCACCGGCGCATAGGCGCGCGCGGCGCCCTCCGGGCCGCCGAACTTCGCCTCCAGATACTCGGTCCGGTCCATGCCGCCCTCGGGCATGTCGGGGTTGAGCTGGAACGGGTGCCATTGCAGCGCGAAGGGATGCTCGGGCCGGGATTCCAGCGCGCGGAACAGGTTGGCGCGGCCGATATGACACCAGGGGCAGATCGGATCGGAGAGGATGTCGAGCTGGATCATGGGTCGGCTCCTTTTGCGCCTTCCCTAGTCCCCGGGCCGGGGGGGCGAAAGGTGCATCCCCGCAGGACCGACCCTGCGGAGATGTCAGGTCAGCCGGTCGCGGATCAGCTTTCCGTTGGCGTTGCGCGGAAGCCGCGCGCGGCGCAGCCAGAGGCGCGGCTGCTTGTAGCGCGCGAGGCGGGCGGCGGCATGGGCATTGGCCGCGTCCTCGTCGAGCGGGGCGCCGACATAGTAGGCGGCGAGCACGGTCGCGCCGCCCTCCAGCGTGACGCAGCCGACCGCGATCTCCTCGACGGGAAGGTCGGCCAGCGCCGCCTCCACCTCCTGCGGAGAGACGCGGTGGCCGCCGGGGTTGAGCAGGTCGTCGCGCCGCCCCTCGTGGACGATGGCGCCGTCGGGGCGCTGCGAGACGCGGTCGCCGGTGTCGAAGCCCTCGGGCCCGACGGGGACCGGGGCGCCGTCCTGCCAGTAGCCCAGCATCAGGCCCGGGTCGTCGGCGCCAACGACGAGCCGGTCGCCCTCGACCCGCGCGGACCGGCCGGGCTGGACATAGCCGCTGGCGCCCTCGGGCGCGGGGCGGCCGGGCGCGCCGCTGACGAAGGTCGAGCATTCCGTCATTCCCAGCGCCTCGTGCAGGTCGAGCCCTGTCGCCTGCTGCCATTGGGTGCGGAGCGCGGGGGGCAGCCGTTCCCCGGCCGACAGGCCGTGGCGCAGGGTGGGCGTGGCGGGCCAGTCGTTGCGCAGCATCCGGCGGTAGATACCGGGGGCTGCGGCGAAGATCGTGGCGCCCTCGGCGGCGATCAAGGCGGGCAGCGCGCCGGCCTCGGTCCCGGGGGCGGGGACGATGGCGGTCGCGCCGACGGACCAGGGGTCGAGCAGGCCGGTGCCCAGCGTGTAGGTCCAGTTGAAGGCGCCCGCATGCATCATCCGGTCGTCGGCGCGCAGGCCATACCAGCCCTCGCGCATCGACGCCCGTGCGCTGACGGCGCGATGGGCGTGGGCCACGGCCTTGGGAATGCCGCCCGAGCCGGAGGTGAAGACGATGTAGCCCAGCCGGTCGGGCGCGTCCTGAACCCAGTCGTCGAAGGGCAGCGGGTCGGCGTCGAGCTCCGCCGCGGCAACGGCGGGCCGCCCCGCTGGCAAGGCAATGTCGGGGCCGGACACGACCAGCGCCGGGTCGACGCGGTCGGCCATGGCGCCGATCTCGGAGGCGGTGAGCTGCGCCGAGGTCGGGACAGGGACCAGCCCGGCGGCGCAGGCGGCGAGGAAGGTGATCGGAAAGTCCGGCTCGTTGCCGAGCCGCAGCAGGACGCGGGCGCCGGGCGGCAGGCCACGGGCCTGGAAGCCGCCCGCGCGTCGTTCGACGGCTTCGAGCAGGTCGGCATGTGTCAGGTGCGCCCGCCCCGGCACGATCAGGGCGGGATGGTCCGGCCGGGCGCGGCCGGGTCCGAGGACGTAGCTGGCGAGATTGAAATCCATGGGCACGGGCTAGCCGTGTCATCGTCCGAGGCCAAGCCTCCAAACGCGAAGCGCCTCCCGCCGGGCCTTGGCCGGGCGGGAGGCGCCGGCGCGCGGCGCAGGCTGGGGGATGAGAATGCGCCGCGCCTCCGGAGCCGGTCAACGGAGAGAAACCCCGGCCCCGGAGGATGTCAGCCGGTCACTCGGTCTCGCGGCTCTCGGCGGCGATGCGGGCGTGGATGTGGGCGGCGGTGGCCGGCGCGCCCGAGACCACGGTCGCGCCCTGCAGGCCACGCAGGTCATTGCGGTTGTCGGCATCGGCGTTGAAGCGGTCGAAGGCAGCACCAAGGGCGCCCGAGCGGGTCGAGACGGAGGCGCCGGAGGCCTCGCCAGACACCTGGGTGATACGGTCGCGCTGGGCGTCGGCCGACTGGTTGAAATGTGCGATGGCGGAGGCGGCGGTCGGGGCGACCTGCTGCGCGGCCACGGGGGCGGCGGCGAGGGCGATCAGGGCGGAAGCGATGATGGTCTTCATGGCGGTATTCCTTTGTGCTTCGGGGCCGTGTGGCCCGCGTCGTGTGTGGCGGTGGCCGTCTTGGCCGGTGCCGATGGGAGGGATATGCGCCCCTCCGCCCTCACACTCAACGAACGAGAGCGTGATACCTCGCGCATCACCGCGCGCATATGCACATAGGCCCTCCCGTCCTGCACCGCCCTCACGGCCGCGCGACGGACGCTCACGCCGGCGCGACCGATTCCCGACTTTCCGCAACATGCCACGGCCGGACGGCGCCGCTTCCCCTGCCGTCGCGGGGCGCGAAACATTCGAACCTCGGCCCAGGGCCACGCACCCGGAGCGGAGCGCCCGACGTCAGGTGAACTGCTCGCGCAGCAGCCGCTCCTCCAGCCCGTGGCCGGGGTCGAAGAGCAGGCGGTGGCGCACCTCCGCGTCGCTCGCCACCTCGACGCGGACAACGTCGCGGACCGAGAAGCCGTCCGCCTCGGCCATCATCGGGCGCTTGCCTGCATCGAGCACGTCGAAGCGCACCCTTGCCCTTTTCGGAAGCAGCGCCCCGCGCCAGCGGCGGGGTCGGAAGGCGGACATCGCGGTCAGCGCCAGCACTTCGGAGCCGATCGGCAGGATCGGCCCGTGGGCGGAGTAGTTGTAGGCCGTCGATCCGGCGGGCGTGGCCAGCAGCGCGCCGTCGCAGACCAGCTCCTCCATGCGGATGCGCCCGTCGACGGCGATGCGCAGCCGGGCCGCCTGCGGTCCGGCGCGCAGCAGCGAGACCTCGTTGATCGCCAGCGCCTCCACCTGCGAGCCGTCGCCGCGGGTCGCCACCATCTTGAGCGGGTTGATCACCGCCTCCTCGGCGGCGGCGAGGCGCCAGAGCAGGTCGTCCTCCTCGTATTCGTTCATCAGGAAGCCGACGGTCCCGCGGTTCATCCCGTAGGTCGGGACCGGCAACTCCGTCGTCGCGTGCAGGGTCTGGAGCATGAACCCGTCGCCGCCCAGCGCCACCACGACATCGGCCGCCTCGGGCGCGTGCTGGCCGTAGCGCCCGGTCAGCCGGGCGAGCGCGGCCTGCGCCTCGGGCGTCGGCGAGGCGAGGAAGGCGATCTTCTGGGCGTCGTTCGGCATCGTCTCTCCCCGTCCGCGGGCAGGGTTGCGGGGCGCGGATCGGAAACGCAAGTGTCGCCTGTGGCGCCGACCGCGTCGTCCCGCCCCTTTCACGGATGGCCCCGGGCGCGTATGAGGCGCCAACCCGCCCCAGAGGAGCCGTGCCATGAACGCCCCCCATCGCGACCCCAGTTTCTTCACCGCCAGCCTGGCCGAGACCGATCCGGAGATCGCCGAGGCCACCCGCAAGGAGCTGGGCCGCCAGCGCGACGAGATCGAACTGATCGCCTCGGAGAACATCGTGAGCCGCGCCGTCATGGAGGCGCAGGGCGGCGTGATGACCAACAAATATGCCGAGGGCTATCCGGGCCGGCGCTATTACGGCGGCTGCCAGTATGTCGACATTGCCGAGGAACTCGCGCGCGACCGCGCCAAGCAGCTTTTCGGCTGCGGCTATGCCAACGTGCAGCCGAATTCGGGCTCGCAGGCCAACCAGGGCGTCTTCACCGCGCTGCTGACGCCGGGCGACACGATCCTCGGAATGTCGCTCGACGCGGGCGGGCACCTGACCCATGGCGCCAAGCCCAACCAGTCGGGCAAGTGGTTCAACGCGGTGCAATACGGCGTGAAGCGCGACGACCTGCGGCTCGACTACGACCAGGTGCAGGCGCTGGCGACGGAGCACCGGCCGAAGATGATCATCGCCGGGGGCTCGGCCATCCCGCGGATCATCGATTTCGCCCGGATGCGCGAGATCGCGGACTCGGTCGGCGCCTGGCTGCTGGTCGACATGGCGCATTTCGCCGGGCTGGTCGCCTCGGGCCACTACCCCTCGCCCTTCCCGCACGCGCATATCGCGACGACCACGACGCACAAGACGCTGCGCGGGCCGCGCGGCGGCATGATCCTGACCAACGATGCGGACATCGCCAAGAAGGTGAACTCCGCCATCTTCCCAGGCATCCAGGGCGGGCCGCTGATGCATGTCATCGCCGCCAAGGCCGTCGCCTTCGGCGAAGCGCTGAGGCCGGGCTTCAAGGACTACCAGGCGCAGGTGATCGCCAACGCGAAGGCGCTGGCGGACCAGTTGATGCGCGGCGGGCTGGACATCGTCACGGGCGGGACGGACACGCATCTGATGCTGGTCGACCTGCGCCCCAAGGGCGTGAAGGGCAACGACACCGAGGCCGCGCTGGGCCGCGCCCACATCACGACCAACAAGAACGGCATCCCCTTCGACGACGAGAAGCCGACCGTGACCTCGGGCATCCGGCTGGGCACGCCGGCCGGCACGACCCGCGGCTTCGGCGAGCCGGAGTTCCGGGAGGTGGGCGACCTGATCGTCGAGGTGGTCGACGGGCTGGCCGCGAACGGCGCCGAGGGCAACGCGGAGGTCGAGGCGCGGGTGCGCGACAAGGTCCAGGCGCTGTGCGACCGCTTCCCGATCTACCCCGGGCTCTGAGCCCGGGCCGGGGGCGCCGCTCAGATTGGCGTTGAACTTCCTCGCCGTCTCGCGCCAGATCGCGGGATGACGGGATTCTTCTTCGACGAGCGGTGCTTCTGGCACGGGGGCGGCAACTATGCCGAGATGGCGCCGGTGGGCGGGCTGGTGCAGCCCATCTCCGGCGGCGGCGGCCTGCCCGAAAATCCCGAGACGAAGCGGCGGCTGGTCAACCTGATGCGCGTGACCGGCCTGATGGACGTGCTGGAGCAGCGCGGCGCGGCGCCCCTGACGCGCGAGGACCTGCTGCGGGTGCATCCGGCCGACTACCTGGACGCGTTCAAGGCCGCCTCGGACGCGGGCGGAGGCGAACTTGGCCTGCGCACCCCCTTCGGGCCCGGCGGCTACGAGATCGCGGCGCTGTCGGCGGGGCTGGTCGCCGACGCGGTCGAGGCGGTGCTTCGAGGCGAGATGGCGAACGCCTACGCGCTGAGCCGCCCGCCCGGCCATCACTGCCTGCCCGACTGGCCGAACGGCTTCTGCCTCATGGCCAACATCGCGCTCGCCATCGAGCGGGCGCGGGCACGGGGGCTGGCGCGCCGGGTCGCGGTGCTGGACTGGGACGTGCATCACGGCAACGGGACCGAGGCGATCTATGCCGCCGACCCCGACGTCCTGACCGTCTCGATCCACCAGGAGCGGAACTATCCGCTCGACACCGGCGCCTTCGAGACGGACGCTCAGGCCAACCTCAACGTGCCCCTGCCCCCGGGCGGCGGGCATGTCACCTATCTTGCGGCGATGGAGCGGCTGGTCCTGCCCCGGATCCAGGCGTTCAAGCCCGACCTCATCGTCGTCGCCTGCGGGCTGGACGCCGCCCTGCCCGACCCGCTGAGCCAGATGATGGCGACCGCCGCGACCTTCGGTGCGATGACCCGGCAGGTGATGGACCTGGCCGCCGAGACCTGCGGCGGCCGGCTGGTGATGGCGCATGAGGGCGGCTATTCGCAGCTCTACGTGCCGTTCTGCGGCCATGCCGTCATCGCCCAGATGGCGGGCAGCGCGATCTCGGCCCCTGACCCCTTCGCCGAGGCCTATGCGATCCGCCAGCCGGGGCCCGAGTTCGACGCCTTCGCACTGGGCCGGATCGAGGCGATGGCTGCGGCGCTCTGACCCGCCCTTCGCGGGGCACGATTGAAAGCGTTCCGCGCCTCGTCTATGAATCCGGTGGACGACGGTATTCCGAGGGGAGCGGCGATGAAGAAGGTCTATGGCTCGGCGGCGGAAGCGCTGGATGGGCTGCTGTTCGACGGGATGTTCATCGCGGCCGGCGGGTTCGGCCTGTGCGGCATCCCCGAACTGCTGCTCGACGCGATCCGCGAGGCCGGAACCAAGGACCTGACCTTCGCCTCCAACAATGCGGGCGTGGACGATTTCGGCATCGGCATCCTGCTGCAGACGCGGCAGGTCAGGAAGATGATCTCGTCCTATGTCGGCGAGAATGCCGAGTTCATGCGGCAATACCTGTCGGGCGAGCTGGAGCTGGAGTTCAATCCGCAGGGCACCCTGGCGGAGCGGATGCGCGCCGGAGGCTGCGGAATCCCGGGCTTCTACACCAAGACCGGGGTCGGCACGATCATCGCCGAAGGCAAGGAACACAAGACCTTCGTCGGCCATGACGGCAAGGAAGACACGTATATCCTGGAGCGCGGGATCTTCGCCGACCTGTCGATCGTCAAGGCGTGGAAGGCCGACACGACCGGCAATCTCGTGTTCCGCAAGACCGCCCGGAACTTCAATCCGCCGGCGGCCATGTGTGGCAAGGTCTGCGTCGCGGAGGTGGAAGAGATCGTCGAGCCGGGGGGGCTCGACCCCGACGGAATTCACCTGCCGGGCATCTATGTGCACCGCCTGATCCAGGGCGCGCATGAGAAGCGGATCGAGCAGCGGACGGTGAGGCCCGCCGCATGACGAACGACGCCCCGACGCCAGACCCGTCGGGGGCCGAAAAGGCCGCTGCCCCAGCGTTGGACGTGCGGGGCATCTCCGGCCGGAGCGGAGACCCTGTGGGAGGGGGAACGACCGTGAGTACGCGCCGCAAGCTGGCCTCGGTGATCGAGGACAAGGATGCCTTGGCGGGGTTCAGCCGCGCCAAGGTCTCCATGATTCTCACCGACCCGCGGGCCGAGGACAATCCGATCGTCTACGTCAACGCCGCCTTCGAGCGGACGACGGGCTATGCCCGCTCGGCGGTGATCGGCCGCAACTGCCGCTTCCTCCAGGGCGAGGAGACCGCCAAGGATTCCGTCGACCGCCTGCGCACCGCCGTCGAGGCGGAGCGGGACACCACGGTCGACATCCTGAACTACCGCGCCAACGGCACGCCCTTCCTCAACCGCCTGATCATCGCGCCCATCGCCGATTCGGACGGGACCGTCATCTACTTCCTGGGCATCCAGAAAGAGGTCTACGACACCGAGCGCGGGGAGGACGCCGCCAGCGCGCTGCTGGTCAATGTCCGCGCCCGGGTGCAGGAGGATCTGGGCGTCGTGCTTGACAGCATCGGCGCGCCGAAAGGCGACGAGGCGCTGGATTACGAGGCGATCACGCGGCGGCTGGAATGCCTCCAGCTCGTCTACGAGTCGATGAAGCTGTCGGACGAACAGGAATGGCGCCGGCACGGAATCGACCTCGGCTCGCTCATCAGCCGCGTCGCCACCGCGGTCGCCCATGAGGAAGGCCGCCCCGGCATCCGCTACATCCAGCAGATCGAGCCGCTGATGGCCAATACGGATGCGGCGGTGCGCGTGTCCTTCCTCGTCTCCGAGGTGCTGTCGAACGCCTTCTCGCATGCCTTCGAGCGGATGGAGGAAGGGCTGGTCGAGCTGCGCGTCACCGAACTGGCCGCCGGCGGCCTGCGCGTCACCATCACCGACGACGGCGTCGGCCTGCCCTCCAACACGCCCTTCCCCAACCCCGACACGATCGGCGGGCGTCTCATCACCCTGCTGAGCCAGGGGCTGGACGCCACGGTCACGCCCGTGCGCGGCGCCGCCGGGACCGTCGTCATGATCGACGTCCCCGTCGGCATCACGGACACCTAGAACCCCCCGACAGGAGAGCCCATGCCCTGGGACCGCAATCAGATGGCCGCGCGCGCCGCGCAGGAGCTTCAGGACGGCTGGTACGTCAATCTCGGCATCGGCATCCCGACGCTGGTGTCGAACTATATCCCCGAGGGGATCGAGGTGACGCTGCAATCCGAGAACGGGATGCTGGGCATGGGCCCCTTTCCGATCGCGGGCCAGGAGGACCCGGACCTGATCAACGCCGGCAAGCAGACCATCACCGAGCTGCCCAAGACGGCCTATTTCGACAGCGCGCAGAGCTTCGGGATGATTCGCGGCGGCAAGATCGCAATGGCGATCCTGGGCGCGATGGAGGTGGCCGAGAACGGCGACCTCGCGAACTGGATGATTCCCGGTAAGCTGGTCAAGGGCATGGGCGGCGCGATGGACCTGGTGGCGGGCGTCGGCCGCGTGGTCGTGGTCATGGACCATGCCAACAAGCACGGGCAGTCCAAGGTGCTGAAGGAGTGCACCCTGCCCCTGACCGGCGCGGGCGTCGTCGACCGGATCATCACCAACCTCGCGGTGATGGACGTGGTCGAGGGCGGGCTGAAGCTGGTCGAGCTTGCCGACGGCGTGACCGAGCAGGAAGTCCGGGACCTGACCGAGGCCACCCTCGTCGCATGACCGAGGTGGCCCGCGAGGATTCGGAGTCCCGCGGGCGCTGGGTCGTGACCGTCGACGGTCACGAAGCGGAAATGACCTATTCCCGGCTGGGGACGACGAAGCTGATCGTCGACCATACCGACGTGCCCGGGGCGCTGCGCGGGCGCGGCGTCGGCCTGATCCTCGCCGAGCGGATGATCGCGGACGCGCGGGCCGAGGGGCTGCGGGTCATCGCGCTCTGCCCCTTCGTGAAGGCGCAGGCCCGCCGGCATCCCGAATGGGCCGACGTCATCGAGTGAACCCGGATCGGGGACCTGGTGCGCGCGCCGGGCCCCGGCCGGGCCTCACGAATCGCTGAACGGCGCCTTGAACACGCAGCCGTCGCCCGGCATGACCGGCGGCGTCGTGCACATCATGCGCGCCACGTTCCAGGCGGCCAGCACCTTGGGCACGTAGGCCCGCGTCTCGCCATAGGGGGGCACACCGGCATAGCGGCGGACGGCGCCCTCGCCTGCGTTGTAGCCGGCGAGCGCGAGCACGGGATCGTTCCCGAACTCCTTCATGAGCCAGTCGAGATAGGCCACGCCGCCGCGGATGTTCTGCACCGGGTCGTTCGCGTTGGTGACGCCGAACCGCGCTGCCGTGGCGGGAATGAGCTGCATCAGCCCCTGCGCCCCGGCTTGGCTGAGCGCATCGGTCCGCCCCGCCGATTCGACCGAGATCAGCGCCAGCACCAGCGCAGGCGAGACCCGGGTGCCGACGGAATGGCGCAGGATGGTGTCGCCATGGGACATGGCGATGTTTTGCAGGTGGCGCAGCGACGGAGCCGAGATGCCGCTGCCCTGCGGCGGGCGCGCGGCAAGGCGCGCGGCCTCGAGGAAGCGGCCGTTCTGCACGCCGATATCGGGCGAGACGGCGGTCCAGAACCACTCCTGGTGGTTGCTGCGCCCGCGCGGGCGCGCCTGCGCCTCGCCCGGGCGGGTGGCGGCGACGACGATGTCGGGCGGCTGCGGCCGCGTGGGACGCGGCGCGGCGACGGGCGCGGCGGGCCGGTCCGGACGGTCGGCGCTGGTGATCTGGACGTTGATTCGGCGCGTGGCGTTGGCCGCGGGCGGCTTCACCCGCTTGAAGGTGAATTCCCCGGCGGAGGCAGGGCCGGCGACCGGTGCCGCCGCGACGAGACAGGCCAGCACGGCCGGCAGGAGCTGCTTGAGGAGGTGCATGATCTGTCCACTCGGTCTTTTGCGACGGTATTGCCATCGACGCCCCTCGTCTGTCAGCTAGGGGTGCTCGCGTAACCGCGCCGGTGTGACATTCGTCTGCGAAACGGGGGCCGAGGACGCGCCGATGGTCCCGACACCCCGGACGCGCCCCCGATTGTTGCCACCAAGGCGTTAATGTTGCGTGAATTCGGGATTGTCCCCAATTCGCGCCAAATCGGACAAGATTTCGCCCCATTCCTCCGCCATACCAGTTCTCACCGGATGGCACGGCCCTGGCAGACGGCCCCGCCGCTTCGGTCAAGAGCAAGCACCGAGACACTCGGGCAAGGAACGGTGGCGATCGAGCAGTCCCCGCGGGACCCGTTGGCAGGCGGGCCCGGTCAAAAGAGGGATAGCGTCACTCAGTTTCCTGCGGTCCACATCGGATCGAGGGACGAAGGGCCGTGCTGGCAGGCACGGCCCTTTTCCGTCGTCGCGGCCGTCGCGCTCGTTTCCTTCCCCAAGGGCACATTCCCCTGAATGTCCGCGGAGGCGTCGCATTCCCGCCTTCATTAACCTCAACAACGGGGGCATCGAAAGGGCCAGCAGCCCGACGATACGCAAACCGAGTTTAAACCTGAGGAACAAACTCATGCTGAACGCGATCAAGACCTTCGCCGCCGACGAAGCCGGCGCCGTCACCGTCGACTGGGTTGTGCTGACCGCCGCCCTGGTCGGCCTAGGCCTGGCCGTCATGGCCGTCATCTCCACCGGCCTTCAGGATCTGTCGGGCGACATCCTGACTGTGCTGGAGGACGACCACATCACGACGGCGTTCCCCGTCACCCCTTGATCCCCTGACACCGATCCGTTCGGGCAACAGATCTTAGATAGGGAAACACAGGGCGTCTCGCTGATTGCGGGGCGCCCTTCGCGTTGACGCAATTCGTACTGCTAGCCGCATAAGCGCACCTCAAGAGACCGGCCGACAGCGCGGCCATGCTCCACCGTCTCTCCTCCGCCCGTCCACGAAACTGCCGCATTCCAGGGCCAGATGCGAAACGATGGCGCCGCGCCATAGCGGCGAGAGCAGAACTAGGAAGTTAACGATGCGCTTGATCTTCGGCCTTGCCCTTCTCATCGGTCTCGCCCTGGCGGGCTTTGCGATCCACACCGCCCAATCCCGCTTCGCCGCCTATCAGAACGCGCTCGCCGCTTCAGAGAACAAGATCATCCCGACCGCCAGGGTCTTCGTGGCCAGCCGCTCGCTGCGCTACGGCGACGAGCTCCGCGAAAGCCACGTGCAAGAGGTGGAGTGGCCCGCCAACCACATACCGACGGGCATCTTCACCTCGATGGAGCAGATCTTCCCGGCGGGCGAAGGCTCGCGCACCGTGCTGCGGCAGATCGAGCGGAACGAACCGCTGCTGGCCTCCAAGGTGACCGGTCCCGGGCAGGAGGCGGGCATCGCCGCGACGCTGACGCCCGGCATGCGCGCCTTCACGATCAGCGTTGACGTCAACTCGGGCGTCTCGGGCTTCCTGCGTCCCGGCGACCGGGTCGATATCTACTGGACCGGCGGCAGCAACGGCGGCGGCGGCGGGGTGACCAAGCTGATCGAGCCGAACGTGCAGCTGATCGCCATCGACCAGCAGACCGACGAGCAGCGCAGCGATCCCACCATTGCCCGCAACGTCACCATCGAGGCGCTGCCCAGCAAGGTCGCCAAGCTGGTCCAGGCCCAGGCCACCGGGCGGCTGACGCTGACCCTGGTCGGGGTCCAGGACGAGACCGAGTCCGAAGCGGTGGAAGCCACGCTGCGCGAGGTGCTCGGCGCCGAGGAGCAGGTCGCCAACAAGGTCTGTACGACCCGCCAGCGCCGCGGAGCGGAAGTGGTCCTCGTCCCCATCCCCTGCCCCGCCGAGTGATGCTCTGCCGGCCGGACCGGCCTCGTGCAGAAAGACGCCCCGCTGCCCAAGCGGGGCGTCTTTTCGCCTTGACCGCCTGCGCGCCTGGGCCCGGGTCCGGCCGGCGTGGCCCTATCCATGGCCCAGGCCCCGGCGTACCGGGCCTGCCCCCGGCATCGCCCCCTCCGATTCGCGGCGCCTGAGCCCCGCGTGCAGGTCGCCAAGCGCCCAAGGGTGCGATCGGCGCTGTCGGCGACGGTCGACAGGCCGCGACGCGGGCGCGATCCGGTTCATCCGTCTGCCTGTCCGGGCCTGCGGGCGGTCACGTCAACCCCTTGACGAATCACCCTCCGGGACCGGGCGAGACGGTTCGGTCGGGGATCTCCAAAGCTGCCGTCCGCCGCCCTGCCGGCCCGCATCGGACGTCCGGAGCCGCCCCGGAGATGCCCGTCGGCCCCCGTTCCGAATGTGACCGGATTGCGGCCATCTGTGTCCGGGACGCCCCCCAGCCAAGGCAAAAAACCCGAGATCGTTGCAATAATCTGGGGAAAAGTCATCGTTGGCGCCGATGCGGACGCAATAATCCGCACTCGAGAGCAGTGATCCTAGAGAGGCAGGACACATGATACTTAGCACACCCATCCGGGCAGCGATGCTTGGCGTCCTGATCACAGGCGCGCCGCTCGCGACGACTGCCCTCGCCGATACCTTGAGGATCGCCGAAGGCCGCGCGCAATCGTCCCTGAAGGTCGCACTCAACCGCGCCATCGTGCTGGAGTCGGAGGTTCCCTTCGCGGAGTTGTCGGTCGCCAACCCCCTGATCGCGGACATCGCCACCCTGTCGGAGCGCACGGTCTACGTGCTGGGCAAGGCGCCCGGCCGGACGACCCTGACGCTGCTGGGTCCGGACGGACGGCTGATCACGAATGTCGACGTGCAGGTCACCCCGGACGTGGCCGAGTTCAAGGAGCGCCTGCAGGAGCTGTTGCCTGGCGAACCCATCGAGGTCAGGACCGCCAATGACGGACTCGTTCTGTCGGGCACTGTGTCGTCCATCCAGAAGCTGGATCAGGCGCTCGAGATCGCCAACCGCTACGCCCCCGAGGCGGTGCTGAACCTGATGAATGTCGGCGGCATCCAGCAGGTGCAGCTGAAGGTCCGCTTCGCCGAGATGTCGCGCAGCCTGTCGAAGCAGATCGGCGCGCAGCTGGGCATCACCGGCGGCGACGATGGCGACAACTTCACCGGCACCACCGGGCCGGTCGCCGGCAACGCGGGGTCGCTGCAGCTGAACTTCGGCACAAACTCGTTGAACTTCAACGTGCTTCTGCAGGCGCTCGAGGAGAAAGGCGTCGTCCGCACCCTGTCCGAACCGAACCTGACCGCGCTGTCGGGCCAGTCGGCCAGCTTCCTCGCGGGCGGGGAGTTCCCGATCCCGTCGATCGACACGGAAGGCAATGTCGGCGTCAACTTCAAGCCCTTCGGAGTCAACCTGACCTTCACGCCGACGGTCGTGGACGATGACATCATCAACCTCCAGCTCGCCTCCGAGGTATCGTCGGTCGACTTCGACAATGCGGTGTCGATCCAGGGCGGCCTGGTGCCCGGCACCTCCTCGCGCCGCGCCCAGACCACGGTCGAGCTGCGCGACGGCCAGTCCTTCGCCATCGCCGGCATCCTGCAGGACGACTTCCAGGACAGCATCGACCAGGTGCCCTTCCTGGGCGAGCTGCCGGTGCTGGGCGCCCTGTTCCGCTCCGCCAGCTTCCGGCGCCAGCAGACCGAGCTGGTCATCATCGTGACGGCCCATCTGGTCACCCCGACCCGCGGCGAGGCCCTGGCCCTGCCGACCGACCGGATCCGTCCGCCGACCGAGAACGAGCTGTTCCTCTATGGCCGCGTGTCCAGCACCCCGTCCACCGGCGCCCGCGCCTCGACCCGTGGCGATGCGGCGTCGCAGGACTTCTCGGGCAGCTACGGCTACGTCCTGGAGTGAATGAGATGAAGATGCACAACAGAACCCGCCGCTTCGTCCTCGCCGGACTGGGACTGGGCGCCCTGGGCGCCTGCACGGGCACGCGTTTCAACGACGTCGCCGGGGCCGAGGTCGACGAGGGCGGCTTCGGCAACCCGACCATGCGCAACATGGTCGCCATGTCCTCGGGCGACGCGCTCGGCCATCTCGGCGGGCGCTTCGCCGGGGCGGTCCCGACGACGATCAACTTCGCCTTCAACTCGGCTCAGCTTGGCCCCGAGGCGCGCGCCATCCTCGACCAGCAGGCCAACTTCATGCGCCAGTTCCCCGAGGTGCGATTCTCGGTCTACGGGCACACGGACGCCGTCGGCTCCGACGCCTACAACGTTGCGCTTGGCCGCCGCCGCGCCGTGGCCGCAGTGGACTACCTGACGACCCGGGGAATTTCCCGCTCGCGGCTCGACGCCCTGGTGAGCTTCGGCGAGAGCCGGCTTCTCGTCCCGACCGACGACCGGGAGCGGGCGAATCGCCGCACCGTCACCGAGGTCGCGGGCTTCGTGAAGGGCAACGGATTGGTTCTGGACGGAAAATACGCCCAGATCGTCTATCGCAGCTATGTTGCCTCGGCGGGATCCGTCGAAGGCTGACCGTCCTCTCTTTTGGGACCGACCGCGCCCCGCATGCCCCTCCGGCATGCGGGGCGTGCGATTCTGGATGGGAAACCATCGCGGGTGCGACGGATTTTAGGTTCCGTATTTCCGGTAAATTCACCTCTCTCGTCCAATTATCGCCGGAATTCGGCGTCATCCCGAAACCTGGCGGGACGCCTTTGCCATGTTGGCAGGCAAGCCCGACAGGCCCCTCCCGTTCGGAAGACAGGGGCGGATGAGAGGAAACGGTGATTTAGATGGCAAGCAACCTCGCCCACCTGCCCGAGCCGGAACCGCTGCGCGCGATCACGATCTCCCGCGACGTGCAGGATTTCGACCTTCTGATCGAGGACATGGAGGCGGAGCTTGGCGAAGGCTGGGGTGATCTCAGCTTCGTCGAGGCCTCGAACTTCCTGCGCCAGGACGAGGCGCGCGAACTGGAATTCGTGGTGATCGCGGCCAACCAGATCGACGAGGAACGGCTGACCCTCGTGATAGACGTGATCCGCGACGCCAAGCGCGCGGGCCTCAAGGTGATCCTCGTGGCCGAGGGCATCAGCCCGATCTCCATGCACGAGCTGTTGCGCGCGGGCGCCGACGACTTCGCCCCCTACCCCCTGCCCGAACAGGCGCTGGCCGAGGCCGTCGCGCGGGTGCGCGCGCCCGGCAGGCAGGACGCCGTCGACGTGCTCAGGCGCGCGGGCGCGGACATGGTCGAGACGACCGCCCTGCCCGCCCCCGGCGCCCATGTCGGCACCGGCGCGGCCACGCTGACGGCGGTTGCCGCCCCGACCGGCGGCGGCTTCGTCAGCACCCCGGGCGACGGCGCGCTGTTCGCGCTGCAATCCACCTCCGGCGGCAACGGCGCGACGACGATCGCGGTCAACCTCGCCTGGGAATGGGCGAACATCTCCAAGTCCGAGGCGCCGAAGGTCTGCCTGATCGACCTCGGGCTCCAGTTCGGCTCGGTCGCGACCTATCTCGACCTGCCGCGCAAGCCGACGATCTACGAGGTGCTGACCGACATCAACTCCATGGACGAGCAGGCGTTCAAGCAGGCGCTGACCCCGTTCAAGGACAGGCTGCACGTCTTCACCGCGCCCCAGGACGTGCTGCCGCTGGACGTCGTCGGCCCCGCGGAGATCACCGGCCTGCTGACCTTCGCGCGCAAGGCCTTCGACGTCGTGATCGTCGACATGCCCAACGCCGTGACCCCCTGGACCGAGGCGGTCCTGGGCATGACCGACCTGTTCTTCCTCGTCTGCGAGCTGGAGATGCGGTCGGCGCAGAACACGCTGCGGTTCCAGCGGCTGCTGCATGGCGAGGGCATCGCGACGGACCGGCTGGGCTATCTGCTCAACCGCGGTCCGGGCAAGCTGGACATGTCGGGCCGCGGGCGCATCGACAAGTTCGCCTCCAGCCTCGACATCAAGTTCAAGGCGATCCTTCCCGATGGCGGCAAGCAGGTGACCGAGGTGAACGACCAGGCCCTCCCCCTGCGGGAGCTGGCAGCCTCGAACGCCCTCACCAAGGAGATCGCGAAGCTCGCGAAGGAGCTTCATGCCGCCCGCCTGGCCATCGAGGGCAAGGGCGAGACCACAAGGAAGAAGTCGCTCTTCGGATTGTCGTTCGGCTGAGGATCAGGAGGTTCGGATGTTCTCGCGTTACAAGAAGCCCCAGATCCAGGGCGCCAAGCCCATCGGCGCCCCCGCCGCCGCTCCGGCCCAGGCGGCCGGCCCCAAGGCCGCGCCCGATGCCGCCCCGTCGAAGCCGCTCTCGGCGCGCAAGCCCGCGCCCGCCCCCGCCGCCGCCGCGCCCGCAGACAAGGACCTCAAGCGCCGCGAGCGCATCGAGGAGCTCAAGACCGAGATGCATCACAGGTTGCTCGACAACCTGAACCTCTCGGCCGTCGAGAAGGCGGACGCTGCCGCGCTCCGCGCGGAGATCGTGTCGATCACGACCGAGGAACTGGCCGAGATGGGCGTCGTGCTCGGCCGCGAGGACCGCAAGACCCTCAACGACGAGCTCTTCGACGAGGTCACCGGCCTCGGCCCTCTGGAGCCGCTGCTGAAGGACGACAGCGTCAACGACATCCTCGTGAACGGCCCGCACAACATCTATATCGAGCGCAACGGCAAGCTGCAGAAGTCGGACATCCGCTTCAAGGACGAGCGGCACCTGCTGCGCATCATCGACAAGATCGTCTCGGCCGTGGGCCGGCGCGTCGACGAATCGAACCCCTATGTCGACGCCCGCCTCAAGGACGGCTCGCGCTTCAACGCGATGGTGCCGCCGGTGGCCGTGGACGGCTCGCTCGTCTCGATCCGGAAGTTCAAGAAGGAGAAGCTGGGCGTCGACGACCTCGTCCGCTTCGGCGCCTTCACCGAAGAGATGGCGACCTACCTGCAGGCCGCCGGCGCCTGCCGTCTCAACATCATCGTCTCGGGCGGGACCGGCTCGGGCAAGACGACGACGCTCAACGCGCTCAGCTCCTTCATCGGCCCCACCGAGCGGGTGCTGACGATCGAGGACACCGCGGAACTCCAGCTCCAGCAGGACCATGTCGGCCGGATGGAGAGCCGTCCGCCCAACGTCGAGGGCAAGGGCGCCGTGACCCAGCGCGACTGTCTCAGGAACGCGCTGCGGATGCGTCCGGACCGCATCATCGTCGGCGAGACCCGCGGCGAGGAGGTCATCGACATGCTCCAGGCGATGAACACCGGCCATGACGGCTCGATGACGACGATCCACGCCAACTCCGCCCGCGACGCGGTCTCGCGTCTGGAGAACATGATCGCGATGGCCGGCATCGAGATGCCGATCAAGGCGGTGCGTGCGCAGATCGCCTCGGCCGTGAACCTGATCGTGCAGGCCTCGCGCCTGCAGGACGGCTCCCGCCGGATGGTCTCCATCTCCGAGGTGACGGGAATGGAGGGCGAGGTGATCACCATGCAGGAGATCTTCCGCTACGAGCGTCTCGGGCTGGAACCGGACGGCACCATCATCGGCCGCTTCACCGCCACGGGCATCCGCAGCCACTACGCCGACCGCTTCAAGGCCTGGGGCTACGACCTGCCCAGCTCCATCTACGAACCCGCCGGAGGCCGCTGAGCCATGCAACTCTCGATCGAGCCGCTGATCTACCTGGCGATCTTCGGCAGCATCTACCTCATCATCGGCGCGATCTACATGCTGGTCTTCGGCAAGTCGATCAAGCTGAACAACCGCGTCAACCGCCGCCTCGAACTGATGGAGAAGGGCGCGACGCGCGACGAGGTCATGGCCCAGCTCCGCAAGGAGATGAGCCAGCACGAGAGCGCGAAGAACATCCCGCTCTACTCGCTGCTGGCGGAACGGGCGCAGAAGGCGAACCTGGCCTTCACGCCGGGCATGCTGATCGGCGTGATGATCCTGATCTGCTTCATCACCTTCGGCCTGCTGACCCTGTTCACCGCATCCGCCATCCCGATCCGCATCCTGGTCTCGGTCGCTTTCGGGGTCGGCGGCGTCTACTTCTGGGTCAACAAGCAGGCCAAGAAGCGGCTCAACCTGCTGGAGGAACAGCTTCCCGACGCGATCGAACTGATCGTGCGCAGCCTGCGGGTGGGCCATCCGCTATCCTCGGCCATCGGCATCGTCGCCAAGGAGGTGGCCGACCCGATGGGCACCGAGATGGGCTTCATCGCCGACGAGGCCGCCTACGGCCGCGACATCCCCGAGGCGCTGCGCGCCCTCGCCGAACGGGTGGAGCTTCAGGACCTGCGCTTCCTGGCCGTGGCCGTCGCGATCCAGCAGAAATCGGGCGGGAACCTCGCCGAGATCCTCGAAGGGCTCAGCCGCGTCGTCCGCGCCCGCTTCAAGCTGTTCCGCAAGGTGAAGGCGATCACCGCGGAGGCGCGCTGGTCGGGCATGTTCCTGTCGGCCTTCCCGATCCTGGCGCTGGTCGGCATCAACGTGATGAAGCCGGACTACTACGCTGACGTAAAAGACACGGCCTACTTCATTCCTGCGGCAGCCGTTGTCTGCGTCTTCCTGATCGTGAACATCTTTTTCATGCGCGCCATGGTCAACATCAAGGTCTGAGGGACGAGCGTCATGGACTACATGCAGATATTCGACTCCGTCGTCGCCGGCATCCTCGGACCCGACGGGATGATCTACATCGCGGGCATCGCCGGGATCCTGCTCGTCCTGCTCGCCCTGCCGATGGTCATGGTCAAGAAGATCGACCCGCTGGACCGCATCGCGCAGGAAAAGAAGTCCGTCACGATGGAGCTTCTGGGCAATGAGCGGCTCAACCGCCACGGCAACCGCAACGAACATCTCGCGAAATACGCCAAGTTCCTCGACCCCGAGGACGCGGAGGAGATGTCGAAGACCCGGATGATGCTGAGCCGCGCGGGCTATGGCCACAAGGACGCGGTGCGCACCCTGACTGCCTCGCAGTTCCTGCTGGGCCTGGGCCTGCTGACGCTGGGCGCGATCTACACCTTCGTGCTGACCTCCGGCCACAGCCCGCTGTCGATGTTCCTCTACACGGTGCTGCCCGGCGCGGTGGGCTACCTCGCGCCAAAATACTGGCTCCAGAAACGCGTCGAGAAGCGCAAGCAGGAGATTCAGGACGGCTTCCCCGACTCGCTCGACCTGCTTCTGGTCTGCGTCGAGGCAGGCCAGTCGCTCGACCAGTCGATCATCCGCATGGCCACCGAGATCGAGCCCTCCTATCCCGCGCTGGCCAGCGAGTTCATCATGGTCGCGCAGGAGATGAAGGCCGGCAAGGCCAAGCCCGATGTCCTGCGCTCCATGGCCGAACGCTGCGACCTGACCGACATCACCTCCTTCGTGACGGTGCTGATCCAGTCGGCCAGCTTCGGCACCTCGATCGCCGACGCGCTGCGGGTCTATGCCGACGAGATGCGCGACAAGCGCGTCATGCGCGCCGAGGAGAAGGCGAACGTCCTGCCCACCAAGCTGACCGTCGGCACGATGATGTTCTGCGTGCCGCCGCTTCTGATCATCCTGATCGGGCCGTCACTGCACGGCATCGCCGAGACGCTCGGCGGCGGCGCGGTGGGCTTCTAGATGCGCGCCCTGGCGATCCTCTGCGCGGCGGTCCTCGGGGCCGCCTGCACGCCGTCGGACGACCTGGTCGGGCGCGGCCTGCCGCCCGACACCCCGCTTGCAGCGCCGGGCCATGTGCCGGGTGCCGCCGACGAGGTCGATCCGATGATCGTGGGCGACCGCCTGCTGGCCGCCGACCAGCCGGAACTGGCGATCGACGCCTATCTGCGCGCCGCAGCGCGCGACGGGATGACCCAGGGCATCAGGCTTTCGATCGCCTCGGCCAATATCGAGCTCGGCCGCCTGGGCCAGGCCGAGGCGCTGCTGCGCGACGTGCTGGAAGAGGACCCGCAGAACGCCGGCGCGATGAACAATCTCGGCGTCGTCCTTCTGGAACAGGGCGAATGGGGCGAGGCGCACCGCGTCCTGCGTGCGGCTTTCGCGCTACAACCCACCCCGGAAATCAGGGACAATCTTCTCGTCTCCGAGACAAAGCTGGCCTCCCGGACATACGCTGACGCGCACAACGAGAACGCCTTCACGCTGACCGAGCGGGGGAACGGGGTGGTCACCCTGTCCGCACCCTGACGGCAATGAAAAACCCCGAAGGCAGAGAGCAGAGAAGGACGCATCTCATGCGCCACCGTATCGCCGTGGCCCTCCTCGCCGGGGGCACTCTGGTTCTGTCCGGCTGCAACGCGATGAGCGATGCAGACGTCGCCCGTGCCGTCGCCAACGCCGAGGCCGCGGAGGCCGACAGCATCCGGGAGATCATGCTGACCGTGGCCGAGCCGCGAGAGGCCATCGACTACTTCAACCGCCGCATCGCCACCGAACCCGACCTGATCGAGCCCCGGCGCGGCCTCGCCACCAGCCTCGCGCGCGGCGGCCGCGCCTCCGAGGCGGTGCTGGCCTGGCGCAAGGTCATCGCCCATCCGGACTCGGGCCACGAGGACAAGGTGATGCTCGCCGACGCGCTGATCCGGACCTCCGACTGGGCCGAGGCCAAGACTGTGCTCGACTCGATCCCGCCCACCCACGAGACCTTCGATCGCTACCGGCTGGAAGCGATGGTGGCCGACGCCAACCAGCAATGGTCCCGCGCCGACAGCTTCTACGAGACCGCGGTCGACCTGACGACCAAGCCCGCGGGCGTCCTGAACAACTGGGGCTTCTCGAAGCTGACGCGTGGCGACACCGGCGCCGCCGAGAGGCTGTTCATCGAGGCAATCACCTACAACGAAGACCTGTTCACCGCGAAGAACAACCTCGTCCTGGCCCGCGCCAAGTCGCGCAACTACGCGCTGCCCATCGTTCCCATGACCCAGGAGGAGCGGGCGCAGCTGCTGCATACCGCCGGCCTCGCCGCGGTGAAGCAGGGCGACACCGATATCGGGCGCACGCTGCTGCAGGACGCCATCGACACCCATCCCCGCCATTTCGAGCCCGCGGTCCGCGCCCTGCAGGCGCTGGGCTGACCCGACAGGAGCCGTCATGTTCGTCGACCTCGCCATCACCCCGCTTCAGGCCCTGATCTTCGGCGTCCTTACCCTGCCGGTCACGGTCTGGGTCATCTACACGGACGTCACCGAGATGAAGATCAAGAACCTCGCGGTGCTGGCGATGCTGGCGGTCTTCGCGGTGGCGGGCCTGTTCCTGCTGCCGCTCGGCGACTACGGCTGGCGCTGGGCGCAGTTCGGGATCGTGCTGGTCGTGGGCTACATGCTCAGCGCCGGGCTCGGCTTCGGCGCAGGCGACATGAAATACGCCGCCGCGGTCGCCCCCTTCGTGCCGGCCGCCGACGTAACTCCGCTGGCGATGCTGTTCGTGGTCTGGTCGGTGCTGCTGCTGGCCTTATTCTTCTCGGCCCGCCGCTCGACGGCGCTGCGCAGCTCCGCGCCGGGCTGGGTCTGGCTGAACGATCAGGCGCACGGCAAGGCGCACAAGCTGAAGACGCCCTTCGGCGTGGCCCTCGCCCCCACCGTCAGCACGTATTTCTTCCTCGGCGCCATCGCCTGATCCCCGGAGGGCACGTCCCATGAACATGCAGGTCGATCCCGCCGCCGTCGACACCGGCGTCCCCACCCCGAGGCAGCCCCGCACCCTGCAGGAGACGGGGCTCAGCGGCGTCACGCTGCGGGACGTGCTGCTCAAGACGATGTTCCGCAAGTCGGTCGAGACGGTGCGCGAGGTCTCTGCCGCAATCCGGCTGACGACCGGCCTGACCCAGCAGCTGATCGAACAGGCCCGCGACGCCGGGCTTCTGCAGGCGACCGGCACAATGCATGCCGGGTCGTCGGGCGAGATGGGGTTCCAGCTGACCGACCAGGGCAAGGCCCGGGCGCTCGACGCGCTGAAGCAGTCTGAATATTACGGCGCGATGCCCGTGCCGCTCCGTGACTATTCCAGTCAGGTCAAGCTGCAATCGGTGAAGAACGTGGCGCTGACCCGGCAGCGCCTGCTGCAGTCGATGGGCCACCTGATCCTGCCCGAGAACCTTCTCGACCAGCTCGGCCCGGCGGTCGGCTCCGGCCGCTCCGTCCTGCTTTACGGCCCGCCCGGAAACGGCAAGTCCTCGATCGCGGAAGGCATCCGCGCCGCGCTGGGCGACACGATCTGGATTCCCCACGCGATCGAGTATTCGGGCCAGATCATCACCGTCTTCGACCCGATCGTCCATACTCCCGTCGCCGAGGAGGTGGACAGCACCGCGCTGCGCAAGGTGAACAAGCGCATCGACGAACGCTACGTGCTGTGCAAGCGGCCCACCGTGATGACCGGCGGCGAGCTGACGCTCGACATGCTGGACCTCAAGTACAACTCGATCGCGCGGACCTACCAGGCCTCGCTCCAGCTGAAATCCTCGGGCGGCGTGTTCATCGTCGACGACCTCGGCCGCCAGGTCGAGCCGCCGCAGAAGATCATCAACCGCTGGATCGTCCCGATGGAGATGGGCTACGACATCCTCGCCCTGCAATCGGGCGAGAAGTTCGAGGTTCCCTTCGACACGCTTGTGGTGTTCTCGACCAACTTCCATCCGAACAGGATCTTCGACCAGGCCGCGCTGCGGCGGATCTTCTTCAAGGTGCTGATCGACGGGCCGACCCAGTCGGAGTTCCTGCAGATCTTCGCCATGGTCGCGAAGAAGAAGAAGTTCGAGCTCGACGAGGCGTCGCTGATCCATCTGCTGAGGAACAAGTACCCCGAGATCGACAACGTCTACGCCAACTTCCACGGGCAGTTCCTGATCGACCAGATGATCGCGGCCTGCAATTTCGAGGGGCTGCCCTATCGCATGACCCCCGAGCTCGTGGACCGCGCCTGGGCCAACCTGTTCGTCGCCGAGAGCGATATCGCCCATTGAGCCGGGGGGCGCCGCCCCCTCCCGCCCCCTTGCGCCGGAGGCCGTCCGCCATCGCCGTCTCGATCCACGCCAGGCCGGAACCTCGCATAGCGCCGCGATTGATCCTGCCGTCCATTCTCGGCGCAGCCACGGTGCTGGCGGGGCTGCTGACGCTTCAGGTCGCCGTCACCCCAGCCCCCGCGACGACCGGGACCTCGACGACGGGCCCCCTCGCCGCTTCGGCGGCGGCATTGGGCACCGCCTTCCAGGACCTCTGCCAGGAGACCGGATGCGATGCCGATGCACTCACCCGGGCGATCGGGGCGGGCGCGGCCGCGATGTCCGAGGCGGAGCTGCGCGCGGCCCTCGCCGCGCAGACCGACCTGCTCGCCCGCATGACGTCCGCTGCCTCCACGGCCGGCGGCGAGGGTGCGCCGCCCCGCGCCCTCGCCGCCGAACGGCGGATCGCCGAACTCTACGCAGCCACCCTGGCCGGGCGCACAGGCGACCTCTGACCATCCGCCCCTCGGGCGGGCGAGCCCGATATCGCCACATTCCCGCCTTGAGTGGGGCAGCCCGCACGGGGCGGATCACCCGCGGGACGCAGCGTCAGATTCACGAATATCGCCTGAACGCGGTCACAGACCCGCCCCTTTTTCCCGACATCACTTCGCTCAGGGACCGATCCCGTGATCCGCAACCTGAAGGTTCGATAAAATGTTCAACAAAGACTTCATCAATGACGAATCCGGCGCCGTCACGGTCGACTGGGTCGTCCTGACCGCCGCGTTGGTCGGCCTGGGGCTCGCCGTCATGGCCGTAATCTCGACAGGCCTGCAATCCCAGTCCACCGCCGTCCAGACCCAGATGTCTGATGGCACGATCATCAAGACGGCGTTCTCCGGCCTGAACTCGGATATCGCCGGGCTTGGCGGTCTTTCCGCAGGGGATGTGAGCAACTTCGGAAAGACGGCTCTGAACGACGCCTACGGCGTCATCGATCAAGGTGCGGTCGCCGACGGCGCAACCGAGATCGCGGCCATAGACAACACGTTCGTTGAAGGCGTCGGCTATACCGTTGGGGGCGTGGAGTACACGACCAAGGCCGATGCCTACGAGGCAGCCGCCGCTACCTCGACGAACATCCAAGCTTATTCCGACAACGCGACGTTGCTCGACGAAGCGAACCAGCGCGGCCTATCGTGGAACGAGGCCACCAGCGAATTCGAGTAAGCTCCGTCAAAATCTCCCAAGAGGGCGGCCCCGCGGCCGCCCTTTCTGCGTGCCGTTTCGCGCGCTACCTGCAGCGCCATGGACCTGCCCGCCCCCCTCGCCGCCTTCTTCGCCCGCCGCCACTGGACGCTGCATCCCCACCAGCGGGAGATGCTGGAGCGCAAGGACCTCCCCTCCCTTCTGCTGATCGCGCCCACCGGGGGCGGCAAGACGCTGGCGGGCTTCCTGCCGACCTTGGCCGAGATCGCGGAAACCGGGCACCAGGGCCTCCACACGCTCTATGTCTCGCCGCTCAAGGCGCTCGCCAACGACATCCGCCGCAACCTCGCCACGCCGATCGAGGAGGCCGGCCTGCCGATCCGCGTCGAGGACCGCACCGGCGACACCAGCCAGGCCCGGCGCAAGCGCCAGCGCGCCGACCCGCCCCACATCCTGCTGACCACGCCCGAGAGCCTGGCGCTGATGATCTCCTACGAGGACGCCGCCCGCACCTTCGCCGGGCTCAGGCGCATCGTCGTGGACGAGATCCACGCCCTCGCCGACAACAAGCGCGGCGACCAGCTGATGCTCTGCCTCTCGCGCCTGCAGACCCTCGCCCCCGGCCTGCGCCGCGTCGGCCTGTCGGCCACGGTCGACGACCCCGCCGTGATCGCCCATTACCTCGCCCGCCACCCGGACCCCTGCCCGATCCTCCACGCCGATCCCGGCCCGCCCCCCGACATCGACATCCTCGAGATCGAGGAGGATCCGCCCTGGGCAGGCGCTGGTGGCCGCTATGCCATCCCCGCGGTCCTGCGCGAGGTGCGGCGCCACAAGACGACGCTGATCTTCCACAACACCCGCGCCCAGGCCGAGATCTTCTTCCACCACCTCTGGCTCGCCAACGAGGACGGGCTGCCCATCGGCATCCACCACGGCGCGCTCGCGAAGGAGGCCCGGCTGCGCGTCGAGCAGGCGATGGTGGCGGGCCAGTTGAAGGCCATCGTCGCGACCGGCTCTCTGGGCCTCGGGATCGACTGGGGCGATGTCGACCTCGTCATCCAGATCGGCGCACCTAAGAAGGTGAAGAACCTCGTCCAGCGGATCGGCCGGGCGAACCACCGCTACAACGCGCCCTCCAAGGCGCGGCTCGTGCCGGCGAACCGCTTCGAGGTGATCGAATGCGCCGCCGCGCTCGAGGCGGTGCGTGCGGGAGAGCTCGATGGCGACCTGCGGCTCGACGGGCCGCGTGACGTGCTCTGCCAGCACATCGCCTGCGTTGCCTGCGCCGGGGACTTCGCTGCCGACACGCTGTTCGCCGAGGTAAAGACAGTCGGCCCCTATTCCACGCTGAGCCGCGCCGCCTTCGACGACTGCCTCGATTTCGTGGCCACCGGCGGCTACGCGCTGCGCGCCTACGACCGCTACCAGCGCCTGAAGGAACGCCGCCCCGGCGTCTGGGGCCTGCGCGACCCGCGGTCCGCCCGGCAGATCCGTATGAACCTCGGCACGATCATCGGCACCGACAAGCTGAAGGTCCGCTTCCGCGGCCGCGGCGGCCAGCCGCTGGGCGAGATCGAGGAGGGCTTCGCCGCGACCCTCACCAAGGGCGACACCTTCCTGATGGGCGGCCAGGTCGTCCGCTACGAGGGCATGCGCGAACTGACGGTCGAGGTGTCCCCCCGCCCCGACAAGGAGCCGCGGATCGCCACCTATATCGGCTACAAGTGGACCACCTCGGTCCAGCTTGCCCACCGCATCCAGGACATGCTGCACGAGATGCGCTTCGACGCCCTTCCGCAGCACACCCGCCACTGGCTGGAGCTTCAGGCGAAGCATTCCTCGCTGCCCGAACCGGGCCGCCTGCTGGTGGAGCACTTCCCCCGCGACGGGCGCCACCACACCGTCATCTACGGCTTCGCGGGCACGAACGCGCATCAGACGCTGGCGCTTCTGGTCACCAAGGGGATGGAGGAGGCCGGCCTCGACCCGCTGGGCTTCGTCTCGAACGACTACGCGACGATGATCTGGGGCCTGAAGCCCATGGGCGACATCCGCCCCCTGCTCTCCCATGACGGCATCGCCGTGGCGCTCGACAGCTGGCTCAAGGGCAACGCGGTGATGAAGCGGACCTTCCGCAACGCCGCGATCATCGCCGGTCTGATCGACCGCAACTTCCCCGGCAAGCGCTCGACCGGGCGGCAGGCCGCCTTCTCGAGCGACATCCTCTACGACACGCTGCACCGCTACGACCCGGACCACCTGATGCTGCGCATCACCGAGGAAGAGGCGATGCGCGGCCATATCGACTTCGGCCGGGTGGAGTTGCTGCTCGACACGGTCGGCGACCGCATCGACCAGTTGCGCCTGTCCCGCGTCTCGCCGCTCGCCGCGCCGATGTTCCTCGAACGAGGGATCGTCCCGATCAGGGGCAAGGCCGAGGGCCGCCTGCTCGAGGACGAGGCGGCGAAGCTGATGGCGGAGGCAGGGCTCAGCCTCGACTGATCGCGCCGACTCGTTAAGGTTAACGCGCGCCTGCGCTTCTTTCGATGCTCCCCAAATATGCCGGGGGAGCGAGCGAAGCGAGCGGGGGCAGAGCCCCCTTGCCCCCGCCCCCCCGAAGTGATTCATCGGAACGCATGCGGAACGCCCATGACTTCACCTTTGCAGGCCAGCGCCTGACCGCCCGCGCTACCGGCGCGCTCTGGTGGGATGCCGAGGGCGTGCTGATCGTCAGCGACCTGCATCTCGGCAAGTCCGAGCGCCGCGCCCGCCGCGGCGGCAGCCTGCTGCCCCCCTACGAGACCGAGGACACCCTGATCCGGCTGCAGGCCGACATCCTGGAGACCGGGGCCGCCCATGTCGTCTGCCTGGGCGACAGCTTCGACGATCTCGAGGCCGCTGCAGGGCTCGCCGCGCGGCCTCGCGACCGGATCGCCCGGCTGATGGCGGGGCGGGACTGGACCTGGATCACCGGCAACCACGACCCCGCCCCGCCGGGCCTGCCCGGCCGGGTCGCCGATACGCTGGCGCTCGGGCCGGTGACGCTCTGCCATGTCGCGACCGGGGCCGACCGGCCCGAGATTTCCGGCCATTATCACCCGAAGGCCGCGATCCATGTGCGTGGCCGCGCCATCTCGCGCCCCTGCTTCCTGCGCGACGCGCGGCGGCTGATCCTACCCGCCTACGGCACCTATACCGGCGGCCTGCGGTCCCGCGACCCGGCGCTCGCGCGGCTGATGGCGCCGGACGCGCGCGCCATCCTCGCCGGGCTGCCGATGGTCGAGATCCCGATGCCCAGATGAGGGCCCTGCTGCTGCCGCTGGCGCTCGCCGCCTGCATCCCGTCCGAGGTGGTCTCGCCGCTCCTTTCCGGCTATCGCGACGCCTCGGTCCCGATCGCCTCCAAGGCGGATTTTGACCCGGCCCGTTTCGCCGGACGCTGGTACGAGATCGCCCGCTTCCCGGTCCCGTTCCAGTCGGACTGCGCGGGCGCCATCGCCGAGTACGGTCCGCCCGAGGACGGCGTGCTGTCGGTACGCAACCTCTGCCTCGACGCCGAGGGCCGCGTCACCGACAGCATCGAGGGCGCGGCGCGGCCGGTCGGTCCGGGACGGCTGCGCGTCACGCTCGACGGCGTGCCCTTCGCCGCGCCCTACTGGGTGCTGTGGACCGACGAGGGATATCGCACCGCGGTGGTCGGAACCCCCGACGGCCGGGCGGGATGGATCCTGAACCGGGCACCGACCCTGCCGCGCGACCGGCGTGTCGCCGCGCTCGAAGTGTTGGCGTTCAACGGTTTCGCGGTCGAAAAACTAGCGTGGACGGAGCAGGAGTGAAGCTGGAGGCAGAAAATGATTCGCAAATGCGAATCTCTGTTTGACCAGCGATTCGCTCACCTGCTACGTCCTCCGTGCGGTCGAGCAGTTGACCGGTAAAAAAGCAAACAAAACACCGGGCTAGAACGGGGTGGGGATGAGGGGTACGTGCGCCTCGGCGCAAGTCGTCATGTTTCATCAGGTTCGGGTGGACGGCGCCGTCCCGTCCACCCGATGCCCGTTCCCGGCCGGCCAGATGCTGCGCTGGACCGGAACCGCGCTCCGGCTCGACGGGCCGCAAGCCCACCTGCTCACCAGATTGGAAGAGATTGACGCCGATTGGCGTGACCGCGTGCCCCATGCCGCCGCGCGGCTGGCCCGCACCCGCGGCGAGGCGCCCCGGTCCCGGCCAGGCCCCGCCGCGCCCGAGGCGAGCCTGCTGCTCGCCCATGGCGACGACCGCTACCACGGCCAGATCGTCCACGCCTCGGACGGAGAGCCGTTCCTGCTGTTCGAGGACGGCCTGCCGCCCGCGGATCGCGACCTGATGATCCTGCGCGCCTCCGCGCCCGTGCCGCGCCTCGCCGCGACCGGCACCGTCTGCTTCACCCCCGGCACCGTGATCCTGACCGAGGACGGCCCGCGCCCCGTCGAGGCGCTGCATCCCGGCGACCGCGTCCTGACCCGCGACGACGGCGCGCAGGAGATCCGGTGGATGGGCCTGCGCTGCCTGTCCCGCGCCACGCTCGCAGCGCGGCCCGACCTGCGCCCGATCCGCCTGCGCCGCGGCGCGCTGGGTCCCGGAGAGCCGCGGCCGGACCTGATCCTCTCGCCCGACCATCGCGTCATGCTGACCGGACCGAAGGCCCGCGCGCTCTGGGGCGAGGCGGAGGTGCTGGTCCGCGCCGGCGATCTCGTGGACGACGCCCGCGTCCTGCGCGACCACGGCGCGCGGGAGGTGACCTATATCCACCTGCTCTTCGCCCGCCATCAGGTGATCTGGGCCAACCGCGTCGAGGTCGAGAGCTTCCATCCCGGCGACGCCGACCTCTCGCGCCTCAACCCGTCCGAGCGGGAGGAGCTGCTGGAGATCGCGCCCGGCGCCGACACCGACCCCTCGGCCTACGGCCCCCATGCCCGCCGCTGCCTGACTGCGGCGGAACTGGCGCTGCTGCGCCATGACGGCGCGCCCGCCTACCTGTCCTGACCCCTGTTGACACCGGTCCCGGAGGGCCGTATCGGCGCGGCTCCAATTGGTGTTGGTGGCCCCCGCGAGGGGATGCCTGTCGGCCGACCGGAGGGTCCGGGACGCGAAGGACAACGCCCTCTTACATGAGGAGATCAGACGGTGACCAAACGCACCTCTGCCAAGTACAAGCTCGACCGCCGCATGGGCGAGAACATCTGGGGCCGCGCCAAGTCCCCGGTCAACCGCCGCGAATACGGCCCCGGCCAGCACGGCCAGCGCCGCAAGGGCAAGATGTCCGACTTCGGCTTGCAGCTGCGCGCCAAGCAGAAGCTGAAGGGCTATTACGGCGACCTGACCGAGAAGCAGTTCAAGCGCATCTTCGCCGAGGCCCAGCGGGTCCGCGGCGACACCGGCGAGAACCTGATCGGCCTGCTGGAGCGGCGGCTGGACGCGGTGGTCTACCGCGCGAAGTTCGTCCCGACCATCTGGGCCGCCCGGCAGTTCGTCAATCACGGCCACGTCACGGTGAACGGCCAGCGGGTGAACATCCCCTCCTACCGCGTGAAGGAAGGCGACGTGATCGCCGTCCGCGACAGCTCCAAGCAGCTCGCCTCGGTGCTGGAAGCCACCCAGATGGCCGAGCGCGACGTGCCCGACTACATCGAGGCCGACCACTCCAAGATGACCGCGACCTTCGTGCGCGCCCCGGGTCTCGGCGACGTGCCCTACCCGGTCATGATGGAGCCGAACCTCGTCATCGAATACTACGCGCAGAACTGATCGCAGGCTGCGCGCCGCGGGATCGGGCCGTCCTTCGGGGCGGCCCTTTTTCGTGCGCGATCACGTCGGCGGCGGCGTCAGCATGAACCCTCCGCACCAGTCCGAAAGCGCAGCGAGGAAGACCGCATCCGGGGCCTCCTCGTGCGGCGCGTCGAATCCCGGCAGGTCCGACAACATCGCCCGAAGGGTCGCCCCCTCCCCTTCCGCCAGCCGGCGCCTCGCCATCTCGTACAGCATGTCGGGCATCCCCACGATGTCGTGCCCGTGACTGAAATACGCGGCGAAGGGCGACGAGCGGAGCGACTCGATCAGATCCGAGACGTCGGCTGGCTCGACCTCCACGCCCAGCCGCACCAGACGCGCCATGGACCGGCCCTTGACCACCGTCTGCGTCGTCGACAGCAGGAAGCTCACCGACAGGGTCAGCACGACCATCCCCATGATGCCGACCACGACACCCGTTGCGCTCCACATCGTGCTCGCCGGTGCCGTCGTCGCGCCGCCCAGGGTCGACAGCAGATGGCCGACATGGGACCAGTGGTCCCAGAAAACCGGCGCCTGGCCCTCGGGCGGCCCCTGAAGCCGGATCGAGGGCGACCCGGACAGGTAGACCAGCGTCCAGCCGAACGAGAAGCCGACGACCCAGAAGGTTCCGACCCCGGTCATCACCACCGTCCCGGCCACCGCCTGGATCGTGCCGCCCATGCGCGTGCCCTCCGCGCGCCGGTAGAGCCAGCGCATCCCGGCCGCGATGCGGGCGGCCAGCCTTCCCGCCAGAACCGGGCGCGTGACCGCGCCGATCGTCGTCAGCAGGAAGTCCACGAAGAGGATGGCGAGCATCGCCAGCCCGAGAACGAGCGAAACGAGAGAGAGCATGCCTCAACCTAGGCCATGTCCCCGACGGGCGATACGCCACCCGGACGGTTTCCATCGCCGATGCCCGGCCTTATAGCGTCGGCGACTTGAAGCCGGAGGCCCCCATGTCGGACCAGATCCACGCCCGTATCGACGGCGCCGTCGTCATGATCGGCTTCGGCTCCATCGGGCGGGGCACCCTGCCCCTGCTGGAGCGGCATTTCGACTTCGACCGCTCGAAGTTCCTGGTGATCGAGCCCGCCGACGCCGCCTGCGCCGAGCTCCGCGCCCGCGGCATCGCCCACCGGCAGGTGGCGCTCACGCGCGAGAACTATCGCGAGGTGCTGGGCGAGGTGCTCACCCCCGGCGCGGGCTTCTGCGTGAACCTCTCGGTCGACACCTCCAGCCTGGACCTGATGAAGTTCTGCCGTGAGCTGGGCGTCCCCTATATCGACACCGTGGTCGAGCCCTGGGCCGGCTACTACTTCGAGACCGAGGACAACGCCGCCCGCACCAACTACGCCCTGCGCCAGAAGGTGCGCGACGAGAAGGCCGCCAATCCGGGCGGCACCACCGCCGTGTCCTGCTGCGGCGCCAATCCGGGGATGGTGTCCTGGTTCGTGAAGGCCGCGCTGCTGCGGCTGGCCCGGGATATCGGCGCCGAAGGCGCGACGCCGGACAGCCGCGAAGGATGGGCCCGCCTGATGCAGGGCCTGGGCGTCAAGGGCATCCACATCGCCGAGCGTGACACCCAGGCCCGCGCCGTCCCGCGCCCGCGAAACGTCTTCGTCAACACCTGGTCGGTCGAGGGCTTCATCGCCGAAGGCTTCCAGCCCGCCGAGCTGGGATGGGGCACCCACGAGACCTGGTTCCCCGAGAACGGCCGCCGCCACGGCACCGGCTGCCAGTCGGCGATCTGGCTGAACCGCCCCGGCGCGATAACCCGCGTCCATACTTGGTGCCCGACGCCCGGGCCGCAATTCGGGTTCCTCGTCACCCATAACGAGGCGATCTCCATCTCGGACTACTACACCGTCGGCAGCGGCTCCTGGCCGGAATACCGCCCGACCTGCCACTACGCCTATCACCCGAGCGACGACGCCGTGCTTTCCCTTCACGAGATGTTCGGCTCGGGCCGCCAGCAGGCGGAGCATCACATCATGCACGAGGACGAGATCGTCGAGGGCATCGACGAGCTGGGCGTCCTGCTCTTCGGGCACGCGAGGAACGCGCTCTGGTACGGCTCCCGCCTGTCGAACGAGGAGACGAAGCGCCTCGCCCCCGACCAGAACGCGACCGGCCTGCAGGTGTCGAGCGCGGTGCTGGCGGGCATGGTCTGGGCGCTCGAGAACCCGGGCACGGGCATCGTCGAGACCGACGAGATGGACCACGCCCGCTGCCTCGAGATCCAGAGGCCGTATCTCGGCCCGGTCGAGGCGCATTACACCGACTGGACGCCCCTTCAGGATCGCTGGCAGCACTTCCCGGAGGACATCGACGAGCGCGATCCCTGGCTGTTCCGGAACGTCCTGGCGAGCTGAGATCCGGATGCTGGCGCCGCTGTTCGACAGGCTCGAGGAGCGTGGCTACGACCGCATCCGGTCCCGTGACGCGCTCCGGCGCGCGTCGCAGACCGCGATCAGCGGCGTCCTCGCCTGGCTGGCCATCGGCGCGCTGCCGCTGACCGGCACCTTCGTCGCCGTCCTCGCGGCGGTGCTCATCGTCCAGCCTTCGGCGGACGGGACCTTCCGGTCGGCTGTCAGCCGGATTTCGGCGACGGTGCTGGGCTGCGCCGTCGGCAGCGCCTGTCTGCTGCTGCTTCCCGACGGCTGGAACGCGGTGGTCGGGCTTGCCATCGCGCTGGCGCTGCTGAACGCCATCGCCACCTTCCGCCCCGACTGGACCTACGGGGTCGTCGCCGCCGTGGCGCTGGCCACGACCGAGGGACAGGAGGTCTGGGTCGCCGCCCTCGACCGGACCGCCTCCATCGCGCTGGGCGCCGCCATCGGCATCGCGGTGTCGGCGGTGCTGTGGCGCGACCGGGCCGGCCGCAGGTTCGACCGCCACATGGCGGCGGTCCTCGTCGCGTTGAGCCAGGCAGCCAGCCAGACCGCCGGCAAGTCCGGAAGCGACGAGCCCGAGGTCGGGATCGACGCCATCCCCACGGTCCGGCGGCGCATGGGGCTCGCGCAGGAGGCGCTCGACGTGCTCGCCGCGGACGAGCGCGAGACCCGCCGCCGCCGGCTCGACGCGGCGCGCGACCTGCTGGGCGCGATCGAGTTCCTCAACCGCGTCACCGCGAGCGAGGAGAGGCTGACCGACGAGCCGGCCCTGCGCGAGGCCATCGGCCGGTTCCGGGACGCCGTGGCGGACATCGCCCGCGACCCGGCGCAGGAGATCGGGATCGACGGCGATCTGCATGACGGTCCCGTCACCCGCGCCCAGAGGCAGGTCACCCGCTGCGCCGAAAGCGGCAAGACCGGCCACCGGCGCCGCGCGACCGTCCTCGCCTTCGCGATGGACGAGATCGACCGCGCGCTGATCGAGCTGCACCGCGCCTGCGCCGACTGATCCGGGCCGCCGCGAACCCGGCGCGCGCCATCTGTGCGCAAACCCGCAATGGACAGGCGGTCGCGGCGGGCCTAAAGCCTTCTGATGCGCCTGTTTCCCCTCTCCCACGCCCGTGACCTGCCGTTCTGGCGCAGGCCCGAGGCGCTGCTGATGCTGATGGCCTTCGCCATGCCGGTCAGCTTCGCGACCTGGTCGGCGCTTCTGGACAACTACACGGTCCGCGTCATCGGGTTCGAGGGATCCGACACGGGGCTTCTGCATTCGGTGCGCGAGATCCCGGGCTTCCTGGCGGTCGGCGTGATCGCCGTCATCATCTTCGTCCGCGAGCAGGTGCTGGCGCTGACCTCGCTGATCCTGCTGGGCCTCGCCACCGCGCTGACGGCACAGTTTCCCAGCATGGGCGGGCTGCTGACGATCACCCTGCTCAGCTCCATCGGCTATCATTACTACGAGACCGTGAACCAGAGCCTCCAGCTCCAGTGGCTCCCGAAGGACCGGGCGCCGAAGATGCTGGGCGTGCTGCTCTCGATCGGGGCGGGGGGCACGCTTCTGGCCTATGGCGCCATCGTCCTGACCTGGCGCGCCTTCGACCTGAGCTACGACCTCGTCTACTGGGTCGCGGGCGGCTTCACCGCCGTCATCGCCGCGCTGGCCCTGATCCTCTATCCCCAGTTCGAAAGCCCGCATCCCCAGACCAAGGAGTTCGTGCTGCGGCGCCGCTACTGGCTCTACTATGCGATGCAGTTCATGTCGGGCGCCCGGCGCCAGATCTTCATCGTCTTCGCGTATTTCATGATGGTGCAGCGCTTCGACCTCGACCCCGCCGAGATGACGCTGCTGCTGATGGTCACGATGCTGGTCAACATGCTGACCGCGCCGCTGGTCGGCCGGGCGGTCGCCTATTTCGGCGAGCGGCGGGCGCTGATGGTCGAGTATGGCGGGCTGTTCGTCGTCTTCGTGCTCTACGCCGCGCTCTACGTCTACGACTGGGGGGTGGAAGTCGCCTGCGCGCTCTTCGTGGCCAACAATGTGTTCTTCAGCCTCGCGCTGGCGATCAAGACCTACTTCCAGAAGATCGCCTCGCCCGGCGACATCGCCCCCACCGCCGCCGTGGCCTTCACGATCAACCACATCGCCGCCGTCTTCCTGCCGGTGACGCTGGGCCTTCTGTGGGACGTCGCGCCCACGGCGGTGTTCGCCGCCGCGGCGGCGATGGCGCTCGCCTCGTTCGGGCTGTCGACGCTGGTGCCGCGCCATCCGTCCGAAGGCCACGAGACGACGCTGGCCCCGCGACTGGCAGCGGCGGAGTAGCGGCCCCATATACCGGGCAACACCGCAAGTCCGCGCGCCCCTCGGGGCGCCTTCCAGGAGGTCATTCGATGTTCAACCTGCTCCGCCCCAAGGCCGAGAAGCGCGCCCCCGAGGATACCCTTCCCGGCCGCGACACCCCCATCCCCACGGCCGAGACGCATCACGTCTTCGGAACGCCGCTGTCCAACGACGTGCCCGAGGGCATGGAAGAGGCGATGTTCGGCATGGGCTGCTTCTGGGGGGTCGAGCGGATGTTCTGGAAACTGCCCGGCGTCCACATGACCCTCGTCGGCTATGCCGGCGGCGAGACCCCGAACCCGACCTACCGGGAGGTCTGCTCGGGCCAGACCAATCACAACGAGGTCGTCCGCGTGATCTACGACCCGAAGATCGTGAGCTACGAGGACCTGCTCCGCGTCTTCTGGGAAGGACACGACCCGACCCAGGGCATGCGCCAGGGCAACGACACCGGGACGCAGTACCGGTCGGGCATCTACACCTATTCCGACGCCCAGCGGCAGGCCGCCGAGGCCACGCGCGACGCGATGGCGCCCCGGCTGCGCCAGGCGGGCTATGGCGCGATCACGACCGAAATCGTTCCGGCCCCGGCCTTCCATCACGCCGAGGACTACCACCAGCAGTACCTGTCCAAGAACCCGGGCGGCTATTGCGGCATCGGCGGCACCGGCGTCACCTGCCCCGTCGGCACCGGCGTCTGAGCGGCGGGCGGCCCGGCGGCGTCCCGCCACCCGCCCGGCCGCGCGATTCGAGGCCGGCCCGGCGGCGCGCCGTTGGTACGGGCGCGCGGCCCTGCGACGCGCCGATATGCCCGCCGCCACCCCCTTGGGGTCATGGCAGAAGGGCAACGACAAGATTTGGTCAAGCAAATGCCCCCGCAATGGTCTAGCAATTTCCCTAAGGGCACGTTAACGATTTTGGAAAGCCGGTCGTGAGCGCGGTCGGACCAGTGCTTGAAGCGTTTAAGATAGAGGTCGCCATGTCTGTGAAACTCCTGCTCGCTGCCGGCGCCGCCGCAATCGCCTTGGCCGGCAGCGCGTCTGCAGCCACGGTGAAGCTGACGGAGACCGGTCGCGATCAGGTTGCCGGCACGATCGTCCTTTCGGACCCTGGCGCGCAATACAACCTCGGCACGGTGACGGCGACCGAATCGGCCGCGGCCTATGGGCGCGTCTTCGCCAGTCAGGACAGCTACAATTTCCAGACCACCGAGGCGAACACCGAGGTGAACTTCGTGTTCGGCGGCCTCGCGCTGCAGGGCGGCGGAACGACCGCTGAGTCCGGCCTTCTCAGGACGGATCCGCTGGCCGCCCCGAAGTCGGTTCTCTTCACCCTGCTGAACGAGACCGCGCCGACGATCTTCAACATCGTCGGGTCCATCGCCTTCGACACGCCCCGGACCAGCGGAAACCCGACGATCTTCGGGGGCTTCGGACCCGGCAACTACCAGCTGCTCGTGAGCGGTCAGGGTGTTTCCGGCGGCGTGCTCTACGACCTGGAATTCTCCGCCGCTCCGATCCCGTTGCCGGCCTCTGTCCTGCTGCTTCTGGGCGCGATCGGCGGCCTCGGCGTCGCGTCGCGCCGCAAGAAGGCCTGAGAGACAGACATCCCTCGCAAGTTTAAGAACGCGGCTGGTTAAAACCGGCCGCGTTTTTCGTTTCGCGACCGGATGCTGGCGGCCGTTACAATTCGATAGGTTTCGGAAACACCCAGGCAGGAATCGTCCCGCATTTGTCCCGCATGCCGGGGGTCCTCTCCCGGCGCGCTTTGGGGGGAGCCGAGAATGACGAAGACCGACCTGCGGACGATTCCGGATTTCCTGGACCGCAACGCCACCGTCTTTGCCAAGGCGCCCGCCTATCGCGAGAAGGAGTTCGGCATCTGGCAGGAATGGACCTGGTCGGACGCCAAGGCCGAGATCGAGGAGATGGCGCTGGGCCTCATCGCGCTCGGCATCGAGATCGGCGAGCATGTCGCCGTCATCGGCCGCAACCGCCCGCAGCTCTATATGGCGATGGTCTCGGCCCAATGCGCCGGGGCCATTCCCGTCCCGCTCTATTCCGATGCCGTCGGCGAAGAGATCGCCTATGTTCTCGGCCACTGCTCCGCCAAGTTCGTCATCGCCGCCGATCAGGAGCAGGTCGACAAGGTCATCGAGGTCCGCGAGCGGATCGAGGGCCTGCGCCACGTCGTCTATCTCGATGGGCGCGGCCTCCGGAAATACGACCATTCCGCCATGTCCTCGATGGCGCAGCTGCGCGAGGCGGGCCGCGGGGCCGACCGGGCGGAGCTGGACCGCCGCCGCGCGCAGCAGACCGGCGCCACGACCTGCGTCATGCTCTACACCTCGGGGACAACCGGCAAGCCGAAGGGCGTGGTGCTGAGCCACGACAATATCGTCGCGACCTCGAAGGCCTCCGCCGAGTTCGACAACTTGCGCCAGACGGACGAGGTGCTGGCCTACCTTCCGATGGCCTGGGTCGGCGATTTCATCTTCTCGATCGGCCAGGCGATGGTGACGGGCTTCTGCGTCAACTGCCCCGAGTCCGAAACAACGATCATGCAGGACCTGCGCGAGATCGGGCCGACCTACTACTTCGCCCCGCCCCGCGTGTTCGAGACGCAGCTGACCAACGTCATGATCCGGATGGAGGACGCGAGCCCGCTGAAGAAGAAGATGTTCGACCGCGCGATGGCCCATGCCAAGACGGTCGGGCCGCGCATCCTCGACGGCAAGTCGGTCTCGGCCGCCGACCGGGCGCTCTACCGCCTAAACGAGCTGCTCGTCTTCGGGCCGCTCAAGAACACCCTCGGCCTCTCCCGGGTCAGGGTGGGCTACACCGCCGGCGAGGCCATCGGGCCGGAGCTCTTCGACTTCTACCGCTCCATCGGGATCAACCTGAAGCAGCTCTACGGCCAGACCGAGGCCTCGGTCTTCATAACCCAGCAGAAGGACGACGAGGTCCGCGCCGACACGGTCGGCACCCCGACCCCGGGGGTCGAGCTTCGCATCGCCGACTCCGGCGAGGTCTTCTACCGCTCGCCGGGCACCTTCCAGGAATACTACCAGAACCCCGAGAGCACCGCCTCGACCAAGGACCCCGAGGGCTGGGTCGCGACTGGTGACGCGGGCTTCATCGAACCCGACACGGGCCACCTCCGGATCATCGACCGGGCCAAGGACGTCGGCAAGATGGCCGACGGCGCGCTGTTCGCGCCGAAGTTCGTCGAGAACAAGCTGAAGTTCTTCCCCGAGATCTACGAGGCCGTCGTCTTCGGCAACGGCCGCGACCGCTGCGTGGCCTTCCTCAACATCGACCTGACGGCCGTCGGCAACTGGGCTGAGCGCAACAACATCGCCTACAGCTCCTACCAGGAACTGGCCCAGCACCCCCGCGTGCTGCAGATCATGCGCGGTCACGTCGCCTCGGTGAACAAGTCCGTCGCGAAGGACGAGATGCTGGCCGGCTGCCAGATCCACCGCTTCCTCGTGCTCCACAAGCAGCTCGACGCGGACGACGACGAGATGACGCGCACCCAGAAGGTCAAGCGCCGCACGATCGAGGAGAAGTATTCCGACCTGATCGCCGCGTTGTACGACGGAAAGGACGAGGTCTACACCGAGACCGAGGTCACCTACGAAGATGGCCGCAAGGGCAAGATCCGGGCGACGCTGACGCTGGTGGATGCGGAGGTCGTGCCGGTGCCGACAAGGACGCCCGAACGCGTCGTGGAAGCCGCAGAGTAGCGGCGCCGTATCGTCGGCATGACCATGCCCACCACTCCGCATCGTCCAACGCAGGAAGATTGACAAACCTTGCCAACGCTCCCCACATATCCCCTCACGGAGGTGCGCCATGGCGACGATGAACGTGTCCCTGCCCGACGGGATGAAGGCCTGGGTCGAGGATCAGGTCCGTTCGGAGCGCTACGGCAACGCCTCCGACTACGTCCGCGACCTGATCCGAAAGGACCAGGACCGGCAGAGGGCAATCGCGGAGCTTCAGGCCGAGATCGACAAGGGCCGGGCCAGCGGGCCAGCGGCGGCGTTCGACATGCAGGCCTTCCTGAGGGCGAAGCGCGCGCAGCATGGCGGCTGACGCGCCAGCCTGGCGCTTGTCGCCTGGCGCCGCGCAAGACCTCGACGAGATCTAGGACTACACCGCGGCGCAATGGTCCATCGATCAGGCCGAGTCATATCTTTCCGGCATGGCATCGACTTTCGCCCTCCTGGCGGACCATCCCGAGATCGCTCGCCTTCGGCACGAAGTCGATCCGCCGATCCGCGTCCATCGGTACCGCTCCCATCTCGTCTTCTTCGACGCGACACCGGAAGGAGTGGAGATCGTCCGCGTCCTTCATGGCCGCGTCGATTGGCGCGCTGTTCTGGACTAGTGCCGCCGCCGCCGACCTCACCTCCGAATGGCGCGACCTGCAGGCGCGGTGCGGGGCGGCCGTCGCGCGGGGGGCGGCGCTCGACCTGTCGGGCCTGCGCGAACGGGCGCCCGATTTCGCCTACAACCGCGACGTCACCGACGGCACCCGCCGCTACCTCGCGCCGGGCGCCGCGACCGTGGGGGGCCGCCTCGTCCCGCGCAACTTCGAGGCGCCGGACGGCGCGCTCCGCCTGCGGCTGATCGAGTATCGCACCCGCCCCGGCACCCGTGCCATCTGCGAGATCGTCCCCCGCCGCGCCCTGACAGGCGACGAAGCCCGGACGCTGCTGGACGCCTATCGCGACATGATGCGCGCCGCCCTCGCCCAGGGCGACTGGCAGCGCGCGGATCTGCGCTCCGACGCGACCGTCATCCGCGAGGGCATGACCGCCACCGAGCCCAACGCCCGCGCCTGCCCCGTCATCGCCAGCGTGACGGTCCGGCCCGCCGAGGGGGACTTCCGTTCCTCGGTCAGCGAGATGGCCGGCGCGCCGGAGTGCGGCGGCGCGTCCCTCCTGGACCGCCCCGCGCCGCGAAGACCGGGCGAAGACACGTGAGAAGGATCGATCATGCTCGACGCTGAAAGATACGTCACCGCCGACGGCCGCACGATCGGCGGCACCGTCCTCGACCTGCGCAACATCACGCTGCGCTTCGGCGGGGTGGAGGCGATCAAGGACATTTCCTTCGACATCCGCGAGGGCGAGATCCGCGCGATCATCGGCCCGAACGGCGCCGGCAAGTCCTCGATGCTGAACGTCATCTCGGGCTTCTACGTCCCGCAGGAGGGGGAGGTCTGGTTCCGCGGCGCGCCCCGCCCGCCGATGAAGCCCTACCAGGTCGCCCGCCAGGGCATCGCCCGCACCTTCCAGAACATCGCGCTCTTCGAGGGGATGTCGGTGCTCGACAACGTGATGACCGGGCGGCTGGGCTACATGTCCTCGAACCTCTTCACACAGTCGCTCTGGTGGACCGGCGCCGCGAAGGAGGAAGAAGAGAACCGCGCCGCCGCCGAGCGGGTCATCGACTTCCTCGAGATCCAGGCCATCCGCAAGACGCCCGTCGGCCGCCTGCCCTACGGCCTGAAGAAGCGTGTGGAGCTGGCCCGGGCGCTCGCCGCCGAGCCGAAGCTGCTGCTGCTCGACGAGCCGATGGCCGGCATGAACGTTGAGGAGAAGGAGGACATGTCCCGCTTCATCCTCGACGTGAACGACGAGTTCGGGACCACCATCGCGCTGATCGAGCACGACATGGGCGTCGTCATGGACCTGTCGGACCGGGTCGTGGTCATGGATTACGGCCGCAAGATCGGCGACGGCACCCCCGACGAGGTGCGCAACAACCAGGATGTGATCGACGCCTATCTCGGGGTGGCGCATGACTGAGCCAGTCGCCGCGCCCGGCTTCGAGGGCGGGAGCGAGGGGCCAGCCCCTCGCGCTCCCCGGAGTATTTGCGGCCACAGGAAGGGGCGGAACATCGACTTCGCCGCGCCGTTGGTCCTTCCAGACGGAAGGAGACCTGCACATGTCCGATCACGAGACCTGGTTGAAGAAGACGCTGGCCGACATCCTGGGCGAGGACCGGGGGTTGCCCGACTACACGATCCAGCGGCTGAGGGGCTTTCGCCCGGACGACCTGGAGGAGTTGCGGATCAACGAGCGGCAGGCGGTGTTCGACGCCTTCAAGCGCGTGGCGCACCAGTCGCGCGACACCCGCGCCGCCGAGATGGGCGAGGACGGCCAGTCGCGCCCGCCGCTGGTAGATGGCGACATCGACTGGGGGCTCCGGGCGGCCAAGTCCGCGCTGGAGGCGATCCCCGCCGGCAAGCGCTCGGAGAAGGCGAACGAATTGCTGATGGCCTGCACCTGCCCCGCCGCGACCGGCCCCAATCCGGGGATCGACGGCGGCTCGGCGGCCTATCGCGACCCGCAGCCCGCGCTGGAGCGGCCGGACCCCGGCTCGCCGGAGAAGCCGCTGCCCTACTGACATTCCGCGGCCTCGCCGCGACGGAGAGACATGGCCCGCGCCCGGCACCCGCCGGGTCGCGGGCCTTCGCGTTCAAGGAGGCCCGACATGCCTGACACCCTTCTCTACGGAATGGAGGTCGCGCTGAACGGCCTCATGGCCGGCGTGATGTATTCGCTCGTGGCCCTCGGCTTCGTGCTGATCTTCAAGGCCTCCGGCATCTTCAACTATGCGCAGGGGGTCATGGCGCTCTTCGCGGCGATGACGCTGGTGGGAATCCAGAACGGGCAGGTGCCCTTCGCCCACCTGATCAACGCGACCTTCGGGACGAACATCCATCATTTCGGCTGGACCGTCCCGGCTCTGCTGGCGATCCTGCTGACGGTCGTCGTGATGATCGCCTTCGCCTGGGCGGTGAACCGCTTCGTCTTCCGCCACCTGGTGAACCAGGAGCCGATCATCCTGTTCATGGCCACCATCGGCCTTGCCTTCTTCCTCGAAGGCGTGGCCGACCTGATGTGGGGGGCGGACATCAAGACCCTCGACGTGGGCATCCCGCAGGGCATCAACGAGTGGATCGACGGGACCACCTTCGAGGTCTTCGGCTACGGCTTCTTCATCGACAATCTCGACATCACGGCGACGGTCATCGCGGCCCTTCTCGTGGCGGGCCTGGTCGCCTTCTCGCATTACACCAAGCAGGGCCGCGCGCTGCGCGCGGTGGCCGACGACCATCAGGCGGCGCTCAGCGTGGGCATCTCGCTCAACTTCATCTGGGTACTGGTCTGGTCCATCGCGGGCTTCGTGGCGCTGGTCGCGGGCATCATGTGGGGCGCGAAATCGGGCGTGCAGTTCTCGCTGTCGCTGATCGCGCTGAAGGCGCTGCCGGTTCTGATGCTGGGCGGCTTCACCTCGATCCCCGGCGCCATCGTCGGCGGGCTGATCATCGGCGTGGGCGAGAAGCTGTTCGAGTTCTGCTTCGGCACCGGCCAGTGCTTCGGCGGCGTCATCAACCTCGGCGGGGCGACCGAGAACTGGTTCGCCTATGTGCTGGCGCTGATCTTCCTGGTGTTCCGGCCACAGGGCCTGTTCGGGGAGAAGATCATTGAGAGGGTGTGATGCGCGACCCGAGGCAGGCCTTCGCCCGCTCGACGGGCAGCCGCGTCTGGCTGCGGCAGGCCGTGCAGGCGGCAATCGCCGCCGCGCTGTCGGCCTGGCTCTTCGCGCTGGGCGGGCCGGTCTGGCCGCTGCTGGCCTGCGTGACGCTGGCCATCGCGCTGGGGCGCGGGTGGCAGGCGTGGCGGCTGTGGCGGACATGAGGACGTGATGGCCGAGCCCATCCGCCTCACCTGCCATTGCGGCGCCACCGAGCTGTCGGTCGTGCTGGCCGACGGGCTGGCCACGGCGCGGCGCTGCGACTGCTCCTTCTGCCGCAGGCGCGGGGTGGCGCCGGTCACCGTGAAGGAGGGCGACCTGACCGTGGTGAAGGGCGACACGCTGACGCTCTACCAATGGGGGACGATGACGGCGGAGCACTGGTTCTGCTCGGTCTGCGGCATCTACACCCATCACCGCCGCCGGTCGAACCCGAGGGAGTTCGGGGTGAACATGGGCGCGCTCGACGGGGTGAACCCGCGCGACCGGGAGCCGATCGGCTGGGTCGACGGGGTCAACCATCCCTCGGACGCGGGGGCGGCGTGATGGGTCAGGCCTCGTTCATGAACAGGAAGACGAGCACCAGCGCGAGGGCCATCAGGCCCAGCGCGCCCAGCGCGACGGCCCCGGCTTCGGTCAGCGCGATCAGGGTCGTGGCGCCGATCAGGACGCCGGTGGCGACGATGATCGTGAAGAGCCCGCGCCCGAAGGACGCGAACAGGCCCCAGCCGCGCCGCCGCGACGAGGGGGTCATGACGGATTGGGGCCCGGGGCGCAGCACGCGGGCCTTCGCCGTGGCGAACTCCGCCTCGGTCAGCTCGCCCGCGTCGCGCAGCTCGAGCAGCTTCTGCAATTCGGTGGCGGGGGTGGCCATGCGGACCTCCTGTCAAGGCGCCACCAGCCTGGGAAAGAAACCTGCCGGTTTCATGGCAGGACGGGGGCGCAAGCCCGGAGGAGAAACCTGATGCTTTACCGCGAGGCCGGAGACTTCAAGACGTCCTACGGCGAGGACAACCAGACCTTCCCGATCAGGTTCGACCGGAGGGCCTACTGGGTGCTGCTGGTCGTGGCGGCCGTGGTCCTGCCCTTCCTGGTGACGGACTACTGGGCGAACGCCTTCCTGGTGCCGTTCCTGATCTACGCGATCGCCGCGCTCGGGCTGAACATCCTGACCGGCTATTGCGGGCAGGTCAGCCTCGGCACCGGCGGGTTCATGGCGGTGGGGGCCTATTCTTCCTACAAGCTGATGACCGCGTTCGCCTGGATGGACATGGTCACGGTGACGATCCTGTCGGGCGTCATCACCGCCATCGTCGGCGCGGCCTTCGGCCTGCCCAGCCTCCGGATCAAGGGCTTCTACCTCGCCGTCGCGACGCTGGCCGCGCAGTTCTTCCTCGTCTGGCTGTTCAACCGGGTCGGCTGGTTCTACAACTACTCCGCCTCGGGCCAGATCAACGCGCCCGAGCGGACGCTGTTCGGGCTCGAGATCACCGGCCCCAATACCGAGGCCTGGGCGCAGTACCTCTTCTGCCTGTTCTTCGTCGTCATCCTGGCCTGGGTCGCGCGCAACCTGACGCGCGGGACGGTCGGGCGGCAGTGGATGGCGATCCGCGACATGGACATCGCCGCCGAGATCATCGGGGTGAACCCGCTCCGGGCCAAGCTGACCGCCTTCGCGGTGTCGTCCTTCTTTGTCGGCGTCTCGGGCTCGCTGTTCTTCACGGTCTATCTCGGTGCGGTCGAGGTCGGCGAGGCCTTCGGCATCCAGAAGTCGTTCCTGGTGCTGTTCATGGTCATCATCGGCGGTCTGGGCTCGATCTTCGGCAGTTTCGCGGGTGCTGCGTTCCTCGTGCTGCTGCCGGTAGTGCTGAAGATCGTCGGGGTCGACCTGCTGGGCTGGCCCACGGACATCGTGGCGCATCTGAACCTCGTCGTCGTCGGCGGGCTGATCGTCTTCTTTCTCGTGGTGGAGCCGCATGGGCTGGCGCAGCTCTGGCGGCTGACGAAGGAGAAGCTGAGGTTGTGGCCGTTCCCGCACTAGGCGCGGCCATGGAAGGCGGTGGGCATCGTGATGCCCATCTCACGGGCCGGGCCAACCGGCGCATATCGGATCATCCAGGGAGGAAACACCGATGAAACTAGGCACCCTCACCGTCGCCGCCATCATGGCCGCGGCCCCCGCGATGGCGGACCTCGTCATTCCGGACCTCAGCTACCGGACGGGCCCCTACGCGGCCGGCGGCATCCCGTTCTCGGACGGCTACCAGGACTACTTCACCCTGCTCAACGAGCGTGACGGCGGCATCGGCGGCGAGCCGATCCGGCTGATCGAGTGCGAGACGGGCTACAACACCGAGAAGGGGGTGGAGTGCTACGAGGCGACCAAGGGCGAAGGCTCGCTGGTCTATCAGCCGCTGTCGACCGGGATCACCTACCAGCTGATCCCCAAGGCCGAGGCCGACGGCATCCCGCTGCACACGCTGGGCTACGGCCGCACCTCGGCGGTGAACGGCGCCGTCTTCAACAACGTCTTCAACTACCCGGCAAACTATTGGGACGCGGCCTCGGTGGCGGTCAACTACCTGCTCGAGCAGAACGACGGCTCGCTGGACGGCAAGAAGATCGCGCTGGTCTACCACAACTCCGCCTACGGCAAGGAGCCGATCCGCACGCTTCAGGTGCTGGGCGAGAAGCACGGCTTCGAGCTGACCGAGATCGCCGTCGACCATCCCGGCCAGGAGCAGAAGTCCCAGTGGCTCCAGATCCGGCGGGACCGTCCCGACTACGTGATCATGTGGGGCTGGGGCGTGATGAACCAGGTCGCCGTGCAGGAGGCCGCGAACATCCGCTATCCGATGGACCAGTTCATCGGCAACTGGTGGGCCGGGGCCGAGCATGACGTCATTCCCGCGGGCGCGGCGGCGGACGGCTACCTGTCGCTCAACATGAACACGATCAACCCGGACTACCCGATCTTCGGCGAGATCCGGGAGCATGTGGTGGATGCGGGCCTGGCGGCCGGCGACGGCTCCAACCTGGGCTCGGTGCTCTACCACCGCGGCATGTACGCCGCGATGCTGACCGCCGAGGCGATCCGCAAGGCGCAGGAGATCCACGGCGTCACCGACATCACGCCCGCGATGATGCGCGACGGCATGGAGGCGCTGGAGGTCACCGAGGCCACCATGGAAAGCTGGGGCGCGCCCCAGATCGGGCCGGTCTTCTCGGTGAGCTGCGAGAACCACGGTGGCTCGGGCGAGGGCATCGTGCAGCGGTGGAACGCCTCCGAGCAGCGGTTCGAGCCGCTGACGGGCTTCATCTCGCCGGACGCCGAAGTGATCGCGCCGCTCGTCGAGGAGGACTCGATGGCCTACGCCGCCGAGGCCGGCATCACGCCGGGCTGCGCCGAGCCGAGCTGAACCGAGACACCGGGGCGGTTCTCCGCCCCGGCCCCCCGGCCGGACCGCGCGCGGTCCGGCCTTCATGACGCTTCGAGGGAGGACGAGGATGCTGGACGCCGAGGCCGGAACGGCCCCCAAGACCGAGGGGGTGGAGGGCGAGCGCCTTCTTGAGGTCAACAATATCGAGGTGATCTACAACCACGTCATCCTCGTGCTGAAGGGCGTCAGCCTCTCGGTCCCGAAGGGCGGGATCACCGCGCTGCTGGGCGGCAACGGCGCGGGCAAGACGACGACGCTGAAGGCGATCTCGAACCTGCTGCGCTCCGAGAGGGGCGACGTCACCAAGGGCTCGATCACCTATCGCGGCGAGCGCATCCAGGACCTCAGCCCTGCCGACCTCGTCGCGCGCGGCGTCATCCAGGTCATGGAGGGACGCCATTGCTTCGAGCACCTCACCGTCGAAGAGAACCTGATGACCGGCGCCTATACCCGCAAGGACGGGTCGGCGGCGATCCGGAAGGATCTCGAGATGGTCTACGACTACTTCCCCCGCCTGCGCGAGCGGCGCGGCTCGCAGGCCGGCTATACCTCGGGCGGCGAGCAGCAGATGTGCGCCATCGGCCGCGCACTCATGTCCCGCCCCGAGACGATCCTTCTGGACGAGCCGTCGATGGGCCTCGCCCCGCAGCTCGTCGAGGAGATCTTCGGCATCGTGAAGTCGCTCAACGAGGACCAGGGCGTCAGCTTCCTTCTGGCCGAGCAGAACACCAACGTCGCCCTGCGCTTCGCCCATTACGGCTACATCCTCGAGTCGGGCCGCGTCGTCATGGACGGCCCCGCCAAGGAGCTGCGCGAGAACCCCGACGTGAAGGAATTCTACCTCGGCATGTCCGAGGAGGGCCGGAAATCCTTCCGCGACGTCCGCAGCTACCGCCGCCGCAAGCGGTGGCTGTCGTGAGCGGCGGCGGGTTCTGAGGTTCCCGATGAGGCGCCCCTGCTCCGATCCCGGCGTTCCCTCCACCCCGGGCGCCGCATCGCGGGTCGGCCCGCGATGCGCCTCCGGCCGGCCGGAGGCGTGCCCGGCATGACCCGGGTCGCCACCTGCCTCTGGTTCGCGGACAACAACGGCCACGAGGCCGCCGCCTTCTATTGCGGGCTGCTGCCGGACAGCCGGATCACGATGACGATGCCCGGCGAGACCGGCGCCCCGGTGGCCGTCGCCTTCGAACTGATGGGCACGCCCTACCAGGCGCTGAACGGCGGCGACCGCAACCGGCTGGGCGAGGAGACCTCGATCGTGGTGGCGACCGAGGACCAGGCCGAGACGGACCGGCTCTGGGCCGCGCTGGCGGATGGCGGGCAGGAGAAGGCCTGCGGCTGGCTGGTGGACCGCTTCGTCGTCCATTGGCAGATCGCGCCCAAGGGCTTGTGGGAGATGATGTGCGACCCCGACCGGGAGGCGGCGGGCCGCGCCTTCGCCGCGATGCTGGAGATGGTGAGGATCGACATCGCCACCGTGCGCGCCGCGTTCGAGGGGCGCGCATGACGCCCCGCGGGCCTCGCGCGCATCCGGCGGCCGATGCGACCGCCCGGGACCACGGCCGGGGCGCGGCTTGACGGGCGGCGCGCCGCATATCTCTGCCGGGACCGTCACCGCACTCTGCCGGCACCCGGGCGTCGACCTGATCGAGGGGCTGGACCGCACCCGGCGGAAGACGGCCGCGCCCACGACGACCCTCACCGCCTGCGTCGGAACCGCGACGCGCGCCGTGCTGCGCTTCGCCCACCGCGCGAACGCGGCCGGGCCGACGGGCACGCGCAAGCCCGAGGGTCGCCTCCCGCATGGGGCGGTCTCCGAGGCAACGGGCCGCGTCACCTCCGGCCCCCTCCTGCCCCGCCGTCCGGGGCGCAGCACGGCCGGCGTCGTGCTGGGTGCGCCCGAGGCTCCCGCCTCCGGGCGCAGGCCCTGCCCACTCCCGGCCGAGCCCGGGCCGACCGTCGCGCGGCAGGCACGGACGCGCCCGGGCAGATGAGGACCTTCCTCGCCCTTCCCGTCCCCGAGAGCTGGATCGCGCCGCTCGAACGGGCGCAGGAGAACCTGCGCGGCGGGCGCGCGGTCGACGCCGACGACCTGCACCTGACGCTTGCCTTCCTCGACGACCAGCCCGAGCCCGCGCTGGAGGCGCTGCACGAGGAGCTGGAGGCCCGCACGCTCTTCCCCGCCGAACTGACGCCCACCGCCTATGGCGTCATCGGCGGGTCGAAGGCGCGCGCCGTCGTGCTCGACATCCGGCCCACCCCGGCGCTGACCGCCCTGCGTGACACCGTGCGCCGCGCCGTCCGCGCCGCCTGCATCGACCTGCCGCGCGAACGCTTCCGCCCCCATGTAACGCTGGTCCGCCATCCCGCCTCCGCTCCCGCCGACGAGCGGCTGCCCGGGCGGCTCGCCCGGCTCGGCACGCCCGAGATGGCGCCGGACATGTCGGGGCCGGTGACGCTCTGGTCGTCGCGGCTCACGCCGCAGGGGCCGGTCTACGAGGTGCTCGCCACCTATCCGGGCAGGCCCGCATGACCCGGCGCGCCGCGTTGACCCCGCAGGCCCGCCCGGTGCAGGTATCCGCCATGGCCCAGACCTTCCGCTCCGTCCTCCTGCCCGCCGCCCGCCGCGTCGAGGCCCTGATCGAACGGGTCGGCCGCCGCCCCGGCGGCACGCCGGTGCTGGAGCCCTATATCGGCTACGCCACGCCCGAGGGACTGCTCCTGCGCGGCCGCGTCCTGTCGCATCTGCGCCGGGCCGAGCCCTCGGCGGCGCAGTCGCGCTGGACCAACCTCCGGCAGATGGCCTCGCTTTTCTTCACCGACGAGGTCGCGGGCGTGACCGTGCTGGGCGGCGAGTCGCGCGCGGTCTCGGATGCCGAAGGCTACGTGACCCTGACGGTGTCGCGCCATGCGTCGCCCGGCTGGACCGACGTGCCCGTCCGCATAGAGGGCCAGGACGGCCCGGCCACCCCCTTCCCGGTGCGGGTGCCGTCGCCCGAGGCCGACTACCTGATCATCTCCGACATCGACGACACGGTGATCGAGACCGGCGCCCACTCGCTGCTCCGCAACCTCTGGACGACCTTCACCGTCTCGGCGCTGACGCGGCAGGCGCACGAGGACGCGCGGCACCTGATGGCGGCGCTGGTCGACGAAGGCCGCAACCCCGTCTTCTACGTCTCGTCCAGCCCCTGGAACCTGCACGACTTCCTCGAGGCGCTGTTCACCCGCCACGACATCCCGCGGGGCCCGATGTTCCTGCGCGACCTTGGGCTGACCGAGGAGGGCGTCGGCAACAGCCACGGCACCCACAAGGGCGCCGCCATCGATGCGATCCTCGCCGCCAACCCGACGCTTTGCGCCTGGCTCATGGGCGACAGCGGCCAGAAGGACGCCATCGTCTACCGCGACGCCGTCCGCCGCCATCCCGGCCGCATCCTCGGCGTCGCGCTCCGCGAACCCGCGCCCGGCGCGGGCGCCGACGACGCCGCCGCCATGGCCGAGATCGAGGCGCTCGGCGTGCCATGCTTCCACGGCCCCTCCTTCGACGGGGCCCGATACCATTGGGGACAGGAATGAGCCACTACGACGAGCTGGAGACGCGCTCCGCCGACGAACGGGAGGCGGCGCAGCTGGCCGCCCTGAAGAAGCAACTGACGCAGGTCCCGGACGCCGAGGGCGTCCGCATCGACAGCCTCTCGGACCTCGCCCGCCTGCCGGTGCTGCGAAAGTCGAAGCTGGCCGAATGGCAGGCCGCGCAGCGCCCGTTCGGCGGCATCCGCGTCTCGAACGTCACCCACATGTTCCAGTCCCCCGGCCCGATCTACGAACCCGGCTCGGTCGCCTCGGGCGACTGGTGGCGCCTCGGCCGCTTCCTCCACGCGGCAGGGATCGGGACGACGGACGTGGTGCAGAACTGCTTCGGCTACCACCTCACCCCCGCGGGCCACATGTTCGAAAGCGGCGCGCGCGCCGTCGGCGCCGTCGTCATCCCGGCGGGGACCGGCCAGACCGACCTGCAGGTCCGCGCCGCCGCCGACCTGGGGGCCACCGCCTATGCAGGCACGCCGGACTACCTGAAGGTCATCCTCGACCGCGCCGACGCCATGGGCGAACGACTGGGCTTCACCCGCGCCGCCGTCGGCGGGGGCGCGCTGTTCCCGTCCCTCCGCCAGGAATACGCCGATCGCGGCATCCTCTGCCTGCAATGCTACGCCACCGCCGATCTGGGCAACATCGCCTACGAATCCGAGGCGCAGGAGGGCATGATCCTCGACGAGGGCGTCATCGTCGAGATCGTCCGCCCCGGCACCGGCGACCCCCTGCCCGCCGGAGAGGTGGGCGAGGTCGTCGTCACCGCGCTCAACCCGGACTACCCGCTGATCCGCTTCGCGACCGGCGACCTGTCCGCGATGATGGAGGGGCAATCACCCTGCGGCCGCACCAATGCCCGCATCAAGGGCTGGATGGGCCGCGCCGACCAGACCACCAAGATCAAGGGCATGTTCGTGCGCCCGGAGCAGGTCGCCGAACTCGTCGCCCGCCATCCCGAGATGCAGGCCGCCCGTGTCGTCGCCACCCGCGACGGCGAGATGGACGTCATGACCGTGCAGGTCCGCGCCGAGGGCGGGGACGAGGCCGCCTGGTCCGACAGCGTCGCGCAGGTCCTGAAGATGAAGGGCCGGGTCGAGCGGGTCGAGACGCTCCCCAACGACGGGCTCGTGATCGAGGACCGCCGCGACTACGGCTGACGGCGACCCCGCCCGCGGGCGGAGCCGTCGTCGTCCCCTCGGGGCCGCGCCTTTCTCATCCGAGGATCACGTCCCCCGGATGCGGCCGGTCGCCGCCGTCGAAGGTGAACAGAAGCTCCGCCTCGGCCCCGCCGCGCCCGTCCAGGTCGATCCGGACCGCGCCGGTCTGCGGATCGTAGAGCAGCCGCGTGTCGGCCTGCCGCGCGACGCTGCCAAGTTCCGTATAGGCCATGTCGAGCCCCCCCTCGGCGACGCCCAGCAACTCGGCCTCGATCCAGATGCGGTCCTCGCCCCGGCTGTAATCCGTGACGATGTCGGCATCCGCCGCCCCGGCGGGCCCGGTGAAGACGAAGACGTCCGCCCCGGCCCCGCCGGCCAGCAGGTCGTTGCCGTCGCCACCCAGCAGGATATCGACGCCGGTGCCGCCCTCCAGCGTGTCGTCGCCGCTCTCGCCGCGCAGCCAGTCGTCGCCCGCGCCGCCGTCGAGCAGGTCGTCCCCCTTCCCGGCCCAGAGCTGATCGCGCCCCGCGCCGCCGCGCAGCAGGTCGTGATACCAGCCGCCGCCCAGATGGTCGTCGCCGTCGCCGCCGTCGAGCGTGTCGCGCCCGCCCTTGCCGATCAGCCGGTCGTTCCCCGCGCCGCCCTCCAGCAGATCATGGCCGCCGAGCCCGTCGAGCAGGTCGTCCCCCGCCCCGCCCGTCAGGTGGTCGTCGCCCTCGGTGGGGGTCGTCGAGACCTCGGGCTCCGGTTCGGGTTCCGGCGTCGGTTCGGGCTCTGGCTCGGGGGCAGGCTCCGGCTCGGGGGCAGGCTCCGGCTCCGGCTCGGGCTCGGGCTCGGGCTCGGGCGTGGGTTCCGGGGGCGGCGCAGGAACCGGTTCGGGTTCGGGCACCGGCTCCGGGTCCGGCACCGGCTCCGGCGCGCCCAGGTCCAGCGACACGGACCCGCCCGTGAAGGCGAATTTCTGCGTCACCACGATCGACGGCAGATCGAACGCGCCGGAATACCGGAACCCGCCGGTCTCGATGCCGATGCCCACATAATCGTAGCGCGGGTTGAGGATGTTGGCCCGGTGCCCGGCGCTGTTCATCAGCGACGCATGCAGGTTCGCGACGTCGTCCTCGAAGCCCGCCGGGCCTCGGATCGACTGGATCGCGATGTTCTCGGCCGACCCCCACCCGCCCGACAGGTCGAACCCTGCCTCGCGCATCCGATCCGCCGGGCGGCTCCCGCCCTCGCCCGCATGGTCGAACGTATCGGTATCGAGCATCCAGCGACTGTGATCCTCGGCCGCCGCGTTCAGGTCGAGTTCGAGCTTCAGCTCCCCCAACCCGCGCGCCAAACGCTCGCCGTTGATGAGGTCGAGCATCGCCCGTTCGAGATCGGTCGCAATCGACATGGCAGTTCCTCGTGCGGTGTCGCGCGACACGGTGACGGGAAAGCTGCACGGCGGAGCGGCAGGATTGTGGTGCGCGGGGGGAGACTCCCGCGAATTGTCCGCGACAAAGGCCAACGCTCGCGCGGACGGGGCCGGCGGGCCGCGACAATCCGCGGCCCGCCGCCCGGGATCAGCCGCGCAATTCGCCGCCCGTGGCCTTCGTGACCTTCTCGACCACCCTGGCCGCGACGGCCTCGATCTCCTTGTCGGTCAGCGTCTTGTCGGTCGGCAGCATCCGCACCGTCAGGGCCAGCGACTTGCGCCCCTCGCCCAGGCTCCCGCCGACGAACTCGTCGAAGACCCGCACCTCCGAGATCAGCGCCTTGTCGGCGCCCTGCGCCGCCTGAACCAGCTGCTGCGCCTCGACCCGGGCATCGACCACGAAGGCGAAGTCCCGCTCCACCGCCTGCAGGTCCGAGAGCGCGAGCGCCCCCCGCGACGTGCCCTGCGCCTTCGGGAAGGGCACCTCGGCGGGCCAGACCGTAAAGGCCACCGCCGGCCCCTTCACATCCATCGCGCGCAGCACCTTCGGGTGGATCTCCCCGAACTCGGCCATGACCTTCTTCGGCCCGAGGCAGATCCGGCCCGACCGCCCCGGATGCCACCACTCGGGCAGGTCGCGCAGGATCTGCGCGCGGGCCGGCGCGCCGATGGCGGCCAGAACGGCCTCGGCGTCGGCGCGCACGTCGAAAACGTCGACCGGCCGCCGGTCGCCATGCACACCCTTCGGCCCGGTATGGCCGACCAGCAGGCCGGTCAGCGACAGCTGCTGCTCCCCCGGCTCGCCGCCGTGGAAGGCGGCCCCGATCTCGAACAGCGCGAGGTCCGCGAAGCCCCGCGCCTGGTTGCGCGCCGCAGCCCGCAGCAGGCCGGGCAGCAGCGCGGGCCGCATGTGGCTCATGTCCGAGCTGATCGGGTTCTCCAGCCGCGTGGCATCGGACCCGCCGCCGAACAGCGCCGCCGCCTCGGCATCGATGAAGCTGTAGGTCACGCATTCGTCGTAGCCCAGGGCCGCCGCCGTCCGCCGCGCCATCCGCTCGCGCTGCTGCATCGGCGTCAGCACCGGGCGCAGCACCTGCGCCGGGCGCGCCATCGGCCGGCCCTCCAGCTTCGTCAGCGAGGCGATGCGCGCGACCTCCTCCACCAGGTCGGCCTCGCCCTGCACGTCGGGCCGCCAGGGCGGGACCGAGGCCATGTCACCGTCGAGCGCGAAGCCCAGCGCCTCCAGCGTGGCGCGCTGCGTCTCGGCGGGGATGGCCATGCCGACCAGGCTCTCGACCCGGCCGGTATCCAGCCGGTAGGCGCGGGACGTGTCGGGCACGGCACCGGCGACCACCATGGCCGAGGCCTCGCCCCCCGCATGGTCCAGGATCATCCGCGTCGCATGGTCCAGCCCCTCGGGCGTGAAGGCCGGGTCCACGCCCCGCTCGAAGCGGTAGCGCGCGTCGGAGTTGATCTTCAGCGCCCGTCCCGTCATCGCGATCTGGACGGGGTCCCAATATGCGCTCTCGACCAGCACGTTGACCGTGTCTTCGGTCACGCCCGACTGCGCACCGCCCATGACGCCCGCGATGCTTTCGGGACCCGTCTCGTCCGAGATCACCATCGCGCCCTCGGGCAGCGTGTAGTCCTTGTCGTCCAGCGCCGTGATCGTCTCGCCGCCCGCGGCGCGATGCACCCGCAGGTCGCCCTTGACCACGTCGGCGTCGAAGACGTGCAGCGGGCGGTTCAGGTCGTAGGTGAACCAGTTCGTCACATCGACGAGGAAGCTGATCGGCCGCAGCCCGATGGCGCGCAGCTGGTCCTGCAACCAGTCGGGCGACGGCCCGTTCCGCACGCCCCGGATCAGGCGAAGCGCGAAGATCGGGCAGCCGTCCCGCGTGTCCTCGTCGATGGTGACCTTGACGGGGCAGTCGAACCCGCCCTCGATGACCGGGCTTTCCAGCGGCTTCAGCGTCCCCAGCCCCCGCGCGGCCAGATCGCGGGCGATGCCGTGCACGCCCAGCGCGTCGGGCCGGTTCGGCGTGATCGCGATCTCGATCACCGGGTCGACCTTGGCCGGATCGTTCTCGGCCAGCCAGTCGGTGAAGCGCTGCCCGACCTCGCCCGAGGGCAGCTCGATGATGCCGTCATGCTCGTCCGACAGCTCCAGCTCGCGCTCCGAGGCCATCATGCCGAAGCTCTCGATCCCCCGGATCTTGCCGACGCCGATGGTGGTGTCGATGCCGGGCACGTAGACGCCGGGCTTGGCCACGACGACGGTGATTCCGGCCCGCGCGTTGGGCGCGCCGCAGATGATCTGCTTGACCCCCTCGTCGGTCTCGACCTGGCAGACGCGCAGGCGGTCGGCATCCGGGTGCTTCTCGGCCGATCTGACATGGCCGATCGTGAAGCCCCTCAGCTGGGCGGCGCGGTCCTCGACCCCCTCAACCTCGAGCCCGAGATCGGTGAGGGCCTCGGCAATTTCCGCCACCGTGGCGGAGGTGTCGAGATGGCGCTTGAGCCAGGACAGGGTGAATTTCATCGTCGAACGAGCCTCGAAGGTCAGCGTTGCGCCCGCCTAGCGCGACGGGCGGAAACATGGAACCGGAAAGGCGGCGCCAGGCGCGGCTTCCGGGCCTCCACAGCATCGATCCCCTCCGTCCGACAAGAGCCGATTTCCAGCTGCGCCCCGACGGCACGGCGATGTGGCGAGGCTCTCAGCTTGGCTCCAGGGTCTCCGGACGCGGCAGCCATGACCGGCCCGGAACAGACGCCGGGTCGCCGAAACCCGGCCCGGCGATCCGCGCCCGGACGTCGACCTCCGATGCGCCTGTCCCTCCCCGGGATCAAAGGTCGAACCCGACCCGCCACGCCTTCACCGGATGGCCGACCAGCACGTCGTCCACCGCCCCCTCGTTTACCCCGCCCTGCGCCAGATAGAAGGCCAGCGCCCGCGGGTTCGACTGCAGCACCGTCAGGTAAGCCCGTGCGAACCCGTCCACGGCCAGCGCGGCCTTCGTGGCCGAGATCAGCGCGGCACCCGTCCCGCGCCCGCGCAGGCCCGGATGCACATGCAGGTTGTCGATCAGCGGCGGGTCGCGGTCGGTCAACGCGCAGGAGAAGCCCTCGATGCCGTCGTCACCCTCCGCGACCAGCGTCAGTTCCGGCGACGCGAAACGGCGCGCCGCCCATTTCCCGCGCATCGCCCCGGGCAGCTCGTCGCGCAGGAAGTCGGCGGGCAACTCGCCCCCGTAACTGTCCTGCCAGGAGGCGAGGTGCAGCGCGCAGATCGCGTCCCGGTCGGCGGACGTCGCGCGGCGGATCACGGGCGCACCCCGTCCCCCAGCGCGACCCGCCCCGGCGTGACGACCGAGGCGCACCAGCCGCCGTGATGGCGCACGGCGCTGTAGCCGCCCCGGCCCAGCGTCTCCTCCATCCGCGAACAGGGCGCGCAGGGGCCGGTGATCCGCAGAACCGCTTCGCCCACCGCGACCTCCCGCCCGCGCAGCGCGGCGAGGTTGAGACCCGAGACGACGAGATTCCGCCGCAGCGCCTGCGGCGTGACCTCGCCCTCGCAGAGCGCGGCGATCACCGGAAGATGCTCCGCCTGGACCAGCGTCACGGCGCGCTTGCCCGGCCGGGAATGGTCCCCGTCGAGCCCGCCCTCCGCGATCTCGGCGGCCTCGACGGCAGCCATATCCGCCCGGCGCTCCGGCCGGAGCCCGATCCAGTCGATCCGACCGTGCCGCGCATGGGTCGCCATCAGCTCCGCCAGCGTCCTCACCGGGCAAAGACCGCATCAAGGATTCGCGCCAGTTCCACCGCGTCGGTCTCGTCAAAGGCGTCGGGAAGGTCGCTGTCGACGTCGAGCACGGCGATCAGCGCGCCCTCCCGGTCCCGCACCGGCAGCACGATCTCCGACCGGGTGGAGGAGGCGCAGGCGATATGCCCCGGGAAGGCGTCCACGTCCGGCACGATCTGCACCTCGCCCGTCCGCGCACAGGCCCCGCAGACGCCCCGCTCGAAGGGGATGACGAGGCAGCCATGCCCGCCCTGGTAGGGTCCGATCTTCAGCAGCCCGGGCGAGACGACGCGGTAGAACCCGGTCCAGTCGAAGCGGTCGTCGGCATGGTGCAATTCGCTGGCGACGGTGGCCATGAGGGCGACCGAATCGTCCTCGCCCTCGGTTAACGATTGGATCGCAGCGTTAATCTCCCGGTAATCTATGCGCCGCCCGGCGTCCGACGCATATCCGACCTCCGTCACCCGTGGATCACCCATCGATTTCCAGGGCGATGGCCGTGCCCTCCCCGCCCCCGATGCAGATCGCCGCGACGCCCCGGCGCGCGCCCCGCGCCTCCATCGCGTGCAGCAGCGTGACCATGATCCGCGCCCCCGAGGCGCCGATCGGATGCCCCAGCGCACAGGCGCCGCCGTTCACGTTCACGATGTCGGCGGGCAGCCCCATCTCGTGCATGAAGGCCATCGGCACGACCGCGAAGGCCTCGTTGACCTCCCACAGGTCGACATCGCCCACGGACCAGCCCAGCCGCTCCAGCAGCTTCCTCGCCGCCGGAACCGGCGCGGTGGTGAACAGCCCCGGCTCCTGCGCGTGGGAAGCATGGCCGACGATCAGCGCCCGCACCGGCAGCCCCTCCTTCTCGGCCACCGAGGCGGAGGCCAGCACCAGCGCCGCCGCCCCGTCCGAGATCGAGGAGGAATTGGCCGCCGTCACCGTGCCGTCCTTGCGGAAGGCAGGCTTCAGATGCGGGATCTTGTCGGGCCGCGCCGTGCCCGGCTGTTCGTCATGGGCGACGGAAACCTCGCCCTTCCGGGTGGTTGTCGTGTAAGTCGTAACTTCCCCGTCGAAGGCCCCGCTCTCGATGGCGCCCTGCGCCCGGCTGAGCGACCGCAGCGCGTATTCGTCCTGCGCCTCGCGGGTGAACTGGTAGGCCTCGGCGCAATCCTCGGCGAAGGTGCCCATCAGGCGGCCCTTGTCGTAGGCGTCCTCCAGCCCGTCGAGGAACATGTGGTCAACGGCAGCGCCATGGCCCAGCCGCGCGCCCCCGCGCATGCCGGGCAGCAGGTAGGGCGCGTTGGTCATCGATTCCATCCCGCCCGCGACCATGACGCCGGTCTGGCCAAGCGCGATCTGGTCATGCGCCATCATCGCGGCCTTCATGCCAGAGCCGCACATCTTGTTGAGCGTCGTCGCAGGCACCTCCTTCGGCAGTCCGGCGGCGAAGCCCGCCTGCCGCGCCGGCGCCTGGCCCTGCCCCGCAGGCAGCACGCAGCCCATCAGCAACTCCTCCACCCGGCCGGGCGCGACACCCGCATCGCCCAGCGCCGCCGCGATCGCCGCCCCCCCCAGCTGCGAAGCCGTCGCAGAAGAAAGCGCGCCCTGAAACCCGCCCATCGGCGTCCGCCGCGCCCCGGCGATGACGACCTTCTCCATGCCGCTTACTCCCTGTTAAGATTTTGGCCCTAGCACTCTACCCGAGAGCGGAGGCGGAGCGCCACCCAACCCTTAGGTAGCGGAGAGCTGCAGATGGAACTATCCCGCGCGACATATGGCGATATCCTCGCGCTCACCATCGAGGAGGAGCGTCTGGACGCCGCCGCCGCCCTGGCCTTCAAGGAGGAGATGCGCGACGCGACCGCTTCCCACAGGGGGCGCGTGCTGATCGACATGGGGCGCGTCAACTTCCTCGACAGCTCGGGCCTCGGCGCGCTGGTCGCGGGCATGAAGATGCTCGACGGGGGCCGCCGGCTGGAACTCGCGCGCTGCGGGCCCGTCGTCGACAAGGTCCTGCGGCTGACGCGCATGGACACCGTCTTCATCCTCCACGCGGAGCGTCCCTGGATGGCCGACGGGCAGGACGCGGCGTGAAGCGCCCGACACAGCACGGTCGGCCCGTCTTCACCGGCCGGATCGAGGGCACGATGGAGGCCGTCCGTTCCCATCTCATCGCCGTCGAAGTGGCCGCCGCCGAACGCCATATCGAAGAAGCGCGTCGCGCCGACATGCTGATCGTGCTGGGCGAGGTGCTCAACAACATCGTGGAGCACGCGCTGTCGGACGCCCCCGAGGGATGGATCGACTGCGCCGTCTCGCTGGTCGAGCGCGACCTCTCGATCGAGACCTGCGACAATGGTGCGCCGCTGCCCCCGACCCTCGTCTCCTCCGCCGCTCTCCCCGATGTCGGCGCGGAGGTGGAGACATTGCCCGAAGGCGGCTGGGGATGGTTCATCGTCCACAGCCTGACCGACGACATGACCTATGAGCGGCGCGACGGCATGAACCGGCTCTGCTTCTCGCTCAAGGGCAACCCGGCGGCCTTTCCCGCCACCGACCTGCGGACCCCGCGCGGCGTCTCGGCCCGATGAGGCGGCGGAGGGACGCGCGAAGCCGGGGGCGAAGACAGCGCGTCCGGCTCGGACTGCTCCCGCACTTGACGAGGGTTTTTCGTCGAGGCGCCCCCGGCCGTCCCGAGGCTGTGGCAGGCACGGCGTTTCCGATTCCATGTCCGCGCGCGACGCTCTAGCGTCGCCGCGACATGAAAAGGAGAGGCTGATGCGCGACTTCCACCTGCCGGGACGCTCCCCGGTGATGGCCACCAACGGAATGGTGGCCACGTCGCACCCGCTCGCCGCCCGGGTCGGCGTCGAGACCCTGGCGCGGGGCGGTTCCGCCGCCGACGCGGCCATCGCGGGCGCGGTCCTGCTGGGCCTGTGCGAGCCACAGATGACCGGGCTCGGCGGCGACTGCTTTGTGCTGGTCAAGCCTGCCGGGTCCGATGAGGTGCAGGCGCTCAACGGTTCGGGCCGCGCCCCGGCGGGGGCCGACGCCGCCGCCTTGCGCGCGGCCGGCCACCCCGCGATCCCGACCGGCTCGGCCGACGCCGTCACCCTGCCCGGCGCCGTCGACGCCTTCTGCACCCTGGCGGAGCGGCACGGGAAGCTCGGCCTCGCCGCCGTGCTCGAACCGGTGATCCCCTATTTCGAGCAGGGCGTCCCCATCGCCCCGCGCGTCGCCTTCGACTGGGCCGAGGCGGCGGCCAACATCCAGGCCAGCGCCCGCGACACCTACCTGCCCTGGGGCAGCGCGCCGACCGCCGGCACGCATTTCGCCCTGCCGGGCCAGGCCGAGGTCCTGCGCCGCATCGCCGCCGAGGGCCGCGCCGGCTTCTACGAGGGCGAGGTCGCCGCGGACATGGTCGCCGCCCTGAAAGCCGCGGGCGGATGTCACACCGAAGAGGATTTCGCCGCGACCGCCTGCGACTGGACCCAGCCGATCGAGGGCCCGATCGCCGGCGGGAACCTGGTCGAGCATCCGCCCAACGGCCAGGGCGCGACCGCGCTGCTGATGGCCAACATCCTGTCCCATTTCGATATCGCCGCGCTCGACCCGCTCGGCGCCCCCCGCGCCCATCTGGAGGCGGAGGCGGCGAAGCTTGCCTACGACGCGCGCAACCGCTTCCTCGCCGATCCGGATCACATGACCCGGCTCGACCACATGCTCTCGCCCGAGACGGCGCGCGCCCTTGCCGCGCTGATCGACCCCGCCCGGGCGATGGCCGCCCCGGCCGAGATCAGCGAGCAGGTCCACAAGGACACGATCTACATCACCGCCGTGGACCGCGACGGCATGGCGGTCTCGCTGATCTACTCGATCTTCCACAGCTTCGGCTCGGGCCTCGCCTCGGACAAGTTCGGCATCCTGTTCCAGAACCGCGGCGCGGGATTCACCCTGCAGGAGGGGCACGCCAACGAGATGGCGCCGGGCAAGCGCCCGATGCACACGATCATCCCCGCCATGCTGCGCGAAGAGGGGCGCATCACGATGCCCTTTGGCGTGATGGGCGGGCAGTATCAGTCCAACGGCCATGTCCGCTTCGTTTCGAACATGCGAGAGTTCGGGATGGACCCGCAGACCGCCATCGACGCACCCCGCGCCTTCGCCGACGGAGGCGTGCTGAAGGTCGAACGGGGCTATTCGGACGCCGTCCGCGCGGCGCTGTCCGACATGGGCCACACGGTCGAGATCCCGACGACCGCCATCGGCGGCGCGCAGGCGATCCGCATCCATCCAAGCGGCTATCTGGAGGGCGCGTCGGACCCGAGGAAGGACGGCTGCGCGCTGGGCTACTGACCCCCGCAGGGTGGGCATCCCCATGCCCACCCTCCCGCAGGCCTCAGACCCGCTCGATGGCGAGCGCGATGCCCTGACCGCCGCCGATGCACATCGTGATCAGCGCGCGGCGGCCGCCGGTCCGCTCCAGCTCGGCCAGCGCCTTGACGGTGATGATCGCGCCGGTCGCGCCGACCGGATGGCCCAGCGCAATGGCACCGCCGTTCGGGTTCACCCGCGCCGGGTCCAGCCCCAGCTCGCGGGTGACGGCCAGAGCCTGCGCCGCGAAGGCCTCGTTCGACTCGATCACGTCGAAATCCTCCGGTCCCAGGCCCGTCCTCTCGAACAGCGCGCGGCAGGCCGGGATCGGGCCGAGGCCCATGACCTCGGGCCGGACGCCCGCATGGGCATAGCCGAGGATGCGCGCCCGCGGCGTCAGCCCCCGCGCCCCGGCCTCGGTCGCCAGCACCAGCGCCGCCGCGCCGTCGTTGATGCCCGAGGCGTTGCCCGCGGTGACCGAGCCGCCCTTGGCGAAGGCCGGGCGCAGCCCCGCCAGCGCCTCGGCGGAGGTCGCCTTCGGATGCTCGTCGGTGTCGAAGGCCACCTCCTCGCGCCGCTTCTTCACCATCACCGGCACGATCTGCTCGGCAAAGCGGCCCTCTGCGATGGCCGCCGCCGCCCGCTCCTGAGACTGAAGGGCGAAGGCGTCCTGGTCCTCGCGCGAGATCGCGTGCTCGGCCGCCACGTTCTCGGCCGTCACGCCCATATGGCCGGTGCCGAAGGGGCAGTTCAGCGCGCCCAGCATCATGTCCAGCGAGCGCACGTCCCCCATCTTCGCGCCCCAGCGCGCGTCGGGCAGGATGAACGGAGAGCGCGACATCGATTCCGCGCCGCCGACCAGCGCGATCTCGGCATCGCCCAGCATCAGCGCCTGCGCGCCCGAGACGATGGCCTGCACCCCCGACCCGCAGAGCCGGTTGACGTTCATCGCCGGGACCTCGTCGGGCACCCCCGCCTGCCGCGCGGCCGCGCGGGACAGGTACATGTCCCGCGGCTGGGTGTTGATGACATGGCCGAAGACGGTCGTGCCGATCCGGTCGGGCGCGATGCCCGCCCGCTCCATCGCCGCGGCGGCAACGGTCGCGGCCAGGTCGATCGGCGGCGTCGCAGCAAGGCTGCCGCCGAAGGTGCCGATGGCGGTGCGCGCGCCGGAAAGGATATAGATGTCGGTCATGGAAGCCCCCCGCATCGGGGACCCTCGGCCCCCCTTCGGGGCCGGTTCTAGAGCGTCGGAGGGCCCCGGGGAACAGGGTCCGCCGCAGCGTCACGCGCTCAGCGCTTGCGGGCCTTGCCCATCAGCACGGAGAGGACGAATTTCAGCGGGTCGATCTCGGCCATTTCTGCGATCCTTGCCTTGCCCTTCGCGCCGGCGCCTACGCTCGCTGCGTTGCAGAATCGTGACGTTCAGACGAAGTCCTCGCAATGATATCCCTGCAAATGGAGCAACGCGGTCAGATCTCCATGGTTGATCCGCAAGGCCGCCTCGGCCTGGACGGCGGGCTTCGCGTGCAGCGCGACGCCCATGCCCGCGCGTTTGAGCATGCCGAGATCGTTGGCGCCGTCGCCCACGGCGATGGCGTCGGCGGGGGCGATGCCCATCGCGGAGGAGATCTCCTCCAGCGCCGCGACCTTGGCCTCGCGCCCGAGGATCGGCTGTCCGGGCTCACCGGTCAGCGCACCCTCTGAGACGAGCAGCGTGTTCGCCCTGTGCTCGTCGAAGCCCAGTCGCGTCGCGATCACCGAGGTGAAGGCCGTGAACCCGCCCGAGACCAGCACGGCGCGGGCGCCCTGGGCCTTCATCGTCGCCACCAGCGTCGCGCCGCCGGGCATCGGCGTGATCCGCTCGGCGATGACCTTGTCGATCACGCGCGCGTCCAGCCCGGCGAGCAGGCCGACCCGCTCCCGCAGGGCGCCTTCGAAGTCGATCTCGCCGTTCATCGCCCGGGCCGTGATCGCCGCCACGCGGTCGCCGACCCCCGCCTCGGCTGCCAGCTCGTCGATGCATTCCTGCCGGATCATGGTCGAATCCATGTCCGCCAGCAGCAGCCGCTTGGCCCTCCCCTCGGCGGGCACGACGTTCAGGTCGATCCCCAGGGCGTCCATCTCGCCCCGCGTCGCCTCCAGCGTGTCGGGGACGCGGTCGAGCTCGAACTCGGCCGCGTCGCCGGGCGAAAGCCAGCGCGCGTCGCGCCCGCCCCACCCGTTCCGCAGGGCTTCGACCAGAGGCGTTTCGATCCGGCCGGATCCGGGGGCGCAGGTCAGGACACAGGAGAACACGGGGAACCTCGGGCAGTTGGACGTGCCGCCCCGACTACAAGCTCGGAGCGGCTCAGGCGAGTCCCCGAAAATGTCTCCTTCCTGCCCGGCATTCCCGACAATCGGTGGACAAAGCGGTCACGTATCCCGGACCTTCGCCTTAACTCAACTTTCTTGAAATAAAGGTGAGAACTGGGCAAAAACAGCAAGATGTTGCCCCGAACGGTTCCTAGACACTGAGTCGTCACTCACCTGCAACATCAAGGACGCTCCCATGGCTCTCCTGATCCGCTCCTCCAGTTCGTTCCGCGTCGCCCGCACCGCAGCCGCGCTCGGCGTGTTTCTCTCAGTGACAATCGTTGCCGGCCTTAATGGCCAGGCTGCCCTCGCCGCCGCCCCCGCGCAGATCGAAGCGTTCGACGACCCACTCGTCACCCGGAGCCTCTGGCTCGCGAACGGGGCGCTGATCGCCATGCTCGGCTACCGGCTCTTCCCGCAACTCGTCCTCGGTGTCCTCCTCGTGCTCTGCGCGGGACTGGCCGCGACCGTCGTCGGGGTCTCCCCGGTGCTGGCGGCGATCACGGTCGCCGTCCTCCTCGCCTTCGGCCTCGACCTCCGGAAGCGGACGCTGATGGAGGACCGGATCGACCGCCGCCTGTCGCAGTTCCGCGTCATGAGCCGTCTGTGACGCCGGCCGGGCGCCAGGCCCGGCCCCGTCACCCTGCCTCCTGCCGCCTCGATCCCGGCGATCGAGGCGGTGGCCCCGCATCGTGCGAACGCTGCCGATGACCCATTGCCTTTGCATCTCGCCTCGCATACCGCTTGCGGCGGGACACCCCTCCCCAACGAGGGGCGCGTATCTGCAAGGGTAGACATGACAGACCTGACGAAGCCGGCCCTGCGGCCGGAAGACCCCCGTTTCTCCAGCGGACCGTGCAAGAAGCACCCCGGCTGGACCCCCGACAGCCTCGCCTCCGCCCCGCTCGGCCGCTCGCACCGCGTCGCCGTGGGCAAGTCGCGCCTGAAAGAGGCGATCGACCGGACGCATGCCCTGCTGGGCCTGCCCGACGACTACCGCGTCGGCATCGTCCCTGCCTCCGACACCGGCGCCTACGAGATGGCGATGTGGACCATGCTGGGCGCCCGCCCCGCGACCATGCTCGCCTGGGAAAGCTTCGGCTCCGGCTGGGTGACGGATGCCGTCAAGCAGCTGGGTCTCGACGCGAAGGTCATGGAGGCGCCCTACGGGCAGCTGCCCGACCTCTCCGCCGTCGATTTCGCCACCGATGTCTGCTTCACCTGGAACGGCACCACCTCGGGCGTGCGCGTGCCGGATGGCGACTGGATCCCCGCCGACCGCGAAGGGCTGACTCTCTGCGACGCGACCTCGGCCTGCTTCGCGATGGACCTGCCCTGGGACAAGCTCGACGTGACCACGTTCAGCTGGCAGAAGGTGCTGGGCGGGGAAGGCGGGCATGGCGTCATCGTCCTCGGCCCCCGCGCGGTTGCGCGGCTGGAGAGCTACACGCCGAAATGGCCGCTGCCCAAAATCTTCCGCCTGACCAAGGGCGGCAAGCTGATCGAGGGCATCTTCAAGGGCGAGACGATCAACACGCCCTCCATGCTCTGCGTCGAGGACTACCTCCGCGCGCTCGACTGGGCCGAGAAGGTCACGCTGCCCGGCCTGATTCGCCGCGCCGAGGACAGCGCGGGCGCGATCTGGGACTTCTGCGACGCCAACGACTGGATCGCCAACCTGGCCGAGGCGCCGGGGACCCGTTCCACGACCTCGGTCTGCCTGAAGTTCACGGCGCCGGACCTGCCCGACGACTTCGCCAAGCGCGTCGCCAAGCGGCTGGAGGCGGAGGGTGTGGCGCTCGACATCGCCAGCTATCGCGACGCCCCTCCGGGCCTGCGCATCTGGTGCGGATCGACCGTGGATCCGTCCGACGTCGCCGCGCTGATGCCCTGGATCGATTGGGCCTACCACGCCGAGCGCGCCGCCTGATTTCCCGAAGCGGTGGGCATCGTGATGCCCACCCGACCGCACCGCAGGCCGGGCATCGCCCTGCCCGGCATCCCCCAATTCCTCAAGGACCAGACCCATGGCCCCCAAAGTTCTCGTCTCCGACAAGCTGTCGGACACCGCCGTCCAGATCTTCCGCGACCGCGGCATCGACGTCACCTTCGACCCGAGCCTCGGCAAGGACAAGGACAAGCTCCTGTCCGTGATCGGCGAGTATGACGGCCTTGCCATCCGCTCGGCCACCAAGGTGACCGAGAAGCTGCTCGAGGCGGCGCCGAATCTGAAGGTCGTCGGCCGCGCCGGGATCGGCACCGACAACGTCGACAAGCAGGCCGCGTCGAAGCGCGGCGTGATCGTGATGAACACGCCCTACGGCAACATGATCACCACCGCCGAACACGCCATCGCGATGATGTTCGCCGTCGCCCGCCAGATCCCCGAGGCCAACGCCTCGACCCATGCCGGCAAGTGGGAGAAGTCGCGCTTCATGGGCGTGGAGCTGACGGGCAAGACGCTGGGCGTGATCGGCGCCGGCAATATCGGCGGCATCGTGTGCCAGAAGGCCGTCGGCCTCGGCATGAAGGTCATCGCCTACGATCCCTTCCTCAGCGAGGAACGCGCGACCGAACTCCGCGCCCGCAAGGTCGACCTCGCCGACCTGCTGGCGAAGGCGGACGTCATCACCCTGCACGTCCCCCTGACCGAGCAGACGAAGAACATCCTTTCGGCCGAGAACCTGGCGAAGACCAAGAAGGGCGTCCGCATCGTCAACTGCGCCCGCGGCGGCCTCGTCGACGAGGCGGCCCTGGCCGAGCTCCTGAAGTCCGGCCATGTCGCCGGCGCCGCCTTCGACGTCTTCGCCGAAGAGCCGGCGACCGAGAGCCCGCTCTTCAACCTGCCGAACGTCGTCGTCACGCCCCATCTCGGCGCCGCCACGACCGAGGCGCAGGAGAACGTCGCCCTCCAGATCGCCGAGCAGATGGCCGACTACCTGCTGACCGGCGCCGTCAGCAATGCGCTCAACATGCCCTCGGTCACCGCCGAGGAGGCGCGGATCATGGGGCCCTGGCTGAAGCTCGCCGACCATCTCGGCGCCTTCGTCGGCCAGATGACGGACGAGCCGATCGACGCGATCGAGATCGTCTATAATGGCGTCGCCGCCGACATGAACCTGGAGGCGATGAACTGCGCGGTCATCGCGGGCGTCATGAAGGCCACGAACCCGGACGTGAACATGGTCTCGGCCCCCGTCATCGCCCGCGAGCGGGGGGTGGAGATCAGCACGACGCGGCAGGACAAGACCGGCGTCTTCGACGGCTACGTCAAGCTGATCGTGAAGACGGCGAAGCGGGTGCGCTCGATCGCGGGCACCGTCTTCTCCGACGGCAAGCCGCGCTTCATCCAGATCAAGGGCGTCAACATCGACGCCGAGGTCGGCGCCCACATGCTCTACACCACCAACCGCGACGTGCCCGGCATCATCGGCACGCTGGGCCAGACCCTGGGCGACAACGGCGTCAACATCGCCAACTTCACCCTCGGCCGGGACGAGGCGGGGCAAAACGCCATCGCGCTGCTCTATCTCGACGACCAGCCGCCGGCGGCGGTGCTGGAGAAGCTGCGCGCCACGGGCAAGTTCCAAAACGTCGCCCCGCTGCGCTTCGACCTCTGACCCGCGCGAGGCCGCGCCCCCGCCCGGAGGGACGGGCGCGCGGCCTCCCCTTTCGATGCTCGGCAAATATGCCCGCCGGAGGCATCCGCCCTCACGGCACTCACAACGGCAGGAGACGGCGGGCTGCCTTCGACGGCGGGGGTCCGGGGGGCGTCCCCCGGCCGCCGGCCGTCAGAGCCCCGCTTCGGCGGCGATCTCGGCCCGCGACTTCCGCGCCCGCTCGGTCGCGGACTTGAGCTGCCCGCAGGCCGCCATGATGTCCTCGCCGCGCGGCGTGCGGATCGGCGAGGCATAGCCCGCCTGCATCAGGATCGTCGCGAAGGCACGGATGCGGTTGTTCGACGACCGGCGATAGGGCGCGCCGGGCCATTCGTTGAACGGGATCAGGTTCACCTTCGCGGGGATGCCGTCGAGCAGCGCGACCAGCCGGTGCGCGTCGTCGTCGCTGTCGTTCACCCCGTCCAGCATGACGTATTCGAAGGTGATCCGCTCCGAATTCGTGGCCTTCGGATATTCCTTCAGGGCCGCCAGCAGCGTCTCGATGTTCCAGCGCCTGTTGATCGGCACCAGCACGTCGCGGACGGCGTCGGTCGTGGCGTGGAAGCTGACCGCCAGCAGGCACCCGATCTCTTCGGCCGTGCGCGCGATCTCGGGCACGACGCCGGAGGTCGACAGCGTGATCCGCCGACGCCCCAGCGCGATGCCCTCGCCGTCCATGACGATCTTCATCCCGTCGCGCACGTTCTCGAAATTGTAGAGCGGCTCGCCCATCCCCATCAGCACGATGTTCGACAGAAGCCGCGGCCCCGACTCGCCGGTCCCCGTGCCCGGCTCGGGCCATTCGCCGAGGTCGTCGCGCGCGAGCATCACCTGCCCCACGATCTCGGCGGCGGTCAGGTTGCGGACCAGCTTCTGCGTGCCCGTATGGCAGAAGGAACAGGTCAGCGTGCAGCCCACCTGCGACGAGATGCAGAGCGTCCCGCGCCCCTCCTCGGGGATGTAGACCGTCTCGACCTCATGCCCGCCCGCGATGCGGATCAGGTACTTGCGCGTCCCGTCACCCGAGACCTGCCGCGTCACCACCTCCGGCAGGGCGATCTCGAAATGCTCGGCCAGGACGGCGCGGAAGGCCTTGGACAGGTTCGTCATCGCGGCAAAATCGCGCACGCCCCAATGGTAGACCCATTGCCAGACCTGCCCGACCCGCATCTTCGCCTGCTTCTCGGGCGTGCCCACGGCGATCAGTGCGTCGCGCAGCGCCTCACGCGTCAGCCCGACGATATTCCGCTTGCCTCCCTCCGCCTCGCGGCGGGGGATCGTCACGACATCCTGGGTGATCGGCGCTTTCATGGCAGGCTCCGGCGACGGGGGAAGCCCGCCATATAGGGAAGGCCGCGACGGAACTCAAACGCTGCCATCGCGGGGCGATCCGCGATGCGCCGCCGGTCGACCGGCGGCGGCCCGGCCTCAGCCGGTGCAGCGGCTCTCGGCGTCGGTGACGGCGGCCGTGAAGCCCAGCAGGCTGAACGTGTCCTCGGTCTGCGTACCCCGGCCCGACTGTCCCGTGACGACGGCCTGCGCCCCGCGCTTCATCGCGGAGATGATGCGCTCGTCGTCGGTGGGCGAGGCGGCCCAGGCCAGCTCCCCGTCGGTGAACATCTCGAAGCGGTCCGTCCCGATCTCCAGCACGACGGTCGAGCCGTCGGCATAGGGATAGCCGCCCGTCACCGAGACCTCGCCGTTCTTGTCGGACCCCGGCCAGTAGCTGACGAACAGGCGGATGTCGCCGCGGCGGGCCGCGACCTCCTGCCCGTCGCGCAGGTTGCGGATCGACTTGGGCGCCGAGACGATCCAGCACTGGGTCGGGTTGTCCTCGACGAAGACGGACCAGTCCGTCTCGGTGTTCACGCGGTTCGCGCTTTCCTGCGCGGTGGCCGGCAGGGCCAGGGTGGCGGCCAGGATGGCGGCGCCGAATACCTTGCGGATCATCTGTCGGTCGTGCCTCAACTCTCGAGCCGCAGCCAGCCGTCCCGGTTCTCCCGGGATCGTCTCCGGCCTGCGGTGTTCCATTCAACAGGGCGGAATGATAGCGCAGCCGCGCCGGGGCAGAAACCCCGTGCGGCGCAAAATCGCGGATGAGGATCGAGCCATGGCCGGAGATGTCGAACTTGTGAGGGTGGTCCGGGGCGACCTGGTCGAATCGGTCCATCGCGGCCATGCCGTGATCTGCGACGGCGCGGGAACGGTGATCGAGGCCTGGGGCGATCCGGCGGCGGTGATCTACCCGCGCTCGGCCTGCAAGATGATCCAGGCGCTGCCCCTGCTCGAGACCGGGGCGGGCCGCGACCTGACTTCGCGTCATCTGGCTCTGGCCTGCGCCTCGCACCAGGGCGCCGACATCCATGTCGACCTCGCCCGGAACTGGCTGGCCGACATGGGGATGGGCGACGACGACCTTCGCTGCGGGCCCCACATGCCCTATTCCGACGAGGCCTCCGCCACGCTGATCCGTGCCGGCGACAGCCCCTGCCAGGTTCACAACAACTGCTCGGGCAAGCATTGCGGCTTTCTGATGGTGGGCCGGCAACTCGGCGCCGGGCCGGATTATGTCGATCCCGACCACCCGGTGCAGCGCGCCGTGCGCGCGGCCTTCGAGGAGGTCACGGGGATGGAGAGCCCCGGCTACGGCATCGACGGCTGCTCGGCCCCGAACTTCGCGACCCGGCTCGACGCCTTCGCCGCGGCCCTGGGCCGCTTCGCGCGGCCCGGCTCCGACAGGCGGGGCGCAGCGATGGCGCGGCTGACCGCCGCCATGGCCGCCCATCCGGAGCTGGTCGCCGGCGAGACCCGGGCCTGCACCGACCTGATGCGCGCCATGGGCGGACGGGTCGCGGTCAAGACCGGCGCCGAGGCCGTCTTCGCCGCGATCCTGCCCGAGCAGGACCGCGGCATCGCGGTCAAGATCACCGATGGCGGCACCCGCGCTGCCGAGGCGGTGATCGCCACGCTGCTCATGCGCCTCGGCGCGCTGGACCCGCAGGCGCCGATCGCGCGCAAGCTGACCCATGGCCCGATCATCAACCGGCGCGGGATCGAAACCGGCCATCTGGAGGTCGCGCTCGCCTGACGGAGGCGACCGGAAGCCGTCAGCCCCGCCCCGCGCCCAGGGCGTCGGCCATCGCCGCCAGCAGCTCCGCCTTGCGGACCGGCTTCTTCTGGTGGCTCGCGAAGCCCGCCTCGCCGAGGCGGGCCTCGATCTCGGCACCGCTATGGGCCGTCAGCGCGATGACCGGAGCCGCGGTGCCGCCGCGCTCCTCCTCGAGGGCGCGAATCGCGGCGAGGGCCTCAAACCCGTCCATGCCGGGCATGCTGATATCCATCAGCACGAGATCAGGCCGCCGGTTGCGATAGGCGGCGACGGCGGTCGAGCCGTCCTCGGCCAGCTCCATCGCGTAGCCCTGCGGCGACAGCATCCGCTCCAGCAGGAAGCGGTTGGTGGCGTTGTCGTCCACAATCAGGATGCGGGGCCGAACGTCGCCCTCCACCGGCCCGCCCGCCTGCACGGCGCGCAGCGCGGCCAGCAGCTCCGCGCCCGCGACCGGCAGGTCCAGCCGCCAGCCGACCGACTCGGGCACCCTGTCGGACGGACCCAGCGCGACGGTCGGCACCCCCTCGGGCAGCTGCGGCGCAGCGCCCTCCCCGAAGGGCACGACCGCCACCGCCGCCTCGCGGGCGCGCGCCACGCTCACGCCCGCCGCCGCGAGGCGCCGGGCCAGCACGTCGCCCTGCACGCCGGTGTCCGGAGGCACGGCCAGCGCGGGCAGGTCCGGGCGCGCGGGCCAGTCCTGCGCCTGCCGGAACGGGATCGACAGGCGGAAGCGGCTGCCCGCCCCCTCCTCCGGGTCGGTGGCGATCAGCGTCCCGCCCATCCGTTCCGCCAGCCCGCGCGAGATCGTCAGGCCCAGCCCCGTCCCCTCGGCCTGCGGGCGCCCCGCATCGACCTGGGCGAAGGCCTCGAAGATGGTTTCGCGCTGGCCCTCGGGGATGCCCGGGCCGGTGTCGATCACGTCGATGACGACACGCACGCCCCCCTCGACGCGCGAAAGCACGGCGCGCACCAGCACGTGGCCCGCCTCGGTGAACTTGGTGGCGTTGCCCAGCAGGTTCATCACGATCTGCCGGATTCGCCCCGCATCGCCCGCGACGCGGGCCGGCGCGTCCAGCGGATAGTCGAGCACGACCTCCACCGGCCGCCCCTTCCGCGCCGCCTCCGAAAGGCGGATGCAATCGATCAGCAGCGCCTCGAGGTCGAAGGTCTCCTCCCGGATTTCGACCCGGCCGGCTTCGAGCTGCGAGACGTCCAGCGTGTCGCCGACGATCGTCAGCAGCGCCTCGGCGCTGTCGCGGATCGTCCGCGCGAAGGTCTGCGCCTCGGGGTCCAGATCCCGCTCCACCAGCATTTCGGACAGCCCGAGGATGCCGTTCATCGGGGTCCGCATCTCGTGGCTCATGCGGGCGAGGAAGGCCTGCTTGGCGCGCGCGGTCGCCTCGGCGGCGTCGCGGGCGGCGGCGAGGCTGTCCTCGCGCGCCTGTTCCTCGGTGAGGTCGATGGCGAGGCTGACCAGGTCGCCGTCGGGGGCGCGGTGATCCTGGAAGCGGATGGTGCGCCCGTCATAGGTGCGCAGGATCTGCGACCCGATCCGGTCCGCCTTCCAGCGCGCAAGCTGGGCCTCGACCCATTCGTCGGGCTCGCCGTCGAGCTCGAACGCGCCCTCCTCGGCGGCGACGCGGAACAGCTCTTCGGCCGAGGCGCCCGGTCCGATCTCGGAGGCGACGTCGAAGAGGCCCAGATAGACCGAGTTGGCCGCCACCAGCCGGGCATTCGTGTCGAACAGCGCGAAGCCGTCGCGCATCGCCTCCAGCGCGTGCCACAGGCGGCGGCGGGCGCGGTCGGCCTTTTCCGCAGCCTCCTTGCGCTGGGCGAGGATGGCGCGCTGGCGGTCGGTGAGGCGCAGGTTCGCCTCCCGCTCAGACAGGTAGCGCAGCGACAGCCGGTCGGCATTGGCGACCAGCGCGCGATAGGCGCGCGACAGCTCGGTCCGCGTCCGCTCCAGCGTGCGCTCGGCCGCGAGGCGCTTGCGGCGCTCCAGCGTGTAGCGGTCCTCGAGCGTGGCGCCATCCATGTCCTGCGATCACCCCAACGCGGCAGACCCGCCGTCCCGGGGTCGCGTCAGGTGTGGCAGCGACAGGTGAAGGCGACGTTAACCGCCGCCCGGTCCCGCCGCGCGCTCAGTTCAGGTCGACATGCAGCGGATAGGACCGCCCGTCGAAATCGCCGAACAGGTCGCCGATATCGGGATGCGTGACCGGCTCGCCGGAGCTGTCGAGCATCAGGTTCTGCTCGGAGACGTAGGCCACGTAATAGCTTTCCTCGTTCTCGGCGAGCAGGTGGTAGAACGGCTGGTCCTTGCGGGGACGCGCCTCGGCCGGGATGGCGTCGTACCATTCCTGCGAGTTGGAGAAGACCGCGTCGACGTCGAAGATCACGCCGCGGAACGGATGGCGCTTGTGACGGACGACCTCGCCCAGCGCGTATTTTGCCTCGTTGTGCATCATAGCATTGCCCTTTCCCCTGCCCCGTTCCTAGACCGCCGGGCCCGGACTTGTAAATCGGGCGCGCTGCGAATCGGCGGAAACACAGTGTGACAGTGGCCTTTACAGTCCTTCAGATCGTCGCGCCGGTCTTCCTTCTGGCCGCGATCGGCTTCGTCTGGGTGCGATTGGGGCTGGAATACGACACGGCGTTCGTTTCCAGGCTCGCGATGAACCTGGCCGTTCCCTGCCTTGTTTTCGTCGCATTGGCCGAAGGCGGGATCGAGGCCGAATCGGCCGGCCGCCTGACCCTCGCGGCGCTGGCGGCCTACGGGGCGGTCCTTCTGGTCTTCCTGGCGCTCTGCCTGCTGCTCGGCCTCGACCGGCGGACCTACTGGGCGCCGCTGGCCTTCGGCAATACCGGCAATCTGGGCCTGCCGCTCGCGCTGCTGGCCTTCGGAGAGACCGGGCTCGGCTATGCCGTAGTCGTCTTCTCGGTCACGTCGATCCTGCAATTCAGTCTTGGCGTCTGGATCGTGTCGGGCGGCGGCAATCCCGCGCGGGCCCTGCGCGAGCCGATGGTCGCGGCAACGCTTCTGGGTGCGCTGTTCCTCTGGCAGGGCTGGGCCGTGCCCGAACTCGCGCTGAACGCGCTGGGGCTGGTCGGCCAGATGGCCATCCCGTTGATGCTGCTGACCCTGGGGGTGGCGATCGCGCGGATGCGGCTGGCCGCCTTCGGGCCGGTCGCGGTGCTGTCGGTGGTCAAGCTGGCGGGCTGCGCGGCTATCGCCTGGACCGTGGGGCGGGCCTTCGCGCTGGAGGAGGTGCAGCTCGCCGTCCTCACCGTCCAGCTCGCCACGCCGGTCGCCGTGACCTCCTACCTGCTAGCCGTCCGCTACGGCGCCGAAGCGGAGCCGGTGGCGGGTCTCGTCGTGGTCTCGACGCTGATGTCCGTGGCAGCCCTGCCAGCCCTGCTCGCGCTCTTCGTCTGACCTGCTTGGCAAAAGGCGGATGACCGGGCTAACCTGCCGCCAATCAGGTCCCAGAGAATGGCCGAGCAGTTATGACCAAACGCCTCATGCAGATCCTCTGCCTGTTGCTTCTGACCGCCTGCGGGGGCGGCGGCGGCTCGGGCAGCGCACCGCGCAACCTCGACAACGCCTGTTCCATCCTGGACCAGCGGCCCGGCTACCTCAGGGCCTTCAAGGCGACCGAGCGCAAATGGGGCGTGCCCGTCCATGTCCAGATGGCCACGATCTACCAGGAATCGAAGTTCATCGCCGATGCCCGCACGCCGCTGCGCTACGCGCTGGGCGTCGTGCCGATCGGGCGGCAGAGCAGCGCCTTCGGCTATTCCCAGGCGCTGGACGGCACCTGGAAGGAATATGTCGCCGACCAGAGGGCGCGCCGCGCCCGGCGCGACGACATCCGCGACGCGACCGATTTCATGGGCTGGTACATGGCCGGGACGAATCGCGCGCTGGGCATTCCGCTGACGGATGCGCGCAACCAGTATCTCGCCTATCACGACGGACGGACCGGCTACACGCGCGGGACCTACCGCGCCAAGCCCTGGCTGATTCGCATCTCGGGCGAGATCGAGGCGCGCGCCGCGATGTATCAGTCGCAGCTCTCCTTCTGCAGCTGAACGCCTCCGGCGCCCGTCAGCCCTGCCGCATCAGCGACGCCGCGATCGCCTCGGCCAGCCCTGTCTGACCGGAAGAGGTCACGGCCTCGGCCTGCGCGGTCCTGAGGAAGCCCTCGAAGGGCGAGTCGGTCCCCGCCATCCCGGGCGGGCCGGTCCCGGACGCCTTCAGCATCTCGGCAAAGAGCAGCGCCTCGAGCTGCCGCGCCTGCTCCAGGATCCGCTGCGCCTTGGGGTCCGGGGCGGGCGGAGCCACCAGTCGCGTGGCGCCCGTCGGGTCGCGTGTCGGGTCGGTCGGGAACATCTCGCATCCTTTCTCGGCGCGCGGGGCGCGGTCTGCGCCTCTCCGGCGTCCCCAACCGTAACGGACCGGCGGTAAAGGCTTTCGTAACGGGATGCGGCCTAGATGCCTCCGAACCAGCCAGAACGGAGGATTCGTGGACCCGCTCGCCCCCCTCTCGCGCCTCGGCGCGCCATCCGGCCAGACTGCCGCCGACGGCCAGCCCGCCGATCCGTCCGGGGCGCAACTGTTCCGCAAGGCCCTCGCCCTCCTCCGCCCTCCGCCTGACCAGCGCGCCGCCCCGTCGAGGGCCGGCGACGGCCCCGACCCGCTTGACCCAGAGCCGTCGGACACGGAAAGGGCCGACAAGGGGGAAGAGGCCGCGACCGCCGCTCCGACGGGGGAGGGGGAGACCGGCCAGGCGAAGGGCGACATCGCGGGTCATGCCGCCACCGCATCGCCTCACTCCTCTGCCCAGGGCCCGACCGCCCCGGCCTCCGCGCTCCCCGACGCGCCCCGCGGGGACTTCCTCGCCTCGGCGGCGAAACCCGTCCCCGGCACCCAGCCCGAAGCGGCGCAAGCGGCCTCCACCGCCATCCGCCCCGCCTTCCCCGGCGCACCGGATGCGCAGATTTCCCCACCCCCGACGCCGCAGCCTTACAGGCCCGCCATCGGGGACAAGCCCCGGCCGGAAGCCGGAGTCCCGTCGGCTGATCGCACAGCCAGTCAGGACCGGGAGGGGTTCCAGCCGACCTCGCCGACAACCGCAACGCGCGACGCAACCGGCGCGCTTGCCGGGCGGACCGACCGCGCCGGGCCCGCGCCCGCCGGCAGCGAGGCATCGCGGCCCAACCCGGGCATGTCGTTTGGTGCACCCGTCCCGATCCCGGCGCGCGCGCAGCCCGATGCCACCGCCTGGCCCGGCCATCTCCCGACCGCCTCCGCCACTCGTCTGCTTTCCGACCCAGTCCCCGGCGGCGCCCTCCGGGGCAGTCCCGTCGCCGACGGGTCCGCCCCGGCCCTCGCGCCGGACGTGGCGGACGGCAGATCGTCCCGGCCCAACCCGCCCGAGGCCCGGACCGGCCCGACCGCCATCGACCGGGCGGGCGGGCCAGTGACCGCAGCTCCCCTTGCCGCCACCGCGCCCGCCCAGTCCGGGGACCAACCGGCGCTGGCGACCCCAATGGCCCCGCCCCGCCCCGTCGAGCCGGGCATGTCCGGCCGGGCCATCGGATCGCCAACCCCGACCACAGCCCTCGCCTCCGCCTCCGCCCCCGCGCCCGGCGTCGACGGCCAAGCCCACCCCGCCCTCGGCGTCCGTCCGGTCCGGAGGTCCAATGCCGGCCCCGAAGCGGCGAACCCCCGTACCGCCACCGGCCAGCCGGCACGAACAGAGCCGCCCTCGACCGCCCTCCAGCCAGGCGCACGGCGGCCGAGCCAGATCGCCTCGCCGGCCGCGGTCGCCCTCCCCGTCGCCACCCGTCCTGATCCGGTCGCAGCTACGGTGCGGACCACCCGCTTCCCCGCGCCGGCCGGAACTCCCTTCCGGCCCGTCGCCGGCGATGGCGGCACGGCGCGCCAGGCCCCAGCGGCCCGATCGACGCCCGACGCGCCGGTCCCCGCTGCTCCAGCGACCTCCGTGCCCCCTGCCGGGGCCTCCGGCGCGCCCAGCGCCGCGGCAGATGTCCGGGGACCGGCCCCCTTCCCCTTTCCGCTGCCGACCGGCCGACCAGCGGCCGAGCCCGCCCGAGGGCCGGCGTCCTCGTCACAGCCGTGGTCTGGGATTCCTCCGACCATCCCCGAGCCCTCCTCCCCGATGCACGCGCTGGTTCAGGCCCAATCCGCACCGATGCCGTCGGCCCGCCACGTGGAGGCAGCCACCAGCCTCGGCGCCCCGACCCCGTCGCCCGCCACGCCCGCAAGCGCCATCCGGACCACGGCCGAGCCGGGCACAGGGACGTCCGACGGCGCCCCGGCGCGCCCCGATCAGCCGGCGCGCTTGGCCTCGGCGCCCTTCACCCTCCGCGGGACCGGGCCGACCCCGGGCGCGACTCGCCTCACCGCGGGCGTCGCAGGAGGCACCGCACCGCGACCGACAACGGCACCCACCTTCGCGCAGCGCGCCCAAGCGGAGGTGAGCGGCGCCGATCCCGTTCCCAGCGGATCGGACCTTGCCAGATCCCGCCCCTCTTTCCCTCGGACCGGCTCGGCCGATCCGCACTCCGCCCGCCGCACCGGTGCGCCCCCCGCCCCGCAGGGCGCCATCGCGACAAGCCCCGGCGCGGAGGTCCCGCATGTGCCCGCCAACGGGGGCGCGCCTTGGGCGACGCAGCCCGAAGGCGCGGTGCGCCCCGCCTCCCCCTTGATGTCAGGAAACGGTTTGGCCGTCGGAGATGCGCGACCGACCCGGCCCGGCCGGACGACGTCTGCGGATGCCACAACCCCGCGCCCTCTCGAGGCTCCCGGCGGAGCCGAAGGACGTCCCGGTCAGGTCCCGGTCGGGGTCGCGGCGCACGCACCTGCCGGGGCAAGGACCGCCGGCGCCCGCGCCGCGCAGCCCCCGCCTGTCGCCCCGGCGACGACAGCCACGCCGCTGGAGCGGCCCACCAGCCGCCCCGAACCCCGCGCCGCGGAGCACTTGCCCCCGACCGTGCCGCTTGCCGTGCCCACGGCGCTGGCCTCCACCCAGCGCGCCATGTCGCCGCCCGGCGAAGCGTCGATCCCGGCCAGCAACTCGCGCGCCCCTGCGGACCAGGGTGCTCCGACCGTCGCGCTGGCCGCGTCCCGCCCGGTCTGGCCGGATGACCGTGGTCCCCGCGGCTCCGCTGGCGCCGCGGCGACCCATACCGTCCCGCCGCACGCGCCTCCGGGCGACGGCATCGCCCTTCGCACCGACGGGGGCCCGCCACCGGCGCAGGATCCCGGCGCGCGCCGGGATCCGGTCGTGTTCCCATCCGCCCCGCCTGCGGATCGACTCGCCCCCGACCCGCGGCCCTTGGCCGACGGGCCGCAGGCCGACGCCGCCCCGGGCCTGCGCCCAGGCGACGCCCTCGCGCCGCCCCGGGGCGAGCCGCCGGTGACGCAGGCGGCGCTGCCCGCCGCGCTCGACACCCGCGTCCGGACGATGATCGAGCAGATCTCGACCCGGCCCCGGCAGGCCTCCGAAGGCAGCCTGCAGACCGAGATCGAGCTCTCTCCGGCAGAGCTGGGGCGTCTGCGGATCGTCCTGCGGGACACGGCGCAGGGGCTCCACATCCAGATCGCCGCCGACCGGCCCGAGACGCTGGACCTCGTCCGACGCCATGTCGACGGACTTCAGCGCGCGCTGGCATCCGACGGCGCCGTGCTGGCCGGGCTCGACCTGTCGGGCGGCGGCACCGCGCGCCGCTTCCCAGGCGCGCCGCAGAACACCGCCTCCGCCGCCCCGGACGGGGACACGCCGACCGCGGCAGCCCCGGTCGCGGCGGTGCCTTCCTCCTCCCCGTCGGGCGGTTCGCGCCTCGACATCCGCCTCTAGGACCCCGCGATGGACATCTCTCCCGTCACCGCCCCCGCCGCCTCCTCCGCCGAGGCGAAGTCGACCGCCGCGCTCAGTTCGGATTTCGACACCTTCCTGTCGCTGCTCACGGCGCAGATCCGCAACCAGGACCCGTTGCAGCCCGCCGACGGCACCGAATACGCGGCCCAGCTCGCGCAGTTCGCCAATGTCGAGCAATCGGTGCGCACCAACGAGCTGCTCGCGCAGATGAGTGCCGCGCTCGGCGCCGGCAGCGCCTCGGACGTGGCCGGGTGGATCGGGCTCGAAGTGCGCCATGACGGGCCGGTGACCGTCGCCCCCGGGCGCACGACGCGGCTGCATTTCGACATCCCCGAGGTCGCGGACCGCGCCGAGCTCGTCGCGCTCGACGCCGCCGGGGCCGAGGTCATGCGCCGGCCCCTCGACCCGGACGCGGCGCATCTCGACTGGCATGGCGGCGACGGCAAGGGCGGGCAGCTGCCGGACGGGATCTACAGCCTTCAGGTCGAGGCAGGCGCCGGGGACCAGGCGCTCGCGCCCCGCCCGGTGCGCAGCTTCGCGCGGGTGGACGAGGTCGCGCTGACCGCCGCCGGGCCGGAGCTGATCCTCGACGGCGGCGCCCGCATCGCGCCCGACCGCCTCGACCTCCTGCGCGCGGGCGCCTGAGCGGACCCCGGGCGACGGCCCGCTCGCCGCAGCGGAGACGGGCCAGCCCCAGGCCTCTCGCGTTGGCGCGATCCTCCATCGGGACGTGGAACCTGCCTGTCGTGACCTGGCCCCGCGGCCTCCGGCGAGGCGGCCCCGCGCCCACTCGACGCCCGTCACCTCCGCAGTGACCCGCAGCGCCGCGATCTCGGACCCTGCATCGAAATGGCGGACGCCAGCATCGGCCCGCGGAGATCCGGCCAGGCGTCGCCCTCCCAGAACCTCTCCGACACAGCTCGACCGCCCGGGAACCCGGGCCACGCCCTACCCCAGCGCGCCCACCACGAGGACCGCCAGCGCCATCGCGACCGCCCCCGCGACGAACCACAGCGGGCCCGCCCGCGCGCCGTCGCGCGAGACCACCGTCACCGGCGCCCGCTCGCGCCGCAGCACGGCGTCCACGGTCTGCGGCAGGTGCGGGCCGAAGCGCGACAGGACCTGCGCCGTTCGCCACAGGTCGCGCGCGAAGGCCTGCGGGCCGAGGTTGTCGCGGATGTAGCGCTCGACCTCGGGGCGCGCGGCCTCCCAGATGTTCATGTGCGGGTTCAGCGTGCGCGCCACGCCCTCGACCACGACCATGGTCCGCTGCAGCAGGATCAGCTCGGTCCGGGTCTCCATCCCGAACCGCTCCGTCACCTCGAAGAGGTAGGCCAGCAGCCGCCCCATCGAGATGCGCGAGGCGTCCATGCCGAAGATCGGCTCGCCCACCGCCCGCAAGGCCTGTGCGAAGAGGTCCACGTCCCGGTCCGCGGGCACATAGCCCGCCTCGAAATGGACCTCCGCCACGCGGCGGTAGTCCCGGCGGATGAAGCCCATGAGGATCTCGGCATAGACGCGGCGGGTATACTCGTCGAGCCGTCCCATGATCCCGAAGTCGAGCGCCACGATCTCCCCCGAGGGCGCGACCTTCAGGTTCCCCTGGTGCATGTCGGCGTGGAAATAGCCGTCGCGCAGCGCGTGGCGCAGGAACAGCTGCAGCACCCGGTCAGCCAGCGCGCGGCGGTCATGCCCGGCCGCGTCGATGGCGGCGATGTCGGCCATCTGAACGCCCTCGGCCCAGTCGAGCGTCATCATCGACCGCCCGCAATGGTTCCACTCCACGCCCGGCACCGAGAAGCCCTCGTCCCGCGCGGTCGTCGCCTTGAACTCGCTCGCGGCGGCGGCCTCGGTGCGCAGGTCCAGCTCCTGCTGCACGGTGGCGTCGAAATGTGCGATCACGTCCATCGGGCGCAGCCGCCGCGACCCGGGCGCGACCAGCTCGACGACCCGCGCGCCGAGGTAGAAGGCGTCGATATCCTTGCGGAAGGCACGGGCGATGCCCGGGCGCAGCACCTTCACGGCGACCTTCTTGCCGTTCTCGGCGAGGCGCGCGCGGTGGACCTGCGCGATCGAGGCGGCGGCGACCGGCTCCGAGAACTCCGAGAAGGCGGTCTCCAGCGGCACGCCCAGCTCCCGCTCGACGACGCGGCGCGCCGCGGCTGTCGGGAAGGGCGGCAGCTTGTCCTGCAGCACCCGCAGCTGCACGGCGAGGTCGGGACCCACGAAATCGGGCCGCGTCGACAGGATCTGCCCGAACTTGATGTAGCTCGGCCCCAGCGCCGTGATCGCGCGCGTCACCGGCGGCAGGGTCGGGTCGCCCTCGTAGCCCAGCCAGCGGAACGGCCAGCCCAGCACCCGCGCGGCGATCCGCACCGGCTTCGGCGCCGCCATCTGGTCCAGGACGACATCCATCGCACCCGTCCGCTCGAAGGTGCCGGCGGTCCGGGCCAGCCGCCAGATGTTGTGAGGTCCCCTCAAATCTTCCAGCCCGAATGGAGCGCCGCGATCCCGAAGCTGAGGTTGCGCCAGTTGACGTTGCCGAAGCCCGCCCCGGCGATCATGTCCGCGAAGCGCGCCTGGTCGGGGAACCGGCGGATCGATTCGACGAGATACTGGTAGCTTTCCCGGTCGCCCGCGATCGCCTGCCCCATGCGCGGGATAACGTTGAAGGAATAGAGGTCGTAGGCCTTCTGCATCAGCGGGTTGGGCAGCTGGCTGAACTCCAGCACCATCAGCCTCCCGCCCGGGCGCAGGACGCGGTAGGCCTCGGCCAGGGCGTCCTCGATCCGGGTCACGTTCCGGATGCCGAAGCTGATCGTGTAGACGTCGAAGCTGCCCGCGTCGAAGGGCAGCGCCATCGCGTCGCCCACGACCCAGTCCAGCCGGTCGGCCATCGCCTCGGCCTCGGCCCGCTCCCGCCCGGCGACCAGCATCCCTTCGGTCATGTCGCAAACGACGGCCGTGGCCCCCGGCGCGCGCTTGAGGAAGCGGAAGGCGATGTCGCCGGTCCCGCCCGCCACGTCCAGCAGCCGCTGATTCGGGCGCGGCGCCAGCCAGTCCATCATCGCGTCCTTCCAGACGCGGTGGATGCCCATGGACATGGCGTCGTTCATCACGTCGTATCTCGACGCCACGGACGAGAACACGCCATGGACCCGGCCCGCCTTTTCCTCTTCGGGGATGTCCTGATACCCGAAATGGGTGGTCCGTCCGGTCTCTTGCGTCATCTCGCGCGCGTCCTCATCTGGTCCGGGTGACTTATAGGGCGCCCGCGCCCGCCTGCAACGAGGCCCCCGATGCCGGAGCTTCCCGAAGTCGAGACCGTTCGTCGCGGCCTCGCCCCCGCGCTCGAGGGCGCGCGCCTGACCCGGGTGGAAATCAACCGCCCCGACCTGCGCTGGCCCTTCCCGCCGCGCATGCGCGAACGGCTGGAGGGTGCGAGGATCGTCCTGCTGGGGCGGCGGTCGAAATATCTCCTGGCCTATCTCGACACCGGCGAGACGCTCGTCGTGCATCTGGGCATGTCGGGGCGCATGGTCGTCGACGACGTGTCGCTGGGCCGGTTCCACCGCGACCCCGCCTGGCTGCCGCAGCACGATCATGTCGTCCTCCATACCGACCGCCACCGCGTGACCTTCAACGACGCGCGCCGCTTCGGCTTCATGGACCTCGTCCCGACGGACGGGCTGGAGACGTCGCGGCATTTCGCCCGGATGGGACCGGAGCCGCTGGGCAACCACTTCCACGCCGAACATCTCGTCGCCGCCTTCGGGGGCAGGCAGACGCCGGTCAAGGCGGCGCTGCTCGACCAGCGGGTCGTGGCGGGCCTGGGCAACATCTATGTCTGCGAAGCGCTGCACCGCGCGGGGATCGCGCCGACCCGGAAGGCGGGCCGCATCGCCGCGCCGCGGGTGGCCGCGCTGGTCCCGATCATCCGCGAGGTGCTGATCGAGGCGATCGGGGCGGGCGGAAGCTCCCTGCGGGACCATCGGCAGACGGACGGGACGCTCGGCTATTTCCAGCACGGCTTCCGGGTCTACGACCGTGCGGGCGCGCCCTGCCCGACCGAGGACTGCACCGGCACGATCCGCCGGATCGTGCAGTCCGGCCGCTCGACCTTCCACTGCATCGCCTGCCAGCGATGACCGTCCGTGGCCCGTGCCGATCCGCGCCCGGGACCGGTTCCGCGACGGCATTCCCCTTCACTGACGTCTTGACCGCCCCCCCGATCCGGGGGCAGGCAGACGGACCGGCTGCAACATGCGGAGCGTGCCCATGGGATACGAGACCCTGAACGTCGACGTCAGCAACCACGTCTGCGTCGTCAAGCTGAACCGCCCGGACGCGCTGAACGCGCTCAACTCGAAGCTGCTGGGCGAGCTGGCCAAGGCGCTGACCGCCGCGCAGGCCGACCAGAAGGTGCGCTGCATCGTGCTCACCGGCTCCGAGAAGGCCTTCGCCGCCGGGGCCGACATTCGCGAGATGCGCGAGAAGGACTTCATCGACGTCTTCATGGGCGATCTCTTCGGGCCCGAGACGGGCGCGATGATGCGCGTCCGCAAGCCGATCATCGCCGCCGTCGCGGGCTTCGCGCTCGGCGGCGGCTGCGAGCTCGCGATGATGTGCGACTTCATCATCGCCGCCGACACCGCCAAGTTCGGCCAGCCCGAGATCAACCTCGGCGTCGTCGCGGGCATCGGCGGGACCCAGCGCCTGACCCGCGCGGTGGGCAAGGCCAAGTCGATGGACATGCACCTGACCGGCCGCATGATGGACGCGCAGGAAGCCGAGCGGGCGGGCCTCGTCAGCCGCGTCGTGCCGGCCAAGAAGCTGATGGACGAGGCGATGGCCGCGGCGGGCAAGATCGCCGAAAAGTCGATGGTCACCGCGACCGCCGTCAAGGAGGCGGTGAACCAGTCGCAGGAGATGGGCCTGTCCCAGGGCCTTCTGTTCGAGAAGCGGTTGTTCCACGCGCTCTTCGCCTCCGAGGACCGGACCGAGGGCATGTCCGCCTTCGTCGAGAAGCGCGAGCCGCAGTTCCGGGACAAGTAGCGAGAGTCGGCGCAGCCGGCCCCCTGCAGTGCGGAGGAGCGTGCCGCGCAGCGGCGCGCGGTCCGGCACCCGGCCAGAGCGGAGCGCGCCCGCACCAAGACGCATTACTGACGCGCCTTTCGTGCGCAGATCGCGTCGGACGGAGATCCGACCGGGATCACCCGCGGATCACCCGTCCGTCACCCCTCGCTCCGCTTGACCGCGCCCCGCGGCTCGCATAGACGCCGCCCATCATGCGTGTGAGGCCCGCTCTGGCCGGATTGGACCCGCCTTGGCTTTGCCAAGGCCATCGGGGTCGGCCTCTCGTGCGACATATTGAGACCCGATCCGAAGGACCGATCACATGGCAAACACCCCCCAGGCCAAGAAGCGCGCCCGCCAGAACGAGCGCCGATTCGCCGTCAACAAGGCGCGCCGGTCGCGCATCCGTACCTACCTTCGCAAGGTCGAGGAGGCGATCGCCTCCGGCGACCAGACCGCCGCCGCGGACGCCCTCAAGGTCGCCCAGCCGGAGCTGATGCGCGGCGTCACGAAGGGCGTTTTCCACAAGAACACGGCCTCGCGGAAGATGTCCCGCCTCGCTTCGCGCGTGAAGGCGATGGGCGCCTGAAGGGCGATTTTCCGGGCGATTCCGCGACGCGGATCGAGCGGGCAAAACACAGTCAAGAGATTCGAGAGCCCGCCGCCGTGCGGGCTCTTTTCTTTACCAATTTCAAATACTTGATCAGGATATGACAGATTCTTTGCGGTCCTCGAAAGAGTCAAGATCGAAGAGTCGTTGCCGCCTCTCGCCCCCTTGGCTACCTCAGGGCGACGGGTGAGTCAGATCGCCCGGCACGGGGATGAGAAATGAGCACGGATGCGGGTAGGCCCGTCGACGAGGTCGATCCTCGCGGCGCCTGGAAAGTTCTGTCCGACGACGGCGACGCCCTTCTGGTCGACGTCCGGAGCGCTGCGGAATGGGGCTTCGTCGGAGGCCCGGACCTCTCCGCGCTCGGCCGGGAGGTCGTTCGGATCGAATGGCAGACCTGGCCCGGCATGTCCCCCAACCCGGCCTTCGTCGGGGCGCTGATGGACCGGGTCGGGGACACGCCTCCGACGCTGCTGTTCCTCTGCCGCTCCGGGGTCCGGTCGAAAGCGGCCGCCCGCGCGGTGACCCAGGCCTATGCCGGCCGGGGCGTCGCGGTCCGCTGCCTGAACGTGGCCGAAGGCTTCGAGGGCGACCTCGACCCCGACGGCCACCGCGGCGCGCTGGGCGGATGGAAAGCGAGCGGTCTGGCATGGCGCCAGACATGACGCGGCAAGTGAACACGGGGGCGGAGCGAGACGCGATGACGGATGCGGGTTGGGCAGCGGCGAAGGGCAGCATCGGCAGGGACGTCGGCGCCCATAACTACAAGGCCTGGATCGAGCCGCTCGACTTCCGCTCGCTCGAGGACGGCACGCTTCGCCTCGTCTCGCCCACGGACTTCATCGGGCGTTGGGTCGTGCAGAACTTCTCGGACGTGATCCTGCAGCACGTCGCCGCCGCCGGCGCGCCCGCCACCCGGCTGGTCTGCGCCGCCGCTCCGGCTGCCGCGCCCGCGCGCCCGGTCCCCGCGATGCGCACCGAGAACCCGCTCGACCGCCGCTTCACCTTCGACAGCTTCGTCGTCGGCAAGTCGAACGAACTGGCCCATGCCGCCGCCCGCCGCGTCGCCACCGGCGACAGTGTGTCCTTCAACCCGCTGTTCCTGCATGGCGGCGTCGGCCTCGGGAAGACCCACCTGATGCAGGCCATCGCCTGGGAGCTGGCCGACAAGCAGCCCGAGATCCGGGTCATGTTCCTTTCGGCGGAGCAGTTCATGTACCGCTTCGTGCAGGCGCTGCGCGACAAGTCGACGATGGACTTCAAGCACCTCTTCCGCACCGTCGACGTGCTGCTGGTCGATGACGTCCAGTTCATCGCCGGCAAGGAGAGCACGCAGGAGGAGTTCTTCCACACCTTCAACGCACTGGTCGATCAGGGCAAGCAGGTCGTCATCTCGGCCGACCGCTCTCCGGCGCAGATCGGCGACCTGGAGGAGCGGATCACCTCGCGGCTGCAATCGGGCCTCGTCGTCGACCTGCACCCCGCCGATTACGAGCTGCGCCTCGGCGTGCTGCAGCATCGCGTCGACACCTTCGCCGCCCGCCACCCGGATTTCCGCATCGCCGACGGTGTGCTGGAATTCCTCGCGGCCCGCATCTCGACCTCGATCCGGGTGCTGGAGGGCGCGGTCACGCGGCTCTTCGCCTATGGCGACCTCGTCAAGCGCGAGATCACTGTCGAGCAGGCGACCGACGTGCTGGGCGACCTGCTGCGCGCCTCCGAGAAGAAGCTGACGATCGACGAGATCATGAAGAAGACCTGCGAGCACTACAACCTGCGGATGTCCGACATGACCTCGTCGCGGCGCTCGCGCTCGGTCGCGCGGCCGCGCCAGATGGCGATGTACCTGTCCAAGAAGTTGACTCCGCGCAGCTATCCCGAGATCGGGCGCAAGTTCGGCGGCAAGGACCACACGACGGTTCTCTATGCGGTGCGCAAGATCGAGGAGCTGATGGCGACCGACCAGCAGATCGCCGAGGATGCGGAGCTGCTGCAGCGCAAGCTGGAGAGCTGAGACAAGCGGCGGGCTGGAGGCGCGCGTCGCGCCCCATGGCCCGCGCAGCCTGTTCCGACAAACCCGTTGCACCGCCCCCGGACGCGGCTATTCTGCGCGTCCCGAAAGGCAAGGATCACCCCAATGAAGTTCTCCATCGAGCGAGCCGCGCTCCTGAAGGCGGTCAGTCAGGCGCAATCGGTCGTCGAGCGGCGGAACACGATCCCGATCCTCGCCAACGTCCTGATGAGCGCCGAGGGCGACACCGTCTCCTTCAAGGCGACCGATCTCGACATCGAGGTGATCGACACCACCCCCGCGCAGGTCGAGCGGGCGGGCGGCACCACCGTCAACGCCGTCCTTTTCCACGAGATCGTGCGCAAGCTGCCCGATGGCGCGCTAGTGCAGATCGCCGAAGACCAGGCGGCGGGCCGCCTTGCGGTCACGGCGGGGCGGTCGCATTTCCAGCTCGCCACGCTCCAGAAGGAAGACTTCCCGGTCATGGCGACGTCCGACTACGACGCCAGTTTCACCTGCGATGCCAAGGTGCTGCGCCGGCTCTTCGACAAGACGCGCTTCGCGATCTCGACAGAGGAGACGCGCTATTACCTCAACGGCGTCTACATGCATGTGGCCGAGGGCGAGGACGGGCGCGCCCTGCGCTGCGTGGCGACCGACGGCCACCGGCTTGCCCGCGTCGACGCCCCCCTGCCCGAGGGCGCCGAGGGGATGCCCGGCGTGATCGTGCCGCGCAAGACCGTGGGCGAGCTGCGCAAGCTGCTGGAAGACGACGACGCGCAGATCCGGGTCTCCGTCTCCGAGACGAAGATCCGCTTCGCTACCGAGGACATCACGCTGACGTCCAAGGTCATCGACGGCACCTTCCCCGACTATGCCCGCGTCATCCCGATGTCGAACACCCGCAAGCTGGAGGTGGACGCCGCCGATTTCGCCCGCGCTGTCGATCGGGTCGCCACGGTGTCCTCGGAACGCTCGCGCGCGGTGAAGCTGTCGCTCGACGAGGACCGGCTGACCCTGTCGGTGAACGCCCCGGATTCGGGGAACGCCGAGGAGGAGCTGGCCGTCGCCTATGCCGACGAGAAGCTCGAGATCGGGTTCAACGCCAAGTACCTTCAGGAAATCGCCTCCCAGGTGGACCGGGAGAACGCCGTCTTCCTGTTCAACAACGCGGGCGACCCGACGCTGATGCGGGAAGGCGACGACCGGAGCGCGATCTACGTCGTCATGCCGATGAGGGTGTGACGCCCCGCCTCGCCTCCCTCGCCCTCTCGCATTTCCGCTCCCACCGCCGCACGCGGCTCGAGTTCGACGGACGGATCGTCGCGATCCACGGGCCGAACGGGGCGGGCAAGACCAACCTGCTGGAAGCGATCTCCCTGCTCTCGCCCGGTCGCGGCATGCGCCGGGCCCAGGCCGAGGAGATCATCCGGCGGCCCGAGGCGATCGGCTGGCGCATCCTCGCCGGGCTCGCCCCCGACCACGAGGTCGAGCTGCGCGCCGAGCCGGGCCAGCCCCGGACGACCCGCATCGACGGCAAGGCGCAGCCGCAGGTGGCGCTGGCGCGGCTGCTGCGCGTCCTCTGGCTGGTGCCGTCCATGGACCGCCTCTGGCTGGAAGGGGCCGAGGGCCGCCGCCGCTTCCTCGACCGCGTGACGCTCAGCTTCCTGCCGGAGCATGGCGAGGGCGTGCTGCGCTACGAGAAGGCGATGCGCGACCGCAACCGGCTGCTGCGCGACGGGGTGCGCGACGCGCGCTGGTTCGACGCGCTGGAGACGCAGATGGCGGAGGCCGGGCATGCCATCGCGCTGCGCCGGGCCGAGGCGCTGGCCCGGCTCGCCACCGCGCAGGACCCGGACGGCCCCTTCCCCGCCGCGGAGCTGACGCTGGTCGACGAGGGGCCGGCCGCCACCGACGAGGAGCTGCGCGACGCGCTCGCCGCCTCGCGCAACCGCGACATGGCGGCGGGGCGCAGCCTGGTCGGGCCGCACCGGGCCGACATGCTGGGGGTCTACGCCGCCAAGGGAATGGAGGCGCGGCTCTGCTCGACCGGCGAGCAGAAGGCGCTTCTGATCTCGCTGGTCCTCGCCAATGCCCGGGCCCTGCGGGCCGAGACCGGCGCCGCGCCGATCCTGCTGCTCGACGAGGTCGCCGCCCATCTCGACGCCGACCGACGCGCCGCGCTCTATGGTGAGCTTGCGGCGCTCGGCGGGCAGTGCTTCCTGACCGGGACCGGGGCCGAGCTGTTCGAAGGGCTCGACGCGCAGCGCCTGCGCGTCACCGAGACCGAAGGCGAGAGCGAGGTGGCGGAGGTCGACTGACGCGTCGCGGGGCAGCGCGGCGGAGACAGCCCGGAAAGCCCGCAGGACCCACCAAATATGGTGTCATCCCCGTGACATTGCCCGGCCGAGGGCATATATCTTGGGCAGTCGAAGGAAAGAGCTCACAATGGCAGACCCCGCCCGCGTGCCCGAGGAATACGGCGCCGATTCCATCAAGGTTCTCAAGGGCCTGGAAGCCGTGCGCAAACGGCCTGGCATGTATATCGGCGACACCGACGACGGCTCCGGCCTGCACCACATGGTCTACGAGGTCGTCGACAACGGCATCGACGAGGCCCTGGCCGGGCATGCCACCGAGGTGAGCGTCACCATCCACGCCGATTCCAGCGTCTCGGTCAAGGACAATGGCCGTGGCATCCCTGTCGGCATCCACGAGGGAGAGGGGGTGTCGGCCGCCGAGGTCATCATGACCCAGCTTCATGCAGGCGGGAAGTTCGACCAGAATTCCTACAAGGTCTCCGGTGGCCTGCACGGCGTCGGGGTCTCGGTCGTCAACGCGCTGTCGGACTGGCTGGAGCTGCGCATCTGGCGCGACGGCAAGGAACACGTCGCCCGGTTCGAGCGCGGGGAGACAGTCGAGCATCTCAGCGTCGTCGGCCCCACCGACGAGACCGGCACCGAGGTGCGGTTCATGGCCTCGCTCTCGACCTTCTCGAATCTCGACTACGTCTACAAGACGCTGGAAACGCGCCTGCGGGAGCTGGCCTTCCTCAACTCCGGCGTTCGGATCGTCCTCTCCGACGAGCGCCCGGCCGAACCGCTGCGCACCGAGCTCTTCTACGAGGGCGGCGTGCGGGAGTTCGTGAAGTATCTCGACCGCTCCAAGTCGCCCGTCATGCCGGAGCCCATCTACATGGAGGGCGAGCGAGACGGCATCGGCGTCGAGGTCGCGATGTGGTGGAACGACAGCTACCACGAGACGGTCCTGCCCTTCACCAACAACATCCCTCAGCGCGACGGCGGCACCCACATGGCCGGCTTCCGGGGCGCGCTGACGCGGACGATCAACCTTTACGCCCAGTCCTCCGGCATCGCCAAGAAGGAGAAGGTCAGCTTTACCGGCGACGACGCCCGCGAAGGGCTGACCTGTGTTCTGTCGGTGAAGGTGCCCGACCCGAAATTCTCCAGCCAGACCAAGGACAAGCTGGTCTCGTCCGAGGTCCGTCCGGCGGTCGAGAACCTCGTCAACGAGAAGCTCTCCGAGTGGTTCGAGGAGAACCCGCAGGTCGCGCGCCAGGTCGTCGGCAAGATCATCGAGGCCGCGCTGGCGCGGGAGGCGGCGCGCAAGGCGCGGGAGCTGACGCGCCGCAAATCGGCGATGGACGTCGCCTCGCTGCCCGGCAAGCTGGCCGACTGCCAGGAGAAGGACGCCTCCAAGGCGGAGCTCTTCCTGGTGGAGGGCGACAGCGCCGGCGGCTCGGCCAAGCAGGGCCGCGCCCGCCAGAACCAAGCCGTCCTGCCGCTGCGCGGCAAGATCCTCAACGTGGAGCGGGCGCGCTTCGACCGGATGCTCGGCAGCCAGGAGATCGGGACGCTCATCACCGCAATGGGCACCGGGATCGGGCGCGACGAGTTCAACCTCGGCAAGCTGCGCTACCACAAGATCGTCATCATGACCGATGCCGACGTGGACGGCGCGCATATCCGCACGCTGCTTCTGACCTTCTTCTACCGCCAGATGCCGCAGATCATCGAAGCCGGACATCTCTACATCGCGCAGCCGCCGCTCTACAAGGTCGCGCGGGGCAAGTCCGAGGTCTACCTCAAGGACCAGACCGCGCTGGAGGATTACCTCGTCCAGCAGGGCGTCGACGGGGCCGTCCTGCGCCTGCCCTCGGGCGAGGAGATCGCGGGCCAGGACCTCGACCGCGTCGTCCAGGCCGCGCGCCAGTTCCGCCGCATCCTCCAGGCCTTCCCCACGCATTACCCGCGCCACATCCTCGAACAGGCCGCGCTGGCCGGGGCCTTCGAGGCATCCGGCCTGACGGACCTCCAAGCCGTGGCCGACAAGGTGGCGGAGCGGTTGGACCAGGTGGCGCGGGAATACGAGCGCGGCTGGACCGGCCGCATCACCCAGGATCACGGTATCCGCCTCGCCCGCGTGCTGCGCGGCGTCGAGGAGGTGCGGACGCTCGATGGCGCGGTCCTGCGCTCGGGCGAGGCGCGCAAGCTGGCGCAGGTGGCCGAGGGCACGCGGGACGTCTATCGCGATCCCGCCCGCCTCGCCCGGAAGGACCGCGAGACGCCGATCCATGGGCCGATCGACCTGCTGGACGCGATCTTGGCCGAGGGTGAGAAGGGCCTGACGCTGCAGCGCTACAAGGGCCTGGGCGAGATGAACCCCAACCAACTCTGGGAGACGACGCTGGATCCGGAGGCGCGTACGCTGCTGCAGGTCCGGGTCGAGGACGTGGTCGAGGCCGACGACGTCTTCACCAAGCTGATGGGCGACGTCGTCGAGCCCCGGCGCGAATTCATCCAGGACAACGCGCTGAGCGTCGAGAATCTCGATATCTGAGGACGCCGGGCCCGGTCAGGCCCGGTAGCCGAAGGCCGGCATGACCTCCAGCACGTCCAGAAGCGGGCTCCCGTCGGGCTGCTTCGGCCCGCGCCCCTCGAGATGGAGCGAGACATAGCCATGGACGAGGCTCCAGAGCATCATCTCGGTGCGCAGGGCCTCGATCTCCGGACCGCGCGCAGGCCCGGGCGCGGGCCAGTCGAGCCCCTCGGCGATGCTGCGCAGGACGCCATAGCTCTCATTGCCGGAGGCGATCAGGTCCGCGTCGTCGCTGTCCCGGAACCGGGGTGAGAACATCAGCTTGAACAGCGCCGGATTCTCCTGCGCGAAGCGCACATAGCCCTGCGCCGCCGCCTCCAGCCGGGCCCGGCCGGGCGGCATGCCTTCCACCCCGCGCCGCATCTCGGCGGCATGGAGCCGGAACCCTTCGGCCGCGATCGCGGCGAGCAGCCCGTTCAGGCCGTCGAAGTGATTCTTCGGTGCCGTATGGCTGACCCCGACCCGCGCCGCGATGGCGCGAAGCGAGAGCCCCTCCAGCCCCGACTCCTCGAGAATCTGCAGCCCCGCCTGCACCAGAGCGGGCTTCAGGTCGCCGTGGTGGTATTTTTTCTTCTTTTTTTCCAGCATCCTGCCACCTTTTTATTTCCATCTTAAACATTTTCTCTGGACTCCGCAACGCGGTCCTGCACATAAGTTTCCATCGCATACTTCCAATGGAGATATCCAGGTGACACCGGACGTCCTCTTCTCTCACGCGGGCACGGCCGCGATGGCCGGGTGGGCCTTGCTCATCCTCGGGCCGCGCCGCTTCTCGCTCGTCAATGCGATCCCGCTCTGGATCCTCCCTGCCGGGCTGTCGGCGGTCTACGCGCTGATCGTGCTCAGCCGCTTCTCCGGCATGGGCGGCGGTTTCGACAGCCTCGCCTCGGTCGCCACGCTGATGGCCGACGACTGGGCGCTGCTGGCGGGCTGGGTGCATTACCTCGCCTTCGACCTCTTCATCGGCGCCGTCATGGCCGCGCGGATGGACCGCGCGGGCATCGGCCGGGTGGTGCAGGCGCCGATCCTCGGCGCGATCTTCCTGCTAGGGCCGCTCGGCTTCCTGATCGCCGGACTGACCGAACTCGGCCTACGCGCCTTCCGTCTGCCGACGCAGACCCGTGCCCTGAAAGGACCCGTCCATGGCGCTGCTTGACACCAACCCGCCCGTTCTCGACGCCGAGGCGCCCTCGCAGTTCAAGGTGCTGACCGTCGTCTCGATGCTGCTTCTGTCGCTCTCGATCGCCTGGGCCTTCGTCGACCCCCGCCTGATCGACGGCGTGCCGGTCTGGATGAAGCCGCTGAAGTTCTCGCTGAGCTTCGTGGCACTGTTCGGAACCCTTGCGCTGATCGAGCCGCTCCTGTCCGACCGCGCCCGCAGGGGCGTCACGCTGAAGCTCACCGGCTGGGCCATGGCCGCGGCCTATCTGTTGGAAATGGCCTACATGTTCTACATGGCGGCCCGCGCCGAGGCGTCCCATTTCAACCTCTCCACGCCGTGGCACCAGACGATGTACACGCTGATGGGCGCCGGCGCGGTGACGCTGATCGCGGGGGTCGCGGTCTTCGGCTGGGTCGTGCGGCAGGACGAGCGTGCGGCGATGGGCCCGGCGCTGCGCGAAGGCATCTGGCTCGGCTTCCTCGCCACCTTCCTGCTCACCTTCGTCGTCGCGGGCTATCTCAGCTCCTCCGGCGGCCATTTCGTGGGCCTCCACCCCGAGGGCGCGCCGACCCTGCCACTCTTCGGCTGGTCCGGCGTGACCGGGGACCTGCGCCCCGCCCATTTCGCCTCGATCCACGCGATGCAGGCGCTGCCGCTGCTGGGCCTCTGGCTCGACCGGCGCGGCGGTGCGGGGTCGGTCCGGACGGTCCGGATCGCGGCATTAGGCTATGGGGGGCTGACCCTGGCGCTGTTCGGCCAGGCGCTGCTGGGCCTGCCGCTCATCCTGCTCGGATAACGCCCGGCGCATCGGCCGAGACGCGGGAGGTCGCCAGGCGCAAGCGTCCGGCGGCCCTCCGCCGCTCGACCGGACGGCCGCAGAGGGCGATGGGCCTCAGGCCGCCTCGCGGGAGGCGTGGCGCGACACGAGGGCGGCGACCAAGGGGTCGCGGATCTCCATCCAGCGGGCGGCAGTGCTGTCGGGGAAGCGCCAGAGCACGATCTGGCGCAGGGCGACCAGACCGTAGGTCAGGGCAGCGAAGAGAGTGGCGAGCAGTGCAAGCATCATTCCTAGCCTCGTTCGTTTCCTGAGGCAGATCTACGCGTCCATTCTGGCCTTCGAAGGGCCGGATTGGCGCGCCACCGGCGACAGTGACGCGGCCTTGCGGGCATCGTCCCCGTGTCGGGACCGATCAGCGCTGCTGGCCGAAGATCCGGTCGAGCCGCTGGAGGAATTGCGACATCGGATGGACGGGCAGGAACGCGAGCATCGCGAATCGGGCGATAGCAAGGCCAAGGCCGAGGGCAAGGCTCACGATCAGGATCTCGAACAGGTGCATCTCAGTTTCCCCCTATTTCTGCCGTAGTTGCCCGGCTTTCGGGCGATTTCATGGCCGGATTGATCGCGGTTGCGGAAACGATGGCCGCCGTCGGTCGGCATCGTCGTGCGGTCAGTGGAAATCCCGCGATTTCGGGATCACCGCGACGTCGCGCGGATGGCGCGAGGTGTGGCTGGATACCGGTTTCACCACCTCGTCGGCGCGGGACAGTTCGGGCGCCAGCGCGTCCTCGGACAGCCGGGTCAGGGCGTCGTTGCGATCGACGATCTCGTGCGCGACGACATGGATCACCGCGTCGTCGAACTGCACGTGCCCATGCACCGCCATCAGCCGTGCCGACATGATCGCCCTGCGGAAGCGCGCGAAGAGGTCGGGCCAGATCACCACGTTGATGACGCCCGCCTCGTCCTCGAGCGTGGTGAAGCAGACGCCCTTGGCGCTGCCCGGCTTCTGCCGGATCAACACCAGCCCCGCGACCGAGCAGCGCTGGTTGAACCGCAGGGACCGCAGCGCGTCCGACCGGGTGTAGCCCTGCGCCGCCATCGACCGCCGCAGGAAGGCCACCGGATGCGCCTTCAGCGACAGGCGCGCGGTCTGATAGTCGGCCACGACCTCCTCGCGCAGCGGCATGACGGGCAGCGGGGCCTCGGCCTCCTCCCCCGTGTCCGGCGCCTCGGCATGGGAGAACAGCGGCAGATCCGGCGCGGTGCGGATCGCCTTCGCATCCCAGAGCGCCGCGCGCCGGCCCTGCCCGCAGGAGCGGAAGGCATCCGCCGAGGCGAGGATCTCGATCGCCCGCTTGGAGATGCGGGTGCGGCGGCGCAGGTCCTCGACGCCTCCGTAAGGTCTGTCGCGGGCGCCCGTCAGGCGCGCCATCTCCTCCTGCCGCAGGCCCGAAAGCTGCCGCAACCCCAGCCGCAGCGCGTGGCCCCGACCCTCAGGCTCCAGCGTGCAGTCCCAGTCGGAATAGTTCACGTCGACCGGCAGCACCGTCACGCCGGACTTCCGCGCCATGTCCACGATCTGCGCGGGCGCGTAGAACCCCATCGGCTGCGAGTTCAGCAGCGCGCAGGCGAAGACGTCCGGGTGGTGGCACTTGAGCCAGGACGAGACATAGACCAGCCGCGCGAAGCTGGCCGCGTGGCTTTCGGGGAAGCCGTACTCGCCGAACCCCTCGATCTGGCTGAAGCAGCGCGCGGCGAAGTCCGGGTCGTAGCCGCGCTCGACCATGCGGCCGACCATCCGCTCCTTGTGGTCGCTCACCTGCCCCTTCGACCGGAAGGTCGCCATCGCCTTGCGCAGCCGGTTGGCCTCGGCCCCCGAGAAGCGCGCGGCGACGAGGGCGATCTTCATCGCCTGCTCCTGGAAGATCGGCACGCCGAGGGTGCGGCCGAGGATGTTCTTCAGCTCGTCCTGGTCATGCTCCGGCCCGGGCTTCGGAAAGTCGATCGTGTCGATCGTCTCTCCGGCGCGGCGGCGCTTGAGGTAAGGATGCACCATGTCGCCCTGGATCGGGCCGGGACGGACGATGGCGACCTGGATCACCAGGTCGTAGAAGACGCGGGGGCGCAGCTTCGGCAGCATCGCCATCTGTGCCCGGCTCTCGACCTGGAAGACGCCGAGGCTGTCGCCCCGGCAGAGCATGTCGTAGGTCGCCTCGTTCCCCTCCTCGACGGTGGCGAGGTCCATCTCCAGCCCCTTGTGGGCGCGCATCAGCCCGAAGCTCTTGGCGATGCAGGTCAGCATCCCCAGCGCCAGCACGTCGACCTTGAAGATGCCCAGCGCGTCGATGTCGTCCTTGTCCCATTCGATGAAGCTGCGGTCGGGCATGGCGCCGTTGCCGATGGGGACGGTGTGGCTGAGCGGCTCCCGGGTCAGGATGAAGCCGCCGACATGCTGGCTGAGGTGGCGCGGCATCCCGATCAGCTGGTCGGTGAGCTTCAGCACCCGGCGGATATGCGGGTCGGCGACATTCACCCCCGTCTCTTCGGGATGCATGTCATTGGTCGAGCTGCCCCAGCTTCCCCAGGTCGTCCTGGCGAGCGCGGTGGTGATGTCCTCAGTCAGGCCCATGACCTTGCCGACCTCGCGGATGGCCATGCGCGGGCGGTAGTGGATGACCGTTGCGCACAGCCCGGCATGATGCCGGCCGTAGCGGTCGTAGATGTGCTGGATCACCTCCTCGCGGCGCTCGTGCTCGAAATCGACGTCGATATCGGGGGGCTCGTCGCGGTCTGCCGAGAGGAAGCGCTCGAACAGGACGTCGTGCTGCGCGGGGTCGACCGAGGTGATCTCGAGGCAGAAGCAGACGACCGAGTTCGCGGCCGAGCCGCGACCCTGGCAGAGGATGCCGCGACTGCGCGCGAAGGCCACGATCTCCTGGATGGTGATGAAGTAGCGGGCGAGATCGCGCTCGGCGATGAAGGCGAGCTCCATCTCGATGATCTCGGCGATCCGCTCGGGCACGCCCCCGGGGTAGCGGCGGGCGGCGCCCTCCCCGGTCAGGATGCGCAGGTGGTCGTCCGGGCTGCGGCCCGGGGGGACGTCGTCCTGGGGGTATTCGTATTTCAGCTCGCGCAGCGAGAAGGAGAGGCCGTCGGCGATGGCCACGCTTTCGGCGATGGCATGGGGCCAGCGGGAGAAGAGCCGCGCCATCTCCTGCGGAGACTTGAGGTGGCGCTCGGCATTGGCGTGCAGCCGGTAGCCCGCGGTGGCGAGCGTGCATTTCTCGCGGATGCAGGTCATCACGTCCTGCAGCGGGCGCCGCGCCGGCTCGTGGTAATGCACGTCGTTCGTCGCCACGAGGCGCAGGCCGTGGGCGCGGGCCAGCCGGTCCAGCCGCTCGATCCGCGCATGGTCGTCGCCCCGGTAGAGATGGGCCGCGGCGATATGGGTCAGAGAGGGCAGCGCGCGGGTCAGGCGGGAAAGGTCCGCGGCGAAGGCGTCGAGCTCCTCGCCGGGCAGCACGATCAGGACGCTGCCCTGCTGGCAGCTCGCGAGATCGGCGAGGCTCAGGTCGCAGCGCCCCTTCTCTTGCCACGCGCCGTCCGGGCCGGTCATCCGCCCCTTCGAGATCAGCGCGCAGAGCCGCCCATAGGCGGCACGGTCCTTCGGATAGGCCAGGAATTCCGCCCCGCAGGTCAGGATCAGCCGCGTCCCGATCAGCGGGGTCATCCGCGCGACCTCCGCCTCGACATGCAGCCGCACGACCCCGGCCATGGTGTTGCGGTCGGCGACGCCGATCCGGTCGTAGCCCATCCGCCAGGCCGTCGTGACGAGATCGACGGCGTCCGAGGCGCCATGCAGGAAGGAGAAGGGTGTGGTCACCCCAAGCTCGACGAAGGGCGCGGGCGGGTTCGGGACGAAGGGCTGCGCGGGGTCGAGCCTGCGCTTGTCGGGGGTCAGAGGGGCGTCGGGCATGAGGGGGCGCAGACGTCACGGCGAGCGTGGCGCGGAAGGGACAGACATTCGACGGAGGACGGGGCCTGCAGGACGGTCGGAGGGGGGCGCTGCCCCCCGCCTTCGGCTCCCCCCGGAGTATTTCCGGCCACAGGAAGAGAGGCCCCCTGCCGGTAACCTGCCGTTAAGGTCAACGTGCCAGGACGGCGTTGCGGAACAGGCTGGAGAGCCGATGACCGTGCCACGGGAAGGCGCCCCGTTGCCCGTGCCGCCAGGCTGATGCCGGGCGCGGGGCGCTGGACCGTCTTGCCTTCCTGTGGCTGGCAATACTCCCGCCGGAGGCTCCCGCAGAGGCCAGGGGCGTTGCCGATCCCGGTCGGGCGCCTTCATGCGAACAGCCCGTGCAGGAACCAGTCGGGCGCGCCGCCGCGGCCGTCCCCCGCCACACCCTCCCGGAACAGCCAGTAGCGCGCCCCGTCCGCGACCTCGACCTTGTAGTAGTCACGCAGCCGGGCCGTGGCCGGAGCCTGCCACCATTCGGGGGAGATCCGCTCCGGCCCCTGATGGCGGCGGATCAGGAAGGGGCGGCGGCGCCAGCGGAAGCGGATCGGCGGGCCTTCGGGGACGGCGTAGAGCACCTCGATGCGTTCGGGGGCGCGCAGCAGGCGCAGGGGGCGGGCGCGGGCGGGCGCGACGAGGCCGCCGCCGCCGAGTCCGCCCGGCGCCAGGCGGTCGGACGGCGCCTGCATCGGCCGGGCGCGCCCAGGTCCGCCGGCCCCTGCCGCGGAGGACGGGTCGCGGCGGGCGGAGTCTTTCCCTGCCGCGGCGACGACGGCGAGGCGCGGGCCCTCGGCCGGGGCCCGGGGAGCGGGATGCGGCCCCCGCGCGTCCGGCGGCCTGCTGCCGGCAGGGACCGGGCCGACCGGGAGCGGGGGTGCGGCGAAGCCCGGCTGGCGCCTGCGGGAGGCATCGTCCCCCGCGACCGGCACGGAACCTCGCCCTTCGGCCGCCGGACCGGAGAAGGGCCGCGCGACGGGGACGGCGCGGGCCGGAGACCAGCGTTCGGCCCGTTCCGGCAGATGACTGGCGCGGGGGTCGGGGCTGCGCACGGCGGCGCCGACGCGGCCGGTCAGGCGATCGATCAGGGTGGCCAGCGCCACCTCCGCCCCGTCGGAGCCGTCGAGCGCGGCCTGCGCCCCGGTCTGCGCCTCGGTCCGGGTCGCCTCCAGCGCCAGCGTGTCGAAGCCGAAGCCTGCGTCGAGCGACTCGAAGCGCCGCTCCAGCAGGCGGTGCAGGTGGCCCGCGTCGCGCGTCGCGCGGGCGGTGACGGCCTGGAACAGGCTCGCCTGCCCGTCGATGCGGTAGAGCTCCAGCCGGATCTCGCGGGCGCCGTGGCCCTGGCGGACGAGGTCGGCGCACAAGGTTTGGAACAGGCCCGCGAGCCAGGGCTGCGGGTCCATCACCGGCTCGGGCAGGCGCTGCACGGTGCGGAAACGATGCGGCGGCGGCGGGCTCACGACCGGCTCGGGCAGGTGGCCCAGCGCCTGGTCGAGACGGCGCAGCGGCGTGGCGAGCGCCGTCCCGTCGCGCCCGAAACGGCGGTCGAGCGCGGCGCGCGGCAGCGCCATCAGATCGCCCACCCGCTTCAGCCCCAGCCGGCGCAGCGTCAGCCGCGTCTGCCCGTCGAGGCGCAATGCTGCGACCGGCAGCATGGCGAGCCTTGCGCGCAGCGCGTCGGACGTGCCGATCTCGCGAGGATCGCCGTGGCGCGCCAGCGCCCATGCGGCGCCGTGGGTGTGGGCGGCGGCCAGCCGGGCCGCCTGGCCAAGAGCCGCCAGCCGCGCCTCCATATCGGCGAGCATCGCCGCCTCGCCGCCCCAGAGATGCGCCGCCCCGGTCGTGTCGAGCACCAGCCCGTCGGCCCCGTCGGTGGCCGACCAGGGGCACCAGCGCCGCGCCCAATGCGCCAGCCGCGTCAGCGCCGCCGCGTCGCCGGGCAGGTCGGCGGGCTGGACGACCAGCTCGGGCGCGATGGCGCGGGCATCGACGACCCGGGCGCCGACCGAGGCGCCGGCCCGCGCGGCGGCCTCCGAGACGGCGTGGATGACCGGGCCGTGCCGCCCCTCGGCGGCCAGCACGACGGGGGCGTCCGCGTCGAGGCCGGACTCAGCCTCCTCCCAGGGCGCGGTCGGGGCCGGGGCGGTCCGCCCCCTCTCCCACCGGGCCATCGCGAAGCGGGGCAGCCAGATCGAGACAATGCGCCGCCCGATCATGGCAGGCCACCCAGGCGCCGGGGCGCGCGCGGCGGGAACGGAACAGCTCCGCCCGCCAGAACGCCCTGCCCGGCGCCTCGGCGTCCAGCGGATGCGCGGCCGAGGGCGCGGACGCCAGGCGCCAGCGGTCGGGCGCCACCGACAGGCCCGGTGCCGCATCCGTCCGCAGGAGCCAGAGCGGCACGCCCGAGCGCGCCGCACGCAGGCTCAGCCGCTTGGTCGCGGTGAAATCGAGCGCCCTGGGCGCGCCCCAGACCTCTCCGATGACGGCGGACAATGCGGCGCATTCCAATCCCTCCTCCATCGCCCAGAGCGCCTGGGCCGCGTCCTTCGCCGCCACGTGAAGAAGCGGTACCTGTCGTCCCAACACCTCCGCAACCCCTTGAAGACAGGGCAATCCCCCCTCCTGCATGGAAAGGCGGTCCTGCACCCAGAGGATCGGCCCCTCGCGCCCCATGGCGTCGAGCTGGGCCAGCACGAAACCGGTCGCCGCCCCGTCCTGCGACGAGGCGAGCACCTCCGTCACCGGAGGCAGGCGCGAACTGGATGCCGTCATGCGGGACCACCCCCGGGGGAATCGGTCAGATGTTCCCTATATGTTCTAGTTCCGGGACCCGTTTGTCGAGTCCCAACTCCGCCCGCGCCCGGTCAGGGCGCGAGGCAGGCGGCCATGCTGTCGGCCATGCGCCTGAGAATGCTGGAATATCCACCGGGCCCGACATCGCCCTCCTGCCCGACCGGGTCGAGGGTCGCGAGCGGGATGTCCGTGCCTTCCAGCAGGCGGCGGGCGACGCGGTCGTCGAGCTGGGGCTCGGTGAAGAGGCAGGCGATTCCGTCCACCTCGAGCCGCGCGCGCAGTTCCGACAGGTGCGACGGGCCCGCGTCGGCGGCGTCGGAGAGCCGGATCGACCCGGCGGAGTCGAGCCCCGTTCGATCCTCGAGATAGCCGTAGGCGTCGTGCAGGGTCAGGTAGGGGCGGTCGCGCAGCGGCGCGAGGATGGCGATCAGGTCCTCCTCCAGCGCGCGCAGTTCGGCGGCGCCGGCCTCTGCATTGGCGCGGTAGGTGGCGGCGTTCTGCGGATCGGCCGCGGCGAGCGTCTCGGCGATGGCGGACATCCAGACCGCGCCGTTGCGGGGGTCGAGCCATGCATGGGAATCGATGGGCCCCTCGACGGCACCGGCCGTCTCATGCGCGTGATCGCCATCGGCATGATCGGGATGGGCATGCTCCTCATGGGCATGATCGTCATGCGCATGCGCGTGGTCTTCCCCATGATCCTGGCCGTGATCCTCGTGCTCGGCGTGATCCTCGCCGTGGTCGTCTTCTCCCTCGTGCCCATGGTCGTCGTCGCCGTGGTCATGCCCCTCGCCCAGCGCGCGCAGCACCGTGCCGGGCGCGTCCAGCAGAACGAGCCCCGTCGCCTCGGGGGCGAGCGCGGCGGTCGCCTCCTCGAACCAGGGGGCGAGCGCCGGGCCGATCCGAATCACGACATCGGCCTGCTCGAGGGCGGCGGCCTCGGAGGGGCGCAGCGCGTAGCCATGGGGCGACGCCATCGGCGGGACGACCAGGCTCGGTGTGCCGAGCCCTTCCATCACGCGGGCGGTCAGGGCGGCGGTGGGAACGATGTCGACGGCGACGCGCGGAACGTCGGCGAGGACGGGGGTGACGAGGGCGGGCGCGGCGAAAGCCAGGAAAGCGAGCGATCTGTTCATGGGAGCGCTTGCTAAAGGTGATATTATAACATATCAAGCCCCCATGATCGGCTTCGATCCCCATGACCATTCCGCCTGCATCCGCGATGCAGTCGCGGCCGCCGACGCGCTCTGCATGCACGCGGGGCTGCGGCTGACGCCCGTGCGCCGCCGCGTGCTCGAGATCCTGCTGGAGCGGCACCGCGCGATGGGCGCCTACGAGATCCTGGAGCTGCTGCGCGCCGAGGGGCTCGGCTCCCAGCCGCCGGTGGCCTACCGGGCGCTCGACTTCCTGACGACCCATGGGCTGGTCCACCGGATCGAGCGGCTCAACGCCTTCGTCGCCTGCGCCACCCCCGGCGCGGCCCACGATCCCGCCTTCCTGATCTGCCGCAAATGCGAGTCCGTGGCCGAGACCGAGGCCGATCTCGCGCCCGTGGCCGCCGGCGCCGGGTTCGAGCTGGAGGCGACCGTGGTCGAGATGCAGGGCCTCTGCCCGCGGTGCCGCGAATGACGCCCCTGATCCGCGTCGAGGGGCTGTCCGTGCGCCACGGGTCGTTGCCGGTGCTGCACGACGTCGACCTGAGCCTCGCGCCCGGCGAGATCGTGACGGTGGTCGGGCCGAACGGCTCGGGCAAGTCGACCCTGGTCCGCGCGCTGATCGGTGCGGTGCCGCCCTCGGCGGGACGGGTAACGCGCAAGCCCGGACTGCGGATCGGCTACGTCCCGCAGAAGCTGGGCCTCGACCCGACCCTGCCGATGACGGTGCGCCGCTTCCTCGGCCTGCCCGGCCGCGTCCCGGCCGACGTCGCCGCCGAGGCGCTGGAGAAGGCCGGCGTGCCGGGCCTGGCCGACCGGCAGATCTCGGCCCTGTCCGGCGGGCAGGTGCAGCGCGTCCTGCTGGCCCGCGCCCTGCTGGGCGCGCCGGAGCTTCTGGTCCTCGACGAACCGACGCAGGGGCTGGACCAGCCCGGCTCCGCCGCGTTTTACCGCCAGATCGAGGCGATCCGGTCCGAGACCGGCTGCGCCGTCCTGATGGTCAGCCACGAGCTGCACGTCGTCATGGCGGCCTCGGACCGCGTCATCTGCCTGAACGGCCATATCTGCTGCGAGGGCCGCCCCGAGCAGGTCGCCCGTGCCGCCGAATACCGCGCCCTCTTCGGCACCGGCACCGGCGGGGCGCTGGCGCTCTACCGGCACGAGCACACCCATTCCCACGACCACGATCACGACCACGGGCATTCGCACGACCACGGGCATGGATCCGCCGCGTGAGCCTTCTCGACGGGTTTCTCGCGCGCGCGCTTCTGGCGGGGCTTGGCGTGGCGCTGGTGGCGGGGCCGCTGGGCTGCTTCATCGTCTGGCGCCGCATGGCCTATTTCGGCGATGCCACGGCCCATGCCTCGATCCTGGGCGTGGCGCTGGCGCTGGCCCTGTCGCTGCCGGTCTTCGTCGGCGCGCTGGTCGTCGCGCTCGCGGTCGCGGGAGGGATCACGGTGCTGACCACGCGCGGGCTGGCCACCGACACGGCGCTCGGCGTGCTGGCGCATTCGGCGCTGGCGGCGGGGCTGGTGGCCGTGGCGCTGCTGGGCCTGCGCGTCGACCTGGAGGTCTATCTCTTCGGCGACATCCTCGCCGTGGGCCGGACGGACCTCGCGGTGATCTGGGCGGGCGCACTGGCGGTGCTGGCCCTGCTGGCCTGGCGCTGGCAGCGGCTGCTGATCGCGGTGCTCAACCCCGACCTCGCCGAGGCCTCCGGCATCGACGCGCGCCGCGAACAGATGGCGCTGACCCTCGCGCTGGCCGTCGTCGTGGCGGTCGCGATCAAGGTCGTCGGCGCGCTGCTGATCTCGGCGATGCTGATCATCCCCGCCGCCGCGGCGCGCCCGCTGTCGGCGACGCCCGAGCGCATGGCGGCGCTCGCGGCGGCGCTGGCGGCAACCTCGGCGGGGGGCGGCGTCTGGGCGTCCTGGACCTTCGACACGCCTACCGGCCCGACCATCGTCTGCGCCGCCGCGGCCCTGTTCCTCTGCGTGACCGCGGCGACCTGGCGGCGGCGGTAGCGCCTGTCGGGACGCGTAGCCGGCCGGCCGGCTACGGGCCTCCGGTCGACCGGAGGCCGCCTCACTCGAACTGCGCGCCAAGCCCCTCCATCAGCCCGCGGAAGATCGGAAAGGACGTCGCGATCGGCCCCGCATCATCCACCGTCACGGGCCGGCGCGCAGCCATCCCCGCGATCAGGAAGCTCATCGCGATCCGGTGGTCCAGGCGCGCCTGCACGGTGACGCCGCCCGGCAGCCCTCCGGCGCCGAGGCCGTCCACCTCCCACCAGTCCGGCCCGTCCCGGACCTCGACCCCCATCGCGCGCAGGCCGGTGGCCATGGCGTCGATCCGGTCGCTCTCCTTGACCCGCAGCTCAGCCACGCCGCGCATGACGGTCGTCCCTTCCGCGCAGGCGGCGACGACCGAGAGGATCGGATATTCGTCAATCATCGAGGCCGCACGCTCCGGCGGCACCTCCACCCCCCTCATGTCCGGCGAGAAGCGGGCGCGGAGGTCGGCGGCGGGCTCGCCCCCCTCCTCGCGCGGGCTCTCGTAGGTCAGGTCGGCGCCCATTTCGCGCAGCGTCTCGAACAGGCCCGCGCGGGTCGGGTTCAGCCCGATATTCGGCACCAGCACGTCCGAGCCGGGCACGATCAGCGCGGCGCAGACCGGGAAGGCCGCCGAGGACGGGTCGCGCGGCACGGCGATGCGCTGGGCCGTCAGCTCGGGCCTGCCCTGCAGGCGGATGACGAAGCCCTCCCCGGTCCGCTCCGTCTCGACCTGCGCCCCGAAGCCGCGCAGCATCCGCTCCGAATGGTCGCGCGTCGCCTCGCGCTCGGTCACGACGGTCTCGCCGGGGGCATTGAGCCCCGCCAGCAGCACGGCGGACTTGACCTGCGCGCTCGCCATCGGCGTCGTGTAGGCCACCGGCACCGGGTCGGAGGCGCCGACCACCGTCATCGGCAACCGCCCGCCCGACCGCCCATGCGCCTCGGCCCCGAACAGGGCCAGAGGCTCCGTCACCCGCGCCATCGGCCGCGAGCGCAGGCTTGCATCCCCGGTATAGGTCACCGCAAAGCCATGCGTCGCCGCCACGCCCATCAGAAGCCGCACGCCGGTGCCGGAATTGCCGCAGTCGATCACGTCCTCCGGCTCCAGCAGGCCACCCACGCCAACGCCGTGGACGACCCAGTCCTCCCCGTCCTTGCCGACCGTGGCGCCGAAGGCCTGCATGGCCCGCCCGGTGTCGAGCACGTCCTGCCCCTCCAGCAACCCGCTGATCCGGGTCTCCCCCACGGCCAGCGCACCGAGGATCAGCGAGCGGTGGCTGATCGACTTGTCGCCGGGCACATGCGCCGTACCGTGGAGCGGCCCCGAGGCAGGCGCGGTCAGGGGCTGGGCGGGTCCGTGGCTCATGGGTCTCTCCTCCTGTCCGGGCCAGCCGATACCCCCGCCCCCGGAGCGCGTCCACCACCCGGCTTCGATGCTCCACAAATATGCCCGCCGGAGGCGTCCGACCCTCGCCCCACGCACCGCGCCCGCCTATCTGGCACGCGATGAAACGCAGAACCCTCCTCTCGCTCGCGGGCGTCACCGGCGCGCTCGGCGCCGCCGCCTGCGCCGTCCAGCGCACGGGGGCGTCGAACCCCTACTACCAGGGGCCGGTCACGGACCATTTCGACGGCACCCGCTTCTTCAATCCGGACGGGCAGGACCCGAGGGGCTTCGCGGATCTGCTGCGCTGGCAGCTCGGCGGCGACCGGGCGGAGTGGCCCGGCAGCGTCGGCATCACCCAGGACCGGCCCGAGCCGCGGGTGGCCGACCTGCGCGTGACGATGGTCGGCCATGCCACCGTCCTGATCCAGGCCGGGGGCCTGAACCTGCTGACCGATCCGGTCTGGTCGACCCGGGCCAGCCCCTTCTCCTTCGCCGGGCCCGCGCGCGTCACCGCGCCAGGCGTGGCCTTCGACGCCCTGCCCCCGATCGACGCGGTGCTGCTCAGCCACAACCACTACGACCATCTCGACATCGCCACCCTGCGCCGCCTGCACGACCGCTTCGCGATGCCGGTGCTGACGCCGCTCGGCAACGACGCGGTCCTGCGGGACGAGATCCCCGGCATCGACGCCCGCGCCGCCGATTGGGGCGAGGTGCTGGAGACGGGGCCGCTCTCGGTCCGGCTGCTGCCCTGCCACCACTGGTCGGCCCGGGGCACGCGGGACCGGTCGATGGCGCTCTGGGCGGCCTTCGCGATCGGGACCCCGGCGGGCCGCATCTATCATGTCGGCGACACCGGCTACGATTTGGGCCGGCCCTACGCGACGGCGGCGGAGCACGGGCCCTACCGGCTCGCCATCCTGCCCATCGGGGCCTACGCGCCGCGCTGGTTCATGGCGCCCCAGCACCAGAACCCCGAGGAGGCGGTGGGGGGCTTCACGGCTCTGGGCGCGCGCCACGCGCTGGCGCATCACTGGGGCACCTTCCAGCTGACCAACGAGGCGCGGGACGAGCCTCCGGCCCGCCTCGCCGACGCGCTGGCCGCGCAGGGCGTCCCGCCGGAGAGGTTCCGCGCCATCGCCCCGGGGCAGAGATGGGACGTTCCGGCCTGAGCCCGGAAGTCTTCTAAGAATTTGGTCAGAGCCTTCGAAGGCTCTGATCCTCCTCAGACCCGTCGGAAGGTCAGGTAGTGTGGCGGCCGCCCCTCCCGCACCGCCTTCGCCTCATAGCGGGTTCGGGTCCAGTCGGCCCAGGGCGTCGAGAAATCGTCGGACAGAAGCTCGAACCCGACGGGCGGGACCTCTTCCAGGGTCTGGCGGACATAGTCCTCGATATCGGTCGCGACCCGGAGTTCGGCGCCGGGGGCGAGGCAGCGATGCAGCGGGTCCAGATGCTCCGGCGTCACGAAGCGGCGGCGGTGGTGGCGCGCCTTGGGCCAGGGGTCGGGATAGAGCAGGAAGGCCCTGGCGATGCTCTCGGGCGGCAGAACGTCGAACAGGTCGCGCACGTCGCCCGGATGGATGCGGACGTTCTCCGCTCCGGCCCGACGCAGCTTGCCCAGCAGCATGGCGACGCCGTTGATATAGGGCTCGGCCCCGATGATCCCGACATCCGGATTCAGCACCGCCTGATGGATCATGTGCTCGCCCCCGCCGAAGCCGATCTCCAGCCAGACGGGACGGCCGCCGAACAGCGCGCCGAGGTCCAGCGGCGCCCGCGCGGGGTTCTCTTCCCAGGACACCGCGCCGGGCGAGAGCGCGGCGAGGTCCTCCGCCAGATAGGCCTCCTGCGAGGCCTTCAGGTGCTTGCCCTTGCGGCGGCCGTAGAAGTTGCGATGCGGTCTGTCGGTCATGGGCCCCCCGGGATCGGCTGGCGCGCCCCTACCCCGTCCGGGCGCCGTCGGCAAACGGGGGCGGTCGCCGGTCGACCGGCGACGCAGCGGCGGTCGATGGCCGCTCGCCCCGCCGGCTCAGCGCGCGACGATCCGGGTGGCGTGGCCCATCTTGCGGCCCGGGCGCCGTTCGGCCTTGCCGTAGAGATGCAGCCGCGTGTCGGGCGCGGCCAGCAGGGCGGGCACGCGGTCCATGTCGTCGCCGATCAGGTTCTCCATCACCGCGTCCGCATGGCGCCGCCCGTCGCCCAGCGGCAGGCCCGCGACGGCGCGGATGTGCTGCTCGAACTGGTCGACGGCGCAGGCGGCCTCGGTCCAGTGGCCGCTGTTGTGGACGCGGGGGGCGATCTCGTTGACGACCAGTCCCGTGTCGGTGACGAACAGTTCCACCCCCATCACGCCCACGTAATCCAGCGCCGAGACGATGCGCCCGGCCAGCAGCACCGCGTCCTGCCGCTGCGCCGCCATCAGCGCGGCGGGGACGGTCGTCGTGCGCAGGATGCCGCCCGCATGGACGTTCTCGCCCGGATCGAAGCAGACCGTCTCGCCGGTCAGCCCGCGCGCGACGATTACCGAGACCTCGCGCGAGAAGCTCACGACGCCTTCGAGGATCGCGTCGGCGCCCTTCATCGCCTCGAAGGCCGCCGCGGCCTCCGCCGGGTCGTCGATCCGGACCTGCCCCTTGCCGTCATAGCCCAGCCGCCGCGTCTTGAGGATGGCGGGGGTGCCCAGCTCGCCCAGCGCGGCCGTCAGCCCCTCGGCAGAGGCCACCTCCCGGAACGGCGCCACGCGCAGGCCCAGCCCGTCGAGAAAGCGCTTCTCGTCGAGCCGGTCCTGGCTGACGCGCAGCGCCTCGCGCCCCGGCCGGATCGGGCGCGAGACCTCCAGCAGGTCGAGCGTCGGGGCCGGCACGTTCTCCCATTCGTAGGTCACGACATCCACCGCCGAGGCGAAGCCGGCCAGCGCCTTGCCGTCGCTCCACTCGGCGCGGGTCCAGTCGTTGGCGACCTGCGCGGCAGGCGCGTCGCCCGGCTCGTAGACATGGGTGCGGTAGCCGAGCCGCGCGGCCGCCATGGCCAGCATCCGGCCGAGCTGGCCGCCGCCGAGAATGCCGATGGTGGCGCCGGGGGGAAGCGGTGTCTCGGTCATGGCGAAGGGTCCGTATGCGGCCGCGGGCGAAGCGGGGGGCCAGCCCCCCGCACCCCCCGGCATATTTGGAGAGCATCGAAAGCGAAAGCGAGGAGGCGCGCTATTCCGGCGTCTCGGGGATGCTGTCGGACAGGGCCTGCCGCCAGGCGTCGAGGCGGGCGGCGAGTTCCGGGTCCGAGAGCGCCAGGATGGCAGCCGCCATCAGCCCGGCATTGGCGGCGCCCGCCGCGCCGATGGCCATGGTCGCGACCGGGAAGCCGCGGGGCATCTGGACGATGGAATAGAGGCTGTCCACGCCCGACAGCGCCCTGGTCTGGACCGGCACGCCGATCACCGGCAGCGGCGTCTTCGACGCCATCATGCCGGGCAGATGCGCCGCGCCCCCCGCCCCGGCGATGATGACCTTGAGACCCCGGCCCGCCGCCTCCTTGCCATAGGACCAGAGCCGGTCGGGCGTGCGGTGGGCCGAGACGATGCGCGATTCGCAAGCCACGCCCAACGCGTCGAGGATCTCGGCGGCCTCCTTCATGGTCGGCCAGTCGGAGGTGGAGCCCATCACGATGCCGACGGGCGGGGTGCGGGTCATGTCCGGGCCTCAGGCGATGATGTCGGGGGTAAGCTCGTCCTCGATCCGCGCGATGCGGTCCTTGAGCGCCAGCTTCTGCCGCTTGAGCCGGCGCACCGCCAGCATGTCCGGCGCGAGGCTCTCCTCGTAGGCGCGGATGGCGGCGTCGAGGTCGCGATGACCCTGCCGCAGCACCGCGAGTTCCGCGCGCAGCACGTCCTCGTGGTTCATCTCCTGAGGGGGATTGGTCATGCGGCTCCTCGCGCGGGGTCCTGCGCTTGCTACACCGCGGGCGCCGTTTTTCAAAGGGCGCATGGAACCATCGCTCTTGTCCCGGCGCGCCCGTGGCCCCACATTCCTTTCGACGGGACGCCGATGCCGCGATCGGGTCGGCGCCCCACGGATCGCTTGAACGAGGACCCGGACGACATGAGCAAGCTCAGCTTCGGCACGCATCCCTACCTGCTCGGCTTCGACGAGCTGGAACGGCTGGTGGAACGCACCGCGCGCACCGGTAACGACGGCTACCCCCCCTACAACATCGAACAGACCGGCGAGAGCGGCTTCCGCATCACCCTCGCCGTGGCCGGCTTCGCCGAGGCGGACCTCTCGATCACGCTCGAGGACCGGCAGCTCGTCGTGCGCGGCCGTTCCGGCGAAGAGGGCGAGCGGGTCTACCTGCATCGCGGCATCGCCGCGCGCCAGTTCCAGCGCGCCTTCGTGCTGGCCGACGGCGTCGAGGTCGGTGGCGCCCAGCTCGAGAACGGGCTGCTGCACATCGATTTGAACCGGACCGCCCCCGAAAACGTTGTTCGGCAGATCCGCATATCAACAGGCCTCTCCGGTGCGTCCGGAGACGTGGACATGGAAGGACAGACGTGATGGCCCATCAGCAGTTCGACACGACCATGGGAACACTTGTCTATGTCAGGCGCGTCGAGATGCGCGACCTGCCGCGGGACGTCCGCCGCGAGGCCGAGGAAGGCGGGCTGGAGATGCTCTATGCCGTCCATCGCGAGGATGGCGAGCAGGTCGCCCTGGTTGGCGACCGGGCGCTCGCCTTCAACCTGGCGCGCCAGAACGACCTGACCCCCGTCAGCGTGCACTGAGGAGGCGCCCGACCGCGCCAAAGGAAACGAGCCATGGCCGCCACGGAAGTGGCGGCCGTTTTCGTTCAGGCGGAATCAGGGTCGGAGAGGGAAGTCGCCCGACGCGGGGCGACGGTGTCAGAGGTCGGCGGAGATGGCGGCAGGCCCTTCCCGCCCGCCCGCCCAATGCGCGGCCCGCAACTCCGAGAGGACCTTGACGATAGCGCGCTCGCCGGCGGGCTTGGACAGCACAACCACATCGCCGTAACGCGCGCTGAGCGCGGCGACGTCGTAGCGGCCGGTATGGAAGATGAACGGCGTGCCGTTCTCGCGGAGCCGGTCCGCGACGGGGAAGACCGAACGGCCATGAAGATCGACATCGAGGATTGCCGCGTCGATCGAGGGATCGACGGCGGCGAAGGCGTCCTCGACGGTGCCGCAGGGGCCCAGCACGTCCGCGCCGCTCTCTTCCAGGATCATCGACAGGTCGAGACCGACGATGGCTTCATCCTCGACGATGAGGATCTTCATATCATCCAACATAACAACCTTCCGGTCCCGATTGAGGGCCTCAACACGAAGATGGTAGAGCCCGATGGCACACGTCAAGAGGACGGCCATGCGGCGTGCTGGTTTCCATACAGGACTCGAACCGGCGAGCCCGGGTCCGGTTCCGGAAAAATGCCGAAAACTTCGGATCTGTCGTCTACGTGCCGCAGGCGAGGCTACGCCCGCCGGAAGCGGGCGGCCCGGGACGCCTCGGCGCCGGGCCGCCCGCGGGCGCATATCAGCCGTTGATCAGCCCCATCGCCTCGAGCTTCAGCAGCACCTGCTGGGCGCAGAAATCGACGTCCTGCCCTTCGGTGTCGACCCGCAGCTCGGGATCGGTCGGCGCCTCGTAGGGGTCGGAGATGCCGGTGAATTCCGGAATCTTGCCCGCCCGCGCCAGCTTGTAGAGCCCCTTGCGGTCGCGGCGCTCGCATTCCTCCAGCGAGGTGGCGACATGCACCTCGACGAAGGCGCCATAGGCTTCGATCATCTCGCGCGCCGCCCGCCGCGTCGCGGTATAGGGCGCGATCGGCGCGCAGATCGCGATGCCGCCGTTCTTGGTGATCTCGGAGGCGACATAGCCGATCCGGCGGATGTTGATGTCGCGATGCTCCTTCGAGAAGGTCAGCTCCGACGAGAGATGCTTGCGCACCACGTCGCCGTCGAGCAGCGTCACCGGACGGCCGCCCATCTCCATCAGCTTGACCATCATCGCGTTGGCGATGGTCGACTTGCCCGAGCCAGAGAGCCCGGTGAAGAACACGGTGAAGCCCTGCTGCGCGCGCGGCGGCGAGGTGCGGCGCAGCTCGGCCACGACCTCGGGGAAGGAGAACCATTCCGGGATCTCCAGCCCTTCGCGCAGGCGGCGGCGCAGCTCGGTGCCGGAGATGTTGAGGATGGTGACGTTCTCGCGATCCTCGATCTCGCCCTCGGGCTCGTATTGCGCCCGCTCCTGCACATAGACCATCTGCTTGAAGTCGACCATCTCGCAGCCGATCTCGTCCTGGTGCTGGCGGAACAGGTCCTGCGCGTCGTAGGGGCCGTAGAAATCCTCGCCCTGGCTGTTCTTGCCGGGGCCCGCGTGGTCGCGGCCGACGATCATGTGGGTGCAGCCGTGGTTGCGGCGGATGATGCCGTGCCAGACCGCCTCGCGCGGGCCGGCCATGCGCATCGCCAGGTTGAGCAGCGACATCGTCGTGGTCGCGGCCGGGTACTTGTCGAGCACCGCCTCGTAGCAGCGCACGCGGGTGAAATGGTCGACATCGCCGGGCTTGGTCAGGCCGACGACCGGGTGGATCAGCAGGTTGGCCTGCGCCTCGCGCGCCGCGCGGAACGTCAACTCCTGATGCGCGCGGTGCAGCGGGTTGCGCGTCTGGAAGGCGACAACCTTGCGCCAGCCCAGCTTGCGAAAATAGGCGCGCAACTCGTTCGGCGTGTCGCGGCGGGCGCGGAAGTCGTAATGGACCGGCTGCTGGATGCCGGTGATCGGGCCGCCCAGATAGACGGGGCCCGCGACGTTGTGCAGGTAGTTCACCGCCGGATGCGCCAGGTCGTCGGCACCGAACACCTTCTCGGCCTCGCGCGCCTTGTCGGGGCTGTACTTGGACGCGACCGACAGGATGGCGAGGATCACGCCTTCGGGGTCGCGCAGCGCGATGTCCTGACCTTCCGAGATGCCCTCGGCGAACTTCTCGGACACGTCCAGGGCAATTGGGATCGGCCACAGCGTGCCGTCGGCCAGCCGCATGTTCTCGACCACGCCCTCGTAGTCGTCCTGATCCAGGAAGCCCTTGAGCGGCGCGAAGCCGCCGTTCATCAGCAGCTCCAGATCGCAGACCTGGCGCGCCGTCAGGTCCCAGGACGGCAGGTCCGCCGCCTCCATCTTCAGCTTCTGCGCGCTTTCGGGGCTGACGAACAGTTCGGGGACGGGGGCGAGGTTGGAGTATTGCAGCGACATCGACAGCTCGTTCTCTGAAATGCGGCACGGACGGGCCAGCGACCGGCACGGGGTGCCGCGCGCCTAGCCCGCGGCTTGGCAGAGTTCAAGTTGACAGCCGTGCATATCCGCCTTGTCCCGAGGGCGTGCGCCCTCCGCCGCTCAGCCCCTCCCGACGCGACGAAGCCCTGCGAGCATCCCGACAGCTCCCATCAGCAGCAGAAGTCCCGCCGGCAAAGGGATCGGCGCCATCCGCTCGACCGAATGGGTATGCGCCGGCAGGTTTGCCGCAGTCAGGTTCAGATTGGCCGAGCCGACCCTCTGCCCCAGCGAATAGAGACTGAGCCCCGGCCCCTGCCCGGCGCCGATGGCAACGCGGTCCTGAAGATCCGGCAGCGCGAAAGTCGTCTTCCCGTCCCCGCCAAAGTTCGTCCCGAGGATCGAGAAGAGCGCGGCATTCGACGCGATAGGCAACAGCGAGCCATCCGCAAGCGCGAAACCGCGAGGCACGAAATTTCCGGCGAACAGCGCGATCTCGCCCAGGAACGGAAAGTCCGGATCGGTGCTTCTGGCCAGAAGGTCCGATCCGTCCCCGGCAATCAGGCTGCGCGACGGAAAGATCCCTTCCGTCGCGATCAGGTAGTTGAGCGTAAGGCTGGGTTGCTCGTTCGAGACGGGCAACCCGCCGCCCGCAATCGATGTGGGCCCCGGCGCGTCCCCATGGGCGTGGGCCGGCATGGACGCCCCGGTCAGGGTGACGTCCTCCGCTCCGGTCCGAAAGCCGAGAGGATCCGTGGACGCCCCCCCGGTCCCGGTCACGATGCGCCCGCGAAGATCGGGAAGGCCGAAGGTGGTCCTGCCATCCCCGCCATAGGCCGTTCCGAGCAGCGAGAAGAGCGCCTGGTTCTGGCCGATCGACAGCAACTGCCCGCTCGCCGGAAGCTGGTCAGGATCCTCGATGGAGCGGAGCGCCGCATCCATCGTCACGAATCCAAACGTGTTCTCGGCGCTTCTGTCGAAAGAGTCGCGGGTCGGATAGATACCGAACTGCGTGACCTCGAAATCGAGCCCAAGCCCGGGCTGGCGATTCTCGAAGGCCGCCCCCCCGCCGGTCTGGGTGCTCAGCAGCCCGTCGGCCGAGAGATGCGCGTGGGCAGGCATGTTCGCCTCGCCCAGGACAACGTCTTCGACGCCGAGAAATTCGCCCGGCGAGACATCGCTCAGGCCAGGCCCCTGCCCGATCCCGACAGCCGCCCGCCCGCGCAGGTCCGGCAGCCTGAAGGTCGTCACGCCGTCCCCGCCATAGGTGGTGCCCATGGTGGAGAACAGCGCCTCGTTGCCGTCGATGGGCAGCACGCTCCCGTCGGCCGCCGCCCAGCCGATCGGCACGAAATTGCCCGCGAAGAACTTGACCGTCCCCAAGTCGTTGAAGAGGCCGTCCACCCGCACGATCGGCGTCAGCGCCAGCGATGGCTGGACCGTCGAAACCGGCGCACCCACCCCCACCGGATCGAAGGTGGCGGCAAGCCCCTCCCCGGTCAGGACCAGCCCCGCCGCCAGAACGGCGGCTCCCTTCTGAAGAATCGCGAAATCGAACATGACGGCCCCCGTAATCCCGCGCCCCCCGGCGCGAGTCACCGTTCAGCCTAGGCCCGAGATCGCCCTCCGTGCACCCGAAATCTTCCCGAAAACGCCCCTATTCGGCCGCATCGACCGGCGCGCCGTAGCCCAAGGGCTCCGTCTGGTCCCGCTCAATCTCCGAATCGAGCCCGTGCTCGGCGAGAAACCGCTCCGCCTCCAGCGCGGCCATGCAGCCCATCCCGGCGCTCGTCACGGCCTGCCGGTAGACGTGGTCGGTCAGGTCGCCCGCGGCGAAGACGCCCGGGATCGAGGTCGCCGTCGAGTCCGGCTTGGTGACGACATAGCCGCCGTGATGCAGCTCCAGCCAGTCCTTCACCAGCTCCGATGCCGGCGCATGGCCGATGGCGACGAAGAAGCCGTGGACCGCGATCTCGCGCGTCTCGCCGGTCTTCGCGTGGCGCAGGCGCAGCCCCTCGACGCCGCGCGGGTCCTGCGCGCCCAGCACCTCGTCGATCTCGTGATCCCAGATCACTTCGACCTTGGGATGCCTGAACAGCCGGTTCTGAAGGATCTTCTCGGCGCGCAGGCTGTCGCGCCGGTGGATCAGCGTGACCTTCGAGGCGAAGTTAGTCAGGAACAGCGCCTCCTCCACGGCGGTATTGCCGCCGCCGACGACCGCCACCTCCTTGCCGCGATAGAAGAACCCGTCGCAGGTCGCGCAGGCCGAGACGCCGAACCCCTTGAAATGCTCCTCCGAGGGCAGGCCCAGCCACTTCGCCTGCGCCCCCGTGGCGAGGATCATCGCGTCGCAGGTATAGGTGGTGCCGCCGTCCGAGACGGCGGTGAAGGGCCGCTTCGACAGGTCGAGCGAGGCGATGTGGTCCGACACGATCCGCGTGCCGACGGCCCGCGCATGGGCCTCCATCCGCGCCATCAGGTCGGGGCCCTGCACCTCGGTGTCGCCGGGCCAGTTCTCGACCTCGGTGGTGATCGTCAGCTGGCCCCCGGGCTGGATGCCCTGCACCAGCACCGGCTCAAGCATGGCACGCGAAGCATAGACGGCGGCGGTATAGCCGGCCGGGCCGGAGCCGATGATGAGGACCTTGGAATGGATCGTGTCGGGCATGGCGGGGCCTCCTGTTCGGGCACCCGATATGGGTCCGAATCGCGGTGGAGGAAACCCCCGGCCCCGGGCCGGCCCCGGACATCCCGCCGTGCCGCGTCGCAGCACAATTAACTTGCGCGATCGAGAAACAATCTTGCGCGCCCTTGGCCATCGTGAGAATAACCCGCAAGCCAACCCCCGGAGACCCGATGCCGTCCTCGAAGCTCGATCCCATCGACCGCCAGATCCTCGCCGAGCTTCAGGCCGACGGACGCATGACCAACGTCGAACTCGCCCGCCGCGTTGGAATCAGCGCGCCGCCCTGCCTGCGCCGCGTCCGCGCGCTGGAGGAGGCGGGCCTGATCCAGGGCTACCACGCCGACGTGAACGCCCGCGCGCTGGGCTTCGAGGTGCAGGTCTTCGCCATGGTCTCGCTGGTGCGGCAGGCCGAGGCGGACCTTTCGGCCTTCGAGGCGCTGGCGCGCAGCTGGCCGCTCGTGCGGGAATGCCACATGCTCAACGGCGAGATCGACTTCATCCTGAAATGCGTGGCGCCCGATCTCAGCACCTTCCAGTCCTTCCTGACCGGCAAGCTGACCGCCGCCGAGAACGTCGCCTCGGTCAAGACCTCGCTGGTCATCCGCGGCGCCAAGGACGTGCCCGGCGTGCCCTTCGACATCCTCGAGGCCCGGCTCGCGATGGAGGCCTGAGGGCCGCGCCGCCTCAATTCGACCCGAATTCCATGCAACCTGGGGTCATGGCTCATGCCCTCGCCCCTGCTGACGGCTTCCTGCGCGCCGAATCCGGCGCGATCGCGGTCGACTGGGTCGTGCTGACCTCCGCGCTGGTGGGCCTCGGGCTCGCGGTGATGGCCGTCATCCGGCTCGGGCTCCAGGACCTCTCGACGGACACGCGGGCCGCGATGGAGGGCACCCTGATCCGCACCAGCTTCGCGCGGCTCGGCGCGCTGTTCGGGACCGACTTCTCGAACGGCCCCGAGGGCTGGTCCGGCGGCCGGGTGGTGACGCTCGCGGGCTTCGGCGAGGTCCTCCAGATCGGCCCGAACGAGACCGCCGACCTGCTGGTCGACGTGCCCGAGAGCGCCTCGCGCACGACCATAACCTTCGACCTGATCGGCGCCGATGACCTCAGCGGCGAGCCGGCCGCCATCCTGATCGACGGTGAGGAGGTCGCGCTCTACAGCGACAACCACGGGCGGATCACGCTGACCGACCACGAGATCCCGGGCGTCACGATCTCGGTCGCGCAGCACTATGCCAACGAGCCGATGGGTTCGGGCGGTCACGGCCATGACAGCCGCGCGACCTACACGATCACGGTCGACGACCCGGAGCGGGAGCTCGTCCTCGGCATCGCCTCGCGCACCGCGCAGGCTACGACCGGGGAATTCTACGCCATCGACGACGTGAGCGTCACCGCGCAGTAGCGCCCGCGCGCGATCCCGGTCAGGCTGGGGCGACCCCACCCACCGGAGAGCCGCATGCCCCTGCCCGACTTCCACATGATCGCCGCCGCGCCGCAGCCCGTCGCCACCTTCAGCCACGCGACCGAACTCGACGGCTGGGTCTTCCTGACCGGCCAGATGCCGACCTGGCCCGGAGAGCCCGACCGCCCCCTGCCCGAGGGCGTCGAGGCGCAGACGGCCCGCGTCATGGACAACCTCACGCTGGTGCTGGACGGCCTCGGCCTCGGGCTGGAGCATGTCGTTCAGGCCCGCATCTACCTCACCGAGTTCGAACGCGACTACGCCGCCATGAACCTCGTCTATGCCGGCTACTTCGCCAAGGGCCGCCTGCCCGCCCGCACCTGCATCGGGGTGACGGCGCTGGCTGTCGGCGCCCTGGTCGAGATCGACATGGTGGCGCGGCGGCCCTGATCGGGCTCCGGATGTTCCTGCCATCTCCCGCAGACTGGGATGGGCCTTTGCCGAATGGCAGCTCCGAGCCCAAACTGACCCTGACGCCCCGCGCCGCGTTCGCACGTGCAGCGGAGCGCGACTCGGCGCTCTCGGCCTAGAGCCGCCATTGCTCCACCTTCCCGATGCTGCGCCGCAGCTTCACCAGACCGGCCGTTCGTTCGTTCGTCGGGCAGCATTTTCCTGATGCATGGGATGCCGGTAAGCGGCGTAGCACTCGGGCCCGGCACGGCTGGACGACACTCTTCTTTACAGGGTCGCCGTTTCGGCTGACACCATGGTTTCTACGGCCGCGCGCAGGGATGTGATGAGCTTCCTCTCAGACCATATTCATGCCGGCGACTGTGCCGTATGGTGGCCGAGCAGGAGTGCGCACAGATGGGGCTGATGTTGGGTAGCATGTCGCCGGTGTCTCTCAGTCAATCCACTTGCAGCGATGATTCTCCCGGCCGATGCGGTGCAAAGAGCGTCTTCGATCGGGCATCGACTGAGGATCGATTAGATGACGGATTTTGAGGCGTCTCCTTCGTCCCAACGATGGCGCGCTTGGCTGCCAAACTCGTCGCGGCGCCCGAGACTCGAAGCGGCGATCGTTGTGTGCTTCGTGGTCGTCGCGTCTGCGCTCGTCCTGGCGCAATCCTTTCGATATGCTCTGAACGACGCGCGCACCACGGCCGGCAATCTGACAACGCTGCTCACAGAACACACGCGGCTCGCGCTGCGCGGGACGGATGCGGCGCTCTTGTCGATGGTGACCATGCTGGAACGCACGAGGCCACCTGAGGGCGACCGCGAATTCGCCTCCTATCTGATCCGACTTAGCGAACAACTTGATTTTGTGCGCAGCCTCTACGTTGTCGGACCAGATGGCTATGCGACCCATACGTCCCAACCGGACGCGCCGCGCGTGTCGCTGGCCGACCGGCGATACTTTCAGATCCTTCGTGACGACCCGACAATAGGCCTGTTCGTGGGACGTCCCGTCCAGTCGAGGACAACTGGGGGCTGGTTTGTGCCGGTCGTCCGACGGATCGAATCTGTAGATGGCAGCTTTGCCGGCATTGCCGTAGCGGCGGTCGAGCCAAGCTTTGTAGAGCAGACATTCCAACTTCTGCAACTGCGGGAATTCGACACCATAGCCCTGCTGCACGTCGACAGCACCTTGATCGCCAGCGTGCCGCCACTCCCCGACTTTTACGGCATGCAGCTTACCGATCATGAACTCTTCCGAGATAGGCTGCCGCAAGCCACGAGCGGCGTCTACACCAGCATCAGTGGCCTTCATATGCGCCCCGTGATCATTG
>NZ_QPLJ01000039.1 GCF_003340555.1 Jannaschia formosa | reverse complement strand
GAAGCTCAAGAACAGTCGCCGCGTGGCAATCCGCTACGACAAGACCGCCACCAGCTTCCTCGGCTTCGTCGACATCGCATGCATCCGCTTGTGGATCCGACGTTTTGTCAACACGGCCTAGATATCCTCGACTCCCTTCGGGATAAGTACTCACAGCGCAGTGAAATCGTCCACGGCTACATGATTGGCACAGAGAATGGTGTCTCAATAATCCGGATACACATGAAGAAAGGCAAGGCGATACCAAATTTGGAGCGAAGCATAGAGTTTATTAACGAGGTTGCTTCAAAAATTCTGAAATTGAGCCGGGACTTAGATCGCGCTTTGACTGATCTAAACATAACGCCTCTTCCAAAGCATGTCTGATAAGTCGGTCCAATCTGTTGTAAGTCGAGCCGCCACTAAAATCTGGCGGCATTCCGTCCTCACCCATCCTTTCCATGTACTCCTCAAAAACAGCCACGCCGCGCGCGACCATCGCATCTGTAACCCCGGTTCCAGTACTGGCTTGTCGATTTTTATCTCCTAACATCTGAAATGCTTTCTCAAGTATATAATCCCCCAATCGAAGGACCCAGTATACAAGAGCGCAATATCGATGATCACGATCTTGCTGGGAAGCTTTGCGACCCGATAAATCGCGACACCGATCGCTGAAAGCTTTCGTGCTACGGCTTCCATCTCGCTCTGCACACCTGCCGCTGGGCCGGTGTTCAGTAGCGAGTTGGCAAAGACTTCGATGCGTCCCCCACGCTTGTGCTTGGGATCGATTGCACATCACGCGGGTACTCCACTTTTTCACTTACACGGCAATCGGCCTTCCGACGGTCAGCGCCTCGATGGCGCGGACGATGGTGTCGCGGTCGAGGCCGAAGTGGCGGGAGAGGTCGCCAATGGTGCCGGTCTGGCCGAAGTGCTCGACGCCGTGGGGGATCGTGCGGTGTCCGGCCACGGAGCCGAGCCAGGCGAGCGTCGCGGGGTGTCCGTCGATCACGGTGAGGATGGCGCAGTCCCGCGGCAGAGGGGCGAGGAGGCGCTCGACATGGGCGCGTGCCCGCGGATTGCCGCGCGCGCGCGCGCTCGCGCTGGGCCGCCGTCCAGCCCGCGTTGAGGCGGTCGGCGGAGGTGACGGCGAGGACCGCGATGTCGCGCCGGTGCTCGCCCAGAAGGCCCGCCGCCGCGATGGCCTCGTCCGCCACGGCGCCCTGGTAGGCGATGACTACGGCGCAGTTCGGCCCCGGCGGGCGCAGCCAGTAGCCGCCGTCGATGGTGCCCTTGCGGAAGGCGTCGTCGTGCCGCTTGCCCGGCTGCTCGAGCGGCTTGGTGGTGAGACGCAGGTAGACCGAGCCGCCGGTCTCGTCCCTCAGCCATGTGCGCTCGTCCGGGTCGCCGTCGCCGTCGCGCTGGAGGTAATCGAAGGCCCATTCCATGATGACGGCGAGCTCGTCCGCGAAGGCGGGCTCGAAGGCGGCGAGGCCGTCCTGCGCCATGCCGGTGAGGGGCGTGCCAATGGACTGGTGCGCGCCGCCTTCGGGCGCGAGCATGACGCCCGAGGGCGTGCCCGCGATGAGGAACCGCGCGTCCTGATAGCAGGCGTAGTTCAGCGCATCGAGGCCACGGTGGACGAACGGATCGTAGACCGTGCCCACCGGTATCAGCCGCCGGCCCCAGAGGCTGTGGGCGAGGCCCGCCGCGCCGAGGAGGAGGAACAGGTTCATCTCGGCAATGCCGAGCTCGAGGTGCTGCCCCTCGGGGGCGAAGTTCCACTTGGCGGTCGAGGGGATGCGGTGCTCGATGAATGCGTCGGGCAGCGCGTCGCGCGCGAAGAGCTTGCGGCGGTTGACCCAAGGGCCGAGGGAGGTCGTGCCGGTCACGTCGGGCGAGGTCGTGAGGATGCGGGCGGCAAGCGCGCTGTCGCCGCGCGCGAGGTCGTCGAGGATCTTACCGAAGGCGGCCTGGGTCGAGGTCTCGCGGTCCTTCGGCGGCACGATGGCGGGCACGGGCAGGCGCGCGTCTCCGTAGCGCCTCGCGCCCTTCGCGAAGAAAGGGACGGAGGCGAGGAAGTCCTTCATCCCGCCTTCGTTCGCGACGCCCGCGAAAGGCTCCCACTCCTGTCCTTCGGGGACGCCCATGTGCCGCTGCCACTCGGTCATCTGGGCCTTCGTCATCAGGCCGCCGTGGTTGTCCTTGTGGCCCGCGATGGGCGTGCCCCAGCCCTTGATCGTGTAGGCGAGAAAGCAGGTCGGCCAGTCATGGTCTATGCACGCGAAGGTCTCGGCCATCGTCGCCACGCAGTTGCCGCCAAGGTTCTCCATCAGCGCCGCCAGTTCCGCGTCCGTGCGCCGGTCGATCAGCGCTGTCACGTCACCCTGGTCGCCGAGGTCGTCCATCAGCCGCTTCCGCCAGACCGCGCCGCCCATGTAGGTCAGCGCCGCGTATTCGGCGTTGGCGCAGGCGTCGATCCAGTCGCGCAGCCGGTCGCCGCCGGGCTCAGCGAAGGCCGCGCGCTGCAGCGCGCCGTGCTTCACCTTCACCACGTCCCAGCCGAAGGCGTCGAAGATCTTCTCGATCCGTCCGAAGAGCCCCTCCCGTACGATGCCGTCGAGCGACTGGCGGTTGTAGTCGATGATCCACCACGTGTTGCGCAGGCCGTTCTTCCAGCCCTCCTGCAGCACCTCGTAGACGTTGCCCTCGTCCATCTCGGCGTCGCCGACCAGCGCGACCATGCGACCCTCGGGTATGTCGCGGCCCCAGTCCTTCGCCGCGATGAAATCCTGCACGATGGCAGCGAGCGCGGTGATGCCGACGCCGAGGCCGACCGAGCCCGTGGAGAAATCCACGTCGTCGACGTCCTTGGTACGGCTCGGATAGCTCTGCGCGCCGCCGAAGGCGCGGAAGCCCTCAAGCTTCCCGCGGCTCTGGTTGCCCATGAGATACTGCATCGCATGGAACACCGGGGCCGCGTGCGGCTTGACCGCGACCCGGTCCTCCGGCCGGAGTGCCGAGAAGTAGAGCGCCGTCATGATCGAGACCATCGAGGCGGAGCTTGCCTGGTGCCCTCCCACCTTGATCCCGTCCGGGTTCGGCCGGACGTGGTTCGCATGATGGATCATCCAGTGCGAAAGCCAGAGAAGCCTTTGTTCGATAGTCTTGAGGTAGGGCAACTGTGTGCCGGCCTTCATCCTGCTCTCCCCATTCTCGTACTTCCGAGACTTTTCCCGGTTGGCATATGTGATCCTGTATGATTGTATAACAGACTATCAACCGCTTTTTTGCGAGGGACTGATGGGACTCACACGGCTTCTGGAACTTTCTGGACGGGTGAACGACCTCTTGAATGCAGCCTCGCTGCTCGCATGGGACTCGCGAACCATGATGCCGTCGTCGGGCAATGCTACGCGAGGCCTCCAGATTTCCACGTTGACCGTTGCAGCGCGGGATCTGCTTTGTTCAGACGAAATGCGTCGAGCCGCCGACGCTGCTGATGCGCAGACCGGCACACCTGAAGCAGACATGATATCGGTCGTTCGCAAGGCGATTGCCTACCATGACCGCATACCCACTGAGCTTATCCGGCGGCGAAACGAACTTGCTGTCACTGCACATGACGTCTGGGCGGAGGCGTGCCGAAGGAAGGACTTCGCCATCTTCCGTCCCGCTCTCGAAGAGACTGTGGAGGTTTGCCGCACCTGGGCAGAATGCGCGGGCTACGATGGCCACCCTTACGACGCGTTGCTCGAGCTTTACGAGCCGGGAAATACGGTCGCCAATCTGACCCCGCTTCTCGGGCGGCTTCGCGATCACATCGTACCGTTGGCCAGGGAGGTTCACGGGAGGGACCAGCCCGATGACGAATTCCTGGCGCAGGACTTTTCAGAGGAGGTCCAGATGGGCGTGGCGGGAGATCTGGCCCGGCGCATTGGCTACAATATGGACCAAGGTCGGCTCGACATCGCGCTGCATCCCTTCGAGATCTCATTTACAAGGGAGGATGTGCGGCTCACCACTTGGATCGATCGGAACTGGCTTCCGAAGTCGATCTTCACGACTCTGCACGAAGCCGGCCACGGCATTTATGAGCAGAACGTCGACACCGCCTACACACGTACGCCGCTCGCTACCGATTTCATCCTGCTCTACGCCGTGGGCGGCGTGAGTTTCGGCATGCATGAGTCGCAGGCTCGGCTTTGGGAGAACCACGTCGGCCGTGCCCGATCCTTCTGGGAGCACAATTTCGGTCGGTTGAGGGACGCCTTTCCTGAGCAGCTGGCCGAACAGACCGTGGAGACATTCTGGCGCGCCGTGAACCGCAGCCGCCCGTCGGCGAAGCGCTCGTTCGCCGGAGAACTGACGTACGATCTTCACACGATCCTTCGCACCGAGCTCGAGAAGGATCTGATCGGCGGCACGCTCAAGGTGTCCGAGGTGCGCGAAGCCTGGAACGCCATGACGGAAGAGATGCTGGGCGTCAGCGTTCAGGACGATACCGAAAGCGTGCTTCAGGACGTCCACTGGCCGACCGGGCAGTTCGGAACGTTCTGCAACTACACGATCGGAAACATCGTGGCGGCTCAGCTCTTCGAGACGGCTACGCAGGATGATCACGTTCAGGATGCGCTCGATGCAGGCGACTACGCGCCCCTGCGAAACTGGCTCACAGACAAGATCCACATCCACGGACGCCGCTACGTCCGAGACGAGCTCCTCACCGCGGCGACTGGTCGTCCGTTGGACCCAGAGCCGTATCTCGCTCACCTCGACCGACGGTTCGAGGCCGTCTACGCGCAATGAGCCCGCGCTCGATCTCCATACTGCATGGGAAGGCGACCTAAATGGAACGACTCTCCGAAGACGCAGAGGGTGTCTATGTCATCGCACCCACGCCTTTCGATGAAGACGGTTCGATTCATCACGCAAGCATCGATTCGATGGTGGAGTTCTTCATCGATGCCGGTGCGGATGGTCTCACCATCATGGGCATGATGGGTGAAGCGCAGAAACTGGATGCCGAAGAATCCCTGATCGTCATGCGCCGCGTCATGGAGCGAGTGGCCGGGCGTGTCCCCGTCATCGTCGGCATCTCGGGGCCGGGGCTCGCGTCGATGTTGGGCCTTTCCAGGGCCGCAATGGATGCCGGCGCCGCAGGCGTCATGGTTGCGCCGCCCGCAACTCTCGACACTGACGGGCGCATCTTCGACTACTATCGCATGATCGGCGAAGAACTCGGCGAAACGACGCCGTTTGTCCTTCAGGACTTCCCGCTGGTCACGGGTGTGTCGATCGCGCCGAAGGTGATTGACGATATCGTGCGCGACGTCCCGAACTGCGTCATGCTGAAGCACGAAGACTGGCCCGGCCTCTCCAAGATCAGCGCTTTGCGGCGCACATCCGAAGCTGGCGGACGTCGCATTTCGATCCTTTGTGGAAACGGGGGGATGTTTCTCCCCGAAGAATTGATGCGCGGCGCGGACGGTGCCATGACCGGCTTTGCCTTCCCCGAGATGATGGTCGGCGTCTGCCGCCATGTTCAGGCAGGCGACGCCAATGCCGCACGCGATCTGTTCGACGCGTACCTGCCGCTCATGCGCTACGAGAGTCAGCCGGGTCTGGGGCTCGCCATCCGCAAGTTCATCCTTGCGAAGCGCGGCGTGATCGCCTCGGCGGCGCTTCGGCGACCCGGGCCGAAACTGACTGCTCAGGATACGGCGGATATCGACGCGCTGCTTGAGCGGCAGGCGGCGCGGCTCGAAAATCTCGACAGTTGAGGATAACGCCATGAACCTTGGACTTCGCGGCAAGGTCGCGCTGATACTTGCATCCTCGGGTGGTCTCGGTCTTGGCATCGCCAAGGCTCTCTCGGCCGAGGGCGCAAAGGTATTCCTGACCGGGCGATCCAGCGAAAAGCTCACGGCCGCCGCAGACGCGCTCCGCGCGGACGGAGGCGACGCTGCATGGGCCGCCGCAGAGCTCGCCGACCCCGCGACCCCGGCGATACTTGCGTCCGAGGTGCGGGCCGCGTTTGGTCCAGTCCACATCCTCGTCAACAACACCGGAGGGCCACCGCCCGGAAAGATGTCGGATACCGATCTCGCAACCGTTCCCGCGCAGTTCAATGCCATGGTCCTGAGCGTGATGGCGATGACGGCCGAAGTCGTGCCCGACATGCGGAAGAACGGCTGGGGCCGCGTTATCACGATCGGCTCATCCGGAGTGGAGCAGCCGATCCCAAACCTCGGCCTTTCGAATGCCCTCCGCGCATCCCTCGCCGGCTGGTCCAAGTCGATGGCCACCGATCTTGCGCCAGACGGGATCACCGTGAACATGCTCCTTCCCGGGCGCATCCACACCGACCGCGTGGACCAGATCGACAGCGGCGCGGCCAGCCGCTCGGGCATATCCCTTGATGAAGTGCGTGCTGCTTCGCGTGCCACCATACCAATGGGGCGCTACGGACGGGTCGAGGAATATGCCGCCGTCGCGGCGTTCCTCGCGAGCGAACCGGCAAGTTACGTCACAGGCAGTCTAGTCCGTTGCGACGGCGGCCTCATCCGTTCGATCTGAGGGAACCCACGCATGAAACTAGACCTCGCGATACGAAACGGCACGATCATCACGGCAGCCGGGCGCTTCAAGGCAGACGTGGGGATTCGGGACGGCCGCATCGTGATGCTGGCGGAGGAACTCTCGGCTGACGATGAGATAGACGCCGCGGGCCATCTCGTGATGCCCGGTGGGATCGAGGCGCACTGTCACATCGCTCAGGAGAGCGCGACGGGTCTGATGACCGCAGATGACTACCGCAGCGGCAGCATCAGCGCAGCCTTCGGCGGCAACAGCAGTTTCATCCCCTTCGCCGCCCAGCATCGCCACATGAGCATCGCCGAAACGCTCGACCTCTATCACGAGAGGGGCCGGGCATCGGTGTTGGACTACTCGTTCCACCTCATCGTGACGAACCCCGACGAGCAGGCCGTGAACCATGACCTGCCCGAGGCATTCCGGCAGGGTATCACCTCGCTCAAGGTATTCATGACCTACGAGCGCATGATGATTACCGATAGCACGTTTCTCGATGTGCTGGCACTGGCTAAGGCTGCGGGCGGTCTGACCATGGTCCATGCCGAGAACAACGCGATGATCGACTGGATGTCGCGCAAGCTCGTGCAAAGTGGGCATACCGCACCGCGCTACCACGCGATCAGCCATCCCGCTGTCGCAGAGGTCGAGGCGATCAACCGCGCGATCAGCCTTTCGAAGCTGGTCGATGCGCCGCTCATGATCGTCCACGTCTCGACCCGAGAAGGGGCCGAGTTGGTCGCCCGTGCCCAAGCGGAGGGTGCTCGTGTTTTCGCCGAGACCTGTCCGCAATACCTGTTCCTGACGCGTGATGACCTCAACCGTCCGGGTCTTGAGGGAGCCAAGTTCATGTGTTCGCCGCCCCCTCGGGACCAAGAGACCCAGGAGATACTGTGGCGGCATCTCGCGCTCGGGACATTTACAGTGTTCTCCTCCGACCACGCGCCCTACCGCTACGACGATAGCGGCAAGCTCTCGAATGGGCCCGACGCGACGTTCAAGCAGATCGCGAATGGTATGCCGGGGCTCGCGACGCGGCTTCCGCTTCTGTTCTCCGGTGTCGCAGCGGGCCGCCTCACACTCGAGCAGTTCGTGGCGCTGTCGAGCACGAACGCCGCGCGTGTTTTCGGCATGTATCCCCGGAAGGGCGAGATTGCCGTGGGTACGGATGCCGACATTGCGATCTGGGATCCCCACGAGACCCGCGAGGTGCGGCTCGCGGACCAGCACGACGGCATGGACTACACGCCCTACGAGGGAATGCGCCTGACCGGATGGCCCGTAACGGTGCTGAGCCGTGGTGAGCGCATCGTGGAGGGCGGCCGCTGCATGGCCGAGGAAGGGCGCGGCCGCTTCGTGAAGCGAGGCCCGTCGGATTATTTCGGGAGGCCGGGCTTCACCGTCCCGGAGATGGACCCGGCACGGAACTTTGGCGTGGAGATCGGTCGATGAGCGGGTTTGCTGACAAGGTCGTAGTCGTGACAGGCGGTGCGTCGGGCATCGGGCTGGCCACCGTGCGCCTTCTGGCTGAGGCTGGCGCCACCGTTGTTTCGATCGACCGCGCCGATCCAGGCCCGGCTGCCAAGGTGGGCGCGCGGCTCGAGCTGCAGGGCGACGTTGGTTCAGAGGACACCGTCGCCGCTCAGGCCTGTATGATTTCCGACCGCTGTGGCCCGATCGACATGCTGGTCTGCGCTGCCGGATATTCCAATGGCAAGTCGGTGCCTGACTGCCCGCTGGACGAATGGGGAGCCATTTTGCGCACCAACCTCACCGGCACGTTCCTCTGGAGCCGGGAGGCGGTCCGACAGATGCGTACGACCGGCCGCGGTGGCGCCATTGTTATGATCGGATCGCAGCTTGCTTCCGCGGGAGGAAGATCGAACGCTGCATACCTCGCGAGCAAGGGCGCACTGGTCAGTCTGGCAAGGTCCATGGCGGTCGACCATGCCGCAGACGGCATACGCGTCAACGTGCTTGTGCCAGGCGCGATCGACACGCCACTGCTTGACCGCGCCTTTGCGCGCGCGGCAGACCCTGCCGCGGCGCGTGCGGCTTCCGTTGCGCGGCATCCTCTTGGGCGTCTGGGTCGGCCGGACGAGATGGCCCGCGCAATCCGGTTTCTTTTGTCGGACGACGCATCCTTCACCACAGGTGCCTGTTTGAACGCCGAAGGCGGCTGGCTCGCCTACTGATCAGCACTTCACGACGCGGATTCTTGCCGACTGGAAGCATGTATGATTGTATTACAATTAAGACGATGATGGGGATTCGTTTGACATGAAGACGGCGGCAATCGCAGGGTTCGGGAACTGGGGCCGCAAGCTCGTCAAGTCGATCGAAGGCACGAGCGATCGCCTCCGGTTCGGCGTGATCATTTCACGCGATCCCGAACGGGTAGCTGAAGACGCGAACCAGATAGGCGCGGATGTTGTCACGACACTCGAGGAGGCACTGGTTCGGACGGATGTGGACTGCATCGTGCTCGCCACACCACACTCCATGCATGCCGAACAGGTCAAGCTCTGCGCCCAAGCCGGCAAACCGGTGTTCGTCGAAAAGCCGTTCGCGCTTACCCTTGCCAGCGCCGAAAGCGCGCTGAAGGCCTGCCCGCCCGACATGGTTGTCGCCGCCGGCCATAACCGCAGGTTTTTGCCATCCGTGCAGCGTCTGTCGCAAGAAATCGCGGCTGGAACATTGGGCCGCGTCCTCTTTGCGGAGGCCAACTTCTCGGGAAACGTTGCGGGGAAGTACCATCGGGGTCAGTGGCGAGCCAGCGGCACCGAAAGCCCCGCGGGCGGCCTTGCGGGTGCGGGCATCCACATGATCGACCTCATTGTGCACCTCATCGCGCCAGTCAGCAGGGTGACGGCTCTCTCACGCCGGCAGGTGCTCGAAATCGAGATGGACGATACGACCGCGGCCCTACTGGAACTGGAGAACGGCGCTTCAGCGACATTGGTGTCGCTCATGGCGACGGTGCCCACGTTCAGGCTGAAAATTTTCGGAACCGAGGCCTCTGCCGAACTGGATGGCGAGCACAAGCTGACGATCTCGCGGCAAGACGCCGCACCGGAGGTCATGACGTACGATCCCGCCGAGACTGAGCGGATGGAACTCGAAGCCTTCGCCGATGCCGTCTCGGGACGGCAAGAATATCCGGTCGGTCGCGCCGAGATCCTCAACGGCATTGCGGCCTTCGAGGCGATTGGCACGTCAGCAGCGACCTCACGATGGGTAGACCTGTGACGGCGATAACCAGCACCTCTGGGTCAGAGACGCGTGAATGGGGGCGGTCCCTCCGGCCGCTCTGGGCCTTCGACGAAGAAATGGTCTTCTTCAACCAAGGTGCGTTCGGCGCAACCCTCCTTGAGTTGATGGAAACACAGGACGACTGGCGCCGCAGAATGGAGCGTCAGACCGCACGGTTCTTTATGGGCGAACTTCCCGGGCTGATCAACGAGGTCACCGCCCGGGTCGCGTCCTTCGCCGGCGCTGCCACCGAGCGAACCGTGATGATTGAGAACGCTTCCGCCGGGATCATGACCGCGCTCGAAGCATGCACTTTCGAGCCAGGCGACCGGATCGTGACGACAGACCACGTCTACGGCGCCGTTCGGCGCGCCCTCGCCCATGTCGCAAGTCGCACCGGCGCCGAAGTGGTGGAGGTGGCCGTGCCAGTGCCAGTATCGGGACCGGAGGATTTCCTCGCGGCGCTCGACCCCGCCATCGACGGCCACACACGGCTGGTCGTCGTCGACCACATCGCGTCCCCAACCTCCCTCGTCCTGCCAGTCGAAGACATCGCTGCCCTCTGCCGCGACCGGGGCGCGCGACTTCTGGTCGATGCCGCCCACGCGCCCGGGCTGGTGGATCTCGCCGTCGACAGGCTTGGGGCGGACTTCTATGTCGCCAACTGCCACAAGTGGCTATGCGCGCCGAAAGGCTCGGGCTTTCTCATCGTCGGCGCGGCGGCCGCAGCCGAACTGGACGTGCACCCGCTAGTCATTTCGCACGCCTATGGTCAGGGTCTCGGCGCGGAGTTTGCCAAGACCGGGACCCGAGATCCGTCGGCCTGGCTGACGGTGCCCGCTTCGATCGATGCGCACGAACGGCTTGGCGGCGCGGCCCTTCGCGACCGGAACGCGCGGCTGGCATTCGAAGGCGGCTCCTACGTCGCCGACGCTCTCGGAACCGCCCTGTCCGGGCCCGAAGGAATGCTTGCCGGAATGGTCAGCGTGCGGCTCCCCGACGGCTTTGGCGCGTCGAGCTGGGAGCGCGGCGGCCAGATCCGGGAGGCGCTGTGGCAGCAAGACAGGATCGAGGCCATTGTCGCCCCGCATTCCGGCTCTCTTTGGCTGCGTCTTTGCGTCTTTGCCTATAGCGGATTCGACGAGTTCGAGCGCGTTGCCAGTGCCGTGCGTCATCTGCAGGCCGTGGAGGCAGGCCGATGATCGTGTTTCTGCTGAAGCGCCTCGGCGGCACGCTCGTCGTCATGCTCGCGGTCACAGCCATCGCCTTCGTGATGTTCAACTACCTCGGTGACCCCGTGGTGGCGATCCTCGGACAGGATGCCTCGGAGTCAGCGCGGCGCGCGGTCGAACAACAGCTGGGCCTTGACAGGCCCATCACCGTCCGTTTCCTTAGCTACCTTGCCGACGTTCTCCGCGGCGACTTCGGTCTCAGCTACCGTCTGGGCCAGCCCGTCATGGACGTTATCGTCGACCGTCTTCCGGCGACAATCGAACTTGCCTTCTCCGGCATGGGCATCGCGCTGCTCATCGGAGTCCCCTGCGGCGTCTACAGTGCGATCCAAAGAAACTCCGCAGGCACCAGGGTTCTACTCGGCGCCTCGCTGGTTGGGATCTCGGTACCCACCTTCTTCGTCGGCGTGGTGCTGATCTGGGTTTTCAGCGTGACGCTAGGCGTCCTTCCCTCCTTCGGCCGGGGCCAAACGGTCGACCTCGGCTGGTGGACGACAGGCTTTTTGACACCTTCTGGCCTGGCGGCACTCGTGCTGCCTGCGACGAGCATCGCGGTTTTCCAGATCGCCATGATCATGCGTCTCGTGCGCGCCGAGATGCTCGAAGTGATCAGGTCGGACTACGTCCAGTTCGCCCGCGCCCGCGGGCTGCCCGAAAGCCGCATCTACTTCCGTCATGCCCTGAAGAACACGCTGATCCCTGTCATCACGATCATCGCACTCCAGCTCGGTTCTCTCATCGCCTTCGCAGTGATCACGGAATCGGTGTTCCAGTGGCCCGGCCTCGGCCTTCTGTTCCTGCAATCGGTCGCAGCCGCGGATGTCACGATCATGTCCGCATATCTGATCCTGATCGCGGGCCTGTTCGTCGTGATCAATCTTGCAGTTGACCTTCTCTACTTCGCCATCGACCCGCGGCTTCGTGCCCGGGCGGGCCGCTAGGAGCTTCGGCATGAGCGACCCCGGACATACACCCGACACCTCGCCCGCCGCCAAGTCGACCGCGGCGACGGGGCCGGGACGGATCCTGCTGGCGCTGCGATCGTCGCCCCTTGTGAGATCGCTGCGCAAGGACATGGTTGCATCGGCGGCGTTCGGGGTCCTGCTTCTTCTGCTTGTCGCAGCAGCCGTTCCGGATCTGTTCGCACCCTACCAGGTTTTCGACCTCACGCAGATCCGGCTGATGGACGCCTTCCGTCCGCCCTTCTGGCTCGAGGGCGGCAGCATCGAGTTCCCGTTCGGAACCGACGATCAGGGCCGCGACATCCTTTCGGCCATCATCTACGGACTGCGCGTGTCGGTCACGGTGGGTCTCGGTGGCGTCGCGCTTGCTGTCGTGATCGGGGTCACGATTGGCCTCGTCGCAGGCTATGTCGGCGGGATCGTCGACAGCATCCTCATGCGCATTGCCGACGTTCAGCTCACATTCCCGGCCATCCTGATCGCCGTAATGATCGACGGCGTATCGCGCGCCATCCTCGACAACGCCGCACGGGAAGATGCCGCCGTGGTCGTTCTGATCATTGCCATCGGCCTCTCCGGTTGGGTCGAATATGCGCGCGCCGTGCGTGGCGCGACCATGGTGGAGCGTCGCCGCGACTACGTCGCATCCGCGCAGCTCAGCCGAGTCCGCACGTCCGGCATCTTGTTCAACCACATACTTCCCAACGTCCTGACGGCGGTCTTGGTAATCGGCACCATCCATCTCGGTGTCGCGATTCTGATCGAAGCCACCCTTTCCTTCGTCGGCCTCGGCATTCCCCCGACCCAACCGTCTCTCGGCACCCTTATCCGGGTGGGCAACAACTACATCCTGTCCGGTGAATGGTGGATCGCGATCATGCCCGGCCTCGCCCTCCTGGTTCTCGTCCTCGCGATCAATCTTCTCGGAGACTTCCTGCGAGATGCTCTCAACCCGCGCCTCAAATGAGCTCCGAACATCCAACAAGGAGGAAAGAAGCAATGACACGACGGTTCAGAACACTGGGGCGCCACATCCGGCCGAAACGCACAACCTCGACAGCCGTCGCCGCAGTCCTGGCACTGGGCGTGGCCGGGGGGGCCGCTTCGGCGGATACACTGCGCATCGCTGGACAGGGCGACATCGGAACGCTCGACCCCCAGGCACAGAACTCCCAGATCACGATCAGCGTGCTGTCGATGGTCTACGAGGCGCTGGTGACGCGGAACGAAGACCTGGAGATGGTCCCCGCCCTCGCCTTGTCGTGGGAGCCGGTCGACGAGACGACGTGGCGGTTCGAGCTTCGGCCAGACGTGACTTTTCATGACGGCAGCACCTTCGACGCCGAGGACGTACGGTTCACCATCGAACGGGCTCAGGCCGAGACCTCGCAGTTCGCGAACTTCGTGGGATCCATCGCATCCGTCGAGGTGATCGACGACCTCACGGTCGAAATCGAAACCCGAATGATCGACCCGCTGCTGCCTGACAAGCTCGGCTACATCATGATCATGGACAGCGGATGGGCCGAGGCGAACGGCGTGACCGTTCCGCAGGACCTCGGCAACGAGGAGAACACCTACGCGGTCATGAACGCCAACGGCACCGGGCCATACACGGTGGCCGAGCGGGTTCCCGACACGCGCACCGTGCTCTCAATCAACCCCAACTACTGGGGCGAGATGGCGGACGACATCGAGGAAGTCATCTACCTTCCGATCAGCAGCGCGCCGACACGCATATCCTCGCTCATCTCAGGCGAAGTGGATGTCGTCATCGACGTGCCGCCCCAGGACGTCGACCGGCTGGCCAATACGGCCGGTATCACGACGGCGCGGTCGCCCGAACTCCGCACGATCTTCTTCGGCTTCGACCACGCCTCGGACACGCTTCGGCACGGCGACGCTGGAGGCACCAACCCGTTCCAGGACCTGCGCGTGCGGCAGGCCGTCGATGGGGCCATCGATGCGGAGACGATCTCCCGCGTCGTGATGCGTGGCCTGTCGCAGCCGACCTCGCAGCTCATCGCGCCAGGCAATTTTGGCTACGAAGAGGACGCCGACGTGCGGGCGGACTTCGATGTCGAACGCTCCCGCGAACTCTTGGCGGAGGCGGGCTATCCTGACGGGTTCTCCGTCCGCATGGACTGCCCGACGGACACCTACACCAACCCTGAGCAGATCTGCCAGGCAGTCTCCGCGATGATGTCGCAGATCGGCATCGACATCGACCTCAACCTAATCCCGCGGGCACAGTTCATCCCGCTGCTCTGGGAGAAGGACACGTCGTTCTTCATTATCGGCTTCAACACCGCATACTTCGACGCGATGTACGTGCTCGAGACGCTCCTGATGACTCAGACCGGCGAGGACGGCGAAGGCATCTACAATTACTCTGGCTACTCCAATCCAGAGTTCGACAAACTCGTTCGTGAGGCCCGCGTAGAGCTTGACCGTGACCGCCGCGAGCAACTGATGCACGACGCCTTCGCAATCGCGCGTGCCGACGTGGCCTATGCGCCTCTGCATACCCAGACGCTCGTCTACGCGATGCGTGAAGGGGTCGAGGTTCCGGTACGTCCCGACAACTTCGTCGAGATCCGTTGGGTCACAATGAACTGACGCACCATAGGCGAACGGTTCCGCAAGGGATCCGGGTGGCGGCCCGCAACAGGGCCGCGCACTTCACGAAACGGGAGGACGGCTGCAACGAGGCGGCCGAAAAGGGCAGAAATTGACAAGCGCAGACGCACGTTACCGGATCGGAATCGATGTAGGAGGAACATTCACCGATTTCGTATTCGCCGAGGTCGATACGGGCGAATTGTCGTTCCACAAGCAGCCAAGCGTACCCAACGACCCGTCCGTGGCGGTCGAGCGCGGTATCGCTTACTTCCTAGACTCGCGCAATCTGCTCCCCGAGCAGGTCGAACTGATCTGCCACGGCACCACGATCGGCCTCAATGCCATCATCCAGCGGCGCGGCGCGCGGACTGCTCTCGTTGTCTCGAAGGGCAACCGGGATATCTTGGAAATCGCACGGTTGCGCATGCCCAGCTCTTACGATTTCACCGAGCCGCGAGAGACGCCTCTGATCCCGCGCAACCTCGTTCACGAGCTCGACGCACGGATGACATCGCGAGGGGAAATCCTGGCGGAGCCGACGGAGGCCGACATCGAAGCGCTCGCCGATAAGCTTCAGGCCAGTGGCGTCGAGGCTGTGGCGATCAATTTTCTCAATGCATACAGCGACAGCAGCCTCGAGGTTCGCGTCGGCGATGCGTTCCGCGCGCGCCTGCCAGGCGTCCTGATAGTGGAATCTGGCGTAATCTGGCCGGAGGCTCGCGAATACGAACGCTGCCTCCTGGTCGCTCTGAATGCTTTCATCCGGCCCATGATGACGAAGTATTTCGACCGTCTGACCGAACGGGTCTCGGGGCTCGGGATCGCCTGCCCGATCTACATAACCGCCAACAACGGCGGCACCCTCAGCCTGGACACCGCGAAGAGCCGTCCGATCGACACAATCCTGTCAGGACCTGCCTCGGGTGTCGTGGCCTCCACACGGGTTGCGCGCGCGGCCGAGACGTGCAGGGTTGTTACTTTTGACATGGGCGGCACAAGTGCCGACATCTCTCTGAGCCATACCGGCGAACCGGATTTCACGGCCTCAACGTTCGTGGGCGACTTCCCGATCATGATGCCTGTTGTCAATATCCTTGCCATTGGGGCGGGAGGCGGCTCGGTGATTTGGGTGGACGCTCAGGGCGTCCTCAAGGTTGGGCCATTGTCGGCGGGCGCAGATCCAGGGCCGGCCTGCTACGGCCGCGGCGGCACCGACGCCACTGTGACGGATTGTTATGTTGTGCTCGGCATCATCGATCCCACCACCTTCCTCGACGGGCGCATGACCCTAGACAAGTCGGCCGCGCGTGGCGCGCTCGAGTTCATCGCCGAGCAACTGGGCTTCGAAGGGCCGGATCGTGCTGCGATCGCCGCCGAGGCCGCGCTCCGGGTCGCCACTGCCAAAATGGGCACAGAGATCGTCAAGCTGCTCGCCCATGCGGGTGCGGACATGCGAGATTACAGCCTGCTCGGATACGGCGGAGCGGGCGCCACACATTCCTGTATGCTCGCCGATGAGGCGCAACTGTCGTCGGTCCTCGTGCCCATGGCGCCCGGAACATTCTGTGCGCTCGGCGCGATCCTGTCGGATGTGCGGCGTGACTACGTGCGCACGGCGCGCCAGACTTTCGGCGGAAGTGCCGGCAGCGCTGGCTGGGACGCGATCGGAGCATCACTGGCCGAAATGGAGAACGAGGCGCGCCAGTGGATCTCGGAGGAGGGCGAACTTGTCGGCGCCCATCGTTTCGAGGTGACGTTCCGCCTGCGCTATCCCTCGCAGGCCTACGAACTCGAGATCAGGATTCCGGAAGCGCGCCGTGCATCCATGACCGCTGAGGACGCGGCCGATCTCTTCCACGCCGAGCACGAGAAGCTCTACGGATTTGCCGAGCGCGACAGTAAATTGGTGACTTCGACCCTACGGCTTGCGGTCATCGGAAGTGTCGGATCAGGCGACCTGCCAGACATTGCAGCAGGCCGAGCCGCTCCGCAAACCACCCGCCTCGTGCGCTGGCGCGGAGTCGACGTCGAGGCCCGTGTTCTTCGCCGCTCCGACCTCGGTCGTGGTGCTAGCTTCGAGGGACCCGCAATCATCGAGCAGCCAGACACAACGACTTTCGTTCTTCCGGGCTGGCGGGCCGTGGCCGACCGAATCGGAACGCTCCGCCTGACGAGGATTCCCCAATATGAAGCTTGACCCGATCCTTCAGGAGATATTCCTGCACAAGTTCACAGCGATCACCGAGGAAATGGCGATCACGCTGCAGCGCTCCGCGCGCACCACCTACGTGAAGGAGGCCGGCGACTTCGGCACTGCGCTCGCCACGCCGGACGGCCACTTCTTCTGCTATCCTGCGGTGATGGGGGTCTCCGGCTTTCTCGACAGCGACATCGGTCCGACCGTCGCGCGCGTCCCCGACCTCGCGCCGGGCGACGTCATCATCACCAACCACCCGTACGAGAGCGAGGGGCTGGCCACACACATGCCCGACCTGCACCTGATCCGCCCGATCTTCCACGAGGGCCGGATCATCGCGCACGCCTGGGACTTCATTCATTCAGCTGATATTGGGGGCGCCGTTCCGTCCAGCATTTCCCCGCGCTTCCGCGACTTGTTCGAGGAAGGCCTCCAGATCCCGCCGATGAAAATCGTCCGCGCCGGAGAGTCCAACGAGGACTTTCTTCGGATCTACAGGGCCAACTGCCGGACGCCGGACGTCAACTTGGGAGACATAAAGGCGATGCTCGCCGCGCTTCGCGTTGCCGACAGGCGCATTCTCGAGCTCGTGGACCTCTACGGGGTCGAGACCTTCCTCGAGGCGCAGCAGGCGCTCGTGGACTACGCGGCGGAAAAGGCGCTTGCGGTGCAACGCACGATACCGGACGGCACCTATGCGTTCTGGGACTTCCTCGACGACGACTATAATTCCCCAATCCCCGTGCGGGTCCGATGCGAACTGACCGTAAGCGACGGTCACGTGCATCTCGATTTCGCGGGATCTGACCCGCAAGTCGCGGCCGCCTACAATATCCCCACCGCTGGAAAGCGACATCCGTGGCTGACGCTGAAGATGATGCACTTCATCTTCTCCAACGACTGCTCGATTCCGCTGAACCACGGGGTGTTCCGGCACATGACGGTCAACGCACCGCGCGGCAGCATCCTCAATCCGGAGCCGCCGGCGGCTGTGGGTATCCGAAGCGCAACTGCGATCCGCGTCAACGAGGCACTGATGGGCGCCATCGCGGCTGCCCGGCCTGAACTGATCCCGGCACCTAGCGGCGGCATCATGATCCCGCTCGTGCTGGTCGAGCAGGACGAGACCAGCGGCGAACGCACCGTCCTGGTGTTGCAGTCGCTTGTCGGCGGCACAGGGGCGCGCCACGGAGCCGACGGCGTCGATGGTCGTGACAGCAGCCTCGCAAACCAGCGCAACACACCAATCGAAAAGACGGAAGAAGAGGCCGAGGCCGTCATTGTGGAGTACGCACTCCGTACGGATTCCGGCGGTCCTGGCCGTTGGCGGGGAGGCACCGGCGTCATCTTCTCGGTGCGCATCGCCAAGCCCGGAAGCGCCATCCTTGGGCGCGGGATGGAACGTTTCGTGTTTCCGCCATGGGGCATGAACGGCGGCCAACCCGGAAAGAAGGCGCGTGTCGTCGTGAATCCAGGAACAGAAAACGAAGTAGATCTGGGCAAGATTGACATCTACCACCCAAAGGTGGGCGACATCGTTACGATCCTGACCCCCGGCGGCGGGGGACACGGGGATCCGCTGACCCGCAATCTGTCGGCTGTCGAGGACGATGTCCGCCTCGGCTACGTGAGCATTGAGGCCGCCGAGCGGGATTACGGCGTCATAATTTGTTCCCAAACCTTCGACGTGGATCGCGACGCCACCGATGCGCTGCGCGCACGCTTGCGGGCGGAACGCGGCAATCGCGGCGGCACCGGATTCTCGTTCGGCCCGGAACGCTCTGCATGGGAGAGCGTATTCGGCGACGATGCCATGACTGAACTGAATGCACTCTTGATGAAGCTAGGCACGTCGGTGCGCAGCGACCGTCGCGCGCAGCTGTTCTACCGGGTCGTCCCTAAGCTGGCGTCCCGCAAAGGCACTCCGCTCGACACGCTGATCGATGACCCCGCCGCGACACGCCTGCGGCTGGAAGAGGAATTGGCTGACCTGCGCAAGCAGATCGACGAAAAAGGGGAGGAGGCCCTAACATGAACACAGGTCCGCGACACGATCACTATTTGCTCACCCCCGGACCGCTGACGGTGCCTGAGGAAACGCGGCGCGCCATGCTTCGCGACCGCAATCCAGGCGGAGCAGAACACATCGGGATGAGCCGCGAGATCCAAGACTACCTTCTCAGCCTATGCAACGGTACGCAAAGCCACGCCTGCGTGCTGCTCCAGGGCAGCGCGACCTACGGGGTCGAGGCCGGCTTCAAGACGCTCATTCCCGAGGGCGGCCGCCTCCTGGTCGTCGTCAACGGCTTCTACGGAGTGCGCCTGCGCGAGATCGCGGAAGCCGCTCGTGTCGATACCACGGTGCTGCAACTGCCTACCGTGCCCTTGCCCAATCGCGCCGACATCGAGGCGGCGCTCGACGCCGACCCGGCGATTACACACGTCGTCATGTGCCAGGCCGAAACCGGTACGGGCGTCCTGAACCCTGTCGAAATGCTTGCCGAAGTCGGACGGGAACGCGGCGTCAAGGTCATGATCGACGCCGTGGCGTCTTTCGGCGCGGTATCGACCGACGCGGCGGCTTTGGACCTCGAGGCAATCTTCGTCTCGCCGAACAAGTGCCTCGAGAGCACACCCGGCGTGGCCATCGTGATCGCAAAGAAGTCCTCCTTACTGGAAGCGAAGGGGCGCTGCCCGTCGGCTGTCCTTGACTTGAACCACCAGTGGACGTTCATGCAGGAAACCGGCAATTGGCGCTGGACGCCGCCAACACATGTCGTCAGCGCTCTGGCCATCTCGTGCCGCCGCCACGCCGAAGAGGGTGGATCGGGCCCGCGCCTAGACCGGTACCGGCGTAACTGGCAGGTTCTGGTGAACGGATTGAGGCAGAAGGGCTTCACGACGCTGCTGCCTGATGATGTGGCTATCCCGATCATCGCCACGTTCAACGATCCCACGGACCCAGCATATTCGTTCAAGTCATTCCACGCAGCGATGCTACGGCGAGGCATCGAAATATTTCCGGGCCGACTGACTTCAGAGGGAACGTTCCGCGTCGGTGTAATGGGCGATCTTCAGGAGCAGGACATGCACCATATCCTTGCACAGATGTGCGAGGCGCTGGAGGAAATCGGCGTCACCCTGCCTGCCGATGGCGGAGCCAAATCGGTGGAGACAGTCTAATGGAACGAATCCTCATCATTGATCCGCAATTCGAGACCGATCCCGATGTCGAACGCGAGGTGACCGGTGCACACACGCGCCTCGATGTTGTCCGCCAGGTTAAATTGCCTGAGGAACTGGAGATGCTGCACCGTGCCCAAGCAGTCATCAACTGCCGTAGCCGCCACCACCTGCCGGAGGAACTCATCGCTGAGATGACCAATGCTCGGATCGTCGTGCAGGCAGGTGTAGGATACGACCACATCGACCTAGAGGCTTGCGCCCGTCGGGGCATTCCGGTTTGCAACACGCCTGATTACGGCACGTTGGAAGTCGCCGATCATGCGATGGCGCTGACGCTCGACCTGATGCGGGGCACGACCGCCTACAACAATCGTCTCCTGGTGCGCGACGATTCCTGGAACACCAAGTCGCTCCCGGTCGCCCCGGTCCGTCGCCTTTCGGGAAAGGTCTTCGGAATTATCGGCCTCGGTCGTATTGGGATGGCCGCGTCAATGCGTGCGAGAGCCTTCGGACTCGATGTCGTGTTCCATGATCCCAACTTACCGGCCGGCGCTGAGCTTGGCGCCGGGCTGCGACGTGCGGAACGGCTCGAGGAGCTTTTGGAACAATCGGATATAGTCAGTCTGCATTGCCCGCTGAATGCATCGACGCGGTCCATCATTGATGTTGGTACGGTCGAGCGGATGAAGCCGGGGGGAATCCTGATCAACACGTCGCGCGGTGGCACCATGAACCTTGACGCGGTCGAGGCTGGGCTTCGTTCCGGACATCTCAGCGGTGCCGGCTTGGACGTTCTGCCGGAAGAGCCGCTCAACCGTTCACATCCGCTACTTGCGGCATGGTCAGCAGGTGAACCATGGTTGGAGGGACGCCTGATCGTCACGCCACATGCAGCGTTCTTTACGCCGGAAAGCCTTCGGGACATGCGCCGCCTGTCTATATTAGCAGCGATCCAGTTCCTGCGCGAAGGACGGTTGCGAAGCTGCGTGAACAGCGAGGAACTGCGCAAGCACGCCGCGCACGGCGACAACAAAGGTGAAGGATCAACGCGGCATGCCTCCCCAGCCAAAGCGACTGCGTGACGCCATTGTGGATTCTGGATAGGTTGCGGAAGGGTTTAGGGGGGGGGCTGGGCTGATGATTTCAGAAGAACCATATGGAGCCGACCTCCCCAAACCCAAGCGCGAGTTCCTCGCCTCTGCGATCGCGGATGCCATAGCAGAGGCCGTGGCCACCCGGCACCTGAGTCCGGGGACGCGCGTAGTCGAGACGACGCTAGCAAAAACATACGATACGAGCCGCGTTCCAGTGCGCGAGGCGCTTAAGATCCTGCATACCCAAGGCATTCTGACCGGCGGCGGGCACCGCGGCTACCGCGTGGCGAAGTTCTCCAAGACCCAGATCGCTCAGGTTACGGAATTGCGGCTAATGCTCGAGGTTATCCTTTGGCGCGACGCAATTATTCGCTGGCAGGCGGTGGGTCCGGACCTCACGGAAATCGAGGCGAAACTCGTCAAGATGGAGATCGCAGCACGGAGCGACAACTTCCGATCGATGCTCAGGTGCGATCTCGATTTTCACAGAGCAGTCTGCGAGGCCGCGCATAACGAGGTGGCGTACATGTGCTGGCAGGCGATTGCCCGGCACACGCTGATCATCTTCAATATCGCCCGTTACCGCGATACCAACCTTGATGTCGTCGTCGCGCGCCATTGGAAACTATTCGAATGGCTAAAGACCAAGATCAACGATGGTCCGATGGGTGACTCGGATATCCGTGCCCTCCTGCAGGACCACATCCAGATCGACAGGTCGCCTGCACATGGCACCCCCGCGCCCGAAGAAAAGGCGCGGGGATAATCCCGTCGGATCAGGCAGAGCGCCTGCGGGAGGATTCGAATTCCTTTAGCGTCGCCTCGTTCGGAGGGTAGGTTCCCGTCAGAGGAGCACCGCCGCGCACCTTCTTGAGCACGAACTCCTCAAGTGCCTCGCGCTCGGCGGCTTCGGTGGCAATCTCTGCTGCGATGGCGGCCGGAATCGCGACAATTCCGTTCGCATCGCCCATCAGGACGTCGCCGGGGAAAACGGTAACGCCGGACAATGCCACGGGAACGTCAAGGTCCATGACAATGCGGTGCGAGGTCAGCGGACGAGGGATGTTGGCTTCAGCGAAAACCGGCATTTCGATTTCAGCGATTGCAGCTGCGTCCGACACACCACCATCGAGCACAGCGGCGGCAGCGCCCTTCACGGCAAGAAACGTTGTCATGATGTCGCCCATGAAGGCAGTGTCGCGCTCGCCGCCCATGGCGACGGCCAGGACGTCGCCTTGCCGGATGTTCTCGACGGCCATTCCGTGCAGGTTGGGACGTTCGCCCCGGTTCTGCGCATCAAGCAGGTCTTCGCGCAGCGGCAGCGTGTGTACCGTTCGAGCCGGCCCTGCGAACCTGACCGCCTTGGGCGTGATCGGTCTCGGCCCCTTGAGCACGGTGTTGCGAAAGCCGCGCTTCCACAGAAGGGACGCGACCGTCGGTACGGAGGAAGCCAAGAGCGTCTCCCGGATGCCGTCGTCGAAGTTGGGGATGTCCTTCATTTTCTGTGCAGTCCTTGACGTGACAAGCGAATGGACGAACACTAAGCTCTGTTAGGTTGTATTACAACATGTAATAGTCTGACTCCGCGAGAGTGTCGGCACGGGAAGGATTGGCTACATGTCTGGATCAGAACCGCATTTGCTTGAGGAGTGTCCGACCACGCCGACAGCGGGGGAAGTCGTCGAAGCTCTTACAAACATTGTTGGCGTAGACCGGGTCCTGACCGACGCTGCCGATCGTGCGCCCTTTGAGTCTGATTGGCGGGGAAAGTATCGCGGACGTTGCCTCGCGGTGGTACAACCAGCCGACACGAGGGAGGTTTCGAAAGTCGTCGAGTTCTGTGCGCGTAACGCTGTCCCTGTTGTACCCCAAGGCGGCAACACGGGGCTTTGCGCTGGTGCGACGCCCGACAGCTCCGGCTCACAGATCGTGCTCTCGCTTAGGCGGCTGCGACGACTCAGGGCGATCGATGCGGAGGATGGCCACATGGTCTGCGAGGCAGGGATGCCGCTTGCCGAGGCGCAGAACCACGCAGAGGGCGTCGGACTGCTCTTGCCTTTGAGCATCGCTTCCGAAGGAACGGCAACGATCGGCGGCGTGGTGGCGACCAACGCCGGTGGCGTCAACGTCCTGCACTACGGCTCCGCCCGGCAGCTTCTTCTCGGGCTGGAGGCTGTACTGCCGGATGGCACGATCGTCTCGCGCCTCGCCCCGCTGCGCAAGGACAACACCGGCTACGACATCGTATCTCTGCTGGCAGGTTCGGAAGGAACGCTCGGTATCGTGACCGCCGCGACGCTCGCGCTTTCGCCCAGACCGCTGGGTTACACAACATTCCTCGCCGGCCTGTCCGATGTCGGCAAGGCGCGTGCGGCGCTGAACCATGTCCGCTCGATCCCAGGGGGAGTGGTCACATCCTGGGAACTGTTCTCAGCGGTCTCGGCCGAGCTTCTGATGCAGTTGCCGCAAGCGATGCCCCTCCCGCTGATGGAAAGACACGCATGGTATCTGCTTGGCGAAATATCGCATTTTGGGAGCGACAACGGCGTGCTGGAGGCCTTGGCCGACGTGCTCGCGGAGCATGACATGGACGACATTATCGTCGCCGCGTCCGGCCAACAACGGGCCGATCTCTGGATGATACGCGAAGCCGTCTCGGAGGCAGAACGGGCGGCAGGGCCGACCTTGAAGCACGATATAGCCGTAACGCCTGCGAGGATCGGCGAGTTCGTCGAGGCGCTCCTTCCCGCGTGCAGCAGCATCGATGCCGCGATCAGAATCAACGTCTTTGGTCACGTCGGGGACGGAAACCTTCATGTGAACGTTTTGCCACGACAGGAGGGCCGCGCTCTCACGGGAGAAGAGCAAAATCGGTTCTCGACCTGCATCTATGACCTTACGCATGAACTCGGTGGAAGCTTCTCTGCGGAACACGGGATCGGCCAACAGAAGCTTGCGCAGATGGTCCGCTACAAAAGCCTTGCGGAACTGAACTTGATGCGGACGATCAAGGGATCACTCGATCCGCACGGGCTGATGAACCCTGGAAAGGTGCTGCCATGACTTTCGGAACCGCCGTGCGCGGAGCAGCTTCCGTGTCGCATCCCGTCAAAGCAGAGGGCAGCGAGAAGGCGAACCCCGTTCTGGAGGTGCGCAATCTCGTCGTGGAGTTCGACACGGATGATGGACGCCTGCGCGCGCTCGATGGGGTCAGCTTCTCCATCGGACGCGGCGAGGTCTTGGGCGTCGTCGGGGAATCCGGCGCCGGGAAGTCGCTGACCGGCATGTCGGTTTCACGCATGATCCAGCCCCCGGGACATATCGCGGGGGGCGAAGTCCTGCTCGCAGGGAAACGCATCGATCAGCTGCCCCCGCGCGAGATGCGCCAGATCCGCGGCAAGCGAATCGGGATGATATTCCAAGACCCGATGACAAGCCTGAACCCGCTGTTCACGGTCGGTGACCAGCTGGCAGAGACAATGCGCGTCCACCTCTCCATCAGTCGCCGCGCAGCATGGCAGCGCGCGATCGAGCTGCTGGACGAGGTTGGGGTTCCGTCACCCGCAGATCGGGTGAACGCCTACCCTCATGAGTTGAGCGGCGGGATGCGCCAGCGCGTGGTTATTGCGCTCGCCATGTGCGCTGAACCGGAACTCATTATTGCGGACGAGCCGACGACAGCCCTCGACGTGGCAGTGCAGGCACAGATCCTCGACCTGCTGGCGCGCATCTGCGACGAGCATGGCACCTCCATGATGCTAGTCACGCACGACATGGGCGTAATCGCCGACATCGCCAACCGCGTCGCGGTCATGTACGCTGGTCGGATTGTCGAAATCGGAACCTGCGACGAGGTGACGAACGCTGCCTCGCACCCCTACTCGCAGGGTCTCATGGGAGCGATCCCGACACTCGAGGATCGCAACGAACCGTTGCTTCAAATTCCCGGCTCGATGCCTCGTCTTTCGGCGATACCGCGCGGGTGCTCATTCAACCCGCGTTGCGGTCAAGCCTTCCAACGCTGCACCATCGAGCGGCCGTCGCTTCTGTACGCCGACGGTCGGCAAGTCGCTTGCCATCTCTATGACAGTGTTACGGGGGACGAACCGACATGAAGCAAGACATGGCAGTTAACCAGCCTGATACCGAGCCCCATGTCGTGGTGAGTCGGCTAAATCATCATTTTGACCTTTCCGGCGGTTTGCTCGCGCGTGCTCTGCGCGGAGGTGAGCGCAAGCTGCTGCATGCAGTTGCCGACGTGAGCTTCAGCATAGAGCGAGGTGAGACGTTCGCCTTGGTCGGTGAAAGCGGGTCAGGAAAGACCACGATTGCACGCATTCTCGCCGGCCTCATGCCCGCGAGGTCCGGCGAGATTCGGATCGACGGACGGCCGATTCGGGCTGCCGCCGCAAGAGATGAAGGCCTTGCGGTCATCCAAATGGTATTTCAGGACCCCTATGCCAGCCTAAATCCGCGTTGGCGGGTCGGCCGCATCGTCGGGGAGCCAATTCGGGCCCTACCGCAAACCGAGCGGATTCGGCGTGTCGCCGAACTGTTGGAGCTTGTGGGCCTCCATGCGCTCGATGCAGGGAAGTACCCGCACCAGTTCTCAGGTGGTCAAAGGCAGCGCATTGCCATCGCGCGGAGCCTTTCGGCCAACGCGCCGCTTCTGGTCTGCGACGAACCGACCTCGGCCCTCGACGTGAGCGTCCAGGCGCAGATCCTGAACCTGATGCGCGAACTTCAGGGACAGTTCGATCTTACCTATCTATTCATCAGCCATAATCTGGCGGTGGTCCGCTATATGGCGACAAAGATTGGTGTTCTGTATCTTGGCAGGCTGGTAGAAGTGGCACCTGCGTCTCGGATTTTCTCTGCACCTCGCCACCCCTATACCCAGATGCTGCTGGAAGCTGTGCCCGGAAAAGGCCGCGAGCGCACGTCGATCAAGGGCGAAATGCCAAGTCCGATCGCACCGCCGTCCGGCTGTCCATTCCATCCCCGCTGCGCCTACGCCATTGATGTTTGCCGAAAGGTGACGCCAGAATTCCGCAACGGCAATGCTTGTCATAGGGCTGACGAACTGGAGCTGCCGGGCACCGCCGCCGCAGTGGGATGAATCGATATCTTGGTTGGAGCAAGGCATCGGTCAGATGCGGAGGTCCAACCTTTAGTAACCGTCCATTGACGACACAGAAGCAGGATTTGAGATCAGGCTTGGGTCCAATTGCGCGGCAGTAGATGATCAATCCGGTTGATCGGATAGCCGTTGGTGAGTCGCTGCAGGGCATCCGTGCTCTGACCCTGGTTAAGTTCTCCATCTGATAGGGGTTGTTGCACGAAGCCTTCTTGCGATTCAAATCGCGAGTCCAGCGACATGGCTGAGCGGCATGTCCGAGCCCGTGTTGACCCGCTACCGCACCCTGAACTGGTCTGCCTACAACGCCTCGCTGTGTAAGCGCAGCTCGCTGACGGTCTGGTTCGACCCGTCGACGCCGTGGCATGCATCGCCTTCGGGCAAGCGCGGCGGGCAGCCGGTCAACAGCGACGCGGCGATCCAGGCCTGCCTGACGGTGAAGGTCCTATTTGGCCTGGTCGTCATCTTTGCGCCATCGGTCCGAGCGACGATGGCGACGCGGCAGACGACCGGCTTCGTGGCGAGCCTGCTGAAGCTGGCGGGGCTAGACTGGCCGGTTCGGGACTTCTTGACGCTCTGCCGACGCCAGAAGGCGCTGGTCGTGCAGCTGCCTTAGCGGGGCTCGGGGGGACCGCTGCACTTGTTGGACAGCACGGGCATCAAGGTCCGGGGCGAAGGCGAGTGGCATGCGCGCAAGCATGGCGGGGCGCGCCGGCGTGTCTGGCGCAAGGTGTACCTCGCCGTCGACGAGGCGACGCCGGAAGTCAGGGCCGCTTGTGAGAGAGCCTCCCGTGCGGGTCGGCTATGCTTTTACGTCTACCCGGGTCCAGAAGACCGAGCTGCCGCTCGACGCGTTCGCAGCAGCAGGGTACAAGCGGAACTTCATGGAGCGGGCGTTGGAGGCGGCGGGACCGGCCCGAGCTCGGGCCGGTGTCCGACGACATGCTGGCGCGCGACAATCGCCTGACGAGGCAGGACCCGCCGTTGCCTGACAACACCCGATTGGGTCCGTTTGCTACTATCCGATCATCCTGCTCCTGAGCTTTCCGACAAGGTCGCCGATGATCCTGTGCGTCTGCTCGACCCGTTCGATGTCCTCCCGAATGATGCGCTGCACCCTCTCGTCCTGCTCCGCCTCAAGGTGGGCTCTCAGGCTTTCGAGCTCGTGGGTCCATTCGTCGTGGCGACGCTCCCACAGCTCAAGCTGTTCGACGTCGTCCTTGGTAGCGGGACCCTCGATCCAGGCGGTGCCGGTGTTGAGGTCGATCTTCACCTGATCGGGATGGGGGAGGGGCGGGGGCAGGTGGGTGATGCCGAGCACTGCGCGGCGATGCAATTCACCGTCCCACTCGATCTTGTAGTTGATGGCGGTCTCGAGCCACTCGTCGGCGAGCGCCTTGTTCTGGCGTTCGGTGCTCGTGAGCATCTCGGCGAAGAGCCTCTGGGCCCGATGTTGCCCCTTGGCGGCATTCACCGCGAGCGCACGGACGATCGCCTGCGCCATCGGCACGGTGACGTCACGGCCACTGTCGCGGACGGTGATTTCGCGATAGGCTTCGGCGAGGATGATGTCCTTCAGGCGCTCTTCGTTGAGGGCCGGGCGCCTGTTCTTCGATCCCTTGGGACGACCCTTCGGATTGCCGGACTGCCCCGGCTTGAAACGCGTCTCGACCGGGGGCTTTGCGTAGCCGACCTCGTAGCGGGCGGCCGAAGCCGGAGAGGGCAGGGCCCTTCGGTCCGCGGTCATTCCGCCGCCTCCAGAGCCGCGGCCTCCGGCTGCCAGCCACAGACCAACTGCTCGGCATCGTCCTTGGCGTAGGCCTCCCAGCGGGTGAGGATCCGGTCGCAGTAGATCGGGTCGATCTCGCAGAGATATCCGCGGCGTCCCGTCTTCTCGGCCGCGATCAGCGTCGAGCCCGATCCGCCGAAGAGATCGAGCACGGTGTCGCCACGCCCGGAGACGCCCCGGATCGCATCGGCGATCATCTGCACCGGCTTGACGGTCGGATGCAGCGACAGCTCCTCCATGCGCCCGGCGCGCATCGTGTTCAGCCCCCGATACTGCCAGACGTTCGTGCGGTACCGCCCGTGCTGGCCCAGCTCGAAGGTGTTCACATGCGGCGCCGTGCCCTTCTTGAAGACGAAGATCAGCTCGTGCCGCGACCTGTAGAAGGTGCCCATCCCGCCATTGTCCTTCGCCCAGACAATGAGGTTCTTCATCTCGTCGTGGACCGCGTGCCCCGCCGAGAGCATCTCGCCGATATGGCGCCAGTCCATGCAGAGGAAGTGGATGGACCCGTCGACACTGTTCTGCGCCAGGTTGCGGAAGGCCCGCCCGAGGAAGGCGGCGAACTCGGCGCCGGTCATCTCGCCTGACGCCATCGCGAACTCGCGATGCTGCGTCTTGCCCGAGTTGCCGACATGGCCGTCGATCGGGACGTTGTAGGGCGGATCGGTAAACACCATCCGGGCGGATTCCCCCTCCATCAGCCGCTCGACGACGTCCGCATCTAGCGCGTCCCCACAGGCCAGGCGGTGGCGCCCGAGCTGCCAGACATCGCCGGGCCGGACCCGCCGCGTGCTGTCGTCGGGGAGGACGTTATCGTCCGGATCACCGGGGTCTTCCGGGGTGAGGGCCTCGAGCAGACCGTCGATCTGAACCGCCCCGGGTTCTCCGGAGGCCGTTTGGTTTGGGTTACGCGGCTTGCTGCTGCATCTCGATCTGCGTGTAGTATGCCGCTTCTGCCTCTGCTGGCGGGATGTGCCCGATGGGCTCG
>NZ_QPLJ01000038.1 GCF_003340555.1 Jannaschia formosa | reverse complement strand
CGCCGCCGGATCCGGAGGCGCGGGCGCAGGCGGCCGCGCGCGAGGCCGAGGCGCTCGAGAAGCTCGACGCGGCGATGGCCAGGGCGGACGAGATCCTCAGGAAGTACGCGCGGAGCGGGGATCGCTAGGAGACGACTTCATCCGAACCCCGCCTCCTTCTGATGGCGAATGCGGAGCACGACGGCAGTGTCTCCATCGATCCGATAGCGCGCGACGTACCCGCTATCGCCGTAGGGGATGAGCCGGCCCCGGAAATCCGCATCCATCCCTTCCACGGGTCGCCCGATGTCGGGCTCGTCTTCAAGGATGCGCATGCCGCCGCGGATCGCGCGCACCGCGGCCATGGCTGCATGGGGGTTCTTCAGCTTCAGGAAGCGATGCAGGCGGTCGATGTCCCGCAGCGCGGCAGGCGCCCGGACAAGGCGGGGCACGCGGGGCGATCGCCCGGAAGCTTCAGCGGTGCGGCACGGGCGGCTCGGCGTCCTCGCCGGCCTCCAGGCGCGTGAGCCAGGCGTCGGCCTCCTCAGCCGTCACGTCCATCCCATCGGCCTGGTAGGCTTCCCAGGCCTCTAGGGCGTCCTGGCGGTAGCTCTCGCGCTGCTCCTCGCGCTCGACATACTGCGCGATGGCTTCCCGCATCAGCCAATGGGCCGAGCGATCTCGTGCCGCGGCGAGGCTCCTGAGGCGAGCGCGGATATCGGGATCGAGCTTGACGGCGACGGGAGGGATGGCTGGCATCTCGGCCTCCGGATAATACTTTGTGATGCTCTACATCGGGCAGGCCAAAAGTCGAGTCCAGTCTCGGCCTCCACATGGAGGATCGGGCGATGGGCGAGTGGCTCGACGAGGCCATGGCCAGGGCGGACGAGATTCTCAGGAACTACGCGCGCGGGGAATGAGGGGCGTTCCCGATCGGGATCTTTCGGACCGGTCGGGGGCATCAGACGGTCCATGTTCCCGCTCGGGAACATATGCGCTTGATACCTGCTGGGGAGTGCGCATGTTCCCGCTCGGGAACATCGTGGTCCCTTACGACGAAGCAGGAATGATGATCGATGAGCGGCTTCCGCACGATAGCCGATCGGGCCGCGTCGGAGGCGCCCGGCGTCTCCGACGCACGGCTCTTCGGTGAGATGATCCGGGCCCGCCGGAGCGCGCAGGGCCTCCGGCAGGAGGACCTGGCGCGGGCCACCGGCGTCGGGCGACGCTACATCGTCGAGCTGGAGGGAGGGAAGCCGACCCTCAGGATCGGACCGGCGCTGATGATCGCCCGGTTCCTCGGGATCGTGCCGTCCCTCCCGGATGAACGGGACGCGGCGACGGACGAGGACCTGCCGGACATGCTCCCCGACGACTCCGACGATCTTCCTCCCTCGGGAGGATGACGTGAAGGTCTTCTTCGAGAACCGGGAGGTCGCCGAGCTGCGCGCGGGCGAGGGCGGGCCGAGCTTGCCCTATGCCGACGGCTGGCGCGGCCTTCGCGGCGCGTTCCCGATATCGACCCTGATGCCGATTTCCAGTAAAACGTTCGGCCCCGGCGTGGTGCTTCCCTGGATCGCCAACCTGCTGCCCGAGAGCCGTCAGCTTGAGATCGTCGCCCGCGCCGCGGGTGCGTCCCAGGCGGATCCACTCGCGATGCTCGCCAGCGTCGGCCGCGACACGTCCGGCGCGCTGTCCTTCGCGGAGCGCGGCAGGACGCGCATGGCGACGCGCCCCGTGCCCGACGCCGCCGCGCTCGAACGGATCATCGAAGAGCTGCCGCAGAAGCCCTTCCTGGTCGGAGACGACGGCGTCTCGATGTCGCTCGCCGGCGTCCAGACCAAGATCCGCGTCCATGTCGGAGACGACGGTGCGATCTCGATCCCGATCGAGGGCGCGCCCTCGACATGGATCCTGAAGCCGGACGCGGCGAACCTGCCGGGCGGCGTCTACAACGAGGCGCTCTGCCTGCGGCTCGCGGCCCTCCTGGGGCTCGACGCCCCGGAGGTCCGGATCGGAAGCGCCGGCGCCCGCCGCTACCTGCTCGTGCGGCGCTACGACCGGCGCCGCCAGGGGGACATCTGGCGCCGGCTTCACCAGGAGGACATGTGCCAGGCGCTCGGGTGCCTGCCGACCGCGAAGTACGAGAGGAACGAGACCGGCCGGCCCGGCCCGGCGGTCCGCGACATCGTGGGCGTGATGCGCGTCCTCGACCCGCTGAAGGGCGTCCTCGGGATCTTCGACTACGTCATCTTCAACGCCATCGCCTGCAACACGGACGCGCATGCCAAGAACTACTCGATCCTGATCTCCTCCTCGCGGGCGCGGCTGGCCCCGATCTACGACGTGATGTGCGAGAAGGTCTTTCCGAACGTCACGAAGAAGCAGGCGATGTCGATCGCGACGATGTGGGACGGGGACTACCTCAAGGGCCGGCACTGGCAGCGGGAGGCCGCGCTCTGCGGTCTGGGCCCAGGCGCGATCCTGCGGCGCGTGAGGGCGCTGTGCGAGGCGGCGCAGACGCATCTTCCGCGGGCCGTCGATGAGGTGGTCGCCATGGAGGCCGAGGCCGCGCCCTGGGTCGAGGAAGTCGCACGGTACATCGAGGAGCGCTGCACGTTCCTGCTGAACGGCCTCGCGGAGGAGGATCCAGAGGCCGTTTCATGGGTGCGGGATCGCCTCGAGAAAGGGGCCCGGTGAAAGGCAGGAATGTCGAGCCGCACCTTGTCGAAGAGGACAAGGGCGATGATCCGGCCGAGAACGAGGTCGCAATGGAAAAAGTTTGGAGGTGTCCGCAAGGCGTGTTGGTCGGCAATGCGGAGTTTTGGCACCTTCTTCGAAGCGGCATCAACCGTCGTCAACCTCCACCGTAGGTTCTGGCGAGTTCTGGCGCTCGGCGTGATCGGTCATGTCGCCGAAAGCCGTGGGGGCGGCACCCGCTGAAGAAGCAACCGAAGGCAGAATGCAGCCTCGGCGAGGATCGTCAGCCCGTAGGCAGGAGCGAAAGCCGCGGACCATTCTGGCGCGAGGAACCGCAGACCGCTGCCTGTCAGATAGACCAGTCCGGCCAGCGCCAACCCCGCACCGAACACCTTCGCGAAGAGGCCCGAGTGCCACACCAGCAAGCCCATGATCAGGCTGTTCACCCCGAAGAACACGAGCCCGAGATCGTAGCCGTGCGCGTGAAGGTCGAGGAACACCAGCGCGAGTGCTGGGGCGTCGGCCAGGTAGGCGGCGCGCGTCAGCAGAAGCCAGGCGGTCAGCAGGGCCATGAGGCTTGCCGCGATCAGCACCGTCTGGATCAGGCGGAACACCATCGCCGACAGCGCGAGGCCCGGGCTGACTGGACGGAAGACGAGGTAGAGCAGGATGGCGAGCGCGGCGTCACTGAGCGCCATCACGATGTCGGCGGCGAGGGCCAGGCGGAACTTGCCGGGTGCCGAGAGAATGGCGCCGGCGGTGCCATCTGCATCGCCGAGGTCGATAAGGGGTCCGCGCAGGCCAAGCTCTGCGCCGAGGCCCGCGATGATGATGATGAGGTAGAGAAGCCCAGCGAGCCGCGCCTTCCAAGCGAGGCGGGGGGTAAGAGCGCCTAACAGAACCTGCTGATCTGGTTCAGGCAGATCATGCAGGCAGCGAGCTTGGTGAGGGCTGCATGGATGTCTGCGCGGCGCTCGTAGCGGGTGACGAGCCTTCGGAACTGGTCCATCCACGCGAAGGTCCGCTCGACGACCCAGCGGTGGCGGCCGAGGCGGTCGGACCTGTCGATCCTCTTGCGTGCGATGCGCGGCGTGATGCCCCTGGCGCGGCACTCCCTGCGACAGCGGCGACTGTCGTAGGCCTTGTCGGCGTGCAGCTTGTCGGGGCGCATGCGCGGACGTCCAGGCCCGCCCGAGCGCACGCCCGGCACCGCGTCGAGCGCGGCTGCGAGCGCCATGCTGTCGTGACGGTTCGCCCCGGTGAGCGTCAAGCCGAGCGGCGTGCCGCGCGCGTCGGTGACCGTGTGGCGCTTCGTGCCCGGCTTGCCTCTGTCGGTCGGGTTCGGCCCCGTCGCGGCGCCCCCCTTTTGGCAGCGGTGGACTGGCTGTCGAGCGCGGTCCGCCCCCAGTCGAGCTCGCCCGACCGGTGCAGGCGCTCCAGCAGCGTCCGGTGCAGCCGGTCCCACACACCCGCCTGCTGCCAGTCCCGCAGCCGCCGCCAGCAGGTCATGCCCGAGCAGCCGAATACCTCGCGCGGCAACATCTCCCACGGCAGGCCCGAGCGCAGCACGAAGACGATCCCCCGCAGGGCATCCCGGTCCGGCACGCGCGGCCGTCCGCCCTTCGGCTTGGGCGGCTCTTCGGGCAGCAACGGCTCCACCGCCGCCCACATCTCATCGCTCACAAGTTCATGTCTCATGCCTCGTGAATCCACGAGAAGATGATCGGTTTCCTTAGGTGCTCTTAGTCTTCCTTGTACGGGGCGCCTGCCGCCGCAGGCCTGGACGAACCTGCGAGAGATCTCGGACGTGCTGGCACATTGGGCCGGGGCGCTGATCTTCATCCTCGCGGCGCTGCTGATCCCGTGCCTGCTGGAGGAGGCCAGGTTCGAGGATTTCGCGTTGGTCGGCGTTGTTATCCTGGCCGCGATCGCGGCGCGCGCGGTCGTCCTGTTCGGGCTGCTGCCGCTGCTGACAGCGCTGAAGCTGTCCCCCGCGTTCGAACGGCCCTACCGGGTCGCGATCCTCTGGGGCGGCCTTCGGGGGGCGGTGACGCTTGCCCTGGCACTGGCGGTGACCGAAAGCTCTCGGGTACCCGACGGGATCCAGCGCGTGGTCGGCATCCTCGCCACCGGCTTCACGCTCTTCACGCTGATCGTGCAGGGCACGACGCTGCGTCCGGTGATCGGCTGGCTGGGCCTCGACCGGCTTTCGCCCATCGACGAGGCACTGTCGCGTCAGGTGGTCGCGGTGGCCCTGCAGACGGTGCGCGGACGTCGCCCGCACGACCGAGAACTACGAATTGATCCACGACATCGTGCCGTCCGAGGCCAAGCGCTTCGGCGACCGGCTCGACGAAGCGGTAAGGACGGCGGAGGACAGCGCGGACATCCTCGACCGAGACCGCATCACGCTGGGGCTGATCCGGCTTGCGGGTCATGAGCGCGATACGATCCTCGCCCAAATGCGGAAACGGACCATCTCCGCGCGGATGGCCGAACAGGTGCTGTCGGACGCGGACCGGCTGATAGAAGGCGCGCGTTCCCAAGGGCGCAGCGGGTTCCAGCGCGCGGCGCGGCGCAGCGTCGCCTATGGCCGCGCCTTCCGCGCCGCCGTTCTGCTGCACGGGCGGTTCGGCATCTCGTACCCCTTGGTGCGCAGGAGTGCCGACCGGTTCGGACTGCTGCTGTCGCAGCGCCTGATCCTGCGCGATCTCGGGGCCTTTATCGACAAGCGTATCCGGCGCATCCATGGGCGGCGCGTTGCGGACCTGCTGCAGGAACAGCTCACACGCCGGGTTGACGCGATGGAGACGGCGCTGGAAGATCTCCGCCTGCAATATCCCGACGATGCCGAAGAACTGGAACGACGGTTCATCCGGCGCACGGCCCTGCGGCTGGAAGAACGGGAATATGCCGCAGTGCGCGAGGACGGGCTGATCGGCGCCGAAGTGTTTACCGCGCTGATTCAGGGTCTCGACGCCCGTCGGGCCACAGCCGAGCTTCGCCCGCATCTCGACATCGCGCTGCGGCGGGCGGACCTCGTCCGGCAACTCCCGCTCTTCGCCGAACTCGACGATGCCGTCGTGGGGCGCCTCGGGCGCGCGCTCTCCACCCGCTACGTCAATGCAGGCGAGATGGTGCTCCGGAAGGACAACATCGCGAGAAGTGTATTCTTCATCGCCTCGGGCGCGGTCGAACTGGAGACGGCCGGCCAGAGCTGGCGGCTGGGCCGGGACGAGATGTTCGTGCAGATGTCGATCCTGATGAAGAAGGCCTCCCGCGCCGAGGTCCGCGCCATCGCACCCTCAACGCTGCTGGTTCTGGACCAGGCGCGATTCCGCCGCCTGCTCGATCGCAGCGAGGGCCTGCAGGGCGCCGTCCGCGCAAGCGCGGAGAAGCGCGGGATCGAGCCGGAGCGATTTTTCCGCGAGGTGGACGAGGCAATCGCGCCGGATCGCGAGACAGCCTGAGGGTCAGTCGAGCGTCGCGTCGAATTCGATGACGCTGCGGCCGTCCTCCGTCACGGGAGAGACGAGGATCTTGGCGTTGGCGATGCCCGGGCCGGAGAATTCATAGGCCTGTCCAGCAGGTCGTCGGCGCCCTGCGACACGGGATAGCCATTGCTGTCCAGGCTCGCTTCCCAATCCGCAAACAAGGCATCGACATCGACGTCCGTCGCGATGGAGAACATGCGGATGGTCGAACCGATGGCGCGGTCCGTAATCACCTGCGCGTCGTTCGGGACGGTGAGCACCTCCGGGATCCAGTCCTGCAGCCGCTCCTGCACGGGGACGGCCAACTTGGCGGCAAGCACGAGCCCGCCCGCGACGAGCAGGTCGCGGACCGCAGGACGTGGGAGAAAGGCGGGCAAGCTGGCGAGACGACGCCCTAGACCCGCCGGGGCAAGGAGCAGCTTCGCGAACGCGGATGTGTTGACTGTCATGCGTGAGGAACGATCGGCCGGGGCGGCCTGTTCCGGGTCCGTCGACGCATTTCGGCCGCTGCGTCCACGTCGAAGACCATGGCAGCATCCGTTCGGCGGGCTGGCGGCGAAGCGCATGAAGAAGATCACGGGCATCCCTTGCGATGCCCGGTGCAGCCCCATTACCGGTCCGCCACCACAAGGCGGTCTGCCGCGCCGCGGATCAGTCCTTGCCCGCCGCTCCTGTCGTGTCCGAGCCGCGGGATGGGAGAGGTCCTGAACCCCGGCCGGATGCCTTCGCCGATGATCTGGCTGCGATCGCAGAATTCCGGAACTCCGCTCGACGCCGAAAGGCATCGCCCTGCCCGTCGCGCAGATCTTGATCGGGGGGACGTTGCCGCCCCCCCGATCCCGGCCCATCAGAGGATCACATCGTCCGAAGCGAGCCAAGCCTCGCCGAGGCCGATGCGAAGATCGGCCCGTCCATCGCCGTCCACATCACCCGAGAGGAAGCCATTCTCGAAGGACAGCGCGCCCCTCCCGCCCTCCTTCCAGCCAAAAGCCTGGTTTCCGGGGAGCGTCACGTCCGCGTCGAGCCGGGAGAGGTCGATCGCATCGACGCCGGACAGGAAGTCCTCGATGATGTCGGCGGCGCTTCGCGTGCTGTCCGAGATGGCCCGGTATTCGAACCGGTCCGCCCCGCTGCGACCGCGCAGCGTATCGGCGCCAGATCCGCCGACGATGACATCGTCGCCGCCCCCCCCGTCGAGTTGGTCTTCGCCCGCTCCACCGAAGAGCTGGTCAGCCCCCTCGCGCCCGTAGCTGCGGTCGGCGCCGCCCCCAAGATGGATCACGTTCGCCAAGTCGTTCCCGAGCACGATCTCGCTACGGCTGGACCCCGTCGCATCGATCGCGCGGGTGCCGACCAGTTCCAGCCTCTCGACATCGTCGGCCATCACGAAATCGACCGTGGAGCGAACGACATCCCAGTTGCCCTTGCCGCTGACCCGCGTTCCCGGTGCGGTGACGTCGAAGACGTCCTTGGCATCCGTCCCGACCAGGATGAGCGGTTCGTCCTCTTCCGGGTCCGGCTCGGGCGCGGGTGCGGCCGGCGCGGTCGGAATCGGCGCAGGGCGGGGCGCGGGGTTGGACGCGTCATCGGCTGTTCCCGCCCCGCGATAGATGCCTTCGATCGCCGAAAGCGCCACGAATGCGCTGTCCGACAGGCGCAGTGCGCCGTCGTCGAAAACCAGCCACTCGACCTGCTCGACGGTGTCGAGGTCCGCGTCACCCGAACTGTCGTCGACCTCCCATGCGCGGCTGGACAGCTTGGTGATGTCGAAGTCGGCACGGGCACCCTTGTAGATGACCATGTCCTCTCCGGCGCCGCCCCGCAGCAGGTCGCGGCCCGCGCCACCGATCAGGACATCGTTGCCGTCGCCGCCCGTCAGCGTGTCGTGGCCCCCGGCCCCGTCGAGCCACGAGCCCTTGTCATAGCCCCGGACATCGTCCGCAAGACGTGTCCCAACGACATGGCCGAAGCGGATGATGTTGGCGTCCGCGTCTGTGACGGTGCCGTAATGCGTCCCCTTGGTGTTCACGAAAAGCGTTGGCGCGATGATGTCGGAATTCGCGTCCCGCACCGAGCGGTCGACCATCACCACGTTTCCATGGTCGCGGCCGCCGTGGAAGTTGATGTCGCGGTCCGTGCTGCTGACATGGACATCGTTGTTCGCGGCCGAACGCCAGGAGGCGAAGACGACCGAGTGACGCATGTCCAGGTCGGAGAGGTTCGCGAAGCCACTGTCATAGACATCGCGGATCTGCACGGCATAGCCGTTGCCGCCATCCCCCTTGTTGTGTGCGCCTGCGATCTCCAACCCGTCGACCATGGCGCCACGGCTCAGCGCGACGTTGAGACCGAGGGAGGGCACGTCATGCGCGACGATATCCTGCAGGCGAAGCCCGGACGTGCCCTCCACCTGAATGACGGCATCCCGGTCGTAGGCGCTCAACCGGTTGCTGAAATCGGAGGGATCCGCCGAGCCCAGTCCGTAGTCGACGGTGAACCCGCCAAGGGTCACGTTCTGGACCAGATCGATGCGCGCCACAGTGGTTTCATGCGGAACGAATTCGAAATGCACGCCGGAGGCGAGTTCGATCCGGCCGCCTTGAACAGATGCGACCTCGACGATCGAACTGCGCAGATCCACGTCCTTGCGCCAGGTCGTGTCGCCGATCTCGTCGTAGAAGGCATCGGTGCTTTCGCGGGAAAGATGAACGAAGTCTCCGGCCTTCAGCCCGTGGCCGCCGGTGAGTTCAAGACTCGTACCGCCTTCGGAAACCGGCCGGACCAACTTCAGGTCGCCGGAACGGCCACCGTCGCCGATGCGGAACGCTTCTCCGCCGATACCGCCGGCCATCTCGATCACGGTCTCGCCGGAACCCGTGCCTACGACCGAGATGTCGTCGCGATTGATCTCGACCGTCCGGTCAAAGCGGTGGCGGCCGGCCTCCAGCAGAAGCACGGTGCCCGCCGGACTGGTGTCGATCAGATCCTGCAGCCCGCGCGCGCCGACAGTCTTGCCGACATGCACGACGTCCCCCTCGACATCGATCTCCGCGGGCGTCGGGACGGCATGACCGGGCGCTTTCGGGCCCTGCGTGGCGCCTTCATCGGCCGGCCTGTCGACGGTGGAAGACGGATCGGAATCCTCGTCCGTCTCGGCAGCGGTCGGCTCCGGCTCGACAGGACCAGCGGACTTCTTCTCTGCCCAGGTCACGATCTTTTTCACCGTGAACTCGGGCAGGCCCTCGCCCTTTACCCGGATCGTCGTGCTTTCGCCGGGGCCGAGCGCTTCGACATCCACTCGAGCGCCGCCTTCCGTCGGCTCCCATGAAAGCGCGCGCCAGATCTTGGAGATTTCCCCACCCGATGCGATTTCGAGGATGACGCTGTCGGCGCGTTCGGACCCGTCGTTGCGAATGGTGACGTCAGCGACGAAGCCACCCTTCCATACCTTCTTGAAAGAAGGCAATACCTTGATCGTCATGGTTATCTGTCCCAGGCGCGTCGTCTTTGCGCGACGCGTTTTCTCCCATACCGCTGGTTGTGCCTCAGCGGTCCAGGCCAAAGGACAAGAGAGTCAGGCCAGGCACCGTACGCAAGATCAGGAAAAAATGACCATGGATAGGCCGATCTGCGGTTAAGATATGATAAGAGCGGGAATATGCCGTTGACGCTGCGCGAACTCGCGATGTTTCGCCTAAGAGCGGCCCCAAAAAAGCCATTTTCCTTACCAGATGAGCGATTGCCTCCCGCCCAGCTTGGAATGGCTCAAGGGACGGAAATCCTCGACGAAAGCGGCGATGACAGGATCGTCGAAGAGCGACAGATACGCCTCCGCCCAGGCGAGCTCGTAGGATTGCAACTCGTCCTTGCCTTCGAAGTAGGTTTGCGGCTCGCCCGCCTTGTCGGTGGCAAGGTCAGGATCGGCGAAGGCGGCAGGAACGAAGGCGACGATGCGGTGCACTGCGCCGTCGCAGGCTTCGAACAGGTCATAGCCCTCGGGCTGCAGCAGCGCCGAGGTGACGACGAGGGGCGCAACCGCATGCACCTGATAGTGGAGACCGAGCGGCCCGCGTCCCATCTCGAGCGGCAGGGCCCCATCCGCGTCCGCCTCGCAGGCAACCAGCTCGACCGTGGTCGCCGCCCAGTCGAGCAACTCCTCGGACCCGCTGGCTAATCCGACCGCCGCCGCCGAAAGCCCCGCCCAGGCGCGAAGGTTGTTGCGGCTGGCGCCCGGCGGGGCGTCCTCGTCGAAATAGCGCGCCGAGGCCAGGGACCGCTCGCGCATCCAGGCTGTGATCGTTTCCCGTTCCTCGTCGGTCAGCGCGGTCGCCAGCGGGGCGGCCTGCAGATAGGCCAAGGCCATCCCGCCCAGCCGCGACGGAGACGATATCTGGGCGTTCATGGTTTGCAGGTCGCTCAGCGCATCCGCCTCGGCCCAGACGTGGATCGCCTCCACGACGCAATTCGCGGCCCGGAGCGCGCCGGCCCCGCCGCGGATCGATCGGTTTGCCGTTCTGGCCAGATCGCTGACGAAATCGTCGATCGGCCCCAGCGCCTCGTTCACTGCGCGGTTCGCCTCCGCGTCGTAGTCGGACCGGTCCTCGCTCTCGTCGGTGTAGCGGCTGCCATAGGACAGGGTGATCACCGGTTCGGGAACGTCGATGCAGGCGTCTTCGCCCTCGCTCTCGGCGCCCTGTGCCGGAAAGGACGCCGATGCCGTCAGCATCGCGGCAAGGATCGACAGCGTCGTCGTCGAAGCAAGTTTCCAGCTCATTGCGATATCTCCTCAGCATCGATCAGTCGGACCATCCCGCGTGCCTGCTCATCACCGGCCGCCGCAGCCCGCCGCAGCCATTGCTGCGACTCTTCAAGAGACGGCTCCACGCCCAGTCCGAAGGAATAGGCCGTCGCGAGCAGCGACATGGCTTCCGCCTCGCCCTGTTCGGCCGCAGCCGTCAGCAGTCGCACGGACTCGCGCAGGTCCGCGTCTCCGGTGGCTTCAACCCTCAGGATGCGGCCAAGTTCCAGTTGCGCCGATGCAACGCCCGCCTCGGCCGCAGATTCAAAGAGCGCGCGGGCGTCCACGCGGTCGCCGATCGCCGCCTGCACCTCGGATCCGGCGAAGGAAATGCGGCGCAGGACCGAAGGCACGTCCTCCAAATCGGAGGCATTCACGAGTTCGACATAGAGGTCTGCCGTCTCCTCGGCGCCCAGGGTCAGACCGCTCCGCTCCTCCGCGGCCAGCGAGAGTGTCCGCAGCATCGCCATCCGCTCTCCCTGCGCGCGCGCGCGGGCCAGCAAGGCAAGCGCGCGATCCCGGGCCTGCGGTCCTGTGCCGAAGGTCCGGATCGCGTCGGATAGCGAGACCAGCTGCCAGCCCACATCCTCCACGACCGCCTCGGCGACATCGAGCCAACGCCCGACCTCGTCGGGGCGGTCGAGTGCGTGGCTGACCTCGGCCAGCGCAAGCGCGTCCGGCAGGTTGCACGCCATCACCACGCGGGCGCGGGCGAGGTAGTGGTCTGCCTGCGCGTCGTCGAGATAGGGCAGCGCGAAAACCAGCGCGTCGAAATCGCCATCGGCTTCAATCACCGATCGCCACTCCTCCCAAGTGCGACGGCGCGCATCCGTATCGCCGCCCGCGATCTCGGCCAGCGTCTCGATTGCCAGTCCGACTCCCTGCGTCGCGAGGGTCTGGGCGAGGTCGCGCGTCTCCTGCGAGGCGGGATCGACGCCTCGCGAGACCAGCGCCTTCAGAAGCTCCGTCTCGGCACGCCGTTCCCCGATGGCGACGGCCCGTCGCAGCAGTTCGAGCGCCCGTTCGGGCGGCGGCGCGTCCGGCGGGACCATCCGCATCGCGGCCTTGCCCGCTTCCGTCAGGGGCCCGGTTTCGGCCGATTGCGCCAGCGATCGCATGACGGCCTCGTCGGCGTCGACCACACCGGCCTGCCGGAACTGGTCGAACAGGGCGTAGGACGGCGAGCGACCCGCTAATGCCTGGGACTGCACCTGTGCGACCAGAACGGGTTGCGGACTGGCGCTCTGGGCCGCGATCTCGCGCGGCGAAAGCTGAACCGACACGTTCCCCGCCAGCGCGCGCATGTCACGCCAGTAATCCGCCCGGCGCCGGTCGGGGCCATCAGGCTTGCGACAGGCATAGGCGTCGGCGAGCTGCTCCATCCCGGCCGAGTTGCCCGTCGAGAGGACGATCTCCTGCAAGTCCGAAACCAGATCGAGGAAAGGTTGCACGCTGTCCGCGTGGCGAAGTCCCAGGCGAACCAGACGCGAGACCGCGACGGGGTGGCCCGGCTCTTGCGCCAGGGCCTTCTCGAAGAGGTCGGTGGCCGCGGCCTCGCCAAGCCAGCGGCCCTCTTCCTCCAGCGCGATGTCACCCAGTTCGACGAAGGCCCAGGCCGGCGCGTCCGGCAGGGCGACCAACGCCCGCAACGCTTCGCGGCGGCGGGCCAGATCCTCCGCCTCGGGGCTGTCAAGCTGGTCGATCAGCATGGCGATCCGCAAAAGCCCCTCGCGCTCGCCGGTGGCCGCCGCCTGCTCATAGAAGGCGCGCGCGGCCTCAAGGTCCTGGGGCACCAGCGCGCCGATCTCGTGGATCCGCCCGATCTCGTTGAGGGCGAAGGGAAGGCCGCCCGCGGCCGCCTGCTCCAGGTGGCGGAGCAGCACGGCGTTGTCCTTGACGATCCCTTCGGCTTCCATGTGCAGCTGCGAAACCTGCCAGGCGGCGTTATAGTCTCCCAGCGCGGCGGACAGGCGATACCACCTTTCGGCCAGTTCGCTGTCCTGCGCGACCACCCGTCCCAATCGGTAGGCAGAGCCGATCCGGTTGATCCGATCACAGATCCGCGCGTCCAGTTCCCCGACAAGAGCGCCGAAAGCCAGCGTGACCGTCAGTTCCGGGGCGGTCGCCCAGCCCGCGACCTCTGTGCCGTCCGAGGTGATCTCGGCCAGGTCGAGCAACGCTTCTGTGTTTCCGTCATAGGCAGCCATCACGAGCGATCGATGCGCGGCGTCTTCGTCGCGCTCGATCCCCGTCCCCGCCATCAGCAGTTCCGCCGCGAAATGCTGGGCGCGCGGCAGGCCGTCCAGTCCCATCGCGAAGAAACGCTCCACCAGATCCTCATCGTTGATCCGGTCGAACCGCTCGGCGGCGATCAGCATGTCGATGCGGTCCATCAGATGGTCACGCGCGTCGTAGTCCGGGTCCAGTTCGACAAGTCGCTCCATCGCGCGCTCGACGGTATCTAGCCAGCGCCCGGAGTCGATCTCGATGAGGCGTCGCAGGTCGCGGCGGACTAAGCCGATGTCCCGCCCGTCGAAATCCGTCCCGTTCCAGGCGGCCCAGTCGGCCGCGATGGCATGGTCGGGCGGGCGAGGAACGCAGACCTCTTCGGCGGCGACGGTCGGAGGTTCGAACCGCACCTCCAACGGAGCGGCCCCGACACCCGCTGGCATCAGGAAGGCGGCGAGGGTCGCGCCGCCCACGCCTTGTCTCATCCGGCTATTGTCCATGACCATGCCCCCTCGGGATCAGTTGTAGACGTTGTTCGTGGCTGCCGCCGTCCAGGCGCCTTCGCTGCCGTCGAAGACGATCGTGGTGCCGACGGCACGCCTCAGCTCGACATCCTCGACAGTCGCCAGCGTCTCACCGTCCTGGCGAACCTCGAAGCTCAGCGTCAGCGGCGCAGTCAGGGCGACGACGCCATTCGTCATCGGCGGGACGCCCGTCAGAACGTTCGTGTCGGCGCTGGGCACGAAGAGGTCGAGCGACTCGAGTTCGGAAAGATTGTAGAACACGAGGTCGGCCTGCGCCGGAGAGCCGGTGATTTCGTCGACCAGCAGGGAACCGCCCCCGGGCTCGCTCACGAAAGAATAATGCTGGTTCGCCGCCGCCTCGACCACCGTCTCTGCATCATTGATCCAGACGGCCACGTCGCCCGGCGCGACCTCGACGTAGGGCGTGAGGCCGCTTTCGGTGATCTCGTAGGCCCTGCCATCGATCCTGACCGCCGCATCACGGGGAGCGTGGATCCGCAGGAACGAGGCATCCGGCGCGCTCGCGTCCGGGTAGAGGCCCTCGTCCTGAGGCAGGGCGGCCGTTCCGGTCAGCATGACCGACGTGAAGATGGCCGAGACGAGTGGGATGCGGGTGTTCATAGCGATTCCTCCAGGGGGCTGTTGCAGATGGCAATGCCGGCATCAGGGCGGACAGTCCGGTCGAAGGTCACGGTGATCGTGTCGATCTCCGGGTCCCAATAGGGCCGCATGTACTGATAAAAGCGCGGGCTCGGCTCGAGCCGCTGCGCGCGTTCGATATTGGCGGTGATCGTGATGTCGGACCGGGTGGTGAAGCTCATCTGGATGGCCCGGCTCCGGACGCCGCTGCCCGAATAGGCCCGCACGTAATCCTCGGGTCCCAGCGCACCAGGCGGAAGTTCGGCCTGCAGTGTCGCGCCCGTGGACGCCTGCGCGTTCTGTTCCACGTCCAGCGGGGTGCAGGCATCCGCTGCGGCGGCGATCAGTTCGCGCAGCGGCAACTCACCGAACTCTCCGAGGTTGTTGTAGACCGGATTCTCCCAGACGAGGAACTTCGGCGGCCTCTGGGCGAAGTCCTCGGAGGTCATGTAGGAGATGATCGACCCGAACTGGTTGCCGCCGGTCAGCGCGTAATTGGCTACGTCCAGTTCGGACGCCTGCGCAAGGAAGCCGTCGAAGTTGAACTCGGGCAGGCGCGACATCGACGTGCCGACCAGCGCGATGCCTGGACCGCCGGTATCGGCGGCGAAGATGCTCATCCCGCCGCCGACCGGCTCCATCGCCTCGGTCTCGAAGATCTCGGTCCTGGCCTCGGGGACCGTCTCGGTGCAGCGTGCCTGGATCTGGCGGCGGATCTCGGAATAGACCGGACGCGGTCCGAGGGACCGGGTGCGGTGCGGCGTCTTCGTCAGATCATTGTAGCCCGGCAATTCGGCAATCGTCCGGGCCACCGCCTCGGCCACGATCCGCGCGCCTGCAGAGGACCAGTGGAAGTCGGCCGGGATGAAGACCGGCTCCGCCGTCCGGACGTCCAGCATCGGCGTCAGCGCGTCCACGGTCGCCACGCCTTCGGCACGCAGTCGCGCCACAATGTCGTCATAGACCAGTTCGGCGAGATCCGGATCGAACCCGTAGGACGCCGCTATCGGGGGAAGCGCGTCCGGCATGGCAAGGCTCTTCGAGGGAACGGGGATATACACGAGCGTCGTGCCTCGCGCCGCAAGGGTCCGCGACAGCCTTCCCATCAGGTCGACCGTCTGTTCCGTCATCACGTGATGCGTCCGCATGTCGATGTCGCGGCGGAAGAAGACGCCGTCGGCGCCCTCGATCACGGCGACCGGTGCGTCGACATGAAGCTGCGCGCACCCGTACGCGGACGTCTCCTGCGCCGCGGAAGGCAGGACCGAGGCAGCCGTCAGAGCAGTCGCGACAAGTGTGGATCGGGCATTCATTCTTCGGTCTCCTCCACCGGGGCGGTTTCGGCGGCGTCCGCCAGACGATCGGGCACTGCTTCGAGCATCGTCCGAAGATTGATGGCCGTGGTGCGCATGCCGAGCTCTTCGGACTCGATCACGACGTCCAGAAGCTCGATCAGCTCCGCCCGGCGCGTCTCGACCTCGCCCGAGGACATGGCCTCGATAACGAGCGCCATCGCCGCCTCTAGATCGCCGGCAAGGGCCAGTTCGCGCCGGAATTCGCGCGCCCTTTCGGGATGGCGGCCAAAGGGGTGGCCGCTCGCGTAGAAACTGATCAGCGCCTCCTGAGCGACCTCATTGCCCCGCAAGGCCCAGGACCGGAGCGCGTTCTCCAGATGGCGAAGGCGGGCCTCGTTGATGTTCACGTCACGCCGCTCCAGCAGGCGGACCAGAGGGCGCACGGCGTAATCACGGCCGGTATAGGCTGCGGTCGCGTAGTAGAGCGCCGCCGCGCTGTGCAGATCTGGATCCTCCAGCGCCATCAATCGGTTGGCATAGCGCCAGGACGCCAGACCATCGCCGAGATCCGCCAGCGCACGCATGTCGTCGAAGCTGATGCGCTGGCCGCGCAACATCCGGCGGCGCACCTGCTGAAGCCGCCATGTCGGCAGGTCCAGTGTCTCGGTGACGCGCCTGTCCTGGACGGGCACGACAAGCGCAGGGTCCGGGTCTGTGGGGGCACCGTAAGGCGCAGCCGGAACGGCAAGCGCGGTTCCCAGCAGAATGGCAGCGGCACAGGCGGGCAATCTCCTCGTGTCAGGCATCAGGAATCTCCTGGTTCGCGATGGCCGAGGCGCGCGGCGGCGCGGGCCAGATGTCGGGATCGGCGAGGTAGCGGATCGGAAACTCCCAGATCACGAGGTCGGGTCCCTCGCCTTCGAACACGGGGCCGTCCAGAATCGCCTGCATTGGCCGGATGGGCCCCTGTCCGCTTGCGGCATAGTTGAGCACATCGCGCCGCAGCGCGTGCTTGAGCGCCGGCAGGAAGCTCCAGGCCTCATCCGCGCTGTAGCTCGTTCCGACCAGCAAGGTGCCGACTCTGGGCGCCTCGCTGGCGAAGAGGCCGCCGGCGGGCGGCTCGACCCGATGCGCGGTGAAGGGCGCGACGGGCTCGGGCCCAAGCCCGACCCGCGCGGCCAGCGCATCGGTCGTGACGAAGGAGACGAGGTCGCCCGTCAACTCCGTCGGTGTCTCGCGACGCAGCAGGAACTCGTCCTCACCCGTCGGCACGGCGCCCGAGGCGGCGATGGCGCCGGCAACCGCATCGGACCCTGCGGGGGTCCAGTGGGTATCACGCGCAAGGAAGACGGGCGCTTCGCTGGCGGCGGCGGCCATCGCAGGCCGGACATCGACCGCGGGCACGCCGTTTTCCCCCAGCTCCGACAGAAAGCGCGCATGCTGACGCTCCATCGCGGCTCCGGCGAGGGCGGCGGCGCCATCCAGCCGGTCGCGGTAGAGATCGGCCTTGGCCGGCAGCGGCACGATCACCAGTTCGGTTCCCGCTCGGGACAGCCGCGCCCGGAGATCGCCGGCCCACTCAGCCGCCTGACGGATCTGGTCGTCCGAGGCGATCTTCATCTCTTCGTCCGTGAATAGCCAGCCGTCGCGGCCCGCCCTGACACCTGCGCGCCCTTCGCCCAGCAGCGCATACCGGGCTGCGCCGATCCAGCCGAAGGCAGTCTGCCGATGCGGCACGGCGCGGGTATAGAGCCGGTCCATCTCGCCGGTGACGGCTCCGCTGAGCAGTCCGTCCTCGACTTCGCGCACCTGCTCGAGAGCCGGGCCAGTGAAGACGGAGACGTTGACGAACCCGGCATAGGCCAGGAAAGCGGCTGGTAGGAGGAAGCGAACATACATGATAACAGGCATTTGGAGGACCTAGAACTGGAAGTAGAGGAAGGGTGAAACAGTCTGCTCGGCAAGCTTGAGCACCGCGAGCACGGCAAGCGTGCCGGTCAGCATGGTCGGCACGACGGTGTTGACCGCGGAAACCGCATTCAGCCCTGCCTCACCGACGGAGAGGCTCATGCGGTCGACGGCCGTGCGCTTCAGCCACGGCTCCGCCGCCACGACCGCGATGCAGAGCAGCAGCGCCATCAAGCTCTCCTGCGTGATGGCCAGCGCGGCCGCCCCGGAGGGCAACAGCCCGTTCAGCCCCAGCATCCCCTCATATACGCCGAGTGCCTGGTCGAGGCTCGTGGCGCGGAAGACGACCCAGCCGAGCAGAACGATGATCATCGTCCTGACCAGCGCCGCCGTGCCGGTCGCACGCGCGAGGCCGGTCGCACGCTCAATCGCCAGCCAGCCGCCATGCCAGAACCCCCAGATCACGAAGGTCCAGGCCGCGCCGTGCCAGAGCCCGCCCAGCACCATGACCGCCATCAGATTGCCATAGGTGCGCACGGGCCCCACCCGGTTGCCGCCCAACGGAATATAGAGATAATCGCGCAGCCAGATCGAAAGGCTGATATGCCAGCGCCGCCAGAACTCGGTGATCGACCGCGAGATATATGGCGTGTCGAAGTTCTGCACAAAGCGGAACCCCATCATCAGGCCCAGGCCGATCGCCATGAGCGAATAGCCCGAAAAGTCGAAGTAGAGCTGCATCATGTAGGCGACCGAGCCCGAGACGGCCAAGGCCAGCGAAGGGTCCGGCGTCGCGAAGGCGAGGTCGGCCAGCGGCGCGACCGAATCCGCCAGCAGCACCTTCTTGGCCAGCCCGACGAAGAACAGCATCATGCCGTCGGTGAACTTCTCTGCCGTATGCGTGCGGTGACGGAACTGCCATGCCAGGTCCTTGAAGCGCAGGATCGGCCCGGCGATGAGCTGCGGGAACAGCGCGATGAAGGCCGCGAAGTCAAGGAAGCCGACCTCTTCGTCGGCATCGCCGCGATGGGTGTCGACGAGATAGCTGATCGACTGGAACACGTAGAAAGAAATGCCGATCGGCAGGATGACACGCCAATGCATTCCCAGCCCGGCGGCATCGGTGCCGATCAGCGCGGCGAAGCTGTCGACGAAGAAATTGAGGTACTTGAACGTCGCCAGGACCGCGAGGCACCCCGCGACGCCGAGGCCCGTCCAGGCCCGGCGGGCCCGGCCCTGCGACCGGCGCACCCGCTGTCCGGCCCAGTAGGTCCACAGCGTCGTCAGGATCAGCAGGCCAAGGAAGTCGAGCCGCCACCAGCCGTAGAAGGCATAGGACCCCGCAAGCAGCGTCAGCGACCGGAGCCGGGCGGGCGTCAGGTAGTAGAGCGCAAGGAAAAGCGGCAGGAAAAGGAAGAGGAAGGTTTCGGAAGAGAATACCATCAGAACGCCCCCGCCTCGCCGCAGCGCGCATGCGCCAGGCTCTCGGCCGCCTCGGGAAGCTTCGTTTCGGCCGGCCATGCCCGGACGTGCCGGATCTGCAGATCGGCGGGCTCATCGCGCGATGCGCGCAGCAGGGCCGGAACCACCTGCGAGAGATCACCGGACAGGATGCGCGGAGACTGCCCGGACAGGTCGTTGCCGGCCAGGCGCAGCGCCCCAAGCATCACGCCGCGCAGACCGGTCCGATTGCCCGCGATCCGATTTCCGCTGACCAGCAGCTCCGCCCTCGGTGCGGGGGTCGACAGCGATATCGCCGCGCCGCCATTGCCGGTCACGATGTTTCCATCGATCACCAGCGACCCCGTGTGCCGGGCCGAAATGCCATCGCCGCCATTGTCACGCACCAGATTCGCGTCCAGCCGCAGGCACCCTGCCCCTTCGGCCAATGCAATCGCGGTGCCGGAAAAGCCGAGGATCGTGTTGTCGGAGAGGCGGGCGCCGAACGTGCCTTCCTCGATCCTGATGCCGCCGTGGCGACCGTCCAGCAGACTGTTGCGCCGCAGCGCAACCGCGTCGCCGGCCTCTGCGATGCGGATTGCGTAAGGGCCCGAACCGTTCTCGAATCGGCTGTCCTCGACGCGAACCGAGGCCACCGACTTGACCGAAAGCGCGGTGCCGCGCGCGCCGAGGAAGGCGGCCCGCAGAACTTCCAGCCCTTCGCCGCCGATGATGGTGGCGCCGTGGATGTCCAGCAGCCGCGCGTCGTGCAGGCGCAGCGGTTCCCGCGATTGAATCAACCCGCGTACGACATGGGCAAGGCCGCTGGTCATCGGCCCGCCTTCGAAGCCAAGGCCCGAAAGCTCGGCCTCGGTCAAGGTAAGCGTGGCCGGGCCGAGGCTCGCGATGAAGGGCCGGAAGGCGCCGGGCGCCTCGTCGTCGGTGCCGATGGCGACGACCCGCGCGCCTTCGATGCCCAGATCACCGAACGACAGCAGCAAGGCTCCCTCGCGCGCGTCCAGTTGCAGCTCCTCCCCCGGCACGAGCTTAAGGGACGCGCCCTGAAGGATCACGATCGGCCGGGTCGCGACGAAGACGCCGTCCTCGCCGGTCCGGCGCAGACCTGCGGCGAGTTCGGTGTCCTGCACCGCCGCATGCAGCCCGGCCAGAGTGGCCACGCCCGAGCGCAGGAAGATCGCGCTTGCCGCCTCATCGGGCTGGGCCGCCATAATGGCGTCATGCCCCTCCGGGCCGACATGCAGCGCCGCCTGCAGAAGGCCAAGGCGAAGATCCCCCACCGACACGGTCGCCGCGGCGGGGGCGGACGGGGCGGACGTGGCGCCGCCGCCGTGCTGGGCGACCGCTCCGGCCGTCAGCACGAGGGCGGCGACCGCCGCCAGGAGGAAGCGCTCAAGCCACATGCCGGTTGGACGTCTGCGCTGTGGATGCCGGCTCGGCATTCTTCTGTTTGACCGGAGCGGCCCGGGCGGGCGGCTCTTCCTCGGCGGTGATCTCGACCATGACGAGGGTCAATTCGCCGGAACCCTCGCTGCGGACACGAGCCGTCGTCCCCGGCCGCACGAAGAACCCTTCGCCCGCGCCCAGCGCGACCGCGTTGCCACCGATGCTGATGCTGGCTGAACCGGAGGCGACCGTCACGACCGAGCCGCCTGCCCCGGTGCCCTTGATTTCGCCAAGCTTCCCCGGCTTCAGCACCAGACGCCCGACCCCTGTCGGCGCGCCGTCCCGGTCGCGGGCCGCGGCGGCGTGGCTGTCGATCTCTCTGCGCTTGTCGCGCTTGAGCAACGACACGGCTTCCTTGACGAGCTGCGCATTCTGGTGGTTCGTCACCAGGAGGGCGTCCGGCGTGTCGACCACGATCACGCCCTCCATCCCCACGACCGCGATCAGCCTGCCGCAACCGCGCACCAGAGAATTCCGGGTGTTCACGGTTAGCACCTCTCGTCCGACGACGTTGCCGTCATCGTTCTTCTCGCCCATTGCATGGAAGGCCGACCAGGCGCCGACGTCGTTCCAGGACACCGCGGTCGGCGCCACCGCGATCGCGCTGGAGCGTTCGAAGACCGCCCGCTCCGTCGGCTCGTCGAGCGCCTTCGCGAACGACTGCTCTTCCAGGATCAGTCCGGTCTCCGTCGTTTCGGCCCGCTCCAGCGCGCAGCGTACGGCGGCGTAAGTTTCAGGCTCCAACCGCTCGAACTCGGCGGCGATCACGTCGGCGCGCATCAAAGATATGCCCGCCGCCCAGAATGACTGTCCGTCGGCAACCAGACTTTCGGCGAGGGCGCGCTCGGGCTTTTCGACAAAGGAAGTGACTTTGTGGAGGCCCGGGCAGCTCTCGATCGGGGCGCCGTTGGTGATGTAGCCGAAGCCGGTCTCGGGATAGCGGGGCAGAATGCCGAAGGTGACGAGATGCCCGTCATTGGCGCCGACGCGCATCCGGCCCATCAGCTCGTTCATATCCCCCTCAATGACGTGATCCGACGGCAGCACGGCCATCAGCGCGTCGCGGTCGTCCCGCAGCAGGCGCAGCGCCGCGGCGAGAACTGCGGGACCGGTATTGCGACCGACGGGCTCGGCGATGATCTGAGTCCTGCAGCCGATCTCCTTCAACTGAGATTCGATCATCCCGGTCTGGCGGCGATTGGCGACGATGACGGGATCCTCGAAGATCTCGGAGCGGTGCCGCAACACAGTTTCCTGCAGGAACGAGGGGCCCTTGGCACCGTCTACCGGCTGAAACTGCTTGGGCTGATGCAGCCGCGACATCGGCCAGAGCCGCGATCCCATTCCCCCGGAGAGTATGATTGGATGAATTGATTGCATTTGCAGGCTCCGTCACTCGGGGGAAGGGGTGGATTGAAGGGTCTCGATGATCGCGGCCCAGGCGCGGGTGGCGCGGTCGCGCAATCCGTCGAAGGCGATTTCGCCGCGCGCACCGAGGTCGCGAAGGGCGTTCAGGACAGGCTCGCCGCGTGCTTCCAGATCGTTCAGGACGTCGGCGGCTGGAGCGAACAGGGCACCGGCATCGGTATGCGCCCGGAGCGCGACAGCCTGCCCGACCAGAGCATCCGGGATCGGATCGACCGGCGTCAGATGGACGGTCATCCCGGTGAAGTCGTCGCCCTCGAGCGCACGCGGCGGCGTCTCCGAAAGCAGCGCCGCATGGGTCGTGCCGTCGGCCAGCACGATGTCGACCGCGCCGGCGCGGCGCAGGTCGAAGAACTCTTCCGCAGTCACGCGCGCCTCGACGATGACCGCCGCGCCCGCCTCCGACAGCCGCATCACCGGCTCGCCGGCAAGGACGGTGCTGCCCTCGGCGACGCCAAGGGCACGGGCGGTGCAGTCACAGGGCATGGCCACCGACAGGGTTTCGCCGCGGGTCGAGGCGATCGCGAAGGCCACTTCCCCCTCGCCAGCATCCGAGGCGAAATAGTTGATCTGGCCGTCTGCCGTTGCGCGCAGCGTTTCACCCGAATGGGCGACCCTGCCGGGTGAGGCCAGATCGGCCACCAGCAAACGCTGTTCGACCAGCAGGGCGGCGGTGCCGAGAAGGCCCAGCGTCAGTGCCAAGGCCATGAGGCTGCCCAGAAAGCTGCGCAGGCCCGCGGCAAAGCCACGTCGCGCCGCGGCATTCTTGCCGTTCGCCGGCCCGGCAAGGGAAGTCGCGCGGATGACCGATCCCAGCGATGTCAGATCGCCCGACAGATGTTCGTTGAGCAGATAGCGCAGCTGCGGCAGATGTTCGCCCGCAGGCTCGGTGAAGATCAGCCTCAGCGACCGCTCCGAAACCAGCTCGATACGCGCCGCCAGATCCAGCGCCACGCTGAAGCCCTGGAACTGGAAACCAAGGCGGACCAGCCGTTCGCGATTGCTGAGCGACGGATCGGCCAGCCCGGAGACATGCGCCTCGACAAGGGACAGCACTTCGCCGCGATAGGTCCGCCCGTCGACGACGGCCGTGAACGGGATGTCGAGCAGCGGATGCTCGTTCCCCCCCCACGGAGCCGCGATCTCCGAATCCGTCGGAGCGGTGGTCTGCGCGCTTGGACGGGGATATGGCTGGTCGGTCGCCATGACCCTTCCGGGCGTTTCCATGTCCTGGGATGTCGTCATCTTCCAGACCCTTCCGATCAGAGAATTCCGGTGAGCAGCAGCATGCCGAGGCCAAACCAGCCCAAGGCGAGCAGCTGCATGTAAGTTGAGGAAGCCGCCCGCAGGCGCGGACCCAGAGGCACGGGCGCCGTCTGGCTGCCACCGCCCTGGCGCGTCCATTTCTGGCGGCTGAGGTGAAACATGGCCGAGCTCTTGACCGCGGCGCCGACGACCTGGCTGAAATACAGAAGCGGCGCGTAGACGATCGGGAAGCCGCCCCCGCGAAACAGCGACAGCGCCCAGCAGAAGACGTAGCGGGTAAACATGATCCACGCGAAATAGGCGGGCAACGCCATCGGCGTGACGAAGATCGAGGTCAGCACCGCCGCTGTCGGCCCCGTCAGGGTCGTCCAGATCGAGATCCGCTGATCGAGGACCGACCACCAAGTGAACAGCCCGATGCGGGATGGTCCGAGCGCGACGGCCCGCCCGTTCGTGCGAAGCATGTTGCCGAACCAACGCCGCATCAGCGCGATGGCGCTGCCAAGAAAGCGGGGCCCGGGCTGCGTTTCCATCGAGACGGAACGGACATGCGGCAGGTAGGTCATGCGAAAGCCCCGGCTCAGCAGCCAGAACCAGGTCGACTTGTCGTCGCCGGTCAGGAAGTGGACCCGGCCCAGCCGCCAGTGGTCGATATGATCGTGCTGCACCTGCCGGATGAACGAGGGCTGCGTCGCGAGGTCCGCACGGAAGACCGACATGCGGCCGGTCAGCGTCAGCACCCGGCCGCCATAGGCCATCGAACACATCATCACGTGCCGTTGCATGAAGCGCAGGTCGAACCAGTGCCGGAACAGCGGCGTGTCCTCGATCTCGACAGCCTCGTCGGTCGTCAGCGCGCCCATGCGCGGATCGGTGAAATAAGGCGCAGTCCGCGCGACCAGGTCGACAGGCACGCAACTGTCGCCATCGACGAAGACGAGGATGTCGCGCGAACTTGGCGCCTGTCGCGCGATCAGGCGCAGCGAACGGGCGATGGCATCGCGTTTGCCGCTTCCGGGAATCTGGTCGATCAGCAGCTTCACGCCGGGCAGGCCCGGCGCCATCCGCGCGAACAGCTCGCGGATCGCGCGGAGATCGGCACCATCGACCACCGAGGCGACGATTGTCGCGCCACCGGCGGACCGGCCTGCGGCCTCGAAGATCGAGCGATAGACACGCGTCGTCGTGCGAGGCTCGATCTTATAGGTGGTCACCATGAAGTAGGCATGGGCCGGCACCGGCCGCTCGGCATAAGCGCGCTCCGCCTCGCGGCGCATGGCCGGATGACGGAGCCGCAGGAACAGGACCGCCCGCGTGAAGTTGATGGACGCCCAGCCGTACCGCCAGAGGCCGATCACCCCCAGCAGCGCGAAGAGCGAGCCGAGTTCTCCGGCACCCTGGCGGCCAACCGCTGCAGCCAGGGACACCCCGGCAAGGATATAGACGAGATGTCCCAGCATGATGGTTACCAGCAGATCCCGACATACCGCCCATCGGAGAGGAGGGTGCCGTCCAGCCGGGTGAGATCGACCATCGGCATCCGGTTACGGGCATCCATCAGCGGTCCCCGCGCCTCTTCGTAGCTGTTGCCAACGAGGATCATGTCCGACCCCTCGATCAGGTCGTCGATATCCGTCGCCATCCGGCTGTCGAGATCGGGCACCACGGTATTGCCGCGCCCGGCTGCATCCGCATTCTCGCGGAAGCCCTCGGAGACGTAGGGATCGTAGACGCGGACATCCGTGCCGGCGCCGATGAGGCGCGCGGCCAGATCGGCCAGCGGGCTTTCACGCAGATCGTCGGTACCGGACTTGAAGCTGATCCCGACAAAGCCGACCGAGCGGCCCCCAGACTTGCGCACCAGGTCCTCGGCGCGCCGGATCTGCGCATCGTTCGAAGCCAGGATGGCGTCGAGGACGGGCGTCTCCGTGTCCCGCGCAGCCGCCAGCGCACGCAGCGCCCGGACGTCCTTGGGCAGACAGGACCCCCCGAACGCGAAGCCTGGCCGCAGGAAATGCGGCGACATCGCCACCTTATCGTCGCTGCAGAGCAGGCGCATGACCAGTTGCCCGTCGAGCCCGTTGGCCTTGGCGACGTTGCCGATCTCGTTGGCGAAGCTGATCTTCATCGCGCGCCATGCGTTCGACGTGTACTTAACCATCTCGGCGGTCGAGAGATCGACACAATGCGCCTCGCAGGGCAGATGGCCGTTCAGCTCATCGAGGAGCGCCGCCGTGCGGTCGTCGAGCGCGCCGTAGACGATCAGGCCGGGGTCGTCGTAATCCTCGATCGCGGTGCTTTCACGCAGGAATTCCGGGAAGTAGCCGACGCCGAAGCCGTCACCCGCAGTGAGGCCCGACGCCTCTTCCAGGATCGGGATGCAGGTACCCAGCATCGTTCCCGGAACGATGGTCGAGCGCATGATGACCGAGTGAAAAGCGCCCTTCGCGGCGATCGCCCGGCCGATCGAGGCGCAGACGTCCTTGACATAGACGAGACCAACGGAGCCGTCGGCCGCGCTCGGCGTGCCGACGCAGACGAACGAGGCGTCGGTCTCTCGGACGGCGGCGTCGGCTTCTGTCGTGGCTCGGAGCTTGCCGGAGGCCACGACCTCGCGGAGCAGCGTGTCCAGTCCCTTCTCCACGATGGGCGACCGCCCCTCGTTGATCGCGGCCACCTTGCCCGGATCGAGATCCACTGCGCAAACATCATGCCCGTCGCGGGCGAGACAGGCAGCCGAGACCACGCCGACATACCCAATTCCAAAAACGCTGATCCTTGCCATCTGATCCTCTTGATTTCGTCAATCCCATCGGCCGCCGATTGCGCGACCGTCGATCCCAGACGTATGTGGCGCTTCGTCCGACGGGCAGTCAGCGAAATCATGGAGATTAGTAGGATTTGGTCTGACAGGAGCGTGACGGTTTTCGAACCGCTGTCAGCCGTGGCCCTACAAGCGGTCCGGTCTTCCAAAAATCGACCACGAAAGAACATGCCGAAAAGTCGGCTTCCGTTCATTCCACGGAAACCGTTCATGCAGCGAAAGATTTGTGGAGTTCTGGAACCGGGCTATCCGAATCGCGTCCTCATCCATCCGGTCCGGTCTCGGAACGAACGGCCCGCCATAACGACGTGGAGAGAAGGTATCTGGTCTAGATGATCCAGCCCTGTTCGACGGCGTACCGTACCAGCTCGCTCCGGTCTGAAAAGCCGAGCTTGCGCATGCCCCGCATGCGGTACGTGTCGATCGTCTTGCGGCTGAGACCCAAGTCGGCGGCGATCTGCTTCGGGCTGAAGCCCAGGCAGAGCATCCGCAAAACCTCGGACTCGCGCAGGCTCAGCGTCTCCGCAGCGCCGACCTCCGACTTAACTTCTTGTAAGTGAATATTATTCTCAGAGATGCCACGATGATCGAGGACGGCACGGGCAAAGCGCTGTTCAAGATAGACGCCGCCCCCGGCGACGATCGACAGCGCAGAGCGAAGCTGCTCGAAAGCGGCTCCCTTGGATATGAAGCCGTCGAATCCAAGCTTCATGCAGTTGGATGCAAGTTGCATTTCCGGAGAGGAGCAATAGGCGAGCAGCCGCGCCTTCGGGAGCCGGGTCCGTATCGCTCCGACAAGTTCCGCTGGATCGGTAGAGATCTGGCGTGGATCGACAAGCACAACTTCCGGAGACGCATCGCAGATCCGGTCCAGTTCCGGCAACGAAAAAAGTTCGACGCGGAAGGAAGAACTCTTCGACAGCCGATCCCGCACTGCTTCTGACAAAATCGTGCATTCGTCGAGGATAGCGACAAGCGGGATTTCTTGGTTCTCGCCAAAATTCATATCGATGGCGCCCTCGCCTCCATAGGAAATATTAAGCCGCCACCGCCGAGGAAGAGTCGTGCCTTGGGGGTATTTTCCAGCTATGGAAGAAATTCGAAAGTCAGCCCTGTGCGCCGCATTGTAGGCAAGTCGCTGACAATCCCGCGTACGATGGGTCCATCATGACAGCCAATCGTTGTTGATCGCGTATTCCACGACCTGATGCTTTCGATGAAAGCCGAGCTTTCGGAGCCCGCGATGCTTGTAGGTCTGTACGGTCTTCGCACTCAGGTTCAGACGGCCAGCAATCTCCTTGTCGCTGAAGCCGCGCGCCAGTTGCTGCAGCACGAGCCATTCGCGCTGGCTAAGCCCCTCATCGGCGGATGCTTCGGGTCGGACGAAAGGCCGGTCGACGAAGACGCCGTTCTGCAACGTCACGGTCAACGCCTGAATAACCACGGTGAGATCGCTCTCATGGGAGACCACGGCACCGAAGCCAGCCTCAAGGCAGCGGTGGGCGCCGTTTCGCCTGGCTGATGGCAGATAGCCGACGCAGACGCAGCCGGGCAGCCAGTCCTCGACAGAGCGCGCGATCTCATCGATGGCCTCGGCATCCGGCCGCGGTTCGATCAGCAGGACGGCAGGACGATGTTTCGCTACCGCGGTCGCGAGGTCGGGCAGGTCCCCCATGCAGGTCTTTACGGAAAACATGTCGCAACGGTTGAGACCGTCATGCAACATGTTGAGGAGGAGCGTGTTCTGATTGTGAACGAGAACAGTGCGATACTTGGAGGAGGCAGTCATCGATCCGGCCCTTGACACTGCGGAAGACAATAATCTCGGGCGCCTTGCCCGCAAACACCAAGGCGATCCGATCTAAGTATGGGCGCACAACCATACGTTGTTGAGTACGCGCTCACTAACCATATGGTTGCAGAGAGATTGCAACAAAAGACGGAGGACGTAGCGGCACCTCGTGCTCGCTGACCCTAGCTGTTCCATCCCGGATGATCACATAGCCCCCCGCCGGACTGCGCTGTTCATGGCAAGATCGATCCTGCGCGAGGTTCGGGAGGGGGTGCGAGCATGCTGTTCTCTTTGCACAAGCAGGCGACGACGACGCCGAAGATCCGCGCCGCGATCCAGGCGAGCAGCGAACCGGCCTGGCAGGTGGCCGAGCGCTACGGGATCTCCGAGCAGACGGTCTGGAAGTGGCGCAACCGCGACGACGTGCACGACCGCAGCCACACGCCGCACCGGTTGCAGACGACGCTGACGCCTGCCCAGGAGGCGGTCGCGGTGGCGCTGCGCAAGGCGCTTCTGCTGCCGCTCGCCGACCTGCTCGCCGTGGTGCGCGAGTTCCTCAACCCGCATGTCTCGCGGTCCGGGCTCGACCGCTGCCTGCGGCGGCATGGGGTGGGCAACCTGCAGGCCCTGAAGCCGACCGACCCCAAGCCTGCGCACGGCAGCTTCAAGGCCTGTGAGCCGGGCTATCTGCACATCGACATCAAGTACCTGCCGCAGATGGCCGACGAGGAGCGCCGCCGCTATCTCTTCGTGGCGATCCCTCGCCCGGCAGGGCATTGCGCAGCAATGTCCCGAAAGGGACCGGGCGACGCGGTGGGTCTTCGTGCGCATCTATCCGGCGCAGACCGCGGCCAATGCCCGCCGCTTCCTGCGCGACCTCGGGCGCGCCGCCCCGATGAAGATCACCCGGGTGCTGACCCCCTCTCGGGACATTGCTGCGCAATGCCCTGCCGGGCAGTGGACAACGGCAAGGCCTTCACCGACCGCCTGTTCGGCCTGCGAAAGCGCAGCCCCACCGGACAGCACGAGTTCGACCTGCTCTGCGCGGACCTCGGCATCGAGCATCGTCTTGCACCCCCGATGCGGCCGCAGACGAACGGCATGGTCGAGCGCTTCAACGGCCGGATCGAGGATGTCCTCCAGAGCCATCCCTTCCACAGCGGCGAGGACCTAGAGCAGACCCTCCTGCGCTACGTCCACCTCTACAACAGCCAGCTCCCGCAATCCGTCCTGAAAGGCCGATCGCCCGTCGAAGCCCTCAAGGACTGGCAACGACAAAGGCCCGAGCTGCTCAGGAAGCGGGTCTACAATCACGCGGGACGTGACACCTAACAAGGATCTTCAGAGACAGTTGTCTATTTTTATACAATTACTTGTGGATAGGCGCGCAACAAGGACCCTGTTTCGGGGCTGATCGGCGTCCAAAAGTGGGTCTGACGCAAAGTTGGTGCATTTCCCGGTTCATGATGCCGCTACGAGGCGCGCTTTCAGGAGGTCGATGTTGGCCCGGCCATACATCTGGCGTTTGAGGGTTTTCAGGCGGCTGATC
>NZ_QPLJ01000037.1 GCF_003340555.1 Jannaschia formosa | reverse complement strand
CGCCCAAGCTCGCCAGCGCGTCGTTCACCACCCGCCGGATCGTGCGCAGCGGATGACCCCCCGGGATGCGCTCCTCCAGCTCGACATAGCTGAACAGCGATCCCGTCGTCCGATCCGTCCCGCGCATCCCAGCCCCCGCCGTCAACCACGGCGAAAGTGAATCATGTCCCGAAAAGCACGTCGAGGGCGGGGTTTTTCAGCAGCCTGTTGGTCCTAGTCCGTCCGCAGCGGCCCGCGCCACGTCGCGCGACCGGGCCTCCCGTGCCGCGCCCGTAACGCCGTCGATCCGGAACCGTATCGGCGCAGAACCGATCTAGTCCGCTAAGGTCAACAACCCCGCGAACAGCGCGACCGCTCGGGGGGCAAAGGGGTCAGCAATCGACGTGCCGATCGCAGGGTACAGGATGCGCTCCCGATCGAGGAGCGCGCCGAGTTGCTCCACGGGATTATACCCGGGCTCCGAGCGCCAGTGAGCCGCGTCCTCGGATCGCCGCTTGTCGAGGTCCAGCGGTCGTCCATGATGCGCCAGCATGGCAAGGAACGCGTCCTGCGTCATGGCGCCGATCAACGGCTCCAGCCGATGCCACAGCTTGGGGCAGCCGTTGGGCAACAGCTGGAGCAGATGTCCAATCAGCAGCGCACCGTCCCACTGCCGCCGCCAGGACCCCGCCTTGGCCTTGCCCATGTCGTGCAGTAGGCGGCTGCGCTAAGCCGCTCCGCCTCCTCCCGTCCGAGCGGCCGGGCGAGGCAGCGCGCGACACGCTCCGTCCAACCTGCCTCAAGGAGAGCCGCGAAGACGGCCGACACGTCCGCCCCATGATCCGCTTGCGGCAATGCTCGGTCGCCGTCGAGCTTCGCCCAAGCATGTTTGATCATGTCGAACTCCCCTCCCGCAGCACCCGCTACACCGTCGACCGGCTCACCCCCAGCTCCGCCGCGATCGCCACCGGTTGGGGCAGGGTGCCCCTGCTTCGGGAACCTGACTTCAAGGTCGAGATCGCCGCCTTGGCCCCGTTCACTCCGCTGTCGATGGCCAGTATCCGTTCCACGGCGTTCCTTATTGAGGCGACACTGGCATGCTCGAAGTCCGGGGTAGGGAACCTGAACTTCAGCGTGCCGCGACTGTCCGGCGGCCGAAGACGCCACGCAATCAGGCCCTCTTGTACTTGGCGTCGACTTCGTTGATCGCGTTGACGTTTCCGGCCGAGCGGCCCTCGGGGTCGAAGGAGTTCGAGAGGAAGGCGTCGGCGATGTCCTTGGCCAGTTCGGGTCCGATGACCCGCGCGCCCATTGTGATGACGTGGGCGTTGTTGGAGGTGGACGCCTTCACCGCGGAATAGGTGTCGTGGCATTGTGCGGCGCGGATGCCCGGCACCTTGTTGGCCGAGAGCGCCACGCCGATGCCGGTGCCGCAGAACAGGATGGCGCGGTCGTACTCGCCTGCCAGTACCGCCGAACACACCCGGTCGGCCATGTGGGCATAGAATCTGTCCGGCGCCTCGGGGACATGGGAGAGGTCGGATACCTCATGCCTGCCCTTGAGATGTTCCGCGACGACCTTCGCCAGCGGTTCACCCGCGCTGTCGCCCGCGATTGCGATTTTCATGCCGTTTCCTCTTCGGATCAGATAGTTGCGGCGCATTTCTCCAAGATGTCGAGGTAGCCCTCGACGACCCAGGCCGAGCGCCCGATGAAGAGCCCGTCGATATGCGGGCACTGGATGAGTTCCTGACAGTTGCCGGGGTTGACCGACCCGCCGTAGAGGCAGGGCACCCGGCGGCCCAGCAAGTCCTCGGCCACCGCGATGATCTCGGCCTGCCGGTCGTCGGCATAATCCGACGTGGCGGGGATACCGTTTTCGCCGATGGCCCAGACCGGCTCGTAAGCCAGCAGGACGGGCGCGGCTTTCTGCGCGTCGCTCAGCCGTCCCAGCGCACCGCGCACCTGCGCCTCCAGAACCGCCTGCGCGCGTCCCGCCTCGCGCTCGGCCAGCGTCTCGCCGATGCAGATCAGCGGGATCAGCCCGTGTCGCACGGCGGCCTCGGTCTTGAGGCCCACGGTCGCGTCGGTCTCGCCGAAATGCTCGCGCCGCTCGGAATGGCCCAGCTCGACGATGTCCAGTCCGCAATCGGTCAGCATCGGGGGCGAGATCTCTCCCGTCCAGGCGCCCCGGTCCTCCCAGTGCATGTTCTGCGCCCCGACCTTCACGGAGCTTTCCGCAAGGATCCGCTTGACCTGCCGGACGGCGGTGAAAGGCGGAATCACGAACCGCTGGAGGCGCGGATCTCGATCGTCGTCGGCAGCCGCCAGCGCGCTGGCAAAGGCTTCCGCCTCGCTCAGCGTCTTGTTCATCTTCCAGCTGGTTCCGATCCAGAGCGGAGTGTGCGTCATTGCTCTGGCTCTTGTGCCTGGGCATCGGTCAGGGTCAGGCCTGCCCCATCCAGCGCCGCGCGGGCCGCCGTATCCGGAAGCCGGTCCGTGATGATGTGATCGAAGTCCGACAGCGCGGCGAGCCGATGCAGCGCGGTGCGGCCGAACCGCGTGTGGTTGACCAGGAGCACGCTGGACGCGGCCTGCCGCATCATCGCCTGCTTGGCGCGCAACACGTTCTCGTCCATGTGATAGACCTCCAGCCCGGACACGGCCGGCGAGGAGACGAAGGCGATGTCGGCGCTCAGAACCGAAAGGGCGTCTTCGGTGACCTTGCCGAGGAATGCGTTGAACTTGGCCGAGTAGACGCCACCGAGCGCGATCAGGGTGATGCCCGTCTCGCCGCGCAGGGCGTCGATGATCGCGGCGTTGTTGGTGATCACCGTCAGCGGGCGCTTCGTGACCAGTTGCTGACCAAGGATCGCGGCCATGGACCCGTCGTTGATCATCACGGTCATGCCCGGCTCGATCAGCCGCAGCGCCGACTGAGCCATCGCCGCCTTGGCCGGCCGGTCCTGAAGTTCGCGAAGGCGGAAATCGCTCTCGAACTGGGTGCCGGACCGGATCGTCGCGCCGCCGCGGATCTTGCGCAGAAGCCCCTCAGTCTCGAGGTCGTCCAGATCCCGGTGGATCGTCATCCGCGAGACGCCGAACCGGTCGACGAGCGCATCGAGTTCCACCTCTCCGTTCGCGATCAGAAGATCCATGATCATCTGCTGTCTGTCGTTTCTTCTCATGGGTTGGCCCTCTCATTCATAACAATACATGTATCAAAAATCACGTCAACAGAGTTATCATGTGATTTAATGTTGTGATTATTGCGCGCTCCTGTATCAAGGTCGCCACGGAGGAGGACGCCATGCCCAAAGATTCGATGCCCCAGGATGTCGCCGCCAAGGCCGCGCTCGACCCGACAGGATTTGACCTGGCCAACTGTATCCGTGCGCTGTCGATAGATGCGGTCGAGGCCGCAAAGTCCGGGCATCCAGGTGCGCCGATGGGCATGGCGGACGCCGCGACCGCGCTGTTCCGCGATCACCTGAAGTTCGATGCGTCGGCGCCTGACTGGCCGGACCGCGACCGGGTCGTGCTCTCGAATGGCCACGCCTCGATGCTGCTCTATTCGCTGCTGCATCTCACCGGCTATGCCGACATGACCCTCGAGCAAATCCGCAGCTTCCGCCAGCTTGGATCCCGGACGGCCGGGCATCCCGAATATGGCCACGCCAAGGGGATCGAGACGACGACCGGACCGCTGGGGCAGGGGCTTGCCAGCGCAGTCGGGATGGCGATGGCCGAGCGCGTCCTCGCCGCGGAGTTCGGGTCGGAACTCGTCGATCATCACACCTATGTCTTCCTCGGGGACGGCTGCCTGCAGGAAGGCATCGGACAGGAAGCGATCTCGCTGGCCGGGCATCTGGGGTTGGGCAAGCTGATCGTGCTCTATGACGACAACCAGATCACCATCGACGGCCCCACATCAGTGTCCTTCTCGGACGATGTGCCGGCCCGGCTTGCGGCCTGCGGCTGGCACGTTCTGGAATGCGACGGGCACGATATTCCCGCCGTGTCGAAGGCCATTGCCGCAGCCAGGGCCGAGACCGGCAAGCCCACCCTGATCGCGATGAAGACAGTGATCGGGTTCGGCGCGCCGACGAAGGCCGGCACCGCCGCGGCACATGGCGCGCCGCTCGGCGCGGAGGAGGCGGCGGCGGCCAAGGCGGCGCTTGGCTGGGACTCGCCCCCGTTCGAGATTCCCGCCGATCTGGCGGCGGAGTGGCAAGCCATCGGTGGGCGCGGGGCGACGGCACGGCAAGTCTGGGAGAAGCGGCTTGCCGCCTCGCCCGACCGCGCCGAATTTACCCGCCGCTTGGCGCGCGGATTGCCTGAAAGATACGCCCGTGCCGTGGCCGATGCCCGGGCTTCGCTTCTTGCGACGCCGCAAAACGTGGCTACCCGGAAAGCGAGCCAAATGGCGCTGGAGGCGCTGGCCCCGGCCGTCCCCGAATTGATCGGCGGGTCGGCCGACCTGACGGGCTCGAACCTGACGCGGGTGCCGGCCGTCGACCAGCAGTTCTCGCGGCAGACGCCCGGCCGCTATATCGGCTACGGCGTGCGCGAATTCGGCATGGCCGCGGCGATGAACGGGATGAGCACGCATGGCGGGCTGATCCCCTATGGCGGCACCTTCCTCGTGTTCTCGGACTATGCCCGCAACGCAATCCGGCTTTCGGCGCTGATGGGGGTCGGCACGATCTACGTGATGACCCACGACAGCATCGGCCTCGGCGAGGACGGACCGACCCATCAGCCGGTGGAGCACCTGACCTCGCTGCGCGCGATCCCCAATCTTCGCACCTTCCGGCCCGCCGACGCGGTGGAGACGCTGGAATGCTGGGACATCGCCATCCGGTCGCGCGAAACACCGTCGCTTCTGGCGCTGAGCCGTCATGCCGTGCCGCAACTGCGGCTGGAGGACGCGGACGAGAACCTGAGCGCCAGGGGGGCCTATGTGATCCGGTCGTTCGGGGATAACCGGGACCTGACCATCCTGGCCACCGGGACCGAGGTCAGCCTGGCCGTCGAGGCGGCCGAGGTGCTGGCCGGGAGCGGTCTGGGTGTGGCCGTAGTCTCGATGCCTTCCTGGGAACTGTTCGAGGCCCAGCCGGCCGACTACCGGGCAGGCGTGCTGGGCCGCGTGCCGCGTCTCGCCGTCGAGGCGGCCAGCAAATACGGCTGGACCCGCTACGTGGCGAGCGAGGACGACGTGATCGGGATGGACGGCTTCGGCGCCTCCGGCCCCGCAGAGGAGCTCTACGAGACGTTCGGGATCACGCGCGACGCGATCGTCCACCGCGCCCGGGCGTTGCTTGGCGAGCGCGACTGAGATGGCGGGCGCGCCGCTGAACTTGGCCATCGACGGGCCGATCACCTTCCCGACATTGATGGCGCATCTCGATGCCTGGGCAGGTGAGGATCCCGCCCGCCGGGATCTGGCGAAGCTCCTGACAGCCCTTGCCGAGGCAAGCATTCCCCTGGCCGCGCGCCTTGCGCAGGGTGGGCTGCCCGGCGATCCGACGGAGGTCATAGGGACCAACAAGTCGGGCGACCGTCAGAAGGCGCTCGACATGGCGGCACACCACCACTTCATCTCGGCGCTGCACGGCATGTCCGTCGCGCGAGTGCTGTCCGAAGAGGCGGAGGAGGTCGAAACCGTCGACGCAGAGGGCCGCTTCGACATCGCGATGGACCCGATCGACGGCTCTGGAAGCATCGGGATCGGCGCGCCGCTCGGCGCCCTGTTCTGCGTGTTTCCGGCCGGGGACAGTTTCCTGCGTCCGGGGCGCGAGATCGTCGCCGCCTGCTATGTCTCGTTCGGGCATTCCGTCGATTTCGGCTTCAGCACCGGCGATGGTGTCGCCATCGCGACGCTCGACCCGGGAACCGGAACCTTCCACGTGGGTGCCACCGGCGTCACGCTGAGGCCCGACACCTCGACCGTCGCCTTCAACGCGTCGAACCGGCGGCGCTGGTCGCGCGGGCTGCGGCGCTACGTGGACGACCTGCTGCTCGGGGCGGAGGGGCCGCGGGGGCGCGACTTCAACATGCGCTGGATTGCGGCTGCCGTGGGCGACCTGCACCGGATCCTGCGCCGGGGCGGCGTGTTCCTCTATCCTGGCGACGCCCGTCCGGGATACGAGGCGGGCTTTCTGCGCCTCGCCTACGAGGCCTTTCCCATCGCCTACCTGATCGAACAGGCCGGCGGCACCGCCACGGACGGCCGCACTGCCATCCTCCACTTGAGCCCGGCGCATCTGCACGACCGCGTGCCTCTGATCTTCGGCAGCCGTGGCGAAGTCGCCGCGCTGTGCGACTACCTCACCTCCTTCGACGAATAGGACCAGCCATGCCCCGCATCAGCCTCCGACAGCTTCTGGATCATGCCGCCGAGAACGGCTACGCCGTCCCCGCCTTCAACATGTCCAACATGGAGCAGGGGCTGGCCATCATGGCCGCGGCCGACGATACCGGGTCGCCGGTGATCCTGCAGGCCAGCCGGGGCGCGCGCGCCTATGCCAACGACATCGTCCTGGCCAGGCTGATCGACGCCCTGGTCGAGATCTACCCGCATATCCCGGTCTGCATGCATCTCGATCACGGCAACAACCTGGCCACCTGCGTCACCGCCATTCAGCACGGCTTCACTTCGGTGATGATGGACGGCTCGCTGATGGAAGACGGCGCCACCCCCGCCGACTACGCCTACAACGCCCGCATCACCCGGGCGGTCGTCGACATGGCCCATCCCGCGGGCGTGTCGGTCGAAGGCGAACTGGGCGTGCTCGGCTCGCTCGAGACCGGGCAGGGCGATCAGGAGGACGGCCACGGCGCGACCGGCACGCTGTCGCACGACCAGCTCCTGACCGACCCCGAAGAGGCCGAACGCTTCGTCGCCGACACCGGCGTGGATGCTCTGGCCGTGGCGATGGGGACCAGCCACGGCGCCTACAAGTTCACTCGCAAGCCGGATGGCGAAGTCCTGGCAATGGACGTGATCGAGGCGATCAACAAGCGCCTGCCGAACACGCATCTGGTGATGCACGGCTCGTCTTCCGTGCCCGAGGAGTTGCGGCTCCTGATCAACGAATACGGCGGCGACATCAAACCGACCTGGGGCGTGCCGCTGGAAGAGATCCGGCGCGGCATCCGGCATGGCGTGCGCAAGGTCAATATCGACACCGACCTGCGCCTCGCCGCCACGGCGGCGATCCGCAAGACGCTGGTGGGTACGCCGGCGGAGTTCGACCCGCGCAAGTATCTCAAGCCCGCGATGGACGGGATGAAGGCGCAGTGCATCGAGAAATTCGAGGCCTTCGGAACCGCGGGCCAGGCCGCCAGAATTCGCGCGCGGCCCCTCTCGCAAATGGCCTTGGCCTATTGAATCAGCGACGGAAGGGGGCCGTGACATGGGCAGACCGCGCGACTGCCGCGGCGGGCCTGTCAGTCGTCGAGGAGGGCCCGTGCCGTGCGCTCGTCGGTGATCAGGCCCGAGAGCCGTCCGCTTTTCAGCACGGCGCGGAGCGGGACGACCTTCTCCTGGCCGCCCGCCAGCGCGATGATGCGATCGTCGCGGGTCTCGTCCAGCGACACGGCGAGCGTGCGCGAGGTCAGCGGCGTTTCGAGCGCGTTGCCGTCCGGGTCGAAGAAATGGCCCAGCATCTCGCCCACGCCCCCGGCCTCGGAGATCGCCTCGATCTCGGCGCGTTCGATCATGCCGGAGGCGACAAGCTGCGTTTCCGCCTCCACCGTGCCGATGCCGACGACCTTGAGCGGCGCCGTCTCGGCCAGCTGGAATATCTCGGCGACCCCGCGCTGGGACAGCAGAACCACGCGATCTTCGGCGGTGTTCGCGAAAAAGGGGACCGGCATGACATAGGCCTTCGCGCCGGTCTTTTCGGCCAGCAGATGCATGACGTCATGCGGGTTGGCTGAAAAGTTGCGGGTCAGCCCGCCGAGAAGGGACACGAAACTCAAGCCGTGCGCGTCGAAGCGAGGCATCGCGCGGACCGCTGCGGCCAGCGTCCGGCCGTGGCCGATGCCGATCGTCAGCTCCTCGCCGCTTTCCAGCCAACGCCGCAGCCAGGACGCTCCGGCGAGACCAAGAGTACGCAGGGGCAGACCTTCCTCGTCCAGATCGGGCGAGACCTCGCAGGTCGAGAGCCCGTAGCGCAGGCAAAGCGCCTGCTCGAGTTCGATGCACTCGATGATGTCGCCTTCGATGCTGACCTTCACCGCGCCTTCTGCCACCGCCCGGGCGATCAGTCGGTGCGCCTTGACCGATGGCACGCCAAGCCGGTTGGCGACCTCGGCCTGCCGCATTCCGCCCACGTAGTGCAGCCACGCGGCGCGGATCGACAGGGATTGCTCGGCATCGCCCGCACCGCGATCTCTCGCCATCTGTCGCCCTCCGCTATCCCGCGCCCGACGCGCTCGCTTCATGGTCCTCGCCAGGTCCGGCGCGTCTGGCGGCACGGCGGCTGGCCTTCATCGACGGTGGGCCGGCCGCGGTGGACAGGCCGCCATCTCGCGTGCCCGGCCGCGATGGTCGGCGCGCACGCCCTGCCTGTCCAGCCCCGGCAGCCCTTGCCGTCGCGCCGTCACGTAGAGCGTCGCAAGGGCATGTTCTACCCATAAGGGGGCGTCTGCACCATTCTGCGGCGCCCTCCTGCCGAAGCGGATTTCGGGTGCCGTGGCAAAGGGAAAAGGCGCGCGGCGTGGTTCAGACATTCAGATCGCCAGACCCGCTATCGATATGCGCCGCCCAGAACGCCACGCTTTCGGCGATCTGCGCAATCACCTGCCGGTCGTTGGGCTCGCGTTCCTTGAAGGACAGTTCGAGACAGATCTCGTTGTCCAAGGCGCCACCCTCGGCGAAGGCCCGAAGCAGCGGTTCCGGCTGGATCGCGCCTCTGGCGTTGAACTCGGCCGTAAAGGGCCGGTGACCGGACTTGTCCATCATCGACTGCTTGATGTGGATGATCGGGCTGACCCGGGGCACAGCCCGGGCCCAGGCATAGGGGTCGGTGTCGTCGGGGTTGTCGCTGGTCACGTCGCCGTGGTCGATATCGGCCATCATCCACATCGGCACCGCCATCCCGGCGGCCGTCAGGCGATCCTGCAGGGCCATGCAGCTTGCGATCGTCTCGCCGAATTCGCGGCCGACGCTCATCGGTTCCCAGAAGACATATTCCAGCCCGGCAGCCTTGGCGTGCTCGGCAACCTCGGCCCAGCAGTCGATCGCGATCTGCAACAGGTCCTCGCGCCGCGCCGGGTCGTCGAAGTCCCGATAGGTGAAGATCGCGAACTGCGTTCCGACAGAGGTGCCGCCCAGGTCGCCGATGATGTCGGCGAAGGTCCGGAACCAGTCGACGTAGTAGCGCCGCACCTCCCGATCCGGATGACCGAAATGGTTCAGCCGTCCGTATGGCCCCGTCATGCCCGAGGTGATCCGCGCACCCGTCCGCCGCAGCGCCGCGTCCATGCCACGGGTCAGCCTGCGGATCACCGGCGCGGGCCAGCCGGGGTTGATGAATTCATGCGTCAGCTGGATGTCGCGGATCCTGATATCGCGGGCGATGGCGTCGATCAGGTCGTCCGGCTCGGCAAAGCGGTTCACCAGCGGATTCGTGTTGAGGGAGAGCGTCAGCGCCATGTCAGGCGGCCTCGTCCCTGGCCTCGAACCATTCGGTGAACGCCGCCTGTTCGGCATCGGTCAGGTGCAGCCGATGCTTGGTGCGGCGCCAGAGGATATCCTCGGGGGTCTGGGCCCATTCATGGTTCATGAGGTAGGTCACTTCGGCCTCGTAGAGTTGGCCGCCGAAATGCCGCCCCAGCCCGTCGAGCGAGGTCGCGTCGCCCGCGATCTGCCGCACGCGACTGCCGTAGCAGCGGCCGTAATGGCGGCGCAGCTCACGCGGCATCCATGGATATTCGGCCTTCAACGTGTTGCGGAACAATTCGTAATCGGCATTTTCCAGATCGCCGCCGGGCAGCGGTGCGCGTTCGGTCCAGTCCTTGCCCATATTCGGAAAGAACTTCTCGATCTGGTGCATCCCGCGCTCCGCAAGCTCGCGAAAGGTGGTGATCTTGCCGCCGAAGATGTTCAGAAGCGGCGCGCCGCCGGCCTCCTCGACGTCGAAGACGTAATCGCGGGTCACGGCCGAGGGATTGCCCTCGCCGTCGTCGAATAGCGGCCGCACGCCGGAAAAGGTGGTCTCCACGTCGTCGCGGGTCAGCTCTTCCTTGAAATAGCGGTTCACCGCGTCGATCAGGTACTGGATCTCGCTCTCGTCCGCCGTCACATCCTCAGCCCGGCCTTCGTAGGCGATGTCGGTGGTGCCGATGAGCGCCTTGTCGCGCTCGTAGGGGTTGATGAAGATCACGCGCTTGTCGTGGTTCTGCACCAGATAGGCATTCTCGCCCTTCCAGAACTTGGGCACGATGATGTGGCTGCCTTTGACAAGCCGGACGTTGCGCGACGAATTCGAGCCTGCGACCCGCGTGACCACGTCCGTCACCCAGGGTCCGGCGGCATTGACCAGAACCTTCGCCTCGAACTCCCGGGTTTCGCCGGTGAAGGAGTTGGAGGTCGTCACCCGCCAGACGCCGTTCTCGCGCCGGGCGGAGGTGCAGGGCGAGCGGGTCAGCACCTGCGCGCCGCGTTCGGCGGCGTCCACGGCGTTCAGGATCACGAGCCGCGCATCGTCCACCCAGCAGTCGGAATATTCGAACCCGCGGGTGAACGTGTCCTTGATCGCCGCGCCTTCAGGGTCGCGGCGCAGGTCCAGCGTGCGCGTGCCCGGCAGCTTCTTGCGACCGCCCAGGTTGTCGTAGAGAAACAGCCCCAGGCGGACCAGCCAGGCGGGCCGATCCTGCGGCGAATGCGGCAGCACGAAACGCATCGGCCAGATGATGTGCGGTGCGTTTCGCATCAGCACCTCGCGTTCGATCAGCGCCTCGCGCACCAGCCGGAACTCGTAATATTCGAGGTAGCGCAAGCCGCCATGCACCAGCTTTCCCGACCGCGAGGAGGTGCCTTCGGCAAGGTCGTCCTTTTCGCACAGAACGACGCTCAGCCCACGGCCGGCGGCATCGCGGGCGATTCCGGCGCCGTTGATTCCGCCACCGATCACGAACAGGTCGACCCTGGGTATTTCCGTCATCTCGTTACTCCTTCGGAGGCGCGCATGGAGGCCAGCCCGTCCCAGACGGGGGCCAGGGCGTCGCGCGCCTGGCGGTAGGTGTTGAAAAGCTGGTCATAGACGGGAACGAGGCCCGGATCGGGGGCTTCAGGCTGACCCAGAAGCGGCGTTGTCCATCGTGCGATGCAGGCGTCCATGTCGGCGTAGGCGCCGATCGCGACGGCGGCCATCATGGCGCAGCCGGCGGCGCCGGCCTCCTCCCGCGACGAGACCCGCACCGGCGTGTCGAGCGACGCCGCGAGGACCTGCCGCAAGGCCGCTGACCGCGCCGCCCCGCCGGTCAGCCGCAATTCGCCGGGCATGTCGCCCATCGCGGCGTAGCAATCGCGCGTGGCCATTCCGAGACCCTCGACGACGGCCCGGATCACGTCGGGAAACCGATGCGAGGCGTTCAGGCCCAGGATGCTCGCGCGCGCGTCGGCGTTGACGAAGGGGCCGCGTTCGCCCGCCTCCGAGATATAGGGATGGTAGACCAGCGCACCGGGGCGCGACCGCTCCAGCCATCCATCGATCCTCGCGACCAGATCGGCATGCGACGGCGCATCGCCGAGTTCGGCCATCAGGTCCTCGGCCAGCGCCAGCGCCCAGTCGATGTTCAGTGCGGCGGCCATGTTGGTCTGGACCTGGGTCACCAGATCCGGCACCGGCAGGCAGATCACATAGCCCGTGCCGGCTTCGTTCAGATGCACCTTGTCGGATGTCACCGCGCGCATGTGCACGCCGGTGGAGCCGACTGTCGAACAGGCCGCGCCGGCATGGCCGGTGTGCACGCCCGCGCCGAGTGCGGTCATCACCATGTCGACATAGCCGAGCGAGACCGGCGTGCCGGACCGTAGCCCGGTGGCCTCTGCCGCCTGCGCCGTCAGGGGCCGGGTCTCCTGCGACCCGTCCAGGATCTCGGGCAGAAGATGGCGCTGGGCCTGCAGGCCGAGGGCGGACAGGACCGTGTCGCTGTAGCTCCGGGTGCGGAAGTCGCCGAAGGTGAAGCTCGCCTCGGAGGGATCGGTCGCCCGAACGCCGGTGAGTTTCAGAAACAGCCAGTCCTTGCAGTGCAGCGCCGCCTCCGCCCGGTCCAGCAAATCCGGGAAAGTGGCTGCCATGTGCGCGATCTGGCTGCCTTGCTGACAGGTATTGAGGCCCGTGCCCGTCGCTTCGAACCGTGCGCGTTCGCCCTCTGCCGCTGCGAGCCGTCGCACGGTCGGCGCCGCCCGGGCATCGAGCCAGAGCCATGCGTCGGCGACCGGCGCGTCGCGTTTGCCGACCAGCCATGTGCCGTCGCCCTGACCCGTCAGCGCGATCGCCGCCGTCCGGGACGCGAGGCGCTCGACTTTTTCTCCCAGCCCGCGCAGTGCGGCGGCACAATCGGCCCAGGTCTGCGGCATGGACTGCGTCGCGGAGCCATCCGGCCCCGTGACGTAGCGGTTGCGCACCGACGCCGTGGCAACCTGGCGCCCGGACAGATCGAAGGCCACCGCCTTGATCACCGAGGTCCCTGCATCGATGCCGATGATCAGGTCAGACAAGTCGGACATCTGGGCCTTCCCCCACGATCTCGATCACCTCGGCCTCCTCCTCGTCACAGGGGTCGTTTCTTGCACTTCCACGGCCGCGCGCGACGACGTCGGCAAGGATCTCCGCCGTCCCGCACCCCTGCGCATTTTCGGTGTAGCACAGAAAATCTGCCTGTCCTGATATTTTTTGCAGACAACGTAATTTTTTTCACTTATGCTTGGGTCAATCAGCCGCAGATCTGCTGCGGCAGGGAAACGTCAGCCTCGACGCGGCAGCGAGGAGCTCCGGGGCAGGCGAAGGGGGGAATCCGGCAATCTCAGTGAGTTGCCGTTTCCATGAGACGCGCACCCGGCCTGCGGGCAGGGGTAAGGGAACAGCCCGGCACGTCGGGCCGAAGCGAGGAGGGGGGACGCACGCCATGGCAACATCCCGCACAGCACCTGCAGGCGCCACCAGGGCCAGACTGGGATACGGGGTCACGGCTATCGCCGTGGTCGTCCTGATGGGGGCCATCGCGCTCGACACCAAGGTGGTGACGGTCGGGGGCGACGAGGATCTGAGGCAGCAGGCCTTCGACCCGGACCGCTTCGGCGCGGACGAGTTTCCGCGCATTCGCGACGTTGTTATCGACCGCGCGCCCGATGCGGCGCTGCTCGCCGAAGAACTCGCGGCCGACAAGGCCGCCGCGACCGCCGCCTACGGTACGATGGCCGGTGCGTTCCCGGTCATGACGGTGACGTTCACCGGTGTCGTCGGCGATGGCCAGTCCGGCATCTTCGAAGTCGACGTGCCCGATCTGCCCGACGGGTTGACGATCCGCGTCCAGACCGGCCCGGCCATCAACGGAACCGAGCTGCGCGACATCGCCGGCGACATCGAGTTCGGCAGCTTCACGAACCAGATCGAGTACCAGAATGCCGGCGCCGGCATCAATCGCGCCATGGCGGCCGAGGTCTTGTCGGACCTGGATCGGGACGCCCTGCAGGGTGAGACCCTCTCCGTCACCGGCGCCTTTACCCTGATCAATCCGAACAACTGGCTGGTGACGCCGGTCGCGCTCGAGGTTCAGTGATGGCGACCGTGATCCATGACGAAACGCCGTCGGACGCGCCCGACACGGCAGAGGTCGTTCTGGCTGCCCGCGATGTGACGAAGAGTTTCGGCGCGGTCCATGCGCTCAAGGGCGTCAACTTCGACGTTCATCGCGGGCAGGTCACGACCCTTTTCGGCGAAAACGGCGCCGGCAAGTCCACGCTGATGAAGATCCTGTCGGGTGTGCAGCTGCCCACCTCCGGTGAACTGATCCTCGATGGCACACCGGTCAGGATCGGCTCCACGGTCGAGGCCCGCGAACTCGGGATCTCGATCATCCATCAGGAGCTTTCGCTGGCCCTCAACATGACCGTGCGCGACAACATCTTTCTGGGACGCGAGATCGCCGGGCCCCGCGGCGTGAACTACGCCGAGGAGGAGCGTCAGTGCCGCACCCTCATGGAAGAGTTGGAAGAGGACATCGACCCGCTCACCCGCGTCGAGGATCTCCGCCTCGGCCAGCAGCAGATCGTCGAGATCGCCCGCGCGCTGTCCGTCAATTCCCGCATCCTGATCATGGACGAGCCGACCTCGGCCCTGTCGGCCGCCGAAGTCGAGGTCCTGTTCAAGGTCATCCACGACCTGAAGGAGCGCGGCGTCTCGATCGTCTACATCTCCCACCACCTCGAAGAGGCGCTGACGATCACCGACCATGCCGTGGTCCTTCGCGACGGGGTGATGACCGCCTACGCCCCGCGTGCGGAGATCGATCTGGAATGGATCGTGCGCAACATGGTAGGCGAGAACTTCGACCTGGGCTCGCCTCCGACCGGCTACGACTTCGGCGACGTTGCCCTGTCGATCAGGAACCTGAGCATTCCCGCCCCCGGCGGATCGGGCTTTTCGGTCGTCGACCGGCTGTCCCTCGACGTTCGCAAGGGGGAGATCGTCTGCATCTACGGCCTGATGGGCGCGGGTCGCACGGAACTCATGGAATGCGTCGCCGGGCGCCTGCCGGCCTCGGGCGGACAGATCCGCCTGCATGATCGCGACATCGCCGGCATGAGCATCGCGCAACGGATCGAGGCCGGCCTCGTCCTGACGCCGGAAGACCGGCAACGCGACGGGCTGGTGCAGACCATGAGCGTCGGCCAGAACCTCTCGCTTGCCTCGATCGGCGCCTTCACCAGGAACCTTCTGATGTCGCGGGAGGCCGAACAGGAGATCGTCGACCGCTCGATCAGGGAGGTCACCATCAAGACGGATGGCGGCGGCGCGGCCATCGGATCGTTGTCGGGCGGCAACCAGCAGAAGGTGGTGATCGGCAAGATGCTGGCCACCGATCCGTCGGTGATCCTGCTCGACGAGCCGTCCCGAGGGATCGACATCGGTGCCAAGGCCGAAGTCTTCCGCCTTCTGGCGGAGGGCGCGCGCGATGGTCTCGCCGTGGTCTATTCCACGTCCGAGGTCAGCGAATGCCTGTCCATCGCCCACCGCATCATCGTCATGCACAAGGGCAAGATCACGGCAACCTTCGGACCCGGTGCCACCAAGGAACAGATCATGGCCGCCTCGGGCGAGGTGGACCTGCAACAGAGCCTGATGGCCGCCTTCGGGCTGGACCACTGCGAGGTGGTCACCGACCTGCACCAGGAAGACCTGGCGCTCGGTCCCCTGGGCATCGCCGGAGCCCGGTTCCTGGCCGCCGAGATCGCCGGCGGGAAGAACGGGGTCATCGGCGTGGGGCACGGCCGGACGCTGCTTTCCTGCGTCGAGAACCTCGGCGCGCAGCATGCGCCGAAGCTTCGGGTCGTGTCGCTTATGGGGGCGTTGACCACCGAGGCGGATGTGACCCCGCATGCGGTCGTCTCACGGCTGGCGGGCAAGACCGGGGCCGAGGCCGCCTCCATGCCGGTGCCGTTCATCGCCAACTCGACCGCCGACCGTGACGTCCTTGTCAGCCAGAAAGCCGCGCGGCAGGCAGCGGAACTGGCCGCTCGCGCCGACCTGATGATCGTCGGCATAGGCACCACGACCGCCGAAGCGGAACTCGTCGCGACGGGCATGATCGAACGCGACGAGATGGCCGCCATCGCCAAGGCCGGGGGGGTCGGGGAGATGCTCGGCCACTTCTTCGACAGGCGCGGCAAGCCCGTCGGCCAGGAGATCACCGATCGCATCCTGACCCAGCCCCTCGACCGGCTGAAAGGCCGCCGCATCGTCGCCGTCGCCGGGGGCAGCATCAAGGTCCACGCGATCAAGGCCGTTCTCGAAAGCGGCCTGCTCGGCGGGTTGATCATCGACGAACACACCGCCCGGGAAATTGTCGAGATGGACAAGCCCGACACGCCCCTGCAGTGAACCGGAGAGCCCTGAAATGACCGACGTCACCACCACCAAGAAGCAGGGGTCGGGCGGGCTGACCGCCTCGATCTTTGGCGAGAACGCGAATGTCGTCCAGATCCTGCTCGAAGGCCGCGCCTTCTTCGCACTGATCGCGATCGTCATCACCTTCGCGATCCTGTCGCCCAACTACCTGTCGGTGGCGAATTTCCTGACCATGACATCGCAGGTCGCCATCTTCGGACTTCTGGCGACGGGCATGCTGCTGGTGATCCTCTCGGGCGGGATCGACCTGTCGGTCGGCTCCACGCTGGCGCTCTGCGGGGTATTCGCGGGCTTCTTGATGCAGGGGGTCGAACTGACGGGGCTCGGCGTGATCCTCTACCTGCCAGTCTGGGCGGTCGTGGTCTGCACTCTGGCGATGGGCGCGCTGGTGGGGGTGGTCAACGGCATCCTCGTAGCGTTCCTCAAGGTGCCCGCCTTCGTGGCGACGCTGGGCACGCTCTACGTGGCGCGGGGCGTGGCCCTGCTGATGACCAACGGGCTGACATTCAACAACCTGTCGGGCGACCCGAGCCTCGGGAATACCGGGTTCGAATGGCTCGGCTTCAACCGGCTGTGGGGCGTCCCGATCAGCATCTTCGTCCTGGCGGCGACCGCGGTCGCGGTGCACCTGCTGTTGTCGCGCGCGCCTTTCGGCCGCTGGCTCTATTCCACCGGCGGCAATGCGCGCGCGGCGGAACTGTCGGGGGTGCCGGTCAGGAAGGTGCAGGTCTCGGTCTATGTCCTGTCCGGCATCTGCGCGGCCATCGCGGGCCTGGTGCTCAGCTCGCAGCTGACCTCGGCCGGGCCCACCGCGGGCACTACCTACGAGCTGACCGCGATCGCGGCAGTCGTGGTGGGCGGCGCCTCCCTGATGGGCGGGCGCGGCACGGTGCAGGGCACGCTGCTGGGCGCCTTCGTGATCGTCTACCTGGGGGCAGGGCTCGTGATCGTGGGCGTGTCGTCCTACTGGCAGACCGTTTTCACCGGCGCGGTGATCGTTCTCGCCGTGATGCTCAATTCCATCCAGTACGGGGGCAAGGGCGGCAAGAGCTGACCCATTCCCCACAGTATTCGCGGGAGAACAGGCCCGACGGGCCTGACGCGAACAACGCCGGGTTCCGGCACAACTCACCAAAGGGAGAGAAACACCATGTTCAACCTGACCAGACGCGCGCTTTTCGCGGCTGCCGCATCGCTGCCACTGATGGCGGGCTCCGCCTGGGCCGAGGGCCTGATCTCGATCATCGTGAACGACCCGGCGAACCCCTACTGGTTCACCGAAGGCGAGGTCGCCAAGGCCACCGCCGAAGAGCTCGGCTACGAGGCGAACGTGTCCGCGCACCGTGGCGACACCAATACGGAATCGAACCTGATCGACGCCGCGATCACCAACGGGGCCAAGGCGATCATCCTCGACCCCGCCAACGCCGACGGATCGGTGGGCGTGGTGCGCCGCGCAACCGAGGCCGGCATCCCCGTGTTCCTGGTGAATGCCGAGATCAACGAATCCGGTATTGCCATCGCGCAGCTCGTGTCGAACAACGCGCAGGGCGCGGCGCTGGGGGCGGTCACGTGGCAAGGCCTTGTTGGCGACGCAGCGAAATATGTCGAGTTCTTCGGCAACCCGTCCGACAACAACGCGGCCACCCGGTCGAACGGCTACAACACCGTTCTCGGCCAGTATCCCGGTCTCGAGAAGGTGGCACAGGAAGTCGCCAACTGGGACCGCACTCAGGGCTACAACCGGATGCAGTCGATCATGCAGGCCAATCCCGAGATCGACGCAGTGATTTCCGGCAATGATGAGATGGCGCTCGGGGCGATCGCCGCGCTGAAGGAAGCCGGGCGTCTCGACGGCGTGATCATCGGCGGCTTCGACGGCTCGCCCGACGCGGTGGATGCGGTCAAGGCCGGTGAAATGGCCTACACCGTGCTGCAGCCCGTCGCGGTCTTCTCACGTGAGGCGGTGATCCAGGCCAATCACTACATCAAGAACGGCGAACCGATGGTCTCGCAGGAAAAGCAACTCTTCGACTGCCTGCTGATCACTCCCGAGAATGTTGCCAACTACACGGCGGCCTTCACTCTTTCGTAGCAGCACGCCGAAACGGGCTAGAACCATCAGAGGCGCGCCCCGCGGCGCGTCTTTTTTTTGCGATGCTACTTGTGATCCTTGCTTGCCTTCGTCTTCTCCCGCGACCGACATTCCGACTCGAACTCGCTTATCAAAGCTCCGGAGCTGGAACAATGAGCGCAACATCCATCGACTGTGCTCTGACCCCCGTGACTCGTCTATCTGATGCTAGGCTCCAGACCCATTAACCGCCTAGCCTCTTCAGCCTGTTCATGATTCATCGGCCATTCTGGAGGGGGTGGCCATGTCCGAGAACCTGTTCTGGCTGAGCGAGGCGCAGATGGCACGGCTGCGGCCGCATCTGCCCTACAAGGTCCGCGGGGTGCCGCGGGTGGACTACCGGCGGGTGATCTCCGGCATCGTCCACGTGCTGCGGTCGGGGTGCCGGTGGGCGGATGCGCCGGCGGCATACGGGCCGCGCAAGACCCTCTACAACCGCTGGCGCCGGTGGGCGGAGAAGGGCCATTGGGTCCGCATCTTCGAGGCCTTGGCCGATGCGGGCGGTCCACCCGCGCAGGTTCTCATCGACAGTTCCGCCGTCTCCGCCCACCGCTCGGCCAGCGGGGGAAAAGGGGGGAGGTTGCGCAAGGGATCGGGCGCTCGCGCGGGGGGCGCACGACCAGGCTCCACGCACTCGCGGACCGCTGGTGCCGCACCGTCCGGCTGATGCTCACGGGCGGCAACGTCGCCGACTGCATCGCGGCCGAGAAGCTGTTGCAACGCCTCCCGCCCGACGCGCTCGTGGTGACCGGGGACAAGGGCTACGACAGCACCGCCGTGCGTGACCAGATGAAGAGGCTCGGGGCCTTCCCCAACATCCCGCCGAGGCGGAACCGCAAGCGCCGCATCTTCTGGTGTCGGAACTTCTACCGAAACCGCAACGCAATCGAGCGCATGTTCGGACGGCTCAAGGACTTCCGCCGCATCGCCACCCGACACGACCGCAGAGCCGACGTCTTCCTCTCCCCCGTCGCCCTCGCCGCAACCGTCAGCTACTGGTTATGAGTCCGGAGCCTAGGAATCTCCGACATGACCGCCCTCCTCCTGGCTCATCGCTGACCCGCTCAAGCCTAGCAGATGCCGTCGGGGGGCCGCACCATCAGAGCCGCTTGGCGGCGATCCGGGCCCGGATCAGCCACCGAGGCGTCAGATGAGGCCATACTGGCGTGCCTTGCCGCGCAGGAAGGGCAGGCCGTTCTCCATGACCTCCGCTTCGCTTTCGGCAACGGGACGCCATACCGACAGGCCGTAGGCCAGCTCCGGCGGCATGTCGATGAAGCTTTCCATCGCGAGGCCGCCGTCGAAGCCGATGGCCTTCAGCGTGGCGAAGATCTCGTCCCACTGGACCGTGCCCCAGCCGGGCGTGCCGCGGTCCGATTCCGACAGGTGGATGTAGCGGAGATGGTCGCGGGCATCGAGGATGCCCTGGGCGATGCCCTTCTCCTCGATGTTCATGTGGTAGGTGTCGAGATGGACGAAGAGCGTGTCGGAGCCGATACGCTCGATCATCTCCACCGCCTGCGCGCCGGTGTTGAGAAGGTGGCTCTCGTAGCGGTTCACCGGCTCGATCCCGAGCAGCAGGCCAAGGGACTTCGCGTGGGCTGCGGCCTCCGTCAGGGCGCGGGCGACGTTGTCGAGTTCGGCGGTGGTGGGTGGCTTGCCCGAGCGCTCGCCGATGCCGCCGTAGACGACGCCCGACAGGGCCTCCGCGCCGATTGCGGCTGCCTTGTCGAGGGCGCCCTTGAGGAAGTCCACCGCGCCGTCGGGGTTGTGCGAAGCCCAGACCGCCTGGGGCAGGCCGAGGGAGCAGACGGAGCGCATGCCGGCCGCTTCCAGGGTGCGCCGGCTGTGGTCCGCATCGACCGAGGGCGGGTCGAGAAGCGCGATCTCCAGGAAATCCATGCCGTAGGAGGATGCCTTGGCGACAGCCCGCTCGCATCCTTCCCGGTCCCAGCTCATGGTCCACATGCTGGTATGCACGCCGAAACCTTTCATCGCACAGTCCTTTCCACCAACCGACTCACGTCTCGTCAAGGATCGCGCGCGCCAGCGTCTCGTCGATCAGTAGCCGGTCCACGAAGCGCGCGCGCAAGACCGCCAGCGTCGCCGCCGCCTTGGTGACACCGGCGGCCGTCACCAGCACGTCCATCTCGCCCATCTCGGAAGGCCTGACGCATGGGGTGCAACGGTTGAGCGGGATGTCGGCCACGGCGCCGTCGGCGGTGAAGAAGACGCCGCAGCAATCTCCCACGACGTTGTTGTCGCGCAGCTCGGCGAGCTGCTCGGGGCTGAAAAGACCGGCCTCGAACAGGATCGCCCCGTCCCGGCATTCGCCGACGCTCATCATCACATGAGTCGCGTTGCGGGCGACGCTCAGCGTTTCGCGGACCAGCCGCTGTTCCAGGATCGTCGCGCAGGCTTGCTCGCTATCGGCGACGAAGGGCGCGGGCAGAAGCATGGCGCGGCCGCCGGTCTGCGATGCGAGCCGGACGCAGACATCGCCCGGTGCGGTGCGCGAGGCATGAGTGACCGAGCCCGTGAGAGAGACGAAGGTCAGATTGCCGTTCACGAGGCCCGCGAGATTGTCGGCCATGGCCGAGAGCGTGCGGCCCCAGCCGACGCCGATGACCAGAGGTCGATCGCCCGAGCCGATCCGCGCCAAATAGGTCGCGGCGAGGATGCCGACGGCGGTGCGCTCGTAATCGTGGTCGCGGGTGGGTGCGGGCACCGGCGCGACCTGCACCTCCTTGAGGCCGAATCGATCCGTCAGGCGATCCGCCAGGGCAAGGGTCTCGGAGGTGCGATGCTCCAGTGAAAGGCGCACGACGCCGAGGTCCCGGGCGTCGGCGAGCATCCGGTTCACCTTGAACCGCGAGAGACCGAGCCTGTCGCTCACCTGCTGCTGGCTCAGGTTGCCCACGTAATAGAGCCACGCGGCCTGGACGATCTCGTCGTCTCGGCGCTCGCCCGTCAACATGCGGCCGCTCTCCTCGTTCGCCCGCCAGTCCAGCGGGAAATCGCTTGACCGTTCCACCTCAGATCATAGAGTCATCGTCACATAGGTGCAGGTGCTGCACAAGTGTTGACAAGCGCCGATATCCTTGGCCGGACTTCGATCCGGAACCGGCCCTCCGAGGAGGGCGGGACGCGTCCGCAGGGACGTCTCCCGCGGGAGGCCGGTGCGCAGGCTTGGCATAGGGCACCGGACCCTTGCCGGAGACATCCCCCCGGTGACGGGGGCATTTGGGAGGAAGACCAATGAAGAGAACCGTTTCGCTTATCGCCCTCGCAGCGGCGACCGTCGCGGCCCCGCAATTCGCCGCCGCGCAGGACGATCCGCCATCGATCGCCACGGTCGTCAAGATCGCCGGCATCCAGTGGTTCAACCGCATGGAAGAGGGCGTGAAGCAGTATGCCGCCGACACCGGCGCCAACGCGTTCCAGGTGGGCCCGGGGCAGGCCGACCCGCAGCAGCAGGCGGCCCTGATCGAGGACATGATCGCCCAGGGCGTCGACGCGCTGGCCGTGGTTCCGATGTCCCCCGAGGCGCTGGAACCCGTGCTGGGCCGCGCGATGGAAGCCGGCATCACCGTCATCACTCACGAGGCGGCGAGCCAGCAGAACACGACCTACGACATCGAGGCCTTCGTGAACGAGGATTTCGGCGCGAACCTGATGGAGCAGCTCGCGACCTGCATGGAGGGCGAGGGAGAATACGCCGTCTTCGTGGGTTCGCTGACGTCGCAGACGCACAACCAGTGGGTTGACGGCGCCATCGCATATCAGGAGGCGAACTATCCGAACATGACGCTGGTGGGCGACAAGAACGAGACGTTCGACGACGCCCAGCAGGCCTATGAGCGCGCCCAGGAGGTGCTGCGCGCCTTCCCGAACGTGAAGGGCATGCAGGGCTCCGCCTCCACCGACGTGGCAGGCATCGGCCTCGCCGTCGAGGAGCGCGGCATGGAGGACGCGACCTGCGTCTTCGGCACCTCGCTGCCCTCGATCGCGGGCCAGTACCTCGAGACCGGCGCGGTGGACGGCATCGGGTTCTGGGATCCGTCCGTCGCGGGCTACGCGATGAACAAGGTCGCGCAGATGGTGATGGACGGCGAGGAAATCACCGACGGCATGGATCTGGGCCTGCCCGGCTACGAGAACGTCACCCTCGACGGCAAGGTCATCTACGGCCAGGCCTGGGTGAACGTGAACACCGAGAACATGGCCGACTACCCGTTCTGATCGGACTTGGGCGGAGCGGCGGCCGAGGCCTCCGCTCCGTCCCGCTCCGTTCACGTATACGCCACGACATTCCAGAAATCGGACCGTTATGGGCTCGCCAGACACCGACGCCCTCATCGAGATGAGGGGCATCACGAAGCGTTATGCCGGCGTGACCGCGCTCGACGAGGTGGATTTCGTCGTCGCCCCGGGCGAAGCGGTCTGCCTTGCCGGCGAGAACGGATCCGGCAAGTCGACGCTGATAAAGGTCCTCTCCGGCGTGGAGCAGCCGACCGAGGGCACCATCCGCATCGGTGGAGAGCGGATGACGGGCCTCACCCCGCGTCGCGCGGCCGCAGCGGGCGTGCTGGTCATCTTTCAGGATTTCTCGCTCTTTCCGAACCTGACGGTCGCCGAGAACATCGCATTCGTCAGCGAACTTGCCGAGCACAGGCAGTTCTTCAACCGGCGCGCCGCGCGAGAGACTGCCCGCCGCGTGCTTGAACGGATCGGAGTGGACATTCCGCTCGATGCGCGGGTCGAGCATCTGCCGGTGGCGCACAAGCAGCTCGTCGCGATCTGCCGGGCGCTTGCCTGCGAGGCCCGGCTCATCATCATGGACGAGCCGACCACGGCCCTGACCGAGCGCGAGGTGCGGCGGCTGCTCGGCATCATCCGGCTGCTGAAGGACGAGGGCGTGGCGGTCGTCTTCGTCAGCCACAAGCTGGCCGAGGTGCTGGAGGTCAGCGAGAAGGTCGTCGTGCTGCGCAACGGACGCAAGGTGGCGGAGGGGCCGGCGGAGGACTTCGACGCGGCCTCGCTGACGCGGCACATGACCGGCCGCGACGTGGCGCGGGCTTCGCCGGGCGCCTTTGGCGGGACCGCCGAGACCCTTCTGAAGGTCGAGGCGCTGAACAAGCCGGGGTCGTTCTCGAACGTCAGCTTTGAGATGCGACGCGGCGAGGTCCTTGGGATCACGGGCCTTTTGGGAAGCGGGCGCACCTCTCTGGCGAAGGCCTTGTTCGGTCTCGTGGCGCCCGATTCCGGGCGCATCACGCTGGATGGCCAGAACGTGCCGCTGGGCGATCCCGTCGCCGCGGCACGGGCGCGCATCGGCTACGTTCCCGAGGACCGGCTGACCGAGGGGCTGTTCCTCACGCAGTCGATCCTGCGCAACGTGGCCGTGGGCCGGCTCGACAGCCACGAGCGCCGCGGCTTTCTCGACATGAAGGCGCTGATCGGCGAGGCCGGCGACTGGCTGACCCGGCTGAAGGTCAAGACGCCCTCGCTCTCGGCGCCGGTGACCTCGCTGTCGGGGGGGAACCAGCAGCGGGTGGCCCTGGCGCGCTGGCTGGCGCGGGCGCCGAAGATGCTGATCCTGAACGGGCCCAGCGTCGGCGTCGACGTGGGGTCGAAGGCCGAGATCCATGACATCATCCGCGATCTCGGGGCCCAGGGGCTGGGCGTGATCGTGATCTCCGACGACTTGCCCGAGCTTCTGGCCACCTGCCACCGCATCCTCGTGATGCGCGGGGGCGAGATGGTCGAGGAGATCGAGGGCGGGTCGATCACCGAGACCGAACTCGCACACAAGATGGCTTCATGACGTCCCTCATCACCAGAAACGAGACGCTCGTCGCGGTCGTCATCGTGCTGTTCTGCATCATCGCGGCGGTGTCGGACCCGAATTTCCTGACGGTCACCACGCTGAGCGATCTTCTGCGGGCCTCCATCGTGCTGGGCATCCTCGCCGTGGGCGCGATGCTGGTGCTGATCTCGGGCGGGATCGACGTGAGCTTCACCGCCGTCGCCGTCTCGGCCATGTACATGACGACGAAATTCTCGCTGGCCTTCGCGCCGGAGATGCCGTGGTTCCTGATCTTCACCCTGTCGGTCCTGCTGGGCGCCGGGCTGGGCGCGATCAACGCGCTGTTCATCGCGGGGTTCGGGCTGCCCACGCTGATCGTGACCCTCGGCACGCTGTCGGTGTTCCGCGGGTTCCTGCTGACCTTCGTCGGCTCGGACCGGATCTCCGCCCTGCCGCCGGACATGCGCGAATTCTCCCGGATGGTGATCGCCCGGGGAACGACCGAGAGCGGAGATTTCTACAACCTGCCGTGGTCCCTGGCGGCGCTCGTGGCGGTGGTGCTGCTGACGGCGTTCATCCTGCACAAGACCATGCTGGGGCGGTCGATCTTCGCCATCGGCGGCTCAGTCGAAAGCGCGCGGCGCATCGGCATCAACGTGCGGCGCACGCAGGTCTTCGTCTATGTCTACGTGGGGGCCCTGGCGGGGCTTGCGGGTATCCTGCACGGGTCGATGAACCGGATGGCGGATCCGTTCAGCCTTGTCGGGCTCGAACTGAGCGTCATCGCGGCGGTAGTGCTCGGCGGTGCGCGGCTGATCGGGGGCTACGGCACGATCACCGGGACGCTGCTGGGCGTCGCGCTGATCGTCCTGGTGCAGAACAGCCTGATCGTGATCGGCATCCCGTCGACCTGGCAATCCGTGACCATCGGCGCGCTGATCCTGCTGGGCACGGGCCTGCCTGCCTATCAGGCCAAGCGCGCCGCGGCGCGCGCCGGGTGAGGAGACAGCCATGAGCGGACCCCGCATCGAACCAAAGCTGGTCGAGTCGCCGGAATTCCGGCTGGCCATCATCACCGTGCTCGTCTTCGTCCTGATGGCGGCTCTGTCGCCGGAGAGGTTTCTCTCGCCGCAGAACCTGACCTCGATGGCGTTCCAGTTTCCCGAATTCGCGATCCTCGCGCTGGCGGTGACGATCACGATGATGACCGGGGGCATCGACCTCTCGGTCGTCGGCGTGGCGAACCTGTCGGCGGTCGTGGCGGCGACGATCCTGACGGCCTTCGCCGGCGCGGGGGTCGTCGGCGCGGCGGCGGTGATGTGGCTGGGGATCGCGGTCGTCGCGGCGATGGGCGTGGGGGCCGTCGCCGGCTTCCTGAACGGCATTCTCGTGTCCCGCTTTGGCCTGCCGCCGATCCTCGCGACACTGGGCTCCGGCCTCGTCTTCACCGGGCTTGCGGTGGCGATGACGGGCGGCAGCGCGGTGATGGGCTTTCCTGCCGTGGTCGCCGTGATCGGGAACGCGACTCTGTTCTACGTGCCGGTCCCGCTGATCCTCTTCGCGTTGCTGGCCTTCGGGCTGCACGTACTGCTGACCCGCACCGGCTTCGGCCTTCGGGTAACGATGTACGGCGCGAACCCGCTCGCCGCGCTTTTCGCCGCCATCGACGTGGATCGCGTCCTGCTCAAGGTCTACGTGATCGCGGGCATGTTCTCGTCGGTCGCGGGCCTCGTCATCATGTCGCGCGCCAACTCGGCCAAGGCCGACTACGGGTCGAGCTACCTTCTGCTGGCGGTCCTGATCGCCGTCCTCGGCGGCGTGAACCCCTATGGCGGCTATGGGCGCGTGGTCGGCGTGGTGCTGGCGGTGCTCTCGATGCAGTTCCTGTCCTCGGGGCTCAACATGCTGCAGGTGTCGAACTTCGCGCGGGAGCTGATCTGGGGCGGCCTGCTGCTGCTGGTCATGGTCATCAACGTCACGAACTGGGCGGGTCTGAGGGCCCGCCGCGCACCGGCGAAGTCCGGCTGAGAAGGAGGGTAATCCATGAAGAAGATCCTGAACGCGCCCGAGGCCTATGTGGACGAGATGCTGGCGGGACTGACGGCCGCACATCCGGACTACTACGCCCTGCACGGCGACAGCGGCCGCGTCGTGGTCCGCGCCAGGGCGGGCAGGGAAGGCAAGGTCGGCATCGTCACGGGCGGCGGCTCGGGTCACCTGCCGGTCTTCGCGGGCTATGTCGGCCAGGGCCTGCTCGACGCCTGCGCCATCGGCGACGTCTTCGCCTCGCCCTCGGCCGAGCAGATGGCCGACGCGATCCGCGCCGCCGACAGCGGCGCCGGGGTGCTGCGTCTCTACGGCAATTACGGTGGAGACGTGATGAACTTCGACATGGCCGGCGACCTGGTGGAGTTCGAGGACATTACCTGCTCGACCGTGCTTCTGACCGACGACGTGGCCTCCGCCCCGCCGGAGGAGAAGGAGAAGCGCCGCGGCGTGGCGGGCATGGTCTATGCCTACAAGATCGCCGGTGCCGCAGCCGAAGAGGGACGGGACCTCGACGCGGTGACGGCCGTGGCGCAGAAGGCCGCGGATGCCTGCCGGTCGATTGGCGTGGCGCTGTCGCCCTGCACGGTGCCGCAGGCCGGCAAGCCGACCTTCGAGATCGCCGAGGACGAGATCGAGATGGGCATGGGCATCCATGGCGAACCCGGCGTCTGGCGCGGCAAGCTCCGGAGCGCGGACGAGATCGCGGGCGAGATGATGGACCGGCTTCTTGACGACATGCCGCTCGGGTCCGGCGACCGGGTGTCGGTCATGGTGAACTCGCTCGGCGCGACGCCCCCGGAAGAGCTCTACATCCTCTACAACGTCGTGAAGGCGCGGCTCGAGGGGGCAGGGGCGAGCATCGTGATGCCGCTGGTCGGGCGCTATGCCACCTCGATGGAGATGGCGGGCGTCTCCTTCACCCTGTTGAAGCTCGACGACGAGATGGAGACGCTCCTGCAGGCCCCCTGCGACTGCGCCTTCTGGAGGGTCGGATGACGATCGACCGTGCCGCGCTTCTTGCCGCCCTGGACCGCCTCGGGCAAGCGATGGAACGTGATTTCGAGCTTCTGAACGAGGCCGACGGAGCGCTCGGCGACGGTGATCTCGGAGTGACGATGACCCGCGGGATGCGGGCGATCACGGAGAAGGCCGAGGATCTTCCCGACGACCTCGGCATGGCGCTGCTGGCCTGCGCGCAGGCCTTCACGAAATCGTCCGGCTCGTCCTACGGCACGCTCCTCGCGACGGGGATCATGGCCATCGCCAAGCAGGTGAAGGGCGAGACGGAAGTCTCGCCCGCGCGGGTATCGGAGTTGACGGCCCTGGCCCGCGACCAGATGCAGGCGCGCGGCAAGGCGGAGCTGGGCGGCAAGACCGTGCTCGACTCGCTCGACGCCGTAGCGAAGGCGACGGAGGGGCAGAGCGCGCCGTCCGAAGTGGCCGACGCCGCCGCCACGGCGGCGACCGAAGCGCTGGACGCCTTCCGCGACAGGAAGGCCACCGTGGGCCGGGCCCGCATCTTCGGCGAGAAGAGCGTCGGGATGGACGATCCGGGGATGCTCGCCATGGAGCGGATCGTGAAGGCGCTGGCGGACCGCGAGGGGTGAAGCGACCTCGGCCACGGTCGGGGATGGCAAGCCGCAGAAGGACAGTGCCGTGCCGAAGCCGCTCCTGAAGCGGCTCCGGCGCTGCTCCGGTCTGCGTCTCAGACCAGCGGGTCCTCGCCGCCATACATCCGGTCGGGGTAGTCGGCATGAAGCGCCATGTCGGCCTGCGACATGCGGGTCAGGGCGAAATTGTGCTGGTGCCAGTAGGGATAGATCAGCGGCAGGCGGCTCACGTCGTTGAGCTTCCGCAATTCCTCCTCCGTCAGCCGGATGTCCACGGCGCCGAAATTGTCCTTGAACTGCTCTTCATTGCGGCCCCCGACCACGAGCGACGACACCCCCGGCCGGCTCAATAGCCAGGCGAGCGCGATCCGGGCGCCCGACACGCCGCGAGCGTCGCCGATCTCGACGAGCACGTCGACGATGTTCCAGAGCCGCTCCATGTCGCGGATCGGCGGCTCGGTCCATCCGGCGGCCTGACGCGAGCCTTCGGGCGCCTCCTTGCCGCGACGGTGCTTGCCGGTCAGCAGGCCGGCGGCCAGAGGCGACCAGACCAGCACGCCGAGACCCTGGTCGACGGAGAGCGGCAGAAGCTCGTATTCCGCCTCGCGCGCCTCGAGCGTGTAGTGGATCTGCTGCGTGACGAAACGGGTCGTGCCCGCCGCATCCGCGGCAGCGAGGGATTTCGACACCTGCCAGCCGGAATAGTTCGAGCAGCCGATATAGCGCACCTTGCCCTGCTGGATCAGGGTCTCGAGCGCGGCCATCTTCTCCTCGACCGGCGTCACCCCGTCCCATTCGTGCATGTAGTAGATGTCTATGTGGTCGGTCCGGAGCTTCTTCAGCGTGCGCTCGCATTCCCGGATGAGATGCCAGCGCGACACGCCCTCGTCGTTCGGCCCGTCGCCGATGCGCATGCGGGCCTTCGAGGTGACGAGGATGTCGTCATGGCGGCCTTCCAGAACCTCTCCGAGGATCTCCTCGGCGGTGCCGGTGGAGTACATGTTGGCGCAGTCGAAGAGGTTCACGCCGTGATCGATGCAGAGGTCCACGAGCCGCTGCGCCTCCCTCACCCCGTGCTGGCCCACCATGCCGAACGGGCCCTCGCCGCCGAAGGTGAAGGTGCCCATGGTGATCGCCGAGACCTTGAGCCCCGAGCGTCCCAGTGTGCGGTATTCCATGACCTGTCCTTTCTGTCTTCGCCTTGGCGGACAATGACATCCGTGGCCGCCGGGTAAAGCGCGAGATTGCGGTGATGAGTTCTTCGGCGCTCGGGGTTGACCCGGCGCGATTCTGCTGCGGCCACCGGAGTGGCCTGCCCCCGCCCGATAGTCATGTTCCAATCTTTGGGCGTCCAGCAGAACCGCCTGATCTGGTTCATGCAGATATGCGCGGCGGCGAGTGTAGTGAGGGCCGTGTGGATGTCGGCTGGGTGCTCGTAGCGGGTGGCGAGATAGCCAAACCGGGCGAGCCGGACGAAGGTACGCTCGACAACCTTAGTACTACAGTTGCATATACTCCGTCCGTTTTCGATGACAGATGGCGGCTGCGGTTTGGTGTTGTCGTCGCCATCGGGACCAGTGCCAGATGAAGGCCGCACGTGTCCGAGGCGGAATCACGAGCTTGGCGATGAGGGTGCGCAGCTCGGACATGCTCATGATCCCCGCCGCCATGGCGGTCATGCGGCTTCGGGGGCGTCTTGCGGCGTCGGACTCGTTTTGTCTTCGGATGGTTTGCCGAAGGCGTCGCGGGCCTGCGTGGCGGCGAGCGTGGCGAGGAACGCCTGCGCAGCCATGACGAGGGTCATGTGGCGGTGCCAGCCGTGCCAGGAGCGGGCCTCGCAGTGGTCGAGGCCAAGGTCGTCCTTGGCGCGCAGGAAGCATTCCTCGATCGCCCAACGGCTGCCGGCGGCGCGGGCAAGTTCGGGCAGCGCGGTGCCCTCCGGGGCACAGGCGAAGAAGTAGGCCAGCCGGTCGGGCTCGCGCGGGCTGCGGCGGATCAGCAGCCAGCGCTCGAAGCCGGGCTCGGCGGCCCATCCCAGGGCCACGCGCGCCCAGTCGTGGAGCCGCGGGCCCTTCGCGCCCTCGCCGGCGGACAGGGCGTGCCAGTCCTCGTCCGCCAGCCCGCCCGCGGTCGTGGCCGGGTCGGTCTGCATCAGCCCCCAGTCGTCCGTCAGAAAGCGGATGGGCGATGGCATCTGCGGTCTTGGCAGGTGCGCTGGTGGACTGGCGTGCGGAGCGCGATCATCTGAAGGCGCGGATGGGGTCTGCGTTCGGGCGCGCCGAGCAGCGCGCGACGGCCGCGGCGTTCGTGGACGGGCTGCTATCGGGGGCGGAGCGCAAGACGGGTTGGATGCTGGCT
>NZ_QPLJ01000036.1 GCF_003340555.1 Jannaschia formosa | reverse complement strand
CGCCCATGGCGGCCAGCCGCCCGCCGTGGTCTACTTCGACGGCATCCAAACCGATCAGCAGGTGCAGGCAGTAGCTTAAACTACCCCGGAAACTGTCCAACCGACGGGGAGTAGCTCACCTGCGGCCGGTCGAGGATGACCTGACCCTGGAGGCCGAAGAGGATCACGACCGTCGCGATCAGACCCAGGACGCCCCAGGGCTTCACCCGGTCGCGGAAGGTGGCGATGCGGTCCGCGCTGCCGAGGTGCGCCCGCGTCAGAAGACCGCCGAGCAGGGGCAGGGCGACGAAGAGGCCGACCGACAGGACCAGCGTGCCCCAAGGCTCGACGATATCGGTCACGCCCAGCAGGAACGCGACGATGGGCGCGAAGGCGAAGACCATCACGACGTCGTTCACCGAGACCTGGAGGAGGGTGTAGCTCTCGTCGCCGCGTGTCAGCTGCGACCAGACGAAGACCATCGCGGTGCAGGGCGCGGCGCCCAGCAGGATCAGCCCGGCGATGTATTGCTGCGCGTCCTCGGGCGCGATCAGGTCTGCGAAGACCACCTCGAAGAACAGCACGCCGAGCGCGGCCATGCTGAAGGGCTTGATCAGCCAGTTGACCGCGAGCGTGATGGCGAGGCCCTTGGGCTGGCGCGCGACGTCCCGGAGGCTGCGCGGGTCCACGCCGACCATCATCGGATAGACCATTGCCCAGATGAGGACGGCGACCACGAGGTTGACGCTTGCCACCTCCGCCGCCGCGATGGCCTCGATCAGGGCAGGGGCCGCGACGCCGATGGCGATGCCCGCCGCCATGGCGAGCCCGACCCAGAGGGTCAGGTAGCGCTCGAAGACGTTCATGCGCGGGTGACCTCGGGCTCCGTCGCGGTAAGCCGCCCGGCGGCGAGGGCCGAGAGCGCGACCATGCCCGTCGCGGTGCCGAGCATGAGGGGCAGGCCGCCCGCCTGGTAGCTCAGCCCGGAGAGCACCGTGCCCAGCAGCCGCCCGCCCGCGTTCGCCATGTAGTAGAAGCCCACATCCATCGTGACCCGCTCGGCTTTGGTGAAGGCGAGGATCAGGTAGGAATGGAGCGCCGAGTTCACCGCGAAGACCGCGCCGAAGACAAGGAGCCCTGCGACCAGCGTGACGGTGAGCCAGGGCTGCGGCCCGGCCGAGGCGAGCGCCGCCGCCGTCAGCGCCGCCGGGATCGCGGCGAGTGCCCAGGCCCAGAGCCGGGCCTTGCCGACGAGGTCGCGCTCGGGCGTGGTGGCCGCGCACAGGAGCTTCGGCGCCGTTGCCTGGACCGCGCCGTAGAGGATGATCCACAGCGCCATGAAGCCGCCGATCAGGAAGAAGGCGGCGCGGTTGCCCTCGGGCGTGCCGTCCGACAGCACGGCGTAGAAGTAGATCGGGATGCCGACGACGAACCAGACGTCCCGCGCTCCGAACAGGAAGACGCGCGCGGCCGACAGCCGGTTGACGTTGCCGGACCTGGAGAAGACCTCGGAGAACTTCGCTCCCTTGCGGCCCCGGGGCAGGCCCGGCGGCATGGCGACCAGCACCGCGACGAGGATCGCCGCCAGCACGGCGGCCATGGCCAGGACCGCCCAGACGAAGCCGACCGTCGCCAGCAGCGCGGCGCCGAGCAGGAAGCCCAGCCCCTTCACCGCGTTCTTCGACCCCGTCAGGATCGCGACCCAGCGGAACAGCCCGCCGTTTTCGGTGGGCGCGAGAATCTTCACCGCCGACTTGGAGGACATCTTGGCGAGGTCCTTCGCCACCCCGCTCGCCCCCTGCACGACCATGACGAAGGCGACCGAGAGGCCGATGGCCCAGCCGGGATCGAGCTGCGCCAGCGCGAGCAGCGCCACGACCTGAAGCCCGAGCCCCGCATAGAGCGTCGAGGTCAGCCCGAACCGCGCCGCAACCCAGCCGGCGCCGAGGTTCGTGACCATCCCGGCGACCTCGTAGAGCACGAAGAGGTAGGCGAGCTGCACCGGCGTGAAGCCGACCGTGTGGAAGTGCAGCAGGACCAGCATCCGGAGCGCGCCGTCCGTCAGCATAAAGGCCCAGTAGGACGCCGTCACGGCGATATAGGCGGTCAGGCCGTCTGGGCGGCTCAAAGCGACGCCCCGACCATTGCCGCCACATCGACGAGGCGGTGCGCATAGCCCATCTCGTTGTCATACCAGGCGTAGACCTTCACCTGCGTGCCGTTCACCACCATGGTCGAGGGCGCGTCGACGATGCCCGACCGCGTGTCGTTCACGTAGTCGGCCGAGACGAGCGGGCGGGTCTCGTAGCCGAGGATGCCCTTCAGCGGGCCCTCGGCGGCTGCCTTGAACAGCGCGTTGACCTCCTCGACCGTCGTCGGGCGCTCCACCTCGAAGACGCAATCGGTGAGCGAGGCATTGAGCAGCGGCACCCGGACAGCGTGGCCGTCCAGCCGCCCCTTCAGCTCGGGGTAGATCAGCGTGATCGCCGTGGCCGAGCCCGTCGTGGTCGGGATCAGCGAGTTGAGCGCCGAGCGCGCGCGGCGCAGGTCCCTGGCTGGCCGGTCGACGAGGGTCTGGGTGTTGGTGACGTCGTGGATCGTGGTGATCGAGCCGTGGCGGATACCCAGGCCCTCGTGGATGACCTTCACCACCGGCGCGAGGCAGTTCGTCGTGCAGCTCGCCGCGGTGACGATCCGGTGCGTGGCGGGGTCGTAGATGTCGTGGTTGACGCCGTAGACGATGTTCGCCGCGCCGCCGTCCTTCACGGGGGCCGAGACCACTACCTTCTTCACCCCCGCCTCGAAATAGGGCGCGAGCTTCTCCTCGGACTTGAAGACACCTGTGCAGTCGATCATCACGTCGACGCCTTCGAGCGGGAGGGCGGAAAGGTCCTTCGTGCCGATGAAGGGGAGCCGTGTGCCGTCGATGGTCACGCTGTCGGCGTCATGGTCGAAGACGGCATCCCAGCGCCCATGCACCGTGTCGAACTCCAGCAGATGGGCGTGCATGGCCGGATCGCCGACCGCATCGTTGATCCAGGCGACCTTCGCACCGCGTTCCAGCAGCGGCCTGAGCGCCAGCTTGCCGATCCGGCCTAGCCCGTTGAGCGCATAGACGGTCATGCGCACGCCCCGGCTTCGGTCCGGCCGATGTCGTCCACCGCCTTCTGGAGCGAGATGCGGTCCAGCGAGGCGACGGGCAGCGCCGTGAAGGCCGTGATCCGGTTCAGCAGGGCGCCGTAGGCCTGATGAAAGGCGAGGCCCTTCTGTGCCTCGGTTCCCTCGGCCTTCACCGGGTCCGGCATCCCCCAATGGGCGCTGACCGGCTGTCCCGGCCAGGCAGGACATTCCTCGTTGGCGGCCTGGTTGCAGACCGTGAACACGAAGTCGAACTTCGGCGCGCTCTCTCCGTGGAACTCGGCGATGTTCTTGGTGCGAAGAACCGAGATGTCATGGCCCTTCTGCTGCAGCACATTGAGCGCGATGGGGTTCAGCTCCGAATGCGAGCGGGTGCCGGCGGAATAGGCCTCGAAGCGGTCGCCCGCGTGCTTGCGCAGGATCGATTCGGCGAAGATCGAGCGGGCGGAATTGCCGGTGCAGATGAAGAGCACCTTGTATCTGCGGTCTGACATGGGCGGGCTCTCTGGGGCGGAGGGGAACGAGACGGGAGAGCAGAGCTCCGGCCTGCCGCGGCAGCAGTCGAGGAGCAGGTAGTCGAAGGTGCGCCGCACCTCCGTCATGGCGACCCGGTAGCGCAGCGACGTGCCGGCCCGCTCCTGTGAGACCAGCCCGACCTGGCTCAGGGCCGACAGATAGGCCGACAGCGTCGACGGCTTGAGGTCCAGCGCCTCCGCCAGCTCTCCGGCAGGAACGCGATCCGGATACCGGCGCATGAGGAGCCGGAAGACGGCCAGCCGCTGCGGATGACCGAGGATGGACAGGCGGGCGGGAATGAGTTCTACCATATTTCGTGAATATCAGAAGTTGAGATCCGGGCAATGGCGGTGCGGCGTTGTCACCGAAAATTCATGGTCATGTCCGCGCCTGCGCTCGCATCGCTGATCGTCGCTCGACCTTGCGACGATCAGCGGGTTTTCCGGCAGTCAGACCAGAGCCCCGGTCGCCGGCGCGGGGCGTCCCAGCCATCCGCGATGTCGCGCCGGCATGCCCGACGCTGTCGAGGTCGGGAGCGCCCGGAGCGCATCCGGTCGGTCAAATGACCGCGAGAATGCAGCGACGCGCCGAGCTACAGCGTCTGAAGCGAACCCGCGCTTCGGGCGTCGCCTTAAGGCTGCATTCTTCAGCAACTCATGCTGGCTGGGACCGGCAAAGACGTCGAACGGGCCCTCGGAACGGCCATGCTTGTTGCCATTTTCGCCTCCACCCCTTACGCGGCACCGCAGCAACCTGGACCCGGAAGCGAATCCGGGTGGCTCTTCCGGCCGCCGATCCGCCGGACAACGAAGACAAACGGTGCATCTGCACGCCGATCCCGCGCAGGCCGCAGGACCGGTATCGGACAACATTATCATGATCTCACTCGACGCTTATCGCGCCCAGTGGCTTGGCAACATTCGCGGCGACCTTCTCGCCGGGCTCGTCGTCGCGCTGGCGCTCATCCCGGAGGCCATCGCCTTCTCCATCATCGCCGGTGTGGACCCCAAGGTCGGTCTCTATGCGAGCTTCTCCATCGCGGTCATCACCGCCATCACGGGCGGGCGGCCCGGTATGATCTCGGCGGCGACCGCCGCGACGGCCGTCCTGATGGTGACGCTGGTGCGCGATCACGGGCTGCAATACCTTCTCGCCGCGACGGTGCTGGCCGGGCTGATCCAGATCGGGGCGGGGCTGCTGCGGCTCGGCTTCGTGATGCGCTACGTATCGAAGTCGGTGATGACCGGCTTCGTCAACGCGCTCGCCATCCTGATCTTCATGGCGCAGCTGCCGGAACTTGACCCGCGCGCGGTGACCTGGGTCACCTACGCGCTGGTGGCCGCGGGGCTCGCCATCATCTACCTCTTTCCGCTGCTGACCACGGCGATCCCGTCGCCCCTCGTGACCATCGTCGTGCTCACGGGTCTCGCCTTCGCGCTCGGACTCGACGTGCGGACGGTGGGCGACATGGGCGCGCTGCCCGACACCTTGCCGGTCTTCCTGATCCCGCAGATCCCGCTCAACCTCGAGACACTGGCAATCATCCTGCCCTATTCGGTGGCGGTGGCCGTGGTCGGCCTGCTCGAAAGCCTGATGACGCAGAACATCGTCGACGATCTGACCGACACCAAGTCGAACCGGAACCAGGAATGCGTGGGGCAGGGACTTGCCAATACCGCCACCGGCTTCATCGGGGGCATGGCGGGCTGCGCCATGATCGGCCAGTCGATCATCAACGTGAAGTCGGGCGGGCGCGGACGGCTATCCTGCTTCGTGGCGGGCGTGTTCCTGCTGATCCTCGTCGTCGGCCTCGGCGACCTCGTCAGCATCATCCCGATGCCGGCCCTCGTCGCGATCATGATCATGGTCTCGATCGGCACCTTCTCCTGGTCGTCGATCAGGAACCTCGCCGTCCATCCCCGCTCCTCCTCGGTGGTGATGGTCGCGACGGTCGTGACCGTGGTCTACACCCACAACCTCGCCATCGGCGTGCTGGTCGGCGTGCTGCTGTCGGGCATCTTCTTCGCTGGCAAGATCGCGCAGCTCTTCCGCGTCACCTCGGAGATCAGCCCGGACGGGCGCGTTCGGACCTACCGGGTCGAGGGGCAGCTGTTCTACGGCTCCGTCGAGGACTTCATGGACGCGTTCGACTTCAGGGATGCGCCGGAGCGCGTCGTCATCGACGTGAGCGCGGCGCATATCTGGGACATCAGTTCGGTCCAGGCGCTCGACATGGCGATCCTGAAGTTCCGCCGCGACGGCGCCGAGGTCGAGGTCGTGGGCATGAACGCAGCGACCGAGACCCTGGTCGACCGGCTTGCCGTGCACGACAAGCCCGGCGCCATGGACAAGCTGATGGCGCATTGAGGGAGGAGAACATCATGACGGACAAGATCATCGCTCTCGTGGACGGCTCCATCTATTCCGAAAGCGTCTGCCATCACGCCGCCTGGATCGCACAGCGGACGCAGGCGCCGGTCGAGCTGATCCACGTGCTCGGACGGCGCGAGGCCCCGCAGAAGTCTGACCTCTCCGGCGCCATCCGGCTGGGCGCGCGGTCGAGGCTCATGGAAGAACTGGCCGAGCTTGACGCGCAGCGCGCGAAGCTCGTCAGCTACCGCGGCCGCGCCATCCTCGAGGATGCCCGCGCCATCGTCGACCGGGACGGCGTGACCGAGATCACCACCCGCCTGCGCCATGGCGACGTCGTCGAGGCCATCGCCGAGATCGAGCGAGAGGCCCGCGTCATCGTCATCGGCAAGCGCGGCGAGGCGGCGGATTTCGCCAAGGGGCATCTCGGCTCGAACCTTGAGCGCATCGTGCGCGCGGCGCATCGGCCCGTCTTCGTCGCCGCGCGCGCCTTCAAGCCGATCGAGACCGTTCTCGTCGCCTATGACGGCGGCCGGTCTGCGATGAAGGCGGTCGACCACATCTCGCGCAGCTCCTTCTTCGCGGAGCTGCCCGTCACCGTCGTGACCGTCGGCAACGAGACGCCGGAGGTCACGAAGGGCCTCGCGGACGCCAAGGCCGTCCTCGCGGCGGCGGGGATCGAGGCACGGACGCGCGTCGTTCCCGGGCAGCCGGACGCGGAGCTGGGCAGGCTGGTCGAGCAGGAGGGCTTTGGCATGCTGGTGATGGGCGCCTACGGCCACAGCCGAATCCGCAGCCTCGTGATCGGCTCGACCACGACCGAGATGATGCGCTCCTGCAAGGTTCCCGTCATGCTGTTGCGGTAAGCGCCATGACCGACCCCACCCCCGAGGAGCTGAGGGCGGCGTTCCTGCCGCGGCTCAACGAGGAACTCGATGCACTGCGCTCCGCCTCCGCGAAGACGACGGCGGAGCGCAGGCCCGTCGAGCTGGACCAGCAGAGCGTCGGCCGTCTCAGCCGGATGGATGCCATGCAGCAGCAGGCCATGGCATCCGCGCAGGACGCACGACGACTTGGACGGGTCAGGGCCCTCGAGGCGGCCATCCGCCGGATTGACGCGGAGGAATTCGGCTGGTGCGACGACTGCGGCGCGTTCATCGGCATGGGCCGGCTGGACCTGGAACCGACCGTGATGCGGTGCCGGGACTGCGCAGGCTGACGCCTTTGAAACGGGCTTTTGCACGGACGGACTGGTGGAGTCAGTCGATCGCCGCGACGAGACCGTCTCGGCCGGTGCGTCCGGCGTGCTGGCAAACGGCGCCGTGTTCCGGACGCCTGCACCTGGCCCGCATCCGTCGACGGACGCTCCGCAGCTCCGCGTCGGCCGATCTCGTCGGCAAAAGGGACAGCTCGTCGCGGGGCCGCCCCGAGGGGCCTTCCGCTCTCGCGGCTGTGGCATGCGGAACGACCGCACGGTTTCCCGGACTGCCACACATAGATCGCACCCAGAGCGGCGAAAACACGGCAGTCGACTTGATGTCGCCATCGCTCCCGATAACTTACGGACAATGACAGCCATGACCAGCATGCCCTTCACCTTTTCCGCCCTCCCTTCCGCCGTTAAAGGTTCACTCGACAGATGGCGCGCAGCCATGCCGCGCCATCCATTGCGGGGGGCCGTCACCGCGGCCTGGGTCGTGCTTGCCGCCTCGGCGGTCGTCTACGCAGACGAGCACCTGCAGGACTGGGTCCCCGAGGTCCTCGCGATCCCGGACGACGCGGAGGTCCTGACCGACCGCGCGATCGGTTCGACCATCCGGATGTTCTCGATCGCGACGGGCGCGGAGGTCGATGCGCTGTTCGTGGAGTGGGAGGAGAGCCTGAACGCCAACGGCTATTCCGTCCTTCAGGGCGCAGACGACCTTCTGGACCGCTCCATCGAGTTCTCGGGCCCCGGCATCGCCAACGCGAAGATCATAGTTGCTCTCACCACGGACGACGATCGTCGCATCATCGAGTTCGACGCGACCTTGGAGTGATCTTAAGGAACTCGGTTTCTCGCTCGTGGCCTGCTGCCGGTTCGGCGGACGGCGGGTCAGGTTCGCATAGCTTGGGCCCCGGATGCCACGGAGCTCGGATCGTCTAACTTCGAGTTTCGACGCTTCGGGTCGTAGAGTGGGCGCTATCCCGGCCCTTGGCGTGGCGGGCCGGCGCCGAGCCGCGTAGGGCATCGGTCGTTTGCATTCCGGCAGCTGTCGAGACCGCACGCTTGGCAATCTTCGCACCGGAGGTCCAAGGGCAGAAGTCGTCCATGTCGGCGGTTGGATGGCCGCAGGTGACGGCTTCGAGGGTCTCGGTCAGGCAGGCGAATGGCCCGACGCCGTTCACCCGGAAAGTGCCGATGACGGAGTCGCCGCGGCCCCGGGTCCGGCGGCCCTCGTCATGACCGGCAAAGAGCGCGTTCTTCCGGCCGAGGGTCAGGGGATGGATTGGACCGCTTAGCTCGACACTGAGAAGATCGATCCCATTCGCAGCGTGACCACGACAGTAGCTTGATCATGACCTCAGGCTATCCGGAAAATTGCACCAGCTTGACGGACACGACCGGCAAGTGCCGGAGCCCGCGGCCCCGGCGCGCTCATTCCATTCGCGATCTGGTCTCCGAGCCAAAACAACTTCTGACCTCAACCTCATTTCCAAGTCTGGCTCGAGCTCCGAAACATTCGCACCCGTGGCGTGTTCGTGTTCCATGTCGATGACCGCACAACGCGAAGCCGAAACCAATCCGTCGCGCTGGCGATGTCCGGAGCCCCGGTGGGAGCTTTTCCATCATAACAAGTCCGTCTGGGAGGCGGTGCTGGAGCGGTGTGACGCCGCCCGGCACAGCATCGATCTGGAGCAGTACATTCTCGGGACGGAGGGCATCGGGCGACGGCTGCTGGACCTGCTCGCTTCCAAGGCCCGGCAGGGCGTGGCGGTCCGCGTCCTTGCCGACGGGCTCGGGAGCCATGGCCTGCTCAGGAGCGAGGGAGCGCGAACGCTCCTCCGCTGCGGCGGACGCGTGGCGATGTATAACGGTTTGTCCGATCTCTTGCGTCGCCCGATCCGGCGGGCGCACCGCCTGCACCGAAAGACGCTCATCCTTGATGGCTCGAGCGTCATGGTGGGCGGCTCCTGCTACGAGGACCGGATGTCGGACTGGCGCGACACGATGCTGCATGTCGACGGGCCGCTCCCGCCGGCGGTCCTTTCGGAGTTCGAACGCGCCTGGCGGAGCGCCCATCGTCGATCGGCAGCGGTCGATCCGGCATCGCGCGCGCAGGGAACCGCGGAAGAAGGCTGGTTCTATTCGGTCAGCGGCCCTCTCGTGCAGGCGCGTCACGGCCTCGGAGAGGTTCTCGCCGGCAAGATCGCGCGGGCCGGACGCTCGGTGGCGCTCACGACTCCCTACCTCGTTCCTAACCGGCGCCTCTGGCGGGCGCTCGTGGCAGCGGTCGAGCGTGGCGCGAAGGTACGGCTTCTCATGCCGGCGCGGAGCGATCATCCCGCGCTGGACGTGATAGGGCGCGGGTTCGTTCGGTCCCTGCTGCGCCGAGGCGTCGACGTGCGGGGATACACGCCCGGGATGCTCCATGCGAAGGTTGCGCTGGTGGACGGGGGATGGTCCTCGGTCAGCAGTTTCAATCTCGACCTGCTCAGTGCTAACCTCAATCTGGAAAGCGGCGTTTTCAGCACGTCGCAGTCGCTATATGGCGCCCTCGCCGAGCAGATGGACGCTGATCTCGCCCGCTCGGAGCGCTTCTGAGCAGGCGACCCAAACCTCTGCAGAGGGAGAACAAGTATGGAAGCCGGCCAATCGATCCAGCCGTTCGACTGGCAGCGTATGCTCCTCGGCGATCAGCTCGGGTTTCTTTTCCTTCTGGAGATCGTCTTTCGGACCGTCGTCATGTACGGCTACGCGCTGGTGTTCGCCCGGATGATCGGGAAACGCGGCGTCGGCCAGGTCAGCCCTTTCGAGTTCATACTGATCATCATCATCAGCTCCGCAGCCGGTGATCCCATGTTCTATGGCGACGTGCCCCTGCTGCACGGCATGCTGGTGCTTACGGTCGTCATGAGCCTGCACTGGCTGGTCAGCAGCTTGACCGACCGGAGCGAGCGGGCGGAGGACGTTATGGAAGGGGAGCCGGTTCTGGTCGTCCAGGATGGACAGATCGAGGAACGGGCCCTGGGCTCCGGCACCCTGTCGCGGCGCGAGTTGCTCATGCAGCTTCGCCAGCAGGGGGTTCGCGATGTGGGAGAGGTCGAACAGGCCTATTTCGAACCAGACGGAAAGATCAGCGTGTTGCAGGCTCCGCAGGACAAGCAGAGGAAGGTGGAATCCACCTTGCCGAGAGAATCTGCGCCGCGGGGAACGTGAGTCCGGAGGCCATTCGGTGCGATTTTCTCGGGGAGGCCTGTCGGGAGCACCGAGGGTAGTCGCAACGCTCTTCATCCTGGTTGCTGTCTCATGGCGACGCCGTTTCCGGCGTCGCCTGTCGAGGTTCGGGGTCGGTTGGGTCAGGTCGCCTTTGGCGGCATCGGCTTCTTGGGCGTGCCGTGCAGACGCGGATCGACCTCCGGCAGCTCCACGACCGTCTCGCCAAGGGGCTGCGGCGCGGCAAGGTACTCGAACTGTCCCTTCCCGTCGGGAGCGGGGCCCCTGGCCCAGCGGCCCTGCTCGCTCTCGGTGCCTTCGGAGCAGTTCCAGTACTGATACGCCACCTCCGACAGCTCCCGGTCCTGCGGGAACGTCTTCGGCGCGGGCGTGGCGTCGAGCCCCTCCTCCTCGAGTTCGGCGATGGCCGCAAGCCACTGGTTCTGGTGCATCGTGTCCCGGGCGATGAGGAACGACAGCATGTCGCGCACGCCGGGATCGTCCGTCATCTCGTAGAGCCGGCACACCTGAAGCCGGCCCTGGCTTTCGGCGGTGACGTTGAAGCGGAAGTCCGAGAGCAGGTTGCCGGACGCCACGGTATAGCGGGCGTTCCAAGGGTAACCGACGCTGTCGGTCGGCGTCGCGCCGCCGCCGGAGACGATCGCGTGCTGCGGATTCATGCCCGCGACGAGCACGTCCTCGAGCCGTGATCCGCCCATCACGGCGCCGATCGCCGAGTTCTTGGCCGCGTCCTCGCGCGCCTCGACGGGCGAGCTTTCGAGCAGCCGCGCGATCATCGTCGCCAGCATCTCGACATGCGCAATTTCCTCGGTGCCGATATCGAGGATCATGTCGCGGTACTTCGGCGCGGCGCGGCAATTCCAGCCCTGGAAGAGATAGGTCATCATGACGCTGATCTCGCCCCATTGGCCGCCAAGCACCTCCTGCAGCTTCTGGGCATAGACCGGGTCCGGGCGCTCCGGCTTGGCGTTGTACTGGAACTTGTCGGTTCGAAAGAACATGACGGAAGTCTCCTGCTGGGTAAGATGGACGCAGTTCAGGAACCGCGAGTGGCGGCCGATGTTCCCGAATCCGAATCCGTGATTCCCCGAAACCGACGCCGCTGGCCGATCCGTGCGAGGCGAGAGCCGACGGCAAACCAGAAGCGCGCCTGCCTGCGTTCAGGAACATGCCGCGTCGCGACCGCGTTGATGACGCGGCTGGAACGGCAAATAGTTCCGGGACAGGACGGAGGGCCCATGCCCCGCGCAGTGCACATCACGGTCTCGTCCGACCGGCGAGAGACGCTTCTGGCGCGGTTGCAGGAGGTAGACGGCATCGTCGCCATAGTGGTTCACCCGCGGGCATCCCATCAGCCGGCCGGCGACCTGGTGACGGTCCGCGGCACGAATGGCGCGGCGATCTCCGTCGTGAAGATCGTTTCCGATCTCGGTTTACCGGAGGAGGGTGTCGTCGCAATCGACGAACCCGTCGGCCTCGTTTCAGGCTCCCGAAGGCGGAAGATCGACGGAGACACCAGCGAAGCGAGCTGGGAAGAGATGGATACCCTGCTGCGGCGGGACGCGAATCCTTCGCACAACTTCCTGGCCCTGATGTTCCTTGCGGGGGTCGTGGCCGGCGCCGGGCTTTTCGTGGACACGCTGCACATCGTGGTGGGGGCGATGCTGATCGCTCCGGGCTTCGAGCCGCTTGTCCGCGTCTGCGTCGGTGTCGCGGGCGGTCTTCCCGACACGGCGAAGCGGGGCGCCATCGGCGTTGTTCTCGGATATCTCGCAGTCGCCATCGGCGGAGGCGTCGGTGCGGTCGCGGCGGCATGGGCGGATCCGACATCCGGTCTGGCCGACATGCTCGATGGGACCTGGGTCCGATACTGGACGAGCTTCAACTGGACCTCGGTCGTCGTGGCGGTCGCCGCGGGGCTGGCGGGCGGGATCGTGGTGAACTCTCACCAGACGGTGTTCGCGACGGGGGTGATGATCGCCCTCGCGCTCGTGCCCGGCATGGCGATTGTCGGGGCGGGCATCGCGGCGGGCGAGCTCCCGGTTGCCCTCCGCGGTCTCGGCCGGTGGGGCGTGGACGCTGCCTGCGTTCTGGCGGCGTGCCTCCTCGTGTTCGGGATCAAGAGGGCGATCCTGCGCCGAGGCGCCCACCCATGACTGTTTTCCAAGACAGATGGACCCCGCCGAGTTTGAGCTGTCGCCGCTGCAAGCCGGTGAGGCGCGAGGACAGGCAAGAAAACCGACGAGACCAAAGGAGACGATCATGTCTGACCCGCTGAAGCCCGGTGAGATTTTCGAGCGATCCGCCGAAGAAGGTGAACGAAGGCTCGATCAAGGCACGCTGGAGCTGCTTTCGACGGGCTTCATCGCCGGATTCACCATCGTCTTCGGCATCATTGCCCTGGGCCTCGTCGAGGCGCTGGCGAAGCCGTCTCTCGGTGAGCTGTCGAAGCTGCTCGGTGCGCTCGCCTTCGGCATCGGGTTGCCGTTCCTGATCCTCGGGCGCGCCGAACTGTTCAGCGAGAATTTCTTCGATCCGATAGCAGCCGCCTTCAAGTCGAAGGTCGGCGGAATGACGAAGAAGATTATCCGTCTCTGGACGCTCACACTGATACTGAACATCGTGGGCGGAGCCGTTCTCGTCCTGGTCGTTTCCGTCGAAGGCGCGCTCCCGGAGGGGGCCCATGAAGCGCTGAGCGGCGTCGCCAGCGAGATTGCCGACCGGAGTTCTCTCGCGACGCTCATGCGATCCATTATCGGCGGCGCGCTGGTGGCCCTTCTGTCCTTCCTGGTCATCGCAAGCCAGGACTCGGCCGGCCGGATAATGCTGTCCTATGTCGTTGGCGTCCTGCTTGCCTTGGGACCGTTCGAGCATGTCGTCGTCAGCTTGCTGCACCTGGCCTTCGGGTTCGTGGACACTGCGAACGTCTCGATCGCCGACATCGCGCGAGTGACGGGGATCTCGCTCGTCGGCAACCTCCTCGGCGGCGTTGCTCTGGTGACGATGTCGCATGCTGCGCAGGCATGGGGCGCGGACTAGGCGGAGCCGGGCCGCCTCCGGTCGCTGGATCCTGACGGGGCACGAAACCGCGCGCGGGGCTTTCCTGTCGAGGCGAGGCGCGCGCCGGAGCCGCTCTACCCCCGGCAGACGACCTCGTCTTCTCGGTCGTGGTGAGGTTGTGGGTCCGGCCCGAGGTAAACGAATCCGTCATCCGCCGTTTCCCGGGCGATCCTGTGCAGCATGGACTCCATGTCGGCGGCGCCCTGCGCTGCCCGCTCGCAAAGCGACCGCTCGGAAAAGTCGAGGCCCTTCAGCGAGCGCTGGCTTCCCGGTGCCCGGTAGGCGAGATGCGCGAGAATCGAGGCCGGTCGCTCCGGATCGAGCCGTTGCAGAAGGTCCATTTCCCGGCGCAGAGCCGCAACGGAGCGCCGCGCCTGCATCGCGAAGCCCAAGTCCTGAACGCGCGCGACGGTCTCGTCGAGTGTCTCCGGCCGGCCGTGACTAGCGGAAAAGAGGTCCACGGCGATGCTGAGCTGCCCCGCGGTCGGCCGATCGCGAAACACCCGGTCAATCGGAAGATTGTTGACGACGCCGGCGTCACAGAGAAGACGGCCGTCGATCTCCACGGGCGGGAACAACGGCGCCAGCGCCGTGCATGCCAGAAGGTGCCGGGGCGTGATCCGCGTTTCGCGGCTGTCGAACCAGACTTCCTCTCCCGTCTCGATGTCGATCGAGATGAATGAGACGCGAGGGCCGCCGCCATTCAATTGGTCGAAGTCGATCAACTCGTTCAGCGTGGCGGCCAGCGGTGCATGGTCCCTGATGGCGCGGTCGGGCAGCATCCCCGGGAACAGCGAGTAGAGGCCGGGATACCTCGGGCCGTAGAGCCCCGGCCTGCCATTCATGAACGCGGCCAGCGCGTGGCTGTTGTTGTAATAGGCACGGAGGCGCTCCGGAACCGGCCACCAGGCGGCGAGGTCCGGCTGACGCGCGCTGTCCCAGAAACGCTGCAGCCGGTCGAGCCGGCGCGCCGGCGGGTTCCCGGCCAGGATGGCCGCGGTCACGGCTCCGATGGACGCGCCGATCAGCCAGCCGGGCTCCCACCCAGCCCCGAGCAGGGCCTCGCAGGCACCGAGATGATAGGCTCCGAGGGCATTGCCTCCGCCCAGCACAAGCGAAAGCTCCATCCCCTCAGGCTGAACCGGCGCTGGTCCGGTCGGGCGCGGGGCCGGCGTCATGGCCAAGGGCGGCTAAACCTTCGCACTTTCGCCCGTTCCCCTCAGGAAAATGAACGTCTCGGTCACCGAACGGATGTGATCCGCCACCCAGTCCGCCATCCGCCGTTCCTCATCGAGGCTCTGTTCCAGCAGGGGTATCGCCGTGCTTTCGCCTGACGCGCGGGCGGCGGTGATGAGGGAGATGTAGGCGCCGACCTCGTAGTTCTCGAAGGCGAGGTTGGCGAAGGAGTTCTTGATCACCTCGTCCCCCGCGGCGACGTGGCCGAGCGCCGCCATCGAGCCGAAGGCGGAGAGCAGCGAGTCCTTCATCGGCGAACTGCTCTCACCCAGCGTGTCGAGGATCTCGTCGAGGCGCGAGATCTGCGTCTCCGTCTCTGCGATATGCGCCTGAAGGCGCTGGGAGAGCTCGGGATAACGCGTCAGCCGGTTCACCTGCGGCTGCATGATCGAGAGCGCCTGCTTCTCCATCGCATGCGCGTTCTGCAGTCCGACAAGGAAAACGCGCCGGGCATGGTCATTGTCAGTCATCTGCCGTCTCCAACTGATCTCGCTGTCCCTGATGGAACCGGCCCCGGACAGAATGGTTCCTCTTGGGACCGGACAGTTCCGGGCGATCTGAGCGCGCCGCATCCAGCCGAAGCATCTGCGTCCTTCGGGAAGTGCTGGAACAGCCACGCTTTCCGCCGGTTGAGGTCGCACAGGTGGATGCGCCAGCCACCGAAAATGGAAGGGATTCAAATTGGATCCGAAGACGATCGAGACCATTGCCGACGACCCGGCCCCCCTTCCAAGCTCGGAGGTCGTCGTCATCGGCGCCGGGTTCGGCGGGCTCGAAGTCGCCAAGGCGCTCGGCCGGGCCGGTATCGACACGATGGTGATCGACCGGCACAACCACCACCTCTTCCAGCCGCTGCTCTACCAGGTGGCGACGGCCGCGCTCTCGGCCACGGACGTGGCGGAACCGATCCGCAAGGTCCTGCGCCGTCAGAAGTCGGTCCAGGTGCTCTTCGGCGAGGTCACCGGGATCGACACGGAGGCGCGGGAGATCCGGATGAGCTGCGGGCACCGCGTCCGATACCGTTACCTCGTCCTGGCCAGCGGCGCGGGTCACGGCTATTTCGGGCACGACGAATGGGCGCAGTGGGCGCCGGGCCTCAAGACCATCGAGGACGCGCGCCACATCAGGTCGCAGCTTCTGCTGACCTTCGAGCGGGCGGAGCGGACGACCGACCCCGCCGAGCGCGAACGGCTGCTCAGCGTCGCGATCATCGGGGGCGGCCCGACGGGCGTCGAACTTGCGGGCGCCATCGCGGAACTCAGCCGCTACACCCTTGCCCGCGATTTCCGCAGCATCGACCCGCAGGCCACGCGGATCACGCTGGTCGAAGCCGGGCCTCGCCTGCTGTCTGCCTTCTCGGAAGAAAGCTCCGACTACGCGAGGGTCCGGCTCGAACGGCTGGGCGTCCGGGTGCGGACAGGCAACGCGGTCGAGCATGTCGGCCCCACCTCCATCAACGTCGCCGGACAGGATCTTCCGGTGGGTCTGGTCATCTGGGCGGCCGGGGTCACGGCCTCGCCGCTTGCAGGACAGCTGGGCGAGACGGACCGGGCCGGCCGCATCGCCGTGGACCGAACCCTCGCGGTGCCGGGGCAGGAGAACGTCTTCGCCCTCGGCGACCTGGCCGTGTTCTCCGGCGAAGACGGAAAACCCCTGCCAGGCCTGGCGCAGGTGGCCAAGCAGCAGGGCGTCCATCTCGGCCGGTCCCTTGCCGCGCATATCGCCTCGGGAGAGCCGCTGCGACCTTTCCGGTATGACAGCCGGGGGAACACGGCGATCGTCGGACGTCATGCGGCGGTCTTCGAGCAGGGCCGCCTAAAGGTGAAGGGCTGGTTCGCCTGGTTCGCGTGGGCGGTGATCCACGTCTACCTGCTGGTCGGATTCCAGCATCGCTTCCTGGTCTCGATGCAGTGGCTCTGGCGGTATCTGACCTACGACCGCGGCGCGCGGTTGATCGCGGGCGACTTCGTCGAGGTGCCGGATCCCGCGACGGCGCCTCTGCCGCCGGACCGGCTGCGGCACCGCCCGCCCGCACAGGACGACCTCCCTCGACCCAGAGGCTCCGCCCAGACGACGGCGCGCCTCGCTACAACTCGCAAAGGAGAACAGACATGATCGATACCCGAACCCATGGAGTGATCGACTACGGCACCGGACTGTTGCTGATCGTCGCGCCCTATCTTTTCGGCTTCGCGACAGGCGGAGTCGAGCAATGGCTGCCGCAGGTGATCGGCGTCGCGATCATCCTGATGAGCCTGCTCACGCGGTACGAACTCAGCATCTCCAAGATGATCCCGCTCAAGGTGCACCTCGGCATCGACATCGCCGCCGGCATCCTGCTCGCCGTGTCGCCCTGGCTGTTCGGCTTCGCCGACATAATCTGGTGGCCGCACCTGCTGGTGGGACTGATGGAAATCGTGGTTGCCGCCATGACCCGGCGCGAGCCCGAACCCGAGGCCCGGCACCGGTCGTGAACCACTGCGTCGAGTAGAGATACGCGATCGGATCAGAGCGATCGAAGCTGCGCCGTAGACGGCGTTAGGCTTGGCTGCATCAAGTTCGACAATGGCGGCGGATCGACCTTCTGAATTCTGCCGTCGCGGGGGCGCCGACTGTCCTGGGCGCCCCCGAATGAGACTAACCTGCTGTCGTAGGGGGCTTCGGCTTCGGTAAGTCTGCACTTGGGACCGAGCGAGGATAGCCGAAAACCGCGCGGTCGCAGTCGGCGGTTCTTCAGGATCGATCGCGGTTCTGTCGCATGAGATGTCCCGACTGGCCGGCACGCTGCCCTCTCAGGTCTTCGTCGTAGTCGACGCCCGAAGCGCACATCCACGATGCCCGAAGGCGAGCAATGCAGGCGGACGGCGCCGCGAAGGGTCGCGAGTTGTCGCGCGGCGACCGTTCCCTTCCGCTGGAACCCGGAGCGGCCTGCGTCGGTTCGGACCATGAACCCCCGGTGCGCCGGGGCCGTCACCATTGCCAGCCGAAAGGTTTTCCATGCAAGTCGATCTCACCGTCAACGGCGTGCGGCACGCGCTCGACCTGGATCCGCGGGTCACGCTGCTCGACGCGCTGCGCCATGACCTGGGCCTGACCGGCAGCAAGAAGGGCTGCGATCACGGCCAGTGCGGCGCCTGCACGGTTCTGGTGAACGGACGGCGGATCAATGCTTGCCTCGCGCTCGCCGTGATGCACGAAGGCGACGAGATCACCACGGTCGAGGGGCTGGGCGAGCCGGGGGCGCTCCACCCGCTGCAGGCGGCCTTCGTGACGCATGACGGGTTCCAGTGCGGCTACTGTACCCCGGGCCAGGTCGTCTCGGCCTGCGGGATGCTGGGCGAGGTGCGCGAGGGCTGGCCGAGCCACGTCTCCGTGGACCTCGAGGGACCGGTGGACCTCAGCGACGTCGAGATCTCGGAACGGATGAGCGGCAATCTCTGCCGGTGCGCCGCCTACACGGGCATCAACGAGGCCATCCGCGAGGCGTCCGCCAAGTCGGAGGCCGCGGAATGAGGCCTTTCGACTATGTCCGCGCCGAAGACACCGGCTCCGCCACCGAGGCCGCCCGCGGCGGCGCGACCTTCATCGCGGGGGGGACGAACCTTCTCGATCTCATGAAGCTCGAGGTCATGGCGCCCGACCGGCTCGTGGACATCACGCGGCTCGACCTCGGCGCGATCGAGCGGACGGAGGTCGGCGGTCTGCGCATCGGCGCGCTCGTCACCAATGCCGACCTGGCGGCGCACGGGACCGTGCGGCGCAACTATCCCGTCCTGTCGCGCGCGCTTCTGGCGGGCGCCTCGGGCCAGCTCCGCAACAAGGCGACGACGGGCGGCAATCTGCTCCAGCGGACGCGGTGCCACTACTTCTACGACACGTCGCAATCCTGCAACAAGCGTGAGCCCGGCAGCGGCTGTGCCGCGCTCGGAGGGATCAACCGCATCCATGCGATCCTCGGAGCGAGTGAGCACTGCATCGCCACGCATCCCAGCGACATGGCCGTGGCGCTTCTCGCACTCGACGCCGAGGTGGAGACCGAGACGGCGGATGGTGCGCGGCGGATGCGTCCGCTTGCCGACCTGCACCGGCTGCCGGGCGACGCGCCCGACCGGGAGACTGTGCTGGCCGACGGCGAACTGATCACGGCCGTCGTCCTGCCGTCCGCGCCGCGAGGGCATCAGGCTTACCGCAAGGCGCGCGACCGCGCCTCCTATGCCTTCGCGCTGGTCTCTCTCGCGAGCGTCGTCGCGGTGGAGAACGGCCGCATCGCGCGCGCCTCGCTCGCCTTCGGCGGGCTTGCACCTAAGCCCTGGCGGGACCCCGAGGTGGAGGCAACGCTGATCGGCGAGGTGCCGTCCGAGGAGCTTTTTGACCGGGCGGCGGACGTGCTTCTCCGCGAAGCGAAGGGGCATGGCCACAACGACTTCAAGATCCCCCTCACCCGCCGCGTCCTGAAGGCCGCGCTGCGCGAGGCGGCCGGAATGGAGAAGCCCGCATGACCACCCAGTTCAAGATGGACGCCCCGCAGCGGCCGCTTCTCGACCGGACCGAGCAGGGCGTGATCCATCGTCCGCTCGACCGGCCCGAGGGACCTCTGAAGGTCTCGGGCAGGGCGCATTATGCGGCCGAACGGCAACTCCCCGGACAGGTCGAGGGCGTGCTGGTGCGCGCCACCATCGCCCGCGGGCGGCTTGCCGGGATGAACGCGGAAGAGGTGCGCGCGATGCCGGGCGTTCTCGGCGTCTTCTCGGACGAGCGGTTCCTGCGAAACCCGGCGCAGGGTGGCGCAGGCGAGGCGCCGGTGCAGGGCGTGCGGGAGATCTTCTACCACGGCCAGCCGATCGCCCTTGTCGTGGCCGAGACGCTCGAACAGGCCCGCCATGCGGCCGCAAATCTCCGGCCCAGCTATGAGGAGGCCGAGGCGCAGGTCGATCCCGCGACAGCTTCGGATGTCGACCGGCCCGACAAGAGGCGCCTCGACCAAGGCGATCTCGACCGGGCCATGGCCGAGGCGCGTGCCAGCGTCGACGTCACCTATACGACCCCGCCCCATCACTCCGCGGCCATGGAACTGCACGCCTCGGTCGCGTCATGGGAGGGCGAGCGCCTGACGCTCCACGGCTCTTACCAGATGCTGAAGTACAACAAGGCCGAGCTTGCGGACTCCCTCGGCATCCCGGAGGAGAACGTGCGCGTCCTCTCCCCCTTCGTCGGCGGCGGCTTCGGCTCGAAGCTCGGCATCTCGCCCGAGGCGGTCGCCGCCGCCATCGCCGCGCGGGACCTCGGGCGTCCCGTGCGGGTGGTGATGACGCGACAGCAGGTCTTCTCGATGGTGACGCACCGGACCTCGACGCGGCAGCGAATCCGGCTTGCCGCCGACGAGGAGGGGCGGCTCACGGGCATCGGCCACGAGGACCGCGTCTACAACCTGCCGGACGAGGTCTTCAGCGAACCCACGACCCAGTCCACCCATTTCCTCTACGCGGGCGCGAACCGTCGACTCGGGCAGGAGGTGGCGCGGGTGAACCGCGCCTGCACGGGATCGGTCCGCGCGCCGGGAGAGGCGGTGGGCATGCTCGCCCTCGAAGGCGCGATGGACGAGCTGGCCCGCGTGCTCCACATGGACCCGATCGACCTGCGCCGCCGCAACATCCCCGACCGGCATCCCGAGCAGGACATCCCGTATTCGGCGCGGCGTCTCGCCGACTGCATGGACCAGGGCGCCCGCGCCTTCGGCTGGTCCCCCGGCTCCCGGCGCGAGGGCGAATGGCTGGTCGGTCAGGGCATGGCCGCGGCGGCGCGGATCAACATGGTGGCGCCCTCCGAGGCGCGGGTGACGCTGCGTGGCGATGGCACCGCTCTGGTCGAGACGGACATGACCGATATCGGCACGGGAACCTATGCCATCCTCGGCCAGATCGCGGGTGAGATGCTCGGGCTGCCGGTGGCCTCCGTCGACGTCCGGCTGGGCGACACCGACCTGCCGCCCGCCGCGGGCTCCGGCGGATCGCATGGCGCGTCCTCGGCCGGGTCCTCGGTCTTCCTCGCCTGCCAGGGCCTGCGCGCGACGCTTGCCGAACGCCTCGGCTGCGAGGCGGAGGACCTGACGCTGAAGGATGGCGTCGCGACGGGTGGCAACTTTCGCGCCGACCTCGTGGACCTCCTGTCCGGCGGCGATCTCTCCGAGGAAGGGAAGTTCGAGCCGGGCGAGACAGCCGACGACGCGAGCCAGGCAGGCTACGGCGCCTTCTTCGCCGAGGTTGCCGTGAACAGGATCACCGGCGAGACCCGAGTCCTGCGGATGCTCGGCACCTTCGCCGCGGGCCGCATCCTCAACGAGAAGACTGCACGCTCGCAATGCCAGGGCGGGATGATCTGGGGCATCGGTGCGGCGCTGACCGAGGAACTGTCCTTCGACCCGCGCGACGGGCATGCCGTGAATGACGACCTTGCCGAGTACCACCTGCCCGTGAACGCCGACTGCCCCCCCATCGAGGTGCATTTCCTCGACGAGCGGGACGAGATGTCCTGCCCGATCCAGACCAAGGGCGTCGGCGAACTGGGCATCTCCGGCGCGGGCGCGGCGGTCCTCAACGCGATCTTCGACGCCACCGGCATCCGCGTCCGCGACTACCCGGCCACGCTCGACAAGGTCCTCGCGGGCCTGCCGGACTGAACGGCGAGGCATGGTCAGGCACCTTCGCCTTCGCAGCTTCTTGAGCGGTGGAGCCCGGGTGGAATGGTGTCTTTGTCGTTGGGGCAGTCCTGCTGTCTCGAAGGTCTGGAAATCATGTTGGCGCAATTTCCGGCGGGATCAGGGTCGCGGTTTTACTCGGCGAGGTTAATCGCCTGAACAGCGAGGGGTGCGGACGGCGTTTCCAGCGGCCGGCCTTAGGCATGGTGATCTGTCCGGAGGCTAGGATCAGGAACAATTGATCTGCTTGAGAATGCCCGACCTGCGTGATTCAAGCTCCCGAACTGACGGGAGTGAGGATGTGAGCAACATGTTCTGGCTGACCGACGCGCAGATGGAGCGGCTGCGTCCGTTCTTTCCCAAGAGCCACGGCAAGCCGCGGGTCGATGACCGGCGCATGCTGAGCGGCATAATCTTCATCCACCGCAACGGGTTGAGGTGGTGCAACGCGCCCCGGGGGTATGGTCCGCCCAAGACCCTCTACAACGGCTGGAAGCGGTGGGGCGATATGGGGGTCTTCGTCCGGATGATGGCGGCTGGCCTCCGAAGGCGGCCGGAAGAAGGCCGTCATGATCGACGCGACGTATCTGAAGGCGCACCGCACGGCCTCGAGCCTGCGGGCGAACGAAGGGCGGGCTGAACTCCAAGCTGCACGCTGTGACGGATGCCGACGGCCGCCCCTTGCGGTTCTTCATGACCGCAGGCCAGGTCAGCGACTACACCGGCACTGCGGCCCTGCTGGACAGTCTGCCCGCGGCGGAGTGGCTGATCGCTGACCGTGGCTATGACGCCGACTGGTTCCGCGAAGCGTTGAAGGGCAGGGGGATATGCCCCTGCATCCCGGGGCGGAAGTCGCGCGGCACGGTCGTCCGCTACGATAGGCGCCGCTACAAGAGGCGCAACCGCATCGAAATCATGTTCGGCAGGCTGAAGGACTGGCGCCGTATCGCCACCTGCTACGACAGGTACCCAAAGGTCTTCCTCTCCGCCATCGCCCTCGCCGGAACCGTCATCTTCTGGCTTTGAACATCAATCAGTCTTGATCCTACGAAGGACGCCCCGGCCGTCCGGCCGGGGCGCCTCCTCCGCATTCGCACGGGCGAGGCCGAAACCGGCCTCGGCAGATAACCGTCACATGCCCTGCGAGACCGCGAAGCCGGTGACGCCGCCCATGCCCAGATCGGCCAGTTCGGTCAGCGCGCCGGAGGCCAGGTCGAGCTGGTAGAGCCCGGCGCTCCCGGCGCCTTCGATCTGCAGGATGGCGAAGGCCAGGTCCGTGCCCTCCTCGGGCGAGACGATGTCGAAGCCGCCCGTGGCGGCGATGTCGACCGGCGCGCCGTCCAGCGTCAGCGGGCCCACGGTCGCCAGCTCGCCGGCGTTGTTGGCCAGCGTGACCAGCGCGTCGGTGCCCGCGTCCAGCGCGTATTGCGCCGTCGCCGACGCGGTGCTGCCGGCGATCGCGTTGGTATAGGCGTTGGCGAAGATCTGCGGCGTGGCACCCGCATTCGCGTCGCCCTCGACATAGAAGGCGTCGGTGAAGCGGCGGACGGAGTTCGCGCGCTCGTCCCCGTCGCCGAAGCCCTCGGGGAAGTAGACCAGGTTCGACCCGTCGGCGCCGACCGCGCGCACCGCGTCGATCTGGTTGTTGAAGTCGAAGGCCACGGCGCCCTCGCCGATCGCGGCATCCTCCATGAAGGTCGCGCCCAGGTCGGTGAGCGCGCCCGACATCGGGTCGATCTCGTAGATCGCGCCGTCGGCATAGCCCAGCAGCGCGCCGGTGACGGGGCGATAGGCGAGGCCGCGCAGCGGTGTCGCGAGCGCGTGGGTCTGCACGTCGCCGGGTGCGGCGATCGAGGCCATCGTGACCAGCGTGGCGCCATCGTCGGCGAGCGCATAGCCCGAGAGGGCGGCATGGCCCATCGCATGGGCGGGGGCGGCGGCGAGCAGCGCCAGGGCGGCGGTGGAGAGGGTCTTCATGCGGATCTCCTTGTCGGTGGCCGGGGCGTCCTGCCCCGCCTCGGCCGCAGTCACGTCGCGCGCCGCCGCGAAGTTTCGGGGCCGCCCGGGAAACTTTGCGCCCCGCCCGGCGCAGTCCGTCATGGACAAGCCCGGGCCGAGCGGCACAAATCCCCCCATGGCCCACCGCCCCCGCACGCCCACCGAGATCGAGACCCTCATCGCGCGCTGCGCCCTGGGCGAACGGGCGGCGATGGACGCGCTCTATGCGGCGACCTCGGCGAAACTCTTCGGCATCTGCCTGCGTGTCTTGAACGACCGGTCCGCCGCCGAGGATGTCTTGCAGGAGGTCTATGTGAAGGTCTGGCATGCCTCCGACCGCTACGCGGCCAACGGGCTGAGCCCGATCACCTGGCTGGCCACCATCGCGCGCAACGCCGCCATCGACCGCCGCCGGACCCGAAGCCGGCGGCGCGAGGAGAGCGGCGAGTCCCTGCCCGAGATGCCCGACCGCGCCCCCACCCCCGAGACCGTCGCCATCGCCGCCTCGGACGCCGCCCGCATCGCCGCCTGCATGGAGGAACTCGAGGCGTCGCGGGCGGAGGCCGTGCGCGGCGCCTATCTCGACGGCCGCTCCTACGCGGAGCTGGCCCGGGCCGCGGGCATCCCGCTCAACACGATGCGGACCTGGCTGCGCCGGGCGCTGATCAGCCTGCGGGAGTGCATGGCGCGATGACCCTCTCCGAGGACGATATCGCCACCGCCGCCGAGCACGCGCTGCATCTCGACGAGGGCACGCTGCGCGCCGCCGCGCGGCGGCGGCTGGTGACCGATCCCGAGTTCCGCGCCGAGGTCGCCTTCTGGGAGGAGGCGCTGGCCGCGACCTGGGACGAGGTGCCCGAGATCGCGCCCCCCGCGCGGGTGCGCCGACGTCTGCGCCGGCGCCTCTTCGGGCGCCCGCCGAAGCCCTTCGCGCGGCTGCTGCCCTGGCTGCTCGCCGGGACGGCGGCGGCGGCGCTGGCGGTCGCGGCGCTGCGGCCCGAGCTGCTGGTCCCGCCCCGGGGCCCCGCCGTGGTGGCCGAGATCGCGACCGAGGGCGACGGGCTGCGCGTGCTGGCCGCCTGGGACCCCGCCGCCGGCGCCTTCCGCATCCGCCGCCTGACCGGGCCCGCCCCCGCCGGGCGCGACTACGAGCTCTGGGCGATCCCCCCGGACGGGGGCGCGCCGGTCTCGCTGGGCCTCCTGCCCGAGGCCGGACCCGCGCCGCTGCCCGAGACCCTGCGCCCGGACCTCGCCGGGCTGGTGCTCGCCGTCTCCGAGGAGCCGGAGGGCGGCTCGCCCACCGGCGCGCCGACGACCGTGCTGGCCGCCGCCCCCGTCACCTCGTTCTGAGGCGCCGTTAGGCGCCGGACGGCAAGCCGGGACCGGCGCGCGCCCCGAACCTGCCTTGGCCCTGCCCCGGGGCCTCCGCCGGCCGTGGCGCACCATGCCGCTCGGGAAAGCGCCTGCCGGAGGGTGGGGCGCGGCTCCTGCCGGCTTCCGGCGCCCTACTCCGGGCGGCGGAAAGTCAGCGAGCCCCAATGCGAATGCCAGGGCGCGCCGGTCGCCGGGTCGGTCTCCTCCAGCCAGACGACATTGGCCAGGATCTCGATGCCCGGCGGCGCGGGGATCGTGGCGCGGCCCTCGGCATCGGTCGGATGGCGGGTCTCGGTCACGGTCCCGTCGGGGGCGCGCGCCAGAACGCGCAGCGGCGCGGCCCCGTACGGGGCGCCGTCCAGCAGGACGCGCAGGACGATCTCGGGCGCGTCGCTCGCATAGGGGTTGGTCTCGGCCAGGATCTCCAGCCGCAGCCCGGCCGGGCGGTCGGCCCCCTCTCCCCCGCCCGAGGCGACCAGCGCGCGGGCATGGCGGGTGAATCGCTCGGTCATGCCGACGGGGTCGAGCCCGCGCTCGGCGTTACGCGCGGCGATGCCCTCCAGCCCTTCGGTGGCGAGGAAGCGGGCATAGCCAGCAAAGACAATCCTCGGCCATGACCCATCTTCCAGACTCATATCCAGGTCAGGAAGTAATACAAGTCAATACCTTGTATAGGTTCCGAGCCTAGTCCGGCGTGCTGACGTCCTTGGGCGCCTCGTTGCCGCGGACGCGCTTTTCGCGCTTCTCGTCGATGGCGAAGTCGTCGGATGCCTCGGAAGGCTTGTCGTATTTCGTCTTGCCGTCCCCCGGCTTCTTCTTCGCCTCGCTGACCCCGAAGGGCTTGGACTTCTCGGGGCCGGGGGCCTCGTCGGATGGCGGCATCGGCTGCTGCCCGGTGGGGTTCGCTTTGACCATGGTGGTGTCTCCCGTCTCTTCCCGCGCCAACGCAGCGGCGCGGGGGAGGGTTTCACCGGACGCTCACCCGGCCAGCAGGATCGCGCCTGCGACGGCGAGAATGCAGAGCCAGCCGGCTGTGAAGATCAGCGGGCGAAGCGGCATGCGCGCCCAGCCCGTGATCATGCCGACGGCATGGGCGATGCGCAGGCCGAAGAAGATCCCCGTCGCCCAGGCCGTCACCACGGTCGACACCCCCGCCGCATGAGCGATGAGCACGAGGGCCAGCATCGGCAGGAACTGTTCCAGCAGGTTCAGATGCGCGCGCCAGGCGCGGGCCACCCAGGGGCGATGGCGGAGCGGATCGCCCGGACGGGTGAAGGGATCCCAGCCCTCGGGCAGATTGCCGTCCGACGCCGTGTTGACGCCGACGATGTAGGGAATCCAGAGCGATCCGGCGAGGATCGCGGTCCAGGTCATCCACCAGAGCTCGGGTGTCATGCCGCACCCCCGATCTTCGCGGGCGTGCCGGTCTCGAGCCAGGTCTTGAGCCCGGCCACCAACCGTTCCCACCCGTCCGCATAGCCCACGGCGCCCGCGGGGATGTCGTAATGCTCCAGCGTCAGGGCGCAGAACGCCCCCTCGGGCGCGATCAGCCAGATGAAGCGCGACACGGGCACGTCTGGCGCCCATTTCGGCGCGAACTCCGCCTCGATGCGGGTCTTCGGGGTCAACGCCGTCTCGCGGCAAACGAGCATGTCCGATCCATCCGGCCGCTTGTAGATCAGGGCGTCGCCGTCGCGGACCGCGCCGGGCGTGAACGGGTGGTAGGACGCGGCGGCCTCGGCGTCGGTCAGGGCGTCCCACAGCGCGTCCTGGCTGCACCGGATGAAGGTGCGCAAAACGTAGTCGGGTTTCTCGGTCATCGGGATTTCTCCGTTGGGTCAGGCGCAGGTATCCGGTGGCCGTCCCGCGGGCGGGACGGCGGCAATGCGGGCGGGAGGGGGTGCGTCAGGCGGGGCGGGGGAAGGTCGCGGGCTCTCCGGTTTCAAGCCAGGTCTTGAGCCCAGCCGACCAGCGCGCCCAGGCCTCGGCAAGCTGCGGGCGGAGCGGGGGCGGCAGGCCGAAATGGCCGACGGTGAGATGCTGATGCGCGCCCTCGCTGTCGATCTCGTAGGCGACGCGCGTTTCAGGCAGCGTGAGGTGAGCAGGCATCCGCGTCTCCAGCCGCGTGCCGGGGTCGGAGGCGACCACCGCGCCGGCGGGGCCCGGCCGCAGGGGCCGGCGCGCGCTGTCGCGCAACGCCGACCACAGCGCGTCGCGGGAGCAGCGGATGAAGCTGTGATGGACCACGTCCGGGGCCTCGGCCTCCTGCTCGAGACGCGCCTTCAGGGCGAGAAGCCCCGCGGCGGCGGGGGCGACCTCGAACGGTTCGACCCAGCGGGACAGGGCTTCGGCCAGGGGGACGGCATTGAGGTAGTGATGAGTGTAGCGGCCGCGCTTGACGCGGGTGACGAGCCCCGCTTCCTCCAGCAGCTTCAGGTGTTTGGCCACACCGAAGCGGCTGAGGGGCAGGCCGCTCTCCAGCTCCGACAGGGTCTGGCCGTCCTGCCGTCGCAGCGCGTCGAGCAGGTCGCGGCGCGAGGGGTCGGCGAGGGATTTGAAGATCAGGTCCATGCCTCGTCCATACGTGATGATCCGGTCACCTGTCAAGACATGTGACCATGAGGTCACTTATTTGCCGAGCGCGCCAGAATGGCCTATCTGCCGGTGCAGGAGGATATGTCATGGCGGTGATCGAGCGGAACGGACTGCGCCTCGCCTACGAGTTCACGCCGGGCGAGGCCCCGGCCGTCGTCTTCCTCGGCGGCTTCAAATCGGACATGCAGGGAACCAAGGCGCTGGCGCTGGAGGCCTGGGCCCGGGCGCAGGGCCGGGCCTTCCTTCGGCTCGACTATTCCGGGCACGGGATCTCGGGCGGCAGCTTCGAGGCCGGGTCCATCGGGACCTGGATGCAGGACGCGCTGGCCGTTATCGACCACGAGATCGCGCAGCCCTATGTGCTCGTCGGCTCCTCTATGGGCGGGTGGATCGCGCTGCTGATCGCCCGGGACCGGCCGGAGCGGGTTGCGGGACTTGTCACCATCGCCGCGGCGCCGGATTTCACCGAGGACGGCTATTGGGCGTCCTTCGACGAGGCGCAGAGGGTCGAGCTGTTCGAGACCGGGCGCGTCGCCGTGCCCTCGGAATACGGCGAGCCCTACATCATCACACAGCACCTGATCGAAGAGGGACGCGGACGCCTCGTGCTGCGCACGCCGCTGGCGCTGCCGATCCCGGTGCGGTTCCTGCAGGGCACGGCCGATGTCGACGTGCCGGAAGCCTGGGCGCACCGCCTGCTGGCCCATGCCGAAGGTCCGGACATGCGGCTGACCCTCGTGAAGGGGGCCGACCACCGGTTCTCGGGCCCCGAGGAGCTGCGGCTGATCGAACGCAGCGTCGCGGAGGTGCTGGAGCGGATCGGCGCTTGACCCCGCGGCCGCCCCGCCTGCCCATGAACGCCGGAGGTGGGTCATGCTGACGACGGTCCTGCGCGGTTTCCTGTTCCTGATCGTCGGGCTGGCGATCGCGGTCGCCGCGCTGTGGGTCGCGGGCACCTACGAGGAGGTCGAGACCGAGATCGCCTTCGATCCGTCCGTCCTGCCTCCCGATCTCGACCGCTGGTTCGCCGACCGCGAAGCGCGGGTGCCGGACCTGCGCCCCGACGCCGCCAAGCGCATCCTCTGGGCCGGTCCTCCGGGGCAGCGGACCCCGCTGGCCATCGTCTACCTGCACGGCTTCTCCGCCGATCTCTGGGAGACCCGGCCCGTCGCCGACCGCGTCGCCGAGGCGACGGGCGCGAACCTGTTCTACCAGCGGCTTGCCGGGCATGGGCGCAACGGGGCCGCCATGGCGGAGCCCGACGCCGGCGACTGGCTGGAGGACGTGGCCGAGGCGATGGAAGTCGGCCGCCGGCTTGGCGACCGGGTGGTCGTCATCGGAACCTCGACCGGAGGGACGCTCGCCGCCGTGCTGGCCGCCGACCCGGCGCTTGCGGCGCAGCGGGAAGGGCTGGCGGGAATCGTGCTGATCTCGCCCAACTTCCGGGTGGCGAACCCCGCGGCGGCCCTGCTCTCCTGGCCCGCGGCGCGCTGGTGGGTGCCGCTGGTGGCCGGGCCGGAGCGGGCGTTCCAGCCGCTCAACGAGCGCCACGCCAGACACTGGACGACCCGTTATCCGACGGTCGCCACCTTGCCGATGCAGGCGCTGATCGACCATGCGGAGGGGCTCGACTGGGGGGCGACGCGGACGCCCGCACTCTTCGTCTTCTCGCCGCGCGACCGGGTCGTCGCACCCGAGGCCATCGAGGACGTGCTGGCCGCCTGGGGCGGGCCGGTCACGGTCGAGCGGGTCGCGCCTTCGCCGGGCGACGATCCGAACGAGCACGTCCTCGCGGGCGACATCCTCTCGCCCGGGCGCACGGAAGAGATGATCGCGCTGCTGACCGGCTGGATCGCGGGCCTCTAGCTTTGCATAGGACTGCAAAACTCGTTTGAGCACGGCCACCGCCTCCCCTAAGGTGGCGCCGAGCCCGGGGAGGGTTCCAGATGGCCGAGCGCCTCAAGACCGCGAAATCCACCGCCGATCGCGCCGAGGACGATGCGAAGGTGCGTGCCTCGGTCGAGGCGACCTTGAGGGACATCGACGCGCGAGGCGACGCCGCCGTGCGCGAGTTGTCGGCAAGGTTCGACAGCTACGAGCCCGAGAGCTTTCGCCTGAGCCAGCCCGAGATCGACGCGCTGATCGGCGAGTTGTCGGAGCGCGAGCTCGCCGACATCCGCTTCGCTCAGGAGCAGGTGCGCAACTTCGCCCGGGTCCAGCGCGACTTGATGAAGGATGTCGAGGTCGAGACGATGCCCGGCACCATCCTCTTCGCCGGGCCGACCGAGACCATGGTGATCGCCGACGACCTCCCGCAGGCTGCGCGACCCTACCAAGACGCCTAAGGCCTTTGACAGAACGCCCAGCCATCTCCTGAGCTTCCAGCTTGTCGACGAGTACCAGCTCCATCAGCTTCGCCTGTTCGCCGGACGGGTCTTTCTCCCGCGCTCTGGCGATGTCCTCGCGCCAGTCCAAGGCGGTCTGGAGTGCGAATGCATCATCGCCCGCTTGGCGGAGAGCTAACGCCCTCAGTTCGCCAAGGACGACGTCTCGGCGCTGGCGAGCCGTAGGCAGGTGCCTCGTGTCCAGTCCTAGCTTGATCTCCCGTCCGAACGGCTTCCCGGTGCGAGGGTTGTTCAAACCCTTCAGAGCATCCGGCGTGACCGTCCGAAAAACGTAGCCCTTTCCGTCACCACGGGGGCGAACAAGGTAACGCATGTCTTCGGTGTCCTTCGCGTCGATGTGGTCCATATTGGACAACTCTTGGCTGGACAACGTCACGGGCTCCTTTGCGAAAACAATACGCTAAGGGGTGCTGGAGGCGAGTACCGGAATCGAACCGGTGTGCACGGATTTGCAATCCGCTGCGTAACCACTCCGCCAACTCGCCGAAGCTTCGGTTTCTCTAGGGTTTTCGGCGATCAGCCGCAAGGCCAGTCTGGTCGAGTTCTCACCCTTGTTTTCACTTTCTTGTTTTGTACCCGTTCTGTCCGCTGTCGGCCCCATCCCCTATCTTCCGGGATGCTCAGCGCCGGTCATCCGCCTCCCGCTTCTCGAGAGCCCTTCGGGCAGCGGTCTCCTGGCGGGCTTTGCCAGCGTAGTGGCGGATCATTTCCTTCGATGCATGGCCACTGTAGCTCGCGATCTCATCGTCGGTGCAACCCGCGAGGGCTAACTCCATCACCCCCCGATAGCGTAGGGCATGAAGATCGAATGCCTCGACGCCAAGACGGCGACGCTCCTTAAGCATGATCTGTGCCATCGTTTGGTAGGCCAAAGGGGCCCCCCGCCGGTTTACGAGGATCGTCTCACTGATCCGCTCCTGCTTGTCGAGGATCGCCCGCAACCGCTCTGTGCAGGGCAACGTAAGGTGGACCTTGGTCTTTCCCTGTTCGATCCTTAGGCAGCGACCGTCATAATCCTCCCATCTAAACTTCGTGCAGTCAGCAGGGCGTTGCACGCTACCCAGTCCGAGCTCGAAAATCAGGAGCGGCAGGGGGGCAGCACCCGAGCGGAAAACGGCGACGGCATCATCGGTCCAAGGTAGATGTGGCTTCGTCTTGTCCGCGTCTGTCTTCACCTTGCCGACGCCCTTGGCAGGATTGTCCTTGCGCCAGCCAATGTCGATGGCGTGCTCCATCAGGATGCTTAGAACCTGGACGACGTATGTTGCGAAGCGCGGCCGGTTCTTATGCCCCTCCCGCGCCTTGATGACGTCGGCGCGCACCATCCGCCTGCAATCCATCGTGCCGATCTTTTCGGTCAGTACGTTCAAGACGTTCTCGTAGTCATCCCGCGTCCGTGCAGACAACTTGGTCCAACGGGATGATACGCGATAGCTTGCAATCAGGCCGTTGAAGGATCTAGTCGAGACCAAGGAGTCGCCACGCATAATGGCCCAATACTCCGAATCGAACTCGGCCGTACCCTTTGTGGCGCGTATCGGGATAAGGGTGCCATTACGCCGCACGTAAGTGTACCCCCGGTTGTTAGTCCACAGGTACTTCTTCTTCACCATGAGACGTCTCCCAGTCCCTCGAGAGCCGAACCACTCAAGAGCTTGTAAAGATCGGTCATATGCCAGCGTCGATGCCGGTCGATCACGACGGGATCGGGGAGATGCTTGGATTCGACAAGGCGTAGAAACTCGGCCTCGCTAATGTCGAGAAGTCGCGCTGCCGTATCGGATCTCGCGAACACGGGAGTAATGGACGCCGTGGCTTTCCGAACCATCTGTTGTCTCCGCAGACGAGTTGAGGGGAGGAGATCGCTGATAATGGAAAGTTGATAAGCTGGGATAATCGGATAGGGGATTGATCTGATATGCGACCGTTCCCCTGACTTAGGCTCCGATGCGGCTCGATTGAACCGCCCGCGGAGGCGAGTCTGTAGGATTACCCTATTTCAGCCCGGCCTTGACCAGAACGTGGGTCACCACCTTGGCCACAGGCATGTTCGCATGGGTCAATACCCGCTTGGCCTGCTGCAAGTCGGCCAACTCTTCAGCCATGAGTTAAGGGTCGATGGCGTCGTAGTGGAGGTCCAGTTCGGTCGCGACGTGGCGAGCAAGGCGCGCAACAAGATCCTGCGCAATGCGCAGTTCGCTGAAAGGGTCGTTCATGGAGAGACACCTACTATCAAGGCCGCAGGGGGCTGGCCGATGTTGTTTCGTTTACGTGCGCGTCTGAGGCGCTGATAAACTGATAGGTGATAGGTGATCTGAGAGACGTGCAGTCCTTACTCGAGGTGATTCGACGCGTCAATACCCATTTCCACAGGAGTCAAGGGTTCTCTTGGCCGCGGTCAGATCGGGGCCAGAAGTCAAAATCGAATACTTGCGCGTGCGGGTCATACTCGACTTGGGATGGTCCCTGAAGGGCTTCATCGGGGCGGGAAGGCTTGCCCAGCGCTGGAGTCGGTCAGAGCCGAGCGGCCAGCCTTGGAGGGCGGCGCATGATCTCCTAGGACAGCGGCGCATGATCTCCTAGGACAGCGGACCCGCCGGTCAGGTCTTCCCGACGTGTCAACGACGGAGGGGTAGACCTTTTTATAGGAATGACAACGGGTTGGCGCCATAACTATGGCAGACCAAATCCTCCCGAACTGGCGCCTTTCTGCCATTTCATCACCTTGGCCCTGGGAAAATCGAACATACCCACTCGATGTAGAGTTCGTCGGCGTCGTCAGGTACCAACCCGCGTGCAAGGAGCCAGGCCTTGTTGTGGTGCCAGGCGGGGAGGCCGGTTGCCCATTCAAAGACGTCACAGAGGCGATAGAGACAGACGCGGGTCCTTGGACGTTGCGTAAAGCGGGGGCCATTTCCCCTGTAACGCCAGTTGGCCAGTGCCTGGACGGTGACGCCAATGATGCCGGATAGCTGCCGTGGAGATAGCTCTCTCCACGGCGGGATGCCTTCTTCAGCTTGTCCCTTATGGAGTTGGAGTAGACGAGGCCTTAGCGAGATCAGAGCGGAGGTCATGTTGAAAGCTCGCCTAGCGGCTGGACTGCGAACCAACGGTAGACGGTAGATCTGAACCGCGCCGGGTCTGCCGGAGGCTCCAACTCCTGAGTAGGATGGAGCATCATGAGCAAGACCACGAACAAGTTTTCCCCTGAGGTGCGCGAGCGCGCCGTGCGGCTGGTTCTCGAGACCGAGGGTCAGCATGCCTCGCGCTGGCAGGCGGT
>NZ_QPLJ01000035.1 GCF_003340555.1 Jannaschia formosa | reverse complement strand
CTGGGAGACGCTCTCAGCCCCCCTGACCGATCAAACGAGTGACCTCGCCGCGTGAAACCGTGACGCTGAAAGCGCCGGAGATCGCGTCGAACCGATTTCCACCACCTTCGAGACAGCACCGCGGGCCGCGGCGATGCTGTGCTTCATGGGTGAGATGCGGCCGCAAAAGCATCGCTTTTGCAGCATCGAACGGGCGCAGCCCACCGCTGACGGAGAACCGCAACGGCTTGGTTGTGCAGGCGGAACTGACCCACGCCGACGGCCATGGCGAACGCAAGGCGGCGCTCGAGATGATCGATCGGCACTCCCCCGGCTCGCCCCGGCCCCTGATGCTTGGAGCAGACAAGGCATACGACAGCGCCGACTTCGTCGCCGCGCTCAGGCGGATGGCCGTGACACCCCATGTCGCGCAGAAGTCCCGGCATTCCGCCATCGACGGGCGGACCACTCAGCATCCCGGCTATGCCGTTTCACAGCGGCGCCGGAAGAAGATCGAGGAACCCTTCGGCTGGGCCAAAACCGTGGGCGGTATGGCCCAGACCGTCCACCGCGGCCTCGACAGCGTCCGCGCCCAGTTCACGATGACCATGGCGGCCTGTAACGTTGCCAGGCTGCCGAAACTCCTTGCCGCCTGACAGAAGCGGTAGCCAGACCCGGCCTCCGCAGCCACAGCCGCAAAGAACCACCTTCAAACCGTGGCGGCAGGAACGGCGTCCTTCAAGGCCGACTTCTTCAGCAGCCTGTTAGGTCGTCGTACCCTCCGCTGGCCCGAAGGCGGCGGCAAAGCGCGATCGGGCGCCTCTGGCCGCGCCCCGCGCGGATCGCCGCGCCGTCCTGCGACGGCTCAGGCGGCGTCCTCGGATTGCTGGCGATGCCAGAGGCTCGCATAGCGGCCGCTTCGGGCCAGCAGGTCGTCATGCGTGCCTTCCTCGACGATCTGCCCGTTCTCCAGCACGACAATCCGGTCCGCGTCGATTACGGTCGACAGGCGGTGCGCGATCATCAGCACCGATCGGCCGCGGGACATGGCGCGCAGCTCGGTCTGGATGTCCTGCTCGGTCTCGCTGTCGAGCGCCGAAGTTGCCTCGTCGAGGATCAGGATCGGCGGGTCCTTCAGGACGGTCCGGGCGATGCCGACGCGCTGCTTTTCGCCGCCCGACAGCTTCAGCCCGCGCTCGCCCACGGCGGTCTCGTAGCCTTCCGGCAGGCTGGCGATGAAGGCGTCGATCTTGGCGGCGCGGGCCGCCTCCGCGACCTCGGCGAAGCTCGCCTCGGGGCGGCCATAGGCGATGTTGTAGCGGATCGTGTCGTTGAAGAGGACGGTGTCCTGGGGCACGACGCCGATCTGGGCGTGCAGGCTTTCCTGCGTCACGGCCCGCACATCCTGCCCGTCGATCAGGATCGCGCCGCCGTCGACGTCGTAGAACCGGAACAGCAGCCGCGAGATGGTCGACTTGCCGGCGCCGGAGGGGCCGACGATCGCGACGCTTTCGCCCGCGGCGACGGTCAGGGTCAGGCCGCGCAGGATCGGGCGGGCGGGGTCGTAGCCGAAGCGGACGTCGCGTAGCTCGATCCGGCCCTTCGGCACCCTCAGCGGCACCGCGTCGGGCCTGTCCTGCACCTCGGACGGCTGATCGAGCAGGCCGAACATCTCGCCCATGTCGACCAGCGCCTGCCGGATCTCGCGATAGACGGTGCCGAGGAAGTTCAGCGGCATCGTGATCTGGATCATGTAGGCGTTGACCATGACGAAGTCGCCAACGGTCAGCTCGCCACTCTGCACGCCCGTCGCGGCCAGCACCATGACGGCGACGAGACCGGCGGTGATCAGGACCGCCTGCCCGAAGTTCAGAAAGCCCAGCGAATAGGACGTCTTCAACGCCGCCTGCTCGTAGAGCGCCATCGCCCCGTCATAGCGCGCCGCCTCGCGCCGCTCGGCACCGAAATACTTGACGGTCTCGAAGTTGAGCAGGCTGTCGATGGCCTTCTGATTGGCGTCGGTGTCCTGCTCGTTCATCTGACGCCGGATGCGGACGCGCCATTCCGTGACCCTGAAGGTGAAGCCGACATAGGCCGCGATGGTGACGAGCACGATCGCCATGTAGCGTATGTCGAACGCGATCCACAGGATCACGCAGATGAGCAGCAGCTCCAGGATCAGCGGACCGATCGAGAACAGCAGGAAGCGCAACAGGAAGTCGACGCCTTTCACCCCCCGCTCGATGATCCGCGACAGACCGCCGGTCTTGCGCGTGATGTGATAGCGCAGCGAAAGCTGATGCATATGCGTGAACGTCTCGGAGGCGAGGCGGCGCAGCGCCCTCTGGCCGACGCGGGCAAAGATCACGTTCTGCAGCTGCTGGAAGCCGATGTTGAGCGTCCGCGCCAGGCCGTAGACCACCGTCAGCGCGATGGCCCCGGCGCCCAGTGCCCAGGCCGGCGTGACCGTGTCCGGCGCCAGCGCGTCGACGGCGGCCTTGTAGAGAAACGGCGTCGACACCGCGATCAGCTTGGCGAGCACCAGCATGACGAGGGCCGCGACGACGCGGCGTTTCACCCATCCCTCGCCCGGCGGCCAGAGATAGGGCGAGACCTTGCGCACGATGGACCAGCCGGAGGACGCGCGCTCCACGTTCGGATCAGAGGCCATGAGGAAGACTTTCGGAAAGGCTCGGGTCGACGCGGGGACGCTACTCCGCTCCCGGCAGACGGAAAACCTGGCCGGGATAGATCAGATCCGGGTCGCGGATCTGATCGCGGTTGGCCTCGAAGAGCTGGACGTACTGGATGCCCTCGCCGAAATATCCTTCGGACAGGGCCCAGAGCGTATAGCCCGGCTGCACCGTGATCGCGGTGGCGCCGTCACGGCGGGCCTGGGCGGCGATCTCGGGCGCGGTGCGCTGGAACGGGGTCTCGACCCGGGCGGTCACGCTGCCGTCGGCGCCGACCTCGTCGACGCGCAGCGTGTACACCCCGCTGGCAACGTTCGACAGCGGCGCATTCCACTGCCCGTCCGGCCCGACCCTGACCGTCTGGACCGGCTGGTTGTTGAGGTAGATGCGCAGTTCGGACCGGAGCTTTGCGCGGCCGGCGATCTGCACCTCCCCGACCGTATCGTAGGAGATCACGTCGATGCCGAGGTCCTGCGTGACTTGCGGCTGGTCCGCCGGGCTGGGCGTCTCGACCGACAGGCCGTCGGGGCCGGCGCGGATCAGGCGCGGCGCGCTCGGCGCCTGCAGCGGCGCGCTTCCGTCGGCGGAGATGGCGGGCGCGGTGCCGGGCTGGACCGGCACGACAGGCGCGACCGAGGCGGCGGTCTCGGGGACACGGGCGCGGTCGGGGGGCGCCGTCGGATCCGGCGGCGTGAGCGAGGATGGCGCGGCACGTGCGAGCTGGTCCGCAGCGGGCGTCGGCGGGGCGGGTGCCGGTCCGGGCACGGGCGCCTCACCGGGCTCGGGGCGGAGCGCGCCCGCGGCGACCGGCGGCGCAGGTCGGCTCGGATCGGTCAGGGCCGCGTCTGCGCCCGGCGCCGGCAGGTCGTCGGGGGTCGCTCGGGCCAGTTGCTCGGCCTCGGGCAGGACGGGGTCGGGGGCCGCGCCGGGAACCGGCGCCTCCCCGACGGGAGCGAGCGCGGCGGCGGCCGAGACCGGCGCGGCCGGGCGGGTCCGATCGGCGAGGCTCGCGTCGCCACCGGGCGCCGTCAGGTCCGCGGGCGCAGCGCGTGCGACATGGTCGGACCCGGCAGGGTCCAGCGTCGGGATGCTGTCGACCCCCGGCGCGACCTGTCCCGCCACCTCCTGCCCGGCCGAGGGACGGGGCGTGCTGCGATCCGCGACGGGCGCGCGCCCCGGTCCCGACTGGCCGGGGAAGGTGGGCGCGACGATCACAGTCTCGACGGCGCGGGTCACCACGCCGTCCGCCGTCGTCGCCTCCAGCGTCAGCACCTGCGGCTCGGCCGAGGCGGGCAGGTCGAACAGGGAGACGAAGCTGCCGCTCGCATCCGTTCGAGCCGAGGCGATCACCGAGCCGTCGAGGCGCAGCACGACGTCGGCAGAGGCGGGACCGGTGCCAGCTACCAGCGCGCTGCCCTGCGCGTCGACGCGGACGACACCCATCTCGGGCGGCCGGATCGTGGGCTCGGCCGGCATGACCGGCGTCTCGGGTGCCACGGGGTCGGAGCGGGTCACCGCGACGGCAGCATCCGTCGCCGCCGGCCCTCCGGTCGCCAGTTCGTCTTTCGAGGTCGAAACGGCGATCAATTCGGCGTCGCGCGTCAGGGCGCCATACACGATGAGGCCCACGACCAGCGCCGACGCGACCACACCCCCGAAAACGGCACTGACGTTCATCGTGATTCCCTTGACGCGCGCTTGCGCGACCTTCTCGAATCCTTATCAATGGTTCGGTCCTGGGTCAAAAGCACGACGTTCGGGCCCGGCACGGGGGTTTCATGCGATCCATCTGCGTCTATTGCGGCAGCCGCGACGGCGCCCGCCCGGCTTTTGCGCAGGCTGCGGAGGCGCTAGGCCGCGGCATCGCCGCGCGTGGATGGCGGCTGGTCTACGGCGCGGGGGATGTCGGTCTGATGGGCCGGGTCGCGCGCGCCGTCCAGGAGTCGGGGGGCGAGACCTTCGGCGTGATCCCGTCCCACCTGCTGCAGCTGGAGGTCGGCAAGCGCGACCTGACGCGCTTCGTCGTCACCGAGACGATGCACGAGCGCAAGAAGGTCATGCTGATGAACGCGGACGCGGTGATCGTGCTGCCGGGCGGCGCCGGCACGCTGGACGAGTTCTTCGAGGCGCTCACATGGCGCCAGCTCGGCCTGCATGACAAGCCGATTATCGTCCTGAATGTCGATGGTTACTGGGACCGGCTCTCGGCGCTGATGCGAGCGGTCGTCTCCGATGGCTTTGCCGATCCGAGCCTTCTGGACTTCGTGCGGACGGCCCCGGACGCCGGGGCCGCCCTGGATCTGCTGGCCTAGGCTTCTGCCAGGCTGTCTGCGACGATCTCCTCGATCTCGTGGCGGGGATGGTTGGTCAGCGTCTTGTCGAGCGTGGCGATCAGCTTGTCGGCCACCTCCTTGTGCATCGCATCGCGGACGACGCCCAGCACCTGCGGCGGCGCCACGAGGATCAGCTTTTTGAACTCGCCCGCATGGGCCATGTGGTAGAGCCGGTCGGCCAGGTCCGCGGCGAAGCGGTCCTTCTGAAGCTCGTGGAAGTCGGTCTCGTCATAGGCGCGCACGCCGGGGCTGGCGCTTTCATGGACGCGGCCGCGGCGGTTGGCGGTCTGCTCGCGGTCGGGGGGATTCGGCTGCGTCTCCTTTTCGATGACGTCGAGATTCGGGTCCTCGGCATCGGTGCGATTGCGCAGGAACAGCGCCTTCTCACTGTCGGTGACGACGACCAGCGCGTGGTGGGGGATGCCGCTCATCGGTCGTCATCCTCCTCACGCTCGCCGCGTTCCTTGGACTTGGTCACGCGGGTCGTGCCCTTCACGCCCTGCTCGGTGGCACGCTTCAGGCTGTCCTCGGTGCCGACGTCGCGGGCAACCTGCCCGCCGGAGCGGCCCTGCTGATCCGGCGTCTCCGGCATGTCCTCGATGAACTCGTCGGTTTCCCGTTTCCCGTCCTGGGAGCGATGTCGCTCGGCCATGATGTCCTCCTTGCAGGCTGTTTCCACAAGAACGCCCGGGACGGTTGCGGCGTTCCGGCATCAACGAAAAAGGGCCCCGCAAGGGGGCCCTTCCTGTCTGAGAGAGACCGGCTCACATCCGCGAGGCAACGTTCTCCCAGTCGACGAGGTTGTCGAGGAAGTTGGTCAGGTAGGCCGGGCGCTTGTTGCGGAAGTCGATGTAGTAGGAATGCTCCCAAACGTCGCAGCCAAGCAGCGCGGTCTGGCCGAAGCAGAGCGGGTTCACGCCGTTCTCGGTCTTGGTGACCTTCAACCCGCCATCGCGGTCCTTCACGAGCCAAGCCCAGCCGGAGCCGAACTGCCCCGCGCCGGCGGCCGAGAACTCTTCCTTGAACTTGTCGACCGAGCCGAAGCTGTCCGTGATGGCCTTCTCAAGCTCGCCCGGCATGGCGACGGTGTTCGGCGTCATCATCTCCCAGAACTGGTTGTGGTTCCAGAGCTGGCTGATGTTGTTGAAGATCCCGTTCTGGGCCACCGCCTCGGGCTGGTAGGTCCCGGTGATGATCTCCTCGAGGGACTTGCCCTCCCACTCGGTGCCGGCGATCAGCTTGTTGCCGTTGTCGACATAGGCCTTGTGGTGGAGGTCGTGGTGATATTCCAGCGTCTCCTTCGACATGCCCTTCGATTCGAGCGCATCGTGAGCGTAGGGAAGATCGGGAAGGTCGAATGCCATTTGGGCCCCCTGTCGTTTCGATTGTGTCACGGTGAAGTGAGGCGCAAGGGGGCCGCCGTCAAGCGGCGGGATGGCCCGAACCCGCGCCGATTGGCCCGTCGCGGCGGTCGATCGGGGCCTGCTCGGCCGCTCAGTCGCCGATCTGCGGCCAGCCCGAGGTGCCGGGCGCGTCGATGCGGACGTCGGGCGTACCGATCCCGAGATCGATGACCCCGCCGATCAGCGCGAGCGCCACGAGCACCGCGGCAGCCAGCGTCCCGCCGATGAGGAAGGAGAGGCCGCGGATACGGGAGGGGGGCGTGACAAAGGCCATGGGGCTGCGCGAACTTCGTTGAGAGCTTCGTTACGTTTACGACACGATCATACCGCGGTTCTCTTGCCTTTGAAGCCCCCGAAATGAAGGGGCTTTCGTGTCAACCTCGGGGCGCGGCGCCGGCTAAGACGGCAAAAACCTGCCGATGCCTGTCAAACATGCGTCCGGGATGTGCCGAGGAACGGACGATGCCGCTCCGACGGGCGCGGGCGGAGGTCCGGAGCGAATCGTCCGCGTCACGCTCCGGGCGCTCAAGCCTTCGTCATCCGCCCTTTCGGCCATCGCCCGCGCGGTCTAGGGTCCGGCCCGAAACGGAGGCCCTCATGCTGTTCTGGATCGCGGCCGCCGCCCTGACGGTCGGCTGCACCGCCATCGTCCTCGCCGCCTTCCGCACCCCGCCCGAGTCGGTGGCGCCGGATGTGGCCGTCTATCGCGACCAGCTGCGGGAGCTCGACCGCGACCGTGCGCGGGGCACGCTGTCGGACAGCGAGGCCGAGGCCGCCCGGGCCGAGGTGGCGCGCCGCCTGCTGGCCGCCGACAAGGCCGCGCAAGGCGCCGTCGCGGGCTTTCGCGGCAACGGTGTGCTTGGTGCGGGGCTGGCCGTTGTGCTGGTGCTGGCCGCGACCGCCGCGACCTACCTGACCGTCGGCGCCCCCGGCTACGGCGACATGCCGCTGCAGGCCCGGATCTCCGTCATCGAGGAAAACCGCGCCGCCCGCGCGTCGCAGGCCGTGGCCGAGGCCGAGGTGCCTGACCGGATCGACGAGTCCCGGCCGGAGGTCTCCGATATGGCGCAGCAGCTGCGCGACCTGCTCGTGGACCGCCCCGACGACCTGCGCGGCTGGCGGCTCGCCGCGCAGACCGAGGCGGGGCTGGGCAACATGGAGGCCGCGTGGCGCGCGCAGCAGCGCGTGATCGAGATCCTCGGCGACGACGCAACCGCCGAGGATCATGCCGTTCTGGCGGAGCTGATGATCCTTGCCGCGGGAGGCTATGTCTCGCCGGAGGCGGAGGCGGCGCTGGAGGCTGCCCTGCGCCGCGACCCGAGCCTCGGCCTCGCGCGTTTCTACCTCGGCAGCATGTATGCGCAGGGCGGGCGTCCCGACCTCGCCTGGCCGATCTGGCGCCGCCTTCTTGCCGACAGCACGCCAGACGCGCCCTGGCTGCCGATCATCTACGACCGGATCGAGGCGATCAGCCGGGCCGCCGGCGATCCCACGCCGGTCGAGCAGCTTCCGACCCCGCGCGGCCCCACCGCCGAGGATATCGAGGCCGCCGGCGAGATGACGCTCGAGGAACGGGTCGAGATGATCGAGGGCATGCGCGCCCGGCTCGCCGCGCGGCTCGCCTCCGAAGGCGGGTCGCCACAGGAATGGGCGCAGCTGATCGTCGCCAACGGCGTGGTCGGCGACACCGACGGCGCCGCCGCCGTCTACGGGGAGGCCAAGCTGGTCTTCGCCGAGGATCGCGGTGCGCTGGATGTTCTGGCCCGGGCGGCGGAGCGGGCGGGGCTCGCCCCGTGATCCACGAGACCATCGAGGCTTTCGCCTCCGCCCTGCCCCCCACGGGCGCGCTGGCCGGTCTGGACCTCGGCACCAAGACCATCGGCGTGGCGGTGTCGGACGGGCTGCGCTCCGTCTCGACGCCGCTCGAGACGATCCGCCGCACGAAGTTCACCGCCGATGCCGTCGCGCTGGAGGCGATCCTGACGAAGCGCGCCATCGCGGGGATCGTGCTGGGCCTGCCGCTGAACATGGACGGCAGCGAGGGGCCGCGCGTGCAGGCCTCCCGCGCCTTCGCGCGCAACCTCGCCCGCCGCATCGACACGCCCATCGCCTACTGGGACGAGCGGCTGTCCACCGTCGCCGCCGAGCGCGCACTGCTGGCCGCCGACGCGTCGCGCAAGCGCCGGGCCGAGGTCATCGACCACGTCGCGGCGGGCTACATCCTTCAGGGCGCGCTCGACCGCCTGCACCATCTCCGGAGCGTTTCTTGACCCAGGACCCCGCCTCCGACCGCATCTGGCGCCGCGCCGAGATCGAGAGCCCCTGCGTGAAGATCTGCGTCGTCCATCCCGAGACGCGGCTCTGCACCGGCTGCCTGCGCTCCATCGACGAGATCGCGCAATGGTCGCGCCTCACGCCCGACGCGCGCCGCGCGATCATGGAAGAACTGCCCGCGCGCGAGGCGCGCCACCGGGTGCGCCGTGGCGGGCGCGCGGCGCGGCTGAAGAAGGGCTAGGCCGCCTCCGCCATCACGTGGTCCAGCGCCGCGTGCAGCACCTCGATCCCGGCGCCGGGCCGCGCCGCGCCCTCCGACAGCGTCCGCCGCCAGCCGCGTGCGCCGGGCAGCCCGGCGAAGAGGCCCAGCATGTGTCGCGTCACCTGCCCCAGTTTGCCGCCTTCGGCCAGATGCGCCTCGATATGCGGCCCCATCCGCAGCGCCGCCTCGGTGCGCGAGGAACAGGGGTCGGCGGTCCCGAAGATGCGGGAATCGGCCTCGAGCAGGATCGCCCCCGGATCGTGATAGGCCGCGCGGCCGACCATGACGCCATCCACCACGCGTAGCTGCTCGGCCACGGCATCGAGCGACCCGATCCCGCCGTTGATCGACAGGTGCAGCTCCGGGAAGCGCGCCTTCACCGCGTGAACCAGAGGATAATCGAGCGGCGGTACCTCCCGGTTCTGCTTCGGGCTCAACCCCTGTAGCCAGGCCTTCCGGGCATGCACGGTCACCCGCCCGACGCCCGCGTCCCGCACCCGGGCGAGGAAGTCCGGCAGCACCGTCTGCGGGTCCTGGTCGTCCACGCCGATCCGGCATTTCGCCGTGACCGGCACGCCGCCAGCCGCGTCGATCATCGCGCCGAGGCAGTCGGCGACCAGCGCGGGCCGTTCCATCAGCACGGCGCCGAAGCAGCCCGACTGCACCCGGTCCGAGGGGCAGCCGACATTCAGGTTGACCTCGGCATAGCCCCTCTCCACCGCCATCGCCGTCGCCTCCGCCAGCTCTGCCGGGTCGGAACCGCCGAGTTGCAGCGCCACGGGGTGCTCGGCCGCGTCGAAGTCCAGCAGGTGGCCCGCCCCGCCGCGCACCAACGCCGCGCTGGTCACCATCTCGGTATAGAGAAGCGCCTTCGCCGACAGGACGCGATGGAAGGCGCGGCAGTGGCGGTCGGTCCAGTCCATCATCGGCGCGACGGAGAGACGGGCGTGTCGGTCAAGTTGCATCGCTTCGCCTCCTGGACCCTGAACGGCCTCGTCGGCGGGCATATAGGCATGAAGGCGAGTGAGGGAAACCGCCCCGGCGCGCGCCGGGACGGGTCGTGACCATCCGCTCGTCAGACCTGGCTCGGCAGCCAGAGCACGATCCACGGGAAGGCGACCAGCGCCGCAATGGTCAGCGCGTCCGCAATGAAGAACGGCGTCACCCCGCGGAACACGTCCTGCACCGTGATGTCGGGGCGCACGCCTGCGACGACGAAGCAGTTGAGGCCGATGGGCGGGGTGATCAGGCAGAACTCGGCCATCTTCACCACCAGGATCCCGAACCAGATGGCGCACATCGGGCCCGACATGCCGAAGGTCGAATCCGCCGCCGAGACGTCGACGCCCCCGTTCAGCGCCATCACCGCCGGATAGACCACCGGCAGGGTCAGCAGCAGCATCCCGATTGCGTCCATGAACATGCCGAGCACCGCATAGGCTAGCAGGATGCAGATCAGGATCAGCATCGGCGAGACCGTCAGCGAGGTGATCCAGTCCGCGAAGACGCCCGGCAGGTCGGCGAAGCCCAGGAAACGCACGTAGATCAGCACGCCCCAGATGATCGTGAAGATCATCACGCTCAGCTTCGCAGTCTCGATCAGGGCGTCGCGGAACTCGGTCCAGCGCATGCCGCGCCAGACGGCCATGACGAAGACGATGAAGGCGCCGATGGCCCCGCCCTCGGTCGGCGTGCCCCAGCTGTCGCCGCCGAAGGGGATCTCGACGGTGCTGCCGAACAGCACCATCTCGCCCGGGATCGGGTTGTAGACGAAGAACAGGATGATGACGACCACCGCCACGATGGGCAGAGCCGGCGGCAGCGCGGCGAAGCGCTGTCGCCAGGTGAAGCCGGTTACGGCCGGGCCGAAGTTCTTGATCGTCAGGGCGAGGCCGATGATGATCGCGGCGTAGACCAGCGCCGAGAAGACGCCCGGGATGAAGCCTGCAAGCAGGAGCATGCCGACATCCTGCTCCACGATGATGGCATAGATCACGAGGATCGCCGAGGGCGGGATGAGGGAGGCGAGCGTCCCCGCAGCGGCCACGACTCCCGCCGCGAAGCGCTTGTCGTAGCCGATGGCCAGCATCTCGGGGATGGCGATGCGCGAGAAGACGGCGGCGGTGGCGACGGACGCGCCCGAGACGGCCGCGAAGCCCGCGGTGGCGAAGACCGTCGAGACGGCAAGGCCGCCGGGTACCCATGCAACCCAGCGCTTGGCGGCCTCGAACAGCGCCTGCGTCAGCCCGGCGTAATAGGCGAGGTAGCCGATCAGGATGAAGGTCGGGATCAGGCTCAGCGCCTGGCTCGCCACCTTCGCCTGCGGCACCTGCCCCGCCGTGCCGACCGCGACGCCGAGCGCCCAGCCGAACTCCGCCATGGCGAAGTCCTTGCGCGCCCAGAAGATCAGCAGCAGCCCGATCAGGCCCGCGCCCGCCGCGGCGAAGGCCACGCGCATGCCGAGGATGACCGCGACCAGCAGCCCGCCCGAGACCCAGAGCCCGATGGTGATGTTATCCATCGGTCTTCTCCCGCGCGGCGAGCTGGTCCGCCTCCATCGCGGCCTGCGTGGCGGCGTCGGCCACCAGCGGCACGGCCACGGGGCGCTCGCGGTTCTGCGCGAAGGCGCGGCCATAGCCCCAGAGCTGCAGCGACAGCCGCAGCAGCAGCACCGCAAGCGCCACCGGCACGACCAGCTTGCCCGGCCAGATCGGCAGGCCGATATCCATGGAACTGTCCCGGCTCCACATCGGGCGCGACAGGTCGAAGCTTCGGTCGAAATGCAGCCAGCTCCCCCAGAGCAGCAGCGCGGCGAGAAGGAAGATCAACGCCGTTGTCGCGAACTCCGCCGCCCAGAGCGCGCGGCCCTTCAGGGCGCCGACCAGGATGTCCATCCGGATATGCGCGCCCTCGCGCGTCACATAGCTGACGCCGAGGATCGCGATGACCGGCATCAGCGCCTCGATCCAGTCGACATAGCCCGGCAGCGGCGCGTTGAAGAAGTTGCGCCCGCCGACCGAGCCGACTGCCAGCAACATCAGCGAAAAGATCGCGAGCCCGCCGATGAAGATGAGCACAAGCTCGAGGCGCAGAAGCGCACGGTCGAGTCGGCTGAGCAGAGTGTCATCTGCCAGCACGAGGGAGCCAGATGCCATCGGCACCTCCCTTTGGACTGTGGGGAGAGGGGGCGCGCCGCGCGCGCCCCCGGGGTCGGACGGTCAGCTGCCTTCGGCGACCATGCCGGTGACCATGTCGTAGAGCTCCTGCGCGGGCAGGCCGCGGGCGGTGTTCTCCTCGATCCAGGCCTGGGCGGCGGGAGCGGCGGCCGCTTCCTCGAAGGCGGCGATCTCCTCGTCGGAGAACGTGATCTGCTCGATCCCGCGCTCCTCGAGCGCCGGGCCCCAGGCGGCCATCGTCTCCTGATTGTAGAAGTCGATGTAGTAGTCCAGCGCCTCGTCGATGGAGCTCATCAGCGCCTCGCGATGCTCGTCGGACAGCGACTCGAGCGCGTCGGTGTTGGCGACCACCGGGCAGTTCACGGTGCCGGGGTTGAGGTTGGTCGTCCACCAGTCGCCGCTCTCGATCGTGCCGAAGGACATGTGGGCGTGCGGGGCGAAGCTGACCGCCTTGACGACGCCCGAATCCATCGCCTGCCGGACCTCGGTCGCGCTCATCGAGGTCGGGACGGCGCCGACCGCGCCCATCGCGGCGCCGATGCCGCCGGTGGCGCGGACCGACAGGCCCTCGAAATCCGACAGCGAGTCTGGGGCCTCGCCCATGCCGACCAGGTTGTACTGCGGCAGCGGCGAAGGCATCAGCAGCGTCGCGTTCCACTGCGCCATCTCCTCGACGACGGCCGGATGCTGGTAGAGCGCCATCGAGATGTCCCGCTCCTGCTCCAGCGTCTCGACGCCGAGGAAGGGCAGCTCCAGCACGGTGATCGCCGAGTTCTTGTCAGGGTGATAGCCCGCGCAGAACTGCGCCATCTCGAAGGCGCCGAGCGAGATGCCGTCGAGGTTCTCGCGCTCGCCCGAGAGGCCGCCATAGGAGATGTTCATCGTGAACTCGCCGTTCGTCTTCTCGGAGACGAGCTCGGCCAGCTTCTCGACATGTTCGGTGAAGGCCCGGCGCTGTCCCCAGAGCGAGACGTTCCATTCCACCGCCATCGCCTCGGAGCCGATGGAGACCGACAGCGCCACGAGCGCGGTGCGGGTGAGTAGGTTGTTCATGATGTCCTCCCTGACGTTTGTTTATGGCGCGGAGTATCGGGGCATCGCGCCGGTTTGTGAAAGAGGAAATCGCCGCCTTTCCCCTCGCCTCCGATATTGCGTGTCCGTCTCGCGGCTTGACGGGTCATGCGCATCTCTGCCTACCTTGGGTTCTGCGGATCGCCGGGACCGGGCAGCTAGACCGAAACGTCGGCCAGCACCGCCTCTCGGCTGGCGCCCGCGCGGGCCTCGTCGCGGATGACGGCGCCCCGGCGCAGGGCGACGATCCGGTCGGCGAGGTCCCAGGCGAAGTCGAAGCGCTGCTCGACCAGCACGATGGCCATCTCGCCCGCGTCCCGCAGGTCGCGGATGACCCGGCCGATCATGGCGATGATGTTGGGCTGGATGCCCTCCGTCGGCTCGTCCAGCAGCAGGACCTTGGGCCGCGTCACCAGCGCGCGGGCGATGGCAAGCTGCTGCTGCTGCCCGCCGGACAGGTCGCCTCCGCGGCGCCCGCGCATCTCGTCGAGCACGGGAAACAGCTCGAAGACGTTCTCCGGCAGGCGCCGCTCTGGCTTGGGCAGGCAGGCGAGGCCAACCTCCAGGTTCTCCTGCACGGTGAGCTGCGGGAAGATCTCGCGCCCCTGCGGGACATAGGCGATGCCCGCCTGCGCGCGCGCCTTGGCTCCCTGCCCCGGCTCCGCCCCGTCGAGGGTGATCCGGCCCTCGGCCGGGTGGCGCCCTGCGATCGCCTTGAGGAGCGAGGTCTTCCCCGTCCCGTTCAGCCCCATCACGCAGGTGATCGCGCCCGGCGCCGCCATGAGGTCGATGCCGTGCAGGATGCGGCTGCCGCCGTAGTCGAGGATGATCTTCCGGGCCTCAAGCATGTTCGGCCTCCGCCTCGGCCCCGGCTTCGGGCCGGCCAAGATAGACGTCGATGACGCGCGGGTCGGCGCAGACGAAGTCGAGCGAGCCCTCGGCCAGGCTGCGCCCCTCGTGCAGGACGGTCACGCGGCAGTTCAGGCGGCGGACGAATTCCATGTCGTGCTCGATCACGACGACGGCGTGGTCCTTCGCGGCCTCGACAAGCATCTCGGTCGTCCGCTCCCGCTCGGCCGAGGTCATGCCGGCCGCCGGTTCGTCCACCAGCAGAAGCCGCGGTTCCTGCGCCAGAAGCATCCCGATCTCCAGCCATTGCTTCTGGCCATGCGACAGCACCCCTGCCCTGCGGCGCATATGGGCGGTCAGGCCGACGCGCTCGGCCACCTCGCCGGCGCGCGTCTCCATCGAGGGGCGGCGGGTCAGGACGGTCCACGGGGACCGCGGCGAGGCCAGCGCCATGGCGAGGTTCTCGAAGACGGTCTGGTCCTCGAAGACGGTGGGCTTCTGGAACTTCCGCCCGATCCCGGCGCGGGCGATCTGCGCCTCGGACATGCGGGTCAGGTCGCGTGACAGCTCGCCGTAGCGGATCGAGCCGGAGTCGGGCCGGGTCTTGCCGGTCACGAGGTCCATGAAGGTCGTCTTGCCCGCGCCGTTCGGCCCGATGATGGCGCGCAACTCCGGCTCTCCGACGGTGAAGGAGAGGTTGTCGATGGCCTTGAACCCGTCGAAGGACTTGGAAACGCCCGAAACTTCGAGCAGCGCGCTCACGGCCGTTCCTCCTCGGCGCGCAGCGCGCCCTCGTCCGGGCCGAGGTCGGAGGTGCGGCGGCTGCGCCGCTCCGTCCAGAGGTCGACGAGGCCGCCCAACCCCTTGGGCGCGAAGAGCGTCACCAGCACGAAGGTCAGGCCCAGAAGCACCAGCCACCAGTCGGTCCAGCGGATCTCGTAGAAGCCGAGGTCGATGTCGGGGGCGCCGCCGCCGGTGAACCAGGAGGACAGGAGCGAGACGAAGGCTGCGCCGATGACCGCGCCGTAGAGAAGTCCGCGCCCGCCGATGGCGACCCAGACCGCGAGGTAGATGGAGGCGATGGGCGCGATCTCGGCCGGGTTCACGATGCCCGCCTGCGGGTAGTAGAGTGCCCCCGCGATCCCGCAAGCCATTGCCGTGCCCGTGAAAATGGCGAGCTTGTAATGCTCGACCTCGTAGCCGAGGAAGCGGACCCGCGCCTCGTCGTCGCGGATGCCGCGCAGGACGGAGCCGAAGCGGCCTGCGACGGTCCAGGCGGCGAGCAGGTAGGCGCCGGCGAGCGCGAGGGCCGAGGCCCAGAGGAACCACAGGCTGATGGTGGATTGCGGGACGTGGTCGAGGCCGGGCAGATTCTGCAGTCCGCTCAGACCGTTGTTGCCCCGAAGGCCACTGTCGTTCTGGAACAGCCAGAGGCTGAGCGCGAGGGTTCCGGCCTGGGTAAGGATCGACAGGTAGACCCCCGCAACGCGGGAGCGGAAGGCGAGCCAGCCGAAGATCAGCGCAACGATTCCAGGGACTAGAACCGCGGCGGCAAGCTGGAGTGGCAGCGATCCGGCGAAGGCCCAGAGCCAGGGGATCTCGGTCGAGCCGACGACGCCGAAGATCTGGGAGCCGATGGCCTCCTGCACCTCCAGCGGGGTGGCGGGGAGCGGGTTTCGGGCGAGCGTGTCGAGCACGATGAGCTCGGTCCGGTCCCACATCAGCCACATGCCGATGGCGTAGCCGCCGATCCCGAAAAACGCGAAATGCCCGAGGCTTAGGATGCCCGTATAGCCCCAGACAAGGTCCATCGCGAGCGCCGCGAGGCAGAGGCAGAGCGTCTTGCCCAGCAGCTTCACCGTGGATGTCGAGACATGGCCGGTCTGCGCCAGCACCGTCGCCCCGATGGTCACGAGCGCGAGGATCGCGAGGAAGATCAGGACGTCGGGGCGGCGGATCAGGGGCCTGCGGATCGAGGGGTGATCCGCGGGTGATCCACGGGTGATCCGCGTCGGACGTCCCGCAGATGCGGTCGCGTCGGTCATTGGACGAACCTCCCCTTCTGGGCGACGATGCCGCGCGGGCGGAACTGGATGAAGAGGATGATGAAGAGGATCATGTAGGTCTGCGCCGCGAGGGTGTTCGACGGGTTCAGCCACTCGATCCCCTTCTGCAGTCCGCCGATCATCCCCGCGCCGACCAGCGTGCCGAAGACCGAGCCGACGCCGCCGACGACGACGGTCATGAAGCTCTGCACGATGTAGCCGGAGCCCATCTCGGAGGTGACCTGCGCGAAGAGGCCGATGGCCACGCCCGCCACCCCCGCGATGCCCGAGCCCAGCGCGAAGGTTGCCATGCCGACGCGGTCAGGGTCGATGCCGAGGCTGGCCGCCATGCCGGGGTTCTGGGTCACGGCCCGCACCTCGAGCCCCAGCCGGGTGCGGCGCAGGATCCAGACGAGCAGCGCGAGGAAGCCCAGCGCCAGGACGAAGATCGCGATGCGGATGTAGCTGATCCCGATCACGTCGTTCAGCGACCAGGCGCCGGCAAGCCAGGCGGGCGAGGTCAGCGGCACGGCCTGGGTGCCGAAGATGTTCTTGAAGATCTGCTGCAGCGCGACCGAGATCCCGAAGGTCGCCAGCAGCGTCTCCAGCGGGCGGTGCAGCAGGTGGCGGATCACCAGCCTCTCCAGCACGACCCCGGCGGCGGCGGCGACCACGAAGGCGAGCGGCAGCGCGATGATGAGCGAGACGGTGTAGTCGGGCACGATCGTCTGGACGACGTAGCCGGTATAGGCGCCGATCATGATGAACTCGCCATGCGCCATGTTGATGACGCCCATCACGCCGAAGGTGATGGCGAGGCCGATGGCGGCGAGGAAGTAGATGCTGGCCAGCGACAGCGCGTCGAGCGTCAGGTCGGCGGCCTGGGCGCGGGCGACGCGGGCCCCGACCTCGTCCAGCGCGGCGGCGGCGGCGGTCGTGATGGCCGGGTCGGGCTCGTCGTAGACGGCCGTGATCGGGGTCTCGGCCAGAAGCCGGGCCACGGCATCGGGCGCCGCGCGGGGCGGCACCGCACCAGCTTGCGCCAGCGTCTCGTAGGCGGCCCAGCGGGCGTCCTCGGTGTTCAGGCTGGCAACCGCGACGCCGGCGACCGACTCGCCCTCGATAGCCGCGATCAGCGCCGCATCGCGGTCGGCGCGCGAGACCTGCGCGACCTCGAACCCCGCCTCGGCCAGAAGGGCCACGGCCGCCGGTTCGGAAATGTCGGTGCCGGGCACGAGGACGCGCGCGATGTTGGCGCCTGCCTCGGGGGGGCCGACGACGGTTCTGGTGGTCAGCACGTTGTTGAGCGCCGCGCGCCCTTCGAGCGACACCTTGTCGGAGAGCCAGTCGATGGCGGCGAGGCGGGCGGCCTGGTTCTCGCCGAAGCGCAGGGTGATGAGGCGCTCCAACTCCTCCTTGCGGTCGCGGATGGCGCCGTTCTCCTCGGTCTCGATGGAGGCGCGCAGCGGCCCCAGCAGGTCGGGGGTCGCGTTGCGGGAGAGCGCGTCGAGCGCCGCGCGGCGGCGGGCGGGATCGGGGTCGTTCAACTGGAACTGCACCAGCGCGGTGCCGATGAGGCGGCGCACGCCCGCGTTGGGCTTGAGCTCGGTCGCCTCGCGCCGGCCGACCTCGCCTGCCTCGGCGCCGTCCTCGACGGAGCGCAGGACGTAGACGTCGCCCTCGCGCTGGCCATAGAAGAACAGCCCGTCGGCGTCGCGCCGGACCACGCCCTTGTCGGCCCAGGCTTCGAGGAACTCCGTCATCGCGGGCAGGCCGCTGGCCGAAAGGTCGTCGAGCACGGGCTGGATGGTCTGGCGCGACGGGTCGGCGATGTCCTCGGCATGGGTCTGGAGCAGGGTCTGCACCGGTCCCTGTTGCGCGAGCGCGGACAGCGGGATGACCAGAAGGGCCAGGGCGAGAAGGATGCGCATGGAAGCTCCGGCAGGGGGAGCGTGGACGCATCGCCCCCCTGCTGAAGCGGCGCAGGGTGGAGAGGCGTCCACGCGGGATGGCGGTGGGGGCGACCTCGCGGGGCCGCCCGGACCGTCAGTAGTTCGACTGGATCTGCACGCAGGTCTCGGTCTCGGTGTTGTACATCCCGCAGCCGAGGCCCGGCCAATCCGAAGTCAGCTTGGCCGACTCGGGCAGGTGGTCGGTCCAGGCGTCGCCCGCCACTTCCTCGGTCTGGGAGACGATGTCGAACTGCCCGTCCTCGGTGATCTCGCCGATCAGCACCGGCTTGGTCAGGTGGTGGTTCGGCAGCATGACGGCGGTGCCGCCGGTCAGGTTCGGGAATTCCTGGCCGTACATCGCCTCGCGCACGGCATCGACATCGGTGGTCCCGGCCTCGGTGACGGCGTTCACCCACATGTTGAAGCCGATGTAGTGGGCCTCCATCGGGTCGTTGGTCACGCGGTCCTCGCCCATGCGGTCCTTCCACATGGCGACGAATTCCTCGTTCGCCTCGGTCTCGGCGGACTGGAAGTAGTTCCAGGCGGCGAGGTGGCCGACGAGGTCGGAGGTGTCGAGGCCGCTCAGTTCCTCCTCGCCGACCGAGAAGGCGACGACGGGGATGTCGTCGGCCGAGACCTGCGCGGCGGCCAGTTCCTTGTAGAAGCCGACATTGGCGTCGCCGTTGATGGTGGAGATCACGCCGACCTGGCGCCCGTCCTCGGACATCTCGACCACGTCACCCACGATGGTCGCCCAGTCGCTGTGGCTGAAGGGCGTGTAGTTGACGAAGATGTCCTCCTCCGCGATGCCTTTCGACTTCAGGTAGGCTTCGAGGATCTGGTTCGTGGTACGCGGATAGACGTAGTCGGTGCCGAGCAGGGCGAACCGCTCCACCCCCAGCTCCTCCAGGAAGTAGTCGACCGCGGGGATCGCCTGCTGGTTCGGTGCGGCGCCGGTGTAGAAGACGTTCTTGGAGCTTTCCTCGCCCTCGTACTGGACGGGGTAGAACATCAGGCCGTTGAGTTCCTCGAGGACGGGGAGCGTGGACTTGCGGCTGACCGAGGTCCAGGAGCCGAAGATCACGTCGACGCCCTCGTCGGCGATCAGCTCGCGCGCCTTCTCGGCGAAGAGCGGCCAGTCCGAGGCGGGGTCGACCACGACCGCCTCGATCTCGCAGCCGAGCAGGCCGCCCTTCTCGTTCTGGATGTCGACCAGCATCTCGACCGTGTCCTTCAGCGTGGTCTCGGAAATGGCCATCGTGCCAGACAGTGAGTGCAGGACGCCGACCTTCACGGGACAGGACACATGCCCGTCCGCGAAGGCGGGCGCGGCGCCCAGGGTCAGCGCGATGGCAGTAAGGGAGGTGCGGTTCATAGGTCTCTCGTCCCAGCTTGGTTAACGCCCGGGCACGTTGTCGTGGGCTTGCGGGAGGGCCAATGGCCCGGCCGGTGGGAAGCGGGGGGCGTGCAGGCGTTGCTTTGATTCCGGGCGGAATGGGGGGCGCGCGGTGCAGATTCGGGCAGCGGGCGAGCGGCGGGGGGTGCGGGGACGGCGCAGACACGGCTCCGGGCGGGCGGTCAGAACATCTCCGGCGCGTTGCCGCTGCCCTCCGGGCCGGGATCGTCGGGGGTCCGGATCTCGGCCATGAGGCCGACGACGAGCTGGCCGCTGACCGGGTGGAAGCGGATGCGGCGGGCACGTTCGCCGCCGACCGAGACGCCGACGATCTCGAACCCCTCCACCGTCAGGTAGTTGAGGCAGGCCTCGCCGATGGCGAGCCCGTGGCCACGCCCGCGCAGCAGGACCTGAGCGCCCCCGGTCACGCGCGCCTTCATCTCGCTGCGCGGCACGCCCAGCCGCATCAGCGCGTTGACCAGCCGCTCGACCTCGGCCACGACGGCGGCGTCGCCCATCGGGCCCGGCGAGACGCTGCGGAAGATGTGGTTCATGCCGCCGCAGCCGAAGCGCGGCGCCCAGAGGCAGACCGAGATGCAGGAGCCGAGCGTCGCGACCATCTCGACCGCGGGGTCGTCGCTGACGGCAAGCTGGCCCTGCCCTACCTCGACGGGGTTGCTTCCCCCGACCACGGATCGGGCTGCCCCTGCTTTCGCGATCATCGCCGCCTCCGTCTGTCCGTCCCGGAGATCTGGCAGGTCCGGCTAAAGAAACAATTAACTTCCCCGGCGTCACGGGGACGTGACTTCTGCCGCGCGTGGCCTCCGGTTAGGCAGGAGCCGAGAAGGAGCGAGGCGACATGGCAGGACCGATCGAGACGCGCCCGACGCGCCGCGCGCTGCTGCTGGGCGGGGGTGTCGGGCTGGTGGCCCTGGCCGCCGGGGGCTATGCCCTCTCGCGGCGCGACCACTTCGCGGGCGACGAGATCGCCGCGGACGCCCTGCTCGAGGCGGTGCAGGCGGGCGAGATCACCCTGATCGACATCCGGCGGCCGGACGAATGGGCCGAGACCGGCATCGCCGCGGGGGCGCATCCGCTCGACATGCGGCGGGGCGATTTCGTCGCCGCCCTGTCGGGGATCGTGGACGGCGGGCGCGACGCGCCCGTCGCCCTGATCTGCGCGCGCGGGGTGCGATCCGACCGGATGAGCGCGCGGCTGGCCGAGGCCGGGTTCACCCGGATCGTCGACGTGCCGGAGGGGATGCTGGGCTCTGCCGCCGGGCCGGGCTGGCTGGCGCGGGACCTGCCGGTCGTGCGGCCGTGAGGCGGCTTCTTCTCGCCGCGCTGCTGGCCCTGGCCTCGCCGGTCCAGGCGCAGGAGGGGTGCGGCGCCGAGGGCGCCTGCACCCTCGAGAACGGGCGCTACTACATCGCCCTGCCCCCGTCGCCGGACGGGCCGGTGCCCGCGGTCGTGTTCCTGCACGGCTTCGGCGGTTCCGGCGAGGGGACGATGCGGCAGCGCGGGATGATCGAGGCGATCACCGCGCGCGGCTATGCCTTCCTCGCTCCGGACGGCCAGCCGCGCCCGGGCCGCGGCGGCCTGCGCTGGGATTTCCGTGGGGAGCCGGGCGCCGACCGGCGCGACGAGGATGCGTTCCTGCGGGACGTGGTCGCGGATGCGGCACGGCACGGCGTCGACCCGGAGCGGGTGATCCTGGCCGGGTTCTCGAACGGGGCGTTCCAGGTCGTCTATCAGGCCTGCCGCGACCCTGGCGCCTTCGCCGCCTGGGCGCCCGTCTCGGGCGGGTTCTGGCGGCCCCATCCCGAGGGTTGCGCCGGGCCGGTCCGGCTGTTCCAGACTCATGGATGGCGCGATGCGACCGTCCCGCTGGAGGGCCGCCCGCTGGGCGGAGGGGCCGTTGCGCAGGGCGACATCTTCGAGGGGCTGGCCTTGTTCCGGCGGGCCAACGGGTGTGCGTGGGACAACCCGGACGGCTACGACGAGACGGGCCAGTTCCTGCGCCGCCGCTGGGACTGCGCGCCCGGCTCGGCGCTGGAGCTTGCGCTGTTTCCGGGCGGGCATGGCGTGCCGTCGGGCTGGGCGGAGATGATGCTAGACTGGTTCGAGGGGCTGGAGGGCTAGCCTACTCCGCCGGGATCGCGCGCGTCAGAGCCTCGTGCAGTTCTGCCCGCCAGCGGTGAGCGCGGGTGACGACGAGCGGGGCGCGGAGTTCCTGCGGTGTCGCGAGAGTTCCGGGCGAGGGCCGCGCCGAGAGACGGCTGAGCGGTGCCGCGCAGAGCAGGCTCAGCATCACCGGGAGGAGCCAGAACGAGACGAAGCCGGTCCACATCCCGAGCGCGAGCGCGAGGCCCAGCCCCGTCTCGACCGCGTGGAAGCGCAGCAGCACCGGCCATCCGTAGCGGCCCCCGCTGCGCTGCTGCGGCGTCCAGTCGAGCGGGCGGCCGGCCAGCGCCGAGATCACGGCCAGCGTCTGCTGCACCATCATGATCGGCGCGTAGGCGATCGACACCAGGATCTCGAGCAGGATCGACAGCCCGAACCGCCCTGCCCCGCCGACCCGCGCGAGCCTGGTGCCGGTGGCGAGCAACGCCGCCGCGCCGATCAGCTTCGGCGCGAGCAGCAGCGCGTAGAGGACCAGCATCAGCCAGACATGGTTGACCGGCGACATCTCGGGCCAGTTCGGCAGGGTCGGGTTCTCGGGCGAGAAGTAGTTGATGACCGAGCGCTCGGCATCGACCCCGACCGCCACCCAGAGCAGCAGAAGCAGGAACCAGAGGGGCGAGAGCAGGTAGCCGACCGCGCCGTGGAACAGGTGGAAGCGCGACAGAGCATGGAAGCCGCGCGTGCCGAGAAGGCCCAGATGCTGGATGTTGCCCCGGCACCAGCGCCGGTCGCGCAGAACGTGGTCGACGAGGGAGGGCGGCGTCTCTTCATAGCTGCCCTGCACGCGCGGCAGGAAGCGCACCGACCAGCCGGCGCGGCGCAGAAGGCCCGCCTCGACGAAATCGTGGCTGAGGATCAGCCGGTCGCCGCCCCGGGCGCGCAGCCGCGGCAGGCCCGCGCTGCTGGCGAAGGCGGCGATGCGGATGATGGCGTTGTGGCCCCAGTAGTTGCCCTCGCGCCCGGTCCAGCGGGCGAGGCCCTCGGCGAGCGCCACGCCGTAGATCGCGTTGGCGAATTGCTGGGCGCGGGCGAAGAGCGTGCGGGCGCCGATGAGTTGCGGGAAGGACTGGATCAGCCCCGCCCCCGGATCGCGCGACAGCCCGTCGGCAAGGGCCACGATGGCGCGCGCGCTCATCAGGCTGTCGGCGTCGAGGACCAGCATGGCCTCGTGGCCGCCGCCCCAGGTCTCGACCCATTGGGCGAGATTGCCGACCTTGCGGTCGGTGTTCTCGGCGCGGCGGCGATACCAGACGGTCGCGCCGGGCAGCCGGTCGCGGAGGGCGCGCCACGCCGCCTCTTCCTGCGCGGCACGGGCGGGGTCGCGGGTGTCGGACAGGATGTAGAGCGAGAAGCGATGGGCGCTGCGGGCCTGGTCGAGCGTCTCGAGCATGGCGCCGGCGTTGCCGAAGACGTCCCAGGGCGCCTCCTCGTAGACGGGGATCAGGAGCGCGACGTCGAGCGGGGCGGCGGCGGCCGTCTCTTCCACAGGACGCCGGGTCATCGACCAGGCGCCGCCGAGGACGGTCGCGAAGGTGAGCGCGATCCAGAAGAAGCCGACGCCGATCAGCGCCGCCAGCAGCGCCTCGGCCCAGGAGGTGCCGTCGGTCGCGAACCAGGCGAGGAACGCCCAGAGCAGCGCGCCCGTGGCCAGCGCCGCGGGGGTGAAGACCGCGGCGCGCCAGACAAGCGCCGCCGGATCGCGCAGGACGCCCGGCGCGGCGTGGTCCCGGAAGCGGCGCGACAGGTCCTGGCGCGGATGGGCCAGCGGGGCCGGAGGGGGCACGGAAGGCGTCAAGCGGCGGTCCATCGGTAGAGCCAGACCTCGGAGACCTGCCGGCCGTCGCGCCGAAGCTCGGCGCGCAGCTCCGACAGGGGGGCGGTGCCCGGGTCGAAGGTGAAGGCGAGGCGCAGGCCTCCGGTCTCGGGGTTGCGCTGAAGGGTGCCGTCGGAGACGTCGCTGCTGCCGGAGGCGATCTGGATCGCGATCCCGGCAAGGTCGCCCTCCAGCGCCTCGTGCGGGGCGAAGTCGATGGCGGCGAGCCAGCGGTCGCCTTCGAAGTTGCGGCCCAGATGGGTATCGAGCACGCGGGCCACGTCGCGGCGCCGGCGTGCGGCGTCGCCCCAGGTCATGCGGTAGGAGAAGCGCGCCTCCTGCCCGGCGGGCAGCGGGTCGCGGGGCCGCCAGTAAGCGACGATGTTGTCGTAGATCTCCCGGTCGGACGGGATCTCGACCAGTCGGACGACGCCGCGGCCCCAGTCCTCCCCGGGCTCGATCCAGAGCGAGGGGCGGAGGTGGTAGTTGGCCTCGAGGTCGGCGAAGTCCGAGAGGCGGCCGGCGCGCTGCATCAGCCCGAAGCCGCGCGGGGCGTCGTCGATGAAGCTCGACACCTGCAGCGCGACCGGATTGGCGAGCTGGCGCCAGAGCATCTCGCCGTTGCCGTTCCACATCAGCAGCCCGTCGCTGTCGTGGATGGCGGGGCGGAAGTCGTCGAAGCGCGGGCGGTTGGTCTGGTCGTAGAGGAACATCGAGGTCAGCGGCGCGATTCCGACATGGTCGAGATCGACGCGCGGGTAGAGCGTGGCCTCGACCTCCATCTCGCAGGCCGCGCCGGGGCGGATGACGAAGCGGTAGGCGCCCGCGACCGAGGGGCTGTCGAGCAGCGCGTGGAGCGTGATCGCGTCATCGCCGGGCACCGGCTCCTCGGCCCAGAGCTGGACGAAATCCGGGAACTCCTCGCCCTCGGCGTCGCCGGTGCGCAGCGCGAGGCCGCGCGCAGACAGCCCGTAGGCCTGCGCGGCGCCGATGGCGCGGAAGTAGCTGGCGCCCTGGAAGACGCAGAATTCGCGGTAGTTCTGCTCGTCCGGGAAGCGATGGCGCAGGCGCAGGCCGGAATAGCCCATTGTCTCGTCCAGCGGCAGCTCCGGCGCCATGTCGGTCTTGTCGAAGAGCGAATAGTCGAAGGCGAGCCGGTGGGCCGTGTCGCCCTGCACGACGTCGATCTCGACCGCGCGGGGGAAGTAGAGGCCGGGATGGAACAGGTCCATCTCGAAGCCCAGATCGGCCCCGGCCCAGACCGCCTTGGAGGTGTTGAACCAGATCTTGCGATACTGGTCGTAGGTCAGGTCCTGCCAGGCCTGCGGCACCGGATCGCGCAGCATGAAGGGCCGCGCGGCACGGTCCCTGGCCAGCGCGCGGACGGTGTCGGGGCCGAAGGGCTCCGACGACAGGAGGCGGGGCATGTCGGCCCGCGCGGGCAGCGCCAGGAGCGCGACGCTGGACATCAGGAACGCACGGCGATTCATCGCTTCGCCCTCCACGGCTGGGACTTGAACCAGCCTGCCCCGTAAGCGCAGGCGACGAGCAGGGCGAAGCCCGCGAGGTTGACCAGCGCCCAGCGGCCCGCGCCTGCGCCGATGACGTCGATCGCCCAGCCGTTCACGCGGGCGAGGAACATCGAGAAGATGAAGACCGCGAGGCTCTGCTGGCCGACCTTCATCACGATGCCGACCACCCGGTTCCAGAGCGCCGAGGCCGCGCCGGTCCCGGTCGCGATCAGCCGCGCTCCGCCCTGCCCGGCCGCGGCCCAGAACAGGTAGGCGAGCGCGAGGAAGTGGAGGTAGTGCAGCGGGGCGAAGGCGGACTTGTCGAACCAGGCGGCATTGTCCTGCCGCCAGTCGAAGACCGGGTTGCAGCGGCCGAAGCCGGTCTCGGCGCAGCCGGTCGCCGCGATGTAGGCGTCGCGGACCAAGTCGGTCTGGAAGATTCGGAAGCCCACGTTGGACAGCAGGAACGACACCAGCACCACGGCGAGGGCAAGGCCGATCAGCCAGGGCCGGACCGGCGGCGCCGGGAGCCAGCCGCGCATGAAGGCGAAGCCGGTGAAGAACAGAAGCTGCCACCCGAACGGGTTGAAGAACCAGGTGCGGTCCGACCACGGCTCGGCCGGGAGGCCGAGGAACAGGTGGCCGAGCCCGGCCCAGGTCAGGAACGCCTCCTGCGCGAGAACCCAGATCGTCAGGACCACCGCCGCCAGCAGCCACAGCGACACCCGCGCCAGCGCGATGTAGAGCGGCATCAGCGCCAGCACGACCATGTACATGGGCAGGATGTCGAAATAGTTCGGCACATAGGTCAGCGTGGCCAGCCCTACCAGCTGGGGCGCCGGATCCTCGAAGAACTTCCACAGGTTGAGCGTGCCGATATAGACGGTCTCGTACCAGCCGGTCGCGTCGAGCGCAGCGAGGAACGCGGCCACCGCGAAGAACAGCCCGATATGCGCCCAGTAGATCTGCCAGACCCGGTAGCCGACCCGCGCCGTGCCGAGGACCCAGCCCGACCGGTCGAAGCTGCGACCGAAGGCGATGGCCGAGGCCATGCCCGAGCAGAAGACGAAGATCTCGGTCGCGTCCGAGAAGCCGAACCGCGCCGGGATCCACTGCGTCCACGGGTTGCCGGGCGTGTGGGCCAGGAGGATGATGAACATCGCGAGCCCGCGGAAGAAGTCCAGCCGCGGATCGCGCACCCCCGCGACCGGCGCCGCACGGGCAGCCGGGGCGGCCGCGAAGGCCATGTCTGGGGTCGTGGTGGTCATTGGGGGGTCTCGTGAATCATCGGCAGGTCAGGCGCGCGCGCCGTCGGGACAGGCGGCGGATGCTGCATCTGCTATAAGCCTTCGCCGCACTGCCGCATAGCCGTCCTCGAAGCCGCCGCGGCGTGCCGTCCGGTCAGCCAGAACGCGCTCCGCCTCGGCCAGTCGGCCGGCGCGGATGCCTGCGTCGATGGTGATCCGCTCGAATACGTCGCGCTGGGCGTGGCTGCCGCCGGCCGCCTGCATGCTGGGCCGCGCGGCCAGCAGCTGTGCGAAGGCGGTGGCGTAGTCGCCCTCGCCAAAGGCCTCCAGCCCGCGGGCGGCGGTGAGTCCCGGGCAGGCCATGCGCGCCGCGACCTCGTCGGCGGGCCGTGCCGCGTCGGCCGCCAGCCGCGCGAGAAGCCGCGCGGCCGCGCCGTCGCGCGCGTCGCCCGCGAGCGCCAGCATGTAGTGCAGGTCGGCGAAGATCAGGCAGCCGTCCCCGGCCCGCCGCTCCGACAGGTCGGCCAGCTCTTCCCAGCGGTCCCCGACATCGACGCCCTCCAGCTCCAGCCGGGAGAGGAGCGAGGTCGCGTTGGAGATGTCGCGGTAGTCGTCCGTCCGCTCGGCCCGGACATGGTGGTCATAGAGCGCCAGCGCCTCGTCCAGCCGCCCGAGGTCGAGCAGCATCAGCGCCTTGTGCCACCAGACGTGGAAGCGGAAATTGTTGCAATGCGCCCAGGCGGCCTCCCGCCCCTCCAGCCAGGCCAGCCCGCCTTGCGCGTCGCCGGTCATGTCGTGGACATGGGCGACCGCGTGCAGGCCCCAGGCATCGTCGGGGGCAAGCGTCAGCGCCGCGCGGCCGGCCCGCGCAGCGGCGGCATAGTCGCCCGTCTCCTCCAGCGCGAAGGCGTGGCAGCCGAGCGCGTAGCCCCTGCCGGCGTGGTCCGCGTCATGCGCGGGCAGGACGGTCTCGACCGACCGGCGCATTCCGTCGGCGTCGCCGATCACGAATCGCAGCGCGTGGCTCAGCTTCATCAGGAGGGTGTCGGAGGGGGCCTTTTGCAGCACCTCCTCCAGCGCGGCGATGGCGCGGGTCGGCGCCCTTTGCAGCACCGCGTCGAGCGCCGCGGTCAGCGCCCGTTCGCGCGGGTTCCCCGGTGGCAGGGCGCGGGCCCGCGCCAGGGCGGCGCGGGCCTCGGCCAGCACCTCGCTGCGGCCCAGCAGGGCGCAGAACAGGCCTTTGAGCGCATGGCCGGCCGGATGATCGGGGGCGAGCGCGAGCAGGCGGCCCAGATGCGCGGGCGTGGCGGCGCCGTGGGACAGGAAGGCCAGGCACATGGCGTTCCATTCCCCGAGCGCGGAGGGGTCGGCCAGCGTCACCGGCTGATCGAAGACGTCGTGGCGGCTCATCAACGGGGCCTCTCCATCGCTTGGCTATGACTCGGGCTTACGCGCAGGGGTTGCGTCCCGCTACGGCCCGGGCGGGCGCATAACGGCCATGTGACGACGCGTCAGGGCGGGGTGATCGGAAAACTGTCGGTCCGGGGACCGTTTGGGCGTTCCGTCGCCGGTCAACCGGCGAAGGGATCGTCCCGGTCGAGCCGCGCGCTGTCGGCGCCGAAGCGCGGCGGCGGATGGCGGTATGTGACGGGCGTGCGCGACAGCTTCAGCGGATTGCCGAGCAGCGGGAGGGTCAGCGGGCCGGCGCTGCCCGCCGTCTCCATGTCGATCGCCATGCCGCGGGCGCGGACCTGCTCGGTCTCGAAAACCTGCGGCAGCGTCTTGACCGGGCCGACCGGGACCTTCGCCCCCTCCATCCGCGCAGTGACCTCGGCGGTCGGAAGCTTGCGCAGCGCAGGCACCAGATACTCGGCCAGCGCGTCACGGTTCGCCAGCCGCGCGGGGTTCGTCGCGAAGCGGGGGTCGGAGGCCAGCTCCGGCAGGCCGAACAGGCCGACGAAGCGCGAGAACTGGCTGTCGTTGCCGACGGCGACGATGACGTGGCCATCGGCGGTCTCGTAGACGCCGTAGGGCACGATGTTCGGGTGATTGTTGCCGCGGCGGATCGGGGCCTGACCCGAAAGGCGGGTGTTCACGGCCTCGTTGATGGTCCAGGCGATCTGGCTGTCGACGAGGGCCACGTCGATATGCTGCCCCTCGCCCGTCGCCTCGGCATGGCGCAGCGCGGCGAGGATGCCGACGGTTGCATACATCCCGCACATGACGTCGGCGATGCCGACGCCGACCTTCATCGGCTGGCCCTCCGGCTCTCCGGTCAGGGACATGATGCCGCCATAGCCCTGCGCCATCAGGTCGTAGCCCGGCTTGTCGCGGTTCGGCCCGGTCTGGCCGAAACCGGAGATGGAGCAGTAGACAAGCCGCGGATGCGCCGCCGTCAGCGTGGCGTGGTCGAGCCCGTACTTGGCGAGGCCGCCGGGCTTGAAGTTCTCGATGAAGATGTCCGCATGGCCGGCGAGCCTTCGCACCTGCGCCTGACCCCCGGGCGTGGCGATGTCGATGGCGATCGACAGCTTGTTGCGGTTGGCACACATGAAATATGCAGACAGATCCGTATCTTCCGCGCCGTCCTTCACGTAGGGCGGGCCCCATTGGCGGGTGTCGTCACCCCCGGTGCCGGGATTCTCGACCTTCAGCACGGTCGCCCCGAGATCGCCGAGCAGCTGCGTGCAGGTCGGCCCGGCCAGGATGCGGCTGAGGTCGAGGACCTTGACGCCGGCGAGCGGCCCGGTCCGGTCAGATGCGTCCGTCATAGGCCTTCCTGTCGAATTCGGCTGCGATCACGGTGAAGCGGTCGGCGCTCAAGGCGGTCTCAACTTCGTCCTGCAAAGCCTTGGCATCGTTGACCGTGACGCCGTGACCGCCGAAGCCCCGGGCGATCGCGGCATAATCGAGACGGTCAAAATCGACGCCTGCATTCCGCATCTGCCGCTGCCTCTGCTTGAGTTCGATCAGCGAAAGGGACCGGTCGACGAAGACGACGAAGACGACCGGCAGGCCCAGGGCGGCGGCGGAGGCGAGCTCTCCGGCGACCATCAGGAAGCCTGCGTCGCCCATGAAGCCGATCACCGGGGTCTCGGGCGCGGCGCGCTTGGCGCCGATGGCCAGCGGGATGGCGCAGCCCATGGTGCAGAGGCCGGTAGATTGCAGCAGCTGGCGCGGGCCGTCGCATTCCCACATCTGGCTGAGCAGGATGCGATGCGCGCCGCTGTCCACCGTGGCGACCGTGCCCGGCGGGCAGGCGGCGCGGCAGGCCGCGACGATGGCGTCGGGACCCCAGCCCTTGACCGAGAAGGCCTCGCGCAGCGCACGCCGCGTGTCGGAGATGTCCCAGACCTCGCGCGGGGTCACGCCCTCGCGGATCGCGTCGAGCGTGGGGCCGACCGGGGCGATCACCTCCAGCGTGGCGCCGTGCATCCCGTGCAGGTTGGCGTCGTGGCAGATGTCGATCACGTTCTGCTCTGCCGGGTCCCAGACGCCACGCCAGCCGGGGCGCATCTCGATCGGGTCGTAGCCCGCGAGCAGGATCAGGTCCGCCTCGCGGAAGAGCGGCAGGAGATGCGAACCGGCCAGGGGGGAAAGTCCTGCTCCGCCGAGGCTTAGCGGGTGATCTTCAGGAAGCAGACCCTTGCCTTTGTAGCTGGTGACGAGTGGCACGCCATGCGCTTCGCAGAAGCCGCGGATCGCTTCGCCCGCCTCGTCGCGCACCGCGTCGAGCCCGGCCAGCATGATCGGACGCTCGGCCTTCGCCAGCCAGTCACGCGCCTTTGCAAGCGCATCCGGCCCGATGGCCGCCAGGGCGCTGTCGGGGCGGTGGACCGGAACATCCGGCACCATCGCGTCGGCGACCGAGATCGGCACGTCGATATGGACGGGACCCGCCCGGCCGCCCGCCCCGCCGGTGGCGATGCGAACGGCCTTGTCGGCCTGCACGGCGGCCGCGCCGGCGTTCAGGGTGAAGGTCGCCTTCGTGATCGGCGCGAAGACGGCGGCCTGATCGAGAAGCTGGTGATTGTAGGTCTCCGCCTCGTCCTGGTCGATCCGCCCGGTTAGCACGATGACGGGCACGCGGTCCTGCTCGGCATTGGCCACGAAGTTCACGCCGTTCATCGCGCCCGGGCCGACGGTCGCGACCAGGATGGCGGGGGCGCCGTCCATGTGGTGACCGCCCTCGGCGATGAAGCCGGCGGCGGTCTCGTGGTGGGAAAGGACGAACTCGATGCCCGCGGCCTCCAGCGCGTCGACGAGGGTCAGCACCTCGCCGCCGGGCATGCCGAAGGCGCGTCGGCACCCCGCGGCGTGGAGTCTTCGGGCAAGGGCGTCTGCGGCTCGGATCTGGCTCATTCCGCTGCCATACCAGCCCCTTCGCGGGCGTCAACGGCGGGTCGCGTCTGGGGCAGCTTCCGCCCCAGGAGATGGGCGGCGATCTGGTTGCGCAGCACCTGCGCCGTGCCGCCGCCGATGGTGAACATGCGGACGTCGCGATACATCCGCTCCAGCGGTTCGTCCGCGCCATAGCCGCGCGCGCCGAACATCTGGAGCGCCCGGTCGACGACGCGCACCGCCGTCTCGGAGGCGAGCAGCTTGGCCCGCGCCGCCTTGGTGCGGTCGGGGAAGGGGTCGGCCGAGGCGGCCGCGTCGCGCAGCATCAGGCGCGCGGCCTCCAGCTCCGTATCCATGTCGGCGAGCAACCATTGCAGGCCCTGGAAGTCCGACAGGGGGCGGCCGAACTGCTGGCGCTGGTCAAGGTAGCGACGCGCCCGCTCCGCCGCCTCGGCCGCCACGCCGAGAGCGATGGTCCCGGCGCCGACGCGCTGCGTGTTGTAGGCGTCGATCAGCTTTCCGAATCCGGCCTCGGGAACCATCATCTGTTCGGGGACGAAGTGGTTCTCGAAGCGCAGCTCCGCCTCGGGCATCCCGCAGAGGCCCATCGTCCGCTCCAGCCGCGCGACGGCGAGACCCCGGCCCGGGGTGGTCAGGAAGCCGCGAATGCCGTCCGGGGCCTGCGCGAAGACCAGATGCAGGCGGGAGACGCCGCCCCCGGTAATCCAGTGCTTCACGCCGTCCAGCCGGTAGCCGCCCGGCACCGGCGTCGCCCGGGTGGTCATCGCCGTCGCGTCGGAGCCGGCGCCCGGCTCGGTGATGCAGATCGCCGGCTTGTCGCCCGCCAGCACCAGCCCCGCGGCGAGGTCCTTCTGCGCCTTCGTGCCATAGGCCATCACGGCGCTCAGCGCGCCCATGTTGCCCTCGACCAGCACACGGCCGGTCAGCGTGCAGGCGCCGGAGACCGCCTCGACGATGGGAACGATCTCCGACAGGGTCAGGCCCGGGCCGCCTTGGGCCGCCGGGATGGACATGCCCATCAGACCGGCGCGGGCCAGGTCGGCGACGTTCTCGTGGCAATAGCGCCGCTCCCGGTCCCAGGTGGCGGCGCGGTCGCGGAAGTGGGGCAGCAGCGCGCGGGCGCGGGTCAGGTGATCGGACATAGGGACCTCCTCCTATCGCTTGTCCCGAGGGTGACGCGGCGGCTACTACAGGACAATCGAATTAGGATGGATCGCAAGTTCAGGTGAATTGAAGATGCAGAACCGGGACCTGCGCACCCTGCGCGAGATCGCGCGGCTCGGCTCCTTCCGGGAGGCGGCGGAGCGGCTGCACATGACGCTCTCGGCGGTGTCGATGCAGATGAAGGCGCTGGAGGCGCAGCTCGGCGCGGAGATCTTCGACCGCGCCACCCGGCCCCCAAGGCTGACGCCGCTGGGCCGCCGCGTGGCCGAGGGCGCCGAGGAGGTGCTGGCCGCCGAGGACAGGCTGCGCGTGCTGACCGGCCCCGACGCGCCGCTCGCCGGGCGGTTCCGCCTTGGGCTGGTGGCGAGCGCGAGCGCGCGGCTCCTGCCGGGTTTCCTGCGCGGGGCGGCTGGCGCCCTGCCCCATGCCCGGTTCGACCTGCGCACCGGCCTGTCGGAGACGCTGGAGTCGCTGGTGGCCGAAGGCGCGCTCGACGCCGGGGTCGTCACCGCCACGGGCGTGCCGCTGGGTGGCTGCCGCCACACGGTGCTGTCCCGCGACCGGCTGATCCTGGCCAGCCCGCCCGGAGGTGGCGCCCTGCCCTTCCTGCACTTCGCACCGACGACCGGGATCGGCCGCGTCATCGCCGCCGAACTCGCCGACCGCCCGGCCCTGCGCGACGCGCCGCGACTGGTGCTCGACCATGTCGAGACCATCGTCGCCTGCCTCGACGACGGCGTCGGCCGCACGATCCTGCCCGAGATCGACCTGGCCCGCGCCCGCCGCCCGTTCCTGGCCGAGCCGACCGAGTCCGTGCGCGCCCTGGTCCTCGTCACCCGGCTCGACACGCCGCTCGACGAGGCGGCCGGGACAATGGCCGCGTTGCTGGGTCAGCGGGTCGCTGCGTCGTCGGCGGCGGAGGCGGCGTCGAGCTCTGCCGCGATACCATCCAACCCCAGCGCCCCCTCGGCATAGGGCGCGAGCCGGATCGAAGGCCGGATGTAGGAAAGCGTGGCCGTCCCGTCCGCGTTCTCGGTGACGTAGACCCGGATCGGCGCCTCGATCATCGCTGCCGTCGATAATCTCAGCACTCGGACCGCTAAATCGTTGTTGAAGAGCCCCAGCACCCGGTTGCCCGGGATCTCGATCCCCCGCTGCGCCGCGGTCGCGGGAGGCCCGGCCATGGTGACAACGGCCAGCCCGCCCGCCCCCGCCGCCGCGCGGGTGTCGGCGACGAGCGCGTCGAAGCCCTTCTCCGTCCGCCGGACCTCCCACCCCTCACGCCGGGTGAGGTCGGCAACAGGCTGGGCCGTGGCGGGAAGCGGGAGCAGGACGTGGGGATAACGTCCCCCGACGTGGTGTAGGAGCGCCGAGCCTCGGAGAGGTCAGGGCTTGATCAAGTTGCCACGGCTGGCAGCCTGACGGTGGGATTGTCTGTGACGCGGGCGAGCGTTTCAAGAGACCTGTAGCGCCGCGCGACCGCCCACTCGTCGTTTGTCTCGAGCATCAGCGCGCCGGGTGCCGTCGTGAAGGTGGTGGAGATTTGAGGTTGGCGTAGTCTCCGGGTTTGAAACCAACGCAGAACGGCGGTTGCCGCCGCCGTGGAGACCACGCCATGGACGAGACTACGACGGGGTGCGCAACTGCGCCAATGCTGGAAGGCTGGAGCGATCCGATCGAGGATGGGGTGCGCGGTCGTGTCCGGGCCTTCATCGAGGCGATCCTCGAGGAGGAGCTGGAAGCCGCTCTTGGGCGCGGTCGCTACGAGCGGTCGGAGAAAGGCCCACGCGGCTGGCGCAACGGGCATCGCGACCGGCAGGTAATACCAACGGCTCTCTTTTTTGACTCGATTGTGAGGCGCGCGCGCTGTCGGGCCGTGATTCCCTTCTTTCGTTGACGGGAGGGATGGCGATGACGGTTGCGATCACGCGGGACGAGTTGGA
>NZ_QPLJ01000034.1 GCF_003340555.1 Jannaschia formosa | reverse complement strand
CTGGGCCAAGGCCGTCGGAGGCATAGCGCAAACCGTCTACCGCGGGCTCGAACGGGTCCGGTGCCGCTTCATCCTGACAATGGCCGCCAACAACCTCGCTCGGTTGCCCCGGATGCTCGCCAAATGATGGCGACAGGGCTGCTCAGGCGCGTCGGTCGACAAGGGAGACTGGGTGAACGACCTGCCCAGATGTCCGGGAATCGGGAAACCGTCCCTCGCGCGTCATTTCTTCAGCAGCCTGCTAGCGGTCCTCGTCCTCCGTGCTGGTTGCGGTCTCTTCCGCCCATCGGGCGTGAAGCTCGTCGAGGCGTCCGGCCAGCCAGTCGCCGAAGGGCGAGGCCGGGACCGTGATCGCGGTGCCCTTCTTCGTTGCGCGCAGCCTGCCCCAGGACCGCGCATCGTCGCGGGCCGGGGCAGGGGGCTTGCGCGTGACGGCCGCCAGCGCGGCCTCGAAGCGCGCATCGCTGTCGGCGGGGCCCTCGGTGGCGGCCAGCGCCGCCTCCGGGTCGCGCAGCGCGACGGCCAAGGTCAGCCAGCGGTCGCGGCCGATGCCGGGCGCGGGCCCGATGGCGCGGATCAGGGGCAGGGGGATCGCGTCTGTCACGCGCGCCATCTTCGAGACGGCCGTCTTCTCGACCGAGAGCGCGTCGCAGATCACCTTCGTCTCGAAGCCCATGCCGGCCATCTGCCGCGCGAAGTTCGCTTTCTCGATCCAGGAGAGCTCCACCCGGGCGGTGTTCTCCTGCCCCTGGGCGACGATCAGCTCCCGGTCGGGCAGGTTGCGCACCATGGCCCGCACCTTCTGGCCGTTCCGGCGCAGAGCGGCGACGCGGCGGCGGCCGTAGACGACCTCGTAGCGGCCCTCGTGGTTCGGGGAATGGCGCACCAGCACCGGCACCTGCTGGCCGTAGTCGCGCAAGGAAGCGGCCAGCGCCTCGAGCCCCTCCTCCCCCAGCCGGTCCTCCAGCCCCGCGCCGTCGATCATGTCGGCCGGGATCTCGATCACCGCGTTCTCGCGCATCCTCTCGAAGGAGCGGCCGACGGCGCCGAGTGCGCCGGTCCGGCGCTGCGGGACGGGGGGCGGGGCAGGGTTGCCGGCCGGCAACTTTTCCGCACCGGCCTCCGAATTGCCGGCCGGCAATCGGGCATCGCCGGGCCCGGGCTCGGAGGGGGCAGGGGCGTTCATCAGCCCCTGAAGCAGGTTCTTGCGTGCCATCGCGGTCTCCTTCACCGGCCCCAGGCAGCCTGGACGAGCTGCTCGATCTCGGCATTGACCGCGTCCAGGCTTTCTCGGGCCCGTTCGTAGGTGCTGCGGGTGAACTGCGTCCGTTCTACCTCGTAGAGCGTCTGCTTGGTGATTCCCGCGTCGGATATGGCAGTGGACTTGAGCACGGTGTTGTTCAAGACATGCTCGCCGAACATCGACCGCATGAAGCCGACCATCTGGTTCTGAGGGCCGTCGCCCGGCTCGTAGCGGGTCACGAGATAGCGCATCCAGTCATAGGTCATGTCGCCCCCGGACTCGGCCACGATGCGCAGCAGGTCCGAGGTCATGCGCAGGAACTGGCACATCGACATCACGTCCAGCATCTGCGGATGGATCGTCACCAGCACCGCCGTCGCCGCCGACAGCGCCGCCATCGAGATGAAGCCCAGCTGCGGCGGGCAGTCGATCACGACGACGTCGTAGTCGGATTCCACCTGTGCCAGCGCGCTGCCGATCCGGGTGAAGAACGGCTCCTCCTCGCCGGCGATCAGCATGCGGGGGGTGTCGTGCTCGAAATCCATCAGGTCGAGATTGCCCGGCACGATATGCAGCCCGTCGAAATAGGTCGGGCGGATGATCTCCCGGATCGGGACGGGGTCGTCGTAGCGGATCGCGTCGTAGAGCGTGCCGCCATCCATCAGGTCCAGTTCCGGCTGGAAGCCGTGCAGCGTGCTGAGGCTGGCCTGCGGGTCGAGATCGATGGCCAGCACACGGTAGCCGTCCAGCGCCATCTTCTGCGCCAGATGCGCCGAGGTCGTGGTCTTGGCCGAGCCGCCCTTGAAGTTGATGACGCAGATCACCTGGCAATGGTCGCCCGCGCGCCGGCCGGGCAGGTAGGTGCCGGGAGTCTTGGCGCCCTCCTCCAGCATCTCGCGCAGGGCGCGGATCTCGGAGGCGGAATAGTAGCGCCGCCCGCCCGCCCGCACCTCCGGGTCAGGTCCGCGCCCGTCGAGATGCAGCTTGCGCAGATAGGCGTCCTTGATGCCCAGCAGGTCGGCCACCTCGCCCGAGGTGAACTTGCGCAGGGTCTTCTGCGACGAGGGCGGGAACAGCCGCTCGCGATGCTGCTGAAGCTGCGCGGACAGTTGCGTCGCGTGACGCCCGACCAGAAGGTCGATACGCTCGCCCCGCGGAGTCCGCCCGGCGCTCGCGTCGTCGGCCATGCCGCTCCGCTCCGCAGGGGTCGTGCCATCCATCGCCCGCTCCTCGTGTTCGGCACCCATTACGCTTCTTGGCGTCTTTTCGGGCGTTTTCCGTAACTATCCCTATGCGAGCCGGATTCGACAAGCGATTTGTTCGCGAGGGCCGCGAACGGCGAGCGACATGCCTCCATGGTGGTCGGGCGGATCGGCAGCGGAGAAGCGGCGATCGGGTCCGTCGCGGCCAGGATCGCCGGTACCGCGTCGCATCCGCAATACGCATCCCGCCGCATGTTGGGAACGGGCTCGCGCGCGAAGGCCATGCGGCGAGGATGGTCGCCGCGGCGGGGGAAGATGTCCGGTCATGGGTCGGGATAGAGCTGCGGACCGAGGAGGACTGGGAGCGGGTCCGCGACACGCTCCGGCGGATCATCGAGACGATGTATCGCCCGCCCGACGCCTCTCCCGTTCGGGAAAGCTGACCGGGAGAGCCGCGCCCTCCTGCCCGGCATAGCGGCCGTCCGGTTCCTGGCGGGGGTCGGCGCCGGTCGCGACACGTCCCGCCAGACCCCGCCGAAAAGAGAAACCCGGCGGCCGGTCGCGTCCTGCACGCGGATTTCGGGACCCGAGCGCGGTGTCGCACGTTGTCGGAGGGAACCAAAGGAGGGCGAACCGATGACGAACCCTACCACCCTGAGCCATGAACTGCGCCGCAGCCGCGACTCCGATCTCTTGCGTCGGAGGTGGATCGTCGGCCTTTCGCTCTTCGGCGCGGCGATGGGCGGGATCGTGGGCGCCTACCAGCTGGGCATGATCCGCCGCCTGCCGGATCCGCCCGCCGGTCCGTTCGACTCCGAAAGGGTCGACGCCTCGGACTATGCCTACAAGCGGATGGAGACGCCCGACGGCCTTCTGATGTCGGCCACCTACATCGCCACGGCGATCCTGGCCGGCGCGGGGTCGCCCCGTCGCGCGGCGGAACGGCCCTGGCTGCCCATCGCCACGGCGGGGAAGGCGGCCTTCGACGTCGCGTCCAACGCCAAGCTGGCGCGCGAGGAATGGGCCGAGAACGGCGCCCTCTGCGCCTATTGCCAGGCGGCGAACCTCGCCTCTCTCGCCATCGCGGCGCTGTCGGTCCCCGAGGCGGCGCGCGCCGTCGGTCATCTCGCGCGCGGATCGGAGGGATCCGGGGAGGCGCATCCCGATCTGCCGCACCGGCTGGACGAGACGCCCGAAGAGGACCGCGCGGTCCTCGAGGACGCGCTCGTCGACGAGGCGAGCGAGGACTCCTTCCCCGCCTCCGATCCTCCCGCCTTCACCGGGACGAGCCTGCCCAAGAACCGGAGATGACCGCACCGCCTGCCGGGAGTGTCGCGGCAGGCGGATGAAGGTCGCGCGGACCTGCCGGTCCGGGCCGGCGTCAGGTCGGGGAGATTGCCGCGATGCGCCGAATGCCCGTCACCGGGCCTTTGCCGCGACGGGGGCATGCAAGGGCGTGCCCCGGGCGATCCCGAGCGCGACGGCGGTGGCACCGAGATCCGGAAGGGCGGCGTCTGCCGCCCTCCCGATACGGCCCGGCGGCTCAGATGAAGGGCCGTCCGCCCGTGACCGGGATCGTCGCGCCGATGATGTAGCTCGCCTCGTCGCTGGCCAGCATCACGTAGGGCGGCGCCAGCTCCTTCGGTTGGGCGGCGCGGCCGATCGGGGTGTTCGACCCGAAGCTCTCGACCTTCTCGGGCGGCATCGTCGAGGGGATGAGCGGCGTCCAGACCGGCCCCGGCGCCACGCCGTTCACGCGGATACCGCGAGGGGCCAGCATCGCGCCGAGCCCCGCGATGAAGTCGCGGATCGTGCCCTTGGTGGTCGCGTAGGGAAGCAGGCCCGGGCTCGGCTGGTCGGCATTGATCGAGTTCGTCCCGATGATCGAGCCGCCCTCCTTCATGTGCGGCAGCGCCGCCTTCACCAGGTAGAAGAACGGATCGACGTTGACGGCGAAGGTCTTGCGCCATTCCTCGTCGGTGATGTCCTCGAACTTGTCGAAGCTGGCCTGGTGGGCGGCGTTGCTGACCAGCACGTCGATGCGGCCGAAGGCGCTTACGGCCTCGTCGATCACCTGGCGGCAATGCGCCGGGTCGCTCAGGTCGCCGCGCACCGTCACGGCCTGGCGGCCCGCATCCTCCACGAGCCGGGCGGTCTCGCGGGCGTCCTCGTCCTCCTCGAGATAGGAGATCAGGACGTCCGCACCCTCGCGCGCGAAGGCGATCGCCACGGCGCGGCCGATGCCGCTATCGGCGCCGGTGATGACGGTCTTCTTGCCTTCGAGACGGCCGCGGCCGACATAGCTGTCCTCGCCGTGGTCGGGGCGCGGCTCCATCGCGCCCGTGGTGCCGGGCATCGGCTGCTGCTGCTTGGGCTGCGGGGGGGTCGGTTCGGCTGACATGTCTGCGTTCCTCCTTCGGGTGGGGCGAGGCCGGCAGGGCTGCCCGCCCGCGCCCCGGGATGACACGGAGACCAACGGCGGGGTCCCGGCGCGGTTCCTCCGTGACGGGAGGGAAGCTGTCGGCCCGGGGGATCGCGCAGGACCGTCCAGCCGCCGCGGGCACTTCCCCCGATCCCCATCGGCTGCATCGTGCCGCCGAACGGAGCGGATCGGGAGGCGGTGACGGCGCGACCCGACGGGCGAGCCGGGCAGGGGGCCAGGACCGCCCGGGTGGATCCGGATCCGGCGGCGGTGCCGCGAGCGAGCGCCTCTCTCCGGCCGGGGTCAGCCGGGGGCAGGGGCGGCGGGCCGGCGCAGCAGCTCGGTCGTGGTCAGCGCGGCGAGGGCCGGCAGCGCGAGCCGGTCCTCCAGACGCGCGACGGCCTCGCGGTCGAAGCGGCCCTCGCCGTCGAGGAGGTTGACCGTCCCGGCGAGCGCCCCGCCGACCGTGACGGGAAGGTTGAGACAGGAGGCGCAGCCGAGCGCGGCGATGGTCTCGTGGTCCGGGAAGACCGCGGCGATCTCGGCGATGCTGTTGGCGACGAAGGGCTGCCGCCGCTCGTGGACCTGCCGGAACCAGTCGTTGTCCGGGATCGGCTTGGTGCCCGAGGTCGGGTAGTCCCGCGGATGGCTCGTGAAGGCCCGGCGGGCGAGGCCGGCCTCCATGTCGACCAGCATGACCGTCCAGAGGCGGACGGGCATCACGCGCTGCGACTCCGCATGAAGCGCGGCGAGGCACGCCTCCGGCGTGGTCGCCTGGGACAGGTCTTGGGCAAAGCTCATGGGTCGGCCTCCGTGTCATGCCTGAGGCTCTCGGCGTGCAGGCTTCGGGAATAGGGATCGGCGAAGGCGCCGTCGCGCAGCGCCGCGACCGGCGCGACCTCGACGATGCGGCCCCCGCGCATCACCGCCAGCCGCTCGCAGAGGAAGCCCACCACCGGCAGGTCATGCGTCACCAGCAGGTAGGTCAGGCCGAGTTCGGCGCGCAGCCGCTTGAGCAGGTTCAGGATCTCGGCCTGGACGCTGACGTCGAGCGCCGAGGTCGGCTCGTCCAGCAGCAGAAGGCGCGGCCGCAGGATCAGCGCGCGCGCGATGGCGACGCGCTGGCGCTGTCCGCCCGAGAGCTGGTGCGGATAGCGGAAGCGGAACCGCGCATCGAGCCCGACCTCGCTCAGCGTCCGCGAGACGCGGTCGTCGTCGCGGATGCCGTGGATGCGCAGGGCCTCGGTCAGCACGGCGTCCACCGTGCGGCGCGGATGCAGCGAGCCGTAGGGGTCCTGGAAGACCATCTGGCAGGTCGCGGCCAGCGCCTTGTCCGGGCGGTGGCCGCGCGGCCGTCCGAAGATCTCGATCCCGCCCGTCCAGTCCGGCGCAAGCCCGGTGATCGCCTTCAGGACGGTCGACTTGCCCGACCCGCTCTCGCCCACCAGCGCGACGGACTCGCCCTCGGCCACGTCGAGCGAGACGCCCTCGACCGCGCGGGTCTCGCCGTAGGAGACCGTCAGGTCCCGAATGCGCAGCGCCGTCACGTCCCGCCCCATGCGCTGCGGTCGAGAACCGGCAGCTCGGCGCGGGTCTCGTCCATGCGCGGAACGGCGGCGAGCAGCCCGCGCGTGTAGGGGTGGGTGGCGCGGTGCAGCTCGGACGCGGCGCAGCTCTCGACCACACGGCCCGCATGCATGACGAGGATGCGGTCGCAGTAGCGCGCGACCAGCGGCAGGTCGTGCGAGATGAGGATCAGCCCCATGCCGCGCGCGCGGACCAGGTCGTCCATCAGCCGCAGCACCTCGCCCTGGATCGAGACGTCGAGCGCCGAGGTCGGCTCGTCCGCGATGAGCAGGGCCGGCTTCGGGATCAGCATCATGGCGATCATGATGCGCTGGCCCATCCCGCCCGAGACCTCGTGCGGATAGAGCCGCGCGATCCGGTCGGCGTCGTCGAGGCGTACCGAGCGCAGCGCCTCGCGGACCCGGGCCCTGACTTCGGCGCGGCCCGGCCGCTCGTGGGTGCGCAGGGCCTCGGCGATCTGCTCGCCGACGGTCATGACGGGGTTCAGCGAATAGCGCGGGTCCTGCATGACCATCGAGATGCGGGCGCCCCTGACGGCGCGCATCTGGCGCTCGCTCAGGGAGGTCAGGTCGCGGCCCTCGAAGGTCAGCCCGCCGGTCACCCGTCCCGGCGGCCGGATCAGGCGCAGGATGGCGCGGCCGGTCATGGACTTGCCCGACCCGCTCTCGCCGACGATGCCGAGCCGTTCGCGCCCGAGCTCGAAGGACAGGCCGTCGACCACGCGCGCGGGGCCGCGCGGGGTCGGGAAGGTGACGGTCAGGTCCCGGACCGACAGCAGGCCCGGCGCCGCGCCTTCGGGGCCTTGCCTCATCTCCGACCCTTCGGGGCTAGCCATCATCTCCGGCCCTTCGGGTCGAGCGCATCGCGCAGCCCGTCGCCGAGAAAGCAGAAGCCCAGCGAGACGAGGATGATGGCGAAGCCGGGCATCGTAGCGACCCACCACTGGTCCAGCACGAAGGCCCGCCCGCGCGAGATCATCGCGCCCCATTCGGGCAGCGGCGGCTGCGCGCCGAGGCCGAGGAAGCCGAGGCCCGCGGCGGTGAGGATGATCCCCGCCATGTCGAGCGTGACCCGCACGATCATCGACGAGGTGCAGAGCGGCAGAATATGCACCGCGATGATCCGCAGGTGCGAGGCGCCGAGCAGGCGGGTGGCCGCGACGAACTCGGCGTTCCGGATCGTCAGCGTCTCGGCCCGCGCGATCCGGGCATAGGCGGGCCAGGTCGTGATCGCGATGGCGATGACGGCGTTCTCGATGCCCGGTCCCAGGGCCGCGACGAAGGCGAGGGCCAGGATCAGCTTGGGCATCGACAGGAACACGTCCGTCAGCCCCATCAGCAGCCTGTCCGCCCAGCCGCCGAAATAGCCGGAGACCGCGCCCACGATCAGGCCGACCGGCGCCGCAATCACGGCGACCAGCGCGACGATCATCAGCGTGATCCGCGTGCCCCAGATCACCCGGCTCAGGATGTCGCGGCCCAGCTCGTCGGTGCCCATCCAGTGCTCGGCCGAGGGCGGCAGCAGGCGGCGCGAGAGGTTCTGGCCGACCGGGCTCTCGGGGGCGAGCCAGGGGGCGAAGGCGGCGACGAGGACGAGGCCCAGCACGATGACGATGCCGACCATGGCCAGCGGGTTGCGCGCCAGCAGCCGCGCGGTGGCATGGGCGCGCCCGGCCAGCGCCTGACCGCGCGAGGCCGGCGCGTCCGTCGTCAGCCACTCGGCGAGGCTCATGCCCGGCTCCGCGGGTCGAGGACGCGGTAGAGGACGTCCGAGAGGCGGTTGATGGCGATGAAGACGGACCCGATCACCAGCGTCGCGCCCAGCACCGCGTTCATGTCCGCGTTGAACAGCGCCGTCGTCAGGTAGTTGCCGATGCCCGGCCAGGAGAAGACCGTCTCGATCATCACCGACCCTTCCAGCAGGCCGGCATAGGTGAGCCCGATCACCGTGATGAGCGGGATGCGGATCGGCCCGAAGGCATGCACCCAGACCACGCGCCATTCCGGCACGCCCTTGACCCGCGCGGTGGTCACGAATTCCTGCCCGAGCTGGTCGAGCATGAAGGACCGCGTCATCCGCGCGATGTAGGCCAGCCCGAAGAAGCCCAGGATCGCGGCCGGCAGGACGATGTGGCTGACCGCCGAGCGGAACACGTCCCATTCCCCGGCCAGCGCGCTGTCGACGAGCAGCAGCCCGGAGCGCGGCGCGACGACGCCGTCGTAGAAGATGCTGACCCGCCCGGGGCCGGAGACCCAGCCGAGCCCCGCATAGAACAGGGCGAGACCGACGAGCCCCAGCCAGAAGGCGGGCACGGAATAGCCCGTCAGCGCCAGGACCCGGATCGTCTGGTCGACCCAGCTTCCCTGCCGGGCCGCCGCGATCACGCCCATGGGCACGCCGAGGGCGACGCCGATGACGATCCCGATGGTCGCCATCTCCAGCGTCGCGGGGAAGACGCGCAAAAGGTCCGAGGCCACCGGCCGGTTGGTCGAGACCGAGACGCCGAGATCGCCGCGCAGCACATCGCCGACATAGCTCGCGAACTGTACGACGAGCGGCCGGTCGAGGCCCATTGCGAGGCGGGCCGCCTCGTACTGCTCCTGCGTGGCGCGGTCGCCGACCACGGACAGGACGGGGTCGATGGGCACGACGCGGCCGATGAAGAAGGTGATCGCCAAAAGGCCCAGGAAGGTCGCCGCCGTGACCAGCACGAAGGCCGCGGCGCCGCGCCCGGTCCGGGCCAGGCGCGCCGGAAGGGCGGCGGGTCGAAGCGTGGCGGCCATGCGCTCTCCGGCATCAGGTGGACTCCCGCGGATCGGGACCTGCCGGACGGTAGAAGATTCCGCTTGGCGAATGAAAGGAGTTTTGCCACCATCAAACGGAATTTTACTGGAGGGGCGGATGCCGCAAGCTCTGACCGCCGAACGCGCCCCGCCCGAGGCCCCCGACCTCGGCCCCGCGATGCGCCGGCGCCGCAAGGCTCTGGGCCTCACGCTGCGCGCGACGGCAGAGACCGCCGGCCTCTCGACGGGCTACATGAGCCAGGTCGAGACCGGGAAAGCCGTCCCGACCCTTGGGACGCTGGCGCAGATCGCGGCCGCGCTCGGCGTGAGCCTTGATTATTTCGTGGCCGAGACCCGGCCCGTGGACGCCCTGTCCCGCGCCGACGGGCGACGGCGCTTCTCGGTCCCCGGCTCCCCGGTGGAGTACGAGGCGGTCAGCGCCGACTATCCCGGCTCCTCTCTGGTCTCCTACGTGCTGCATGTCCCGCCGGGCTATCGCTCCGAGACGACGGCGCATGAGGGCGAGGAGGTGATCTTCATCCTCGAAGGCACGATCGACCAGACGCTGGCAGGCCAGACGATGCGGATGGGCCCCGGCGACAGCCTGCATTACGACGGCGCGATCCCCCATGCCTGGGCGAATGCCGGCCCCGACCCCGCCCGCGTCCTCTGGACCGGGACGCTCACCGTGCTGCACCAGGGGGGCGCGGCGGCCGGTACCGAGAAAACCACCGAAGACCCGACAGGAGAGAGATAGATGAAGACCATCCGAGCCCTGCTTCTCGGCAGCGCGCTGGCGCTGCCGCTGGCCACGGGCGCATTCGCCGACACGCCACCGGGCATCCTGGTCGTGGCGCAGAACATCGACGACATCGTCGCGCTCGACCCCGCCCAGGCCTACGAGTTCACCTCGGGCGAGATCGTCACCAACGTCTACGACCGCCTCGTGCAGTACGACGCCGAGGATCCGACGACGCTCGCCCCCGGCCTCGCCACCGAATGGGAGATCGACGAGGACGCCAAGACCATCACCTTCACGATGCGCGAGGGGGCGGTCTTCCATTCCGGCAACCCGGTCACGGCCGAGGACGCGGCCGGCTCGCTGCAGCGCGTCATCAAGCTGAACCTGACGCCCGCCTTCATCCTGGCCCAGCTCGGCTGGACGCCGGAGAACGTGGACGAGATGGTCACCGCGGGCGACGGCACCGTGACGATCCGCTACGAGGGCGACTTCTCCCCGGCCTTCGTGATGAACGTGCTCGCCGCGCGCCCCGCATCGATCGTGGACATGGCGACCGTCATGGCCAACGAGGTCGACGGCGACATGGGCAACGCCTGGCTCAACGCGAACTCCGCGGGGTCCGGGCCGTTCTCGATGCAGACCTACCGCCCGGCCGAGATCGTGCGGCTCGCCGCCAACGAAAACTACTTCAAGGAGGGGCCGAAGGTCGACGCCGTCATCCTGCAGCACGTCGCCGAGAGCGCGACGCAGCAATTGCTGCTGGAGCAGGGCGATGTCGACATGGCGCGCAACCTGACCCCCGACCAGGTCGCGGGCCTCGGCGAGGGCATCAAGGTCGAGACCTACCCCCAGGCCGCCGTCCACTTCCTGTCCTTCAACCAGAAGACCGACAGCCTGACCGACCCCGCCGTCTGGGAGGCCGCGCGCTACCTCGTGAACTACGAGGGCATGACCGACACGATCCTCGCCGGGCAGATGGACATCCACCAGGCGTTCTGGCCCGAGGGCTTCCCCGGCGCCGTCACCGAGACGCCGTTCTCCTACGATCCCGAGAAGGCGAAGCAGATCCTCGCCGACGCGGGCGTCGAGCTTCCGATCCAGGTCGAGATGGACGTCATCAACGCCGCGCCCTTCACCGACATGGCGCAGTCGCTGCAGGCCAGCTTCGCCGATGCGGGGATCGAGTTCGAGATCCTGCCCGGCACCGGCGCGCAGGTCATCACCAAGTATCGCGACCGCACCCACGAGGCGATGCTGCTCTACTGGGGCCCGGACTTCATGGACCCGCATTCCAACGCAAAGGCCTTCGCCTACAACTCCGACAACTCGGACGGCAACTACACCGCGACGACCACCTGGCGGAACGCCTGGGCCGTCCCGGAGGAGCTCAACGAGATGACGACGGCGGCCCTGACCGAGGCTGACCCCGAGGCGCGGCTCGACATGTACCGCGAACTTCAGCGCCGCGTGCAGGCCGAGAGCCCCATCGTCATCATGTTCCAGGCCTCCTACCAGGTGGCGATGGACGACGACGTGACGGGCTACGTCAACGGCGCGACCTCGGACTTCGTGTTCTACCGGCTGGTCGAGAAGTGAGCGCCACGACGCAGGACCGCATCGCGCGGCTGCGCGACCGCATGGCAGCCACGGGGTGCGACCTCGTGGCCGTCGGGCCCACCAGCCACATGCGCTGGCTGGCGGGCGCCGATCCGCATGGCGACGAGCGGCCGGTCATGCTGCTGGTCTCGCAGACCCATGCGGGCTTTCTGATGCCCGCGCTCAACGCGGACTCGGTGCGGCAGGCGACGGACCTGCCCTTCGAGACCTGGGCCGACGCCGACGGCCCGGCGGCGGCGCTGGAACGGCTCCGGGGCACCTGCGCGCTGCCGGCGGACCCGATGGTCGCCGTCGACGAGGCGATGCGCGCGGACTTCGCGCTCCTCCTCCTCGACGCGATGGGGGGGCCGCGCCGCAGCTTCTGCGACGGCACGGTCGGATGGCTGCGCGCCCGCAAGGAGCCGGAGGAGATCGACCGCCTGCGCGCCTCGGCCGCCCTAAACGACCGGGCGATGGCGGCCGGCTTCGCCTGCCTGCGGGAGGGGATCGCCGAGAGCGAGGTCGCCGACGCCATCCGCGCCGTCTATGCGGAGGCGGGCGCAACGCCCGCCTTCACCATCGTGGGCTTCGGGGCGAACGGCGCCTTCCCTCATCACCACACCGGCGCGACCCGCCTCGCGCCCGAGACGGCCGTGCTGATCGACACCGGCTGCGTGCTGGACGGATACCCCTCGGACATGACCCGCTGCGCCTGGTTCGGCCGTGACCCGTCGCCCGAGTTCGCCCGCGTCGCCGAGACCGTCCGGCGCGCGACCGAGGCGGGCATTGCCGCCGCCCGGCCTGGCGCGCGGGCGCGCGACGTCGATGCGGCCGCGCGCGGCGTGATCGAGGCAGCGGGCTACGGCCCACGCTTCGTGCATCGCACGGGCCACGGGCTGGGCGTCGACATACACGAGCCGCCCTGGATCACCGCGACCTCCGAGGACGAACTCGCCCCGGGCATGGTCTTCTCCGTCGAGCCGGGGATCTACCTGCCCGGCGCCTTCGGCATCCGCATCGAGGACATCGTCGTCCTCGGACGCGACGGGGCGGAGCCGCTGGGCCACTATGACCGCGTCCCGGCCGTGATCGGATGACGGCGCCCGGAGCAGGGCAGGGGCCCGAACCACCCGGCTGCTGAAGAACCCCGCCCCCGACGCGGTTTCGGGACATGACCCGCCTCCGCCGTGGTGACGGCGGGGGCGGGGACGCGCGGAACGGACGAGGCGGCGGGGGCGCTGCCGAGCTCCGTCGCCCCGGAGGAGCGCGCGCCGGGGCGGCATGCGCTGCGGGCGATAACCCGGAGCATTCCAGCCTCGACGGCATCCTGCTGCAGGAACAAGCCGCCGAGGACGGGGCCCTCCCCGCGCGCCTGCGCGGTCGCGATGCCCACCGGGAACGGGCTCACCTCGGTCGTCGACACCCCGCCGTACGCGGCCAGCCCACCTGCACCGCGGCGCCGAGCGCCACGGCCCGTCCGGGAGGCGGGCGACGCCCGCGTCCTACTCCGTGCCGGCCGGGAGGTAGTCGAACCGGGCGAAGCGTGCCTCGGCGCCCTGGCCGGTGATGTCCATGCAGTGCATCCCGACGAACGCCCCGGTGAACGAGCCGTGCTCGCCGCGCCCGCCCTCGTCCGAGATGATCGCGGCGTCGAGCGGGCCGCCGATCGCCTGCCAGTCGCCGCCCTGGCGCCACAGGAACCGTCCGGCGGCGCGGTCGACCTCCAGCCGCATCTCGACCGGGCCGTCCGCGACGGGCACGATGTCCGATGGCCAGGTCAGCGCGCCGTCGGGGTAGTCGCCGAGGCAGGAGACGCGCCGCAGGCAGCGGCGGCCGTCCTCCAGGGTCAGGATCAGCCCGTGGAACTTGAAGCGGTTGTAGTAGTGGAAGAGGCCCGCTGCCTGCTGGTAGGTCGCGGGCGCGAAACCCACCTCCGTCTCGGCGGCGAAGGCCAGATGCTCCTGCCGCCGTGCCAGCAGCGACTGCTCGAACCACGACCCCCAGGATTCGCGCCCCGTCAGGATCGCCGCGCCCGACTCGATCCGGAACAGGCGCTCGGGATGTGGGCTGCGCAGCCATTGGAACTCCGGCGGCAGGAGGCCGTCCGCGAAGTCGCGGCGAAGGGCATCGGGGGCGGCGGGGCTGGCGGTGACGCCGGCGGGCGCCGGGACCTCCTCGCGCGGGAGCTGCCCGCCGGTTTCGAGATAGAGCCAGCCGTCGTCGCGCCAGACGCAGCGCTCGATCCCGGTTTCGCGGCCGAGAGGGCAGAAGCGGCCCGTCCCCTCCGGACCGGGGATCGGGCGGCCCATGAGGAATGTGTGATAGACCTCGCCCGCCGGCGTCTCGACCATCTGTCCATGCCCCGTCCGCTGGATCGGGTGCCCGGGCGCATGGGCCGTGGTGATGACGTGCCTGTCGGGATGGTCCTCGTAAGGCCCGCGGATGTCGCGGGACCGCGCCAGCGTGACGGCATGGTCGTAGCCGGTCCCGCCCTCGGCGGTGGTCAGGTAATAGAAGTCCCCCCGCCGGAAGAGATGTGGCGCCTCGGTCAGCCCGCGATCCGTGCCGGAATAGATGTTGGTGACCTCGCCCGTCAGCCCCCCCTCGGGCGACCATTCCTGCAGCAGGATGCCGTCGAAGCTGGAATGCTTCGGGTTGCCGCCCGTGCCCGTGCCCCGGTGGTTCCACTGCATGTTGACGAACCATTTCCGCCCGTCCGCATCGTGGAAGAGCGAGGGGTCGAAGCCCGAGGAGTTGACGTACCACGGATCGCACCAGTCGCCGTCGACGGTCTCGCAGGCGGTGATGTAGTTGTGCGCGTCCTTGAAGGCGCCGTCGTAGCGCTTGACGTCGGTGTAGACGAGCCAGAAGCGCCCGTCGGCATGGCTGAGGCAGGGCGCCCAGATGCCGCAGGAATCGGGATTGCCGCGCATGTCCAGAAGGGCGGCCCGGTTCAGGGGCCGCGCGGCGAGGCGCCAGGTCACGAGGTCGGTGGAATGGTGGATCTCGACGCCGGGATACCATTCGAAGGTCGAGACGGCGATGTAGTAGTCCGCCCCGACCCGGCAGATCGACGGGTCGGGGCGGAAGCCCGGCAGGATCGGGTTGCGGATCATGCCGGCACCGGGTCCGCACGCATCAGCGCCCGCGCGGCCTCGGCGTCCAGAGCGGCGGGCCGGTCGCAGGTGGTGGCCATGGTGACGAACCGCCCCTGCTCGCCCGAGGTCAGGATCCCTTCGAGCACCTCGGTCACGTGCAGCGCCATCTCCAGCGCACAGCGATGGGGGCGGCCCCCGCGGATCGCCTCGGCCATGTCGGCCAGCCCCACCGTCCGGTAGTCGGCGCGCGGCGCCCCGTCGTTGGTGGTGCGATTGGCGACCGACAGCGGATGGTCGGCGGCGTCGAACCGCTCGACCGCGCCGCCGGGGCGGATCACCTCGGTCGTCCCGCCGAAGAAGTTGGGGTCCTGCGGCGCGATGGTTCCCTCGGTGCCGTAAAGCTCCACGTTGCGGTGGCCATGGGCCTGCACGTCCCAGGACGCGCCCAGCGTGACCGTCGCGCCCGAGGCGAATTCGAGAAGGGCATGGGCGGTGGTCGGGATCTCGACGGTGATCGTCTCGCCCGCCCGGGCGCCAGACCCGATCGTCCGCGTGGCCGCGCCCGTTCCGGTCATCGCTGCCACGCGGGTCACGGGGCCGATCAGGTTGATCAGCTGCGTCACGTAATAGGCCCCGAGGTCGAGGATCGGCCCGCCGCCCGCCTGGAAGAAGAAGTCGGGATTGGGGTGCCAGCCCTCCATCCCCGCCGACATGACGTGGCAGGTGCCGTGGACGATCCGCCCCACCGCGCCCGCGTCGATCAGGCGGCGTGATTCCTGGTGGCTCGCGCCGAGGAAGGTGTCGGGCGCGCAGCCCACCCGGCGGCCGGCCCGGTCCGCCCGCGCCGCGATGTCGCGCGCATCGGCGAGGGTCAGGGCCAGGGGCTTCTCGGAATAGGCGTGCTTGCCCGCCTCGAGGATCGCGCAGGTGACGGCGTGGTGGGCGGTCGGCACGGTGAGGTTGACGACGATGTCGATGTCCGGGGCCGCCAGCAGGCCCTCCACCGTCTCGGCCCGCACCCCGAAGGTCTCGGCGCGCGCGGCGGCGCGGGCGGGGTCGAGATCGGCCACCGCACGGACCTCGATCCCGGCGAAGAGCGGCGCGCGCGAAAGGTAGCTTTCGGAGATGTTGCCCGCCCCGAGAATGCCGATACCGGTCATGCCAGACCCTCCGCCCGCGCCATCGCCAGCCCCGCCCGCGCGAAACGCATGTCGTCGGAGGGGTTGTCGTGTTCCATCACCCAATGGCGCACCGCGCCCGCCCTCGACAGGGCCGGGACCAGCGCGTTCCAGCCCATCCGGCCGGTGCCGGGATCGGCCCAGCCATCCTCGTCCGCCTTCTCGCCGGCCGGCGCGATGTCCTTGACGTGGACGGCGGTGATACGGTCGCCATGGCGCTCGATCCAGCCCATCGGGTCGGCTCCGGCGCGCACGGCCCAGGCCAGGTCGAACTGCCAGTCGAGTTCGGCGGCCAGCATGTGGTCCATCGGCACCGAGCCGTCAGGCAGGGGGGCGAACTCGAAGTCGTGGTTGTGCCAGCCCACCCGCACCCCCTGCGCGCGCAGCCCTTCGCCGGCCAGGGCGACGCGGTCCGCGAAGGCGCGCCAGCCATCCGGGTCCGAGGGGCGCTCGGACGGGGCGACATGGGGGATATAGACCGCCTCCACCCCCATCCCGGCCAGCGTGGCGGCGAGATCCGGCTCCGCCTCCAGGGTGGCGAGGCCGACATGGGCGGTGGGCATCGCGGTGCCGGTTTCGGACAGGGCCGCGGCGAGCGCATCGCGCGCGGCCGCATCGGCGAAGAGCGCGCCATAGCCCTCGACGGCCGGGTAGCCGAGTTCGGCGACCCGCCGCACAGCGTCCGCGGGGGCGCCGAAGTTTCTGGAGGAGTAGAGCTGGTAGGAAATCATGCGGTCTCTCTCGGATGGGTTCTGTGGTGCAGGTCGTGCAGGGGGAAGGGGCCGGATGTCCGGGGCCGCGCCGCGTGCGGGGCGCGGCCGGTCACAGGCGCGCCTCGGTGCCCGCGTCGAAGAGGCTGGCCTTGCCCATGGCAGGCACCAGCGTCACGCGGCTGCCGCGGCGATGGGAGGTCTCGACCGGAACGCGGACCGAGACCTTCTGCCCCTCCACCTCCGTCCAGAGCAGCTTGTCGGCCCCCATCGGCTCGTCGATGTCGACGGTGGCCGCCAGGCCTTCGGCGCCTTCGGGCGCGACGGCGATATGCTCGGGGCGCAGGCCCAGGATCGCCGCGCCGAGCGTGCCGGGCGCATCACCCTCGTAGCCGTCCAGCGCGAGGGACTGGCCGCCGACATGGAACCGTCCGCCCGCGATGCGGCCCTCCAGCATCGACATGGCCGGCGAGCCGATGAAGCCCGCGACGAAGAGGTTGGCGGGCCGGTCGTAAATCTCCAGCGGGGCGGCGAGCTGCTGGATCACGCCGCCGCGCATCACCGCGATGCGGTCGGCCAGCGTCAGCGCCTCGATCTGGTCATGGGTGACGTAGACCATCGTGTTTTCCAGCTGCGCATGCAGGCGCTTCAGCTCGACCCGCAACTCGGCGCGCAGCTTGGCGTCGAGATTGGACAGCGGCTCGTCGAAGAGGAACACGTCGACGTCGCGCACCAGCGCCCGGCCGATGGCGACGCGCTGTCGCTGCCCGCCCGACAGCGCGCCGGGCTTGCGGTCGAGCAGCGGCTCGATCTGCAGGATGCGCGCCGCGCGGGCCACGCGCTCGGCGATCTCCGCCTTCGGCATCCGCTGGTTCTTCAGCCCGAAGCTGAGATTCCCGCGCACCGTCATCTGCGGGTAGAGCGCGTAGGACTGGAACACCATGCCGATGCCACGGTCCTTGGGCTCTTCCCAGGTGACGTTACGGCCCTTGATCCAGATCTGGCCGTCGGTGATCTCCAGCAGCCCCGCGATGCAGTTGAGCAGCGTGGACTTGCCGCAGCCCGAGGGCCCCAGCAGCACCAGGAACTCCCCGTCGCGCACGTCGACGTTCAGCCCCTTGAGGACCTGCACCGCGCCGAAGCTGAGCATCAGGTCCCGCACCGAGACGGAGGCGTCGGCGAGGCGCGCGGAACCGCTGTCGAAGGCCATCATGTTCTCCCTCATCCCTTCACCGCGCCGGCGGCGATGCCGCGCACGAAGAGCTTGCCGGACGCGAAGTAGATGACCAGCGGCACCAGCCCGGTCAGCAGCGTCGCGGCCATGTTGACGTTGTATTCCTTCACCCCCTGCACCGAGTTGACGATGTTGTTGAGCTGCACCGTCATCGGATAGGTCTCGGGCCGCGCGTAGACGACGCCGAACAGGAAGTCGTTCCAGATGCCCGTGACCTGGATGATCATCGCGACCACGAAGATCGGCAGGGACATCGGCAGCATGATCTTGAAGTAGATGCCCCAGAACCCGGCCCCGTCGACGCGCGCGGCCTTGAACAGCTCTTCGGGGACCGAGGCAAAGTAGTTGCGGAAGAGCAGCGTCAGGATCGGCATCCCGAAGATCGTGTGGACCAGCACCAGCCCCGTGATCGAGCCGTAGATCCCCAGCTCCCTGAGCAGGATGACCACCGGGTAGAGCATCACCTGATAGGGGATGAAGGCGCCGACGATGAGGATGGCGAAGAACGTCTCGGAGCCCCTGAACCTCCAGTTCGACAGCGCGTAGCCGTTGACGCTGGCCACCGCGATCGAGATGACCAGCGACGGGATCAGGATCCGCACCGAGTTCCAGAAGCCGCGGCTGAGCCCGTCGCAGTTGATCCCTGTGCAGGCCTCCGCCCAGGCCTTCACCCAGGGCTGGAACGTCACCTCGACCGGCGGGGCGAAGATGTTGCCCATGCGGATCTCGGGCATGCCCTTGAGCGAGGTCATCACCATCACCCAGAGCGGCAGCAGGTAGTAGAGCGAGACCAGCAGCAGCGTGCCATACAGGAAGACGTTGCCGCGGCTCAGGCGCCGCCGGGGCCGCGCGCCGCGGGGGCCGGACATCGGGCCCGCGCCGATCGCGTCGGCGGAGAGGGCAGCCGCGCCCAGGGTTGCGGGATTAGCCACGCCTGCGTCCTCCGAATTCGAGATAGGCCCAGGGAATCAGGATGATGACCACCATCACCAGCATCATCGTCGAGGCGGCGAAGCCCTGGCCCAGGTTCTGGCCGCCGAAGGTCGCCTGCATCACGTATTTCGCGGGCACCTCGGAGCTGATGCCCGGCCCGCCCGAGGTCATCGCGACGACGAGGTCGTAGAGCTTGACGATGCCGCTGGTGATGAGCACCAGCGCGGTGACGAAGACCGGGCGCATCATCGGGATGATGATCAGCACGTAGGTCTTCACCACGCCGATCCCGTCCACGCGCGCGGCCTTCCAGATGTCCTCGTCGATGCCGCGCAGCCCGGCGAGCATGATGCACATGATCAGCCCCGTGCCCTGCCAGAGACCGGCGATCAGCAGGCCGTACATCACGAGGTCCGGGTTGTTGAGCGGGTCGAAGGCGAAGCCCTCCCAGCCGGCGCCGCGGACGACGTTCTGGATCCCCAGATCGGGGTTCAGCAGCCACTGCCAGATCAGGCCCGTGACGATGAAGCTGAGCGCGAAGGGATAGAGGAAGATGGTGCGGAACGTGTCCTCGAACCGGATCTTGCGGTCGAGCAGCGCCGCGAGGACGAAGCCGATGACCAGCGTGCCGACGATCGAGAAGATCCCGTAGATGGCGAGGTTCTCGATCGAGACCAGCCATTTGCGCGACGACCAGAGCCGCTCGTACTGGTCCAGCCCGACCCAGTTCAGTCGCGGCAGAAGGCCCGATCCGGTGAAGGAATGGACGACGGTCCAGATCGTCCCGCCCAGGAACACGACGAGCGCGACGAAGATCATCGGCACCATCGCGACCTTGGCCTGCAGGTTCTGGAACAGGCGGACGGGGCGCCGCGTAGCGCCGCGGGGCCTGTCCCCGGGGGCGCGGTCGGCGTCTTCGGCGATGGCCATGGATCTGCTCCCCTCCTGGCGGCGCCCTCCCGGCGCGCGCCGACGGTGCGGCGGCCGGGCCCCGCGCGGGGCCCGGCCGCCGGCGTTCGGTCAGTCGGCGTCCGCGATGACCTCGGCGTAGCGCGCCTGCACGTCCTCGGCGGTCATCGAGGGCGTGTTCCAGAACTCCGTCATCAGGTCGTTGAGCTGGGTGATCGTGTCCGGCGAGACGAGTTGCTCGGTCGAGGGCAGCGTCTGGTCCTTGGCCAGCAGGTCGAGACCCTTCTGCGTGCACTCGTTCACCGTGGTCAGGTCGACATCGCCGCGGATCGGCAGCGAGCCCTTGACCGAGTTGAACGAGACCTGGACCTCGGGGCTGAGCAGCAGCGCGGCCAGCTCCTTCTGGGCGGCCTCGACGGCCGGGTCGTCCTGCTTGGGGAAGTAGAACGCATCGCCGCCGGTCTGCAGATAGGCGCCGAGGCCGAGACCCGGCAGGCAGCCGTAATCCTCGCCGGCCGTCTTGCCCGCCACCGCGAACTCGCCCTGCGCCCAGTCGCCCATGATCTGCGCGCCGGCCTCGCCGGTGATCACGGCGTTGGTCGCCTGGTTCCAGTCCTGCCCGCTCCAGCCCTGCGCCAGGTCGCGCGCCTCGGCATAGGCCTCGAAGGCGCGGCCGTAATCCTCGCCGAGGACCGTGTCGGCGTTCTTGTCGCGCATCACCGAAAGCCACGCCTCCGGCCCGGCGATGGCGATGGCCATGACGTTGTTGAACGCGCCCGACTGCTGCCAGGCCTGGCCGCCCATGGCGAGCGGGGTGACCCCGGCCTCGCGCAGGGCGGGGGCGCTCTCGATGAAGCCGGTCCAGTCGGTCGGCATCTCGAGGCCGGCCTTCTCGTAGGCGGGACCGGACAGCCACATCCAGTTCCAGGAGTGGATGTTGATCGGCGCGCAGTAGATGCGGCCGTCGATCGTGCAGGACTCGAGCAGCCCCGGCGGGTTGACGATGTCGGTCCAGCCCTGCGCCTCGGCGACGTCGGTGAGGTCGAGCAGCAGGCCCGCCTCGATCAGCTCCTCCGCCTGGCGGCCGTGGTTGAACTGGAACGCGGCGGGCGGATCGCCCCCGATGATGCGGCTGACCATGACCGGGCGAGCCGTGTCGCCGCCGCCGGCGATGGCGCCGTCCACCCAGCTATGCGGGGTCTTCTCGTCGAGCGCCTCGGCGAACTTGCCGACGGCGGCAGCCTCTCCGCCGGAGGTCCACCAGTGCATGACCTCGAGGTCGACACCGTCCTGGGCCTGGGCCGCGCCCATCGTCGCGGCACTGCACAGCAGCGCCCCCAAAGTGGTTCTCATCGCCTATCCTCCCTGAACGGCAACGTTGCAGTAATTTGCTAAAACGTTATAATCTGAGTTGGCAAGTGGCTATTCTAGAATCCGCTCCCTTCCTGTATGCGAAAGACCATGCCCCCCTCCGACGCCAAGCCGCGCCCCACCCTGAAGTCGATCGCCACCGAGACCGGCCTCGCCGTCACCACGGTCAGCCGGGCGCTGAGCGATGCGCCGGATATCGGGGCGGGCACCAAGGCCCTCGTCCGCGAGGTCGCCGCACGGGTCGGCTACCGGCCCAACCGCGCGGGGGTGCGCCTGCGCACCGGGCGCAGCAACGTCATCTCGATCCTGATGTCGCAGGGGCGGGACTTGACCGGCCACACCGCGCGGCTGATCCACGCCTTCGCGACCGAGCTGCGAGACACGGGCTTCCATCTCATCGTGACGCCGACCTTCGACGACGAGGACCCGCTCGAACAGCTGCGCTACCTGCGCGACACCGGCTCGGCGGATGCGGTCGTCATCAACAAGGTGCAGCCCCGCGATTCCCGGATCGCCTTCCTGCACGAGCATTCCATCCCCTTCGTCACCCACGGGCGCAGCGACATGGGGATCGCCCATGGCTGGTACGATTTCGACAACACGCGCTTCGCCACCCTGGCCGTCGAGGCGCTCGCCGCCCGCGGGCGGCGGAACCTGCTGGTCGTCGCGCCGCCGATCGAGCAGAACTACGCGCAGCACATCATGGCGGGCGCCGAGGCCGCCGCGCGGGCGGCGGGCATGCGGTGCAGGCGGCTGGAGGAGGCGACCTCGGACGCGCCCGGAGACGCGATCGAGGCGGCCGTCTCGGCAGCCCTCGCCGACACCGCCCCGGACGCCGCGCCCGACGCCATCCTCTGCGCCTCGACCGCCTCGACCATCGCGGCGGCGGCCGCCATCGAGGAGGCGGGGCTGACCATCGGGCAGGATGTCGACCTCGCCGCCAAGGAGCCGTTCCCCTTCCTGCGCCGCTTCCGCGCTCCGATCATCGCGCTGCCCGAGAACGTGAGCGGGGCGGGCACCTTCCTGGCGCGGGCGGCGCTGGCCGCGATCCGGCGCCCCGGGGATCCGCCGATGACCCATCTGGAGATCCCCGAGCCTCCGCCCGGGGACTGACGGCGGTGCACGATCCCACAGGCGCTGTGCCGTCCTGCATCGACGGTCCCGGCGCGATCCACCCTATCTCTGGTGTCCCCCCAGGACGAGGACCCGCGACATGACCGACCCCACCCCCGGAGACCCGGCCACCGACCTCGCGCTGCGGCTGGCCCTGCCCGATGCGTTGCGCGTCCTCGCCGAGGAATTCCCGCGCGCCGGCTGGGCCGAGGCGCAGGGGCCGTTCCGCAACCTGGTCCTGTTCTGGCTGGACAAGCACATGTCCTTCCGCCGCCTGCTCGACCGGCTGGAGGCGGACGCGCAGGCCGCGCTCGACGGCGCCGATCCGATGGCCTACCGCCGGTCGCTCGCCCGGCATGGCGGGATGCTCATCAACGAGCTGCACGGCCATCACATGATCGAGGACGCGCAATACTTCCCCGTGATGGAAAGGGCCGACCCGGTCTTCGCCCAGGGGCTCAAGATCCTCGATGCCGATCACCAGGCGCTCGACGCGCTGCTCCACGAGATGACGGACGGGGCAAACGCGGTGCTGCGGGACAACGCCGGAGGGCCCGGCTTCCGCGACCGCGTCGGCGGCCTGTCGAAGATCCTGGCGCGCGGTGGCCCGTTGCTGCAGCGCCATTTCGAGGACGAGGAGGAGCTGGTCGTGCCGGTCCTTCTCAAGCATGAACCGGCCGCGCTGGCCTACTGAACCGGAGATCGCCATGACCCTGCCCACCCGTCCCTTCGCCCGTGCCGGCTGGCAAGTTTCCGAGATCGGCTTCGGCGCCTGGGCCATCGGCGGCACCTGGGGCCGCGTGGACGAGACGGATGCCCGCGCCGCGCTCCATGCCGCGCTCGACGCCGGGGTGACCTTCATCGACACGGCGGATGTCTATGGCGACGGCCGGTCCGAACGGATCATCGCGGAGGTGCTGGCCGAGCGCGGCGGCCCGCGGCCCCTCGTCGCCACCAAGCTGGGCCGCCGTCTCGATCCGCATGTGAGCGCGGGCTACACGGCCGCCAACATGGAGGCCTTCGTCGACCGCTCCCTGAGGAACCTGCGCAGCGAACGCCTCGACCTCGTGCAGCTGCATTGCCCTCCGGCGCCCGTCCTCTACGACCCGGAAGTGTTCGGTGCGCTCGACGACCTGAAGTCCAGGGGCAAGATCGCGCAGTATGGCGTGTCGGTCGAGAAGGTCGAAGAGGGGCTCAAGGCCCTCGAATGGCCGGGCGTCGTCTCGGTGCAGGTGATCTACAACATGCTGCGCCAGCGCCCCGCCGAACTGCTGCTGCCCCGCGCCCGCGCAATGGGGGTGGGCGTCATCGTGCGCGTTCCGCTCGCCTCGGGGCTGCTGACGGGCAAGATGGACCGCGCCTCGACCTTCGAGGCCGACGACCACCGCGCCTTCAACCGCGACGGGTCGGCCTTCGACAGGGGCGAGACCTTCGCCGGCGTGCCCTTCGAGGTCGGGTTGGAGGCGGTCGAGGCCCTGCGCCCGCACGTCCCAGGAGGCGCCACCCTGGCGCAGACGGCGCTGCGCTGGATCCTGATGACGGACGGGGTCAGCACGGTCATTCCGGGCGCGAAATCCGCCGCCCAGGCCGAGGCCAATGCCGCCGCCGCCGGGCTCGCCCCCCTGCCGCAGACGGCGATGGAGGCGGTTCGGGACGTCTACGACCGCCTGATCGCGACGCATGTCCACCAGCGCTGGTGACCGAGGGGCACCGGCACCCTGTCCGGCGTCCCGACAGGGCCAGGGGGCGTCCGTAACCGAAGGGTTCCGGACGCCCTCTGTGCGACCTGTCCGAAATTTTGCTTGACAGGGATACGGACTTGCTTGATGATCCGGACGCCCCTTTCGGACGAACGCGCCCCATGCCCCGCACCTTCGCCTATGCCCGCGTCTCGACCCTGGGCCAGACCGTCGAGACCCAGCTCCACGAGATCGCCGCGGCGGGCTTCGCGGTGGAGCCGCACCGCATCGTCTCCGAGACCGTCTCCGGCTCCGAGGCGATCGCGCGCCGGCGGGAGTTCGCGCGCCTTCTGGACCGGCTGGAGCCGGGGGACGTGCTGGTCGTCACCCGGCTCGACCGGCTGGGCCGCGACGCGATGGACGTGGCGGCCACGGTGGCGAAGCTCGACGAGATGGGGGTCCGGGTGCATTGCCTGGCGCTCGGGGGCGTCGACCTGACCTCCTCGGCGGGGCGGATGACGATGGGCGTCATCAACGCCGTTGCCCAGTTCGAGCGCGACCTCCTGATCGAGCGCACGCAATCGGGGCTGGCCCGCGCCCGGGCCGAGGGCAAGCGGATCGGGCGACCGCCCTCGCTGTCGCCCGATGCCCGCGCCGCGGTGCGCGCAGGGCTGGACGCGGGCGAAAGCGTCTCGGCCCTGGCCCGCCGCCACGGCACCAGCCGCCAGACCGTCCTGCGGATCAGGGATGCGGAGGCGGCGGAGAAGCGGCGGCAGTCGTCGCCCCAACCCCTCTAGACGCCGGATCCCTTCCCTTCCGCAGCGAGCCGCCCGGCTGGGGAAGGACGGATGGACGAGCCTGACGGCGGCGCGGACGGGCCGCGCCTTCCCTCCCCTCGTCGCCGCGCGCCGCCGATCGGCGCCCATTTCGACCCCGTGGCGGTCGGCGCCTCACCTCGGTCGTGCTCACCGGCGGCCCGCCACATCATCGACGGCGCACAGGGCCGCGCCATGTGGGTCCCGGACGAAACGTCGGACGACGCTTCGGAGACCCCGTGCGGACGGGGCGGCCCCGGATGTCGCGCAAATCGGCCGATGGCCGGAGTTCCCCTTTCCCCGGACGGACCTGTGCCACAGCTTCCGTGGCGGGCGGTCGTCCTGTCGCGTCTGGCCATCCCGATGGGCCAACGGTAGGAAACGGAGGCAATGGATTGTTTCAGAAACGATATCCGGCACAGCGGCGGGGCGGGATCCGGTGTCGCCCCGGTGCGGCGGCGGACGATGCCGCAGGCCCGCTAGCCGCCTCGTGCGCGATGGCCGAAGAGACGGACCGCGACGCGGGCAGGCGCCCGGAGCGGGTATCGTGAGGCATCCCTTCCCGGATCGCTGGCGGCCGTTCGTCCGCCCCTGGCGGCTGCTGGCGGCGGGCGCCAGCCTCGCGGCGCTGGCCTGGGCGGCGCCCGGGCTGGCCGGCGTCGTGCTGGGCGTGCTGGTGCTGGCCGTGCTTCTGCCCTGCTTCGAATGGGTCTCGGGGCTGCGCTTTCCGCTTCGACTGCATGCCGGCATCCTCGGGTTCAGTGCCGTGACCCTGGTGGCCGCGGAATGGGCCGACGGGTACGAGATGCTGCCGGCGCTGGACCTCGTGCTGCACGCGACCAGCACGACGGTGCTCGCCGTGCTGGGCTTCGGCATCGCGATGACGGCGACCGGGGGCGCGCGGCCGGTCAAGGCGTGGTGGGTGCTGGGCGTGCTGGCCTTCGGCTTCGCGATGATGGTCGGCGCGATGTGGGAGATGCTGGAGTTCGGGCTCGACCAGGCGTTCGGGCTGAACACGCAGGAGGGCGCCTTCGACACCATGACCGACATCGTCGCCAATACCCTCGGCGCCGCCTGGGGGGCCTGGGCCGCGGGGCGCGCGGCCTCCGGGCGCGGGGTGCCGCCGCCGTCGGGGCTGCTGATCGACGCGCTCGACGCCAACCCGGTGCTGTTCCCCCGCTGGAAGGGCGCGTCAGGCGGCGAGCGCGGCGCGCGCGGCCCGCTCGCCCGATAGGACCGCGCCCTCCAGCGTGGCGGGCAGGCCGGTCGCGGTGTGGTCTCCGGCGAGGAACAGGTTCGGCCGCGCCGTCCGCGGCCCGGCGCGGCGGGCCGCGCCCACGGGCGACTGGTCGAAGGTCGCGGCCCGCTCGCGCAGCAGGCGCGCGGCGGGCATCGCCTCCGGGACCCGGCCCCCATGGGCCGCGACGGCCGCCGCCACCTCGGGCCAGAGCAGGTCCAGAGACTCCGCCCGCCCGGCTTCGCCCAGGGGGGACCGCTCCGCCGCCGAGACGGTGACCGAGACCACGTCGCCGCGGGCAAACAGCCACTGCGCGGCCCCGCCCAGCACCGCCAGGATTGGCGGCAGGCCGTGGCCCGGCACGAGGAAATGGGCGTTGACGATCGACCGGCCCGGCCCGGGCAGCGCCAGATCCGGCAGCAGCGGCGCCAGGTGCTGCGGGGGCAGGGCCAGCACCACGACATCGCCGGGGGCGAGGTCGATGCGGCCGTCCCGCGTCTCGACCGCCGTCACCCGCTCCGCGCCGTGCAGCGTCCGGACGGGCTGGCGCAGCTGCGGCAGGCAGCCCTGGGCGGCCAGCACCGCCAGCGCCGGCTCGACCAGCGCGGCGCCCAGCCCCCCGGGCGCCAGGACCGGACGGCAGGCCCCTGCCCCGCGCGCGAAGCTGCGCAGGAGTGCGGCGCGCAGCAGCCCCGCATCGCCCGCCTCGGGGTCCTCGTTCAGGACGGCGCGGGTCATCGGGTCCCAGAACGCCGCCCAGGCCGGACCGCCCGCGCCCAGGGCCCCGGCCACCGTCGCCCCCCGCCGCGCCGTCAGCAGGCGGGCCACGTCGCGCGCCAGCGCCCCCGCGCCCACCCCCGGCGGGCGCGCGCCCGGCATCAGCGCGCCCAGCGGCCCGCGCCCCGGCCGCACCGTCCAGCGCGCCCCGCTGGCGAGGTCGAGAAAGGGAAAGGCCGCCGGACGGGTTTTCAGCGCCCCCGCCCCGCCGATCCGGTCGGCCCAGCCCAGCACGGCGCGGTTGGCCGACAGGATCAGGTGGTTGCCGTTGTCGATGACCCGGCCCAGCCGGTCGTCCCGGTAGGAGCGGCAGCGCCCGCCCGCCTTGGGCGAGGCCTCCAGCAGGGTCACGCGCAGCCCCGCTGCCGTCAGGCGTTCGGCGGCGACCAGGCCCGCCAGCCCGGCCCCCGCGACGACCGCGTGCCTCACCGCGCGCCGCGCGCCGCGACGGCGACCGCGACCCCGTCGAGCACCTTGCCCCACCGCGACCGGCGCGGGGGCGGGCGGGACCAGTCGGCCTCCCAGCGGCGCAGCATGCGCTCATAGGGGCCCATCATCAGCAGCGCGGGCAGAAGCGGCATCCGGCGATGCGCCGGGATCTCGCGGGCGGCGGCCTCGAAGGCCGTGCGCGCCTCGCGGCCCAGGGCGGCGCGGGCCAGCGGAAGGTTCGGATGCGCGGCGGCGCCGGCGGGGTCGCGCGGCAGGCCGGCCGCGTCGAGCACGTGCACGGGCAGGTAGAGCCGCCCCATCGCCGCGTCCTCGGCCACGTCGCGCAGGATGTTGGTCAGCTGCAGCCCCGAGGCCAGCGACAGCGCGAAGCGCTCCGACGGCGGGCCGAGCCAGGCGCCGAAGCAGCGCATCGACAGGATCCCCACCGCGCCGGCCACGCGGCGGATATAGGCCTGCAGCTCGGCCGCCGAGGGCGCGACGATGGCCTGCGCGTCCATCCGCATCCCTTCGAGGATCAGCTCGAACTCCCGGCGCGGCAGCTCGATGCGCTCGGCAGCGCGGGCGATCTCGGCGCCGATGGCGGTGCGGGGGCGGCCTGCGAAGACCTCCGCGATCTCCGCGTTCCACGCATCGAGCAGGCGCGCGCGCGTGGCGGGGTCCCGGCAGCCGGGCGCGTCGCCATCGGCCACGTCGTCCACCGCGCGGCACAGGGCATAGACGGCGTGGATGGCGCGCCGCCGGGGACCCGGCAGGATGCGCATGCCGGCCGCGAAGGAGGAGCCCGCCTGCGCCACCACGCGGCGCACCTCGGCCATGTCGCCGGCCGGTGTCGTGGCGGCCGCGAAGCTCATCGCGCGGCGGCCCATAGCCCGGCCAGCGCGGCGCGGGCGAAATCCAGGCGCGAGAGGGCCACGCGCGCCGCCAGCGGATCGCCGCGCCGCAGCCGCGCCGTCAGCCGCCGCGCCAGCCACAGCGTCGCCGCCGCCTGCCCCCGCAGACCCCGCGCCGCGATGCGCCCGGGCAGGGGCGCGGCCTCAGCCAGCAGCGCGTCGACCCCGTCGAGTGTGCGCGCCACGACCCGGGCCAGCGCCGGGGACAGGGAGGGGGCGCCCAGCTCCGCGTCGCGCGCCCCCGCCTCGGCCATCCAGTCGCCGGGCAGGTAGCGGCGGCCCAGCAGCCGGTGGTCCCCGCCCATGTCCTGAAGGTGGTTGAGCACCTGCAGCGCCGCACAAAGCGCGTCCGAGGGTGCCCGCGCGGCCTGCCCCTCGCCGTGCAGCGCCAGCAGCACCCGGCCCACGCTGGCCGCCGAGGACCGGCAATAGCCCATCAGGTCGTCCCAGTCGGCGCAGGCAGTGCCTCCCGCGGCGTCGCGGCGGAAGGCGGGCATCAGCCCGGCCGCCTCCCGCAGCGCGGCGGCGTCGCGGGGGGCGCGGCCCTCCGCCAGGGCGCGGCGCAGCGCCGCGCCCGCTCCGTCGCCCCGGGCCCCCCGAAGCCCGCCTTCCAGCACGTCGAGCCGCGCCTGCCGCGCCTCGGGGCTCGCGCGGGGGTCGTCGGCGGCGTCGTCGGCAGCGCGGGCGAAACGGTAGAAGGCCATCACCCGCCCGCGCAGGGCGGGGGCCAGCAATCGCGAGGCGACGGGGAAGTTCTCGTCCCGCGCGGCCGCGTCGAACTTCGCCTCCTCCGCCCGGGACGCGGCCGTCCCGTCCCGGACCCCTTCGATGAGCGACATGCGGATCATTCCCTGCCCGTGACATCCTCCTGCACCGATCTAGGTCGCTCGCCACGGGGTTGTAGGCAAGACATGACCATAACCAAAGCACTGATCGCAACCGCTGCCCTGGGCATGCCGGATCCGGCCGGCGCCGGTGAGCTGCGGATCGCCGTGGCGGGGCTGCGCTCTCCCGAGGGGGTGGTGCGCGTGGCCGTGTGCCCGGAAGGCAGCTTCACCCGGTCCGACTGCCCCTGGACCGGCACCGCGCCGGCCGCCCGCCCCGGGGTCGTCGTCACCGGCCTGCCCGAGGGGGTCTATGCGGTGCAGGCCTTCCACGACGAGGATTCGAACGGCGACCTGAACCGGCGCGGCCTGCGGCTGCGCGAGGGGATCGCCTTCTCCAACGACGCGCCGATGCGCTTCGGCCCGCCCCGCTTCCGCGACGCCGCGGTGCGGGTGGGGGCGGCGGGCGGTCGGCTCACGCTGCTGATGAGGTACTACGAATGAACGTCCAGACCGGCTCCTTCCCCGAGCTTCCGACCGACGCCCGCCGCGCCGTGGTGGTCGGGGCGGGGCCCGGCGGGCTGGCCGCCGCGATGCTGCTGCGCGCGCGGGGCGCCGAGGTCACGGTGCTCGAGAAGTCCGACCGCGTCGGCGGGCGCACCGCCTCCTTCACCCAGGACGGCTTCACCTTCGACTACGGGCCGACCTTCTATCTCTATCCGGACGTCCTGCGCGAGATCTTCGCGGCCTGCGGGCGGTCCCTCGACGAGGAGGTGGAGCTCAAGCGCCTCGATCCGATGTACCGGCTCCACTTCCACGACGGCAACACCTTCGACGCGACCCCCGACGTCGACCGCCTGACCGCCGAGGCCGCGCGCATCTCGCCCGAGGACGCGCCCAACGTGCACCGCTACCTGACCGAGAACACCGCCAAGTTCGATGTCTTCAAGCCGATCCTGCAGCGCCCCTTCAACGGGCCGCGCGACCTGTTCCGCATGGACATGCTGCGCGCCTTCCCGCTGTTCCGGCCCTGGCTGACGGTGGACCAGGACCTGCATCGCTGGTTCAGGCATCCCGACCTGCGGCTCGCCTTCAGCTTCCAGTCCAAGTATCTGGGCATGTCGCCCTTCAAGTGCCCGTCGCTCTTCACGATCGTGGCGCATGTCGAATACGGCTTCGGCGTCTTCCACCCCGTCGGCGGCTGCAACGCGATCCCGCGCGCGATGGCGCGGGTCGCGACCGAGATGGGCGTCGACATCCGCCTGAACGCCCCCGCCGAGGAGATCGAGTTCGACGGCCGCCGGGCCCGCGCCGTGCGCAGCGCCGGCGGCACCCTCCCCTGCGACGCGGTGGTGGTGAACGGCGACTTCTCGTCCACCATCCCGAAGCTGATCCCGAATGCCCGCCGCCGCCGCTGGACCGACGAGAAGATCGCCGGGAAGAAGTTCTCCTGCTCGACCTTCATGCTCTATCTCGGGATCGAGGGGCGCTACGACGACATGCACCACCACACGATCCACCTCTCCGAGGACTACCTCAAGAACATCCGCGAGATCGACGAGGGCCGCGCCCCCGAAGATCCGACGATCTACGTCCAGAACGCCTCGGTCACGGACCCGACGCTGGCGCCCGAGGGGCATTCGACGCTCTACGTGCTGGTTCCCACCGGCAACAATTCCGGCGGCGAGGACTGGAAGACGCTGGCGCCGAAATACCGCGAGAAGATCCTCGACCGGCTGTCGCAGCTGACCGGCCACGACATCCGGTCCCGCATCCGGACCGAGCGGATGATCACCCCCGACGACTGGGAGCATCAGATGGGCATCTATCGCGGCGCGACCTTCAACCTCGCGCATAACCTGGGCCAGATGCTGCACTGGCGGCCGCGCAACCGCTTCGAGGACGTGGACGGCGTCTACCTGACCGGGGGCGGCACGCATCCCGGCTCGGGCCTGCCCACCATCTTCGAAAGCGCCAAGATCGCCGCGCGGCTGGCGGCGGAGGACATGGGCCTTGATCGCGACGGTCCGGGTGCCGCGGCCCCCAGCCGGCAGGAGGCCGCGGAATGAGCCGGGTCGGGATCATTGGCGGCGGCCTCGGCGGCCTGGCCGCGGCGGCGACGCTGGCGGCGCGCGGCCACGAGGTGACGCTGCTGGAAAAGAACGCCTGGCTCGGCGGCAAGGCCGCCGTGCTGGAAGAGGAGGGGTTCCGCTTCGACATGGGGCCGACCATCCTGACCATGCCGCGGGTGCTGGAACGGGTCTTCGCCGAAGCCGGCCGCGACATGGCGGACTATCTCGACCTGCGCCGGCTCGATCCCCAATGGCGCTGCTTCTACGACGACGGCACCGTGCTCGACCTGCGCGACGACCCGAAGGACGCGGCGGCCGAGATCGGCAAGCTGTCGCCGCCGGACCGCGCGGGCTTCGAGCGCTTCATGGAGGTCGCCAGCCGGCTCTCGGAGGTCTCCGACAGGTTCTTCTTCTGGCGCTCGGTCGAGGACCTGCGCGACACGATGAACCTCAAGCAGAACATGAACCTCGGCACCCTGTCGGACGTGCTGGCGCTGCGCATGCACCGCACCGTGGCAGGGCAGATCAAGAAGGACGTGAAGGACCCCCGCGTCCAGCAGATGCTGGAGCATTTCATCCAGTATGTCGGCTCCAGCCCGCTGGCCTCTCCGGCGGTGCTCTGCGGGATCGCGCAGATGCAGCAGGGCGAGGGCGTCTGGTATCCGATGGGCGGCACCCGCGCCGTGCCCGCCGCGCTGACGCGCCTGGGCGAGGAGCTGGGGGTCGACTACCGCACCGGCGTCGATGTCGAGCGCATCGAGGTCGCGGACGGGCGCGCCGTGGCCGTGGTCGCGAATGGCGAGACGATGCGCTTCGACAGGGTCGTCTCGAACATGGATTCCGTGCGCACCTATCGCGAGCTGGTCGGCGGCAAGGCCTGGAAGGAGTTCGGCCACCGCAACCGCGAGGCGGCCTGCTCGGGCATCGTGCTCTATCTCGGGCTCGACCGCGCCTACGACCACCTCGCCCATCACAACTTCGTCTTCTCGCGCGACCCGAAGGAGGAGTTCGGCGCGATTTACGATCGTGGCCTCCCTGCCCCCGACCCGACCGCCTACATCGCCGCGCCCGCCCGGACCGAGCCCGGCGTCGCCCCCGAGGGCGGCGAGGCGCTCTACATCCTCGTCCACACGCCGCATCTGCGCGACGGCCACGACTGGGCGAAGATGCTGCCCGGGGAGCGGGCGAAGATCATGGGCAAGCTCGCCCGCGCCGCGGGGATGGAGGATCTGGAAAGCCGCATCGTGCTGGAACGCACGCTGACCCCGCAGGACATCCACGACCGCTACAAGGTGCTCGACGGGGCGATCTACGGGCTGGTCAGCCACGGGCGCGTCAACGGCGCCTTCAAGCCGGGCAACCGCTCGCGCCAGGTCGAGGGGCTGTATCTCGCCGGCGGCTCGGCGCATCCGGGGCCGGGCATGCCGATGGCGCTGATGTCGGGCTGGATCGCGGCCGACAGCCTGGACCAGGACGCCCGGTCCAACGCGCCCGTCGCGGCGGAATGAGCCGCGCGGCGGAGATCCGGGACGATCCCGTCGCGCTGCGCGCGCCGCGCCTCTGCCGGTTCTTCACCGGCGTGATGGAGCGGCAGATGCGCCGCGGCTTCCGCGCCGTGCGGATGCTGCGCCCCGGCCTGCCGGACGTCTCCGCCGACGCGCCGCTGGTGGTCTATTCCAACCATCCCGGCTGGTGGGACCCGGCCTTCTACATCGTGCTTCAGGGCCGGGTGCTGCGGCGCGAGGGCTTCGGCCCGATGGAGGCCGACGCGCTGGAGCGCTATGGCTTCATGAAGCGCATCGGCATCTTCGGCGTCGATCCCGGCAGCCGGGCGGGGGCCGCACGTTTCCTGCGGGTCGGGGCGCATGTCCTGTCCGACCCGCGCCGCTGTCTCTGGATGACCGCGCAGGGCCGCTTCGCCGACCCGCGCGAGCGGCCGGTGGAGCTGCGGCCCGGCCTCGCCCATCTGATGGCCCGCGTGCCCGGGGCCGTCGCCCTGCCGCTGGCGCTCGAATACCCGTTCTGGAGCGAGAAGCGCCCCGAGGCGCTGTGCCATTTCGGCCCGCCCATCGCCCGCGCCGCGGATGCCGATGCCTGGCAGGCCGCGCTGACGGAGGGGCTGGAGGCGGCGCAGGACCGGCTCGCCGCCGCCGCGATGGCGCGCGACCCCGCCGCCTTCGAGACCGTGCTGGGCGGCCGGCGGGGCGTGGGCGGGCTCTACGGCGCATGGTCGCGCCTGCGCGCCGCCACCCGGGGCAAGTCCCACGATCCCGATCACCTGCCCGACCCGCCCCCGGCCAGCCAGAGGTAACCCGCCAGGACATCATGAATTTCACCTTCACCCTTCTTTCCGCCATCTGCCTCGCCCTGGGCGGGCTCTATGCCGTGGTCACGCTGGTCAACCTCGCGGTGTTCCGCGCGCCGCGCCGCGGGGCCGCGGCCGGGGTGCCGGTCTCGGTCCTGATCCCCGCGCGCGAAGAGGCCGCCAACATCGCCGCCGCGCTGGATTGCGTCGCCGCCCAGACGGAGGCCCGGATCGAGGTGATCGTCTGCGACGACGGCTCGACCGACGGGACCGACCGCATCGTCGCCGCGCGCGCCGCCGCCGACCCGCGCATCCGCCTGATCCGCGGCGCCCCCCTGCCCCCGGGCTGGAACGGCAAGCAGCATGCCTGCCACCAGCTTGCCGCCGCCGCGCGCCATCCCCGCCTGCTGTTCCTCGACGCCGACGTGCGGCTGGCGCCCGACGCGGTGGCGCGGATGTCGGCCTACATGGACGAGAACGATCTGGGCCTGGTCTCGGGCTTCCCGCGCCAGATCACCCGGAGCCTGGCCGAGATGGTCGCCATCCCCCAGATCCTGGTGGTGCTGCTGGGCTACCTGCCCTTCCCGATGGCGCGGATGCTGCCCGGCACGGGCTTCGCCGCCGGCTGCGGGCAGCTGATGCTGGTCGAGGCCGAGGCCTATGCGCGCGCCGGTGGCCACGCCGCCTTCCGCGACCGCATGCATGACGGGCTGAACCTGCCCCGCAACATCCGCGCCTCGGGCGGCAGGACCGACATTCTGGACGCGACGCCGCTGGCGCATGTCCGGATGTACGACAACTGGCCCGACATCCGCGACGGCTTCACCAAGAACGCGACCGAGGGCATGGCCAAGCCGGTCGCCCTGCCCGTCTGGACGCTGCTGCTCGCGGGCGGGCACCTGCTGCCGCCCGTGGTGGCGCTGGTCGCCTGGGCCGCCGGGCAGGCCGAGGCGGCCGCCATCGCCGGGATCGCCACGGCGGCAGTGTTCCTGGCCCGGACGGCGCTGGCCCTGAAGGTCCGGCAGCATCCGCTCTCGGTCCTGCTGCATCCGGCGGGCGTGGTCGTGATGCTGTGGATCCAGTGGTCCGCTCTGCTGGGCCGCCGCCGCGGGGCGCAGGCCACCTGGCGCGGCCGCAGCTACGAGATGAACTGATGGAGGGCTCCGACCCCGTCCGCGCCGCCTTCGACCGCCTGCACGGGGCGTTCGACCTGGGCACCGTCCCGCCCGTCGCCGCCCGCCGCGCCCGCCTGGGCGAGCTGGCGCAGGCCCTGCGCGACGACCGGGAGCGGATCACCGCCGCCGTCTCCGAGGATTTCGGCCCGCGCGCCCGCGTCGAGACCCTGACCTCCGAGCTGGCCTTCACCCTCGAGGCGATCCGCGACCTGCGCGCCCGCCTGCCCCGCTGGGCCAGGCCGCGCCGCGCCCGCGTGCTGCGCCCCGTCCCCGGCCGCACCGAGATCTGGCGCGAGCCCAAGGGCGTGGTCGGTATCCTGTCGCCCTGGAACTACCCCCTGCAGCTCGCCCTCGTGCCGACGGCCTCGGCGGTGGCGGCGGGCAACAAGGTGCTGCTCAAGCCCTCCGAACGCAGCCCCGCCACCGCCGCCTATCTCGCCGATCTGATCGCCCGCGTCTTTCCGCCCGACGAGGCCGCCGTCGTGACCGGCGATGCCGGGATCGCCGCGCAGGTGACGGAACTGCCGCTCGGGCACCTGTTCTTCACCGGCTCGACCGAGACGGGCCGCAAGGTCGCGCTGGCCGCCGCGCGCAACCTCGTGCCGGTCACGCTGGAACTGGGCGGCAAGAGCCCGGCCATCGTCCTGCCCGGCGCACAGCCGGCCGACCACGCCGACGCGATCGCCTGGGGCAAGTGGTTCTCAGCGGGGCAGACCTGCGTCGCGCCCGATCACCTCCTGGTGCCGCGCGGCACCGCCGCGGCCTGGGCCGACGCGCTGCTCGAGGCGGCGGGGGGCTTCCTGCAGCGGCCCGGCGACTACACCGCGATGATCGACGCGCGGGCACGGGACCGCGCGCTGGCCATGATCGAGGAGGCCCGCGCCGCCGGCGCCGAACTGCGTGCGCTCGAGGCCGGGGCGCCGCATGTCCCGCCGACGATCGTGCTGAACCCGCCCGAGGACGGAACGCTCATGCGCGAGGAGATCTTCGGCCCCGCCCTGCCGATCCTCGAATACGACGACACCGACCAGGTGATCGCGCGCCAGCGCGGCCGGACACCGCTCGCGGCCTATGCCTTCGGGCCGGACCGGGACGCGGCGCGCGACCTGCTCGCGCGCATCCGCTCCGGGGGGGCGGCGACCAACGCGGCGATCCTGCATCTGGCCGTGCACGACCTGCCCTTCGGCGGCATCGGCGCGTCGGGCATGGGCGCTTATCACGGCGACCGGGGGCTCGACGCCTTCACCCACGAGCGGGGGGTCTTCCACGCGGCGCGCGGGCCCTGGCTGCGCCTGCTGTCCCCGCCCCACTCCCCGATCGTCACCCGGTTCATCGAACGGATGGCACGCTGAGGCGCAGCTCGATACACGCCAAAGTTGCAGCCCAGCGTTTCCTGTCGCCGCTTGTGCCTTCTCTTTCCGGCGGACCCGCGCGAGGGCGTCTTGGAGTCGGGCGTCGCCGTCCCGCCCTCGGAGTTGCCGGCCGGCAACTCCGTCAGCCCGGCGCGGGCGCGCTGTGGCGCAGTGCCTGCAGCAGGTCGAACCGCCCTTCCGCCGACCGTCGGCACAAGGCGAGGAGGTAGGGACCCGGCGCCCCGAGCGTCGGCAGCCTGCGGTGCAGGTAGGCGAGCGCCAGCATCGCCCAGGCCCGGCCGTTGCGGTGGCGCGCGAGCTTCCAGGCATCTTCCACCCCCATCGCCAGGGCCGCATGCCGCGCCACCCCGTCGAGGTCGAGCGCTGCGGCTGTGACTCGGCGTGCAACTTTGGGTCTGACGCAAAGTTGGTGCATTTCCCGGTTCATGATGCCGCTACGAGGCGCGCTTTCAGGAGGTCGATGTTGGCCCGGCCATACATCTGGCGTTTGAGGGTTTTCAGGCGGCTGATCTGCCCCTCCGTCTGGCCGTTGGACCACGGCTCCGTCAGCGCTGCGGCAACGGCGGCGTGATCGCTGGCAAGGCCGCAGGCGAAGGAGGCGATCTCGCTCGTCGCCGCTTCGTCGAG
>NZ_QPLJ01000033.1 GCF_003340555.1 Jannaschia formosa | reverse complement strand
GAAGCTCAAGAACAGTCGCCGCGTGGCAATCCGCTACGACAAGACCGCCACCAGCTTCCTCGGCTTCGTCGACATCGCATGCATCCGCTTGTGGATCCGACGTTTTGTCAACACGGCCTAGTTCGCACCGAAACGGTGTCAGGTGCCAGCCGCGACCAGCGACTTGAGCTTGCCACGCTCCTCGCCTTCCTGCGCCCAGGCGACGAACTCATCGTCACGCGCATCGATCGGCTCGGTCGCGACACGCGCGACGTCCTGAACATCATCCATGAGTGTGACGAGCGAGACGCTCACGTGACCGTCCTCGACCCCCACGTCACCACACGCGGAGAAATGGGCCGCATCGTCATGACCGTGCTGGGTATGGTCGCTCAAATGGAGCGCCGATTCATCAAGGAACGGCAGCGCGAAGGCATCGAGCGCGCCAAATCCAACCCGGTGTATAAGGGAGGGAAGAAGCGGATTGATCGAGATCGAGTTCGACACCTTAGCGCGTCGGGGCTGTCACCGAGCGCCGTAGCTCGTGAAATCGGCTGCTCGCGCATGCAGGTCTATCGGATACTCAACGCCGAGGTGGAGTAGGAACGGACGGTGTCGAAGATGCTGGCTAGGGTCGACAGGAGGAGCACACGTAGCAAAGGAGAGTGGCCTCAGACGACGTCTGCTTGCATCGGTCTCCTTTTCATACCGTTTTTTCTATGATTTTGTCTATTTCTCGCGGTGTCAGGGTTCGACGCCGCTTCACAAGGCATTGCCGGATCCCCGCGCCAAGACCCGGTTCTCAAGGTTCTCGGGCCGGTACCGGCGGCGCAGCTCTTTCAGGTCAACGCCAAACCGTTCTTCAAGGTTCGGCCCGAACTGCTTGTAGATCTCGGCTAGGTAGATCTCGTGCAGAACCATCGTGTGCACCGTGTAGACGATCGCGTCATTCCGCGTGTAGGATGCCGTCGGCTCTCCATTGAGCGCGGCGATCAGCATGCCGTCCGCATCGGCGGAGACCGTCAGGAGGTGATGCACTGCCTTGCCAGTTGCGACGCCGGTGCCCTCATGCGGGATGATGACGATATTTTCGTGTTGTGGCAGGTCCGTAATTCCCGGATCGGCCGCAACGATGTGGATCAGGACTCCGCGCTCTGCCGATTCGAGCAGCTCCGACTCGTACGGCGAGAGAAGGCGGGAGGAAGTCTTTATGTAGATTCGTGCCTTGGCCGACGCGATCATCTTGCGCACCTGAGCATCCACGGCGGTGCGGCCGGAATACGTCGCCACATAGTCCGTTCCGTCATCCACCGCGAGCTCACGGAGCTCGGACACCACGTTCTCGCAAGTATCCGAAGTAGAGCGGGAGATTGAAGCGAAGAAATCCGCAGGTTCGCGCGGAATATACCTCGCTGGCGAGTCAGAGACCTGCTGTAGTGCCCCACGCGCGGTCAGCCCGCCGACGGTGTTGTAGACATTGGCGCGGGGCAGCCCGGTCATCTGCGCGATCTGGTAAGCCGTCGCTGGGCTTTTCGAAAAAAGCGCGACGTACACCCTGGCCTCTACCTCTGAAAAATTGAGCCGTTCCAGCATAAAAATGAGGTTGCTTGGCGCAGCATCATCCGGCCGCCCACCCTCACTGCCGACACGGTCTCGCTTCTTGCCCATGCGTCGCCTACCCTCGGTTATTCGCGGATTCTGGGATCACCCGATCCCGGCCATCACGCGGAGCCCTCCCCTGATGACAAGCCCCAACGAGGCAATCAAGAGGATCGCCTGCAGAACTTGCCCAAAACGCTCAGCGTCGAGGCTACGGAACCAGCGGGCGCCCAGCCAGCCACCAAAGATGATCGCCGGCAACAGCACAACAACTTCCGACAGGATCTGCCACGTCACCAGCCCGGCGAGCGCCGCCACCACCGCGCGCCAGAACAAAAAAACCGCGCTTACCACGATGTTCGTCGCTCGAAGCTGCGCAGGGCCCGCGCAAACATGGCGCAAGTAGACGACCAGTAGGTACATGCCGCCGGCTCCAATCACCGTTCCGACAAAGCCCGAGATGCCGCCGGCGATGGCGCCTGCGTGGCGGCCCCAGCGACGCACCGTTCGGTCGACAACAGGCGGACGGCCGAGCAGCACGAGAAGAAAGCAAAGCACTCCGAGCAGCAGAAGAAGCCAGTCCGCATCGAGTCGCTTGAAGAGCAGGACCCCTACGGTAATGCTACCCACCAGTGACAGAGTGACGGACCGGGCGATGGGCCATTCAGCCCCGCGGATGCCCTGTGCGAGGAACTGCCCTTGCGAGACGAGACCGGCCAGCAGAGCGAGGATGACGGCGTGGTGCGCGGGCAGCAGCCAAGAAGTCAGCAGGACGGCAGGCATGGCGGACCCGAACCCAACTGCGCCCCGGACGAAGAAAGAGAAGATGTAGACGGCCACAACGGCCGCGACGGACCAAACGGGCATTCCGGCAAAAGGCACAGCCCCCTGGGATCCCAAGACTGTCAGCATCCGGCCATCATAAAGTGACTCTGAATGGCTCCAGGCTGTCGAAATCCGGACCCGCGCCCAAGCCTGGCGCTTCCGGCAGATGCAAACGGCCTGCGCGCAAGTCCGGGCGCGGGAGGGTCATCGCGTCGCGCAGAGGATTCTCGCTGACGTCGAATTCCAGTAGCCCCTCCGGAGCGCAGGCCGCCATCAGATGGGCGGTTGCCAAAAGGCCTATACCACCTGCCAAGTAGTGCGGCGCGATCTCGGCCCCGGCCGCGCGCCCCTCGCTGATGATCCCGCGCGTCAGGCTAAGCCCGCCCCACTTGATCACGTCAGGCTGGATCACGCGGACGCCGCCTAATCCTACGACACCGCGAAACGCCGCCCTTCCGCGCAGGTTCTCCCCGGTGGCAAGGGGTATTGGGCTCGCCGTGCTCAGCTCCTTCCAGTCGGTGAACGGGGCGTCGGCAGCTATCGGTTCTTCAAGGAATATCAAGTCCAGATCGTCCGCCGCGGAAATCCAGTCCTTCGCTTCGGCTACGGTCCAGGCTTGATTGGAGTCCGCCATTAGGCCGAAATCCGTCCCGTGAGTTCGCCGGAGGTCGCGCAGGCAAGCGATGTCCTCATTCTGGTCGAAGCCCACCTTGACCTTGACGTTTCGGAAGCCTTTCGCGCGCGCCGCATCAGCTAGGCGCGCCGCGCTGGGAGGGGCCAGCCCGCTGGCATAAATCTCCAGGCCATCCGGTGCGCCGTTGGCAGTGTCGTCTCCGGCTAGTACCTTCCAAAGAGGCTGGCCGCGTCGCCGGGCCAGCAGGTCCCAGGCGGCGATGTCGATCCCACAGATCGTCTGGTCGAACGGTCCGCGTTCGTCGGACTGCAGACGCATCCGCGCCGTTCCAGCCGTCAGATCGCGGAACATGGTCTCGGGACTGTCGAAGTTCTTACCCTCGACCATCGCTTTAAAGAGCGTCCCCGCCAGCCGCGCCCGGTGTTCGGCAGCGACGGAGGGCCAGTTGCAAAAAACCTCGCCCCATCCCTCCACCCCGTCGGTGTCGACAAGGCGGATGAGGACGGCAGGTCTATCCGTCTGCGCACCGAATGCGTTCATCCGCGGCTCTGCGATGGGCGCACGGAAGACCAACGCGTCCAATCGTTCGATCTTCAGGACGTCACCCATCCTGAAGCATCTGTGCTTTCAGGCGCTTGCGCCGCCGGATCTCCTGCCAAAAGGCGGATAGGATCATTAGCAGCGTGATTATCATAAGAACCAAACTGATCGGCCGGGTAATGAAGTACTCTAGCGTGGAATCCTTCACGCTCGACAGCGTCAGAGCGCGACGGAAATTGTCCTCTGCCAGCGGTCCTAGCACCATGCCGAGGATCAGCGGCGGCAATGCGAAACCGAACCGTAGCAGGAAGAACCCGGCCAGGCCGCAGACGCCTGTCACCCAGACATCGAACACACTGTTCCGAACCGCATACGAGCCGATGATCGACAGGACCAGAACAGCCGGCACGATCATGTCGACTTTCACTCTCAGGACCGCCGCATAAATCCGTGATGAGAACAGCCCGATCAGCAGCATCACCAGCACGATTGGAATGAAACTGAGGATGAAGCTGTAGGCGATGTCTCCCCGCTGAGCGAAGAGCTGCGGACCGGGAACGAGACCGTTCATTGTCAGCGCACCGAACAGAATTGCGGCGCTTGCCGATCCCGGAATGCCAAGCGCCAGCAGCGGAACGAGCGAGCCGCCTACCATTGCGTTGTTTGCGGCCTCAGAGGCGAAAATTCCCTCGGAGGCACCCTTGCCGAAATTGTCTGGGTTCCTCGAAAAACGTTTCGCCTCGCCATAGGATACGAAGCTTGCAATGGATGCCCCGGCGCCTGGCAGTACGCCCACGATCACACCGATCAAGCTGGATCGCAGGGTCAGGATCGGCTGTTTGAATGGCAGCCTCACCGCCTTTCCTAATGCGCCCGCCTGCGAGGTGAGCTTTGCGATGGTCCCCTCTCTGGTGCCGAGGAGCGTAAGCATCTGCGCAACGGCAAAGAAACCGAGCAGGGCTGGAACAAGCTCTACGCCGCCTTCCAGATCATAGCTGCCATAGGTATAGCGATAGAACCCTGTGGCGGGGTCTTGCCCGATCGTCGCGATCCACAGGCCGATGCCTGCAGCAATCACACCTTTCAGGAAGTTGTCCGCAGCAAGGTTGCAGACTATGGCCAATCCCGCGACAGCCAGCCAGAACATCTCCGGCGCGCCGAACGCGAGCGAGAATGTGGCAAGCGGCGGGGTGAACAGAAGAAGGACAGCGACGCCGAACAGTCCCCCGATCGAGGAGGCGATGACGGCGACATAGAGCGCCTCACGCGCGCGGCCTTCGACGGCCATTGGGTGCCCATCCAGAGCGGTGCAGATCGCAGCAGGAGTGCCGGGCGTATTGATCAGGATGGCCGAAACGGATCCCCCGTATTCGGCCGCCATGTAGATGGCGCCCAGCAGGATCAACGCTGAGGTGGGGTCGAGCGTGAATGTCAGCGGCAGGACCAGCGCGATAGCCACTGACGCGCTAATGCCAGGCAGGGCGCCGCCGATCAGTCCTACGACAACGCCGAGCAAGATGAGCCCGAGCTTCTGAAAGGTCAGAAGCCCGGCCATCATCGCGGGAAGTCCATCCGGAAGGATTTCTCCCATCGAGTTCAGTCCTCAGCCTTGTTCGCGGAAGATGTCGAAGACCCAGGCTTGGTTCTTCGTGAAATTGTCGACGTACGTTTTAACGGCGTCGGCATCCATGAAATCGAGCGCTAGGCCGGCTTTCGCCAAGTCTTCCTTGAACTCTGGATCCATGGACATTTCCAGCATACCCTCCCGTAGATGTTCGACGATGGGTTCCGGAGTCCCCGGGGGCGCGACTAGCCCTCGCGTCACATAGTCGATGATCTCGTAACCCTGCTCGCGGAAGGTTGGCGCATCGGGCGCAAGGGCGTAGCGGTTCTCGCCAGCGAAGCCCAAAGGACGCAGCTGGTCGACGTAGGAGACCTGGTGCATAGCGTTGGTATTCAGTACGTGAACCTCGCCACCGAGGGCCGCCTGAACCTGCTTCGACCCGCCGGGGTAGCTGACTTCGGTGAAGTCGACGCCGGCTTCCTTCTCGATCATTAGGAGCAGACCGTGCCCCCCAGACCGCGCGCCGTTCATCCCGACGAGGACCTTGCCTGGATTTTCCTTCGCATAGGCCACGAGGTCATCGAAAGTCTCGAACTGGCTGTCGTTCGGAACCATGAATCCCGAGGGCACGCGCACGGGAGTCCCGATTTGCACCAGTTGGTCGAATTGGTAACCGTCCTGCCCCTCCGGACGAAGCTGCGGCTGATAGATCATGTTCGGCGCGATTGCCACGGCCAGCGTGTAGCCGTCCGGCTCTGTCCGGGTCACCAGCTCGTTCAGAGAAACTTGGCCGCCTCCGCCAGGCTTATTCACGATGACGAACGGAGCGCCTAGGTATTCCTCGGCGTATTTCGCCACGATCCGCGCGAAGATGTCGGAGCCGCCGCCGGCATTCCAGCCGACCATGACGGTGATCGGTTTCGACGGGTAGTCCGAATAGTCCTGCGCCGCGACAGGGGCAGCGGTGGCTAGCGCCGCGAGGGCGGCCGCTCCAAAGGCGCGGCGGGTGAGCGTGTTTAACCTATCAAACATGTTGATGCTCCCTTTGATTGATTGGTTCTTGTGGTTGATAAGCTCAAGGCAATGCGACCCCGAGTATGCGGACGAAGATAACCCAGACCACGACACTCGCGATCACGCCGAATACGGCCGCGCGCGCGATCCCTCCCGGACTGCGCGGCAGGCCCGCCATGATCCAAGACAGCGCGCTAAGGAAAGCCGGTGCGACAATGAAGAAATCCAAGGGCCTTATAAGCCAGACGGTTCCGGCCCAGAGCACAACGGCAAGGCCGAAGAGGCGCCACGAATAACCCTCTGCCACGCCCTTGCCACTGCGAGGAACCCGCAGGCTGCGCAAGATCAGCAGAGCGCCACCGAGTCCCAGCACCACAGCGATCCCGCGCGGAAAATTCGCGGCTCCCTTAGGCAGATCATCCACCTGCAGGAAGATTATCAAGGCGAAGATCATGACGACGGCCCCCGACAAGATGTCGCCATCTCGTGTGTCGAGCCTGCGGCCGGCCTCGCGATCAGGTGTCGTTCTGGGCGGGGAGCTCATGTGGCCACCGCGATCCTGTGGTTCAGCACCTTCATCGGCAACACTCCTTTCGAATGGCAATCCCGAGGCCCGGCGCTTCTGGGAGGGTACAGGCACCGTCTGCCAAGCCCGTCACGGCCGGGATGATCCCGTCGACGGCGTCGAAGAACAGCGGGCTTTCCCCCAACTGGTGCTCCAGCATCAGGAAGCCGTCCGCTGGGGCAGCGGCGCTCGCATGCAAGCTCGCCATGTGGCAGACGGGTCCTGTAGGATTGTGCGGGGCGACGCGCGTGCTGAAGGCCGCTGCCATGCGGGAGGCGGTCAACAGATCGGTCAGGCCGCCCACGTATTTCACGTCCGGCATAATGACGTCGTAGCACCCGCCCTGCAGGTATGGCAGCAGACGCTCCAACGACGTTTCGCGTTCGCATCCGGCCAGCCACATCCCGCGGCGGTTTGCCTCGGCCCGCAGGCGACGGATGCTTTTGATGGCATCGGGCGTCTCTGGCACCGGGCATTCCACCCAGATCAGTTCGAGTTCTGCCGCAGCCGCAATTAAGCGCATGGCCGATGCCTCGTCGAAGCGCCAGTGCGCGTCGACCATCAGCGCGGCGTCGCTGCCAAGCTCCTCTCGTGCGGCGGCGAGCCGGTCCAGGCCCGGCTGCATCGCGGCAGGACCGGACAGAGGGTATTCTCGGTAGTCCACCTCGTCGAAAGGAGCCATCTTGATGTAGCGGTAGCCTGCTTCCACTGCATTCCGTGCTGCCTGCGCGAAAGATTTGCCCGAACGCTCGGCAGGGGCCCGGTTGATGTTGGCATAGATCGGAACTGTCTCGCGCATGGCTCCGCCCAGCAGGGTGTGTAGCGGCTGTTCGGCGCGTTGCGCGGCTATGTCCCAAAGGGCTTGTTCCACCGCGCAGGATACCGCTCGTCCGGTGAAGCTATCCAATGCCATTGACACAGTCGCGACGGCGCCAGAGATCCTCGTGGCAGGCACCCCCGCCAACAGCTTGTCCGCCCGTAGCGCGAGGCTGGCGAGCGCGTCTGCATGACCGTTCACGGTCGCCTCGCCTGTACCGATGAGGCCGTCCTCCGTCTCGACCTCCACAAAGGTCCACGTCGTCTTGTTCGACACATCGACAAGTCGCGGTCGGATCGAGCGGATTACGGGTTCAAGCATAGCGGGCCTCCCGTGCCGTAAGGCGAAGCCGGCCGAGGACGGCGAGGCATTCCTGTTCTGCCAGGCCGGTCTGTAAAGCAGTTGCGCGTGGTCCAGAGAGATCGCCCATTGTCAGGCCCCGCGCGGTAGCAAGGGTGGTCACCGCCGCCGCCAGCGGATCTGTCCCGTCCCTTACATTCTGGTCGCCGCAGGCATCCTGAATGAGGTCGTGGGCGATCCTTTCGCCCAACTTCGGCGCGAGCAGGGCCGTCAGCCGATCGGCTTCCGCTCCGAGCCATCCGAAACGGAGGTTATCCAACATCCGGTCCGGTTTGACTACGAGGCTGCGCAGAACCCGTCCGGCAGCTGCCAACCCGCCAGAGCAAAGCAGGAAAGCTTGCGGTACGATCTCCCATTCCGGGATCCAGCCTGCACCGTTCCGTTCATCTAACTGTCGCGCCATCGCGTGCAGCATGGCGGAAGGCAGACCGGCGGACATGGAGGCCGTCGCACCCAACGTTTCAAGGTCGCGAGGGTTTCGTTTGTGCGGCATTGTGCTTGATTGGCCTGTCGCGCTGTCCGTTTCCCTGATGTCGAGTTCCCCGATCTCTTCTATCGACATACGTCCGATATCCGCCCCCAAGCGTCCGAGCCCGGCAGACAACAAGGCGAGCCCGGCCACGAGTTCGGCTGGGCGGTCTCGCGCAGCGTGCCAGGCGAGATCCGGTTCCGGAAGTCCAAGCCGCTGCATCAAGGCCCGGCGAATGTCAGGACTTCCTGGTGCAGGGGGTGAAAAACTACCCGTCGCCCCACCGAATTGTCCGCAGATTGCCCGCTTTGAGAGTTGGGCCAGCCGGGCTTCCGACCGCGCCATCTCTGCAGCCCAGCCGGCCACCTTGAAGCCGAAGGTGATCGGTCGGGCATGCCGTCCATTGGTGCGCGCTGCCATCGGTGTCGCCGCATGCGCTTCGGCGAGACCGGACAACATCTCCAGAAGGTCAGCGAGTGCCGCTTGTAAGAAGCTCATCGCGCGGGTCTGCTGAACTGCCGCGCTCGTATCCAAGATGTCCTGCGTCGTTCCGTGGTAGTGAACCCATTGTCCGGACTCGCCTGGGCATGCTTCCGCTAGACGTCGGACCAGAGGCAGGATCGGGCGCCCAACCTGCTCTGCTTCCTGCGCCAGTTCGGAAGGGAGGATGTCAATCTCCGCCGCACGGCGCGCAATGATGTCCGCACAATCCCGTGGGATCAGACCGAACCGCCCTTGGATCTCCGCCTGCGCCGCCAGAACGTCCAGCCAAGTCCTAATCCGAGCCCGATCCGAGAAGACGGCCCGCATCTCCGTGGTCGACACCATTCCGGCGAACAGCGCGGAATCCCACAGGCTGACCGTCATGCGTCCTTTCCTCCGAACTCTTGGTGGTCCAAACTGGACTACTCTTTTAGAAGTCCATATCATTGACGCAACTATACGGCAAGTTCGTCATTTTCAGATCCCCTTGTGCCCATTCGGGAGGACCGAATTCATGCATACGCCGAAACCACTTGGCGGCATCCGCGTGCTTGACCTTACGCATGTAATCGCCGGACCTTACGCGACCTACCTGCTGGCCCTGATGGGCGCAGAGGTCGTTCGAATCGAACCGATGCCGGGTGATTCTTTGCGGTTCCGGAGCGGATCAGATGCCGTCCTGCGGGAGCAGGGGCTTGGAACCGGGTTCCAGGCGCAGGGAGGCGGGAAGGCTTCCGTCTGCCTCGACCTTAAGACAATCAACGGCCGGGACGCCCTGCTGGGTCTTGTTTCAGGCGCCGACGTTCTCGTCGAAAATTTTCGCCCCGGCGTGCTGGACCGGCTCGGGCTGACGTCGGAGAGGTTGACGCAAAGACGTCCAGACTTGATCCATTGCAGTCTAAGTGCTTACGCGCCAGAGGATGGCCGGGCAGACTGGCCCGCCTATGACAACGTCATCCAAGCGGCGAGTGGGTTGATGGCGTTGTCAGGCACGCCCGAGACGGGTCCCCTGAAGTGCGGCGCGCCCATCGTGGACTATGCCAGCGGAATGATGATGGCCTTTGCAGTCGCATCGGCTCTCGTCGCGCGCGAGAAGCAGGGTGCTCGTCACCAGCGCGCACAGATCTCCATGCAGGAAACAGCGCAAGCGCTGATGGGCTCCGTCGTGGCTGACTATCTTGCCACTGGGAAGGAACCCACACCGCGTGGCAATGCTGCCGGAAGCGGAATGCCGGCCTCTGGGTGTTTCCGTACTGAAGCGGGTATGCTCGCCATCGGGGCAAACGAGGAGCATCAAATGTCCGCCCTGCTGGAGGTACTGGGCTTATCTGAACTGGCGCGCGATCCGCGCTTCGCCGACGACGCGTCCCGCCGAAATAACGCTAAAGCCTTGGGGGAGGAGATCGAAACTGCGCTCGCCGACCGCCCAGCGGCGGAATGGGAGATCTTGTTGAATGCCGCCGGGGTTCCCGCTGCAAGGGTCCGCAGCGTGTCTGAAGCAGTCGGAGACACGCTGGCCTCAGGCGCATGCTTCCTGTCGGGCGAACCCGGTCTGCCAACGGCGCCGCTGCACTTCAACGGCCAGCGCCCAGTATTGACCTGCCGCCCCGGCCCAGCAGGTGCGGATATGGATCGTCTACCGACCCTTTGGCGCGACGACTTGGAGGGGCGCGTATGAGCGAACAGATGAACCTTCTTATCCTCATGGCAGACGAGCACGCGAAGGATGCGATCGGGGCATTTGGCCATCCCATCGTCCAGACGCCGCACCTGGACCGGCTCGTCGCAACCGGTACCGCCTTCACCTCAGCGTACACGCCATCACCCCTCTGCGTACCTGCCCGCGCCGCCATCGCGACAGGCCGCCCGGTTCACGAGATTGGTGCCTGGGACAACGCGCACCCTTACGAAGGCACACCGGAAGGTTGGGCCCATGCCGCGACCAGGGCGGGAATCGACACCCTGTCGATTGGTAAGCTGCATTTCCGTTCCGACTCTGTGAATACCGGGTTCGCACGAAGCCTTCTGCCCATGCATGTGGTCGAAGCACGGGGCGACATTCTTGGTTCTATTCGAAACCCACTGCCGCAACGAGCCAAGGGGAAGTCTCTCGCGGCTGGCATCGGCGTCGGAGAAACTTCCACCAGCCGCTACGACCGGTCCATTGCGGATGTGGCCTGCGCCGAAATCGAAAAGCGGGGAACGACCCCAGCGACGCCACCTTGGCTGATGTTCGTGTCCTTCGTCGCCCCCCATTTTCCCCTGACCGCGCCCGAAAAATTTGCAAGGCTTTACTCGCCGGCAGAAATGCCCCTGCCCGCATCTGCGATCGCCCCTGAGGAACAGCATCCTTGGTTTGCCGAAATGCGCCGAACCCTGAATTGGAAGGAAGGGTTTAACGATGATACGCGGCGTCAGGCAGTGGCATCCTATTACGGGTTGACCAGTTTCATGGACGACAATGTCGGCCGTGTGTTGGCGGCGCTCGATCGTGCTGGTCTAACCGGGAGGACACGTGTCATTTACCTGTCCGATCACGGTGAGGCACTTGGAAAGCGGGACCTCTGGGGGAAATCCACGCTCTACGAGGAATCGGCTGGGGTACCGTTAATTCTCTCCGGTCCGGACGTGCCGCACGGCCGGATCGATGCGCCGGTCTGCCTGACGGATCTCGACGCGACGGTGCGCGATGCGTTGCGGTTGGATGTGTCTGAAGATGGTGGCACCAGCTTGCTGGGTGTGGCCCGGAGACGCATGGACCCGCCGGCCGATGTCTTGTCCCAGTTCCACGGGGGCGGATCTCCCAGTGCCGCCTACATGATACGCTTTGGGGATTGGAAATATGTAGCCTATGCCGGATTCGCTCCCCAATTGTTCCATTTGCCTTCGGACCCGGATGAGCGGCACGACCGCAGTAATGCTCCCTCCGCGTATGAGGCGCTTGTGGAAGGCCGTCGTCTTCTCCTGAACCGATTGGATCCCGATGCGGTAGATCGGGAAGCAAAAGCTGCCCAATCCGCCTTGGTTGAACAGCACGGTGGTCGCGAGGCGATAATTGCCAAGGGTGGCTTTGGCGCGACTCCGCCACCAGGTGAAAAAGCGCTTTACGCAAAGGGAAAATGAGCGGGCGCCTCTGGTGCGGGTGCACCGATCGGCAGTACGAGAGAGGGCTCTGTCAGAACAACCATCTTGAGCCAGGTAGCGCGCGCAGCATAGCCTCTCCGGGATGACCCAGCCGAACCCGTTTCGCTACTCCCTAAGCGGCGCGGAACCAGTTGACGACTTCTTCCGTCGCGCGGTCGATGACGTCGGACTGGTCGTAATAGGCCAGATGCGGGGTGTCGTCCCAGATCGTCTTGGTCCTCGTCGTCTCCGGCACGGCTTCCATGTGGCGGCGGGCGGCCGACGGGATGAAGCAGTTGTCTCCGTGGATCATCAGCCAGGGCGCGGTAAGTTGGCGGGCCGCGCCGATCGAGTCGAAAGCCAGCAGGTCTGCGTCGCTCATCACCGCGTAGCGGTTCTCCCACTGGCCGCGGTCGGCCCAGGGCTGGTACCAGACCCAGACGAACTCGCCTGGCATGCCGACATTCATGTCGGTCTGGTCGACCGCCTTGACGTAATCCACCTCGCCGGTCGCCTCGAACTTCGCCCTGGCGGCCTCTCCTATAGCCTTGCGGGCGGCGAGACCGTCCTCGGTCAGCCATTCGAGATCGCCCTCTGGGTCGCGGTAGTGGCCGGCGATGGTGGCGAGCCCGCACAACTCCCCGCGGAGTTCGGCTGCGGCGCGGAACGCTACCGAACTGCCCTGGCAGATCGCCAGAACGAAGACTCGGTTCTCGTCGACGTCGTCGCGCGACTTGAGGTAGGTGATCGCGGCTTTCAGGTCCTCGACCTTGTGGGCCGGGTTCTCCCAGGCGCGCGGTGCGCCGCCGCTCTCACCACGATAGCGGCTGTCATAGGCGATCGCAACATATCCGGCATCGCCCATCCGTCTAGCATATTCGGTGGGCGCCTGTTCCTTCTGATAGGTCATCGGGCCGATGATGGCGACGGCGGGGCGCTTGGCGGCGCCGTCTTCGGACTTGTAGACGTCTCCGACGAGTTCGATCCCGCGGACTTTGAAACGTGCCTTTTCCATGTGGCTGATCCTTTCAGGGGTGGATGCGCTTAGAGGCGCCGGGCTCAGTTGCCGGGCGTGTTGCGGACGAATTCGCTGCCGCGCTCTGCGGTGGCGAAGAAGCTCATGGCGTCGACGCGCCAGCCGTCCTCGGTACGGCTGAAGCCGTGTTCGTAGGTGCCCCAGACTTCCCAGAGCGCCTCACCGCCGTTTTCGGACAAGGCGCCGCGTTCCATGCGGTTCCAGGCGTAGCCGTGGCTGACCATGATAGCCGCGTCTTCGCCCTCGAAGGTGATGCGGTGGTTGCCGCGCAGGTGGAACGAGGTCTTCTCGGCGGTTAGATTTGACTGCCAGCCCGCGATCAGCCCATCGGCGGGGATCGTGGCCGGTTCACCGCCGGCCAGCGAGGTGAAATCGACGAAAATTTCGTCAGTGAAGAAGCTGCGGGCAAGAGCCCAGTCCTTGGCGTCTACCGCGCCGTCGATCGCGTCGGCGATGCGGACCATCTCGGCATTATCGACCAGGTTATCTGCGGTTATCGGCGTTCCCGCCGTCGTTTCGGCGTCCGCTTGTGCGGCCACGGCAATGGCAACAGCGGCGGTTGCGAGCGTGGCCTTCAGGGTGCGTTTCATATCGTGTCTCCATCGTCGTATGTGTCGATGGATTGAACATGGCACTCGTCTTCTATAACGAAAAAGTCCTTTTAAGTATCTAACTCATGCCTCATCGGCATCCAATCTGAGAACAGTGTCGGCAAGAAGCTGCGTGAGACTGCCCGGCATCCGCTGCGTGAGAAACAGGAACTCGATCGGCACCGAGAGCCCCTTGACCTCTCGGAATTGCACCCGGCGCGGCGGGCGCTGCATGTTGGCGGAGTTGACGAAGGCGCAGCCGACCCCCGCCGAGACGAGGCTGAGCATCGTCGTCTCGTCCACCGCCTCCTGAACGATCTGCGGTCTGAAGCCGATCTCCGCGAGCGCACCGAACAGCCGGTCGTGATAGGCGGGCGCCGCCGCTCGCGGGAAGGCCACGACCGGCAGACCGTCGATATCCTCGAAGGTCAGCGGGCCGTCACGCTCGAAGACCAGATCGACGGACGCCGCGAGTACCACGTCATCCACACGCAAAGGATGCACGGTGAGCGCTTCCTCAACGATATTATCCTGACGATAAGCGAAGGCCGCGTCGATCTCTCCGGCGAGAAGCGCATCGATCTGAGCGACCGAGCTCATCGGACGGATGTCGAGGCGGATGCGGTCGTGCCGTCGCTTGAAGCCATTCAGCGTGAGCGGCACGTGCCCCGCCCAAGAGGCGCTTTCGAGAAGTCCGACCCGCACGGTGCCGGCCTCGCCGCTGGCAATCCGGCGCGCTGCCTCCTTCGCTTCTTCCGTTTCGCGCAGGATGGCGCGGGCGCGCTCGGCGAAGGCACGGCCAGCATCGGTAAGCACCACCCGGCGGCCTTCGCGCGAGAGCAGGTCGAAACCGAGTTCGAGTTCAAGGTCCCTGATCTGGCGCGACACAGCGGGTTGGGCGACATGCAGGCGCTCGGCAGCGTGGCTGATCCCGCCATGCTCGGCCACGGCCACGAAATAACGCAAGTGGCGGAGCTCCACCTAATATACCCCACAGGCATTGGACCAAGTGGACCATAGCATTGGAAGGCATCGGTCGTAAGGGACGTCTCGGTCGGCGCAGACCGCCGCAGAGAGGAACGGGCCGACGACCAGTAACGGCACAACTTGCACACCGGGAGCGCTGCCAGGTGGCTTGACGATCATGTGCTGGGCTGGCTTCAACGTGGCGGCAAAGGCCGGGATCAATGCCGAGTTGTCCCCGGCGGCGTCGAGCTTCCTACGCTATTCGACACCCGCGCTCCTGGCGACGCGGGTCTGGTTTCGGCTCCGCCGCCGGGCCGGGCGCGGCCGCCTGCCACTCGGCCGGCTGTTTGTGTTCGCACTTCTTGGCGGCCCGATCTTCGGGCTGATCGCGGTGGCGGGCTATCAGTTCGCGCCGCTCTCCCAAGGGCTGCTCTTCGCGCCGGTCGCCGACTTCGTGGCAGGTTTGGCCTGGATGCGGGTCTCTTGGGAGAGAAGATCTCGGTGCGAGACGGCTTCGGCATCGCGCTCTTCGTGACCGCGGGGATCATGTGGGGCAGCTACACGGTCCTGTTGCGCCACTGGCGGGTTCCGACGCTCGAAGGTGCCGTGGCTGTCGAATTGCCGGGGGCTGTTCTCGCTGCAGAAGCGCTCGGGCCGTGGGCGCTGGATTCGCTGCAGGGCGCAAAGCCCCGGATGCTGACGATCAAGATCGTGGTGCAGGGAAGTGTCGGCGAGGTCCTCAGTGTCGTCGCGCTGATGGCCGCGTTGCAATTGCTGTCGACGCGGACTGCCGCCATGCTGCCCACCGTCACGCCAGCGGTTGCCATGCTGATTGCCTGGGCGGCGCTCGGCACGCGGGTGGAACCGGCCGAACTCCTGAGTGCGGGGACCGTCATTGCGGGTTTCGCGCTCGCCACACGCCGGCGGCTTTCCCTTCCCGAGAACCTTCAAAGGAAACCGATATGACTGATGCGAAAAGACTTGCCCTCGTCACCGGCGCGAATCGGGGCATCGGGCGCGAGGTGGCCCTACAGCTTGCCCGCGAACACGGCTTCCACGTCCTGGTCGGCGCGCGCGACCTCTCGAAAGGAGAGGCCGCCGCCGCCGACATCGGCCAAGGCGCCGAGGCGATCGAGGTCGATGTCGCCGAAGTCGCCTCGGTCGCGAGGGCGATCGATATTATTGGAGACCGTTTCGGCAAGCTCGACGTCTTGGTGAACAATGCGGCCGTCGACTACGACACCGACCAGAAGGCGAGTTCCGCCGATCTCGACAGGGTCCGCCGGGCCTTCGCTACCAATCTCTTCGGCCCGTGGTCCATCGCCATCGCGGCGATCCCGCTCCTGCGCCGGAGCATTTCACCGAGAATCGTCAACGTATCGTCGGGCTCCGGTTCACTCACCGATATGGACGGTGGCACGGCCGGCTATGGCATCTCCAAAGCGGCCCTGAACGCCCTGACCCTGAAGCTTGCCGACGAACTGCGCGGCGACGGGATCCTCGTCAACGCCGTCTGCCCCGGCTGGGTGGCCACGGACATGGGCGGCGGCGGGCGCCCGGTTCCGGAGGGAGCGCTGGGAGTCGTCTGGGCCGCCACGCTGCCCGATGGAGGTCCTACAGGAGGGTTCTTTCGCGACGGCAAACGCATCGACTGGTGATTGTTGGCTCCAGTGTCTGGTCGCGCAAAGCATGATCCCTTCGGGGATACCAAGAAGGGCGAATGCCGCTTCCGTCTCACCGCATCGCCATGTGCCACGATTGCAGTGTCGATGCACAGGCTGAAGGAGTGGGTATCGATAAGGAGGTTAGGCCGAGGGCATCGACGGCAGCGTGAACCTTCGTCGTCAGGCCCCCGCGGGAGCGACCGATCGCGTGAGCCGAAGCCCCCCCTTCGCTCCGCAGGCATCCGCGTGCACCTTGCAGATCGTCGCGTCGACGAGGACATACTCGAAGTCGGGCTGCTCCTTCATCGCCTCAAACAGCTGCTTCCAGACGCCAGCTATCGTCCACCGCCGGAACCGGCAGTGCACCGTGCGCCAATTGCCCAGCTCCGGCGGCAGGTCGCGCCACTGGCTCGCCGTGCGCGCCAGCCACAAGACGGCGTCCACGAACAGCCTTGTTGTCCGCCCCCGTCCGCCCGCGATCTCCCACCTTGCCCGGCAAAAGGGGCGCGATGCGCTCCCACTGCGCGTCAATCAACGTCCGTCTGCTCATGATCGCCACATCCGACGACCGTGAATCAAAACCATAGCCAAACAGAAACCCCCTAAATGAAGACGACGCCTAGGCCTCGAGGGCGTCTGGCGGCGGGAAGGAATCAAGGTGGTCAGGCATGCAGCCTCCGTGGATGGGTCGGGATTGGTACCGGCCTTCTGACTTGCATTCGTTTTGTTGCTTCGACGGTATCACCTAGCTGGAAGCATCTGACGTCCTATTTTTTTGGCAGCAAATCCTGTCCCTTTTGTGCTGCATCCTGAAGGCCTTTTTCGTGCTTTGGAATCTGATCAAGAAAATTTAGCCACGGAACTCGCTCCGACCAAAATATATGTGCCTGCGGCCGATAAATGGACAAATCATCCAAGCAGTTGGCGTAAAGGTGGGTTTCCTTTCGAAAGACAGCAGTCTCAAACGACATTGGCGAGCCGCAGGCCCCGCAAAAGCTGCGAGAGACTCCAACGGACGACTGCAGCAAGCGGCGCGGACCGTCCCATGTGAGCGTTGCGCGAGCCACGCCGAGCCAGCTCACATAGTCGGCGGACGCGGCGCGACGGCAGTCGGCACAATGACATATGGCAGCCCACAAGATTGGGCCGTTCGATCTCCATCTCACGGCTCCGCAGAAACATCGTCCCGAAAACTCTTCCATCCGTTTTGTCATGGCTCGCGAAGCCTTTCCTCGAAAATTTTGGCTGATGCCCGTCGGTCAGACTGGAGTCGCCGCTGCTGGCCGACCGCGCGGCTCTCTGAGCGGGTCGCCGGCGATCATGCAACGGATTTGACGACGTCGAGCTGCCGGGTGAAAGCGACCTGCGCCGCGATCTGCTTCACACGTTCGAGCGCCGAAGGCTCTGAGAGACCGGCGCACTGAGAGTCGTTGCGCACACGAAAGACAACGGATTGTGCCAGGATAACGCCGTAGGTCAGTGGCGACCACCAAGGCGGCATCGCCCAAGGTGTGATCAGTGTGACGGCAATCAGGTAGACAGGGGTTCCGGTCGCACGAACGAGGAAGCTGAAGAAGCCGTCTCTGCAGTCCAGGACCAGCCAGAGCAGCAGGTCGATCGGAAGCGCGATCTGCAGGAGAAAGAGAAATGAGGGCATTTCGAATTGGTTCTAAAAGGAACTGGGGCAATCGTCGATCATTCGGATTGTGCTGAATGACTTGGATTCGGCTTGGACGTGAGCACATGGTTGCGCCAGCGGCCCGCGATCTTCAGATATGACTTTGCGTACCCCTCCCGCTCGAATCCGATCCGTGACAGCAATCTCGCGCTGCGTTCGTTTTCGGGCAGGTGGTTCGCCATGACGCGGTGGAAGTCGAGTTCGTCGAAGACATGAGCGAGGGCGGCCGACAGAATTTTTGACATCATCCCCTTGCCCTCGGCGCCGGCGTCGATCGAATAGCCGAAGTTGCAGGCTTGGAAGACGCCCCCTGACCATGTTCGTGAAACTGCAGATTCTGACGATCTCGGTGCTCCCGGGATAACGCGCGACGAAATGCAACGCCGTGCCCAGCGCCTGATGCTCGACGGTCTGCCGTGTCCGCATCCGCTATTCCCCCGCATCGTGATAGCCGTCAGGACCAAGCGACTCGGTTGCCTTGAGATGGTCGGCATTGGCCAGATAGTAGGCGCGCAGATCAGCGTGATCTTCGGCGGCAACGGAGACGATTGCCAGGCGGTGCGTCTTGAGGCTGATCATTCCTGCTTCCTTTTTGTCCGGCCGTTTGCCGAACTCGGGCCAACTGCTCGTCGTGCCGACCGGACATGACGGTTCACGCACTGGCTGCTCCCTATTGCCGATTTCGCGATCCCGACAATCCCGCATGACGAGGCGCAGGTTTCGACCCGTTGCACCGCCGTTCACAGCGGAACGGCCGTGCCCGTCCGGGAGGCACAGCCGCCGTTAGCCCGTTGCTCAGGAGGCACCGGCCTCCGCGAAGGTGCCGTCGACGATTTCGAGGCGGCGGAAACTGCCTTCTGCGTCACCTGCGGCATCCATTTCAACCGCCGTCGCCCCTTGGTAGTCAATGTCGGTGCCTGCCGCCACGAGCTCCAGCGCCCGCGCAAGTTCGCCCGGGCCGATGGGCACGCCAGGGGCGTTGGCCAGGTCCGGCAACGCGGCCGCCATGGCAGCGCTGTCGGTCGAGCCGGCGGCTTCCATGGCCAGCGCGATGAGCGCAGTTGCGTCATACGTCTCGGCCCGGAACGGCCCGGTGCCCGTCGCGCCCGCTTCGGCCGCCAGCCTGTCATAGGCCATGAGCGCGTCGCTTGCACCGCCGGGAGTCGTGCCGATACTGCCGTCGAGAGCGTCACCGAACCGGTCGAGAAGCGTCTGGTGCAGCATGCCATCCGGCAGGATGAACCGATCGAACGCTCCGGTATCGAGGGACGCCTGCACGATGCCGATGCCGCCCTGGTCGACATAGCCGATCACCATGAGGGCCTCCGCGCCCGAAGTAGCAAGGGCGCCCACTTCTGCTGAGTAGTCACCGCGCCCGTCTTCGTGGGCTGCCACGAGCGTGATGGTCCCACCAAGCGCTTCGTAGGCATCCCGGAACGACTGCGCTAGGCCGGCCCCGTAGTCGTTATTCGTGTAGGTGACGGCGACGCTTCCGATTCCGCGTTCGATCGTCAGTTCGGCCAGCACCTCGCCCTGCCGCGCGTCCGACGGCGCGGTGCGGAAGAACAGACCCCGGTCCTCGATGGTCGAGAGCGAGGGCGAGGTCGAGGCCGGTGAAATCGCGAGGACACCCCGAGGGGAAAGGACAGTCGAGACGACCGCGGAACTCGCGCCCGAACATCCGGCGCCGAGGATCGCGTGGACATTGTCGCCCGAGACGAGCCGTTCCGCCGCCGAGACCGCTGCGCCCGTATCCGAGCAGGTCGTATCTGCGCGAACGGCGACGATTTCCCGGCCGCCGAGGATGCCGCCTGCGGCGTTGATTTCCGCGATCGCGACGTCCGCCGCCTCGGCAAAGTCGGCGGCGAGGGACTCGATCGGGCCGGTGAAGCCGAAGAGGACGCCGAGGCGGACGTTATCGTCTCGGGCGCTCGCGGCGGTAGCGAGGCTCGCGGCCAGCAGGCCGCCGAGCATGGGTCTTGCAGTCATGATCTTTCCTTCATGTTGGAGGCCGCGCCACATGGGCTGCAGGCCCGTTAATCAATCGCGACCCGACACATTCCTGCGGCGTGTCTTCCGCCGGGATCGAATCCGGTCTGTGTCGAGTCGTGGAACTTGATAGGGAGGGCGCGTCCCCCGACCGTCCCTTCCGTGCAGACTCTCGGTTGCTTTGCGAAGGCTCGGATGGCGAGGTCACCCCGCGCGGGCGAGCGCGAGGTAGGCCTCCTCGCCAGCGCGGATCGGACCCGTCCCATGCGCATCCATCAGCGTCACATCCGCAAAGCCGCGGGCCCGCAGCATGTCCGCGAACGTGTGCGGGGCGGGGCGACGAAAGGCGATGTCGGCTGTCTCACGCCGGGTGGCGCCGTCCGGCGGGACGACCTCGTTCGTCATCCGCCACCGTGCCACCTCGGGGTTGGCGTCCGGCAAGGGATCGAGGATGCAGCGCAACCTTGCGCCATCGCCGTCGCGCCTCATGTCCCGGGCAAGCACCTTGCCGGTGGCAGGTTTGGCCGGCGCGTCCATCGCCAGCGCCAGCTGGCCGCCCGGTTCGAGATGTTCGCGCGACCGCTCAAGCGCGGCTTCCATCTGTCCCGGTTCCGCCAGAAGCGTCAGGCTACCCGCCGCGCAGAAGATGAGCCCGTAGCGGCGCCCGAGGGTGAACGTCGTCATGTCCGCCTCGTGCAGCACCGGCGCGAGGCCCATCTCGGTGCCACGATCCCGGCAGCGCGCCAGCATGTCGGCGGAATTGTCCAGCCCCTCCACGGGGTACTCTTCGGCGAGGAGGGGCAGCAGAATGCGGCCGGTGCCGCTGGCCAGTTCCAGCTTGACACCGTGGCCTTCCCCGCACAGCCGGTGCCAGAGCACGAGGTCGTCGCGATTGTCGGCGTCGGTGTAATCGTCGTAGACCTCGGCAAGAAGGCCGTCATAAAGCGCACGTGGCAGCGGCATCTATCGGCCCTCCGTATCAATGAGTTCACACGTCCCGCCCTGCTGATCCATGGCCGTGCTGCGCGCCATGTGAACGACCGGAAAGGCGAGTCCGCCGCCAAGGTCGAGGCGGCCGGGCGCTACAACATCATAGCCGAGACGGCGGTAGAGCGGCACGGCATTCAGGGTTGCCGCGAGGGTGAAGCGGCAGGCGCACTGCGCCATCGCATCCGCCTCGACCGCCCGGACCAGCATGGATGCAATGCCCTGACGTGTCTGAAGCGGATGGACGAAGACAGATCGCAGATGCGCACCCGGCTGCCCCTCGATGGGGCGCGGCTCCCATCCGGCGGACCCGACGATGAAGCCGTGCCGCAGCGCGACATGCATCCGACCTGGCGCCAGCATCTCGAGGGGCGCCGTGTCGCGCGTGGCGAAAAGCCCATGGATCTGCTCGGGCGAATAGGTGCCGTCGGACAGGGTGACGAGCGATAGCTGGTGCAGAGCGCGCAGGGCGGGCGCATCCTCGATGCGGGCGCGGGATATGGATACCTCTGCGTCAGTCGCCGACCGGGCGCAGGCTCCTGCACGAGCGCTGAGAATGTGCGTGTTCATGGTGTTCATCCTTCAATCATGTGCTTCTAGGAACCGCGCGATCAGGGAGGCGATGCTGGCGGTGTGGGTGATCGGGGAGAGGTGCCCGGCGCCTGCGACCCGTTCGCGCCGCGCGGCAGGGAACCTTGAAGCGAGTGCGACCATGACGGCCCTCGCTGCCGGGGTCGTCCGTGTGCCCTCGATCAGCAGCATAGGCCCGCGCCAGTCCGACACGGCCTCAGGTGCGCCGTGAAGGAGCAGACCCCATTCCTGCGCGACCTTCGCCATTGCGGCGCAGAGCGACGCTCTGACTTGGCTGGGAAGGGCGTCCCAGGTGCCGGCGCCGCTCCAGTAATCGGCGAAGGCCGAGGCGGCATCCTGCAGTCGATCATCCGAGACCGCACGGACATGATCCGACGCGAGCCCCTCGATCTCGTGCAGCAGGGCGACATCGGGACCTCCGCGCAGCAGGTCGAACCGGACGGGCTCGATCAGCGTGAGCGAGCGCACCGTGTCAGGTCGCGGAGCAGCGAAGGCCATGGCGACGCAGCCGCCGTAGGAATGTCCGACGACATGCAGCGGTCCGCTGAGGGTGTCCGCGACGGCCGCGACAGCCGCAACTTCGCGGTCCATGGAGAAAGGCCGGCCGCTTCGATCCTCTGTCCGGCCATAGCCGATGAGATCCGGTGCGACGATGGGCCGGCCTTGGCCCAGATGGGCATGGAGGCCGCGCCACTGCCATCTCCCGGCCGCGCTGGAATGCAGGAGCAGCACGGGCCGGGACTGGGTATCGACGGGCAGGACGACATCGTAGCTGACGACATGGTCGTTGGTTTCCAGTGTCGGCACGGTTCAGATCCTCGCAATCGAGGTGCGCGGAATGGCCCAGCCGCCGACATGGCGGCCGAGAAGCCCAAGCAGGCCGGTGAAGCGGGCCTCGCGAACCTCCCCGCAGCGGAATCCGGCCACTTGAAGTTCAGCGAGCGGGTCACGCAGCAGCGTGCAGCCACCCGCAAGATGACCCCAGAACCCGTCGATCCCCCGCTGCATGCGCCGCCGGAGACCCGGTTCCGCGATCCCGTGTTCGCAGAAAAGAAGCCGTCCGCCCGGTTTGAGAACGCGCGCCGCTTCCGCCAGACAGGCCGTCGGATCCGTGACGGTGCAAAGGACATACCCCGTCACGACCGTGTCCGCCGAGGCGTCCGGCATCGGCAGCGCCTCGCCGCCGGCGTAGACGATCTCGACGGGCACCGAGGTGCTGCGCAGGTGCGGAGCGGCCCGCCGGCGCATCTCGGCGTCGGGCTCGATGCCGAGGACGCGGGCGACGCGACCGGGGTCGTAGTGCCCGAGGCTGTGGCCCGAGCCGAATCCGACCTCGACGACCTCGCCGATGGCAAGCGGCAGCACTGCGCGGCGCATTTCGTCGAAGGCTTTCGATGCGCAGCCTGCATCGACGAATTGCGCAGGGACTTGCTGCCAGACTCTCTCCAGACAGGCGACGCACATCACCGGGCCTCCTGCATGGTTTGCGTGAGAAAGGCGGCGATCTCGGGCAGTGCATTCCGGGCGGCGAAGAAGCTGCCAAAATGATCCGCTCCTGCAAGGCTCAGAACCTCGACGCCCGGAATCTTCCTCATCTCACCCGTCGCCTCGCAGCGCGGATCTGAGTCACCGAGGATCGCGAGGATTGGCCTGCCCGATGCTGCGAAGGCCTCCGAGAAGTCTGTCCGGTCGGTCGCTATTGCCGCCCTCAGCGCCGCGGGGTCGTTGGCGGTCATCCTGCGGCGGGTGTCCGGGTCGAGCCCGCCGACATTTGCCTCAATCGCCTCGATCCAGCCCGATACACCGGCAGAGAAGAGTTCCCGCAACCAGGAAAGATCTTCGGCATAGGGATGCGCGCCGATGGCCACGACCGACGCGATGCGCTCCGGCAGGAAGGCCGCTGCTGCAAGCGCCGCGACACCGCCCATGGAGAAGCCCATCGCGGCCGCTTGCGGCAATTGCAGCGCATCAAGCACAGCCGAAAGATCCGCCAGCATGGCGCGCCCGGAATAGGCCCGAGGATCGATTGGCCGGTCGCTCTCGCCGTGGCCGCGGGCGTCGACCAGGACCAAGAGGTGGCCTCTCGACACCAGATCATCCGTGTAGCCAGCGGTGGTCCAGGACGTCCTCGAGTCGCTGAAACCGTGCAGGAGGAGAATTGGCGTCCCATCGCCGTGCACCTCGTATGCGATCCGGGTACCGTCTCCGGAGCGCGCAAATCTTATCTTGTTCATCGCTTTCATTGTTCTCTCGCCGTTGCCTTATGACGTGGACGCAGGCCGGCGACGGAGCTATCCCCCGGGCCAAAGCCGCGATTCGGTGCTCTGTCTAAGGATTGGTCGTCCCCTGAGCGTCGCTTCCAGCGGCGAACGGGATGACTAATGTAGCCTGATGAAACCGCCACAAGAGATCGAGCTGACGCTGCTGGGGCCGCCGGGACTGTCCGTGGATGGACGGGCCCTCGTGCTCCGCGAGCGTCGCGCGCTCGGTCTTCTGGCCTATCTCGGCGAGGCCGGGCGACCGGTGCCTCGGGAAGAGGCCGCCACGCTCCTTTGGCCCGATGCCGACCCCGAGACCGGCCGAACGCGCCTGCGGCGATTGATCTACAAGATCAATGCCATCGCTGAGGCTACGGTCATCGAGTCGACTCGGCTGACATTGCAGTTTCCGACGTCGGCAGAACTCATTGTCGACAGCACACGATTTGGGAGCCTGATCGCGGCGCGAGACCACGAAGCTGCCCTGGACCTCTGGCGGGGTCCATTGCTCGAAGGGCTGCATCTGGACGACAGCGAGACATTCACTGAATGGCTCTTCTATCGCCGGGAGGCGCTGAACGGGCGTTACGTTCACGCCCTTGAACGGGAGAGCGAGCGCGCGCGCCAGAGCGGCGACGCCCAGACGGTTCTGACGCTGGCCCAGCGGCTGGTGGACCGGGATCCGCTCGACGAGGCCGCACACCGCAGTGTCATCGCCGCGAGCCTCGATCTGGGGGACCGACGGGCCGCCCATACGCAATTCGACCTCTTGAAACGCATCCTCGAGAGCGAACTCGGCATCGCACCCTCCGCCGAAACGCAAGCTGTGCTTGGTCGCCTTTCGGCCATGCGGTCGGAGCCGCCGCGAACGCGCTACACGCCCGTCGACGATGTGCACATCGCCTGGCAAACTCATGGAGCCGGCCCCATAGACATCGTGGTGGTTCCCGGCTTCGTGTCGCATCTCGAACGCATGTGGGAGGACGCACGCGTCCGCTCATGGCTCGACCGTGCAGGCGGCCTCGGGCGGTTGATCCTCTTTGACCGTCGCGGCGTCGGTCTGTCCGACCGGGTCGGGGAGGCCCCGACCATCGAGGCCACGGCAGCGGATATCGGTGCGGTCATGGATGCAGCGGACAGCCGTCGCGCGATCCTATTCGGCGCGTCTGAAGGTGGCCCGGGCTGCGTCCGCTTCGCGGTCGATCATCCGAACCGGGTCGTCGCCCTGATCCTCTGGGGCTCCCTGCCGAAGGGGAGCCGCTCCACCGACTTTCCCCACGCCCTGAGCCACGAGCAATACGACCTCTGGCTGGCCCGCCTGATCTCTCAGTGGGGCGGTCCCGCAGAGATCGAGACCTTCGCCCCGGGTCTCGCGCGGGATCGCGCGGTCGCGCAATGGTGGGCGGGGCTCTTGCGGGCTGGCTCGAGCCCCGGCGCAATCCGACGTGTGCTCCACGCGTTGCGCGACGTCGACGTCAGGCCTCTCCTGCCTCGTGTGGCCGTACCGACCCTCGTGCTGCACCGTTACGGTGATCGAGCGGTGCGACATCAGGCGGGTCGGGCGATCGCCGACGCCGTCACCGGCGCCGAGTTCCGTCTGCTGGATGGCGACGATCACTGGTTCTGGGCCGGCGATCCCGCGGCCAACCTTGCTGCGATTGCAGAGGCGGTAGACCGGGCGTCCCGACCCTGAGCGGGAGCCTCGCCCCCGCGCTCGCGCATCAGGCGACGCTGAAGGGACGGCGTCTGACTATGAAATCGGACTCTCTGGCGCCAAAGGTGCATCGCAAGGAAAAATCGCCGTGGAGTGTCCCATGTCGGAACTATTGAGCATTGGGGTTGATTTCGGAACGACCAACTCCGTCCTGACGGGTCTTGATGAAGCAGGCGAACTGCTGTCGATCGAGATTCGAAACGGGGCGCAAAACTCGTCGACTCTGCGGACTGTCCTCGGGTTTCAGGACGATCAAGCGGCTGCCACCGGACCCGCCGTCGCAGCAGGGACCGCCGCAATCTCCATGTATCTCGACGCTCCGGATGAAACCAGATTTCTGCAATCGATCAAGAGCCACGCTGCGAGCCGCCTATTTTCGGGAACGAGAATTTACGGTGTCCACTACAACCTGGAGGACCTTGTCGAGACATTCCTACGTTGCGCATGGCGGTACGCCGGTATTACGAGTTTCGATACACGCAGGTTGGTCGTTGGCCGTCCCGTGCGCTTCGCCGGGAGCAGTCCGGACGACACACTCGCAATGGACCGCTACAAGGCGGCCTTTTCGCGGCTGGGTGTGCAGGAAATTCTCTTCGTCCACGAACCAGTCGCGGCCGCCTTTTTCTTTGCCAGGCGTCTGACAGCTCCGGCCAATGTTCTGGTCGCCGATTTCGGCGGCGGAACAACCGACTACTCGGTCATGCGGTTTGACTTCCCGAATGGACGACTTTCCGCGACATCCCTTGCCAAAGGAGGCATCGGGATCGCGGGGGATCGCTTCGACCTCAGAATCCTAGAAAACGTCGTGCTGCCGCATCTAGGAAGCGGAAGCCATTATTCGAGCATGGGCCGCCGCTTCGCGATACCAAGATCTTTGTATTCTGGCCTCGCGCGGTGGGAAACAATGGCGACGTTTAGGTACTCGAGGGAATACCGCGAGTTGAAAAAGCTCAAGCGACTTGCTGAGGAGCCCTGGAAACTCGACCAATTAATTGACCTGGTGGACAATGACGATGGTTACGGGCTCTACAAGGCGGTGTCCGACCTCAAGGCGGATTTGTCGGCAGCACCAGAAGGAGTGCTGAAGTACATGGGCCTTTCATTGCCTGACGGTGGGCGAGTCAGGCGCAGCGACTTCGAAACTTGGATCGCAGACGATATCGAACGCATGGAGGCCGCGCTGGCGCAAACGCTTGAAGGATGTGGTATCTCCGCGTCTGAAATCGACCGTGTCTTCCTGACCGGAGGGACGTCGTTCGTTCCGGCCGTGCGCAGGATATTCGAGCGCAGGTTTGTTCCAAGCATCATCGAGACCGGCAACGAACTTCAATCGATTTCGAATGGGCTTGCGCTGATCGGCGAACGAGCTGACGCTGTGGATTGGGCGTCCGAGCGTTTCTCGGTCACTTAGGACTCATCTACCGGGTCCAGCGTGTCGAAGTTCCATGTCACGAGAGCGACGCGCGAGGATGGCTTCAGAACCCAGATATGGTGTCCGAACACCGTGGCGAAACTTCTATTTCGGTGCGAAAGCGCGCGCGCTTGAAAGCCAGGCTGATCAAGGAATTTATGATTTGTAGGCCGTGTCCGGCGGCAGAAACTCCGCTGCGATCCCGCTTCCGTGGATCAGGAAGCTCACGGGAATGGCTGGCGCGATGGAACTCGCCATGATCGGCTCCCAGAACATCGCCAGAGCCGAGAGCGGCGCGCAATGGGCCGCGATGGCGAGCAGGGCTGAAGCGGGGGGTGCCCGACCGTGGGCAGCCATCCACATCGCCACCGCGACGAGCCCCATCAGCGGATAGGCCTGCGAAATTCTTCCGGATTGAGAGCGCAATGCCCGCAGGCATAACGACAAAGGAGACGCACATGGACATCGCAGAAGCCTTCCGGTTCTTTGACCGCCATATTCGGAAGGAAGGTCTCGGAACAGGTGGAGCCACGCTGCTGCGACGCGGCAGAGTTTTGCTGGCAAGGGGGCGGACTGACTATGTTGTTCATTGGGATTTCCAGGATGGTGACGCGACAAGCATCGTCGCTGATCTAGTACAAAGCGCCCGGACGCGGAGCGTGGACCTGATTTGGCGTCTCTATGAGGGGGACGGTCCGCCTGCCCTTGGTGGTGTGCTGGAAAGGTCCGGTTTTTTGCCGCTTGCTGGGGGAGAACTGGTGGCTCGAACCACCGAAGGCATCGCAAAAAGGCCAGCGTCGGCCATCATTATTCGCAAAGTGGACAATGACGAGCGTCTCGGCGACTTTCTCTACGTTAGCAAATGTGCGTTCGGGGAGCCGTTTGAATTGGTGGAAGATCAGCGTCAAGGGTTGATCAATTTGACTGGCACGCAGACATTCGTCGCCTATCTTGAGGGTGTACCTGTGGGGGCGGCGCAATTGGACACCATTTGTAGTAATCCAGCCGCTCTCCTGAGGGGTGGTGCCGTTTTGCCGGACTATCGTGGTCAGGGGATATATCAGGCGCTCGTCAACAAACGTCTTCTGTTATCACGAGAGCGGGGCGTTGATCTCGTTTTCGCCGAGGCACGGCCAGCCAGCCGTCCGATCCTTTTCAAGATGGGATTCGTTCGGGTTGCGTCAGGAATCACATGGACCTTTTCTGCGAGCGAATGATGTCACAGACACGCGGCGTACCGGTGGCGGCTTGGTACGCAAGCGGCGGGAAAAGGCCGTGGGCCCTCCGGTTCTTAAGCGGGATCAGTGCGCCGGTGCCGAGGAGGGTTCCGACGCAGACTAAAGCCTCGAAGCCCAGCAGACGGCCACCCTACCAAGGCCATTTATTTGGTGTCGGTTCGTCATCCGATCGCGCCTGAGCACCTCTGGCCATAACCGGCGCGCAGCGACAAGAGTTCGGCCGCGATCCCGCCGCCATGAATCAGGAAGCTCAGCGGGATTGCTGGCGAAATGGGACTGGCCATGATCGGCCCCCAAAGCATTGCGAGGGCCGAGAGCGGGACGCAATGGGCGGCGATGGCGAGCAGGCTGAAGCGCCGGGGCGCGGGGTCCTGCGCGCCCGTCCACATCGCGACGGCGACGAGGCCCATCAACGGGTAGGCCTGTGCCAGTCCCGAGACAGCCAAGGGGTTCTCCGCCAAACCGCCATAGGGACCGCGGCCAGTGAAGACGCCGACATAGGCGCCGATTGTGATGCAGGGGGTCAGGATCATCAGGCATGCTGCATGTCCGCCCAAGATGCGTCGTCCGTTCAGTGCCACGGAATTCCTCCTTATCATTATTCCAATAGAGCTTCGTCAGGCCGCCTTGGACCTATGTCCGCAATCATGGTTCAGTAAGAAATCGCGACTGATCATCGCCTGTCTGTCTGATGTCGCGCTCCAGCCAGACCATGCGGTCGAGATACCAGAGCTTGCAGAGCATACCGGTGGCGTAGCCGACGAGTGTCAGCCACGGATCGAAGAAAACCACGCCATATAGCAGCACGGCGTGGCCGAGCGCCGACCCCACCATCAAAACACGCGGCACCGTGCGATGCCACGGTGGCACCTCCTCCCGGGTCATGCGCAGCCAGAGGCGCTCTCCGAGGGTCGATCTCGAGCCCCAGTTGTCGGTCGAGCGCGGGACCGGCGTCATCCGCGGATTGATCCAGATGAAGAAGATCGCGGCGGCAAGGCCGGCGATCCACCACGGACCGATCCAGACACGCGACCAGCCGGCAAGGATCAACAGCGGAAGGCCGAGCAGGATGCGGGTCCAGACACTGACGGGATGGGCGTGGCGCGCCCAGGCCTCGGCGTCCTCGCCAGAGATCATCGGGAAGAGCGTCGCGAGCCGCGCGTCCGGTCTCGAAAGACGCGTCATCGGGCCACCTCCGGTCGCGCGGCGGTTCCGGCAAGAAGCCCGCCGTCGAGCGTCACGTCGGCGCCGGTCATGTAGCGGGCCTCCTCGGAGGCCAGCAGCACCGCCAGCGCCGCCACCTCGGCCGGTTCGCCGAACCGGCGCAGCGGCGTGTCAGCGACGAACTCCGCCATCCGGTCTTCCCGGTCGGGTCCGTCGCCCAGCATCGGCTCCCACATTGGCGTCAGGATCGCGGCGGGCGAGATCGAGTTGCAGCGAATGTTCAGGTCGCGCTCGGCGCAATAGAGCGCAACGCTGCGCGTGTGGTTGAGCACCGCCGCCTTCGAGGCGGCATAGGCGGCCGCGGCGGGGATCCCGACATGGCCCGAGCGCGACGCGATGTTGATGATCGATCCGGCCCCGCCCGCACGCATCGCGCGGATCGCCATCTGGCAGCCGAGGACGACGCCCTCGAGGTTGGTGGCGAGCACGGCGCGCCAATCGTCAAGCGTGACGGTCTCCACATCCTGCGCTGCGCTGGCCCCCAGGCCGGTGATGCCGGCGTTGTTCACGAGCACGTCCAGCCTTCCGGAATGGGCGAGAATGGCCTGCTCGGCCGCACTCCAGTCGTCCGGCTGTCGCACGTCCAGCACGAGGGGCCGAGCGCACTTTCCGATCCGGGCGGCCACGCCTTCGGGTGCGTTCGGGTCAAGGTCGCTGACCCAGACCCACGCACCCTCGGCGGCGAAGGCCTCGGCGACGGCGGCGCCGATACCGCGCCCTGCACCCGTCACAAGCGCAGACTTTCCATTCAATCGCATCCTACGTCCTTTCGTCATTGGTCAGCCACGAAGCGCCATCAGCCCGGCGGAGGTGAGAACGATGGCCACGACGCCCGCGCTGATCCGCAGCACCGGGCCGGTCCCGGGCCGGGTGCCAATGCGCTCCAGAACCAGCGCCACGCCGGCGAACCAGGCGAAGTGCAGCAGGCACACGACGAGCGCGAATGCGTTGCGGTCTGCGGTCGATGCCGTGGCCAGCCCGCTCGCGCCGAAGACGGCGGCGAAGAACAGCGGCGTCTTCGGGTTCAGGAGGGCGGCAAGCGCGCCCTCGCGTAACGCGCCGGTGCGCGAGATTTCCAGCAGCGCCGACCGCGCGTCCGATGGCGCGCTGCGGGCAAGGGACAGGAACCGCCAGGCGAACCAGAAGAGCACGAGGCCGCCGAGGAGGCGGAGGGCCCCCTCCGCCCCGGGGATGCGCGCGGTGACGGTGCCGGTGCCGAGGGCGGCACCGACGATCCATACACTTGCGCCGAGCGTGTTGCCGAGTGCTGCGGCAATGCCTGCCGTGCGGCCCCCGGCCAGCGCGTTGCGCGATACCGCGGCGAAATCGAGCCCGGGCATCATCAGCACGGGTACCACGACCGCGAGGGCTGCCGGGGCATGCAGGGTCCATAAACCGGTCATCCGTCCTTCTCCGTCGAATGGCTTGCTTATAAAATCGGGATTGTCGGAATGAGAGCGAGTTCGTCCGTTATTTCGAGTGCTTCCGAAAGAGGAATAGTTGACAGAAAGACAAGCGCGTCGCGAAGATTGCGCAGCATCGTCGCCTCGTTAACGGAGATTTCACCCGAGGCGCGCACGGTTTCGGTCAGCTTTGGGAAAAGCATCGGTGTGCTGGCCGCGTATTGCTTGTATTCCTCGGCAAACTGCTCACGCAGAAAGTCCTCTTCGGCTCTCGCAGTAAGCCCGAATATGATGAGGGCAAGCCCGAAGAGCGCGCATCCGATCATCACGCTTCCCTCCATGACGCAAAAACCGCCGACTCCGATCAGGGAAAAAAAGTACAAAGGGTGTCGGCATAGCATGTAAGGCCCGCTGCGCACGACGCTGATGGATTTCCGCCCACCGACATGCTGGATTGCCCAGAGCCGCCCGATCACGGCACTCACGATCAGGGCCGCTCCGAGAAGATCGAGCGCAACTGTCTTCCATTCGGCGAGGCTGGAAGACGGAGTGGTCAACAGGCAGACCGCAATTGCCGCAAGTCCCAAAACCCGGAGCAGATTAATGCGGTGGCGTCGAATTTTCCCTGAATCCAGCGGCGGCACGGAGTGTGGGTTTCCGATATCCGACGTTGGAGTGGAGGTCGGAGGCTGTCCTACGGCATCGGCGACCTGACTGCGCGGCACTTGCGCCCCTGGTAGGTTCGCGAGGTCCATGCGCGTCACGCCTATATCTTCGAGCAGATAGTCGGGAAGGCTCGCCAGATAGCGGTAGTCCCGCGCCTCGCGCGCCCTCCCAAGCAGTGTCTCGAGATGGCGCGCGCCCTTGCTTGGCAGTCCAGTGATATCGAGAGCCCACAGGTCTCTCATGAGTGTGTGATCTGTCATGGCAAGTCCGATCTCTGGGTGGAGGTGTCGATCCTTATGCCGAGGCGGATTCGGCATTCGCGTGATGAAGCGCGGCCATCACGGCCGCTGCACCGGACGCACGCCGCGCAAGCGCTGCGATCGTCTCGTGCGCTTCGCGAGTCATTTCGTCGACGATCTGTGCTGCCGGTTTCAGTTCGCGGATCTTGCCGGCGCTCTGGCCCGCAGTCAGGCAGAGCTGGTCGAGGTCGCCGTCCACGTCGCGGGTCGGCAGGTAGACCGAGAAGCGCGGCAGGGGCACCTCCCCGTCCGGCGTACGCAGCGTGCCTGCGGCCTGCCCTGCAGTTGCGGCCATCGCCTCTTCCTCGCGACCGGCCCATTCGTCGGTGGCGGCGTTGCGGATCACCCGCATCGGCTGCAGCGGCATCTCGGGGCCGAAGAGCGTGGTCGAGAGCGTGTCGCCGACGCCCGCTTCCAGCACCCGCACCTTGTAGCCGTCGTTCGCATCGGCCTCCCGACTGGCGAGGAAGCGGGTTCCGCACCAGACGGCCTCCGCGCCGAGCGCAAGCGCGGCCGCCATGCTGGCGCCATCGGTGATGCCGCCCGCGGCGATCACGGGAATGGGGGCCACGGCGGCGCGGACCGCTGGTAGCAGGTTGAAGGTCGTGGCGACCGAACGATTGTGCCCGCCGCCTTCCAACCCTTGGACGATGATCGCCTCAGCCCCGAGAGCCTTGGCGTCCATTGCCTCGTCAACCGAGCCCACCTGCATCCAGAAGGCGGTGCCGCCCGCCTTGATGCGCGCGACCTGGTCGCGGGTCGGGTTGCCCCAGAAGACGACGCAGAGCGCCACGCCTTCCTCGGCCAGCACGTCGAGATGCGCGTCGGTGATCATCGGTGCGAGCAGATCCACGCCGAAGGGCCGGTCGGTCTTTTCCTTCACCGCGCGCACCATGGTGCGCAGGGCTTCGGCGGGAGCGACATCGACGCCGATCATGCCGAGCCCGCCCGCATTCGAGACGGCGACGGCGAGGGCGGGCCGGGCGACCATAGCCATGCCGGCGTTAAGGATCGGGGTCTTGAGGCCAAAGCGGCGGGTGATTGCGGTGTTGATCATTTTGGTGGTCCTTTCTCGTATGGGAGAACGAGGGAGAGCGTCCGGGGCCGGATACGGCCCCGGAGAGAAAAGGTCAGTTTCTGCCAAGAGCAGGATGTATCGCGTCAGACCGGGTCGGCCTCGCCCCGCATCAGGCGCCAGCCCAAGATGCCGATCAGCAGGAAGCTCACATTCCCGGCGAAATCGAGCAGCATCCAGGCGGTGAACATCTCCGCCACCCAAACGAACCAGGCGTTGAAGATGAAGAACGGGATCGAAGCTAGGAGCCCGAAGCCAAGGAAGGTCGTCGCCGTGAAACGCGCGAGCAGCATGAGCGATCCGCAGAGCACCGCTTGCGCGCCAAAGCAGCCCATCAGGAGCCCTGTCGTCGCGCTCAGGTGCTGGTATTCCGGCTTCAGCGAGAGCGTCTCGACCATGTGGGGCGCCAGCAGGCACCAGCCGCCAAGGCCGAGAAAGACGAGCGCCTGCGCTGTCTTCAGGGTCTTGGCAGTCCGCCGAGCTACGGATCTGTCGGTGGGGAGAGCAAAGGTCGTCGAATGTGTCATGGTGGGTTTCGCGTGCCTTGGGTGTCGGGGCGTAACGGTTGCCGATGCCGACGTTTCGCAGACCGGTTACTCCGAAACGTCGCTAGATCCCTAGGACAAGGAGCAGACAGATTCTGCCAGAGTGCTCAGGCCTCGCCTTTCGCAGCGTCGCGGATCCCGCTCGGTGTCTGTCCGAACGCTTTCAGGAATGCGCGCCGCATGCTCTGCTCGTCCCGCAGCCCTGACCGCTCTGCCACCCGCATGAGCGGCAGCGCGGTCGTCTCAACGAGTTGCCGCGCCCGTTCGGCGCGAAGGGTCTCTACAAACCGCGCCGGCGTCGTTCCCGTCCGCTCGACGAAGCGGCGCGCGAAGTTGCGCGGGCTCATGCCGGCGAGATCGGCGAGGTCGGCCACGGTCACCTGGACGTGAAGGTTCTCCGTCAACCATTGCAGCATCCCGTCGAAGCGGTCAGTTGCCTCCATCTGCATGACGAGCGCCGCCGACAGCCGGCTCTGGCTCCCACCCCTGCGGATCGGCATCAAGGCGGCCTTGGCAAGCGCAAATGACAGCGCACGTCCCGCTTCCCGCTCGATCACTTCCAGTGCGAATTCGGCCGCAGGCATGGCGCCGGACACGGTAACGATGGGACCGTCCTCAACCCACAGAGGATCGGGGTCGAAATCGACATCGGGCAGTCGCGATCTGAACAGGTCGGCATAGGCGGAGTGTGTTGTCGCGCGCCTTCCTTTCAGAAGGCCGATCTGTCCGATCAGTATGGCTGCCGTCGTGACCGCCACGATCCTGCATCCCCCGGCCGCGGCGCAGGCGATAAATCGATGATACTCGGGCGTCGTCTCGAAGTGGGCCATGCGGTCGGGAGGGGCGCCTGGCACGAAGAGCATATCCAAACGGTCAAGGACGTCTGAGAAAGCGTGCTCCGCCATCATGGGGAAATCTGACCAGGTCATAACCGGGCCAGGCTGCAATCCGAGCAAGAGCACCTCGAAATTGGGGCAGGACATGCCTTCGAGCGCGGCGGCCCGCGGCGCCTGACGGAACATGTCGACCTGCCAGACGATTTCGCTCGCTGCCATGCCGTCGTAGACAAGGAACCCGACGCGTCGCGTGGGCCTCGGATCAGCAGCGCTTTGCGCAGCCATCTCGGCTGCACCGGTTTCGGATGGGACCTTGGACATATCACCCTCCATGTCTCAACGTGCCCGGAAAGCTGCCTCGTGTCGAACGGGCAATCATCGACTGACAGAATCTGATCGGAATCCGACATGGACTGTGCTGCCCCCTTTCCGCCAGTTTCCGCGCACCAAGGACGGATTGGATCAGCAGAGAAGCGTCGCAATGACAAAAAATGCGCGACCAAAGCAGGCCCCGACCAAGCACGGTGTCTGGCGAGGCGGGGCCTGACGCTCAGTCCGTAATCTTGAGAACGGTCGAGCCATCCGACCGGGCAGACCTTCATCGGCTGTTCTTCGACTCCTGGTTCGAGTTCTAGGCTCCGCATCTTCCAGCTGTGGCTGAAGACAGCTTTCGGGCGGAGGATCCGGTGTCACCCTTTCTCGAAGCGAGCCTCAAGAAGCTCGAAGCGGCAGAAATCGATGGACTTTTGATCGGTGCCATCTTCGTCGTTGGAGAGTGCCTTGAGGATCTTCATGTCGCGAGCCGACATCAGGGGCGAGGGATCCGCCTCTGCCTCCTAGGCCGTGCGGAGGCACTTGGGGCGCGACGCCTCGAGGTTCGGGCGTTCAACGAAGGTGCCATCCGGTTCTACGAGGCTGGGCGTCGTGAACTGCCCCCCGTTTCGACCGGACAGCCTGGCATGAGAATGGAAAGCCCAAGCCTGTGCTTGGGGACATGCTTATGCCCAACGAAGATCGACCGCGCGTCGAGGTGATCAGTGCAACTGTCTGATCGGGAATGGCCCGAATTGGTTGAACGGCAACGTCGCCTATGTTGCTCGCTCGATGGCGACCTGACCGGCCTAAAGCGGCTTTAGACTTTATGCCCGTGCGGCCAGCCGTGCGGGCATGTGATTCCGGAGGTCGTCGGGCGGCGACGGAAATCTAGGGGGCGGTTCCGAAATGGAACGGTTTGACGGCTGACGGTACCGTTTTGGTACCGAAGCGATATTCATGGTTCCGAATTGGAACCCGTCGGGCCAGAATTACAAAGGCGGCACGGTTCTGGAACGGAACACTTATAATTACCACTCCCCTCACAGAGTGCCCCTTCATACGTACGTCAATCGACGGCGCCCCCATGACTTTCCGAACGGAGATGACCATGACCGCATCTGACAATAACCCCCCTGCCCCGCCCAGCGCCCGGCGTGTGTACCCTCAACTGGTTACCCGGGAGGATGGGGTGCTGGAGATAAGGAAGACCACAGAGGGCGAGCTGGAGGCGCTGCTGCGCATGAAGACCAGCGACGGGGCCAGCGGCGTCTTCAGGACCGACCTGGAGGCGCTGGGGAGGCCCGGGCAGGACGACGCGCAACTCGTCGCCGCGATGTACGCCGAGGTCGAGCCGCGTGACGGCATCGAAGCGATGCTGGTCGCGCACACGACTGCTACGCACCTCGCCATCTCTACCATCTCACGCAAGATGACGGCGGCACCGATGTATCAAGTCCGGGAAAGCTACGAGCGGTCGATGACCCGCCTGAGCCGCACGTACATCGCCCAGATGGAGGCGCTGAAGAAGTACCGCGCCAAGGCGCAGCAGACCGTCCGCGTAGAGCGCGTTGACGTCTACGAGGGCGGGCGAGCTATTGTCGGAGACATCCATCACGGAGGGAGAGGGGGGTCCGAAAGTGGGGCCTGCAACTCCGGGCCAAAAGCATTGCGTGGCGCAGGTCGTCGCGCACGACGCTTGGGCCGTACGGCTGACCTCCAAACCTCCAAGTGACTCGCGGAACCCCAACTCTGGTTCACGACCAAGTACCGGACAGGCTTCCGAGCGCTCCGGGCGAGCGACTAGAAAGAATTTGCCCCCTCCCAACCCGGCTACTACGGTACGGGCATGCGCTGTACGATACTTTTCCTGTGCCTGACTCTACCTCTGCCCGCCGAGGCAGAGAGAACAACCATATTCTCCAAGGGTTCTTGGGTCGTCGAATATGTAGTCGGAAGTGACCAAACGTGGTGCGAGGCGACCACGACGAACGGACAGAGTCAGACCTTCGACCTAACCGGCTTCGATGACGGGACGTTTACGATTTACGTTTGGGATAGAAGGTGGGAGCTTTCTCCTCGTAATGTCTCATTTATCCTCGACGTTGACTACTCCTGCTGGAACATGAACGGGCGAGCCGAGGGTACCGCCGTATCGGTTTCACCGTCAGACCCGAAGGACGTAGCCGAGTTCCTGATTGATTTGCAGAAGGGTCGGGCTGTCGCCCTCTACAATGATGACAAATATAGATTGGCTACCTTTTCGTTGAACGGTTCGAGCGCGGCAATTGACAGACTATTGGAGTGCTGGGGGAACGTGGCCAAACCAGACACACCGGCCTCGCCCTCTGACCCGTTTGCGACGGCGAGCGACCCGTTTATCTAGCTCGCGCTGAAGTGAACCGCCCCGGGTTTTCCGGAGGCTCCAGACTGTGAGAGGACGGAGCCATGGGGAAGACATCAGCAAGGTACGCGCCTGAGGTGCGCGAACGGGCGGTTCGGATGGTGGGCGATCACGC
>NZ_QPLJ01000032.1 GCF_003340555.1 Jannaschia formosa | reverse complement strand
GTCCATGGCGTGGTCTCCACGGCGGCGGCAACCGCCGTTCTGCGTTGGTTTCAAACCCGGAGACTACGCCAACCTCAAATCTCCACCACCTTCACGACAGCACCTCATCGGAGGCTGGCGCAACCGCCTGTTCCGCAGAACGACCTGATGGGTTCGCTTCGCCACGAGATGAACCGCCTGTTCGACAACTTCTCGCTGACGGCCGCGTCCCTTCCCTACCGTCGTCGCATGCCTCTGCTCGATCCGATGCGGGACTGGATCCCCGGCTACGCCGCAGTGCCACCGATGGATCTGGTGGAGGACGACGGCGGCTATCTCATGACCGTCGAACTGCCGGGTCTTTCCCGCGAAGACATCAAGCTGCGGGTGACCGAGGACATGATCTCGATCTCGGCCGAAATGTCCGAAAGCCACAAGTCCCAGAAGGGCGAACATCGCATCAGCGAACTGCGATACGGCACGCTCCAGCGCGCGCTCGCTCTGCCACCCGGGATAGACACCAACAAGATCGAGGCGACGTTCAAGAACGGCATGTTGCGCGTGACCCTGCCGAAGTCGGAGAAGGCAAGGAAGAACGAGCGCGCCATCGAGGTCAGGGCTTCTTGAACATCTGCCCAGCGGGCCGGTTCAGGGCCGGCCCGCTGCCAGGACGGCGCGCGCCGCTGCGAGGGTCTCGACCGGCGCACCACTTGCGTCGATCCGGGTCCAGTCCATCGGACCCAGGTCACAGGCGAGTTGCCGGCGCAGCACGGCGGCATCCGCGTCGGAGCTGTCGTTGCGCCGGGACCCGATACGCTCCAGAAGCAGGCTCTCGGGCGCGTTCAGCCAAAGGAATGCCGAGGGTACATCCAGTCTGACCGCCAGTTCGCGCACTGCGTGCCGCATCAGTGGATCAAGGAAGGTGCCGTCGAGAACGACGCCATGTCCCGCGCGAAGGATGGCTTCGGCACGCGCCAGCAGCCGGACGTAAACGCCTTGCCGGGCAGCCGGGGCATAGGCCGCCTGTTCGAGATGGCAGTTCGCAGGTTGCTCGAGACCGGCCTTTCGCTCGGCATCCGTCGAGAGATGCACCGCCCCCGGCGCCGCCCCCAGACCAGGTGCCAGATCCCGGGCGAGGACCGTCTTCCCCGATCCCGATAGTCCGCCCACGGCGATCAGCCGGGCGGGGTGCGGCGTCAGCACGGCCCTGGCTTGTGTCAGGTAGGCTTGTACTTCGACCGCCGATGCCCCCGCCCGCTTCCGCGCGACATCGGTCTGCAACAGCACCATCGCGCGGATTGCGGCGCGCACCGAAAGGAACAACGGCAGGACGGCAAGCCCCGCATCCTCGCTGCCGCGCGCCTCCAGAAGATATTGCGACAGGGTACGGGTCGCGACCGCATTCAGGCCACGGTGTTCAAGATCCATCAGAAGGAAGGCGAGATCGTAGAGCACATCGCAGGTGCCCAGCGTCTCGTCGAACTCCAGCGCGTCGAACGCCACGGGTTTCGCGTCGACAAGAACGATGTTGCGCAGGTGCAGATCCCCGTGTGTGCGCATTGTATGTCCGGACAGACCGCGTCGGGTCAGGCGCGCCGAAGCATCGGAGAAAACCTGTCGCGTGGCGCGGCGCCAATCGGCCAGTCCCTCGGTTCCCTCGGCGCCCTTGAACTCCGTGAACACCCGGTCCAACTCGTCCAGGATCGCGCTCATCAGCTCCGCGCCGTCTGTCAGGCGCTGCGGGCAGTTCGCGTGATAGTGCAGGACCATGCGGCCCAGAGCGTCCGCAAGGGGGCCGTCGAGCGCGCCACGTGCCGCGACGGCCTCGAGCTCGTTCTCGGCAGGGAAGCGATGCATGCGCAGCACCCAGTCGATGACGGGGCCGTCCCCCCCGATAAGCAGTCCGCCCGGCTTTCGGGTGACGGGCAGGACATCGCGATAGATCGACGGCGCCGAGGGCGCGTTCAACTCCAGTTCGCGGAGGAGCATGCGCCGCCGCAGGTCCGGGGTGCTCAGGTCCATGTAGTCGTAGCGGACTGCCCGTTTCAGTTTCAGCGCATCGCCTCCGCACAGGAAAACATAGGCGCCATGTGTCTCGATGCGCGTGACGGCGCCACCATCGGGAAACGCCGCGCCCGAGGCGAGGAATGCGAGGACGTCTTCCTGCATCAGCGGTTTCAGATGCGCCTCGGCAGCTGCCTCCGGCCCGTCACCCTTGTTCATCTCGCGCTTCCCGTTTCATCCTGTTGGGCCAGGATACCAACAGATCATCCGGCAACTCGTTGATCCCGGTCATCCGAACTCTATCCGTGCTTCGGTGCCGAAAATCTCGTTTGCTTGCCTACCGGGTCGGAAGGTCGCCTGGCGCATGTGCCGCTTCCGGCTTTTACGAACCATCCTCGGCAATGACCGTCGTCAATGTGTGCCACGACGGCAGGGCTAGGGTTCCACTGGACTGGCGGGAAGCGTCCCGTCGGCCGAACCGGAGAACCATGATGAACGACGCGAATATCAAGCAGGACGTCATGGACGCGCTCGATTTCGAGCCGTCGATTGACGCCAACGACATCGGTGTGGCCGTCGACAGGGGGATCGTGACCCTCAGCGGCCATGTTCCCACCTACTCGCAGCGCCTGACGGCGGAGCGCGTGGTCACGCGGATCAAGGGCGTTCGAGGGATCGCGCAGGAAATCGAGGTGCGACCGGTCGGATCGCATCAGACCGCCGACGACGAGATCGCGCGACGTGCGGCCGACCTGCTGACCTGGAACACTGCGGTTCCGAAAGACCGCGTCAAGGTCAAGGTAGCCAATGGCCATGTCACCCTGGTCGGCACCGTCGAGTGGAATTACCAGCGCAACGCCGCTCATTCCGTCGTCAGCGGCATGTCCGGGGTGAAGAGCGTGTCGAACGTCATCGATATCCGCCATCAGCCCACGCCCTCCGACATTCGCCAGCGCATCGAGAATGCGCTGAAGCGGGACGCGGAGCTGGATGCGGCCGCGATCCAGGTTAAGGTGTCCGACGGCATCGTGACGCTGGATGGCCGGATCGACAGCTGGGCGGACAGGCTGATCGCCGAGCGTGCGGCCTGGGCGGCGCCCGGCATCAAGAAGGTCAACGATCACCTGCACGTCGCGTGATACGCGCGGTTCCGACCTCCGACCGCAGGGGCGGGACCCGTCGCCGCACGAGTGCCGACGACCCAGGGCCATCGCTGCGACATGCCCGTTTGCAGCATGTCCCGGCCGGAGCCCCCGACGACGACGGCGCGGGCCCGAAAGGCCTCGCGACCGTCGTTCCGATAGGCTTCGCGAGAAGAACGCGCGGCGCGTCCATCCCGTGAGATCTGCCGGGGCACCGTGAAGGCGGGGTTCCTCGACCGCCGAGGCCGCCACCTCGGTGGCGCGCCCGGGTGAGCCCGAGGCCATGTCGTCGCGCTGGTCCAAGCGTCGGAATGTGCGGACGAGCGAGCGGGCTGGCATCTGCTTTCGGCGGGGCTGGATGCCCTACGGGATGCGCTGCCATCGGGCGGTGCGCTCAAGCTCGGGGCTGATCTGCCCCACCCGATGCGCTTCGCCCATTTCCGCGTCTCGGACCCTTCGCAGGCACCGGCTCGCACGCGCGGAAAGCGCCGGGGTCTGGATCGGGCCGCCTCGGCCCTCGGGGATGTGCCGTGCGAGGATCCGGAGAACGCGCTTTAACGGTCCTCGACCTTCTGCGCGCGCGGCTCCTGACGCGGGACCTCCATCGCCTCGCCGATACGATCCGCGACGACCCATGGCGCAAGGCATGGGGCACGATTGGCAGCCGAGTTCGGCGACGCGCGTGCTGGCCCTGGTCCGATCTGTCGGAGCCTCCGCCCGACGGAGCGGCGCCTTCCCGGACAGGGGGTGCTCATCGGTCGGCCGGCCGCCCAGGGCGAAGCGGTGGCCGGTTTGACGGCGATCAATGACGCCGTGCGGGCGGCATGATGGAATCGGGACCGGCCAACACGGCCCGATCGAGGGGGGACCTCCATGGATCCGACATCCGGACCCAGGCCCGGCAAGCCTGCGCCCGCGTCCGCAAGGCCCGGAACGCCGACGAAGGCTGGGAAATGATGACGCGGTCCACCGCGCAGCAATCGCAGCGGGACGGACCTGGCAGTGAGGATGCGCGCAACCCTCGGAAAGGGTCTCCGGTGCAGTCCCAGCATGGTCTCAACCTGGGATACGTGGCCTTCGGCCTTCTGGTGCTCCTCGCCGTCCAGATCTGGGTCGCCGCGAGCGGAGTCATCGTCGTCGACTATTCCCGGTTCCTGGGGCTGCTGGACGAGGGCGCGATCACCCGCGTGACGGTGACGGAGTCGCGGATCGAGGGCGACCTGGCGCATCCGATCGAGGGCAAGTCGCGTTTCGCGACCACCCGTGTCGAACCCGGCTTCGCGGCCGAACTCCTCTCCCACGATGTCGAGATCGCGGGGGCGTCGGAGTCGAACTGGCTGACCACCCTTCTGTCTTGGATCGCGCCGCTGGCCTTGCTTGTGCTGTTCTGGACCTTCGTGTTCCGGCGGTTCGCGGAGCGTCAGGGCATGGGCGGGCTGATCAACATCGGCCGATCCAGGGCCAAGGTCTGGGTCGAGCGCGACACAGGCGTGACCTTCGAGGATGTCGCCGGCATCGACGAGGCCAAGGCGGAGCTTCGGGAAGTCGTGTCCTTTCTCAAGGAGCGCGACCGGTTCTCGCGCCTCGGCGCGCGCGTGCCGCGCGGCATCCTGCTGGTCGGGCCGCCCGGCACCGGCAAGACGCTTCTGGCCCGGGCGATCGCCGGCGAGGCCGCCGTGCCGTTCTTCTCGATCTCCGGGTCGGAGTTCGTCGAGATGTTCGTCGGCGTCGGTGCCGCCCGCGTCCGCGACCTCTTCGAGCAGGCCCGCAAGGCAGCCCCCTGCATCATCTTCATCGACGAGTTCGACGCACTCGGGCGGGCGCGTGGCGCGATCCCGGGCTTCGGCGGCTCGGACGAGAAGGAGCAGACGCTGAACCAGCTCCTGGCCGAGCTCGACGGGTTCGATCCGACTGCCGGCATCGTCCTGCTGGCCGCAACGAACCGCCCCGAGATCCTGGATCCCGCGCTGACTCGGTCCGGGCGGTTCGACCGGCAGATCGTCGTGGACCGGCCCGAGCGCAAGGGGCGTCGCGACATTCTCGCGGTCCACGTCCGGAAGATCGTGACGGACCCGAGCCTCGACCTCGATGCCGTGGCCGCCCTGACGCCCGGCTTCACCGGGGCCGATCTCGCCAATCTCGTGAACGAGGCGGCCATCGTGGCCACGCGCCGCGGCGCCGATGCCGTGACGATGTCCGACATGACGGAGGCCGTCGAGCGCGTCGTAGCCGGGGCCGAGCGCCATTCCCGCCTGCTCGACCCGGCCGAGCGGCATCGCGTCGCCGTCCACGAGATCGGCCATGCGCTGGTCGCGGCGGCCCTGCCGGGCGCCGATCCGGTGCACAAGATCTCCATCATTCCCCGCGGCGTCGGCGCCCTCGGATACACCTTGCAGCGTCCGACCGAGGATCGCTTCCTGCTCACCAGGACCGAGCTGGAGGATCGGATGGCGGTCCTGCTCGCCGGACGGGCGGCCGAGGCGGTCGTCTTCGGCGAGGTCTCGACGGGCGCGGAGGACGACCTGGCCAAGGCGACCGACATCGCGCGGGCGATGGCCACGCGGTTCGGAATGGGGCGGACGATCGGACCGGTGGCGCTCGAGGAGCGACGGATGCGATGGCTGCCCTCGGAGGGCGGGACGGCGGGTCGCGATTTCTCGCAGGGCACAGCCCGCGAACTGGACATGGATGTGCGCGAGACGCTGGCCTGCGCGACCAGACGGGCGCAGTCCGTCCTCGAGGAACGGTCGGGCGATCTGCGCGACGGGGCCGATCTCCTTCTCAAGCGCGAGACGATCACACCCGAGGACTTCCCGCCGATCGCCCGCAGCCCCGGCCCCGGCAGGGCGAAGGGCTGCGATCCCCAGCCCGACAGCGGCCCGCCGATACGCACCCCTCAGACCATGGAGCTCGTCCCATGACCGCCAGGACCCTTGCCCTGATCGTGTTCGACTCGACCGAGGCCGCATGGCTTATCCCGATGGCGTCCTCCGTCGCCTTCAGCCTCGACGCCCATCTGACGGTGCTGCACCCGTTCAGGCCCATCGTGTTCGCAAGCGGATACATGGCGGAGCCCTCGTACTACGCCTCGATCAGGGCCTGGGAGGAGGAAGAGGCGGAGAAGATCCGGGAGCTGGTCCGGGAACAGACCCGCGCGAACGGCCTGCAATACGAGTATCGCCCGCAGAAGGACCTTTACGGCGCGGAGTCCTACCTGCTGTCGTCGGCGCGGGGTGCGGATCTGATCCTCCTCGGGTCGAACAGGGCGCCGGGGCGTTCGCCGGACGATCGCGGCCTGGCCGAGCGTCTGATCCGAGCGGCCGGACGTCCCGTCCTCGTGCTCGACGAGGCCTCGCGTCCGGCGCTGCCTGCGGAGCGGATCGTCATCGGCTGGAGCGACACGCGCGAGGCCACGCGCGCGGCCCATGATGCGCTGACCCTGGCCGCGCCCGGTGCCGCGATCGAGCTGGTAACGGTGCTCGCCCATGCCTACGAGGACAGACCCGGCCTCGACGCCCGGGAGGACCTCGCCGCGGCATTCGACCGCCTCGGGTTCCAGGTCACCGTGACCGACCGGAGCGGAGTGGCGGGGGACCGGGCGGCCGAACTTGTCCGCGCGGCCAGGGAAGGCGGCGCGGGCCTGCTCGCGACTGGGGCCTTCGGCCATTCCCGGCTCTACGATTTCGCCATCGGCGCCGTCACCCGCGACCTGCTGGAGACCGCGGAGATACCGTTGCTCGTCTCGCATTGATCCCAGGACCGAGGAGGCCGCCAGATGCCGAAGACGACCAGGAGGACCGCGCCCCGGCGGCCGGCCGACGAACCGCCTGCCGTGCTGCCGGTGCCTGTCGCGGCGCGCTCCGATCCCGAGGGACGACACGCTTCGGATCATCCCCACCGGAACCTCGATCGCGCGGCACGGGCTGTCCTGGCTCGCATGAATGGGGGCGTGGCGTCGCATTCCTTCATCGAGGCCTGGGCCGACTGGGCGCAGCACATGAGCGCTGCGCCGGGACGCCAACTCGAACTTGCGGAGAGAGCAAGCCGCAACGCCGCGCTGCTGATGAAACATTTCGCCGGACCGGGGACCGAGCCACCCTTCGCGCCCGAACCCTTCGATCGCCGCTTCCGGCATCCGGGCTGGCAGTCGGCGCCCTTCGCCGTCTGGCAGCAGGCCTTCCTCGCCTCCCAGGACTGGTGGGATGCGGCCACCGCGCATCTGCGCGGCCTGCGGCCCGAGGAGGCCGACCGGACCCGCTTCATGGCGCGGCAGGTGCTGGACGTGATGTCGCCCTCGAACTTTCCGGCCCTCAATCCCGAGATCATCGAGGCGACCCTCCGCTCCGGGGGCCGGAACCTTGTCGAGGGCGCCCGTCATGCCGGGCAGGACGCGATCAGGACCGTCACGAATAGCCGCGACGCCGCGCCCGAAGGCTACCGCGTCGGGGAGGACCTCGCCTGCACGCCGGGACAGGTGGTGTTCCGCAACGAGCTGTTCGAGCTCATCCAGTACGCGCCGCAGACGGAGACCGTGCGTCCCGAGCCGGTCCTGATCGTGCCGGCCTGGATCATGAAGTACTACGTGCTCGACCTCTCGCCGCGGAACTCGGTCATCCGGCACCTCGTGGCGCAGGGCTTCACCGTCTTCGCTATCTCCTGGTGCAATCCTGGCGCGGACCAGGCGGAGCTTTCGCTCGAGGACTACCGCAGGCGCGGCGTCATGGCGGCGCTCGACGCGGTGAACGCCATCGTGCCGGGGCCGAATGTCCACGCCGTGGGATATTGCCTCGGCGGCACGATGCTGGCCATCGCCGCAGCGACCATGGCCCGCGAGCGCGACGACCGCCTGGCCTCGATCACGTTGATGGCCGCGCAGGTGGATTTCGCCGAGGCCGGGGAGCTGCTGCTCTTCGTCGACGAGAGCCAGGTGGCCTGTCTCGAGGACATGATGTGGTATCAGGGCTATCTCGACCGGCCGCAGATGGCGCGCACCTTCTCCGCGATCCGGTCCGAGGATCTGATCTGGTCGCGGGCGGTCCGGCGCTACTGGCTCGGTCGCGACGACACGCCGACCGACATGGGGGTATGGCTGGCCGACACGACGCGGATGCCCGCCCGGATGCATTCCGAATACCTGCGCGGCCTCTTTCTCGAGAACCGCCTGACGGCGGGACGTTTCGCCGTCGAGGGCCGGGTGATCGCGCTGAAGGACATCTCGGCGCCGATGTTCGTCGTTGCCACCGAGACCGACCACATCGCGCCCTGGCGCTCGGTCTACAAGACGCGTCTGTTCACGGATTGCGATCTGACCTTCGTGCTCACGAGCGGTGGCCACAACAGCGGGATCGTGAACCCGCCCGGCACTCCGCGCAGCAGCTACCGCATCTTCCATCGCCCTGCCGGCGCCCTCTATGTCGGGCCGGACGACTGGCTTGCGGAGACGCCGGGAGCGGCCGGTTCCTGGTGGCCCGACTGGGTGGACTGGCTCGGGAAGAAGAGCGGCGGCGCTCTGCCCGCCCCGAAAAGGCTCGGCGCCCCGGAGCGGGGCCATCGCCCTCTCGTCGCGGCCCCCGGGACTTACGTCTTCCAGACATGAGCGGTGGTCTCGCAGCGGGGCCTCGACCTGCGGGCATCTGGCGTGCCGATCCCCTCGGCTTCGCACTCCTCGGCTTCGCGCTCTGCGCCCTCCTGACCGGGCTCGCCGTCTGGCTGGCCGACCGATCCGGCACGGCGCGCGCCATCTGGTTCGCCGGCGTGGTCCCGGTGCTCGCCGCGCTCGTGGTCGAGATCCTGAGGGGCATCCGCCGCGGCGAGACGGGCCTCGACATCGTGGCCGCGCTCTCCATGACGGCGGCGCTGGTCTTCGGCGAGACCCTCGCCGCGGCGGTCGTCGCGGTGATGTATTCGGGCGGCACCTTGCTCGAAAGCTTGGCCGAGGGCCGTGCCCGGCGCTCGATGCACGACCTTCTGTCCCGCGTACCCAGGACGGCCACCCGGCATCGGGACGGCGCACTGGAGGACGTGCCGCTCGACGCGATCGCGCCCGGCGACCGTCTCCTGATCCGGCAGGGCGACGTGGTGCCGGTGGACGGCACTTTGGCCTCCGATGCGGCCTTCGTCGATACCTCGGCGCTGACGGGCGAGTCGCTGCCCGTGCGGCTCTTGCGCGGGGCCGAGGCCTTCAGCGGCTCGACCAATGCGGGCGAGGCCTTCGGCCTGCTCGCGACGCATGAGGCGAAGGACAGCACCTATGCCGGGATCGTCCGTCTGGTCGAGGCGGCGCAGGCCTCCAAGGCGCCGATGTCGCGGCTGGCCGATCGCTGGTCGCTGGGCTTTCTTGCCGTCACGCTCGGCATCGCGGTGGTGGCCTGGTGGGTTTCGGGCGATCCGAGCCGGGCGGTCGCTGTGCTGGTCGTGGCCACGCCCTGTCCGCTGATCCTTGCGGTGCCGGTCGCGCTGGTCGCGGGCCTCTCGCGCGCGGCGCAGCTCGGCGTGCTGGTAAAGGGCGCGGGGCCGCTGGAGACGATGGCGCGCGTCCGCACGCTGATCCTGGACAAGACCGGCACGCTCACGGACGGCCGCCCTCGGATCGTGTCGATCGACAGCGCGGGCGGCCCGGCGAAGGACGAGATCCTGCGCCTCGCCGCGGCGCTCGACCAGGCGTCGACACACCCCGTGGCGCAGGCCGTCGTCGCCGCCGCGAAGGCACGGGGCCTGACGCTGCCCGTCCCGTCCGACGTCACGGAGTTTCCCGGCGAGGGCGTCGCGGGCCATGTCGACGGCCGCGAGGTCGTCGTCGGCGGGGGTGCCTTCGTCGCGTCCCGTGTCGGACGGCGGCCGGGCGATCCCTTGGCCGTCGCCGCCGGGTCGGTCCTCGTCGCCGTCGCCGTCGACGGTCATATGGCGGGGCACCTCGTCATGTCCGACCCGCTGCGCGAGGGTGCCGGTGCGATGCTGGACGGCCTGCGGCGCCAAGGGATCGCGCGCATCCTGCTTGCCACCGGCGACCGCGCGGACGTGGCCGCGCGGGTGACCGAGGGGCTCGGCCTCGACGGTTTGCGCGCAGACCTCACGCCGGACCGCAAGGTGGCACTCGTCCTCGCCGAGCGTGCGCACGGGCCGGTCATGATGGTGGGCGACGGGGTGAACGACGCGCCTGCGCTGGCCGCGGCCGACGTGGGCGTCGCGATGGGCGTGCGGGGCGCGGCCGCCTCGGCCGAGGCGGCGGACGTCGTGCTGCTGGTGGACCGCATCGACCGGCTCGCGACCGGGATCGAGATCGCGCGGGCCTCGCGCCGCATCGCCCTTGAAAGCGTCGTCGCCGGGATCGGCCTGTCGGTGCTCGGCATGATCGCGGCCGCCATGGGCTACCTCACGCCGGTCGAGGGCGCGCTCCTGCAGGAGGCGATCGACGTTGCCGTGATCCTGAACGCCCTGCGCGCACTCCGCATCGCGCCCCGCGACCCGGCTGCGGCGAAGCCGCGTTCCGTCCCACCCGGGCAGGCCGGCGTCGTGCAAGGGGTCACGCCCTGAGCGGCCACGCGCGGTCCGAAGGCCATGGGGTCCACCGCATCGGCCCGTCCAAAGCCGCGGCAGGCCGCCGCTCCAAGGGGCAGGGGTGGCACCCCCCCGGCGCGGAGATCCGCCGTCAGCGGGGGGCGCTGCCCACCTCACTGCCGACCTGTACGCTGCCACCGCATCACGGGCGGACCTCCCCGGGAACGACGTCGGTCACCGCGCCGCGGCGATCGAACATCGCGTCGCGGCGCAGCCAGACCACAACCGTGGCGACCCCGAAGAGGATCCATGTGTCCCAGGGCTGCGCATCGGGCCAGAACGGGTTGATGAGCTGCCAGTGGAACAGCACCGGCAGCAGCAGGCTGCCCCGCGCGTCGTTGAGGATCGGCGCGACCAGGATCGACAGCACCACGTTGCCGACGAAGAAGGGGACGAAGCTCCATTCGGCGAACACCATCCCGGCGAGATAGAAGGCGGGCAGGTGCCAGAGGCCCCAGGCTACGCCGATCAGCGCGCCCGCCCAGATCGGGGCCATGTGACGCTGCAGGATCGGCTGCGCGACCCCGCGCCAGCCCAGCTCCTCGACCGGGCCGAGGAACAGCATCATCGCCATGACCGCCAGCATCGGCCCCGCGCCCTCGGGCGGCAGGGGCGCGAGCGGCGGCCCTCCCTTGATCGCGGAGCCGGCCATGAAGACCAGGGGGAGCCCTGCGAGGATGAACAGCCACCAGCCCCAGGGCGCGCGCCAGATCAGCAACCGCGACAGGAAGCGACGCGCGCCCGCGGTCCCGGCATGGGCGAGGACGACGGCCAGTGCGGCGAGGCCGGGCGCCCAGGTGGCGAGGAAGAAGAGCGGATGGCTGCCGGAGATCTCTCCGAATGCGGCATTCATGAAGCCGGGCAGCAGGACATAGCCGCCGATCACGCTCCAGCTGATCGCGAAGGTGAGGGCGGCGAAGGCCACCAGGGCGCGGGACGGCACGCGCGGGGCGATCACGGCTTCGTCGACGGACATCCGAGGCTCCGGTCTGGAATGGCTTGCGGGGCCAGCCTAAGGCGCCGGAGGCGGCGCGCGTTGACCGGCGTCAATTGGCGGATGCGGCGCTCCACGGGGCGGGCCCCGGCCACTGTGCCCCCTTTGATCCTGTCCCGGCGGCCGACGTCGGACGTATCGCTGCACGGATGACGGCGCCCTGAAGGAGACCGGGCTGCCGGCCCAGGAGGAACGGGGCATGGATCTGTCCTCCTTCGCCGCACCCCATCGGGTGAGGGCCGCCTCCCCGCGCTCGTTCTCCCACGGTCACGCATCCTGCGCCGAGGCTCTGACGGCTCGGGCGCCGCCGGGCCCGTTCGGGCCAGCGACGGGGCGCGGGCCGCGGCGTGTCAGGACAGCAGACCGACCAGCGCGCGGAAGGCGAAGGCCAAGGCTGCGGCAATCCCGGCCGATGCGACGAATCCGGCGGCGACGAAGGCCCCGTCGCGCTGCACGAGGCCCCAGGCGATGAGCACCAGCGCCGCGGCAGGGGGCACGTTCATCAGCGGCACGGGCAGAAGCAGCAGGACGGACAGCGCGAGGCAGACGACCCCGGCGAGGCGCTCGCGTCGTGCGAGACGGGGCAGGCGCGGGCGGGTCCAGCGCTCCGCCCAGGCCAGCGGGCGGACCAGGGTGCGGGCCATCGCGGCGAGGACGCGACCGGGGACGGGCCATCGCAGCATGCGGGCGGGCAGGGCGGCGCGCTCCCCGTTGGCGGCCAGATGCGCCGAGATCAGCACCAGCGGAATGCCGAGCACCGCCGCCAGGCTGGGGACGGGCGCGGGGATCGCGTCCGGCAGGGCCAGCAGGAGGATCCCGGCCCCGTGCGCCCGGGTCCCGGCCATCGCCAGCACGTCGCCCAGGGCGACGGCCCGGCCGCTGCCGCCCAGGTCGCCCAACGTCTCGAGGAGCTCCGAGAACGGGCGCTCGGGCGGGGCGACCGGGGCGACCGGGGGCGCCGAGGCCCTCACATCCTCAGGACGACCCGGCCGTCGATGGTGCCCTGCCGCATGCGGTCGAACACGGAATTGACGTTCTCGAGCTCGTCCCACTGGAAGGTGGTCGCGATGGCGCCGTCGCCGGCGAATGCCAGGGCTTCGGCCAGGTCCAGCCGGGTGCCCACGATCGAGCCGCGGATCGTCAGCCGCTTCAGCACCGTCTCGAAGATCGGCAGCGGGAAGTCCCCGGGCGGCAGCCCGACCAGCGCCATGGTCCCATGCCGGCGCAGCATGGCCGTGGCCTGTGAGAAGGCGCGCGGCGACACGGCCGTCACCAGCGCCCCGTGCACCCCGCCGAGATGGCGCTGCACCTCCGTGCCCGGATCGACCTTTGCGGCGTTGACGGTCTCGTCGGCTCCGAGCTCCCGCGCGAGGCGCAGCTTGTCGTCGGCGACGTCGACGGCGACGACATGCATCCCCATGGCCTTGGCGTATTGTACCGCCATGTGGCCCAGCCCGCCGATGCCCGAGATGGCGACCCACTGGCCGGGCTTCACCTCCGTCTCCTTGAGGCCCTTGTAGACCGTCACCCCCGCGCAGAGCACCGGCGCGGCAGGTCCGAAGTCGAGCCCGTCGGGAAGCAGGCCGACATAGTCCGCGTCCGCCAGCACGTACTCGGCATAGCCCCCGTCCGTGCTGTAGCCGGTGTTCGTCTGGTCGGGGCAGAGCGTCTCCCATCCGCCGGTGCAGTGCTCGCAGCGCCCGCAGGCGGAGTGCAGCCAGGGCACGCCGATGCGGTCCCCCTCGCGCAGATGGGTCACGCCGGCGCCGAGCTCGGCCACCTCGCCCACGCCCTCGTGCCCGGGGATGAAGGGCGGCGACGGCTTCACGGGCCAGTCGCCCATGGCGGCGTGCAGGTCCGTGTGGCACACGCCCGAGGCGCGCACCCGCATCAGGATCTGGCCCCGCCCCGGCTCGGGCACGGGCACTTCGCGGATCTCAAGCGGGGCGCCCAGCTTGGTCACCACCGCCGCTTTCATCCTACGCGTCATCTCACGCTCCCCTGTTCTGCGCGACTGCGTATGCCCGGCGGGCCTGCGCCTCGCCGGCTCGGTCCGTCCGAATGTTGGCGGCAGGAGGGAGCACGGCCCCCATCCCCATCGCACTCCGGCTCATTCTGGCAATCATTTCCGCGTCCCCTTGGGCAAACCGCTCTGGTGACTGTCATCCTAATCCCCTCCGGCGGACGCGACCTTGACGACGATCAAGGACAAGAGGACGGTGCCGGCGGCACCAGCAGGTCACGGGCCGGGGCGGAGTTGCGGCGGCCCCGGATTCCGACGCCCTTCGATACCGGGCCTTGCAGGGAGATCACGCGATGGACGAGAAAGCGGGGCTCCCCTCTCGCGCCAGGACCCGTGATCCTGCCGACGCGCCGCTGCACGCGCTCGAGGCGGGGACCGTGCTCGCGCGCCTCGGCGTCGGCGCGGCGGGACTGTCGACGCCGGAAGCGGAGGCGCGGCTGGCGCGCCACGGCCCCAACGCCCTGCCGGAGGTGCCCCCGCGCGGGGCGCTGGCGAGGCTCGGCATGCAGTTCAACAACGTGTTGATCCTGGTGCTTGTCGGCGCGGCGGCGGTCACGGCGCTCCTCGGGCATTGGATCGACACCGGCGTCATCGCCGCCGTCATCCTGGTGAACGCCCTCGTGGGCTATTGGCAGGAGGGCCGGGCCGAGAGCGCGATGCGGGCCGTGCGCGCCATGTTGCGGACCTCGGCCGCGACGCGGCGCGACGGCGACCGCGTGACGATCGAGGCGCGCGGGCTGGTCCCCGGCGACGTCGTGATGATCGAGGCCGGCGACCGCGTGCCCGCTGACCTGCGCCTGATCGAGGCGCGGAGCCTGCGCACCGACGAGGCCGCGCTGACGGGCGAGGCGACGACGGTGGACAAGCAGGTGGAACCGGTGGCGGCGGACGCGCCGCTCGGCGACCGCGCCTCGCTGGCCCATTCCGGCACGCTGGTCACGGCGGGGCGCGGGGTCGGCGTGGTCGTGGCGACGGGGGCAGAGGCCGAGATCGGTCGCATCGGCACGATGCTGGGCGACGTCGAGGCGCTCCGGACGCCGCTCCTCGCGCAGATCGACCGTTTCTCGAAATGGCTCACGGCGCTGATCCTCGCCGCATGCGCCGCGGTCTTCGCTTTCGGGGTCTGGCGGGGCGGATGGGACGGGGCGGAGGGCACGTTCCTGGCGGTGGTCGGCATGGCGGTGGCCGCCATCCCCGAGGGCCTGCCGGCGGTGATGACGATCACGCTTGCGCTCGGGGTGCAGCGCATGGCCGCGCGCCGGGCCATCGTTCGGCGCCTGCCCGCGGTCGAGACGCTGGGCGCCGTCTCGGTGATCTGCACCGACAAGACCGGCACGCTGACGCTCAACGAGATGGTCGTGCGCACCGTCGCCCTGTCCTCCGAAGGGCCAGATCTGCGCGTCACCGGCGCGGGCTACGCCCCCGAGGGAACGGTCGAGGGCGGGGCGACGCCGATGCTGGGGGAGATCGCGCTCTGCGGCATGCTGTGCAACGACGCGGCGCTGGTGGAGGGGGAGGCGGGCTGGAGCGTCGCGGGCGACCCGATGGACGGCGCGCTCCTGGCGCTGGCGCAGAAGGCCGGGCTGGACGAGGCGGCGGAGCGCGCGTCGCGGCCGAGGCTCGACGACATCCCCTTCGACGCGCGGCACCGCTTCATGGCGGTGCTGGCAGGCGGCATGGACGGCGTGACGGCCTTCGTGAAGGGTGCGCCGCACCGGGTGCTCGACATGTGCGCCACCGGGCCGGACGGCGCGCAGCTCGACCGCGCGGCCTGGGACGCGCGGGCCGACGCCCTGGCCGCGGCGGGGCAGAGGGTGCTGGGCTTCGCCGCCCGCGACATGGGGGATGCCCCCGGATTGCGCATGGAGGACATGAACGGCCTGCGTTTCCTGGGCCTGATCGGCTTCGTCGATCCCCCGCGTCCCGAGGCCGCCGCGGCCATCGCCGGATGCCGCGCCGCCGGGATCGCAGTGAAGATGATCACCGGCGACCACGCGCTCACCGCGCTGGCCGTGGCGCGCGAGATCGGCCTCGACACCGGTGCGGGAGCGGTCACGGGCGACGAGCTGATGGCGCTGGAGCCGGAGGCTCTGCGCCGCCGCGCGGCCGAGGTCGGCGTGATCGCCCGCGCCGCGCCGGAGCACAAGTTGCGGCTGGTCGAGGCGCTGCAGGCGAATGGCGCCATCGTCGCCATGACCGGCGACGGCGTGAACGACGCGCCCGCGCTCAAGCGCGCGGACGTGGGCATCGCCATGGGCATCAAGGGCACGGAGGCCGCCAAGGAGGCCGCCCGCGCCGTGCTGGCCGACGACAACTTCGCCACGATCGTCGCGGCCGTGCGCGAGGGCCGGACGATCTACGACAACATCCGCAAGGTGATCGCCTGGAACCTGCCTACCAATGGCGGCGAGAGCCTGATCGTGATCGTCGCGATCCTCCTCGGCCTCACGCTGCCGCTGAGCCCCGCGCAGATTCTCTGGATCAACATGGTCAGCGCAGTCGCGCTCGGCCTGACGCTCGCCTTCGAGCCTGCGGAGCCCGGCGTCATGGACCGTCCGCCGCGGCGGCGCGACGCGGGACTGCTGGACCGCGAGATGGTGTGGCGCGTCGCGCTGGTCTCGACGCTCTTCGCGCTGGCAGCGTTCTGGCTGTTCTTCCGCCTCGCCGCGGAGGGGCGGGATCTGGCCCATGCCCGCACCGCCGTGGTCAACCTGCTGGTGGTGCTGGAGATCGCGTATCTCTTCTCGGTGCGCTACCTGTCGATGACCGCGCTGACATGGCAGGGCGTCCTTGGGACACCTGCCGTGCTGCTCGGGGTGACGGGCACGGTGCTGGCGCAGCTCGCCTTCACCTACGCCCCGCCGTTTCAGGCAGTGTTCGACACGCGGCCGCTCGCGCCGGGCGAGTGGGCTCTCATCGTCGCGATGGGTGCGGGGCTGCTGCTCCTCCTCGAGGCGGAGAAGGCCGTGCGGCGGCGGCTCCTCGCCTGACGGGGGCGCGGCGTCAGGCGGGTCTGCGGGTCGCGTCGAGCGCCACGCCGCCCAGACCGAAAAGGACCAGCCCGAGGTTCAGGAGCCACCCGAGGACCGGCACGAAGTTGAGCAGCCCCGCGACCACGACGGCGGCTGCCAGAATGGCGATCCGGGCCCCCAGCGAAAGGGACGGGCGCAGCCCCGTCCGCTCAGCGAGGATCCTGCCCAGCGTGTAGGTGCCGAGCAGCCAGCCGCCGACCCAGGCCAGCGTGAGGGCCAGCAACGCGACCGGCACCAGCAGGACGCCGACCAGGGTCAGCGCGAGGACGGGCACGAGTCCGAACAGCGCAGCCAGCGTCGCCCCGCCCCAGAGCATCGCGGCGCCCGGACGCGCCTCGACCGCCGCGCCCCATCGCTCGACCCGGGCCGGCATCATTGCCAGCAGCGCCGCACCCACGAGAAGCAACGCGAGCAGCCCCGCGACCGCGCCACCGACCGCCACCGCCGGACCGGGGGCCATGTCATTCCCCCAGTCCGCCGGCCGGCCGCCCTGGTCGGGGTGCCATTCCGTGAAGGTCACGCGCTCGGCCGGGATCACCGCCTCGGGCACCTCGACGCGCTCGGGGCCTGCATGGAACAGGGTGCCCCCGATCCGGGCGTCGGGCCCGAAGGACAGCGTTCCCGCCGCGACACGCACGTCACCCGCGACGGGCGCGTCGATCCGGACCTCGCCACCCGCGATCAACGCCGAGCCCCCGATGGGCGCGCTGAGGTCCAGCGCGCCACCGACGAAGCGCAGGTTTCCCCGCACTGCTGCGCCGGAGCCGAGGGTCGCGCTGCCAGCTGACACGCTGGCGTCGCCGTCGACCGGGCCTTCCAGGGCGACGTGGCTGCCCATGGCGTAGAGGTCGCCCCCTGTGCCCGCGCGCATGGTCACGGTGAAGCCTGCCAGATGCGCGTCGCCCGCCACGCGACCCTCGGGCGCCATCCAGCCGACCAAGGCGAAGAGGTCGCCCTCCGTCTCCAGCGGGCTGCCGACCCGCCCCTGCAGCAGGTAGAGGTCGCCGCCGAAGCGGAATGCGGCCTCGGTGTCGGCGCCATCCGCGCCGCCCTCCTGCGCCGCCGCCGGAGCGGTCGCGAGCGTCGCGAGCAAAGCGCATCTCAGAAGAACCCGCCACATTCCCCGGCCTCCCTTTTCGGTCCTCGGCTCGGCCCATTCCATCACGACCGGAACCGGCCCGAATTGATGCGCATCAATGCTTTCTCGTCTTTCTCGGTCCACCTGGTGTCATCGGACGCGGTGGCAGGATCGGCTCGGGGGCGCAGGCGGGATGGACGACTCGAGTCGCATGTGGGCAGACGCGCCGGGCGCGGTCGCGTTCCGCACCGAAGCGCTCTGCAAGGTCTACGAGACGGGTCCGGTGCGGGTGGTCGCGCTCGACAACGTAGACCTGACGCTGCGGATGGGCGAGCTGACGGTCCTGCTGGGCGCGTCAGGATCCGGCAAGTCGACGCTGCTCAACATCCTGGGCGGGCTGGACCATGCCAGCTCGGGGCGCGTCTGGTACCGCGAGCTGGAACTCACGGCGCTCGGCGACCGCGCGCTGACCCGCTACCGACGCGACCACGTGGGCTTCGTCTTCCAGTTCTACAACCTCGTCCCTTCGCTCACGGCGCGCGAGAACGTGCGCCTCGTGACCGACATCGCGCCCGACCCGATGCCGGCGGAGGAGGCGCTCGGGCTGGTGGGGCTGGGCGCGCGGATGGATCACTTCCCGGCGCAGCTCTCGGGCGGTGAGCAGCAGCGGGTGGCAATCGCGCGCGCCGTGGCCAAGCGGCCCGGCGTGCTGCTCTGCGACGAGCCGACGGGGGCGCTCGACAGCCGGACGGGGGTGCAGGTGCTCGAGGTGCTCGACCGGGTGAACCGGGAGACGGGGACGACCACGGTGGTCATCACCCATAACGCTGGCATCCGGGCCATGGCGCATCGGGTGCTGCGCTTCGCCGACGGGCGGCTGGCCTCGGAGGAGGTGAACGCGACACGGGTCGCCCCTTCGGAGATCGTATGGTGATCCCGCGGCCGCAGTTGCGCGCGCTCGACCTCAAGCTGCTGCGCGACCTGCGCCGGCTCTGGGCGCAGGTGCTGGCCATCGCCGCCGTGCTGGGTTGCGGCGTGGCCGTACTGCTGATGTCTTTGGGGATGTCCGACGCGCTCGACCGCTCGCGCGCGGCCTATTACGAGCGCGAGGCGTTCGCCCAGGTCTTCGCTCGCGCCACGCGGGCGCCGCTCGGGCTGGCGGGCGAGCTGCGCGCGATCCCCGGCGTGCGCGACGTCGAGGCGCGGGTGTCGCGCTTCGTGCTGCTCGACCTGCCCGGACGGGTGCGCCCGGCGACTGCGCAGGTGGTCTCGCTGCCCGATGCGGGGCCGCCACGGCTCAACCGGCTCGTGCTGCGGTCGGGGCGCTGGCCCGAGCCGGGGCGGTGGGACGAGGTGATCGTCGACGCCCCCTTCGCTGCCGCGCAGGGCTACCGGCCCGGCGATCGCTTCGCCGCCAATCTCGGCGGCGCGCGGCGCGAGCTGACGGTGGTCGGCACTGCGCTCAGCCCTGAATTCGTCTACACGATCGGCCCCGGCGCGATGATGCCCGACCCGTCGGGCCATGCCGTCATCTGGATGCCCCGCCGCGCTGCAGAGGCGGCATTCGACATGACGGGCGCCTTCGACGACGCGGTGATCGCGCTGCGGCGCGGCGCGGACGAGGCGTCGGTGATCGCCGCCATCGACCGGCTGCTCGCCCCTTACGGCGCGACCGGCGCGCATGGCCGCGACCGCCAGATCAGCCACGCCTTCCTCGACAGTGAGATCGAGACGCTGCGCGTGATGGCCTGGATCCTGCCGCCCGTCTTCCTGCTGATCACCGCGTTCCTCGTGAACATGGTGATGGCGCGGATCGTGGCGCTGGAGCGCGCCGAGATCGGGCTGTTGAAGGCCGCTGGCTACTCCAATGGGGCGGTGCTCTCGCATTACCTGCTGCTGGCGGGGCTGATCGCCTCGGTCGGCATCGCCCTGGGGCTGACCGTGGGCGGCGTGCTGGCGCGTGAGATGGCCGGACTTTACGCGCGGTTCTACAACTTCCCCGAGCTGATCTTCTCGATGTCCTGGACGGCCTGGGCGCTCGGCGCGCTGGCGGGCTTCGCCGCCGCCGGGCTGGGCGCCACGCGCGCCGCCCTCGGGGCCGCGCGCCTTCCGCCCGCGGTCGCAATGGCCCCCCCGTCGCCGCCGCGTTTCGCGCGCGGCGCGGTGGACAGGCTGCTGTCCGCCGTCCGCCTGCCGCAGACCGACATGATGATCCTGCGCTCGGTGCTGCGCTGGCCGCTGCGCGCCGGAACGGCGGTGCTGGGCTACGCGCTCGGCACGGCGATCCTCGTGTCCTCGTCCTTCTTCTCCGACAGTCTCGACGGCATCATGGAGCGGGCCTTCGACCTGTCGAACCGGGCCGACGTGGTCCTCAGCTTCCCGCGCGACCTGCCCGTGGATGTGATCGCGGCCGTGCGCGACCTGCCCGGCGTGCTTCAGGCCGAGGGGCACGTCTACGCCGCCGTCCGGCTGTCGCACGGGCACCTGACCGAAGACGCCACCATCCAGGCTCTGCCGCCTGGCTCGGACCTTACGCGCATGCTCGACGGCACGCGCCCGGCCGCGCCGCCCGACGCGGGCGCGGTGCTGACCGACCGGCTGGCCGCGCGCCTCGGTGTGCGTCCCGGCGAGGTCCTGCGGGCCGAGCTGGTAGGCCTGCGCCGCGATCCGGTTGCACTCCGCGTCGCGGGCCTCGTGCCCGAGGTCATGGGCGCGACGGCCTACATGACGCTGTCGGGCTACGACCGGCTACTCGGCCGTCCGCCGAAGATCTCGTCCGTCGCCGTCACCCTGCGCGCCGACGGCGAGGCCGCGTTCCACCGCGCGGTCAAGGCGGCTCCGGCCGTGGGCGGCGCGCTGCTGCTGGCCGACAACCGCCGGGCCTTCGAGTCGACCATCGCGCAGAACATGACCGTCATGGCGACGGTCTACGTCGTGCTGGGCTCGGCCATCGCGATCGGCGTCGCCTACAACGGCGCGCGCATCCAGCTGTCGGAGCGCGCGCGCGAGCTGGCCTCGCTGCGCATCCTCGGGCTGACCCGGTGGGAGGTGTCCTGGGTGCTGGTGGGCGAGGTGCTGCTGCTGGCGCTGCTGGCGCAGCCCTTGGGCTGGGCGCTCGGCTACGGCATCGCCGCGCTGATGGCGGACCGCTTCTCGTCGGAGTTCTACACCCTGCCGCTGGTCGTGGAGCCCGCCACCTTCGCCTTTGCCTCGCTGGTGAGCCTCGGGGCCTCCGTCGCCTCCGTGATGCTGGTGCGGCGCCGCATCGACCGGCTCGACCTCGTCGCCGTCATGAAGACCAGGGAGTGACTCATGCCCAAGCTGCGCAGCCTGCTGTTCGCGGGACTCGGCCTCGCCATCGCCGCCGCGCTCGCGCTCGTCGCCTTCCGCACCGAGCCCGTGCCGGTGGATCTGCACGCGGTCATGCGCGGGCCGATGGAGGTGACGGTCCACGCCGACGGCGTCGCGGCCGTGCGCGAGCCCTATGATGTCGCCGCACCCGTGTCCGGCGTGGCGCTGCGGGCCCCGGTGCGGGTGGGCGACCGGGTGGTCGCGGGAGAGACGGTGGTCGCCGCGATCCGCCCGGCGGCCGCGCCCATCCTCGACCCCCGCGCCCGCGCGCAGGCCGAGGCCGCCCTTCGCGAGGCACAGGCGGCGCTGGCGGCCGCGGATGCGGAGATCGCGGCGGCCGAGGAGGAGGACGCCTATGCCGCCGGCCAGGAGGAGCGGATCACCAGGCTGGCCGAGCGTGGGCTCACCCCGATCACCGCCCTGGAGGACGCCCATCGCCGCGCCCGCGCCGCCGCCGCCGGGCTCGAGGCCGCCCAGTCGCGCCGCGGTATGGCGGAGGGCGCCGTCGCGCGCGCGCGTGCGGCGCTGGAGGAGCCTGTGGCCCGGGGCGCCTGCTGCCACGAGATCGCCGCCCCCGTCAGCGGTGTGGTGCTGCGCGTCGACGTGCTCAGCGAGCGGCCGGTGCAGGCGGGCGCGCCGCTTCTGGCTATCGGCGACCCGGCGGACCTGGAGATCCGCGCCGATCTGCTGTCCTCGGACGCCGTCGGCCTTCCGGAGCGGGCGGAGGCGCGCGTCGAGCGATGGGGCGGACCACGGGTGCTGCACGCGCGCCTGCACCGGATCGATCCGGTCGCGCGTACGGAGGTCTCGAGCCTCGGTATCGAGGAGCAGCGGGTCGATGCGGTGTTCGACCTGCTCGACCCGCCCGAGTATCGGCTCGGCCTCGGCGACGGCTACGGCGTGTCGCTCGAGATCGTCGCCTGGGCGGCGGAGGACGTCCTGCGCCTGCCGCTGGCGGCCGCGTTCCGCGAGAGCGACGCCTGGGCGGTGTTCGTGGCCGAGGACGGCGCGGCGCGGCTGCGTGCGGTCGAGCTGGGCCGGATCGGCGACGACGCGGCCGAGGTCACGGCCGGTCTCGAAGCGGGTGAGCGAGTCGTGCTCCACCCATCGGACGGGGTGGCCGAAGGCGTGGCGATCGCGCCGCGCGGCACGCCCTGAACGCGGCCTCGCCGGTTTGACCAGTCCTCGCGGCGCGGCACCTGAAGGGCGGCGGGGCCGCCCGCACGCGCAGATGACGTCAGACCGCCTGTCGGTGCCTCGCCGCCTTCACCTTGCGCGACGTCCGTATGGTCAGAAGCCGGTCGCGACTCGTGGTGGACACCGTCGGCCTTCGGGCCGGGGCTTCGCCCGCTCAGGGCTGAAATCTGTCCACTAAGCAGATTCCTGGGCGCCCTTCGCGCCAAACCGCATCATCGATCCTGACCACAACGAACCCGCGGAACAGCAGGTTGTAGTTCATCTGCTCAATCAGCTGCCGCGTCGTCCGGGGCCGCGCTCGAACCTATGGCGCTGCGGCCCCCCACCTCCTCGCGGCTTGGAACGGACGAGCGGAGTTCGTCCGGCCCCCCATCCGCGCGTCTTCGACGGTCGTGCGCTTCCGTCACTTCCGAACCGTCTTCTCGCTAAGCCCGCAGCGCTCGGCCAGCTCCGAGACCGAAGCTTGCCATCGCTCTGTCGCAGTCCGAACGGCGTGCGTGGTCGCGGCGCTCCCATGCAGGACCCCTCCCATAGCTTATCCGTCTCAGCCGCCGTCAGAACCCCGGCATCACAGTATGGGACTGAACACCGAAGGCGGCCCAGGAGGTATCGACAGGATCGGGCTTTGGCCGCAGGTTCGCCTTGAATAATGGCCGCCTCCCGCATCAGACCGGGGCGGATCAGACCGCAACAGAGGACCAATGACAGATGAGCGTCGCCGTGAGCACGTTCCCCCTATCCCGGTTGCGCCGGGTGCTGATCGTCGGCGACTTCGCTGACGTGATCAGCGGCCAGGCAAAGGTCGCGATCGACAGCGCCCGGATCCTTGCTGACGCAGGGATCGACGTCACCTTCTTCGCAGCCTGCGGCCCGGTCAGCCGCCGGCTGGAGCATCCGCGCATCCAAACGGTGTGCCTCGATCAGCGCACCATCCTCGATGACCCCAACCGTCTGCGGGCGATGGTTCGCGGGATCTGGAATGGCACGGCTCTGGCGGAACTTCGTCGCGTGATGGCCGAGCACGATCCGGACTCGACCGTGCTGCACTGCCACGGTTTCGCCAAGGCGCTCTCGCCCTCGATCGGGCGCGCGCTGACGGACCGTCGGATGCGCAGCGTGTTCACGATGCACGAATACTTCCTCGCCTGTCCCAATGGCGGTTTCTTCGACTACCGGCGCCACGAGATCTGCACCCGTCGGCCACTGGGGCTGTCCTGCATTGCGACCGACTGCGACGTGCGGCACCGGACGCACAAGGCCTGGCGCGTCATGCGGGGCGTCTTCGCAGCGGGGCCGGGAAGGCTGCCGCGGTCACTGCGTGACGTCGTCTACATCTCCGAGACCCAGCGCCGTGCCATCCAGCCCTACCTGTCTGATCGGGTCCGCCTGCATTCGATCCCGAACCCGGTCGAGACGGGCGGGGCGCCTGTGAACTGGAGGGCCAATCGGCACCTCCTGTTCGTCGGCCGCATGTCACGCGAGAAAGGCGGACTACAGCTGGCAGAGGCCGCGCGCAGGCTTGGCATGCCGGTGCGCTTCGTCGGTGACGGACCCGAGGCAGACGCGATCCGCGCTGCGAACCCGGACGCGGAGATCACGGGTTGGGTCGATGCCGAGGAGGTGCAGAAGCATCTGTCGGAGGCGCGCGCGCTGGTCTTCCCAAGCCTCTGGTACGAAGGGCAGCCATTGGTTCCAATAGAGGCGCAGCTGCGCGGGGTGCCCGTCGTATGCGGTGGGTGGAGCGCCGCCGCGGAGGAGGTCCACGACGGCGAGAACGGAATCGTCTACGAGACGGCCGGCACCGATTCGCTGGTAGCCGCGCTGGAGCGACTGGACAGTCTCATGGAATTCGACAACTCGGAGTTGGCCGGCAAGGTGTCGCCTGACGCGCATCGCGAGAACCTTATCGCCCTCTACGAACGGATGCTCGCTGCCGAGTCCCGCCAAGGGGAAAGATCGAGCTCGAACTCTCGTTCGAGCGCCGCATAGCCGGGCACGAACGCCGCTCGAAGGCGTGCGAGGGTGTTCGCGTCGATCTCCTCTCCGCCCGGCCGGGCATTCAGCTGCCGATATGCCTTGCGCAGGGCGTGATAAACGCGGCCTTTTGGCAACCTTTCGCGCACGGCAATGTTCACCCGCTGCAGGACACGGCTGCGGGGGCGATAAGTCTCGTTCTCTGTCGTGAAGGCGTAATCGTCGTAGAAGCCTCCATCCAGTCCGATCCAGTCCGCCAATTCGAGCATGAAACCACGAGGATTGCCGCGAAGACTCTCGAATGTGCCGACGAACATCCGGTCGCGGCCGAGAGCGTCCCGCCATCGCGCCAAGTGAGGCAGGTAGTCGGCGTTCTGCAGCGCCTCGCGCGCCAGTTCGTTGCCGCCGAACGTCTCGGAGCCGGTATTCAGCGCATTCAGGTAATCATCGAAGGACATGGCCTCGGGAATAAAGGACCAGTTGTTGCGGAAGTACCCGTAGACTGACCGGATCTGCTCGGCCGGGTCGCGCAAGACGAAGATACAGCGAGGCGTCGTCGGCAGGCCGGGAATAAATCGCAGTGCCGTCTGCTGGTAGATATAGACCGGCGTGGAGTCGAGAATCGCAGACGGGCGCCTGCCTGCAGGCAGATCGAACTGCTGGCGATAGGGCTCCCAATCTGACAGCGCGTTGGCTTCCGGTCTGTAGACGTGGCTGCCGGGATCGATGAAGAACCGCGCTTCCTTGTCCCGCGCGCCCACCACCTCAGGATGGTCGCACAACCACGCGTGAAGCGCGCTCGTTCCGGCCTTCGGGACGCCGCAGATGAAGAGATCGGGAAGCCAGTCGGCCAGCGTGGCCGGGTCGTGCCGGCTCATCTATCGCAGGAACCAGTTGGCTCGGGGGCGACCTGGAGAGTTATGCTCGGCGCAGGGGGTGCGCCGAGGCCGGTCCGGTCGGTCTTCCTCGGCACGGTCGCGCGAGTGCGCCTCGATGCTACGACTTCGTCGAACAAGGCATTCATCTCGTTGCACAATCTCTCCGCAGTGAAGCGGGTGTCATATGCAGCACGACAGGAAGGACGCATCCGCCGCAAGGCATTCTTGTCCAGCCCGGCCAGCAGCGCGGCGAGACTTCTGGTCTCCAGCGGGAAAACCGCGCCCGTCTCGCCCGGCGTCACGAGCGCGGGCATCCCGCTGCGATCCGAGCAGAGGACCGGTGTCCCATTGCGAAGGGCCTCGGGAATGACGAGAGGCAGCCCTTCCCAGCGCGAGGGCACTACGAGAGCGTCCGCCGATCTGTACCAACTGTCGATCTGATCGCTTGGCACCCATCCCGCCAGGCGTGCCCCGGGCGGAAGGACGAGATTGGCCCCGTCCCCGCGAACAGAACCGCCGACAAGGTGGAGCCGCAGGTCTGGCCGCGCGGCGAGACTCATCGCGTCAAGCAGGACGTCATAGCCTTTCTGTGGGTCCAGTCGGCCGACGAATAGCAGGTGCAATGCTTCGGGTTCGTTCGCAAAAAGGGTCTCGTCGGCACTCTCCGCGGACGGAAGTACGGCGTTCTCGATCACCACCATCTGCCCCAGATACCCCAATCGTTCGGCCAGTGCCTTCTCTTCCTCGGACACGCAGACGACGCGATCTGCAAGGCCGGCAAGCCGACCCTCGACACCTCGCACGACACGAGCTTTGAGGCCGACTTCTGGAACGGTCGAGATGGCCCAGGAGTGCGGGCAGTAGAGCGCAGGGCGCCGATCACCACTCGATCTCAGCACCGCTAGTCCGGCCAGAGCGAAGGTGCTGTGGAAGAAAACGATATCAGGATCAAGTTCGCTGATCAGGGCGCGCATTGCGCGGACCATGTTGAAGACCGCCAAAGGACCCCGGCGGGGTCGATCGAACAGGTGGCGCCGAATTCCCCCGGACACGAAGTCTGCATGCTGTGCAGGCAACAGATGGTGCATCTGGTGGCCGCGTGCTTCAAGCTCCGAGAGCACCTTTTGGTAAATGCCCACGCCTCCGTGCGCGGTCTCGCAGACGTTCAGGACCTTCATGGCCCGTACCCCATTTCGGCGCACGGGAACCGGGCGAGATCCAGAAGAGAGGACGCAGCCGAGTTTTCGTCAAACTTCCCACATTTGAAGAACCGAAGGCTCTTTCTTGCCTCTCCGATCTGCCCCTGTCCCTGGCGCCGCCCCCCCCTCAAAAAGGCCCCTCAGGACCCAGAAAACACCGTTCAAAAGCCAGCTGTGTAGGCTAGCGTTACATTTCTGTTACAATTGAGTCTAGAGCATGTTTGGGCGGCGCATCGGCCATGAGGGCAACTCTGAGGATGCAGGATGCTGCTTCGCACACTTGCCCCCGTTTGCGTGGTCCTGCTCTGTCGCCCGTTCTGGTGACGACGCAGTTTGGAGGCGCTCTGGACGACGCGGTGAGGCGGACAGCGACGTGAGGACCCCTGTCGCGATCGGCGCTTTTCGTCTGGTCCAGGCCAGGCCGGCCGCGGCGCGAATGCGCGGACCGTTCCTGCTGGCAAAGGCTTCCGAGGCACAACCCGGAGCCCTCCCGAGGTTTGGCAATTTGCCTGGGCTTCGCCCGGCCGTGGCCTTCGCGCCGGAGTACGCGACAGTCTGTCCCGGCATAGCTTCTCGGAGCGATGTGCCTTCGGTCCCAGCCAAAGCGAGGGACGAGCGCAACCGGGCGGCCTTCAAGCCGGTCCATCCACCCCGTTCCGGCGACACGGAGGCAGCTTGGCTGATTGACAGTTCGGCAAATATACTCGGAGAGTTTTCTCGCGGTTTCGCGCCATCTGCTACAAGTGAACGACTCGCGACCGGATGGGCAAGAAATGACTGATGACCGGCCTCTCGATGCCGACCCCAGTTCCGATGATGCAGCGCTTGCAGAGGTGCTCCGCCGCAGCATCGCATTCCTGCGCCGGTGGTATCTCAGCATCCTCGGCTGGACCCTCATCGGCGCTATCGTCTCCGCCTATCTCGTGCTTCAGGTGGAGGACCGCTTCCGGAGTGACCTGTTGCTGCTGGTCGAAGAACCTCTCAACCGGCCGCTGGAGAAGGAGGGCCCGCCGGCCGGCATCGACGAGGGCTACGTCGAAAGCCAGATCTATGTGATCGAATCCCGTCGCCTGCTGCGCGAGGTCGTCCTGGCCGAGAACCTGATCGAGGAGCCATTCTTTCGGCGCGAGCCGAAGACCATGTTGCAGAGCCGGATCGATGCGTTCCGTGCCCTCGTCCTCGGTGAGGCGGCCACGCCCGACAGACCGGCCGCTGATGAGGATCCCGAACTCGCCTATGCGGTACGCACGCTCGCTCGCAACCTGACGGTCGGCCGCCAGGGCGACACCAACGTGATCGAGTTATCGTTCAGCGCAAACTCTCCCCGGCTTGCGGCACGGGTTGCGAACGCGGTCGGCGATGCCTTCGTGCGCAGCCGCGAGGGGGCACAGCAGGCCCGCGCCGGGCGCGTTTCGGGCTGGCTCGACCAGCGCGCCTTGCAGTTGCAGCAGCAGGTGGCCGAAGCCGAGGACGCAGTTACCGCCTTCATGATCGACAACGACCTGATCAGCGGGACGCCCGGGCAGACCCTCAGCGAGCAGCAGCTTACGGAATTCAATGCCCAGTTGATCGTGACCCAGAACGAACTTTCCGAGCGCCGCGCAGCCTTCACGCGCGCGCAGGAGATCCTGGCGCAAGGCGGAGATATCCAGCTGCTTGCCGAGGTGCAGGCCTCACCCCTGATCGGTACCCTGCGTGAGAGCCTTCTTGGCCTGAAGCGGCGTGAGGCCGAGTTCGCCGACCGCGGCGCCGATTATCCGCGTTTGAACGCGCTCCGCGAGGAGATCGCCACCACCGAGGCGCAACTGGACGCAGAGGTGCGGCGAATCGTCGATTCCATCGGCAACGAGGTCCAGACCTTGGAGGCGCGGCAAAGCCTTCAGTTGGAGCGGCTGGCACAGGTTGGCGGCAATACCGAGATCGACAGTCGACTGAATGTCGAGCTCAGGGAGCTGGAGCGGCGCGCTGCTGCTTACCGCATCCTGTATGAACGCTACCTCTCCGAGACGGCGATTGCCGAAGAGAGCGTGGGCTTCCTGGCAAGCGGGGTCGAGATCATCGACGCCGCTTCGATCCCGCGGGACGCATACTACCCGCCGAGCAAGTTCCTCGTTCTGATGGGGCTCATCTTCGGCGCTGCCATAGGAACCTTCATCGGCCTCTTTCGCGAAGCAATGGAGACCGGCTTTCGGAAGGTCGCGCAGGTGCAGCGCGTTCTTGGCCTGCCCGTGCTTGCCTGCGTCCCGAAGCTGCAGCGCAGGACAAGCGCCCTTGACCTGCCCGCCATTCAACCCCTCTCCCCGTTTGCCGAGTCCGTCACGACCCTTCGCCATCGGCTGGTGGGGATGTCCAGGTCCGGGATCGGCAAGGTCGTGCTTCTGACCTCCGCCGGTCCGGGAGAGGGCAAGACGAGCCTGGCCGCGGCCCTCGCCACCTCCGCCCGACTGGCGGGGCAGAGTACCCTGCTGATCGACGGGGACCTGCGCCAAAGGGGGCTGACCCGGCTCCTCCGGCTTGAGGGCGAGGAGGGTCTGACCGAGGTCGCACGAGCCGGGAAATGGGATCTGGACCAGGCGCTACAGGTAGAGGAAAACCTGTTTGCCTTGCCCGCGGGGGAGGCGGTCGGGAACCCGTCGGACATGCTCGCCGCCGAGTCACTTGCATGGTATATCGAGGATGCGCGGCAGACCTTCGATCTGGTCATCATTGACGGGCCGCCGGTGGCCACCATGGTTGACGCGCAGATCCTGGCGGACCTGTCCGACAGCGTCGCCTTTGTCCTCCGCTGGGCCAGCACGTCGCGCGAAAGCGCGCGCGCCGCGCTCGGCATCCTTCGTGGGAAGCGGGTTGTGGGCATCGCCCTGACTGCGGTCGACCTGCGGGTGCTGTCCTATTACGGCGAGACTTACGAGGCGCCTGCACCGTCGAACTCGCCGCATCGTCCGGCCCGGAGCGATGTACCTGTCTGAGGCCACTCTCAGAGCGCCGGCGCGGGAGCTGTTCGACCGGCTCGTGCTCCTTCACCCCGCCGTCCTGATCATGGCTTGCCTGCCCCTGCAGTGGATCGAGCTGACGCGGCTGGGCGGCTTCGACATCGTGCTGCCATATCTTGCAATCCTTTTCGCCCTCGCTGCGATCGCGATCTCTGACGCGAAGCTGGCCCGCGGCACGGCGCTCGTGCGAGACGCCACGCCATTCCTGCTTCCCTACGTCTTCTACCTTCTGATCATCATGGTCGCGCTGTACGGGAGCCTGGCCCAGAGCACGCCAGTCAGGCAGATTTTCTTTATCCTCTCGGGTCTCGCCTTCGGAACAGTGCTTATCGCCAGCCAAAATCTCGGTCGCCTTCTCAGGGCCGCAGGCGTTGCGGCACCCGTGGTCTTCGTGATCATCACCGAGGTCATCGCCCGCGATCTGGGCACCAGTTGGGTTGAGGCGCTCACGCGCTTCTTCACATCGGGCGATCTGGGGTTCGTGACCTATTCCTTCTTCCGGGGCATCTTCAACGCGCAGTTCGATACCGATGAACTGGTGATTGCCGCTGCGGAGAAGAACTCGGTCGCCGTGGCCCTGCTGGTTGCCATGCAGCTTTTCGCGGCTGGACGGGTTCCGGGCGAAAAAGATCGATCGGGCTTCGCCATGCTTCTCGTGTTTTTCGTCCTGCTGCTGATGCTCAACGCGCGATCGGTCCTGCTCGTCGCCATCGTCTCCGTACTGCTTGCTGCCCTGATCTCAGCGCTTCGAGCGCGGCGGATCAGCCTTCTCGGCGCGTTCGCGATGACCTTCGCGGCAATCGGCGGAGTGGCGACACTGGCGGTCGTGGCAACTTCGGACAGTGCCATCGTCTCGACGCTGAAGGAGCGTTTCGCGTTCTCGGATCATTCGACGGATGCGCGCCTGGGGCAATACAGCTGGGCGATTTCACGGATCAACGAGAGCTTGCTGCTTGGTGGCGGCTATGCCGAGCTGCACGGTCAGCCAGTGCACAACCTCTTTCTCGGGGCCTTCATGCATGCTGGGCTGTTCGCGTTCCTGCTGGTGGTCGGGGCGTATCTCGCCCTCGTGGCGCTGTGGATCTGGTTCTGCGCCCGGCTCGTTGTGCACCCGGATCAGTGGTCGCTGCCGATCCGCGCGGAATGGGTGGCCGCCCTGCCGCTTCTGCCACTGTTCCGGGTCTGGGTGGCCGGCGGGGCGGGCCATCCTGCGCTGGGCGAGTGGATCGCCCTGATGACGTTTGGTGCGCTGCTCGCGCTCGATCGCTGGACCAGACGCCGACGTCACAAGTCATAGGTGCTGATGCCGTGTGACGCCTGGCTGGACGTCCAAGCCTACCCGAAGGCCGCCTGGTAGACGGCGATATCGGGGGCGCAAAGCCGGCGGATCTCATCCTGGATTTCAGGGCTCAGGTCGTCCACGCGCAGCGACTTCGACCCCGCGCGGCCACGATTTTCGTGCCCGATCCTAACCCGTATCCCCAGCGCATCGCTTAGCTGCGTGCGGAATCCGTCAAGATCTTCAAGCCGGCCGACGACCGAGAAGTGCGCAAGATTTTGCGTCGCGCGTTCGACCGCCTCGGCGGAGCCGAAATCTGCGTCGCTGGGCAGGCCGCTGAAATACTCGCCATAGCTGGATCCCATCTGTCGCGCCCGCGCTGTCCCGAGAAATTCCTCCAGCGGCTCCTCGATCCGGCCGTGGACCCCGACCTTGCCGTAGCTCCAATTGAAGTGGGACACGAAGCGGACCACCGGATCGCGCAGGATCGTGACGAAGCGGTAACGATCCCTGAACGTCTCGTATGCCGCTTTGGAGAACCGCACGTGGAGCGAGATGCAGCGCACGTCCTCGTACATGAGGTATAGCAGCATCTGCTCGCGCAGATCGAGGACGTCGACGAGCATGCGCTCTCGGTCGCTGCGTCCGGTGAACGTCTCGAACGCGCGGAAGCTGGACTCCGGCGTGACGGTGGCCTGGCTCAGGAGATACCGTTTGCGCAGGGCTCGCCCGACCGAGGTGCCGCCGCATTTCGGGACGTGATGAAATACGAATCGTTGCGGAAGGGCACGATCCAGTACGGAACGCCGCATCGATTTCGCGACATCCACGATACCCATCCCGTTTCTCCGTGCATGTTCTCCGCCGGTTACCCTTTACCGCCCGTTCGGCGAAAACAAGGCGCAACGCGTCTCCGGACGCGCGAGGAAACGACGAGGCCGCAAGATCCCGGAAGACGGGCCCTTGAGTCTGTCAGACGAGACCGATCTCCGTTTCTTGGAGGCCATTGTGAAAAGTTATGAGCTTTTGACGAACGGGATGGAGGCGATAGTGGTGCCGTCGCTGCCGGTGGAGTTGGCGACATTGAAGGGAAGGGGGGTGCGCCCGGGGGTCGGACCGGGATGCATTGCGGGGGATCGCGTCCGTATTGCGCTCGGGGGAGCAGGGTGGACCTCTGATCACGATTGTCGCGCAGATGGAGTTCCGCGGTTTCGCGACGCGTCTGCCCATCGGATCCGCAGGGTCCTAGACAGCGAATGGAGCTAGGGCGTATCATCTTTTCCTACGCCTCGAGCGTCGGCGAACCGACGCGGTGCTGCGGATTGCAATGACGTCGACTGAAGCTCCTCCGCTGATCAAGACCCCATCACTGCGACGCAACATCGGGTTCGCCGTCAGCGGCCGCATGGTCTTTGCGGTTACTCAGTTCGGGATACTGATCCTGGTAGCCCGCCTCGGTACGCCAGAGGACGTGGGGGCGCTGACGCTTGCGTCGGCTATCGTCACGCCACTGTTCTTCCTCACCTCGATGGGGATGCGCGACGCGCATTCGGTGGATGATCTCGTCTCCTACAGCCGGGCGGATTACGTCGCTCTCCGGCTTGCGGGCGGCAGTTTCGCGGTGCTGGCGACCGCGATCATCGCGATCAGCCTCTACTGGCAGGACGGGTTCCTGATCTATGGCGCGACGATTGCCCTTGCGCTGGTGAAGTTTTCCGGCGCCCAGATGGCGTTGAACCACGGCATGTTCCAGCGGGCCGAGCGACTGGATTTCACGGCCATCTCGAACGCCGCGCGCGGCGGGGTAGGGTTCGCGGTATTCGGCCTCGTTTTCTGGCAGACGCGGTCGCTGCCGCTCGCGCTGCTGTGTGAGGCAATTGCGTGGATGGCGAGCTACTACTTCGTTGACCGACCGCTGCTGGGACGGATCGGATCGGTGACAAACCTGGCGGAGCTCTCTCGCGCGAAAACCGGGACGGTCCTTCGGCTTGCCTATTGGGTTCTGCCGCTTGGCCTGGCGGGGTGGTGCCTGCGTGCCGCAATCGCCACGCCGCCGCTGATCCTTGAGCGGTATTCGGACCTGGCCGCCGTGGGCCTTTTCGGGGTCCTCGCCTACGGGCATTCGGCAATGCTGATGATAGCCAACAGTCTCAGCGGGGCAGTGGCACCCCGGCTGCGCCGCTATTTCCGCGACGGCCGACGGCGCGCGTTCCTGCGGACCGTCTGGCTGCTCTGCCTGGCCTGCGGCGTCCTCGGAGCGGCGATGGTTGGCGTGGCGTGGCTGGCGGGCGATCCACTTCTGGAATTCGTGTTCGGGCCCGAATACCGCCGCGGTGACCTTCTGGCCGTGGTAATGTTCGGCTCTGCGCTGAACATGGCGACTGCGCCCCTCGTCGCCGCCATGAACGCGGGCCAGGCCTTCCGTCAGCGCCTGCTGGTCACGGCGAGCGGTCTCGCGGTAGCGCTGGCGGCCTCGCTTCTGCTGATCCCGGCCCGCGGGCTCGAGGGTGCGGTATGGTCGATGGTGGCACTGACGGCGACACAGGCGGTTCTCTATGCCCTCCTCTTCGTGCGGGCGATGCGGGCGATGCCGGCGTCCAATCCGGACAGTTCTGCCAAGGGCGGTTGATCCGTGGGAGTTGCCGCCTCGGCCAGGTCGATACTCCGCCGCGCGATGCTGGAGCGTCGTGTGCGCCGCTCTCTTTCCGAGGCGCAGGCCGGGCTGGCCGGGCTTTCGCTGCGACCCGGCGGGGTGTCCTCGGAGCTGAAGCGGCGGGCCCGGGACTATTCCGGCGATGTCTTCGGGACGACAAGGCACGCACCCTGGCTGCATCTCTACGCCGAGTGCCAGGGTGCCTTCCGCGAAGGATGGTTGCCCGTCAGTCATTATTTCTCGGAGGTGCTGGACCGCGTGAACGGGGGCTACCAGCATATCGCCCGCAACCGCGCCGCGAACACCGCCCTGTTCGGGCCGGACGTCTTCCCGGACCTCGCCTACGCGGTGAACGGCCGTCTCATGTGGGCCGACTATGCACCCTGCGATCTTTCGGAAGTCGTCAGCCGGGCAGGGGATTTGGTCTTCAAGCCCGACCATTCGGGATACGGGCGCGGCATCAGGTTCCTGTCTGCCGACGACCTCGACCGCTCGCGGCTGGAAGGCTTGGGCAACGGCGTCCTGCAGGCGCGCCTTGTCCCGCACGAGAGCTTTGCGCAGTTCGACCTGCCCGCTCTGGCCACTCTGCGGATCGGGACGGTCGTAGACGGTGATGGTGCGATCTCGGCCCGCACCGCCTATCTCAAGCTCGGCCGGGCGGCCGAGTCCCACGTGATCTCAGCCAGCCAGGTCCGGGTCCCGGTCGACCTGCGGAGCGGCGACCTTGCAGGGCAAGGCTTCCTAGCGGACTGGACCCCGATCACGACACATCCCGATACCGGAGACGCATTCCTCGGCCGCAGGCTGGCGGGGATGGACGAGATGGTGAACACCGTCACAGCGTTGCATCGGAAGCTGCCGCTTGCCCGCTATCTGTGCTGGGACCTGGTGCGCGACGTGACCGGGAGGATCCGGGTGCTGGAATGGGAAGGCGGTGTCGTCAGTTTCGCCGAGGCCACCCAAGGGCCCTGTTTCGTCGATCTGGGGTGGGCCTGGAGGTTCTCCGATGGCTAGGGACCTGCGAGTGGACCGCACGCCTCGCATCATCTTCGTGGCAAGCGAGGTGCTAGGCTGGAAGACCTATGCAAGACGTATGCGCGCCGCACTCGCGGCCAGGTCCGACGTCGTTCACGAGGTCTTCAGCTGGCAGCCGCCCCGCCTCGCCACGCTGCCGGTCAAGCGGCATGGCGGCGGATCGTTCTCTCGGCTGATGCGTCCCCTCGATCCGATCCTGGCCTACCAGTCCTATCTGGGGCGCGAGATCCGGAACGCCCTGCGCCGCATGCGGCCCGACATCGTCCACGTCGCCGCCCATTGGCCGGCGGCCGCATTTGCGTCGAAGCCGGGGGCGCCACCCTACACTCTCGCCCTCGACTGCACGCGCCACGGGATCAACGCGCTGAGCCCGAAGCCCGTCTGGTCCGCAGCGGATCTCGCACGAGAAGCCAGGCTGTTCCGGGGTGCGGCGCATCTCTTCCCGATGAGCGAATGGGCTGGGGCTTCGCTGACGGCGGAGTGCGGAGCTTCACCCGATGCGGTCACGATCTGCCCCCCCTCGGTCGACCTCACGGCCTTCGCCCCGCCCCGCCAGCGGGAAGGTATCCCCAATATCCTGTTCGTCGGCAACGATTTCGAACGGAAGGGGGGGCGACGGCTTGTGAAATGGGTCGAGGGACCGCTGGCGGGGCGGTGCCATCTGCATATCGTCTCGCACGATCCTGCTGCCAGGATCACGGGCCGGTACGTGACTGCCCATGGTCCGATGGCGCAGGATCGTCTCTTTCTGGAACTTATGCCCCGGATGGACCTCTTCTGCCTGCCGACGGCCCTCGACATGTCGCCCCAGGTGCTGGCCGAAGCCGCTGCAGCCGGTCTGCCCGCCGTGGCAAGCGATTTGGGCGGCATCGGCGAACTGGTCCGCCACGGAGTCACGGGGCTGCTGGTCACGCCCGGGGATGAGGCGGGTTTCGTCAGAGCCCTCGACCGCCTGATCGGAGATGCTGACGAACGCGCGCTGATGAGCGTTGCCGCGCGCAGTCATGCCGAGAACGCCCTGAACGCGGATCGGACCTATGGCACGGTGGTCGATCGGTTGGTGGCCCTCACGGGACATGGCTCTGCGGCGGTGGGCGGCATGGGGGCAGGGGGGTGATGCCTGGGGAGACGATCGCGAGATCCGATCTGGAGGGCCGGGTCGAGCCTTTCCTGCTGCGCCGGATGGCGGCCGGACCGGCGGATCTCGGGGTACATCGGATATCGCCTGGGCTCAGCTGGAACCGTCTCGATCTCGCGATCAAACGGGCCTTTCTGGAATCCCTCGACAGCCGTCCATCCGAGGCCGCCGGCCGCCGCTACGATGCCCATATCGAGGCGTTTTCCCTGGGCGAGATGCGCGAGCCGGGAAGCGAGGGGAAAGCCGGCGCCGAGGCCTTCCGTGCATGCTTCAAGGAGATTCTGCGTTCATTCGAGGCGGAGGGCTTCGACCCGAAGCGGAGCCTCGTCCCGCTGGCCTCGGACGGGACTATCCTGAACGGCGCGCACCGGACCGCGGCGGCGATGCACCTTGGCAGCGAGATCGTCGGCGTGAAGACCGGGCTGGAGCCATGTGTCTACGACTATCGGTATTTCCGCGCGCGCGGCATGAGCGACGCGGATCTCGATGCTGCGGTTACCGACTACGTCCGCTTCTCGCCGAATGCTGCGATCGCCCTTCTCTGGCCCGCTGCCGAGGGGCGCGAGGCGGAGGTCGAGGGCGTGCTTGGACCGCTCGTCTACCGCAAGAAGCTTGCCCTCACACCCAGGGGCGCGCGCAATCTGATGAGCCAGGTCTATGCCGACGAGCCGTGGCTCGGACCCGCGGACCAGGACCATCCGGGAATAGACCGGAAGATGCTTCCCTGTTTCGCAGGAGCTGGAGGGTTGCGCGTCCTCGTGATCGACCTGCCGCCGGAACGGGACCGGGTGGCCCTGAAGGACGAGGTTCGCGGGCTGTTCGGGGTCGGAAAGCACTCGATCCACATCACCGACGACCATGCCGAGGCGCTCGACCTGGCGCGACTGCTGCTCAGCCCGAACGGCGTCCACATGCTGAACCAGGCGATGCCCAACCGTTTTCCCGAAGTGCGCAAGATGGTGGAGGCGTTTCGGACCGCCCTTGACCAATGTGCGATCCCGACGGATGCCGTCGCGGTCGATTCCGGCATGGTGATGGGTCTGTACGGGCTGCGGGCACCCTCGGATCTTGATTATCTGGCAAGGACACCCGGACCGCGATCCGACGCCATCGAGTGGCACGATGGCCGGCGGCACGGAGTTCCGGTGGCCGACCTGCTGCATGACCCCCGCTATCATTTCTATTACTGGGGGCTGCGGTTCGTCAGCCTGTCGCAAGTCGCCGAGATGAAGGCGCGTCGGCTGGCAGGACAGGATGCCGAGGATGTCATCCGAATCCGCCAGTTGCCGAATGATGCGAAGGGGACTCTCTTCCAGGATGTCATCTACCGCGCCCGCTTCCTGCAGTCCCGCGCGAAGCGAACGGTCATCCGCTGGCTGGCCCGAGTGGGCCTGAAGGACCCCGCCCGCAGAGCGTACCTCCGCCTCCGACGTCGGAAGTGATTCGAAGCTAGTCGCGAAGACGGCAGCCTACGAAGCCTGCCAGTAATTGCGCCCGGGCTTCACAAGTATATGAGGGTCCATTCTATCCTGGCTTTCTACATTTTTCCGGCTCTGATGGTGTGTGGTCTTGCCCCCGTTTCAGAGGTGGCTCGGGAAATCTGCCCAGCCCTGTTGAGTGGATGCTCTGCGCGAGATCGGCATGATGCCGTGAGCGAGGAGAGAGCATGACGAGACGACCGAGACGCAATCATGGCGCGGCGTTCAAGGCGCGCGTGGCGCTGGAGGCGGTGAAGGGCGAGCGGAGGCTGACCGACCTGGCGCAGCAATACGAC
>NZ_QPLJ01000031.1 GCF_003340555.1 Jannaschia formosa | reverse complement strand
TGGCGCGCTGGGGAGAAGTGCCAGAATCCCCATCCGTCAGTGCCTTGCGCTGGAAACCAAGGCGGAACGGTGCCGTTTCGCGTCAATACGTTAGGCCGCGCGGTGGAAACCGGGCGGGCTCGTCGATGCGCGAGTGTGGCGCCCGGGGGCGGCGCCGCATTTCGCGCTCAGAGCCCTTGTTTTCTTGGCCGTGGTGTCCCCCATATGCGGCCCATGCGGCTCCATATGAATCAACGGGTTCTGATGAGGGTGTCCCCCGTCGGAGCCGAAGGAGAGACGTGATGGCTGAACGTCGCTACACGCTGACAGAGGCCGTGGCTGTCCTGTCGGACGAATGGCTGCACCTTTGCGATATCGAGGCGCGAAGCGTGGCTGACCGCATTTCGGGGCAATGGGGCGCCCCGCCACAGCCACCCGACGGGGTGCAAGTCCTGGACGACGCCGAGGCGATCTTCCGCGCGGCGGCCCGATATGCCGAGGGTGTCCCGCCCGACGAGATGAAGGACGTGACACCGAAGGTCGTCAGCCCTCTCGCCCCCGCCGATAGCCCGGCGGCATCAGATCCCGCGGCTCCGTGCCATTGTCGTGCTCGGCCAGCACGCGCTCGCGGACGGCGGCCATCGCCTGCTCCCGCGTCTCCGCCCCGCCCGACCTGACGACCACCACCCCGCCGATCCAATGGCACGCCCACTGCCAAGTGCCTCGGGACGGCCCACCGGAGACGCACCAGGCCGACGCGATGGAGAGATCGCCGTCGTAGAGGCGATACCAGCCAGCGGGCTGTTTCGGGTCGAGGCGCCAGACGAGGGGCATCCGGGGAACATACGCTGTCGCAACGGTTCGGGAAGCCCTCGGCGACCTGCGACGTTGGCGGGGTCCTTGAACGCGGGAAATCTGCGCGCCATGCTGACCAGAGGTTTCGGGAAGGAATGAGAGATGTGGAAAGCGGCTGTCCTGGCGGGGATCTTGGCCACACCCGTAGTAGCGCAGGATTTCGACCAGACCGACGCGGTCGAGGTCTTGGGCTGCTCTATCTCCGATCAGCAGTTTAGCGATTACACGATCCAGTGCCGGATCGTGAGCCGTTCTTCCCAACCCATCGCGACCGTCTCTTTTGCCCTCCGGGTGAGCGAAGCGGGACGGTCCATTCCTTGGTCCGAGGAGGGCTTCCCCGGCCAGCCCCCACGCATCCGCCCGATACGAGGCGGGCTCGAACCTGGAGAGGAGGTCGGGATCTTCTTCGGATCCTTCTATCCCGACGAGAGGATGGTGATCGAGAACGTCTCCGCTCAGCTGTTCCTGCTCGAGGCCCACAACGTTTCTGGTGAGGCGGTGTCCTCCGATTAGGCCCCGCACGCTTCGGGATCGAGCCTGTAGCCCACCCCGTAGACCGTCGCGATGATTTCCCCCGCGTCTGGGTCCACCTCCCGCAGCGCCTTGCGAATGTTCTTGACGTAGCCGTCTATACTACGGTCGGCCACGTAGACATCCAGCACGTCAAGAAGCTGGGCGCGGCTGAACAGCACGTCGGGCCGCCGCGCCAACGCCCCTAGAACCTGGGCGCATCCGACTGTGAGTTTTAGCGGCTCACCGTCCAGCCACCCGCGCACCTGGTCCGGCTGGACCGCGAGGCGCCCGACGACGATTGGCGGTTCGGGCGCGGGGAGAGTCACGCGACGCTGTAGACGAGCGGCCCGACAGCATCCCGTGCCGCCTGCGCCGCCGCCTCTCGCTCGTGCCTCTCGACATTCGCAGCGGTGCCCTGCACGACCCCGGCCCAATAGGCGCGGACCATGCCTTCCAGGTCTCGCGGATTGCCCTCCGCATCGACGCCGTGCATCGCCGCAAGATACGCGGTCAGCCGGTCGCTTTCCACCTTGGTCAGCGTGGTCGTGACGGTGGCAGAGCCGATGGTCTCGCCCTCAACCGTCAGTATCAGCGTCGCCATTTTCCGTCTCCTGTTTTGCCTTTTGTGCCTGTTCGATAATTTGCCGGGCGACGGGGCCGTAGACCGCCGCAGCCTGAATCCCGCCCGCACGGATATGCGGGTCCATCAAGTCGGCGATGGCCTGCGCCTCGCCCATGCTGAGTGTCAGAGTAATCTGCATTACGTGCCCACCTTCACTGTGCCTGCGTCATTCCAGAGGATGCCCGCTCCGGGGTTAGATGTCGGGAGGCCCGAGATATGGAGGACGCGGGTGGTTCCTGTGCCCGCTGCCTCGGGCTTGAGTTCGAGCGCGTTCGCAGCCCAGCCGACCTTCAGGCGCTCGTAATTGGAGGCGTCTGTATAGGTATTGTAGACGGTGAACGTCTGAGCGTTTGTGCTTCGGCGTAGAGCAAGGATGTCCGCTGCGTCGCGCATTAGCTCCAGGTCGATATTGCTGACGGCGCCGAGTGAAACTTCTCCCCACTTGAAACCCATAGTAGAAGCGCGTTTTTCCACGACAAGGCCGTCTACGAATTGAGATGCTGCCCGCAATAACTGAATAGTTCGCGAGTTATTTGACCCTAGAAGGATGATCTCTGAGCCATCTTCGTGTGAGATAAACCGCCGCCCGGAGTTTAGCGTCACATCTCCGACTTTGCTAATTTTGAACCTGCTGTCGCCTCCGACTTGCAAATCAAGCAGTAAGCTCGCTGACGCCGACGCCGTATCCGTCACGTCCATCTTGATGGCTGTGAACGTGGTGCCAGCGTCGTTCCAGACGTCAACCATATCGAAAATATTGGCCATTATGCTGCCCTCAAGGTGATTGTGCTGCCTGCGCGATCGAGGATATCGCTGCCCGCGCGGTCAGTGATTGCAGTGTCGGCGCCTCCGACCGCCACACCTTCTCCCGCGCCCGAGACCGTCGCCGTCCCCGTGAGCGCCGCCGACGCCAAGGCGATGGCCGTGGCTTCCGCCGAGACGGTCGCGCTCGCCGTAATCGAAGCCGCCGCAGGGGCGACGCTGACCGGCTCTGCCACGGCGGAGAAGACGGCAGAGCTCGTCATGGCGCTGCTGGCCGTGCCGACGCCGACCCCCGCCGGAGACAGCGTGCCGGTGGCACTGATCGCCGCGCTGGCCTCGACCTGCGGGGCGCTGGCGTCCTGCCCGACGGCCGCGAGCGTGGCCGTGCCGACGAGTGCAGCCGATCGCTCGGACACGGCCACGCTGTCGCTCGCGCCGGACAGCGTGGCCGTCGCTGTCAAGCTGGCCGCACGCGCCTGGACGGGGCTATCGGAGGCCGCCGCGAGGCTGGACGTCGCGACCATGTTCGCCGAGGCCGAGACGATGCGGGTGGCCGCGCCGGACAGCGTGGCCGAGGCGGTGAGGCTGGCGGCCGCTGGCGCCACAGCGACCGCCAGGCCGACGGCCGACAGCAGCGCGACCGCCGTCATGGCAGCGGACGCGCCGAAGGTGCCGTTCTGGACCGGCGCGATGGACGAAAGCCGGGCCGCGCCGAAGGACGCGGACCCGCCGGCGGCGAGATCCACGTCGATCGAGTTGCGCGGCCCGAACAGGCTAATCGGCGGCATTCGTCACGTCCTCGATGATCTGCAGTCGGAAGGTCTCGGTGGAGGTCACGTTGCCACTGGCGTCCGTGAACTCGACGTCGCCCGACCAGAGCCCGGGCGTCAGCGTGGCCGCCGTCGCGGCATCCAGCACGAGCCAGAAGGTTCCTGCCGCCGCGTCGATCACCTCGACGGTCAGGGCGTACCGGAGCGCCCCCAGAACGATCTCGCAAGCGATCGAGACCCCCACGAGCGACACGGCGCTGCCGCTCGCGTCGGTGCGCGTCCCGCTGATGGTCAGCGTATCGCCGCGCTTCGCCGTCAGCGTCGCCATGCGCTCAGTCCAGCGTGAACGTGGTCGCGGTGGTGATCCGCGGGATGGTCGCCGACGCCATCGTGATGCTGGACCCGAGCGCGCCCGAGGCGAGGATCTTGCCTGCGCCGGATGCCGCCGTGCCGACAGCGACGTGCGTGACCGTGGGCGTGCCGCCCGGAGCCTCCGGGAAATCGACGCTCGCCGCCAGGCTGGCCACGTTGCCCGTGACGGTCCAGCCGGACCCGGATCGCTCGACGGCCTGCCGCGCATAGCCGCTATAGGCGCTCTCGTTTGTCGTCTGGTCGCCTGCCTCGCCGGGATCGGCCGTGTGCAGGCTGATATAGAGGTTTGTCAGCGGCGACGTCGCCGCGTTGTCCGCGAGGTTCGCGATCGCCGTAGCGTTGAAGATCAGCGCGACGAGATCATTCTCGAAGGTGTTGCCGAAGCTCATGGGGTCAGCCCTTTCGTGGGTCGGAGGCGGAATGCCGGTGGAGGTGAGAAGCATCGGCGCGGCCCGCGGCGATGCAGCAGGCGACGACGAACACGGACGCCCCGGCGATCAGGGCGCCCGCGATGCTGAGGGCGATGGTCACGCGCGGTCGCGGGTCATGTATCCCGCGAGGGCCATCAGGCCGGCCGTGACCCAGACCTCGGCCTGGTCAAGATAGAGCGCGGCGGGCGCCAGCGCCGGGATCGCGTCTACGGTCGCGGTGACGCCGCCCATGATGGCGCCCGTCGCGATGACGGCCCACAGCTTGCGGGTCGGCGCGGCGGTCGGTTGGGTGATAAGGCGTTTCATGGGATCGGTCCTTTCGGGAGAGTGCCGCCATCGCGGCGGCGGTGAGGACGAGCGCGAAGCGCTCGTCGGGGATTGGAGGGGGCAGCGTCATGCAACGGCCAGGTCGGTCCACTCGCGGTCGACGACGTCGAACCCGGGGCAGAGCTTCGCGGCGACCTCGTTGTGACCCATCAGCCGCTTGATCGGCGTGCGCGCGGCGACGGCCGCGATCTGCGCCTTGCCGGCCGCCAGGGTCTCGGCGGTGAAGTAATCCTCGGGCCGGCGCGTCCGGTTGATCGTGCGGACCTCGATCATCAGGTGGTGCCACCAGCCGGCGTTGTAGCCGATCGCCCCGGCGGGGATCCGGCTGCTGGGCCGACCGTCCAGGACCTCGCCGTCAGGGCACCCGACGGACGTGTAGCCGATGTCGGACCAGCCCCGGCCGCCCTGCGACTTCGGGTCGGTGTGCATGCGTCGGACGGCGGCGACGATCTCCTCGTTGGTCTTGCCCACGGCCCAGCTGCCCGGCACCGCGGCGCAATGCAGGCAGAACCCGGTGATGACGGTGCCGGCCGAGCCCTGGCGCAGCACGTTGCCGTGATCCACGGGGCGCAGCGCCGGCTTGTAGGGCGTCAGGATCTCGTCGGGCCGCGCGGAATAGGCTGCGGCGGCCGCGCCATCGGCATCGGCGGCGCGCTGCAGAGCGATCCGCGTGGCGGCGGTCCAGGAACCGTCGGGCGTCGACGGGAGCCAGCCGAGATCGTGCAGGCCGCGCTCGAGCGTCAGCACCGCCCAGCCGCTCGACTTGAGCGGACCGCTCGTGGCCAGCGCGGTCAGCGCGGTGTCGGTCTTCGGCCCCCACCAGCCGTCGATCGGGCCGGGGTCGAAGCCGAGGGACCTGGCCCCGAGTTGGAGCAGGCGATGCGCGGGATGATGAGGCATGGCGTCGATCCCGGTCGCTCGCGCGCCGGGCCTCCTGTGGGGATGGGGAAGGGGACTACTCGGACGGGGCGCGGATCAGGCGGCGCAGGAGCTCGTTCGTCTCCTGCTGGCCGGCCTTCACCTCATCGAGCGATTGCCGCAGCGCGTCGAAGCGCGCATCCTGCCGGCTGGCATTGGTTTCCAGCGCCCGCACCCGCGCCTCGATCTGCAGGGCCGTGCGCCGGTCCGCCGCCGCGACCTCGCGGGTCTCGCGGATCGCCGCGTCCAGGTTCTCCGTCGATGCCTGCAGGTCCGCGACGGTCGTGCCCCCGAACCAGACAGCCGAAACGAGCGACAGCAGCATCCCCCACGCCAGCGTCTTGTTGAGGGTGATCCCGCGCTCGCTGTTCTCGATCATGGGCATGTTCATCCTTGGTCGCTCGCCAACAAGTTCCCGCCGGACCTGCTTGCGGGTCCGTCCAGCTTGCTCTTTTCGTCCTCCGTCACGGTCAGTCGATCCGCTTCGACGCTTCCACGTCGCGGAGCAGCTTCGCCACAGCCCCGACCGGCGCGGAGAAAGCGCCTGCCGGTAGCTGGGGGAAAATCTCTTTGATCGCCGCCAGGAGGCCGATGGGCATCTGCACCGTCTCGTGCGTCGGTTGCGCCTCGGGCACATCCATCGTGTGTCCGGTATCAGGATCGGTAAGGTGCATGTCAGGCTCCGATAAGTCCGTGAGTGGTGAGGTCGTCCAGCAGCGCCTTCAGACGCTCGGCGAGTTGCGCCGTGGTGACGGTCGATGTGGCAAAGGTGGTCCGCGTTGCGGTGCCGGTGGCGGCGGTCCAGCCAGTCTTTCGAGGCCCGAGGACATTCGTTCCGGCAACCTGCAGGGCCGCAGTGCCGTCCGGGTCCGCGATGTTCACGACACCGTTCTCGACAGCCAGCGACGTGGCGCCGCCGGTGAGGGCCACGCCGGTTGACGAGTTGCCCCAGCGGATTTTCTGCCCCGTCCCCATCAGCAGGACGTTGTTGCTGCTGAACGTCGCCTCGTCGGTTCTCAACGCATATTTGAAGACGCCTGCATCCCCAGCCTGTTGTTGAAACCTGATCCCGCCAATTGAGCCTGTGGAGACCTTTGGCGAATTGATAAGCATCGCCTCGCCATCATCGGTCACACCTGCGCTGCGAACGATCGAGCCCGGCTCAATCCAGATCCCGGTCCACGAGCCGTTGTCTGTCCCGCCCGTCGTGCTCGGCCCGATGGAGATTGCAGACGACATCCGGTTAGCCGCGCTTGTGCTGTCAGCGGGGGCGATCCGAATGCCTTGGCTTTTCCCGCCAGTCGCGGAATGCCCAGGATCGGTGTCGTGCCACATATTGAGTTCGAGCGCGTGCGCGGCCGTCTTTGTCCCGAACACTTCCGCGTAGAACCACCCGGCATATCCGCGCCCCGCATTGGCGGTGTCGAGGCGCGCGCGCCCGTGAACGCCGATGATATCGCCGGACCCCGCTTGCGCGCGCGCATAGCCCGTCAAGGCCGTCGCGTAGGCATCCCCCGAGACCTTGATGAGGCCATAATATCCGGTCTGGTCCCATGCCGCTGTGTCGACGGCGCGAGAGGCATCGCTGAACTTCACGACCGCCTGGATAGGCTCGGGGTCGTCCACCGGATCTGATGCAAGCCCGTATTGCAGGCGGGATGCCGAAGCCGCCTTGTACTTCGTCGCGCCATAAACGCTGAAATACCCGGTGGACTCGTCGCCGTTGTAGCTCAAAGCGCGGTAGTCTACCGGGGCGCCTTCCGCGTGAGCAGCGGCGATGGCGGCGCTGTCGTCGGTTGTGCCGTCCCCGACCGCGCCGAAGGCCTTGAGCGTGACGCCCCCGGTCAGATCCTCCAGGTAGGCCGCAAGCGCGTTGACGTCGGTTCGGAGCGTCGGGAACGCGGCAAGGAAGGTGTCCATGCGGTCCGAGAAGGTCGACGGGGACTGCCTGCTGGGCGGGACCGGAAGCGCGGAAACTCTGGGTGCAGGCATCAGGTCAATCCTTCTATTTCGAGAGTGCCGAAGGAGATGGTCGTCGTCAGCGGGATGCTGAAATCACGGTAGAAACCGTAGATCGTGGTGCCGAACATGCTGGTGCCGTCTCCTGCGTAGTAGACCGCCGGCTTGGCCCGAAGGCGGGCAAGGATGCCCGCGACGCGGCGCGCCCCGTCGGTTGGAAAGGTGAACTGGAAGTCCGTCGTCTGGGCGAAGGGCCGCTCGACGAGGACCGCGTTGCCGAAGATGTCGCGCTCCTTGCGCGAGAAGTCCTCGATCCCGATCCCGGTGCCCGGCATCGTGGTCCCGAGAACCTGGTCCCGTCCGAGCACGATCTGCCCGACCGCCGTCGTCCCGCCGCTCGATATCGTGATCTCGACCTCGACGCCGGTGTAGATCGGCAAGCCGGTGAAGATCTCCTGCGTCTCGTAGATCACCGGCTCGAAGACGTAGCTGAACCCGTCGAACACGATGCTGTTGTCGACGATCTGCCGGGTCACGTCGTAGATCACGCCGTCGGTGGGATCAGTGCAGACGACCCGGATCGACGAAGCGTTCAACCCGAAGAAGGCGATGGCGTCCGCGATGGTGCCGGGGACGAGCGTGTAGACGATATCGCCCGCTTTCGTCACCGGATCGGAGATCAGCTTGTCGAACGCCTTCCATCGGTTCGTCGCGCCGATGTTCAGCCAGGTCGTGCCGATGTCCGTGGCGGGGTCCACGCCGGTGTTGTCGACAAGCGCCTCATAGATCCGATGCGTCGACGCCAGAATGACCCGGTCGCCGACGACGTAGGCGGTCCCGGACGACCATTCGGCGTGATCGTCCTCGGGGATGTTGGAGCCGGTGGAGGCGTCGAGGACAGCGTCGGTAACGGAGATCGGTTCGACCACGCGCATGGATCAGACCCTTTCCGCCGGGAGGCCGTCGATATCGAACTTTCGCAGGCTGTCCGCCGTCCGTTTGGTCGACGCCGCGGTCTGCATTCCAAGCTGGCGCTGCTCCTCGCGCATGCGGCTGACCTCGTCGCGCAGCGACCTGATCTCGCGCGCGACGTCGTCCCCGCCGCCCATCATCGCCCGCGTCTGCGCGGCGCTGTAGATCCGGGACGGACCCGTCGCCTCCAGCTCCGGGCCGCGCTCGCCGACGAGGCGCAGGCCGCCCATGTGCAGGCCGCCCGTCGCGAAGGCCGGGACGCCGCCGAGGTCGATGATCCTGGCGCGCAGCGCCTCCATGCGGTCTGCGATGTTGCCGGGCTGTCTGAGCATTCCGACGAGCTGGTCTTCCAGTCCGCCGCGCCCCCAGAACACGTTGCTGAACTTGGTGATGTCCGCTCCGGAGCCATACTCGACCTCGGTCGCCTCATAGGCGATGGAACCGTCCGCGCCGACGTTCATCACCGCGTCTCGACCATGCTTTTTGAGCGTGACGCCGGTGGCCTTCTCCAGCGCCTCGATATCCGCGATGACCCGCTGCGCCCTCGTCGTGATCCGGTCGGATTTCGCCGCCGCCTCTCCGAGCGCGCCCTGCGCCTTGGCGATGGCCGCCTGACGGGCCTCTGCGGCCTTGCGATCGGCAGTCTCGGCCAGCACCGCGTCGCGCAGCGCGTCGAGGCCCGCGCGCAGCCGATCCGACGGCGCCGCGAACTGCTCGCGGGCGGTCGCCTCATACCAGGTCTGGAACCCCGTCGACGGGTCGAAGCGGAAGCCGCCATCCAGCGTGATCTTGCCCGTGGTGTCGGCGCCGGTCAGCGCGCGCAGGAACGTCCTGGCCTCCTTGCCGATCCCGCTGCTGTCCAGGAACGCCTTGATCGTGCGGGACGCAGACCCGTCGCCGCGCGCGATCTGGCCGAGCCATTCCTTGTCGAAGGGGCTGATATTCTGCGCCGCGAGGAACCCGCGGATACCGCGCGTGACGGTGCCCGTGGCCTCAAGCTGCCGCAGGAACCGCTTGCCCTCCTTGTCGATTCCGTCGGGGTTGAGCGTCGCGCGGACGGCGACGGAGTAGGTCCCGATCCCGGCGAGGGCCAGCTTCAGCGCGTCGCGGTCGGAGCGGTCGCGCTGAAGCACAGCCCGAACCGATCGCGTGAGCTCCGAGCCCGCGGTCAGGGCCAGCCGCTTCGCATCCACGTCGATGCCCGAGGCGATGACCGCGCGGACGGTCCGAGACAGGTCCGACGACGTCGCCAGCGCCAGCCGCGTGACCTCGCGGCCCATCCGGTTGTCGGCCAGGAACTCGACGGTCTTGAGATGCTCCGAGGCCGCGTTCAGCGCGATCCAGCGGAGATCCGGGGTCAGGTTCTCGGCCCGGACCAGGAACTCGACGTCGGCGGTGATGCCGGCGGCCGCGTTGCCGAGTGCCTTCGACAGCCAGGGCGGCATGTTGTCGGTCGCCTCAAGCACGACATCCAGTCGGGCGGCGATGTCCGCGTAGTTGATGCTCTCGACGGCCTCAATGGCCCCGGCAAGCGACCCAAGGGACGCCTCGAACGCCGTCAGCTGTGCGGCGGTCAGGCCCTCGCCCGACAGGATCGCCTCCCTGACCTGGCCCAGAAGGTCGACCTGCTGGCCAAGCAGCCCGGCGAGGACGTCGTGCCGCGCGCCCTCGAGGTCGGCGACGCCGGCGGCGCCCTGCAGATCGTTCAGCACCCGCGCTTCGAGCCGCGCCTGCTCGACGGCCGTCTTCGCCGTCGCCCGCCCCGCATCGAGCAGCGCCCGCGCCGCCTTTGGCAGATCGGTGGCCGCCGCGGCGTCGCCGGCCATCGCCGAGGCGACCAGCGTCTGGAACCGGGCGTCGGCGAAGGCCCGCGCCTGCGCGCCGCTGACCAGCGCCCCGGCCGTGCCGCGCATGTCCGCGATCATGTCGCGCAGCGTCTCGGCCGTGCGATACCAGGCGACCGCCGCGGTGCGGTTGGCCTGCATCGCCGCCGTGGTCTGCCCGAGCAGCGTGTCGAGCTCCGAACCGACGCCGCCCAGAAGCCCGGCCAGTTGCCGCGACATTTCCGCGACCGCGGGCGTGACCTCGGCGAAGGCTCCGGCCAGGGCGATCAACTGCCCGTAGGTCTTGGCACCGTGATCCGTCGTCGTGTCCAGCGACTCGATGATTGCGCGGAACTGATCGCGGGTCTTCGGCATCGCGACGCCGATCTCGGCAAACCGCGCGCCAAGCTGGCGCACCGCGACGTCAAGCCGCTCCTGATCGGTATAGAAGGCCGCGAAGTAGGCCGCGCTGGCGTTGCCGAAGGCGTCGAGCCCGCCCGCCGCATCCACGATGATCGAGGCGAGCTCGCCGCCGCGCAGGGATGCGGCGAGCATCGCGTGGTCGAGCGTGTCCGCGACGCCGTTGACCGCGCCCAGCGATGCCGCCAGCCGCTGCAGCGCCTCTGACGAACTCTCGCCCTCGCGGACCAGCCGCTCAAACGTTTCATTCAGGTGGGTGATCGTCTCATAGACCGGCTCCACCGCCGGAGTCGTGTAGAAGTCATTTCTGTCGGGATTGTATTCCCACGTGGCCGCGCGCCCCTCCGAAACGAGCTTCTTCTCCGTGTAGCTGCCGACGATGAGGCCAGTCGCCGCGTCGCCCATGCCGCGCAGCGCATCCTCGATCGCGCGCTGGATCTGCTCGTCGCTGAGGTCCTTCGTGCTGATCTTGAGCTCGTGGGCGAACTCGTCCAGCCGCCCGCTCATCAGCCCGAGCGCGTCCGCCGCGCTGCCGATGCCGGTGAGGACCCTGTCGACCGCCGCCTGGATCGGCGCGGCCGTGTCTTCGCCGGCGGCGGCGAAGCTGGTCTTCCGGCTCTTGGACAGGCCGAAGAAGCGCGACTTCTCGACGTATTTGAAAGTCTCGACGAGGCTGTCCATGCCGTCGATGGTCACGCGCAGCCCCGCGTCGAGCAGCTTGGTCTTGCTTTTGAAGGCGGAGAAGAGCAGGCCCACGGCCCCGATCACGGGGATCGCCGCGCCGATGGCCGTGCCCAGCCCGGCAAGGCCAGTGGTCGCGCCCGACAGCGCCGACCCGATGGCGCCGAAGCCGCCGGCAAAGCCGCCCGTGCCGAAGCCAGACAGAACGGAGGAGAGGCCGGAGCCAATCCCGCTGAAAAGGCCGGTCGCGGGAAGCAGCGCCGCCCCGCCGCCAAGCGCGGCCTGAGCGGTTCCCGCAAGCTGGCCCATCGTGAAGGTCTGCGCGCTAAAGGCCCCGCTGAGCGCGCCTCCGATCGCGTTGCCCAGCGACGCCTGCAACGGCTGCACGATGGCCGATTTGATGCCGGCCAGAACATTGCCGCCTGTCAGGCCGCCCGCGATGGCGTTTCCGATGTTCTGGCCGATCTGTGCGAACAGGTTGCCACCGAGCGCATTGGCACGCCCGGCCAGGTCCTCGATCTGGCGCAGCACGTCGTTCGTCCCGTCCGCGATACCGACGGCGAGACCTTCGGTCAGGTAGCCGCCGATCTCCATGAACTCGCGCGAGGGGGACCGGATGCCGAGCGCGTCGCGGATCGTGCGGATCGCATCGAGGCCGAGATTGTTGACCGTCGACGCGATGGTGCCGCCTTCGTCGCGGATGCCGGCGTCGAGGCCGATCGCCACGTTCTGGCCCAAGCTGCGCCAGTCGCCGGAGAACCCGGCCCAAGTGGACGTAATCGCATCCTTGATGCCGACGAGGGCGCCGACGACCTCGCCAACCCCGGCCGCGATGCCCGCGGCGATGTTCGCCGGGATGCGCGTGCCCTCGAAGAGCATATCGCGGACCCAATCGGCGACGGCCGCGCGCGCGTCGTCGGCCATCCGTTCGACGCTCGCCAGCACCGCCGAGAAGTCGATGCCGTTCGCGATCCAGTCGGGCAGCGTGATCGGCCCCAGGACGTCACGAACGAACTCGTCCCAAGCTGCGCGCGCAGCGGGAAGGTCACCGCGCAAGATTGCGCCGATTGAGGCGGTGATCCATTCCAGCGACTGCGCGATGCTGTTCAGCCCTGCAGCGATGCCGGTGCTGATGTGCCCCGCCATCGTTCCGAGGAAGTCGCCGAAGCTCTTGAAGCCGAAGTCGATCGCCTCGGCGTCCTCGCCGGTAAAGACAGCCGCGATGGCGGCCATGGCCGATCCGATGTTCTCGAACGTCCCCGCGATGCCCTCCCACGCCTGGTCGAGAAGGCCCCGCATCGGCGCGACCGCCGTGACGAAGGAGCTCGAGAAGTCGGAGGCGAAGGCACGGAGCCCTGCCATTGCAGCCTGGATCCGGCTCGTCCCGTCCGGCATCGTTTGCGACAGACTGTTCCAGTGGCGGGCGATCAGGACTGCCGCCGTGGCCCCCGCTACGGCGACCAACACGAACGGCGCCGAGAGCGCGGCGAGGCCGCTCGCCATCAGGCCGAGCGTCACGAGGGCGGGGCCGAGCGCCGCCGTCACCGCCGCCGCGATGCCCGCGAACCGCTTCGCCTCCGGCGACAGTTGGGTGAACCACTCGGTCACGTCCGCGACGCGCTCAGAGATTTCCAGCAGCGTCGGCGCCAGCGCGGCGGCAAGCTGGTTGCGCAGCGCCGTGCCGCTCGCCGTCACCCGGCGCACCGAGTCCTGCACCCCGTTCAGCGCCACAATGGTATCTTCGCTCATCACGGCGCCAAGGCGTTCGGCCTGATCGCCGACGCGGCCCATCTCTTCGCCGTTGTTTCTCAGCAGGGGCAGCAGCGCCGTCGCGTCGGACGCCATCGCTTCCAGATAGAACGTCATCTCCTGCTGGGTGACGCCCGCCTTCTCAAGCGACGAGACGTAGAGCTGCAGCGCATCGGGTCCGGACAGCTTGGCGAACTGTTCAGCGGTGACGCCAACCTTCGGCGCGATGTTCTCGAAGAAGTCGGCCATCGGGCCGCCGCCGGTCGCGATGAAATCGCCGACGCGGTCGTTCACGTCCTTCAGGATATCCGCGACCTTGTCCGATTCCAGACCGGCGGTCTTCGCGCCCGCGGCGAACCGCTGGAAGCTGCGCGTCGAGGCATTGGACAGCGCGGCCAGGCGCTCGGTCTCGACAGCCGCACGGGTTGCGGACGTGACCAGAGCGGCGGACGCGGCCGCCAGCGGCGCCGTGACGGCCGCCGACAGCCGCGCGCCGGTCGCCTGCATCTGCCGCCCCGCCCGGTCGAGGTTGCGCTGCAGGCCGCTCATCGACGCCTGCGCGCGCCTCGCGCCCCGCTCGAAGGCCGCCGAATCCAGCGAGAGAACGCCCCGAAGGGCGCCGATGACTGCGCTCATTGGATGTTCCTTTGACGGCAGAGGGCCGCCGGACTAGCGTCGGGCGGCTTCAGAGGGAGATTGAGATGTTCAGATGCGTCGCCCTGATCGGGCTGATGGCGAACCCCGTCGCGGCGCAGGACGCCGTGACGGTCGAAGATGCGCTTGCCGCATTGGATGGGACGGAAATCGTGGCCGATGGAACGATTGGTGTCCTCGTCAGCGATCTACTCGCCTTTCGGCTTGAGGATAGGCGTCAATTCCGGGTCGAGATGGCAGTCGACAGACCGACCTTGGAGCGGGTGGAAGCCTGCTATCTGAACGATTACAATGGGCCGGTCTGCCCGGTGCGCATAACGGGCGCGCTTCGGGTCAAAGACGATTACTTCCAGGTCTTGGTCGATAGCGTGACCTTCATCGAGTAGCAGAGCGGCTTGTAGTCCGCTCCGCGTTCGTCCCCTTTCTGCCCCACGCTCACTGAACGCCCCCGCGCCGCGCCTGGTAGGCGTTGTGCCGTGCCGTGAACGCGCTCGCATGCGCGAACAGAAGCCGGGCCGCCGCCGCTTCGTCCATTTCGGGCTGCTTCGCCTTCTGCGCCTTCGTGAAGTCCGGCATCTTGTCGGGCTTGTGATGCGCCCAGGATATCAGCGTCGCCAATTCCTGGTTGAGCACCCGCGCCCGCTGCATCTCGTCATCGATGCGGTCGCTCGTGCCCGTCGCCGCCGCGCGGATCTCCCGCATGGTGGCCAGCGCGAAATCGGCGATCGGCTGGCCGCACCGAACCCAATGCGCGGCCAGCATGTCCCAGTCGAGCGCTACGTCGCCTTCGGCTTCCTGCCGTTTCCCGCCGCAGTGCCGCCCTCGGTCTTTTCGTCCTCCGGCGGCGCCGGGAACGCTTCGGCGATGGCGTCGCCCAGGATCGCAGCCGCCGCGACCATCCCGCCGACGCCATCGATCACGTCGTCGGCCTCGTCCGGGCTGGCCGCGCCCTTGCCGCCGTTCAGGCCGTGCAGGAAGACCAGGTGCAGATCCGCGAAGGACAGGTCGCCGTCCTCGAGGACTTCGCCCGCCTTGTCCTTCTTGCCCGACATCTTGCCGATGAAGCGCGGCATCGACATGCCCAGGTCGCGCTCGATGGCGCGGCACGCGCGCGTGCCGAGGCGCAGCTCGTGCTGCGCCCCGTTCGCGGTGAAGGTCACGCCCGCCATCACGAACCGTTCGTGAAGGTTGCGGCGCCGGTGCACCGGATGTTCAGCATCAGCTCGAGCGTGCCGTCGATCTCGCCGTCCGCGACCTCCGGCGACACGTAGCCCTGGAAGGCCCAGTTGGCCGCGACGGTCTCGGTGTCCTGCAGGTTGATCGTGGTCTGGAAGTAGACCAGCGTCTTGCCCGTGAAATACCCGTGCGCGGTGTTGAAGATCGCGTTCGAGTAGTTGCACGCGATCACCAGCTCGCCGGGGTCGGCCAGGTTCGGCACGAACTCCCGGATGCCGTCGACGCTGTCGAGGCTCGTCACGTCCGTGAATTCCCGGTTGAACTTCGGGAAGATCAGGCGCTTCGCCTCGGTGATCGACATGTAGGTCGTCGTGGTGGTGTTCCACTTCATGGTCCCGCCGTGGACGGGAATTGCGATGGACATAGCGTCCTCCTTGATTGGTGATCGCCGCCCGAGGCGGATGGTTACTCGCGGTAGAGAACCGCGATATCCAGCGAGACCCGCTGAATGACGTCGCCACCGCCCTCTTCGGGACGGTCGCGGATGTTGACGACTTGCGCGTGCCAGATCGGCCCGCCGCGATAGCCAGAGACCGCCGCCGTGACCGCGCGCGAGGCGGTGACCGCCTGCTGATAGGTCTTGCCGTAGATGTCGGCCTGCACCCGGCCCTCGACGAAGCCGGACCGCCCCTGCAGTGTGACCGCGTCCAGCCCCGACACGCGATAGAGCGCGATGCGCGGCAAAGCCGTGCCCTGCCCCAGCCCGCCCCAGCTCGTCGTGTAGCCCAGCCCGCTCAGGACGCTGTAAAGCTGCTCTTCCATCGGTCAGGCCGCTTTCGCGGTCACAGCTCCGAGGTCAGGCAGAGTTGCAACGCCTGGGCCTCGGTGAAACCCTCATGGATCAGCGCGTCGAAGTGCGCGCGGCGGACCTTGGCGATCAGCGGCGCCGAGGCGACCAGAGCGGGCAGTCCGCGGCGCAGAGCCTCGACGGCGGCCATCATCTCGTCGGCCTTCTCGGGCATGCTGACGATGCGGGGTCCGGTCTCGGTCATGCCCACCGCTCCCGCTGCCACGGGTCGCGGCACATCGGGTTGATGCGGCCATACTGCGGGATCATGGCGATGATCCTGTCGATGCGCTGCATCCGGGCGATGCGTTCCTTGGCGTCCTGCACTGCGGCCCTCCCGACGCTTCGCACGAAGTCGGTGAAGACGGCCTTGAGGGCGGCCAGCGCGTCGCGGAGCCGGGTGATCGCATCCTCGAGGCGGGGTTCGGTCTCGGTCATGGCGGTTCCTTCCATGCAGGATGACACCCCAGAGGGCGCGCTGCGGTTCGTCGTGGCGGTGGTAGCGGGCTAAAGCCGAACCTTCGTGGCGGCGGCCATTATGGCCGCTCGCGAAACGCCGTGCTCGGTCAGGGCGTAGCCGATCAGGCCGTCCATTGCCTCTTGCCACGGGCCTTCGGTGTCGCCGGGGTGGATCTCCATCCAACGCTCGTTATTGGCGGCGTAGCGCGCGTAGAGGTCTCCGAATATCTTTGCCTTCTCGTCTGGCGTGGTCATCGGCTTCTCCTGTTCAGTCTGCGGCGTCTCGCGCGGCCAGGCCGACGCCCCTGATCGGCGCCCACTTCATGCCGGCGAAAGTTAGCCCACCGTCCGACAGCTTCGGCTTGTCCGGGGAAACCGATACCGAGACCCCTCCTGCAGCCTTCACGCGCGACGGCGATCCCGGCATCCACAGATCCCCGCTCCGATCCAGCGGCGGGGTGTGGCGCGCACGATCTTCCTCCGGTTCGTCCTTGATGGCGTTGGCGTCGATCTGAACGCGCGCCTGCGCGCTCAGGTCCTCAAACTCGATCCAGCGGCGGTCACGCATCTGCAGCTCCTCAGATTGCGACGTCAGGCCGTCAGGATGACGTCAGACCCGACTTCCGCGTGAACGCGGTAGCCGAAGGCACGCTGCAGCCAGTCCAGCGCGGCGCCGGGCGCTTGGCCGTATCGGGTCTCGTGGCCGCGCGCCTCGATCATGATCACGGGCCGGTGCCGGGTCAGCGTCGAGGCGGCGCCCTGCAGCGCCTGCAGCTCGCAGCCCTCGATATCCAGCACCAGCAGATCGAGGCGCGGAAGGGCCAGGCCGTCGACCGTGATGACCGGGACGCGCCCTGCCCCGCGCACGAAATGGGCGCCGGTGTTGTAGTCGACATGCGCCATCCCCGTGCGCCCCGGCACGGCGCCAAGCGCGCCCCAATGCGGCTCCACGTTCCCGGGCACGTTCTGGATCAGGCAGCCCAGGTTCTCGGTGTCGGGTTCGACCGTGACCACGCGCTCGAACGACAGCGCCAGATGCGCGGCCCAGACGCCGACGCAGCCGCCCGCCTGCAGCGCAAGCCCCCGCTCCGGGGTCAGTGCCACCGCCTTGCCCAAGTCGGGCAGCGTGGCCATCGTCAGCGGCCCGCAGACGCGATCCGCCTTGGGCCAGAGAAAGCCATCGCGCAGGACCCGGCTCATTCGGCGGCCACGCTTTCGGCAAACCGGATCTGATCCATCAGCGCGCCGGAGAATCCCTGCGGCCCCCAATGGGTCAGCCGGATGTCGGGGCAGACATGCACCTTGCCGCCGACCGCCTGCCAGCGGCGGCAGAACGCGATATCCTCTCCGACGCGCTGATCCCCGTCGCGGTCCTGGTCGAAGAACCCGTGGAACCGCGTCTCGACGCCGTCGTTCCGGGTGACATAGGCCAGATCGGGCGTCGCCGCCTCGATGCGCTCGAACACCTCGCGCCGGATCAGCATGAACCCCGCGCCGACGCCGTCGACCTCCAGCGCCTGCGCCTCGTCATCGAACTGGCACCCGTCCTGCGCGCCCTCCGGAAAGGACACGGCGAAATGCCCGGTGTCGTTCTTGTAGCGGTAGGCCCCGGCGACCAGCGGGCGATTGGCCGCGACCAGCCGGGCGACGTCGGTCGGCTCGAACTGGATATCCGCGTCCAGCATCAGAAGGTGCGAGAAACCGCTTCCCAGGAACGCCGCCGCGATCCGGTCCCGCCCGCGATCGACGAAGGGGTCCTGCAGCAGCAGCACCGAATGCGAGACCCGCCACATGGCCAGGTGCCCGGTCAGCACCGCCAGCGACTGCGCATAAGGCGGCGTGACCGACCCGAAGGAATGCGTCGCCACCATCAGCGATACGTCGCGGAAATCGGCCTTCATCGTGCGGCCTCCCGTGCTGCCTTGGCCGCCGCGCGGGCGACGGTCTTCTCGATCTCGACCCACATCAGCCGCCCCAATTCTTCCAGCATCTGCCCTTTGTGCATGTCCCAGGCCGGCCGCATGAACGGGTCGGGCGAGACAGCGCCGACATACTTTCCCGACTTGTGGAACCGCGGCGCGGTCCCGAACTCGATCAGATGCGCGTGCGGCGCGTGGCTGCCGTCCTGCGTGACCGGCCCGACATACATGCTGACCAGGGAGGGCCCCCGATCCCCGCGCGCCAGTCCCGACTGGCGCGGCGACAGCCGCGACGTGATCGCGACATTGAACGCCCCGGAATAGCTGTCGGCGGTGTCGCGCACCGGCTCCAGCACCTTCTTGACGACGCGCCGGGTCACCCCCTTCGCCGTCCCGCGCGGAAGCCGGGCCAGCGCCTTCTCCATCTCGCGGAAGCCCTCGACCTTGAACTTGACGCTCACGCCGCCACCCGCTCCGCCGTGATTTCCAGCCACTGCCGCCGGCCGAGCTCCTTCACGCCGGTGATCGACCACGGGTCGCCGTCGAACAGCAGCCGGTCCTTCGCCGACAGGTCCGCGACGGTCGAGGAGTAGCGGATGGTGAACCGCGCGAACTCGCGCGCCTCGACCATGCCCGCGCGCCACTTCTCGCCGTCGCTGACCGGCTTGAACCCCGCCCAGACCGTCGCCAGCAGGCCCCAGGCAGGGACCTTCTCGCCGAAGTCGTTCGTCGTCTCTGTCGCCCGCTGAAGCGTGATGCGGCGGTCGAGCGAACCGGCCCAGATCATATCGGCCTGATCCGGTGCGGCGAGACCAGGTAGTCGAAGCCGAGCGGCACCTCCGCAACCGTCGCGTTCATCACGACCGCCTCACGGTTGAAGTCCATCGCGCCGACCATGATCTTGATCGCCTGGACCAGGTCCGGCGGAACGGTCGAGACCCCGGCCGTGTAGGTGATCGTCACCGGAAAGCCCTCTCCGGTCACGGTGGGCCAGTCCGCTGCGGGGACCAGCAAGGCTGGCGAGTCGCCGAAGACCTGCGCGCCCTCGATCGCCGCGCCATCCGCGACGACGCTGGTCAGCGTCTGGACCTTCCCGCCATAGAGGCCGATGGGCGTCCGCCGCGACGGCAGGCATGTCAGGCGCAGGACGACCTGGCGCGGCAGCAGCAGGCGCTGCGTCACCCGCTCCACCGCCGCCGTCGCTGCGCGCTCCATGCCCTGCAGGATCATGTCCTCGTCGTCGTGGTCGATCCGCCGGATCTGCTTCAGATCATCAAGGCTCACGACCGGGCCGGTGGAGTCGGCGACTTCGACGATCCTGTCGCGCGGGGCCCAGACCATCAGACAGCCGTCGCGACGCCCAGACCGATCAGCCGCTCGGCTTCCGCCTTCTCGACATCGATCTCGTCGCCCGCATTGGCCGAGAAACCGTTACCGGAGTAGATGCACGACAGCTTGACCCGGACCGACTTCGGGCTGCGCTTCGCCTTCGGCGCCTCTTCCGGCTCCGCCGTGGCCTCGGCCTTCGGCGCCTCTTCCGGCTTTGCCGTGGCTTCGGCCTTCGGCGCCTCTTCCGGCTTCGCCGTGGCCTCAGCCTTCGGCGCTTCTTCGGGCTTCGCCGGGGCCTCGGCCTTCGGCACGTCGTCTTTCTCGTTCTGCATGATCAGTCCTCAGTTGGGGTCCGAGGCGGACAGGCCGGCCCCGGTCAGGGGTCAGGCCGGGTCGACGCGGTCCAGGTTGCCGGTCACGACCGTGGCGGCCAGCGGCGTCGCCGTGCCATGCGTGCCCGAGAAATCCGCCAGCAGCTTGATGAAGCCCTTGCGCCCGACATAGCCGATCTTCGTGACCGAGGGCGTCGCATGGGCCTCGACCAGCGACCGGACGATGCCCCCCGCGCCGACCGTGACGCCGACCACGTCGGCCTGTTCGACAGCGGCATAGGTGCCGCCCGCCGTGTCGGCATGGGTCAGCTTGAACTCGACCTTGTTGGTCGCGCTGAAGGTGATGCCGCCGACGCCGACCTCGATCAGGATCGTCGCCGATCCAGCCTTGCCGAGCGCGATCTCGGCGGGCGTGTTGTCCGCGTTATAGGCCGCCGCGGGCAGAAGAACCGATGCGGCCATCGTCTCCGATTGATCGAAGCGCATGACTTATCCTTTCATGAATGACCCCGAGTGGATCCCGAGGACGGCCGTGACGGGGCGCGGAGACCGCGCCCCGATGGATCAGGACGCGGCGTTGACGAACGCCTTCACGGCGCCGCCGACGTCGATCAGGTTCCCGCCCGACCGCATCCACGCGAGGAAGCCGACCTGCCCCTTCTTGGTGTAGGCCGAGTCGGTGAAGCGGAACATCTCGACCGCCATCACGTCGCGGATGTAGTAGGGCGAGAAGTCTCCGTAGAGGATCGACCGGGCGTTCGCGGCCATGCTGGGCATGTCCTGATTGATCGTGATCGGCGCGCCCAGCAGACGGTCGGGCGCCCCCTGCGGATTGCCCATGTCGTAGCCGGGGACGAAGATCGGCCGCCCGCTGCTGTCCTTCACCTTGCGCACCTCGCGCAGGGTCGCGTCGTTGAACATGAAGCGCGGCGTGCCCCGCTCCCGGTAGGCCGGATCGACGGAGTGCTGCAGGTTCACGAGGCTGTCATACGTGACCGCAGTCACCTGCGACGACCCGTTGGCCGCGGTGGTGCCGATCTGCGCCGCGATGTTGACACCGTGCGGCTGCGAGATGCCGGTGCCGGTCGTGAACAGCCTGTTCGTGATCCGGCCCAGGCGCGTGACCAGGCGGCCGTTGACGAACGCCTCGATGTCGACGTTCGAGTCCTGCAGCAGCTCCATCGGGACCGCGACGACCTTCGACGAGAACTTGTAGACCGGCAGCGAGATGGCCCCGAAGCTGATGTCCTGGTCCGTCGCCTCCTGGTTCTCGGCGACGATCTCGCCTTCCTCCGCCGTGCCGTCCGAGGTCGGGAAGGACATGCCACCCACGCCCGAGGTCTGGATCACGGTGGCGACGGACCGCATCCCGCCATAGGCCTTCAGCGCGTCCAGCACCGAGTTGGCCACTTCGCTGTCCACGGTGAAGCCGCCCTCGCTGCCGGTCGTGGTCGACATGGCGTTGCGGACGTGGTTCCAGTCGTCCTCGTTGAGCGCCCTGTCGCCGCCCTTCAGCCACTTGGCATAGATCTCCAGGCCGCGGTCGCCGCCGTCGCGACCCTTCTTGGCGGAAATTTCGGCCAGCGCGTCGGTCCGCGTCTCTTCGGCGAGCTTGTCGTTCGCGGCCTGGATGCGCTCGATCTTCGCGTCGATCCTGTCGATCTCGGCCATGGAGGCGTCATATTTCGGCTGGTCGTCCGCTTCGTTCCAGTCGTCCTTGCCGACAAGGTCCTGCAGCGACTTGGCAATCTTGCCGCGCTGCTCACGCAGAGCTTGAATGCTCATGGCATTCTCCTTTCAGGGGGTTGTGCCGCGCTTGCGGCGTGATCCGGCGCGGCGCGCTCAGATGCGGGTGGCCGCGATCCGGGCCGCCGCGCGGCGCATCCGGGTCTGGCGCATGCTGTCCTGCAGGGACGCAGGGGCGGCCGGGGCCGCATCTTCCTTCGGGGCGGGGGCGGGCGTCCAGGGCGCGGCGGCGAAGGCCGACAGGTCCCACCGGGCCGAGGGCCGCTGCGTGTTCTCCTCGACGATGCGATCCGCCAGCGCGGTGGCCACAGCCTCGTCGGCATCGAACCAGGTCTCGGCCGACATCATCGCCATGAACTGCGCGACGTCACCGGATCCGGCCCTGCGGGCATAGGTAGCCGCGATCTGCCCGTCGATCTTGGTCAGCAGGGCCGCCGCCTGTTCGTGGTCGTCAGCGTTGCCGATAGTCAGGCCCCAGGCCTTGTGGATCATGATCATCGCGCCTGGTGCGACCACGCATTCGGCGCATTCGGCGGCGATGACGCTGGCGGCCGAGGCGGCCAGGCTGTCGACCTGCGCCGTGATCGGCTCGGGATGCGCACGCATCGCGGCGACCATCGCCTGCGCCCCGAAGACCGACCCGCCGGGTGAATTGATCCGCAGGGTCACCGGCCCCGACGTGTCCGCGAGCGCGGCGATGAACTGGCGCGGCGAGACGCCGCCGAACCAGTCCGCCTCTTCGTCGTCACTCGCGATGACGTCGTACAGAAAGAGCGTGTCGCCCTGCGCCCGGAACTCGCCCTTGCCCTTGTTCGCAAGGCGCATCTTCAGATGCCTGTCCATCAATCCGTCTCCTCGGTTTCGATCGCGGCCGTCTCGGGGATCGTCCCCTGCATCTCGCGCGGCAGACGCAGCAGCTCGCGCGCCTCTTCCAGCGTCATGAAGGCGGGCTCGCCCGCGCGGCCGAGCGCGATGCGGACGGCGTCGAACATCGACTTCGTGTCGGCCCGCTCCAGCTCGGTCGTGTCGAACTCCGCCACCAGCCGCGCGGTGCGGAAGAACTTCCGGTTCATCTCGTTCTGGAAGGCGTTCAGGTGATCCCGCAGCGTGTAGCGCACGAAGCCGGCGCCCATCGCCTCGACACCCGTCCCCCAGGACGACGTCTTCTCGGTGTGGCCGATCATGAAGGGCTGCACGCCAAAGGCGCGCGCGATCTCCTCCACCTGGAACTTGCGCGTCTCCAGCAGCTGCATCTCTTCCAGCGGCATCGTCAGCGTCTGGATCCCGAGGCCGCCCTCCAGGATCATCGGCTTGCCCGCCCGTTCGGGCCCGCGATGCTTGTCCAGCATGTCCTGCAGGCGCTTGAACTGGTCGTCGGTCAGGTTCTTCTCCGACTTCAGCGCGAAGTCGGGGCGCGCCATGTTCTCGAGGAACTTGGACGAGAAGTCCTGCGCGTTGATCGCCAGCCGCCCCGAATTGGACAGGCTGAACCGCAGCGCCGACATGCCGCGCAATCCGTTGAACCCGAACCCGGGCACGTGCAGCATGTCGTCCTGGTCCAGGACGCGGATCTTCGCCGCCGCCGGGCTTGGCCGCGTGATCGTGGAATCCGGCTGAATCTCGTAGATCAGCCGCGCGCCGTCGCCCGTGGTGATGACCCGCACCCGATCCGGATGCAGCGGCAGAAGGCCGGCGACCTGCCCGCCCCGCCCGCGCAGGATCTCGGCGAAGCCGTCGCCATGCAGCAGCTTCGACGCCACCAGGAACTGCCAGCCGGCCGAAGCGGACCAGCGGGGCGAGAACTGCTCGTTCAGGATCCACCACAGATCGGCATTCCGATCGCGGCTCAGGTCTCCCTCGCGCGATCGCTGATAGATGTGCATGGGCAGGGACGCGACCGCCCCGCTGATCAGCGACACGCAGGCCCAGACCGCCGTCACGCGCATGGCCGACCGCTCCGACGGCGACCCGTCCAGCCCGCCGGTGAAGGCGTTCCAGACCAGATCGCCGCGACGCACGTCGGAACTGTCCACCTGGTTCCGCGCGCGGAACGGGGCCAGTATCTTCTGCAGCAGGCTCATGCGAACCGGACTCGCGGCTGGGCGACTTCCGGGTTCATGTCCATCAGGATCGTGGCGTTGAACGTCGCGATCAGCGGGTCGATCTTGGCGACACCGGCGCGGGCCTTGGTGATCAGCACGTTGTTCCCCTTCGATTCCGCCTTCGCGTTCCCGATGCACCAGGCCATGATCGGCTGGTTCAGATGGCGCATGGTCCGGTTCAGCAGCCGCCGCTCCATCCCCTTGATCGCCCCGTTCAGCTTGAAGCCCTGCCCGACCGCCCCGACCTTCGTCATCGGCAGGCCCGCCTCCTCCAGCGCGTCCAGCAGCGCGGCGACGCCCCAGGCGTCGAGGCCAATGGCGTTCTCTTCCGGCAGCAGTCCGGCTGCCTCGACTGTCATGCAGATCTCGACCATGTCCTCGACATGCCGGTCCATGTCGGCCTCGATGATCAGGTCGCCCGTCTTGGCGAGGTCCAGCAGCTTCGGCGCGATCTCCTGCCGCTTCTTCAGCACGTCGGGATGCACCCACGCCCGGACCCAGACCAGCCGCTCCCGCGTCTCGCGATCCCGACCCATGACGCACAGCGAGGCAAGGTCATCGGCCCCGCCGAGGTCCCCGCCGATCACCGCGCTGTCGCAGCGCTCCAGCATCTTGGTCAGGCCGCCGATGCCGTCGATCCCGCAGGCGGCCCAGTAGTCCGCGCCGACCCACCGCTCCGAGTGCAGGCCGAGGCCGATCTCGACGTTCAGGTGCTGCGACGCGAAGAGCGCCAGCTTGTCGGGCCCGTCGATCTGGGCCTTCGTCATCTCGTCGCGCAGGTAGTCGATCGAGACCGACCGCTCGAGGTTCGGGTTGACCAGTCTCCAGGTCTCCGGATCGCGCCAGGCCTCCGACTTCTGCATCTCGCGCGGGAACTCGTAGATCACCGGCAGGATCGGCAGCGCCAGCGTGCCGTCGCGGACCGCCCGGCAGCGCTGGATGCGGCGCTTGAACTCGCCGTGCGGCTCGACCTTCGACTGCGTCGTGATCTCCAGGAAGAAGCCTTCCTGCATCGAGGCGAGCCCGCCCATCAGCTCGACATACAGGTCGCCCGCCTTCGGCTTGTGGCCGAGGACATGCGCCTCGTCGACCAGGATGTACGCCGCCTTCGACCCGGTCACGACGTCGCCGTCGGCCGACAGGATGCGCAGGATCGCGCCCGTCGTCAGGTGCGTGATCGTCTTGATATGCGCCTGCACCTTCAGGATCGCGCTCAGACCGTCGTCCAGCGCGATGATGCCCTGGCACTGGCGGAAGGTGATCCCCGCGATCGTATGCGTCTCGGCGATCAGGATCAGCTCGGCCTCGGGCCGTTCGTTCAGGATCGTCGCGACGATCATGATCCCGGCGGCGATGGCCGACTTCCCGTTCTTCTTCGGGACCATCAGGAAGAACTCGCGGATCATCCGCTTCCTGGTGGCCGGATCGTAGGCGCCGAAGATGGCGCGGACGAAGTCGAACACCCACGGCTCGCAGACTTCGCCGTAGGTCGGCGTGCCGATCAGATCCGGCACCCGCAGCCGCTTGAAGATCCGCAGCGCCCGATCGGCGACCGCATCGAACAGCGGCAGGTCCGGGATCAGCGACCGGCCTTCCCGAATCCGGTCCTCCCAATCCGGGCAGGCCGTCGACCAGTCGCGCACTGGGGCGGTCACCTCAGTGGGTCCAGCCCGGCTTCAGGTCGGGATCGTCGAGGGCCTTCTGCGCGTCCAGCCGAGCCTGCTCCTTCTTGCCGAGGATCTCTGGCGTGTCCGCTTCTTCGTCCTTGAGCCGCTGTTCCGCCAAATGGCGGTCGCGGCTCGCCTTGATCTTCTCGAGCTCCTTCAGCGCTCCGACGTTGCCCTTGTTGCCCTCGCGGGCGAGGACTTCCATCCGCCACAGCTCAAACCGCATCCGCTGCATGTCGGCGCGCTTCAGCTCGGAAAAATAATACTTGCGCAGGGTCGGCAGGCTGATCCCCAGCCCGGCCGCGATCTCTGCGGGCTTGTAGCCCATCGCCAGGCCCAGGACGACGCGGTCCGAGGCCGATTGCGACCAGCGATGCGACGGCCGCCCACGCCGGCCCGAGGGCAGCGTCGTGACGTCCCCGAACAGGTCCACGGTCAAAATCGCATCCCCCAAGAAAAAAATCTCCAGCTAGGGTCACCGCGGGTCTCAGGCTTCAAGGGGTCTGAACATTTCCACCCCCCCGTCAGCCGCGGCCTGCCCGCTCCCGCCTCTGCTTCTCGCTGTCGTGCCACTGCTTCGTCACCGACTGCAGGTTGCCCAGATCCCAGAACAGGTCCGGATCCCAATGGTGCGGCTCGATGTGGTCGACGGCGGCGCTGTTCCACGCCGGATAGGTCCCGACCAGCAGGGCGCCCGTCTGCTGGCACTGCCACCCGTCGCGCTGCAGCGCGACCAGCCGCAACTCCCGCCAGCGCGCCAGCGAGTACCAGTTCGGCCGCGACCGCTCCCGCAGGGCCAGCCGCGCCGCTTCGCCCGACGGAGGCACAAGCCGCGCCGCCGCCGGCTTGATCCGCAACGGGGTCGAACGCAGGCGCGCCATCAGACAGGCACCGAGGATGAGAGGCGAAGATTGGCTTCGGACACAGTGCGGGCGTCTCGCGCGTAATGCGCCGACCGCCCACCCGGCCGGACCAGTGGCGCGATACGCGCGAGGATCCCGGCCATGAGGCTCTTGGGGGCGGACGCTACGCGGGCGCCTGTCGATCTGTCAAGCATCATCGTCCGGTCCCATCACGTCCGAGGCGTCCAGCGCCTTCTCGATCTCCCGCCCGAAGAGCGTGAACCGGACCCGCGCGCCGCCGAGGCCGTCGACCTCGACCACCTCGCAGGGCATGTCGGCGACAGGGCCCAGGGCGAACATGGCCCGCATGCCGACCTGCAGCCGCCTGGCATGGGCGGCCCGCGCCAGCGCCTCGGCCCGTGCGTCCTGCGCAGCGTCGCGCGACCGCATCCCGTGCAGCCGCCGCAGGTCGCAGCCGCGCAGTTCGCCCCATCGCCCATCCGCCACGCGCAACGCATCCGACAGCAGCGGGAAGGCCAGCACGCGGTGCCCCACCGGGGCGCCGGGGAAGCGCGCGAAGACGAGGCCCGGCAGATAGCGCTGCTCGACCCGCCGGACGCGCCCCATCCGGCGCGCGACGCGCGACTTGACCGGATGGAAGGCGTAGACCCCGCGGGCGTCCAGCCACCGCTCGACCGCGTCCTCGCGCTGCGGCAGGCACCGCAGGGCGAACCAGCCGGGCCGGCCGGGCACGAAGATCGGCCCCCGATTGAAGACCTCGCCGCCGTCCCTCAGCTGGACCCGGGCGGCCCGTATGTCCTGCGCCATCGCGTTCATGCCCCCATCGCTCCGATCTCGGCACAGCGGGCGATCTGCGCCCGCCGGTCCCGCATCCAGGCCGCGTCCGAGGGCGCCAGCTCCTCGCCCCGCGCGTCCTCCGCTTCCAGCTCGGCCATCCGCCGGATCGCCGCGTCGGCCGCCTGCCGCGCCTGCGTCTGGGCGAAGGGGCCGGGCCACGCCCGCATCTTCCGCGCCATCTCGCGCAGCTCCGGCGCCCAGCCCTCGGCGATGGCCCGCCGCCCGATCTCGTGGGCGAAGACCGCGCGCATCAGCGGCGAGCCGGTGTCGGAGGGCGGCTGGATGTCGGCGGCCATGTCGAGGATGCGCTGCGCGATGGGGAACCGGTCCCGGTCCTTCCCGCTCGCGTTCCGCGCCGCGACCTCTTCCAGCGCGGCGAGGTTCGCGTCGGTCATGTAGGCCAGCTTGGCGCACAGGTCGCCCAGCATCGCCTCGAAGGCGTCGCGCGTCAGGCTGCCCGGCTTGGCCAGCCCGCGCCGCAGCAATCCCTCGACCAGCACCCGCCTGACCCGTGCCTCGCCCTCCGCCTGCGCCTTGCCGTCCATCGCCTTCCCCTTCTCTGCCTTGCCCGGGTTATCCACAGGCGCGCCCGCCGAATGTCGCGCGACTGTCAGTGTTCCTGTTCTTTCTCTGTCCTTGTCCCTGTCGTGCGGGACAGTCCCGAAGTGTTCCCAACTGTCCCCAGATCGTTCCGAAGTGTTCCGGGAACAGTTTGCGTGAATTCAGCGGGGCGGGCGGCGCCGATCCAGCGTCAGGACGTGGTTTGACCACGCCGCCATCCCCCGCTCGATCCAGGAGCTCGTGCGATAGCCGCAGCCCTCCGCGATCAGCCATTCGTCGATGAACAGCAGCGCGGCGTCGTTCTCGGCCAGCTTGGCATCATACCCGGCCAGGGCGCCGCGCAGCCGCAGGCGCCGGGTCTTGGCGTTCGCCGCCTCGTTGCGCGCGCGGTTGTCCTGCCGCCGTGCGACCGCTTCCAGAAGGCCCTCGAGGACGACGGGATGATAGAGGCGGACCTCGTCGCCCGATCGGCACTGGCGCCAGTTGTGAAGCGGACCCCACGGCATCGCGCAGAGCGACTCGAACCGCTCGCGGGGCACCCGGACCAGCTTCGCCAGATCGACCAGGTCGCAGGGCAGCGTGCCCTTCGGCGACTGATCGTAGGCGATGCAGAGCAGGCGCATGTGGATGCCCTGAACCTCGTCGGTCGACTTCAGGACGAAACTGGAGTTGTTCCAGCGGCGCGGGTCGAAAGCGAACCAGCTGTGCTGTTGCATCCGCTCGCCGGGCGCGATCGGGTATTCGTCGAGCTGCGCGACGTCGACAGGGCGGAGGCAATGGATCGGGGTCATCGGGGCCTCCCGTGCATCCACGGCACCAGCGCGGCGATCTCTTCCGGTACCGCGCCCATCCAGCACCGAAGGGAGTCGAACAGATCGACACCCGCGACATGCGGCGCGGCACGGACGCCCAGGGCATAGCCGTGCGACATCTCTGTCACGGCGCGGTCGTCGGGATGGTCGCGATGCGCGGTCATCAGCAGGTCCAGCGTCCCGCGCGTGCTCTGCTGCCCGGCGCGCGCGGCCATGGCCTGCGCCAACGCATGCTCCGCCCAGGGCGCCTTGAAGGGCACGGTGCGGATCTGCGGCGCGATCATGCCGCCACCGCCTCGGCCGGGCGCCGCTGGCGCCGCAGGGCCGTCGCATGAACAGAGACGGCGGTGCGCCCCGCCGCGCCCAGCAGGACGGGACCGGCGACCCGCAGCCGCGCGTCGAACAGGTACCACGCCGCGTTGTCCTTGCCCGCCACGCCGTTCTGCGCCCAGCTCACGCGCCCGATCGGCACGATGCAGGGGCAGATCGGGCGCAGCCGCTCGAAATAGCCGTTGGCGGCGACGTCCCAGGCCAGCAGCAGCCAGAGGGGCCGCACCCCGGCCAGATGGTCGATCAGCGTCGTGACCGGCGCCCCGCCCTGCCCCGGCATCGGCCAGGGCGGATTGGTCACGATCAGGTCCAGCCCGACGGCCCGGATGTCCTCCGCCGGCACGCCCAGCACGTCGGCCCGGTGGATGCCCTCGCACCGCGGCGCGATGTCGGTCGCCACGACGCAGCGGGCGCGCGGCGCCAGCGCCTCGATCAGCGCCCCGTCGCCCGCGCATGGCTCCCAGTAGCGCGCCCCGTCCGGCAGGTGCCGACGCAGCGGCGCGGCCGCCGAGGGCGGGGTCGGATAGAAGTCCCGCAGACGGCGGGCGAAGCTGGACCGCTTGCTCATTCCGCCGTCTCCGCCATCTCCGCCCGCGCGCGCTTCAGCGCGGCGGTCTGCGCCGCCCAGCTGGCATCGGGCACCAGCGCCCGGTAGCGCGCGACGACCTCGTCGCGCCCGACGCCCAGCTGCGCCGCCACCTCGGCGGCTCCCTCGCCATGCGACAGACCGTCCAGCAGGATCACGTCGCGCTCGGCTGTCCAGGAACCGGAGCGCGGCAGTCGGGGCGTCGCGACCGGGCGCGGCGCGGCCCGCGGCGGCAGGGGTCCGGGCGAGACGGTTGCCTTGGCAGACGGCGCCGGATCGGCAAGCGGAGCCTCCGAGGCCATGTCCGCCGGTTCGGCCGCCGACGCTTCCTTCCGGCCGAGCGCCACCTTGCCTGCCCGCCATTTCGACAGCTTCAGGTTCAGCGACGCCTTCGTGCGGCCGAGCGCGTCGGCCACCTGCTGATAGGTCATGCCGTCGGCGATCATTGCCAGCGCACGCTCGATCTCCTCCACCGTCCACGGGGCACCGTTGGCGGCGGGCGCGTTGTGCTTCTCGCGCGGCTTGACCGACTTCGGCGCGGGCGCGGGCTCAAGGGAAGGCTTGGGCGCGGGTTCGGGTTCTGGCTCAGGCGCCAGATGCTCGACCGGGACCGCGCAAGGCTCCACCGCCACGGCCACCGCTTCCGGGACCGGAGCAGCCACCTCGGACGCCTTCGGCAGCGCGACCAGCCCGATCGTGATCGTGACCCGGCCTTCCGCCTCGCAGGCGTCATGCTCGATCCCGGCGGCCTCCAGCGCCTCCAGCAGCCGCGCGACGCGGCGCCGGATCAAGGTCTGCGCCTCGACCCATGCCAGGTCCGCCCGCGCGGACTTTGCACTCAGCGGGATCGCCGCGGCGCCGGTCATCTGTCGCCCCCGTCCGGGATCAGGGAACGGGGGCGTTCCGCCGCCAGGCCGTCTGCCAGGGCCCGATCGGCGGAAGGGAGGACGTGGCCGGCCCCGTAGGCCAGCACGCAGAAGACGAAGCCGAGCCCGCCCAGCATCGCCCGGACGTCCCGCCGGACGCGGGCGCGGTAGACGTGATCGATGGGCAGCACCGGGCGGGTCATCCGGTCACCTCGGCCAGCGTCCAGATCAGCAGCGCCCACAGCACCGAATTGACGACGACGAGGACAAGCACAAGCAGCCCGCGCCAATTCCACCGGCGGCGCGTGGCGAAATCGATGGGCAGCACCGGGCGGGTCATCCGGTCACCAGCGGCCAGGCCTGCGCGACCAGCGCGACCGACGCGGCGATCAGGACCAGCACGGCCATCAGGATGACGATCCCGGCGACGACCAGCCCGCTGCGCGGATCGTCCCGCTCCGGCGGGGCTTCCCAGGTCGCATCCTGCGGGATCGGACGGGACGGGACGTCGGGGGGCAGCGGTGTCATTCGGACCTCTCCGTGGCGAGTCGGAAGAATTTTTCCGCCCGGCTCCGCAGCACGCGGGCCCGTGCCATCAGGTCACGGGCGCGGGCGTCGGCGCGGGTCGCGCGGGCGGCACAGAAACGGCCGCGCAGATACAGCCAGACCCTCACCGCCGCCGCTCCACCCGGGCCAGCACGACCTCGGCCCCGGCCAGCGCCATGACCTTCAGGACGACCGTCAGGCCGGGATCGTGCTCCTCGCGCAACCAGTTGCGGACCTGTCGGTCGGACACGTCGAGCAGGGGCGCGGCCACGCGGGCGATCTCCCGCTCCGACCGGCCGGGGAAGGCGCGGAACAGCAGGTCGCGGAACCATCCGCGCGCCGCCGAGGTCGAGCATTCACTTTGGGCAGGATTTTTCACGGCGCAGGCTCCATGTTGGGTCTGTGCAGAGACCCTTTTGGAACCGGAGAGAGGGATGGGGGCCGCAGCCGTCATGCTGCGGCCCCCAAGCTTGCCCGGACACTCCGGGGCTTGACGCAGAGGACGCGGTTTCGAACGGTCAATCCGCCACAGATTGGAGAACGAAGATGCCGCGAGATTTGGCTCTGCGATGGCTTTACGGGCGCGCGCCCGCCGACTTCGACCCGGCCCCGGATTGGCCCGCGCCGGTAACGATGACCCCGCTTCCGATCGAGGACGACCCTGACGAGGACGACCCGGGTCCGGTCGAACTGGATCCGATCTTCCTGCTGATCGACTATCGCGACAGCAAGGGGCAGCCTTCGCGCCGACGGATCACCTGCCGGGCCTTGGTCCGCTCCAGGGGCGGCCACCCCAGCTTGCGGGCCATCTGCCATGAACGAAGCGCAATGCGAGCCTTCCGGCTGGACCGAATCGAGGCCGTCATCGACCAGGACGGCACCGTGACGAGCATTCTCGACTTCCTCGACGAGCTCGCCATCGACATGGCCGGCATCGGCTTGGCCGCACCTGCGAAACCGAGAAAAAAGGCGACTCCCATCGTCGACACAGCGGAGGATTTCCGCCGTGCGATCATGCCTAGCGTGGTGCTGCTGACCGCCGCGGGCCGCTCGGACCATCACCTGCACGACCGGGAGATCGACGCGATCCTTGAATTCATTGAGGACGAATGGATGGAGCGTTCCGACTGCCCCGGACCCGACGGGCTGGACGCGCAGATCGAATCCTTCGCCAAGGCGATCCGCCGCCTGCGCCCCACGACCCGCGATCTCGACGTCGGAATCGAAGCGCTGAACGGCGCCAACGCAGCAACCAGGGACCGCACCATCCTTGCCTTGGCGAAGCTGGTGAAGGCCGACGGCGTCGTTTGCGAGGCCGAGGAAGAGTTCCTGCGCGAGGTAGGCTTGCTTTGACGATCCGGGCCACGAGGGTCCTCCGCCGTGGCCCGCTCTCGACGCTGCCGGAAGCTGGCACACGGTCATGCGGCGGCCTCGTCGCGGCTCGCCTCGGGAGGAGGCGGGTTGGCGGCGATGAACTCGCGGATGCGCTTCGCATCCTTCGCGTTCTGCTCCGCCCGCCGCTTGAGGCGAGCGATCAGCCGAGAGGAGCCGGTTGCGCGGACGCAGACCGTCGACGGCTTGAGCTTCGTCGCGGCGCAGTACGCCTCGATCTCGGAGATGATGTCTGGCTCGGTCATGAGGCCAAATATGGCTAATATGCCAACTTTGGCAAGGCTAAATGGCCAGTAGCGCGCTAGGTATGTTTTGGCCGATAAGCCACAACATGCCGGATACCTCATTCAGAGCGGGCTTCATGGAGGCCTTTGGAGCTTCCGGCTTAGGGATGGCTGAACTTTCTCGCCGCTCCGGGGTTTCGTACGACGCGATCAACAAGCTCAAACGTGGATCGTCCGGCAGCACCTCTGCAGAGAATGCGGAACGGCTTAAGGCGGCTCTGAGCGAATGGTGGCCCAGTTCGCACAACCAGTCCCTCGTCGCCGTCGCCGGCCGGGTCGGCGCTGGCGACCAGGTCCCGCTGGTCGACGCCTTCGAGCGCGGCGATGGCCTCTACCACGTCACCCGCCCGCCGGAGCTGCTCGGCCGATCCGTCGTCGCAGTCGAGATCGAGGGCGAGTCGATGCTGCCGACCTACGGCCCCGGCGACGTGATCTTCTACGCGCGCGAGGCCGATGGCGTGCCGAGCGAAGCTCTGAACCGGGTCTGCGTCTGCGAATGCGACGCCGGTAACGGCTGGCTCAAGATCATCCGGCCCGGTGACGGCCCGCGCCTGTTCCACCTGCGCTCGCTGAACGACACCGTGCCGACGATGACGAACGTGACGCTCCGCTGGGCCGCACCAATCCTGGTGCACCGGGCCGCAGCGGTATCAGGGAGGGCGGCATGAGCCCGATTGCTGAAAGCATCCAGATGCTCGTTGACGCGATGGAGCAGCGAGACCGGCAGATCGAGGACCTTCAGGCCCGGCACGAAGCCATGTCCCTCTTTGTATGCATGGCTTTCGCTCAGAACATCGCGCACATGCCTCGCGATGATCGAGAGGCCCAGATGGAGGACATGCAGGGCTTCCTTCGTGCCAGCCTCAGATCATCGGCGGCTGGCGACGCTGCCGCTCAATCCTCCTTCTTCGATGAAATCGAGAAGCTCGCCGAGCAGGTTCTTGACCAGGCCAACCAGATCGAACGGATGCGATCACAAAGCGACTGAGGCATCGGCGGCCGGGCGAGCGCAAACGCCGGCACCCCGTCGATCTTCAGGATTCTTTCCCTCAAGTCGTCCATGCGAGCGGCCATCCTTTCTGGATGGCCCAGCAGATCTTCTAACTGAGGCTTGAGGGCCGATAGCGGCTCGATCTCCGCGCCCCCCTCTCCGACCAGCTTCCGACCGTCACCCATCCCGTCCTCCTGACGCCGCGCCTCGCACGGGGCTTTTGCTGTTTGTGCAGTCGGTGTAGCACGTACGTGGCTAATAGGCCAAGTTCTGTCTTGCCTTTGGCTAATCTGCCAACTATCGTCCCCCCTCAAGACGCCCCCACCGAAGCGCTTCCCGACGGAGCGCAAGGGGGCGGGGAGACGCCCGCCATGACCCATTCCCTCGATTACCTCGCTCGCCGCTTCGACGAGGCCAATCTGGCGCATGTCCGGGCCGAGCTCGCGCTCGAAGCCGCGACGGTGAGCGGCGCCCCCGCCGCCGAGATCGCCCGGCTCGCCGCCCTGAGAGACGCCGCCAATGCCGCCCGCAAGGCGGCCCACACCGAATGGGCCGTCGGCTACGCCGCGGCGCACCGCATGGCGCCCGCCGCCTGACCCTGCCTCGCGCGCCGCTGGGGCCTCCTCCCCGGCCCCACCTGTCAGGCGGCGCGCAACTCGGCCGGTCGGCCCCTCCCGCCGACCGGCCCCTTTCTTCCCCGAGAGGCCATCATGCCCGACACATCACCCGACACCGCGACCCTGACCCGATCCCTCGCCCGCGACGCGGTGCTCGAGGCGCTGGTCCGCGTCCTCGACCTCCACCCCGAGCAGCTGACGGACCCCGACGCGCCCATCGACGCGCAGACCCTCTCCGACCTCAACGGCGACAGCCTCGACGCGGTCGAGATCGTGATGGATATCGAGGAACAGCTCGGCATCGAGCTCGACGACGCCGAGATCGACGACGACACCACCGTCGCCCAGCTGATCGAGATGGCCGAGGCGCGGACATGACCGCGCCCGCCATCGCCCACCCCCGGCGCGCCATCGCCATCGCCCAGGCCCGCGCTCGCGTCGCCAACCCGGACCCCAGCGACAGCCCCGGGCTGCGCATGCTCGCCTGGCAGGTCGCCAAGTCCGCGCACGGCCATTGCGTCCGCCAGACCGTCGCCACCCGCCCCGCCGCCCCGCGCGGCGACGCGGCGCCCTGCCTGATCCTGGTGCAGGGATGACCCCCCGCACGCCCCTGACCGAGGTCGAGGTCGTCTTCCAGACGTTCCACGGCGACGGTGTCTGCGTCCGCGAGACCGAGGACAGCCCCGACATCTGGCCCCCCCGGGCAGCGTGCACCGTCCAGGCCAGCAACACCCTCCTCCCGGATGCCGAGCCCCGCCGCGGCCACCCCTGCACCGTCGCCGCCCCCGCACGCCTGCTGATCGAGAAGGGACTGCTATGACCGCCCGCCACGCCCACCGGAGAGACGCCATGCCCGACGACGCACCCCGCCCCCGCGACCCCTACGCGATCCGCACGCTGGAACAGCTGCTGACGCTCTTCGACGGCGGCGACTTCGCGGAACAGACGCTGCGCAAGCACCGCGAGCTGATGATCGACCTGCGCGAGCATCTCGACCGCCACGGCACCAAGGGCTGCCAGGGCGAGGTCGCGATCACCGTCAGGTTCGCGCTCGGGAACAACGGCGATGTCAGCATGGCCGCCGAGACGAAGATCAAGCCGCCGAAGACCCCGCCGGCCACCGCGGCCAGCTACGTCGACGAGGACGGCGGCCTGACCCTCTTCAGCCCGCTGATGCGGAAGATGCAGCCGGGCCCCCGCGACGTGACCGACGCTTACGACCCCGAGACGGGCGAAGTCCGGGACGTGTGATCACCCACAGGAGATGACGATGACCGAGAGAACAGACGCGCGCGAGGTCGAGAACGTCGCGCAGACCATGCGCGACACGGTGCAGGCCCTCTATGGGACTCGCCAGATGTTTACAGGCGAAGAGGACGACACGCTGACGCAGGCGATCATTCATGCCGTGCCCGAGGGCATGCGCCTGGAAGATCTGACCGCCAAGGCTCGCGACGCCGCGCAGTTCTTCAAGCCCGCCCGCCGCCGGGGCACGGCGACGCTGGCCGATCTCGACAGCCTCGTCGGCTGGGCGATCCGCTTCAAGGGCGAGACCTCGGCGCTCTTCGCCGATCCGGACATGGAGAAGCCCAGCCTGACCTGCGTCGCGGACTACCACGCCAAGGCGCCGGCCGACGTGACGACCCCGACCGGCGACCCGAGCGCGCGGCACTGCGCCCATCGCGGCGTCTACAAGTTCCCCCTGTCGGACGAATGGAAGGCCTGGATGGCCGTCTCCGGCAAACCGCTCGACAAGGACGAGATGGGCGAGTTCATCGAGGCGAACGCGAAGGACGTCATGGACCCGACGCCCGGGATCCTCAACGGCGACACCACCTTCGACCGCGCCGACTGGGAAGAGCGCCTGGTCGAGACGGCGAAGCGGATCGAAGGCCGGTTCGGCCAGCTGACCGAGCTGCTGCGCCTGTCGAAGCAGTTCCGGGTCTACGAGGTCTCGAACCTCGAAGTCTCGACGAACCGAGACACCGGCGAAGCGGCGATCCAGTTCCTGAACGAGCACCGCGACAAGGAAGGCGCGCCGATCAGCATCCCGAACCTGATCATCGTGGCGATCCCCGTCTTCCGCGGCGGCACCCGGTTCCGGATGGTGTTCCGGTTCCGCTACCGGAAGTCCGGACCGAAAGTGTCGTTCATCCTCTCCGCCTACGATCCCGACCGCATCTTCCGCGCCGCCTTCGACGAGACCATCGCCGACGCGGCGGAGCGCACCGCGCTGCCCCTGTTCCTCGGCACGCCCGAGACCTGAAACCCGGGCCTGCGGGCCCGGCAGCCGGGGCGGTCCCGGCGACCCCGCCGCATCCTGTCGGGTAGCGGCGGGGGCATCCCAACCCCGCCGCGCCGGGGCACTCACAAGACGATCACCCGGCCGCGCGGGGCCGGGCGCACCACGGGGGGCGAGGATCCGTTATGACTGCCGACACTCCGCGACCGATTGATGAATGGCATGAAGACGACGGCGACGTTGTTTGGTGGTGCTGGAATTACGAACAGAGGGCCTGGCTTGGCGAAGCGCCTTACATCGGATCGCCTCTAGACCTCGGGCAGACGGTGGAACTTCACACGTACGAGAGTCGCCCCGCCGCGATCATCAACGTCGGCGGGTGGCCGGGTTATCATACGCATTGGACACCGCTGCCGGAACGCCCTGCCGCCCCGACCGGTACGGCGTAATGGGCCCCTGCCGCATCTGCGCCGCGCCGTGGTCGCCCTACGGCTACCGCCTCCCCGGCCCGCTCAGCGCCCGCCGCCGCCGCGGCTACGTCTGGGCCTGCCCCGATCACCGCGCCGAGGTCGAGGCCCTGCAGCGCCAGGCCACCCGCGCCGCCCCGGCCGCCAACCCTGAAGACCCGCAGGGGTCGCTGCTTTGAGAGGACGACCATGACGACTGCGACGAAGGACCGCCTCGCGGCCGAACTTCGGAAGGCTGCCGACGCATCGGGCGTCCATGCGCCGACCTATCGCGCCCTCGCCGACCGGGCCGAGACGGGAGAGTTCGACGACTACGCGGACGTGCATGTCTGCGGCCCGACCGCGCTCTACCAGGAGCTGATGCGCGCCGGCCTGAAGACGTTCGCCGGGCGGGTCGCAAATGGCGAGTTCGACGCGAGCTTCGAGGAAAGCGAGGCCTGGGCGCGGTCGCAGACCGACCCTCAGATGGTCGCGGTCATGGAAGCCATGGGCATCGCCCCGGACCGGAGCCGAGACCAGTGACGGCCCGTTTCACCCGCCGCCAGAAGCGCGACGCCATCCTGCGCGAGATCAAGATGCGGAAGCGCGTCTACCCCAGCCAGATCCGTCAGGAGCGCATGACGCAGGAGGAAGCCGACCACGAGATCGACGTGATGGAGGCCATCGCCGCCGACTATGCCGAGCCGGACCTGTTCGGGGGTGCGCGATGACAGACCGCACGCCCTACTGCCCGCCCGACCTGGATCAATGGAAAGAGTGCTGGGAGATGACATGCCGTCATTGCGCCCGCTGGCTCAACTGCGACCTGACAGAAGCGATGATCGAGCATCGGGAGGGCGGACCCTGGCCGGAAGGCGGATGGGTGACGGATCCCGGCGCCGGGGTGACGTGCCTGTCCTACCAGCCGCGCGCGACGCAGCCGCAGTTGAGCCGCCAGCAGCTTCGGCGGCTGGCACGCATGAATCCGGCGTCCCTGCCCCCTGTCTGCGGCGGATGTGCAGCGACGAAAGGGACGGACGCCAGCAAGAGCCTCCACACGCGCCGGGACTTCGACGCTTCCGTGAAGGATCGGCGCCAGTTCATGTGCCACGAACGCCCCGGCTATTGCGGCGGTTGGATCCGCGCCGTTCTGGCCCGCGCCGGGAAGCGGGTGCCAGCATGACCGCCCCCGCCCTCCGCGTCCTGATCGGCTGCGAGACGAGCGGCGTGGTCCGCCGCGCCTTCCTCGACCGCGGCCACGATGCCTGGTCCTGCGACATCCTGCCGGCCGAGGACGGGTCGAACCGGCACTACCAGTGCGACGTCCGCGACCTACTGCAGCCGGGACGCTGGGACCTGCTGGCCGTCATGCACCCGCCCTGCACTCGCCTCTGTAACAGCGGCGTCCGCTGGCTGTCCGCACCGCCGCGCGGCCGGACGCTCGACGAGATGTGGGCCGAGCTCGACGAGGGCGTGGACCTGTTCCGCGCCTGCCTCGAGGCGCCGATCCCCCGCGTTGCCGTGGAGAACCCGGTGATGCACCGCCACGCGCGCGAGCGTCTGCCCGCGGACCTGCCGAAGCCTCAGATCGTCCAGCCGTGGTGGTTCGGGGATCCGGCATTCAAGGCGACCGGGCTCTATCTCCGGGGCCTGCCACCGCTGGCGGCGACCGACCGCCTGACGCCGCCCGCCAAGGGCACCGAGGCGCACAAGCGCTGGTCCGCCGTCCACCGCGCTTCACCGGGCCCGGACCGCTGGCGCATCCGCTCCCGCACGTTCGACGGGATCGCCGCGGCGATGGCGGATCAGTGGGGCGGATATGCGATGCGGAAGGTCGCGTGATGGCCCCGCCCTGGAGGAACCCGCGATGACTAAGCTCGCCGATAGGCTCGGTCGCCTTGCGCGCCTCTGGGCGACCCGTGAGGACATTCGCCGCCTTCCGAAAGGCGCCGACCTTAGCCCCGATGTTGACCCGCGCGCGATGTATGACGCCATGCGCCGCGCCGCTCTTAGCGCGCTTGACGAGGCAATCGACTCCGACCCGCGCCCCAAGGACCGCTGACCATGCCCGCCGCCCGCGCCCGTGCCACCCAAGCCGAGATCGCCCGCGCCATCCGCGCGGCGCGGGCCGAGGGCTGTGCGGCGGTCGAGGTCTTCGGCGCCATCCGCATCTATCTGGACGCGGCGCCCGCCGGGCCGCTACCGTCGTCCGACCGGGATGGCGAGGAAGCGGCGTGCGACGAAGCGTTCGGGACGGGATCGTGAGCCTCAAGGGCGTCATCGTCCGCCGCAAGGGCGAGCGGGAATATCGCTACCTGCGCCGGGCGGGAAAGCCGCTGGTCAAGCTCCCCGCCGACGTGCCGATGGATCACCCGAAGTTTCTCGCCGCCTACGCCGCCGCGCGCACCGACGATCCGGCGCCGACGGAGCCCGGCACCGTCGGCGCGCTGGTCACGTCGGCGCTGCGCGGGGACCGCTACAAGGCGCTGTCGACCGTCTACCGCGCGACGCTGCGCCGCCACTTCGACGCGATCCGCGCGGCCTACGGGAAGGCCCCGGCGCGCGGGCTCAAGCGCCGCCACATCGAGGCCGACTTGGGCAAGGCCGCGAATGCCGCCGACCGGCTGAAGGCCTGGCGCTTCCTCGCCGCGCACGGCACCCGGGCCGGGCTGCTGGCCGACGACGCGACGCAGGGCATCGTGATCGAGCATCGCGGGCGCGTGATCGGGCATGAACCGTGGAGCGCGGACGAGATCGCCGCCTACCGCGCCCGCTGGCCGGTCGGCACCGTCCCGCGCGCCGCGATGGAGCTGCTGTTCTGGTCGGCAGCGCGGATCGACGATGGCGCGAAGATCGGGCCGGGCATGGTCGACCGCGAGGGCGTGCTGACCTTCCGCCAGCACAAGACCGGCGGGCTGGCGCATGTGCCGTGGACCTGTGCCCTTCCCGCCTACGCCGCCGGGATGCAGGCCGATCGGGACGTGATGCACGCCGCGCTCGCGCCGCTGGCCGGGCAGATGACCTTCCTCGCAACGGCGCACGGCCGCACCAGGTCGACCGCCGCGCTCGGGACGTTGATCCGGGAATCGGCGCGGGCCGCCGGAGTCGAGCGGAGCGCGCACGGGCTGCGGAAGGCGCGCGCGACCGCGCTGGCCGAGGCCGGGGCGACGACGCACCAGATCGCAGCCTGGACCGGGCACGAGAGCCTGAAAGAGGTCGAACACTACACCCGCCGGGCCGGTCGGCGCGCCGCCGTGATGGGCGAGAACGGGAACAGAACGTTGGAAACTGGACCGCGCCAGAGTGGAAACCGCTAGAAATGTCGCGGCTCAACAGTCACTTGCGGAGGGATTGGCGCGCTGGGGAG
>NZ_QPLJ01000030.1 GCF_003340555.1 Jannaschia formosa | reverse complement strand
GATCGAGATGGCCTTCTCCAAGCTGAAAGCCCACCTCCGCCGCATCGGCGCGCGGACCTACGATACGCTCATCCGCGCGCTCGGCGATATCTGTGGCATCTTCGATCCCGAGGAGTGCTGGGGCTTCTTCAAAGCAGCAGGATACGCGTCATGCTAAAAGCAAAACGCTTTAGCCTCGCTGTTTCACCGAGCCGAGCCCCCAAGCCGGAGCAGCAGGTTCCGGACATTGGAGACGTGCCACTGCCAGCCGCGGCGGGTCCGGATGCCGCGGGCGTTCAGCTCTGCCGCCAGCGCCCGGAGCGTCGTGTGACCGGCGACCTGCAGGCCACGGACGGTCGGGGCAAGGTCGAAGGCGAAGGCGTTGGCGTTGGGCGCCCTGGTCCCGGCTCGGGATCTGCCAGAGCGTCGACTGCTTGCGGTCGCCCGACCAGCGCCCCGTGCCGCGGACGGCGTACCAGCAGGGCTCGTGCTGCCAGTGGTAGTGCCCGCGGCACAGCACGAGGCGCTCCTTGGCCCAGACGATCTGACTGCGGATGTCGAAGCCGGTGGCGGTGAGGCTCTCCGCCACCGTCGTGGCGTGCAGCGCGCCGTGCCAGACATAGGCCACCTCGCCGGGGAAGAGCGCCCAGGCCTCCCGCCAGTCGGCGCGGTCGTCGTTCGCCACCTTGCCGGTGCGCTTCGTCTTCGCGGCGCCGACTGCGTTGCGCCAGGCGGGATCGTAGTTCACGCCGTAGGGCGGGTCCGTGACCATCAGGTGGGGCCGGACGCTGTTCAGCAGACGGGCGACGTCCGCCGCGGCGGTTGCATCGCCGCAGAGCAGCCGGTGGCCCCCGAGGCACCACAGGTCGCCGGGGCGGCTGACGGGGCGGGCAGGGGGCTCTGGCGTCTCCTCCTCGCGCGGGTCTGCGGCGCCATTGCCGAGCAGAGCGTCCAGCTCCGCCCCGTCGAAGCCGAGGTCGCCGAGGTCGATGCCAAGCTCATCGAGATCGGCCAGTTCCAGCCCGAGCAGATCCCTGTCCCACCCGGCCTGCTCGGCGAGCCGGTTGTCGGCCAGCACGTAGGCCCGCTTCTGCGCCTCCGACAGATGCGTGAGCTCGATCACCGGCACGCGGTCCAGCCCGAGCTTCTGTGCCGCCAGCACCCGGCCGTGCCCGGCGATGATGCCGTTCTCGCCATCCACGAGCACCGGGTTGTTGAACCCGAACTCGCGGATCGAGCCGGCGATCAGGCCGACCTGGCGCTCGGAATGGGTCCTGGCGTTCCGCGCGTAGGGGATGAGCGTCGCGACGGGTCGCTGCTCGATCCTGTCCGCCCATGCCACCTGCGTCATCGCCATCGTCGCCCCCACCCGGAATTGCGCCCCGGCCCGCGGGGCGCCCGGCGACAGTCTATCACGATCGCTATCATCCTGGCATCATGACGTTTTCCGACGAGGGGCGACACCGGCCGACAATTTCCTCAGGGGCATGGTCGAGGGTCAGTCCTGTCGCTGCCGCGCGGGGCAGGGGGGCTGACGCGAAGCGGAACCGTCACGAAGATGCGGCGCCCCGACGTCGATCGCCCGAGCTTCGGAGCGCAGACCGGCTGGAATGACAAAAGTGACAGTTTTTCCCTTATCCACCGTATAGGTGTGGGCGCGCGTATACGGGTGATAACGGGGAACCTGTCATTTCTGTCATTTCTGTCATCTCTGTCGCGCCAGTTGCGCCGTGGACGATGAACCCGCCGGCCTTTGACGCCTCGCGCGCGCAGTGAACGACTCTATCTGTATGTGCTTGTGTCGGTTGGTGAGCCCTTGTGTGGAAGGCACAGGACGACCAGCCCCGGCGATCTGCCGAAGCCGGTCCCTGCTGCCTTCCGCTGTCCGTGTCGGTCGGAGCCGCCCCGTCGCTTCAGGCCCCCGAGGCCGCACTGGCCCGCGTCTCGGGGTTGGCCGCTACTTGCGACACCGGGCCTGGTGCCGGGGGACGCGCTTCGGCCTTTCGGACTGCGCCTGGCATGGGTCCCCGCCCCGTGGTGTGCCATCCCGGTGTCGGCGCCACGGTCATGATAACCCTCCGCCGGTCCGGGCCACGACGCGGAACCTTGGGTGCCGGCCGTAGCATTGGCAGAATACCTTACGAAGCAACATGTTGGAATATCGACATTTTGGGACACCTTCCGCCATCCGCCGACATTTCCGACGACAGCTTGCGAGTTCCGCCGCTGTCAATCTGCAAAAGGGGCGAACCGGCGCGCTCTCCGCCGGCGTCCCCGATGATCTTTGACTCGATCCGCACGACCGGGTTCTGATCATCGGGGGAGGCGGAGACGATGGGGCACAACACGCTCGGCGTGATCCCGAGAACGGTGAAGTGGCGCCGGGTCGTCGATCTTCTCGGGTCCGATGCGAGCAACGCTTCGGTCTTCGCGGCGAGCGGCGCGGCTGCGGAGAAGAGCATTCTCGCGGCGGCCGACGACCCTGTCTTCGTCGAAGCCGTCAGGCTGTTGCTCCTCGTTCCGGCGGCAGCCCGCGCCGAAGATTTCCGGGGTGCATTGAACGAGATCGGGGTTGTCGTCGGTGACAGCCCGGACTGCTCGATCTGCTCGTGGCCGTCTCCGTCCGCCTCGACGAGGTCAAGCGCAGCACCAACCGCCGCACCGATCTTGGCGAACTCGCCGGCCGCGCGATCGGAACGGCCCTCAACCAGCACATCAGCGACGCGCTCCCGGGCCTGTTCGAAGCCACCCCCGAGGACGTCAGGCTCGCCGCCCGGAGGCTCTCGCGGTCCGACGGGATATCGCAGCTGACGCGGGGATTCTTCGCCAACGTGATCCAGGCGACGCTCTCCTATTGGCTCGAACGGACGCTGGCGGACCAGGCCGTCTCGGGCGGCCGGTTCAGCTCCACGGGGAGCCGGAACGCCTTCGATGCGGAGCTTCGGGCGTACAGCCTGGAGGCCACGCGGATCATCAAGGAGTTCTCCAGCGGCTGGTATACGAAGACGCTGCATCAGCATGGAAGCATCTCCGGGAACGATGCGGCGGTCTTCGCCGCGGTCTGCCTCAGGAAGGTGACGTCGGAACTGCAGGTGAAGCGGGTCTCGGATGCCTGAGGCCCAGGTTCAGGTCGGGGGAGAGGCGGATCCGCGTTCCATCCGCATCAACGGCGCAGACCCGAACTTCATCCTTGCCTCGGACGTGATCCGGGCGGCGGCAGTATCGGAGATCGACACGCGGGCGCTCGACTTCCTCGAGATCGCGGCCGCGGTGTTTGCCGCCGACAGCAGCGTGAGCAGGGGCGGACCACCACGTCAGGAGATGGGGAAGGCTTGGCGTCGCGAGTTCACCTTCCGCCTTCCAGTCCGGCATCCGGAGACCTGGTCTCGGCCCGACGTGGCGGCAGCACTGGTGGCCGCGGTCGAGTTCCTGACGGAGGATCACGTTCGTTTCGACTTCGTAGCGGCAGACCCCGATCCTTCGCCCGAGCCCTATCTCGACCTGCAACCCGAGGAGCATTCCTTCCAGGCCGACGAGGTCATCCTGTTCTCCGGCGGCCTCGACTCCTTCGCGGGCGCGTTGGAGACGCTCTCGACGACCTTGGCGAAGGTGGTGCTGGTCACCCACGGTTCTGCGCAGAAGGTCATCCCGCGTCAGGTCGAACTCGGAAAGTATCTCCAGGAGCGGTTTCCGCGCCGGGTCCTCCACGTGAACGTTCAGGTGCGCCGCAAGGGGCAGGAGGCCAGGGACGCGTCCCAGCGGTCGAGGACCCTCCTGTTCGCCGCGCTCGGGCAGGCCGTCGCCACGACCTTTGGCGCGCGCCGGATCAGCTTCTACGAGAACGGGGTCGTCAGCCACAACCTGCCGATCTCGCAGCAGATCGTGGGCACCATGGCCACGCGCACGACGCACCCGCTGTCGCTGAAGCTCGTCGGCGATCTGATCGACCTCGTCTGGCCCGGGCGCGAGCGCATCTCGAACCGGTATGAGTGGCGGACGAAGACGGAAGTCGTCCGCACCATTGCCGAGCATGGCGGCGCGGAGAGGATTCCCCGGGCGGTCAGCTGTACGAGTGTCCGCGAACAGACGAGGCGACACACGCATTGCGGGGCCTGCACGCAGTGCCTCGACCGCCGCTTCGCAATCCTTGCGGCGGGACTGTCGGACCGTGACTTCGTGGAGGGCTACGCCACCGACGTCCTGTTCGGGGCGCGGCACACGACCTCCTCCCGGACGATCGCGATCGAGTGGACCCGGCATGCCCTCCGCCTCGGCAAGCTGGACGCTACCTCCTCCATGTCGGAGTTCCCGCTCGAGATCGGACGCATTCTCCAAGGGCATCCGGACATGGCCAAGGCCTCCGCGCTCGACCTCACCGTCGCAATGCATCGGCGGCATTCCGAGGCGGTCCGGGCCGTTCTGGCGGACGCCTTGAAGAACCGGGCACGGGAAGTCGCAGACCACGCCCTCCCAGGGGACTCGCTGCTGGTCCTGCATCTGGGCCAGGCCACCGGAGAGACGGGCGGGCCGGAGCCCCGGTATGTCGGCACGGTACAAGACAGCTTCCAGAGCGCGAGCGGCACGCCTGTGGGACGAACTCTTCCCCGCCGATCAGGCGCGCATTGTGGCCCTGCTGGTCGAGCGCGTGGACATCGGCACGGACGGTCTCGACGTCCGGCTCCGCGTGGACGGCTTGGTCGGCCTCACGCGCGAGACGCTGGCCGGCGGCATCGGAGAAGCTGCATGACCCGCGCAGCACCAATCCCCGACATGGTGACGCTCCACGTGCCGTTCCGCATCATGAAGCGAGGCGGGCGGAAGGAAATGCATTTGCCGAACGGTGCTGTTCAGCCGCGCCGGACGGATGGTGCGCTGGTCAAGGCGCTTGCCCGCGCCTTCCGCTGAAAGCGCATGCTGGAGTCGGGCGAGTTCGCGTCGATCTCCGAAATGGCTGAGCGCGAGGGCATCGCGCCCTCTTACGTGACGCGCGTCCTGCGCCTGACCCTGCTCGCGCCGGACATCGTCGAGGCGATCTTGGATGGGAAACAACAGGGGCCGGAGGTGACGCTGGCTCAGGTGCTGGAGCCTTTTCCAGAGGAATCGGTTGCACAACGAGCCAGCCTTCCGTGATCGAGTTCCTCGGCCCAATGGCGGCTGTCAGCGTGGGTAGCATGCTGCGCTGCTGTATCACCGAACCGGCCGTTGGTGCTTGTCGCGGCGATCCTTGCCGGTCAGCGTCTCTGATGCGGGACGCAGCGGCCCAACGCCGGTGCAGCGAAACTTGCCTGCGGGTGGCGACCGACATCTGAGCCATACGCGGCAGTGCAGCAGGATTTGCCGGAAGTGGAGATGTCAGGCCGGCAATTTCGCCAGAATCCGAAGCGGTCTTTCCCCGCACGAGTGCCCTGCACAATACGGCGGCAGGCGCGCCACTCCCCCTTGATACTGCGGCATCCCGAGAGAATGGCGACGATCCTTTCCGGCTCTGGTAACGTGACTTCCGAGGGGCCGCGAAACTGCCGATGGATAGCGTTCGTTTTACAGAATTTACATTGCAGCGGCGCGCAAGGCGGCTGGTGCGGGGCGATGAAGACGTCGCCATCGGGGCGCGCGCCTTCGATCTACTCGATCTTCTGATCACCTGCCGGGACCGCGTGGTGGCGCGGGACGAGATCATGGCGGCGGTCTGGCCGGACACCGTCGTGGGCGAGAACAACCTGAACGTGCAGATCGCGAACTTGCGGCGGGTGCTGGGGGCGGGTACGATCGTCACGGTGCCGGGACGCGGCCTGCGCTTCGCGCTCGAGGTCTCTTCCGCGAATCCGCTGGCGCTCGAGCTTCCGGACCGTCCCTCGGTCGTCGTCCTGCCCTTCGACGACCTCGGCGGCGATCCCACCCTGTCGTGGCTCGTCGATGGCTTCGTCGAAGAAATCACGACCGAATTGTCCCGATTTCGGGACCTCTTCGTCGTGGCGCGCAACTCGGCCTTCGCCTACCGGAACATGCCGCGAGACCTGAGGGTCATCTCGCGCGAACTGGGCGTCCGCTACGCCGTCGAGGGCAGTGTCCGCGCCGCGGCCGAGCGCGTGCGCGTCACTGCACAGCTGATCGACGCGCACACCGGAGGGCATGTCTGGGCCGAAGTCTTCGACCGCGATCTGGTCGGGCATTTCGATACGCAGGCGCGCGTTGCGCGTGCCATCGTGACGTGCCTCGCGCCGCAGATCGACCGGGCCGAGGCCGAACGAATACGCACCGCCGCACCCCAAGACCTGACCGCACATGGCCTCGCGCTCAGGGGATGGTCCGTTGTCTCGGCTGGCGACATGGCCTACGAGCCCGCCCCGCGCGACAAGGCGGCCGAGCTTGCCCGGCAGGCGCTGGACCTGGATCCGACCTCGGGCCTCGCCTGGCGCGTGCTGGCCTGGGTCGCGTGGTGGAACGTCTATCATGCCACGACGCACTCCGTGGCCGACACGCTCGCCGGAGGCATCAGCGCGGCCACGAATGCCATCGCCGCCGACGCAACCGACCACCATGCACGGCGTCTTCGGGCGCTGCTGCACTTCATGAACCAGAACGCCGAGGCCGGCCTGCCCGAGCTTAGGCAGGCGCACGAGATGAACCCGAACTGCGCGGTGACGCTGGCTTGGCTCGGCCTCTACGAGGGCTTCCATGGCGATGCCGAGCGCGGGGTGTCGCTGGCCGAGGCCGCCCTGCGTCGCTCTCCGCGCGATCCCTCGCGCGGCTCTCTCCTCGCGGCGCTTGGCTTCGCACAATTCGCCGTGCGCAACTATGATGCGGCCGCGCAGGCGGCAGAGGCAGCGCTGGCCGAAGCCGCGGGAAGCGCCACACCCCTGATCCTTGCCGCGATCGCCTGGGTGGGCGCGGGGCGCGTAGACCGGGCCGAGGCGGCCTTCAAGAAGGTCGAGCAGATTGCTCCGGCTTTGGTGAATGCGCGGCTCTCCGGACGCTGGCTGAGTTCGAACCCCGATTACCTTGCGCGTGCCGACATGTTCTTTCGGATCGCGGCCGGTCTTGCGCCGCCCGATGCTGCGGACGCCCTGCGATAGAGGAGCGCTTGCGCGGGGTTGGACGCCAGTCTGTCGAGCCGGGTCTTTATATCATTTTAGACGGTCGTGTAGTGGGCGCAGTGCAGGACTGCTCCACTGGAAAAGGCCGCCGCGGATCGCGGCCACCTGCCAGGGAGCGACAAGATGAACAAGTCCATGACGATGGCCGACACCGCCGCCGCGTTCTTCGACACCATCGAGACAGGCAAGGGCTGGGCTGCCTGCGCGCCCTTCTGCACGCCGGACGCCACATTCTCCTGCCAGTCCGCCGACGCCCTGGCGGAGATCGGCACGATCGAGGCTTATGCCGGCTGGATGGAGGGTCTGCTGACGCTGGCACCGGACGGCCGCTATGACATGAAGGCCTTTGCCGCCGACGAGGAGCGCGCCACGGTGTTGGGCTTCGCGGTATTCCACGGGACCCACACGGCCGAAGGCGGACCGGTGCCGCCGACCGGGCGCAGTGTTGCGGCCGACTACGTCTATGCGATGACATTCGACGGCTCGAAGATCAATCACATGACCAAGATCTGGAACGACGTCCAGTCCATGCGCGCCCTTGGCTGGACCTGACGCCGACCGCGCGGGCGCGCTTGCCGGCGCCGGCCTGTTCCGGATGCGCGGCATCGGCGCAAGTCACCCGCGTGGGACGAGAGGCCGGGATGCGCGCTCATAGGGATCGGTATGGGGTCGTCTGCGAGGCCGGGCGGATGGCCAGCACAGCTGAGCGGATAGGCCGGGGACGGCTTTGTCGCCGCGGCAGCCCTGATCGGTCTTTGCATCCCGATGCTGCTAAGGGTCTGCCAAATAACCGCGGGCAGGTTCTAAAATCAAGCCGCATGGACCAGGCCGAGGCAGCCTTCGCACGGGCCGCCGAGATCGCGCCGCCCTTTGTCGGGAGCCGGCTTGCGGGGCGCTGGCTCACGTCGAACCCCGACGACCTGGCGCGAGCGCACGCCTTCTTCCGCGTCGCCGCCGGTCTCGTCCCGACCGACATGGACGAGATGCTCAGGTAGCGGCGGCGCCTTCGATTTATATCGTTTTAGCCGCAATGGGTGACGCCGTTCTTCCGGGCGCGCCACTCTCACAGAAGGCGAGACGGCATCACGCCGGACGCCGCCACGAGGGAGAAAACACAATGCCGTTCTACCTGTACCAACTGGCCTATTCAGGCGAAGCCATCAAGGCGATGGTCGCCGATCCGACCGACCGCGAAGCCGCTGCGCGGAAGCTCGTCGAGGCGCTTGGCGGCAAGCTGCATCACCTGTTCTTTGCCTTCGGACAGTACGACGTGGTCTGCCTGATCGAAGCCCCGGACGACGTGGTCATGATGGCGGGCGCCGCGGCCGTCGGCTCGTCGGGGACGGTCTCGGCCTCGGCGACGACGAAGCTGATGACCTCGTCCGAGGCGATGGCGGCCCTGAAGAAGGCCGGCGAGGTCACCGCCGCCTACCAGCCACCACACGGATAGGCCGGGCCGCATGGCGATGATCGTTGCAGCAAGGGGACATGAGCGGACATGGACGAACAGGGCCACGACTGGATCACGCTGCACCGGGTGCGCTTCGCCGCGCCGATCGCCGCTCGGGACCGCAGCTTTCCCCCGGTGGCGGGCGCGTCGGTCTGGCGGTTCTGCCCGCAGCACGTGCCCGGCGCGGACGGGCTGACGACCCTGACCTCGGAGTTCTGGGGCGGGCTGGGGATCTGGGACAGTCGGGCAAAAGCCGAGGCCATGCTTTCCGATCCGGGGCCCGCGATGCCCTGGCTGAAGGAAGCCGTCGCGGCTTGGCACTGCCTCGCTGTCCCGGTCTCCCACCGAGGCAAGGTGAACTGGCGCGGCCATGTCGAGGATGGCACCGCCTTGCGCCCCGCCCCGGTTGACCCAGGCGGTCCGCTGGTCGTCGTCACCACGGCGGGGTTCCTGTCGCGCGAGGACTGGATGCTGCCCCGCATCAAGCTGTTTGTCGAAGGCGTGTCCGAGGTGATGGCGTGGTATGGCGCGCTGCCCGCCAACCTGCGCAACGACGTGTTCAACGGCCCCGACGGGCGCGAAGGCTTCACCTGCTCGCTCTGGCGGTCGGACGAGGCGATGCGCGAGGCCGCCTATCGCGACGGTCGCCACCGCGCCCGGATGGAGCAGAACCGCGCTGGGCTGATGTTCGACCGCTCGTCCTTCACCCGCCTGCGCGCCCTGCGCAGCCATGGCGACTGGGACGGAGATCCGTTTGCCGAATTGCAGGAAGGAGCCATGACATGACCGAGGCCATCGCGGCGATTGCCGCCAGCTACACGGCCGCGTGGAACAGCGGCTCGGCCGAAGCGGTGGCGTCGCATTACGCCGGGACAGTCGGGACCTCCATCGACCGGGGCAGGACCCGGGAGAGGGCGGGAAACGGGTGCCGAACGCGAGGCCGCCGCCTCGCGCGGGCGGGCCGACGCCGCGGACTGCACCCGGCAGGTGATTTGCGCCGCCTTCGCCACCGCCGATGCGGTGAACCCGGTTTTCGCGCAACGCGACCTTCAACGCCGCAATGATGGAGATGCGCATGTCCGCCAATCCTGAACCACCGCGCCGCATCTATACCGACGCCGTTTCCGACAGCTCGCGTTGGGACGCGTTCGTGCCGCGCGTCGGGGATGTTGTGGTCTCCACTCCGCCGAAGTCAGGCACGACCTGGACACAGGGCATCCTTGCCATGCTGATCGCGGGCGACCCGGAGGTGGACGCGCAGACCTCGATGAAATCGCCCTGGATCGACATCACCATTCGCGATCTCGGCGAGGTCATGGCGAGGCTCGAGGCGCAGGAGCACAGGCGGCAGGTCAAGACGCACACGCCGTTCGACGGCATCCCCTTCTGGCCGCAACTTCGATATGTCACGGTCTATCGCCACCCGATCGACGTGCATTTTTCCTATCGTCGGCACCTGGCCAACATGGCCCGCGACGTGGGACAGGCTCCGCTGTCCGAAAACCCGTCCGAGAGCTTTCAGGAGTTTCTGGCGGAAGACGTCGATCATCGCGGCCTCGGGGCGATCCTGGATCACTACCGCTGCACATTGCGGCGGGAGCCACGCGAAAACCTGATCCGGCTGCACTATGCCGACATGCTGCGCGATCTCCCGGGTGCCGTGGCGTCGCTGGCCGCGCATGTCGGCATCGCCCATCCGGCCGAGGTCATGGCGGCGATCGCCGAGGCCGGGACATTCGCCAGCATGAAAGCCAACGCGGCCCGATTCACGCCGTCGGCCGGACAAGGCTTCTGGAAGGCCGATGCGGGGTTCTTCGACAGCGCGACGTCGCGAAAGTGGGAGGGCGTGCTGACCGATGACGACCTTGCCGCTTACGATGCCAGGATGAACGCAGGGCTGACGGTCGAGGAACGCGCCTGGCTTGAATGGGGAGATGCAGGCCGTGACTGAGGGTCGGGCGGCTCTCATCGAAGCAGGCCGTCCTGCGCGCTTGCCCAAGCTCCGCGGCAAAGGGACAGGCAGGGCGTGCCGGAGTTGAGCAGTCCCCGTTTTTCGGGCGTCGACGTCTGCATGGACATGATCCCGGTCCGTGACACTGCACAGGAGAACCGCCTTGACTGACATGCCCGACCCGTTCGTCCACCATCCCGAACTGCGCGGTCGGATCGAGGATTACGAAACCTCGCTCTTCCGGACCTTCCGGGCTGACAATCTCATCGTGCAAGAGCCGCATCTGCGGGACTGGGTCTATCCCGAAGACCGGCGCGCGGCGATCCGGGCCGAGGCGCTGGCCGGCCACTCCGGCGACCTCTGGATCTTCGGCTATGGCTCGCTGATGTGGAATCCGGCGCTGCGCTTCGCCGAGGTGCGCCGCGCGCATGTCCCTGACCATGCCCGTCGCCTGATCCTCGTGGAATACCGCGGCGGCCGCGGAACGATGGAGGCGCCGGGCCTGATGGCGACGCTGGACGCGGGCGACGGCTGCGATGGGCTGGCCTTCCGCATCGCCGCCGCGGATGTGGAGAGCGAGACCGATATCCTCTTTCAGCGCGAAATGCTGGCGCCCGGCTACCTCGCCCGGTTCATCCCGGCCCGGATCGGCGATGAGGAGGTCCGCGTGCTGACCTTTCTCGCGGATCATGACGTGCCCGATGTCCGCCCGGACCTGACACACGAGGAACAGGTCCGCTACGTCGCCCACGGGGCTGGGGACCTCGGCACCAGCCGCGACTACCTCGCCAGCATCGTCGGGCATCTGGGCGAACTCGGCATCGTCGACCAGCCTTGCACCGACCTTCTGAACGCGGTCGATACCTATCTCGCGGCGACTGCCGAAAAGGAGCATGCTCCATGACCGCCCTCGTCCCCTTCTTCGACGGCCACAACGACTTCCTCCTGCGACTGATGAAGACGCCCGCCCCGCGCGAGGAGACCTGGCTCGGCGCGGGCGGCCACGGCCACCTCGACCTCGCGCGGATGAAGGCTTCGGGCTTCGCGGGTGGGCTTTTCGCGATCTTCGTGCCGCCGGCGTCCAGTGGTCCGCCGCCCGACTTCAAGGCGCTGATGGCCGATCCGCCTTATGCGCTGCCCATGCCGCCCGAGATGACGCACAGGCAGGCCCAGCCCGACGCGCTCGCCATGGCCGGGCTTCTGCACTGGATGGAGCGGGCGGCGCCGCAGGATTTCCGGGTCTGCCGTTCGGTGTCCGAGATCCGCGCCGCCATGCAGGCGGGCATCATTGCGGGCGTCATGCACATGGAGGGCGCCGAGGCCATCGGCCCGGACCTCGACGCGCTCCATCTTTTTCACGACATGGGCCTGCGGTCGCTCGGCCCGGTCTGGAGCAGGCCCACGATCTTCGGCCACGGCGTACCGATGGCCTTTCCGGGTTCGCCCGATACGGGGCCGGGCCTCACCGGGAAAGGCCGCGACCTCGTCCGCCTCTGCAACCAACTCGGCATTCTGATCGACCTGTCGCACCTGAACGAGAAGGGGTTCGACGACGTTGCCCGCGTCTCCGACGCGCCGCTCGTTGCCACGCACTCGAACGCCCATGCGCTCTGCGACAGTCCGCGCAACCTGACCGACCGGCAGCTTCACATGATCCGCGAGCGCGGCGGCATGGTGGGGTTCAACTTCGCGACCTTCTACCTGAACGCAGACGGCAGGGCCGATGGCGGCACAGGCTGGGACGTGATGCTCCGTCATCTCGACCATCTGATCGCCGAGGCAGGCGAGGACCATGTCGGCCTCGGCTCGGACTTCGACGGCTGCGTGTTGCCCGATCTCATCGGCGACGTGACCGGCGTTCCGCTTCTCTTCGAGGCGATGGGCGCGCATGGCTGCGATGCGCCGCTCCTCGGCAAACTCGCGCGCGACAACTGGCTCGCCTGCCTCGACCGGAGCATTCGCTGATGCGCGGGAGAGGCGACATCGCAATCCCTGCGCGAGCGTCACAAGGCGCGACCGGCGGAGCATCGCTATGAACGCCTGCCAGCCATCGGCATCACCGGAACGAAGGAGACCGCGATGAAGAACGAGGAAGAAACCCTCGACCCGTCCGACTGGACGGAGGTGCGCGAGCTTGCGCATCGCATGGTCGAGGACGCCGTCCGCCACCTCGACGAGCTGCGCGAGCGCCATGTCTGGCAGCCGATCCCCGAGGACGTCCGAGCCCGCTTCCGGACACCATTGCCGACGGACCCACGGCCGCTCGGCGACGTCTACGAGGAATTGCGGACCAACATGCTGCCCTATGCCATGGGCAATATCCATCCGCGCTTCTGGGGCTGGTACATGGGGTCGGGGAACTTCACCGGCGCGCTCGGCGACTTCCTCGCTGCCATCGACGGCTCCAACCTCGGCGGCGGCTCGACGGCGGCCGCCATGATCGACATGCAGGTGATCGACTGGTTCAAGGAGATGATGGAGTTCCCGTCGACCGCCAGCGGCACGCTGACGAGCGGCGGCTCAGTGGCCAACCTGCTGGCGCACACCATCACACGCAACATGATGGCGGGCGTGGACGTGCGGGCCGAGGGCATACTGGGCCTCGCCCGGCCCTTGCGCTTCTACGCCTCCGACCAGGTCCATAGTTGCCACCAGAAGGCGCTCGAGACGCTGGGCCTCGGGGCGCGGTCGCTCCGCATGGTCCCGTCGGACGAAAGGCAGCGCATCGACCTGTCCGCGCTGGAGGCGGCCATCGCGGAGGATCGGGCGGCCGGCCTCGCGCCGGTCTGCGTCATCGGTACGGCGGGCACGACGAACACGGGCGCGACCGACGACCTGCGCGCGCTCGCCGCGATATGTCGGCGGGAAGGGCTTCGCTTCCATGTCGATGGCTGTATCGGCGCCTTCCTCAAGATCGCCCCGGAAAACAGGGCCCTCGTTGCCGGGATCGAGCTGGCCGATTCCATCGCGCTCGATCCGCACAAGTGGCTGCACACGCCTTTCGAGGCGGGCTGCGTGCTGGTGCGCGACGCCGAGCGCCATTTCGAGACCTTCGAGATGCATGGAGAGTATCTCCAGTTGCAGACCCGAGGCATGATCGCGGGGAAGTTCCTCGCCGACTACGGGCTGGAACTCAGCCGCGGCTTCAAGGCGCTGAAGATCTGGATGTCGCTGAAGGAGAACGGTGCGGCCAAGCCGGGCGTCTGATCGACCAGAACATCGCACAGGCCCGCCATCTGGAAGCGCTGATCGCCGCGGAGCCACGTCTGGACCTCGTGGCCCCGGTCGACCTCAACATCGTCTGCTTCCGCTACGCCGACGGTTTGAAGGACGAGGCGGCCCTCAAGGCGATCAACACCGAAATAATGCTGCGCATCCAGGAGTCGGGCGTCGCCATCCTGTCCGACACGACCGTCGGAGGCCGGCATTGCCTCAGGGTTGCCATCAATAATCACAGGACAACCCGGCAGGATCTGGCACTTCTACTGTCGGAAGTCCTGCGCACCGGAGAGGGCGTCGCGCGCGATCAGGCGCCGCCGGCAGCTCCCGTTTCGACTGCTGGAGAAAGAAAGGCTGACCACCCACGCGCGTAAATCGAACAGGCTGCGCTGGAGCCCGGGGAGCGAAGCGCAACTGCCCTCGACCAGTTGTTGCCGCGATTGCCGGGCAAGCTCTCCGATAAACTTTGGTCTGGTCGGTTCTGAGCCGGAAATTCCGCTACTTAGGCGAATAGATGCTTCCGAGTAACTCTGTCATGCGCTTTACCTGCTCGACACCCGGGAACCTCGCCACTAACGAAGCAGGTCAGCATTGGGCTCGACGCAGGCCCTTGCCGCGGCCATGAGGCAGGTTCGGCATGGGCCGTCCCTTTTACCTCCGAGTATGCTGCGGCAGCGAACCACCACGGCGCCGGGCAGTCAGCTTGGGCTCGTTGCGCGAAGGCGATGTGCGGCATGCTCGGCCCGCGCTAGCGTATCGATGAAAGATCGCTGCGGCCGTATGCCGTGAGCGCTCTACCGCACTTGCATCGGTCCGGTCCCCGCCCTCTCCGACTGCTCAGCCCGATACGACACGATGACCAGACACGGTTCGACCGCAGTTCCACAACGCGCGAACGTGACCGTGATCCAACTCCATTAGGGTCTTGAGAAATCTGTTCCTTCGCAAGGTTTTAAAACCTGAACACCGAAACGGCGCAGTCATGAGGTCCGGAGAATATCCGCTCTGAGAGACCGCTTTCGACCCGTGTGGCGCCGGGGCCGGTGCTCAGCCCTGCCCGCATAACCCTCGAAAAGCACGGAAAAATCCGGCCCCGCCCGGATCAGGAGAACGCTTTCGCGAGGGCAAGTGGCGGAGACGAAGGGATTCGAACCCTCGAGACGGTTTCCCGCCTACTCCCTTAGCAGGGGAGCGCCTTCGACCACTCGGCCACGTCTCCGCCGACGGGGATAGGCCGCCCCGGGGACCGGGCGCAAGGCGAAAGTGACCGGGGCGGCGCCTCGGGGCCGCCCCGGCAGAACTCAGACGTATTTCGGATGCAGCACCACGCGCGACTGCAGCGGCACGCGGTTGTAGAGGTCGATGGCCTGGTCGTTCACCAGCCGCGCGCAGCCGTTCGACACCGCCGTGCCGATCGTGCTCGGGGCGTTGGTGCCGTGGATCCGCAGGAAGGTGTCGCCGCGACCGGGCTCGAACAGGTAGAGCGCGCGCGCGCCCAGCGGATTGTCGGGGCCGCCGGGCATCCCGTCCTCCCACTGCTTGTAGTCCGGGTTGCGCTCGATCATCGACTGGGTCGGCGTCCAGGACGGCCATTCCTTCTTCGCGCCGACGAAGAACTCTCCGCTCTCGTAGAGACCCGGGCGGCCGACGCCGACCATGTAGCGAATCGCGCGGGCGCCGGGCAGCGTCCAGTAGAGCATGAAGCTGTCCGGGATCACGTGCAGCTCGTTCGGCGGGATCTCCGGGCGGATGTCGACCTCGACGGGCAGCAGCGAGGCAGGGGTCGCCTGCGCCTGTGCCGGCTCCACCGCGGCCAGGGCCAGCGCACCGGCTGCGGCGCCGCCCAGCAATACGTCACGTCTGTGCATCTCTGTCGCTCCTTTCAAGCCCCGACCGGGTCCGGGGCAGCCTCGCAGGCATCATATCTATCGGTTCAACGATCCATCGACCGCAAGGTTTCGCCGTTCACGTTTCCGCAGGTCGCCACTCCGCGGCCCCCCGGGGCAGGCCGCGCTTTCAGGTGTTGAACAGGAAGTGCAGGACGTCGCCGTCCTTGACGGTATAGCCCTTGCCCTCGGCGCGCATCCGGCCGGCCTCCTTGGCGGCCTGCTCGCCGCCGAGCGAGACGAAATCGTCATAGGCGATCGTCTCGGCCCGGATGAAGCCCTTCTCGAAGTCGCCATGGATCACGCCCGCGGCCCTGGGCGCGCTGGTGCCCGCGCGGATCGTCCAGGCGCGCGCTTCCTTTGGCCCCACGGTGAAGTAGGTCTCCAGCGACAGGAGCGTGTAGCCCGCGCGGATCAGCCGGTCGAGACCGGCCTCCTTCAGCCCCATCTCCGCCAGGAACTCGGCGGCCTCCTCCTCGCGAAGCTGCGCGATCTCCTCCTCGATCCGGGCCGAGATCACGACATGCGCGGCGCCCTGCGCCTCGGCCATCGCGGCCACGGCCTCGGAATGGGCGTTGCCGGTCGCCGCCGAGCCCTCGTCGACGTTGCAGACATAGAGGATCGGCTTGGCGGTCAGCAGTTGCAGCATCGACCAGGCGCGGGCGTCCTCGGCATCGACGGCGACCGTCCGCGCGGGGCGTCCCTGCTCCAGCACGGCCAGCGCGTCCTTCAGCAGCCGCTCCTGCTGGATCGCCTCCTTGTCGCCGCCGCGGACCTTGCGCGACAGGCCGACGAGACGCTTCTCGATCGACTCCATGTCGGCGATCATGAGCTCGGTCTCGATCACCTCGGCATCCTCGACCGGGTTCACCCGGCCCTCGACATGGGTGACGTCCCCGTCCTCGAAGCAGCGCAGGACATGGGCGATGGCGTCGGTCTCGCGGATATTGGCCAGGAACTGGTTGCCCAGCCCCTCGCCCTTGGAGGCGCCCTTCACCAGCCCCGCGATGTCGACGAAGGTCATGCGCGCGGGGATGACCTGCTTCGACTTCGCGAGCTCCGCCAGCCGATCGAGCCGCGGGTCGGGCACGGCGACGTCGCCGACATTGGGGTCGATGGTACAGAAGGGGAAGTTGGCGGCCTGCGCGGCGGCCGTCTTCGTCAGCGCGTTGAACAGGGTCGACTTGCCGACATTCGGCAGCCCCACGATGCCCATCTTGAAGCCCATTGCGCCCTCCTGTGGCAGACCGCGCCCGCTTATCGCCGCCCTGCGGGCAGGGCAAGCCGACCGAAAGCCGACAATTCGAGTAAAATTGGCCCGCCCTTCCTGTGGCCCGAAATACTCCGGGGGGGCGCCGGAGGCGCGGGGGCGGAGCCCCCTCCACGGCCGAGGCCCTGCGCCGTCAGACGCTCTTGTTGCGCCGCTCGAAGATGACGAACCAGGCCAGCAGGATGAACATCGGGTGGGTCAACCCGCCCGAGAAGATGAGGGCCGGGATCCAGATCAGGAAGACGACGATCCCGAGGATCGGACGCCCCGCAAGGAAGATCGACAGGGGCGGCAGCAGGATGGCGAGCAAGTAGTTCATGGACCCGACATGGGGGTTCGGGGTCCCCGCGTCCAGTCTCGGTCGAAAACCTGACCGGAGCCCTTGGCGGATCGCCGCCGGATGTGGACGTCCGACGCGGATCCGACGCGGATCACCCGTGGATCATACCTTCGGCGCCGACTCGTTCCGGTCCGGACTCCGGACCAATCTGCCTTACCCGTCCGTTAACCGTCACGCCTTCGATTGACCTCGCCGCGCCGCTCGGGCACCCCTCCGGCCAGCAGACCGGAGGCCCTTCCATGACCCGCATCGACGCCACCTTCGCCCGCCTTCGGGCCGAGAACCGCAAGGCCTTCGTCGCCTACCTGATGGCTGGCGACCCGGACGCGGCCACCGCGGCCGAGATCGTGAAGGGCCTGCCCGGCGCCGGCGTCGACATCATCGAGCTCGGGCTGCCCTTCACCGACCCGATGGCGGATGGCCCGACGATCCAGCTCGCAGGCCAGAGGGCGCTCGAAGGCGGCATGACGCTCGACGGGACGCTGGAGACGGTCCGTGCGCTGCGCGCCCAGGACGATGCGACGCCGGTCGTGCTGATGGGCTACTACAATCCGATCTATTCCCGGGGCGTCGATCGCTTCCTCTCCGAGGCGTCCGAGGCCGGCGTCGACGGGCTCATCATCGTCGACCTGCCGCCCGAGGAGGACGACGAACTCTGCCTGCCCGCGCAGGCGGCGGGGATGAACTTCGTCCGTCTGGCCACGCCCACGACCGACGACCGGCGTCTGCCGAAGGTGCTGCAGAACACCTCGGGCTTCGTCTACTATGTCTCGATCACCGGGATCACCGGCGCCGGCTCGGCCAGCGCCGCCAAGGTCGGACCGGAGGTCGCGCGGATCAAGGCGAAGACGGATCTCCCCGTCATCGTCGGCTTCGGGATCAAGACCCCCGAGGCCGCCCGCGAGATCGCCGCCGTGGCCGACGGCTGCGTCGTCGGCTCCGCCATCGTCGAGCGGATCGGCAAGGGCGACAGCGTGGGCGACGTGCTGGCCTATGTGAAGACGCTCGCCGACGGGGCCCATTCCGCCTGACGGAGGGGATCTCGATGGAGGCCATGTTCCTCGTCGCGGCGCTCGGCGCGGCCGGCCTGCTGATCTTCGCCGTCCTTCGGCGCGTCCTCGGACGGGGGCGCAAGCCGGGGCCGGAGCTGATCCTCGACGGCTCCAACGTGATGCACTGGCGAGAGGGCGGGCCGAGCCTCGATACCGTGCGCGAGGCCGTGGACCATCTGACGGCCAAAGGCTTCACCGTCGGCGTCATCTTCGACGCAAATGCGGGCTACAAGCTGTCGGGCCGCTACCGCGACGACGACTGGTTCGCTGCGAAGCTCCGCCTGCCCGGGTCGCGCGTGGTGGTGGTGCCCAGGGGCACCCCGGCCGACGCGACGATCCTGCGCGCCGCCCGCGACCGGGGCGCGCGGATCGTCACCAACGACCGCTTCCGCGACTGGGCCGATGCCCATCCGGAGGTGACACGTCCCGGCCATCTCGTTCGCGGCCGCTATCGGGCGGGAAGGTTGCAGTTCGACACGTAGCGCGAACGCCCCGGTCTCAGGGCAGCGTCAGGACGTAGCCGTCGCCCCAGCCATGCACCGAGTCATGCGCCCGGATCACGACCTCCGACAACCCGTCCGGCACCTCCACGCCCGCCAGCGACCGGGTAAAGGGCTGTTCGTTTTCATGGGGATGCAGCAGCTCGCGATGACCCAGTTCGGCCCCGTCCGGCGCAAAGACGGACCACCCGTCGGCATAGTGGTCCCAGCCGGCATCGGCATGGCGCACCGTGACCGAGAAGGTCCAGCCGGCGCCGTCCTCGCGCGCGACGACCTCCTCGACGACAGGCAGGTCGGCCAGGGCCGGGGTGGCGAGCAGCAGGAAGGCGAGGGCATGTCTCATCCCTCAATCCTCCATCAGGACGCCCCGGGAGGTCGATGCAAATTCCCGTGACAGCACCGTCCAGGTCGTCACCGCGACCGCCGCCATCAGGCCCCAGGGCCCCAGCAGCCAGGCCAGCGCGGCGAAGGCGAAATAGACCGCCCGGAGGCCGCGGTTGAAGTTCAGGGCCGCCCGCACGTTCAGCTCCGCCGCCTTCGCGGCGCGGGGCAGGGCGTTGGCGTTCCTCGGGTCGTTCGGGACCGAGGCCATCACGACCGCGCAATAGCCGAACAGGCGGTTCGACCAGACGAACTTGAAGGCGGCATAGACCAGCAGCAGCGCGACGATCGCCAGTCGCAGCTGCTGGATCTCGGGCGACGGCCCGTCCAGCCCGACGCCCATGACGACGCCGTCCAGCCGCTCCGCATTCCCGGCGAGCGCCAGCACGCCTCCGACCGAGATCATCGCCGCCGAGGTCAGGAATGTCGTCCCCTGCCGCAGGCTCGACAGGATGGTCGCGTCGAAGATGCGCGGCTGGCGGGTGGTCATCTCGACCATCCAGTCGCGGCGATAGCCCTGCATCAGCAGCGTCACCGACATGCGCCCGCGCGGCGGATGCTCGATCGCCCAGCCGCTGCCGAGCCAGGCGAGCAGCAGGACCGCCAGGGCGGCGAGGTCCAGCGACGACAGCGGGAAGGGCAGGACGGGGATCATGCCTCGTCCCTAGCGCGGAACGCGCGGCGGGGGAAACGTCCGGCGGGCGAGGCGGGCGGGCCCTTCTTGCCATCTGTGAAATTGGTTATATTATCTTACCAATCCAGCGCGCGGAGGCCGCCTCCATGGAAATGCCCAAGCCCGACCCCTTTGTCCTCGACCGCAAGGCCGAGCTCGTGTCGCGCCTCCTGACGGTGCTGCCCGAGGACGCGGTGATCTCCGACGTGGAAGAGACGCGCGCCTATGAATGCGACGCGCTGACCGCTTATCGCTGCCCGCCTCTCGCGGTGGTTCTGCCGCGGAGCACCGAGGAAGTCAGCAAGGTTCTGGCGATCTGCCACGAGATGCGGGTGCCCGTCGTGCCCCGCGGCTCGGGCACGTCGCTGGCCGGTGGCGCGCTGCCGACCGCCGACAGCGTGATCCTCGGCGTCGCACGCCTGACCGAGGTGCTGGAGACAGACTATGCCGACCGCATCATCCGGGTGCAGACCGGCCGCACCAATCTCAGCGTCACCGGCGCGGTCGAAGCGGACGGCTTCTTCTACGCGCCGGACCCCTCGTCGCAGCTGGCCTGCGCCATCGCGGGCAACATCGCGATGAACTCGGGCGGGGCGCATTGCCTGAAATACGGGGTGACGACCAACAACCTGCTGGGCGTCACCCTGGTCCAGATGGACGGCACCGTGGTCGAGATCGGCGGCGCCCACATGGACGCGGGCGGGCTGGACCTGCTGGGCGTGATCTGCGGATCGGAGGGCCAGCTCGGCGTCGTGACCGAGGCGACGCTGCGCATCCTGCCCAAGCCCGAGGGCGCGCGCCCGGTGCTGATCGGCTTCGACAGCCTGGAAGTCGCGGGCGCCTGCGTGGCCGACATCATCAAGGCAGGCGTGCTGCCGGTCGCCATCGAGTTCATGGACCGCATCATCATCCGCATCGTCGAGGACTACGCCAAGGCCGGCTATCCGGAGTGCGAGGCGCTGCTGATCGTCGAGGTCGAGGGCTCCGAGGACGAGATCGAGGAGCAGCTGGGCCTCATCGAGGAGATCGCGAGGCGCCACGAGCCTGTCGCGCTGCGCCGCTCCGAAAGCGAGGACGAGAGCGCGAAGATCTGGCTCGGCCGGAAGTCGGCCTTCGGCGCCACGGGGCGGATCAGCGACTACATGTGCCTCGACGGGACCATCCCCGTGTCGGAGCTGCCGCGCGTGCTGGGGGGGATCGAGCGGCTGTCGAAGGAATACGGGCTGGCCGTCGGCAACGTCTTTCACGCCGGCGACGGCAACATGCACCCGCTCATCATGTACGACGCCAACACGCCGGGCCAGCTGGAGACCTGCGAGAAGCTCGGCGCCGAGATCCTGAAGCTCTGCGTCGAGGTGGGCGGCTGCCTGACCGGCGAGCACGGGGTGGGCATCGAGAAGCGCGACCTGATGGATCACCAGTTCGCGCCCGAGGACATGGAGGCGCAGATGCGCGTCAAGGACGTGTTCGACCCGAAATGGCTGCTGAACCCCGCCAAGGTGTTCCCGCTGGCCGTCACCGCAGGGCGGCGCGCGGGCTGAAGCCCCGGGACCGCCTCCGGCGGGAGTAGTTTTGGCCACAGGAAGGGGGCACGCGGTGCTTCGACCCGAGACGGAAGAGCAGCTTGCCGAGATGGTGCGCGGAGCCAACGGGCCGCTGGCGGTCCGGGGCGGCGGCACGCGGCATCTGCCGGGGGCGGGAGAGCCGCTGACGACCTCGGCGATGACGGGGATCACCCTCTACGAGCCGGGCGCGCTGACGCTGGTGGCACGGGCCGGGACGCCGATGGTCGAGATCGAGACGGCGCTCGCCGCCCAGAACCAGCGCCTGCCCTTCGAGCCGATGGACCACCGCGCGCTGCTGGGCGCCGAGGGGCAGCCGACGATCGGCGGCGCGGTGGCGATGAACGTCTCCGGCCCCCGGCGTGTGCAGGCCGGAGCCTGCCGAGACAGCCTGATCGGTGTAGGTTTCGTCGACGGGACCGGGGCCATCGTGAAGAACGGGGGGCGCGTGATGAAGAACGTCACCGGCTACGACCTCGTCAAGCTGCTGGCCGGGGCGCGGGGGACGCTGGGCGTGCTGACCGAGGTCAGCCTCAAGGTCCTGCCCGCCGCCGCGACGCAGGCGACGCTGGTGCTGGAAGGGCTGTCGGTCGAGAACGCGGTGCGCGCGATGGCGGCGGGACTCGGGTCGCCCTTCGAGGTGACGGGCGCCGCGCATGATCCAGCGGCCAGAGAGACGCGGCTCCGGATCGAGGGGCTGGCGGGGTCCGTCGATTACCGCGCCGGGCGGCTGGCGGAGGTTCTGGCTCCCTTCGGCGCGGCTCGACGGCTCGACGCGGACGCCTCCGAGGCGGTCTGGCGCGAGGTCCGGGACGCCGGCGCGATGGCGGGGCAGGGCGATGTCTGGCGGGTGCATGTCCGCGCGTCCCATGCGCCGCAGGTGGTGGCGCGCGCGCAGGCCGAGGCGGCGTTGCTCGACTGGGGCGGCGGGCTCGTCTGGCTGCGCCTGCCGGAGGGGACCGACCTGCGCGCGCGGCTCGACGGCATCCCAGGCCACGCCACTCGGGTCCGGGGGCAGGGCCCCGGCGCAACGCCGCCCGAGGCGCCCGCGCTGGCGGCGCTGACCGACGGCATCCGCGCGAAGTTCGATCCCCGCGGCCTGTTCGGAGCGGCCTGACATGCAGACCACCTTCACCCAAGAGCAACTCGCCGACCCGCAGACCGCGCGGTCCAACGAGATCCTGCGTGCCTGCGTGCATTGCGGCTTCTGCACGGCGACCTGCCCGACTTACCAAGTACTTGGCGACGAGCTCGACAGTCCCCGCGGCCGCATCTACCTGATCAAGGACATGCTGGAGAACGACCGTCCGGCGGACGCCAGGACGGTCAAGCATATCGACCGCTGCCTCAGCTGCCTCGCCTGCATGACGACCTGTCCTTCGGGCGTGCATTACATGCACCTCGTCGACCATGCGCGCGAGCATATCGAGAAGACCTACCGCCGGCCCTTCATGGACCGGGCGCTGCGCTGGACGCTGGCGCGGATCCTGCCCTATCCGACCCGCTTCCGGCTGGCGCTGCTGGGCGCGAAGATCGGGCGGCCCTTCGCGTGGGCGATGCCCGACGCGCGGCTTCGCGCGATGCTGGACATGGCGCCGAAGACCATCCCGCCGGTCAGCCGCAACGACGACCCGCAGACCTTCCCGGCGAAGGACAGGAAGATGCGCGTCGCGCTGATGACGGGCTGCGCGCAGAAGGCGCTCAACACCGACATCAACGACGCCACCATTCGCCTGCTGACGCGGCTGGGCGCCGAGGTGGTCGTGGCGAAGGGGGCGGGCTGCTGCGGGGCGCTGACGCATCACATGGGCAAGACCGATGAGAGCCACACCTTCGCGGCGCGCAACATCAGGGCCTGGATGCGCGAAATTGAGGGCGACGGACTCGACGCCATCGTCATCAACACCTCCGGCTGCGGCACGACCGTGAAGGATTACGGCCACATGTTCCGCAACGATCCGCTGGCCGAGGACGCCGCGAAGGTCAGCGCGCTGGCGAAGGACGTGTCCGAGGTGCTGCTCGACCTCCTGGCGAAGGATCATCCGTTCGAGACACCCCCGCGCCCGGCCCGAGACGGCGTGGGCGGCGTCCCGGCCTCGCGCGTGCCCGACGCACGGGGGGCGGGTCCGATGCATGTCGCCTATCATGCGGCCTGCTCGCTGCAGCATGGCCAGCAGATCAAGGGCGCGCCGAAGGAGCTTCTGAAACGCGCGGGCTTCACCGTGCTGGAGCCGAGGGACCCGCATCTGTGCTGCGGCTCGGCCGGGACCTATAACCTCATGCAGCCCGAGATCAGCAAGGAGCTGAAGCGCCGCAAGGTCGCCACGCTCGAGGCGCGGGACCCGGACGTGATCGCGGCGGGCAATATCGGCTGCATGATGCAGATCGGGTCGGGCACCGGCGTGCCGGTCGTCCATACCGTCGAGCTGCTCGATTGGGCGACGGGGGGGCCGAAGCCTCCCGCGCTCGACGCCGCCGGGGCCGCCGCCCCGCCCGTGCCGCAATTGCGCTGACCTCCGGCCACATCCCTGTGGCAGCCCGGTGGCGACGCCCCTGCCGCCGGAGCCTGCCATGCGCCCCTTCCTCGCGATCCTCGCCGCCTGCCTGACGCTCGGCGCACCTCTCGCCGCCTCCGCCGATGGGCTGCGCCCGCTCGCCACTGCCGCCGAGATCTCCGGCTTCGAGGCGGTGGGGCGGGTCGACCATGTCAGCGACACCGAGCAGGGCTTCTGCACCGGGACGCTGATCACGCGGTCGCTGGTGCTGACCGCGGCGCATTGCCTGACTCGCAAGGACGGCATGCTGCACGATCCCGAAACGCTGCGCTTCCGGGCCGGGCTGCGGCTGGGCCTTGCCAAGAGCGAGCGAGGCGTGCGCCGCTTCACGCTTCACCCCTCCTACCGCCACGAACCCGACCCCACCGGCGCCAGCGTCGCCCACGACCTCGCCCTGCTGGAGCTGGACCGTCCGCTCGACTACTGGACCGTCCCGCCCTTGCAGACGACCACGGGGTTGGAGCGCGGCCAGAGCGTCCAGGTCATCAGCTACGCGCAGGACCGGGAGGACACGCCCTCGCAGGAGACGGCCTGTTCGGTGCTGGGACGCACCGGGCCGGTGCTCGCGCTCGACTGCCAGGCGACCTACGGCGCCTCCGGCGCGCCCGTCTTCGTGGCGACGCCGCATGGGCTGAAGATCGTTTCGGTGGTCTCGGCCATCGGCCTCTATGACGGCGAGCGGGCGACCTTCGCCGTCGAGGTCGCCGATGCGGTCCCGACCATGATCCGGGCCTTCCCGCCGCAGCAGGCGCCGGCGCGGGTTGCCGTGCCCGGCAGCCGGACGCTGCGGCCCGGCGACCGGGCCGGGGCCAGCGGCACGATCCGATTCCTGCGGCCGGGTGGCTGATCCCCGCCCGACGCCGTCCGATCGCGGCAATCCTGCCCAGATCTGTCGCCAAACCGGAACCAATCGCGCGGGGCTGCCGCGAAATCCCCCAGAACCGGGGACAATCACACCTCTCTCCCGCCCTGTTCGCCTCCTAGCGAGTAGGTAGGATGACGTAGGGGGCTTCGATGCGAACCACTTTGCGAAAGATCGGGCTGACGACGCTCGCCGCCTTGCTGTTCCTGTCCTCTCCGGTCTCGTCGGAGGGGCTGAGGACGCTGAGCACGGCCGACGACAATCGCGGCTGGGAAGCGGTGGGCCGACTCAACTTCGGGGAGGCGGGGTTCTGCACCGCTGTGCTGCTGACCTCGGAGATCGTGCTGACGGCGGCGCATTGCCTTTACGACAAGGGGACGCACGACCCTGTCCCGGCCGACGAGATCGAGTTCCAGGCCGGGCTGCGCTTCGGCCGCGCCGAGGCCAGTCGTGGCGTCCGCCGAATCGTGATCCACCCCGATTACGATTTCGAGGTCGAGGACCGGCTGGGCCGCGTCGGCGCCGATGTCGCCCTGCTGGAGCTCGACCGTCCCGTCCGGCTGGGCCACGTCCAGCCGTTCCGCACCCAGTTCCGCGTCCAGGCCGGGCAGCGGGTGCAGGTCGTCAGCTATGCCAAGTCCCGCGCCGACGCCCCCTCCCGCGAGGAGGAATGCGAGATCCTGACCCGCGACGCCGAGATTCTGGTTCTGTCCTGCGAGGTCGATTTCGGCTCCTCCGGGGCGCCGGTCTTCGCCTCCTTTGACGGCGAGATTCGTATCGTCTCGGTGATCTCGGCCAAGGCCGAATGGGAGGGGCGCCCGGTGTCGCTGGCCGCGGCGATGGAGGGCGAACTGTCGGCCCTTCTGGCCGAGTTCGCCCGCACCCCCGCCTTCGCCCCGGTCGGCGAGCCGCTGGCCATCGAGGAGCCCATCGACACGCGCGCGATGCGATGAGGCGCTTGACCCGAGCCGCCCGCGCGTCATGATCCGGACATGATCCGCGCGACGCTCTCCGCTCTTCTCCTCTCCGCCACCGCCGCATTGGCGGATTGTCCACCGGCGCCCGATATCTCGGCCGAGATGGAGGCGCTGCTCGACCAGATCCAGGACGTCCCGAACGAGGGGGCGGCCCGGCCGCTGTCCAACCGGATGTGGATGCAGTGGCTGCGCGCCCCCGACTCCCGCGCGCAGGAGCTGCTGGACGAGGGCATGGCCCGGCGGGAGTCCTATGATTTTCAGGGCGCCATCGCGGCTTTCGACGCGCTGGTCGACTACTGCCCGGACTATGCCGAGGGCTACAACCAGCGCGCCTTCGCGAATTTCCTGCGCTCCGACTTCGAGGCGGCGCTGCCCGATCTCGACCGCGCGATCGAGTTGAGCCCCCGCCACGTCGCCGCCATCGCGGGCAAGGGGCTGACGCTGATCTCGCTGGGCCGCGTGGCCGAGGGGCAGGACGCGATCCGCGAGGCGGTCGCGCTCAACCCCTGGCTGTCGGAGCGCCGTCTCCTCGACATGCCCGCCGAGCCGGAGCGCGACGGGATCAAGCTCTGACGCTTGCCTCCGGCCCGCCGCGCCACTAGGCGGGAATGGCGCAGGCGTGGTGGAATCGGTAGACACAGCGGACTTAAAATCCGCCGGGCCCAGCCCATGCGGGTTCGAGTCCCGCCGCCTGCACGCCTCCCCTCTCCGCGGTTGATCGGCGAAGGTCCTCTGGGCTAGGCTTTTCGCGTTCCCCGGGGTGATCCTTGGGGCCGGAGGCCGCCAGCCCAAGGCCCGAAGGCGGATCCGCCCTCGATCGGCATGACCCCATCGTTTGCCTTTTTCAAAGGAGCGCCGTGACATGGCCGTGTTTTCCGAACCCCCCGACTTTTCCGACAGCGCAGCCGGCGCCAATACGCTCCGGCCCGGCGACACCGCCAATGGAAGCTTCGGCACCGCATCGGATCGGGATCTGTTCCTGCTGAGCGCCGAGTTGGGCTTCGACTATTTTGTCTCTCTCGTCCCACGCGGCGACAGCTTGCTGAGCGGCTACAGCTTCTTCAGCTTCGACACCGAGAACCGCTTCGCCGACGGCGCCGACGAGACGGCAGAGGGCGCTTCCCTCGTGCTGACCGCCGCCGATCTCGGATCCTTCCAGCCGCGCGGCACAGAGGATCGCGACTTCATCATCACACTGGAGCCCTTCGACGGCAGTGCCGCGACCGGCGATTACGCGGTGTCGGTCCTGCGCGAAGAGGACAGCACCGCCGCCACCGCCGTCTCTCTCGCGCCGGGCGAAAGCCATGACGGCGCCTGGCAGTATCGCGGCGATGTCGACATGATTGCGCTGGAGGTGCAGGCCGGACGATCCTACGCCGTCACCTTGGACATCCTCGACAGCTTCGCGCAGCGAGAGCTGCTGACCCTGAACAGCCGCGACTTCGCGTTGCGCGGGCCGTCCGACACGGCGGTCCGGGGCGCCTTCGTCGACAATGACGGGGCAGCGACGCAACGCGCCATCTCCTACCTGTTCGAAGCGGAGGAGACGGGGACGTATTTCCTCCTGGCCGAGAACGACAGCCGCGAGTTCGACAACCTCAATTTCGGCGCCGAAACGGGTAGCTATACCGTCACCCTGACCGAGGACGAGCCCGCCGACGAGACCAGCCCGCTGCGGCTGGAACTCGGCGTTCCGGTGATCGACAGGGTCGATTTCATCGGGGACGAGGATTGGTGGGGCGTCGAACTGCAGGGTGGCGTGACCTACGACGTCTTCTTCGGCGTCCAGACCGAGGACGGTCTCAGCGGCTCCTTCGTGGAGATCTTCGACGCGAACGGCGCCGAGGTCGCTCAGATCGACAGTCCAAGGCCGCCGTCCTTCTCCGACCCGATCCCGCCGGTCGACGGGACCTTCACGCCCGATGCGGACGGGCTCTACTTCTTCTCGGGCGTCCGCTTCGCCGAACTGGGCGAGTACCGGCTGGAGGTCTCGGCCCCGCCTCAGACCCTGACGGGCTCGGACGAGGTCGAGGACGTGCTGAACGGCGCCGGGGGCAACGACCTGATCCGGGGTCTCGCCCTGAACGACGTGCTGCGCGGCTTCGGCGGCAATGACACGCTGGACGGCGGCCTCGGCGCCGACCGGATGGAGGGCGGCCCGGGCGATGACCTGTTCATCGTCGACGACCGCGGCGACACCGTTGTCGGCGGCGACGGGACGGACACGGTCCAGACTTCGGTCAACTTCCAGATCCGCCGGTCCGGGGTCGAGCGGGTCGAGGCGACCGGCTCCGACAATGTCCGCCTGACCGGCACCGGTGCCGGCGAGGAGCTGATCGGCAACGGCGGCAGCAACATACTGATCGGCAACGGCGGCTCCGACATCCTGACCGGCGCAGGGGGCGACGACTTCTTCGTCATCAACGGCGCAGGCGGCACGGCGCCGAACCTGCGCGTTACCGACTTCGAGGACGGGGACAAGCTGGCCTTCGACGACCAGCTGGTCGGCCTCGGCCGCGGCAGGGTCGACGTGCGCGACCTGACGGCGGACGTGGCCAAGGGTCTGCTCCGCGACGGGATCGCGACCTATAACGGTCGAACCGGCGAGGTGAGGCTCGACCTCGACGGGGACGGCCCCGGCGGTCTCCAGACCGTCCTCACGATCGAGGGCGGGGGCCGCCTCGGCTTCGACGATATCCTGCTGTTCTGAGGCGAGGCCCCCGGCGCCGGCCGGGGGCCGCCCTCGTCACTGGATGCGGGCCGCGGACAGCGCGATGGCCTGCTGGTAGACCGTCGCCGCGTTCCATTCGTTGAGGACGCGGAAGTTCTGCGTCCCCTCCTGGAAGGGCTGCCCGGGCTGCCAGCCCTTCTGGCGCAGGAAGTTCGCGGTCGAGGCCATGGCGTCCGCCATGTTGTAGAAATCGACCCGCCCGTCGCCGTTCCCGTCCGCGCCGTAGCGCATGGCGTTGCCCGGCAGGAACTGGGTGTGACCCAACTCTCCGTGGGCGGCGCCCGCCTGGCCCGGCGACAGCATCCCGCGGTCGACCATCTGCAGCGCCGCCAGCGCGTGCGGCGTGAAGAAGTCCGACCGGCGGCAGTCATAGGCCACGGTCAGGATCGACGAGACGACGTTCTCGGACCCCATGTTGCGACCGAAGCCCGTCTCCATCCCGTGGATCGCGAGCAGGATCCCCGCGGGCACGCCGTAGCGCCGCTCCAGCGCGTCGAAGAAGGCCCGGTTCTGATCCAGCCGCCGCGTCGCCTGCGCCGCGAAGCTGTCGAGGGAGCCGAGGCGGATGCGGATGAAGTCGTTCAGGGAGTACCGCACCCCCCGCTGGTTCCGGTCGGCGGCGATGGTGCGCGTGGCATAGTTGGCCCCGGCCAGTGCCTGCAGCCCGCGCTGGCCGATGCCGGCGGCGGCGGCTTCCTGGGCAAATTGCTGCTTCCAGCGCTCCCACCCGCTGGCGTCGTTGCCGCACTGGGCGGCCAGGGTCGGGGAGGCGGCCAGGCCCAAGGCGAAGGCGAGGGATTTCAATAGGGTCGGTCGCGGCATTAGGCGATCTCCGGTCTGATACGTGCGGTCCCCCATTAGGGTAACACGCGACAGGGGCGCGGCAATCGTTATGCGATGACATCGCCCGCCAGGGCCAGGATCCGGTCGCAGTCGAGCGCCTGCGCGAGGTGATCCGCCAGCGCGTCCAGCGTCGCCTCGACCCCGGCGCCATAGGCCACGCTGCCCGGGGGCGCGCCCAGCCGCGCCAGCGCCGCAGCGCGGAACGCGTCGCCCGCGAACAGCCCGTGCAGGTAGCAGCCCCGCACCGTGCCGTCCACGTTCTGGGCCCCGACCGCGATGCCGTCCCGCTCCAGCCAGCCGCGCGCCGTGTCCGGGCCGGTGGTCTCGCCCAGGTGGATCTCGTAGCCCTCGACCTTCGCGCCCGAGGCCAGGTCCCGCGCCGTCACCCGCGCCAGGTGCTTCCTCGGCCGCATGACGGTATCGACCTCCAGCAGGCCCAGCCCCGGCACCTTGACCGCAGCGCCCTCCAGCCCCTCGGGGTCCGAGATCGTCCGCCCCAGCATCTGGTAGCCGCCGCAGATGCCCAGCACATGCCCGCCGCGGCGGACATGGGCGGCCAAGTCGATGTCCCAGCCCTCGGCCCGGAAGGCGGCGAGGTCGGCGATGGTCGTCTTCGAGCCGGGGATCAGCACCAGGTCGCAGACGGGCAGGGGCCGCCCGGGCGCCACGATGTCGAGGGACACGCCCGGCTCGGCGGCGAGCGGGTCCAGATCGTCGAAATTTGCGATCCGCCCGAGGCGTGGCACCGCGACCCGGAACCCGCCGGTCCGGGGAGTCGAGCGGATGTCGAGGATGTCCTCGGCCGGCAGCCGATGGGCATCGGCGAACCAGGGCACGACCCCCAGCGGCGCCCAGCCGGTCCGTCCGGCGATCTGCCGCATCCCCTCATCGAACAGCGTCACGTCGCCCCGGAACTTGTTGACGAGGAACCCTACGATGCGCGCGGCGTCGGCGGGGTCCAGCACCGCCTGCGTCCCGACCAGCTGCGCAATCACGCCGCCCCGGTCGATATCGCCGGCGAGGATTACCGGCACGCCCGCCGCCTCGGCGAAGCCCATATTGGCGATGTCGCCCGCGCGCAGGTTGATCTCGGCCGGGCTGCCCGCGCCCTCGACGACGATCAGGTCGGCATCGCGGGCCAGCCGCCGGAAGCTCGCGAGGCAATCCCCCAGCAGCCGCGGCTTCAGCGCGGCGTAGTCCCGCGCCCGGACCGTCGCCACCCGTTGCCCGCGCACCACCACCTGCGCGCCGGTCTCGGTTTCGGGCTTCAGCAGCACCGGGTTCATGTCAACCTTGGGCGCCACCCCGCAAGCCAGCGCCTGCAGCGCCTGCGCCCGCCCGATCTCGCCCCCGTCCTCGGTGACGGCGGCGTTGTTGGACATGTTCTGCGGCTTGAAGGGCCGGACCCGCAGCCCCGCGCGCGCGAAATGGCGGCAGAGCCCCGCGACGAGCATGGACTTGCCCACGTTGGAGCCCGCCCCCTGAACCATGATCGCCCGCGCCATGCCCGCACCTCCTGTCCCGTCTGTCGGACCGGCCCGCGCCCGCGTCAACCGGTCCCTTTCCTGTGGCGGGAAATACTCCGGGGGGAGGCGAAGCCGGGGGGCAGAGCCCCCCTCCACCGCCGTCGCGCTGACGTGGCCAGAGGGATGGAGAGGTGGCGCGAAGGCGCCGCGCGGGCGGGGGCTCGATGCCCCCGGTCGCGCGTCCCGCCCGGGGGCTTTCCCGAACCGTGCGGACCGGCTAGGCGCCGGGGATGAACACGCCTGCCCATCTCCTCCTCGGTCTCGCCGTCTTCGGCCGGCGCGAGCACCCGCGCGTCTCGGCGGCCGCGCTCGCGGGCGCGCTGCTGCCGGACCTGTCGCTCTACCTGCTCGCGGGCGGATCGCTTGCCATCGGCATCCCCGCAGGCCGCGTCTTCGGAGAACTCTACTTCTCCGATCTCTGGCAGATGATCTTCGCCATCGACAACTCGGTCCCGATCTGGGGCCTGCTGCTGGCGATGGGGATATGGGCGAAGCGGCTCTGGATCGTCGCGCTGGCCGGGGCGGGGCTCCTGCACCTCGCGCTGGACCTGCCGCTGCATCACGACGACGGGCGCCCGCATATCTGGCCGCTCTCCGACTGGGTCTTCGCCTCGCCGCTCAGCTACTGGGACCGCGCCCACCATGCCGGCTGGGTCGCGCCGATCGAGACGGCGCTGGCCCTCGTCGCGGCGGCCTGGTCCTGGGTCAGGTTCCCCTCGGCCTGGATCCGCGTGACCGTCCTGCTGCTCGCCGCAGCGCAGCTCTCGGTCGGCGGGCTCTGGCGCTACCTGTTCTGAACCACGTCCCGGGCCGCCGCCGCGACCGGGTCGCCGGTCAGGGGCGGAACCTCCGCGACAGGAAAGCCCGCCTCCGCCATCAGCCGGTTGGACGCGGTCTCGATCCGCGTCTCGAGCTCGGTCATGAAGCGCGTCCGGTCGAGCCCCGGCGGGATCGGGTCGAGGAACTCCATCACCGCCCTCCCTGGGCGCCGCAGCACACCGCGCTTGGGCCAGTAGAGGCCGATATTCGTCGCCACCGGATAGCAGGGCTGTCCCAGCTGTTCGTACATCGCGAAGGTGCCGACCTTGTAGGGCGCCTGCGCCCCCGGCGCGACGCGCGTCCCCTGCGGATAGATCAGCAGCTGCCCGTCCGCGCGCTTGCCGGATCGGATCTCGGCCAGCATCTGCCGGATCGCCTCGCCGCGCTTCCCGCGTGCCACCGGGATGCAGCCCGAGCGCAGTGCGTATTGTCCCAGCACCGGCGCGTATTGCAGGATGGACTTCATGATGAAGAACCCGCGCGGCACCGCGTTCCACAAGACGATCACGTCCATGAAGGATTGATGCTTGGCGGCTACCAGCGCCCCCTCGCGAGGGGGCGTGCCGCGGATCTCGCAACGCAGTCCGGTCAGCACCCCCAGCAGGACGAGCGTCGAGTGCGTGTAGAAGTCCATCACCCGGCGCGCGCCGTTCGCCGAAAGCGCCATCAGCGGCAGACCGGCGAGGCCCAGGATGCCCATCCAGACATACATCGCGGCGTTGAAGATCAGGGATCGGATCATCTGCATCGGGACAGCCTATTCGAAACGGGCCAGCGCGCGAAGCGCCGCGCGCCGCGTGGCGAAGAAGGCCGCGAGGCCCGCGAAGAGGGGGATCATGAGCGGCGCCAGCCAGCCCGCCCCGGAGAAGGAGAGCCCAGTCAGGAAACCCACCTTCTCGGCCGAGGGCAGCAGCGTCACCGCGACCATGCCGATGCCCGTCCCTGCGGCAGCCCCGGCGAGGGCGCGGAGGGTGATCCGGCGGGTGAAGGCACGGGCAACGTAGAAGTCGCGCGCCCCGACGAGGCGCAGCACGCGGATCACCTCGGCATTGGCCGCAAGCGCCGCCTTGGCGGCGAGCGAGACCATCGCCGCCGTCACGCAGGCGATCAGCAGGAGGGCGAGCCAGCCCAGCATCCGCAATCGCCCCGCCGCCTCGACCAGCGGCGCGCGCCAGCGCGTGTGGTCGTCGAGCACCGCGCCCGGCACCTCTCCTTCAAGCCGCAGGCGCAGCCCATCGACATCCAGGTCGTCGTCGCCGACCAGGTCTATCAGCCGGGGCAGGGGCAGCCGCCCGACGGGCAGGTCAGGGCCGAGCCAGGGCTCCAGCAGGGCGGCCTGTTCCTCGGGCGCGAGCGCCCGGGCCGAGGCGACGCCCGGCGTCTCCGCCAGCACGGCGAGGACGGCAGCCTGCTGCGCGTCCGCCTCGGCCGCGGGGGCTGCCAGCCGGATCGTCATGGATTGCGCGAGATCCTCGGCCCAACGCTCCGCCAGCCGCCCGGTGGCGAGCGTCAGCGCCAGGGCGAAGACGGCGAGGAAGGCCATCGCCCCCGCGCTCAGCACCGTCAGCCAGACCGTGTGCCCGGTCGGCGGCACGACGCGGTCCGACGCGCGGTCCCCCAAGGCCAGCTCCATGAGCTCGGCCAGCTTGCGGCGCAGCAGGTCGAGAAGGGGGCGCAGTCGGTTCACAGCTCGGCCCCCGCCGCCTGAAGCTGCCCGTCGGCGAGCCGCAGCACCCGCGCCTGCACCAGGGGCTTCGCCGCGCGGATCAGGGCCATGTCATGCGTCGCGACGAGGATCGTCTTGCCCAGCCGGTTCAGCTCCGCCAGCAGGGTCATCAGCCGCTGCGACATCTCCCAGTCGACGTTGCCCGTGGGCTCGTCGGCGATGACGACGTCCGGGTCGGTGATCACGGCGCGGGCGAGGGCCGCGCGCTGGCGTTCCCCCCCCGAGAGCTCGGCGGGGTAGGCGTCGGCGCGATGGGTCAGGCCGACCCAACTCATCAGCTGGCGCAGGTTGTCCGCTTCGGCCGCCGGGTCGCGGCCCGCGACCAGAAGCGGCAGGGTGACGTTTTCGGCCACCGGCAGGTGGTCGAGGAAACGGCAGTCCTGATGGACCACCCCGATCCGCTGGCGCACCAGCGCCAGCCCGTCCCGGCTGAGCATCCGGCTGTCCTTGCCCAGCAGCGCGACCTGACCCTGGGTCGGCTTCAGCTCTCCGTAGCAGAGCTTCAGCAGCGTCGTCTTGCCGGCGCCGGACGGACCGGTCAGGAAGTGGAAGGACCCGGCGGGCAGGGACAGGTCGATGCCCGACAGCGACCCGCCGCCGCCGCCGCCGTAGGAAAAGCCCGCTCCCCTAAGATCGATCACGAAGCCGTTCCCTTCCACCGCTCGCGGGGGGTTCTGCCCGATGCGGGATTCCGGCGCAATCCATGCGGTCGCGGCACAGGAATGGGCTGGCGGGGTTGACAGCGGGGTGGGGATGGGGCGCGGTAGCGCCTACTCTTTTCCGCGCCTGTCCAGAGGAATCGCGCCGCCGCCATGCGCCTCACCTGTCCCAACTGCAGCGCCCAGTACGATATTCCCGCCGACATGATCCCGGCCGAGGGGCGCGAGGTGCAGTGCTCGAACTGTGCGACGGTCTGGTTCCAACCCGGCTCCGGGGAGGACGCGGACGCGGCGCCGGAGGACGGCCCGCGCGCCCCGTCGGACCGGCGTCCGATGGCCGACGAGGCGACGCTCGACGTCCTGCGGCAGGAGCGGGCGCACGAGGCCCGGCTGCGCGCGGCGGAGCGGCGCCGCAGCCGCACCCTGTCGCATCTGCGCGACCCCGACGAGGCGGAGCCCGCCCTGGCGGAAAGCGGCGAGGCCGATCCGTCGCGCGCCGCGGCGGCCGCCGAATGGGCGCGCATGGCCACCGCGGCTTCGGTCGCCCGCGCGCGGGTCGTCCCGGAGGCCGCCACCGAGCCGGAGGCGCCGCGCCCGGTTCCCACCGTAACCGACGACGTCAGCGAGGCGATCGCGCGGACACTGCGCGAGATGGCGCTCGACCGCGCGAAGGCCAAGCCGGAGGAGGACGGCCTGGCGGAGCCTCCCGCGTCGCCCCCCCGCGCCAAGGGGGAGGAGCGGCGCCAGGCGCGCCGCAACCTGCTGCCCGATATCGAGGAGATCAACTCGTCCCTGCGTCCGGACGAGCGGGCGCTCGCCGCCGCAGCGGTGGAGGAGTCCGGATCCGAGATGGAGCTGGGCGAGCCCTCGACCGGCCGGGTCGACCGGCGGTCGGGCTTCAACCTGGGCTTCGTCGCGGTCCTGCTCCTGGTCGGGATCGCCGCCGCCCTCTACCTGTTCGCCGCGCCGCTCGCTCGGACCGTGCCGTCGCTGGAGTCGCCGCTGGCGAACTACGTCGCGACGGTCGACGATTTGCGCGTCGCGCTGGAGGCGCGGGTCGACGCCGTCGCGGCAAGCATCCTGCAGAGCCAGTAGCCCGGCGCTTCGCGGCAGGGTCGGGCCGTCCGCGCCCGCGATGCAGCGGCGCGCGACGACATGCGCTTTCGCCCGTTGCGTGGCGGTCCGGCGAGGCCGCCCGCTCCCTCGGGGCCTAGCCCGGTCGGGCGACTACGGCGAAACCGAAGGCGCTCCGGCGCCACCGCGGCGGGCCTCATGGCGCCGGAGGACAGGGTTTGCCCGAGAAGAGGTTGCCCGGCTGCGCCTTGCCGGGACTCGCCGGGATCTCCTTCGGCCGATGGATCGCCCGACGCTTTAGAACCGGTCGAGCAGACGGCGCAGGTAGTCGAGTTCCAGCTCCGGCCGCTCCCGCTCGCCGGAGCGGCGACGGATCTCGTCGAGCAGTTCCTGTGCGCGGCGTGCGGCGTCGGGTCCGCCGAGCATCGATTCCTCGGTGCCGAGCTGCCCGCCTTCGCCCGAGCGGCGGCCGAGCGGGTCGCGCTGGAAGCCGTCGCCCTCCTGCATCCCGGCCTGGCCCTGGCGCTGCTGGCTGTCGCCTTCCTGGCGGTTCTCGGCCAGGGCGCGGCCCAGTTCCTGCATGCCATCGCGCAGCGCGTCCATGGCTTGCGCCTGATCGTCCAGAGCGCCGCCCAGGTTGCCGTCCTCCAGGTCGCGCTGCGCCTCGCGCATCGCCCGCTCCGCGCGGCCGAGCGCGTCACGCGCGGCATCCCCGGCCTCGGTGCCGGCGCCGGGCAGGTTGTTGCGGAGTTCATCGACACCGCGACGCAGCTGTTGCTGGCGCTCGGCCAGGGTGCGGGCGCCGGACTGGCCGTCGCCCTGCTGCTGACCCGGCTGCTGGCCCTGACCTTGCTGCTGGCCTTGCCCCTGCTGCTGGCCTTGCTGCTGCCCTTGACCCTGCTGCTGGCCCTGTTGGGCCTGGCCCTGCTGTTGACCCTGCTGCTGGCCTTGCTGGCCGTTCGGGTCGAACTGCTCCTGCAGGTCGCGGAAGGCCTCGTCCGACAGCTCCTGCTGTTCACGGAGTTGCTCGCGCAACTCCTCCATGGCCTGCTCGCCCTCGCCGGGCTGGCCCTGGCCGCCCTGACCCGGCTGGCCCTGGGTGACCTGCAGGTTCTCCATCATCTCCTGCAGCTGGCGCAGAAGCTCCTGCGCCTCGGCGGTGCGGCCCTGGGCCATCAGCTCCTCGATGCGCTGCATCATCTGGTCCAGCATGTCGGGCGTGACTTCCTGCATCTCGCCGTTCTGGGCCTGCTGCTGCTGGCCCTGCTGACCCTGCTGCTCTGCCAGCTGCCGGGTGTAGTCGTCCATCGCCCGGCGCATCTCTTCCGTCAGGCGCGCGATCTCCTCGGGCGAGGCGCCCTGGCGGATCGCCTCGGAGAGGCGGTCCTGCGCCTGGCGCAGGCGTTCCAGCGCGCTGTCGAGCGAGTTCTCCTCCAGCCGGATCGCGGCCTGCCACAGAAGCTCCGCCACTTCGTCGCGCGCCTCGGGTGAGAGCGGTCCCTCGTCGAGCCGCCGGATCGCCATCCGCACCAGCAGGTAGGCCGAAGGATTGTCGAACAGGCCGTCAGCCTTCCAGGTCGCGGCCCTGAGGATGCGGGCGACCCGTTCCCGGTTCTCGCGCGACCAGAAGAGGTCGCGGCGCTGCTCGACCAGCGCGGCAGCGACGGTATCGTAGAAGGCGCGGCCCGGCAGCACGAAGCTCTGGACGTCCTGGCCGGACTGGCCGGCGTCGTCGCTCGCCTCCAGCGTCGCGGTGACGGGCATGCCGGCCAGCGGATGCTCGGTCAGCTCGGCCCGGAAGACGTCCGCGACCTCGCCCCGGTCCCCGGAGATCGGCAGCGCCATGTCGAGCGTCAGCGGCTCCCGCGGTTCGGGGGTGGCCGCGAGGCCGTGGCGCCGATCGGTTCCCTCGGGGTCGAGCGCAAAGGTCACGCGGGCGCCGACGATCCCGTAATCGTCGCTGGCGCGCCAGGGCATGGTGGTCATGTCCGGATGCTCGAAATCCGGCTCGCCGTTCAGGGCGATCTCGGGCGCGGCGTCGGGCGTCGCCGTCAGCGTCCAGAGCGGCGAGACATCGCCCTCCGCTCCGCCGATGGAAAGCGTGCCGGACTGCGCGACGCTGAAGTCCTGGATCGGGGCAGAGGGGTCGACCACGTCGCGGCCCGACACCGTCTCGGAGACGGACAGCGCGCCGACCTCGCCGTAGAGGCGCAGGGTGACGCGCGTGCCCTCGGGGACCTCGACCGCGCCCGGCTCGATCGAGGCCAGCGACAGGGTCGGCAGGCCGGTATGGCGCGGTGGCTCCAGCCAGCCCTCCCAGGCGGGGCCGGAGGCGAGCGCGGGGCCGCCCGGACCCGGCAGGACCGGCGCCTCGGGCACGCGCAGGACCGTGCCGAACAGCAGGCCGAGCGCGGCCAGCATCACCGCCATGTAGCGCAGCGCATAGGGGTCACGCCGCGACACGCGCAGGTCCGGCGCGACGGCGCGCGCACCGCCAAGCCGGGCGGCCATGCGCCGCTTGTGCGCTTCCCAGACCGCCTCGGAGGCGGCGTCGCCCGAGCCCACGGCCTGCACGTCCGAAAGCGTCGCGAGCGGCCGCCCCGGCAGCGTCGCGTCAAGCCGGTCGCGCGCGTCCTGCTCCGTCGGGCGGTGGAAGCCGCGCAGCCCGATCGCCAGCGTCAGGAGGATCAGCAGTCCGACCGCCGCCAGCAGGCTGCCGGACCAGGCCGGCGGGACCAGCTCGAACGACCAGACGGCGAGGCCGACGAAGGCGACGGTCCAGGCGGGCCAGAAGGCGCGGGTGATGCGTTCGGCCCAGAGGCCGGCACGGGTCAGCCGCAGCTTGCGCCGCAGCGCCGGGTCGGTCTGGTGATCGGTCACGCCTGTCTCCCTGCCGGTTCCCGCATAGCTAGGACTTTTCCAGCCACGCGGGAATGGTATCGCGCGAAATCATCTCTTCAAAGCTGGGCCGGGCCCGGATCACGGCGTAGTTATCGCCATCGACCAGCACCTCGGGCACCAGCGGACGGGAGTTGTATTCACTTGCCATCACCGCCCCGTAGGCTCCCGCAGAGCGGAAGGCGATCAGGTCGCCCGCCCCCAGCGGCACCATGTCGCGCCCCCTGGCGAAGGTGTCGCCGCTCTCGCAGACGGGGCCGACGATGTCGTAGGGTCGGCGCTCCGCGCCGGGCGCGGGCTCGATTACGGGCTCGATGTCGTGATGGGCGCCATACATCGCCGGGCGGATCAGGTCGTTCATGGCGGCGTCGACGATCAGGAAGTCGCGGCCCTCGCCCTCCTTCACGAAGATCGCGCGGGTCAGCAGGATACCCGCGTTGCCGGCGATCAGGCGGCCCGGCTCGATCTCGATCTCGCAGCCGAGATGGCCGACTTCGTCGCGGATCACCTGCCCGTATTCCATCGGCACCGGCGGCGCGAGGTTGGAGCGGGCGTAGGGGATGCCGAGGCCCCCGCCGAGGTCCAGCCGCTCAATCGCGTGGCCGTCGGCCCGCAAGACCTCGGTCAGCTGGGCGACCTTGCGATACGCTTGCCGGAACGGGTCCAGATCGGTCAGCTGCGAGCCGATATGCACGTCGATCCCGACGGCGCGCAGGCCGGGCAGGGCGGCGATCTCGGCATAGACGGCGCGGGCCTTCGAGATCGGGATGCCGAACTTGTTCTCGGACTTGCCGGTGGCGATCTTCTCATGGGTCCTGGCGTCGACATCGGGGTTCACCCGCACCGTCACCGGCACCTCGACGCCCAGTTCGGACGCGACCCGCGACAGCAGACGCATCTCCGGCTCGCTCTCGAGGTTGATCTGCCGCACGCCGCCGGCCAGCACGTGCCGCATCTCGGCTTCGGTCTTGCCCACGCCCGAGAAGACGATCCGCTCGCCCGGAACCCCGGCGGCGCGGGCGCGGCGATATTCGCCCTCGCTGACCACGTCCATCCCGGCGCCCCGGTCGCCCAGGAGCTTCAGGATCGCGATGTTGGATGCCGCCTTGACCGCGTAGCAGACCAGATGCGGCCCCCAGGCCAGCGCCTCGTCGAACAGCCGGTAGTGGCGCAGCAGCGTCGCCGCCGAATAGACGTAGACGGGGGTCCCGACGGCCTGCGCAATCTCTGTCAGCGGCACGTCCTCGGCATGCAGCACGCCGTCGCGGTAGAGAAAGTGGTCCATCAGGCACGCCTCAGCAGCAGGTAGAGCGGCAGGCCCAGCGACACGCCGATCAGGTAGGTCGCCGGGATCGCCAGGAGGCCGATCCAGCGGCGCTGGGTCACGCTTTCCCAGACGATCCAGACCGTCAGCGTCACCGCGGCGACGGTCAGGTCCCAGACGAGGCCCGAGGAGGCGTCGTTGACGTGCCACGCCTCGATCATCGCGCCGAGGTCCCAGTCGTTGGCGTTCAGCCAGGGCAGGAAGTAGCGGAACGGCAGCACCACGCCCAGCACGCAGAGCACGATCATCACGATGCGGAACGGGGTCATGGGCGTCTCCCTCTCGGTCGCGTTCCCTTAGCCGCTCGCGCGGGCGGGGGGAACAGGGGCGCATGGCCGCGCAATCCGCCTTCCGTCCCGGAAGTCTCCGGGAGGTGTCTGCGGGCGGCGAGGGCCCGGAGATTGGGCAAGACAAGCGCGGAAGAGGCAGGCAGGGTCCCCCTCAGCAAGGAGACGAGCATGAGAGACGTGAGAGCGGCGGTCTGCCGCGCCTTCGGAAGCCCGCTCGAGATCGAGACCCTGCGCCTGGCCGATCCGGGACCGGGCGAGGCGCAGGTCGAGATCGAGGCGGTGGCGATCTGCCATTCCGACATCACCTATGCCGAGGGCGGCTTCGGCGGCGACCTGCCCGCGGTCTACGGGCACGAGGCGGTGGGCCGCGTGGCGCGGCTGGGCGAGGGGGTGACGGGGCTGGAGGTCGGCTCCCGCGTGCTGGTCACGCTGATCCGGGCCTGCGGAACCTGCCCCGCCTGCGCCGCCGGACGGGCCACGCAATGCGCGACCCCCGGGGCTTCGGCGCCGCTGTCGCGCTCCGACGGCACGCCGGTGCTGGCCGCGATGAATTGCGGCGCCTTCGCCGAGGCAGTCACGGTCGACGCAAGCCAGCTCGCCGCCGTGCCGGACGGGATCGCGGCCGAGGCCGCCTGCATCCTCTCCTGCGGGGTGGTCACCGGGCTCGGCGCGGCCGTGAACACCGCGCGCGTCCGCCCCGGCGACTGGTGCGTGGTGATCGGCGCGGGGGGCGTCGGACTCAATGCGGTGCAGGGCGCGCGGCTCGCCGGCGCGGCCCGGATCGTCGCCGTCGACGTCACAGAGGAGAAGCTCGCCGCCGCGCGGGAGTTCGGCGCCACCGACGGGGTGCTGGCGGGCGAGGACGGGCATGCGGCGATGATGCGCCTGGGACAGCTGGCCGACCATGTCTTCGTCACCGTCGGCGCAGGACCGGTCATCGACCGCGCGCTCGACTGGTGCGCGCCGCACGGGACCGCCTATCTGGTCGGGATGCCGCATGTCGGGACGGTGGGGCATTACGACCCGGTCGGCGCCGCCTATTACGGCAAGGGCCTGCGCGGCACGCGGATGGGCGACGTGGTCCTGCGCCGCGACATCCCCTGGCTTCTGGACCTGCATTCCCAGGGTCGGCTGAAGCTGGAGGAGCTGGTCTCGGGCACCTACCCGCTGGAGGCGATCAACGACGCCATTGCCGCGACCCGCGCGGGGCAGGGGCGGCGCAACGTCGTGGTGATGGCATGAGGCTCGCCGATCTCGAGATCTTCGTCGTCGCGCCGCCCGCGCCGGGCTGGGGCGGGCGCTACTGGATCGTGCCGAAGCTGACGACGGCCTGCGGCATCACCGGTTATGGCGAATGCTATGCCAGCGCCGTCGGCCCGGATGCCATGCGCGCCGTCATCGCGGACGTCTTCGCCCGGCACATGGAGGGCGAGAGCCCGGAGAACGTCGAGCTCATGGCCCGCCGGGTCTGGGGCTCGGGCTTCACCGGGCGACCCGACCCGACCGTCTGGGGGGCCTTTGCGGGGCTGGAGATCGCCTGCTGGGACATCCTCGGCAAGGCCCGCGACCGGCCGGTCTGGGCGCTGCTGGGCGGCCGGGTGAACGAGCGGCTGCGCGCCTACACCTACCTCTACCCGGAGGGGGAGGCAGGCGATGCCTTCTGGACGTCGCCCGAGATGCAGGCCGAGGCCGCTGCCGCGCGCGCGTCCGAGGGCTGGACGGCGCTCAAGTTCGACCCGGCAGGACCCTACACGATCTTCGGCGGCCACCAGCCCGCGCGCCGCGACATCGCGCTTTCGGTCGCCATGTGTGCCGCGATCCGCGAGGCGGTGGGGGACCGCGCGGACCTGCTCTTCGGCACGCACGGGCAGTTCACCGCGTCCGGCGCGATCCGGCTCGGCCGCGCGCTGGAGGCCTATGACCCGCTCTGGTTCGAGGAACCCGTCCCGCCCGACGACCCGCACGCCATGGCCGAGGTCGCCCGGGCCGTCCGCATCCCCGTCGCCACCGGCGAGCGGCTCTGCGGCCTCGCGGAATTCGCCACGCTGCTGCGGCTCGGCGGCGCGTCCATCTGCCAGCCCGCGCTGGGTCGCCTCGGCGGCATCTGGGAGGGGCGCAAGCTCGCCGCGCTGGCGCAGGGCTTCGGCGCGCAGATGGCGCCGCATCTCTATTGCGGGCCAGTGGAGTTCGCGGCCTCGGTCGCGCTGGGCGCGGCGATCCCGAACCTGCTGCTGGTCGAGGCGATCGAATCGCCCTTCCACCATGCGCTGGCCTCCGGCCCACGGGTCGAGGACGGCTTCGTCACGCCGCCGGACGCGCCGGGGCTGGGCATCGCCTTCGACGAGACCCTTGCCCGCGCCCACCCCTACGAGGGCGATCGGCTGCATCTGGAGATGTCGGAGGCGCCCTGCGACTACGTCCGCGACAACGCCTTCGCGGGCGGGGCCAGCGATCACGGGCGACGGAGGCGGGGAGAGGGGTGAGAGGCTGGACAACGACCCAGACGTGACTCGTTGTGGCTGCTTCCTTCCGGACCTGACCAGGTTGGCGAGGCGCCTGCCCGTGCCAACCTCTCGACGCGTCAGATAGGCCCCATCCGCCGATCATGCAACCCGTCCGGGAGTCGGGCCCGCGTGGCCAGTTCATCGCTCGGGGGGCAGCTTTGCGCCGTTTGCTCGAGACGACGAGGCGGAGGCGCATCCTGTCATGGTCGGAGGGGGCTCTGCCCCCGCGCCTTCGGCGCCCCCCGGCATATTTGCGGAGCATCGAAGGAGGGCGGGCGTATCGGGGTCGATGAAATGTGACATCGGGTCCGGTCTCCATAGCTCCACTGGGTAGCCCTCCACGATCTCGACCACGCGCTCGACCGAGAGGATCGGGGGGAAGCAGGGTGTGGAAGAGGCCGCCCCCGTCCATGACTTTTATGTGGGCGCCATGCGCGTAGACGGTGCCGCCGAGTGGTTTCTCGAAGAGGGCCGTGCGCGCGACATGGAACAGGTCGTGGACATGGGCGAGGGCAGCCTCGCTGCCGGGCGGGCCGGGGGCGTGGGAGGCGAGGGCGGGGCCTAGGCGTCGTCTTCATTTAGGGGGTTCCTGTTTGGCTATGGTTTTGATTCACGGTCGTCGGATGTGGCGATCATGAGCAGACGGACGTTGACGGACGCGCAGTGGGAGCGCATCGCGCCCCTTTTGCCGGGCAAGGTGGGAGATCGCGGGCGGACGGGGGCGGACAACAAGGCTGTTCGTGGACGCCGTCTTGTGGCTGGCGCGCACGGCGAGC
>NZ_QPLJ01000003.1 GCF_003340555.1 Jannaschia formosa | reverse complement strand
AGAACACCCACTCCGCATCCGACATCAGATCCCGCGCCATCGCATCACTCCGCCCGATCACAGTCGGGCACCGTGAATCACGCCAAGCCAGTCAGGGGAAGGGTTTTGTCAACACCGCCTAGGCATATGCCACTCTCGGATGAACTGGTCGCGCCCGACACAGAAATCTCTCCGTCACGACCGCACAAGGTAGCGGCGAAGGGCCGGTTCGGCCCGGCGTGATGCGCCGACGGGACGGAGCATGCCGTCCGGAATCAGCAAGTCCCGGCCGCCGCCCGTCAAGCCATGCCGTTCTTGCCGGACGGGTCGTGGCCCCAGTTCTTCATCGAGTATTCCCAGTCGCTGCCCTCGGGGTCGCGCGGGACCTGGGCTCCGTGGCGCTTGATGTAGCCGACGACGGCGGCCATGTGGTCCCAATCGTCGTCGCTGAGGTCGCCCTTGTTGGTTCGCTTGATCTCGATGATGCGCCTGGCGGACTTGCGGCCCTGGGACTCTCCGTCCCCGCTGTCGGCGCCGACGGACTTGCTCTCGTCGGTCTCCAGCCAGTCCTCGATCTGCTTCGGCGCCATGTTCACCAATTCACCCCATTCGTCCCAGATCTCGTCACGCGACTTGCTCGACATCCTGCGTCTCCCGTCTGGTTCCGGATCGCCCCGGAGGTCAGGGGCGCCTCGCTCCTCAACCGCGGTTCGGGCGGCCGAGATAGGCGCCACCCGCCGCCGCTATGAGGCCTGCGAGCGAGGCGAGCGCGGCCAGCCAGGCGGCGTTCGCCGTGGCGTCGGCTGCGGCGTCCGCGGCCTCGATCGCCTGGGTACGGGCTTCGGCCAGCGCGGCCTCGGCCTCTTCCTGGACGGTCTCCGCGCGGGTCTGCACATAGGTCAGGAAGGATTCCGCGTCCCGTTCCGACAGATCGAAGCGGTCCTGAAGCACGACGAGCGCCTCCTGCCGATCCTCTTCGCCGAGAATGGCGCCGCGGCCGAACGTGCTGTCGATGAAGTCCTCGATGTCCTGCCCGGCACTGCCGGGGGAGGTGACGATCTCGGTGGCGGTCTCGGTCGCCTGCGAGGCGATCCGCTGCTGTTCCTGCTGCGAGAGCACGGTTCGGAACGCCTCGCGCGCCTCGGCCTGGAAGGTCTCGGGCGTCAGGCCATTCTCGCGCAGCGTCTGCCGAACCCCGTCCGGCAGATCGTCCATCGACAGCGCGCCGATCGACAGGTCGGGCAGGTCGAAATCCTCGGGGATGGCCGCCTCGACCGCGCTCGTCGCGCCGGAGGCCACGCTCGAGACCGCCGAGCCGGCGATATTGGCGATGCCCATCGCCGCCGAGGTCGCCATGTAGAGGGCGACCAGCGTCGTCAACGCCCAGACCACGGCCCCGTGCAGCATCGAGCCCATCGGCCGCAGCACGCCTGCCAGACGCCCCGCCGCGTAGCCGCCGATGCCCAGCGCGACGAGCTGGCTGACGAACAGCCAGACCGTCGTCGTGGTCAGCGAGCCGTTCATCGGCGTCGCCTGATCCGGTTCGACCAGCGAGAAGCCGAGTGCCAGCCCCACGAGGCTGAGCAGGACATAGAGCCCCAGCGCAAAGACGGATCCGGCGAGGATCGCGCCCCAGGACGTGCGGCCCCGCGTGTCGTAGCGGCGTTCGACCGCGTCCTCGGCCAGATGATGGGAGTGGTCGACGGTCGTCATGGGGAAATCTCCGGAGCGGAATGGCCTTGGCGTCAGGAAGCGATCCGCGAAAGGTTCGCGCGGCGCTCGGGGAGGAACGCGGGGCCGGGAGCAGGGTTCCCCTCACGGTCGCGAAGACCGTGATCACATGCCGGCTGGGTGTGATCACGGAATGTGAGAGGGCGCCGGATTCCGGACCCTGCGACCCTCGGACCCCGTGACACTGCCGGGGATATCGCTAGAACGTCCATCGACATACCGAAGATCGACCGAAAAGGAGCGTCGCCCATGGCCGACGTGAACCGCGGCAACCGACCGCTCAGCCCGCACCTGCAGGTGTATCGCCCTCAGCTGACCTCGATCACCTCGATCCTGACGCGGATCACCGGCAACGCGCTGATCCTGGCCGCGCTGCTGATCACCTGGTGGTTCGTGGCGGCGGCCGCCGGGCCCGAAGCCTTCGCCACGGCGGACGCGGTGCTGACCTCGTGGTTCGGGAAGCTGGTCTTCCTCGGCTCGATCTGGGCGCTCTGGTATCACACGCTGGCCGGTATCCGGCACCTGATCTGGGACACCGGCGCGATGCTCGACATCCGCTCGGCCGAGATGCTGGGCTGGGGCTGCATCGGCGGCTCGGTCGTGCTGACGATCCTCACGATCCTCATCCTCTGACGGAGCTTCGGACATGCCCTACATCACCGACCGCAAGCGCGTCACCGGCTTCGGCTCCGCCCATTCCGGAACGCAGCATTTCTGGCGCGTGACGATCTCTTCGGTGGCACTGCTGATCCTGGTGCCCTTCTTCGTCTTCACCTTCGGCACCGCCGTGGGCGAGCCCTGGGAGGTGGTCGTGGCCTACTACTCGCGCCCCTTCCCGGCGCTGATCGCCGCGCTGACGCTCGCCGTGGGCTGGTATCACTTCGCGAAGGGCGTCCATGTCCTGATCACGGACTATTCGCGCGGAATGACGCGCAAGATCCTGCTGATCGGCGCCCACATCCTCTGCTACGCCGCCGCTCTGGTCAGCCTCTGGGCGCTGGTGCGGCTGGCCCTCTGACCGGGAGTATCCCATGGCTGCCTACGATTACGAGACCCATGCCTACGACGTCGTCGTCGTCGGGGCCGGCGGCGCCGGCCTGCGCGCGACGCTGGGCATGGCCGAGCAGGGGCTGCGCACCGCCTGCGTGACGAAGGTGTTCCCGACGCGGTCCCACACCGTCGCCGCGCAGGGCGGCATCGCCGCCAGCCTTGGCAACATGCCGATCCAGACCAGCGATGGGCAGGACGCCGACGGCAACCCGATCAACCCGCGCACGATCACCGACAACTGGCAGTGGCATCTCTACGACACCGTCAAGGGTTCCGACTGGCTGGGCGACACGGACGCGATGGAATACCTCGCGCGCGAGGCGCCGAAGGCCGTCTACGAGCTGGAGCATTACGGCGTGCCCTTCTCGCGGACCGAGGATGGCAAGATCTACCAGCGGCCATTCGGCGGCCACACGACCGAGTTCGGCGAAGGCCCTTCGGTCCAGCGCACCTGCGCCGCCGCCGACCGGACCGGCCACGCCATCCTGCACACGCTCTACGGTCAGTCGCTGAAGCAGAAGGCTGAGTTCTTCATCGAGTATTTCGCCATCGATCTGGTCATGTCCGAGGATGGGATCTGCCAGGGCGTGCTCTGCTGGAAGCTGGACGACGGGACGCTGCACCTGTTCTCGGCCAAGATGGTCGTGCTCGCCACCGGCGGTTACGGGCGGGCCTATTTCTCGGCCACCTCGGCCCATACCTGCACCGGCGACGGCAACGGCATGGTCGCCCGGGCGGGCCTGCCGCTTCAGGACATGGAGTTCGTGCAGTTCCACCCGACCGGGATCTACGGCGCCGGCTGCCTCATCACCGAGGGGGCGCGCGGCGAGGGCGGGTATCTCACCAACTCCGAGGGCGAGCGCTTCATGGAGCGCTATGCGCCGACCTACAAGGATCTCGCCTCAAGGGACGTGGTCTCGCGCTGCATGACCATGGAGATCCGCGAGGGCCGGGGCGTCGGCAAGGACGGGGATCACATCCACCTGAACCTCAGTCACCTGCCGCCCGAGACGCTGGCCCTGCGCCTGCCGGGCATCAGCGAATCCGCCCGCATCTTCGCCGGCGTCGACGTCACGAAGGAGCCGATCCCGGTCCTGCCCACCGTCCACTACAACATGGGCGGTATCCCGACGAACTACTGGGGCGAGGTGCTGGCGCCGACGGCCGACGACCCGGATCGCGTCGCGCCGGGCCTGATGGCGGTGGGCGAGGCGGGTTGCGCCTCGGTCCACGGGGCGAACCGGCTGGGGTCGAACTCGCTCATCGACCTCGTGGTCTTCGGCCGCGCCGCCGCGATCCGTGCGGGCGCGGTGGTCGACCGCGACGGCGCGGTGCCCTCGCCCAACATGCGTTCCGTCGAGATGGCGCTGGCGCGTTTCGACGGGTTGCGCCACGCGCGCGGTCAGGTCGCCACGGCCGAGCTGCGGCTCGAGATGCAGAAGACCATGCAGGAGGACGCTGCCGTCTTCCGCACCTCTGAGACGCTGGCGCAGGGCAAGGAGAAGATGGACGACATCGCGGGCAAGCTGCCCGATGTGTCGGTGACGGACAACACGCTGATCTGGAACTCCGACCTGATGGAGACGCTGGAGCTGGCGAACCTGATCCCGAACGCAGTCGCCACCGTCACCGCCGCCGAGGCCCGAAAGGAAAGCCGCGGCGCCCATGCGCACGAGGACTTCCCGAACCGGGACGACGAGAACTGGCGCAAGCACTCCCTGGTCTGGTTCAGGGGCGACGAGATGAAGTCCGATCTGGGCTATCGCGGCGTCCACCTGAACCCGCTGACCTCGCATAACGACGGCGGCATCGACCTGAAGAAGATCGCGCCCAAGGCGCGGGTCTACTGAACCCTGTCGGCGAGGGGGCGCCGTCCCCTCGCCGTGCTCCACGCGTCGGGACGTGACCTTCCCCCCCTGCCGCGATAAGGGAGGGGAAACAGTTCAGTCATGAGAGACGCGATGCGCCATCTTCTCCTTCTCGCCCCGTTCCTTCTCGCCGCCTGCCAGACCGCTGAGCCCGAACCCGTCGTCGACGACGCGGCCATCGCGCTGGCGACCCGCTGCCTGGCCGAGGTCGGTCAGGAGTTGGCGCCCGGCACCGACCTCAATGCCAGTGTCCGCCTCACCCCCGAGCAGCAGGCCGCGTTCGAGGCCTGCGTCGCGCGCGAGGCGTCTTGAGGCGGGCCCTGCCGATGCTGCTGGCCCTGTCCGCCTGCATGCCGACGGGACCCGAGGCGCGGCGCGCCTCCTATCTCGACTGCGCGCGCGACCAGGGGCTCGTCGTCGAGAACGGGACGATCCGCAGCACCTCCGCCGAGGACCTGGCGCGGCTCGACGCCTGCCGGGCGCTGCCGCGATGAGGTGGCTGCTGCTCCTCCCGCTGCTGTCGGCCTGCGCGCAGCCCGTGCCGCTGACGCCTGCGGAGGCGGAGGCCGCCTGCCGAGCGGAGCTGGCGCGCGACGGGCAGGTCAGCACCAGCATCGGGATCGGCATCGGATCGGGCGGGCCGCGCGTGCGCGGCGGCCTTTCGACCAGCACGACGCTGGGGACAGGCACCCCTGAGCAGCGGCTGGCCGCCTGCATCCAGCGGCGTATCGAGGGGCGCGGCCCGCCCCCGCGCGTCGGCATCGCCATCGGGCGGAGCATCTCGTGATCCGCGTCCTCGTGCTGGTGCCCCTGCTGGCCGCCTGCAACGCGGGTCTCGGCGGTGTGCCTTCGGCGGCCGATTTCGTGGACGAGCCGGTCGCGGTCACGCCCGGCCTCGCCTCCTGTGCGACGGCCATCGGGCGGCCGGACCTGGCCGTCGATCCGGACGCGCCGATGTCCCAGGCCGAGATCGAGGCCCTTCTGACCTGCACCGCCGCCCGCGCCCAGGGATGACCGGGCTGATCGCCCCGCGCGTCTTCTGCGTCGGGACCCATCACAAGACCGGCACGCTGTGGATGCGGGCCACGTTCCGCCGTATCGCCACCACGCTCGGCGTCGAGAAGCGCGTGGTCTTCCCCTCGACGCGCAAGCCCCTCCCCGAGGCGGAGCGCATCTTCCTCTTCTCCTGGTCGTCCACCTTCGCCGACGACCTGCTGGCGCGGCCCGACGCGCGGATCCTGCATGTCATCCGCGACCCGCGCGACGTGCTGCTTTCGGGGATGCGCTATCACCTCCACGCGCCGGCGGAAGGCGAGCAGTTCCTGCATGTCGCCCGCGACGACCTGGGCGGGTTGACCTACCAGCAGCACCTGAACGCGCTGCCTGATGATGTGGCCCGCCTGCGCTTCGAGATGGCGGAGAAGCACGCGCAGACCCTGGCCGAGATGACCGCCTGGGACTACGCCCGGCCGAACGGGATCGAGACGCGCTACGAGGAGCTGATCGCCGATACCGACTGTCGGCTCTTCCGCGAGCATCTGCGCGACCTCGGTCTGCCCGAGCCCGAGGTCGAGACCGGCGTGCAGATCTTCTGGAACAACGCCCTGTTCGGCGGGTTGGCCCGTTCGGAAGACCGGATCGAGCGCGTTGCCAAGCACGTCGCCTCGGGCCGGGCGGCGCAATGGCGCACGCGGCTGCCTCGCGCCCTGGCCGAAGACTATGCGGAGCGATACGGGGCGGATCTGGTGACGCTCGGCTACGAGGACCATCCGACCCGCTGGCTGCAGGAGGTGAAGGATGCCGCTTGAGAGACTGGCCGCGCTGGCCCTGCTGGGCCTCGCCGCCTGCAACACCGGCGTCGGCACCGAACTGACCCGCGCCACCGCCAAGTCGGTCGTGAACCCCATCGTGGCGCAGCGCTTCCCCGGCGTCCCGCTAGAGCCGGCGACCGACTGCGTGATCGACAACGCCACGGGCCAGGAGATCGTCGTCCTCGCAAGCTCCGCCGCCAGCCGCGACGACGCCACCGCCAGCCGGATCGTCACCGAGGTCGCGCAGCGGCCGGAAACGATCCGCTGCTTCGCGGAGAATGCCCTGCCGGAGATCATCCGGGCGCTCTGACGCGCCGATGTGATCACATCGCGCGGGAACCTGCCCGAAGGCGCAGAACACCCCATTTCCCTCGGCCGCGCGTTGTGAAAATGTCGCGCCGACAGGACGGCCCCGGCACCTTATGTGTGGGCCGACGACGAAGGAGAGCGACGCGATGGTTCAGTTCACCCTGCCGAAGAATTCCAAGATCACCACCGGCAAGACCTGGCCCAAGCCCGAGGGCGCGACCAACCTGCGCCGCTTCCAGATCTATCGCTGGAACCCCGAGGACGGGAAGAACCCCCGGCTCGACACCTACTGGGTCGACCTCGACACCTGCGGGCCGATGATCCTGGACGCGCTGATCAAGATCAAGAACGAGATCGATCCGACCCTGACCTTTCGCCGGTCCTGCCGGGAAGGCATCTGCGGCTCCTGCGCGATGAACATCGACGGGGTGAACACGCTTGCCTGCACCTGGGGCATCGACGAGGTGAAGGGCGACGTGAAGATCTACCCGCTGCCGCACATGCCGGTGGTCAAGGACCTGATCCCCGACCTGACCCATTTCTACGCCCAGCACGCCAGCGTCATGCCCTGGCTGGAGACGAAATCGAACACGCCGGCGAAGGAATGGCGCCAGTCCATCGAGGACCGCGAGAAGCTCGACGGCCTCTACGAGTGCATCATGTGCGCCTCCTGCTCGACGGCCTGCCCGTCCTACTGGTGGAACGGCGACCGCTATCTCGGCCCGGCTGCGCTGCTGCACGCCTATCGCTGGATCATCGATTCGCGCGACGAGGCGACCGGAGAGCGGCTCGACGACCTGGAGGATCCGTTCAAGCTGTATCGCTGCCACACGATCATGAACTGCACCAAGACCTGCCCGAAGGGCCTGAACCCCGCGAAGGCGATCCAGTCGATCAAGAAGATGATGGTCGAGCGACAGCTCTGACCCTCGCGACCTGCCGGGCGACGTGAAAAGGCCCCCGCCGAGGCTCGGCGGGGGCCTTCTGCTGTGGGCGTCGGCGGTGGCTCGGCCTTATGTGCCGACCTCGATGCCGCCTTGCGGGATGGTGCCGTCGCTGTCGATGTCCTGATCGGTCGTCGCCTCGATCTCCGAGGGCGTGTTGACCACGTCGTTGCCCCCGGCGACGCAGCCGGCGGTGAGAGCGATCAGGGGCAGGGCGGTCAGAAGCTTCAGGGGTGCGGTCATGACTATCTCCATTCAGTGTTGCGGACAAAACGGTTCGGGCCGCTTAAGGTTCCGTAGCGTCGCGCGGCGGAAAAATCTTCGGGCGGCGGAGATTTGATCTTGACCGAAGCCCGGTTTGGGATCATCTGCGCGATTACAAAAGACGCCAACGCACGCGCCTCTGGCACGGCACCGAAGGCCCAACGGGCCCCACGCACGGTTACGTAGCGACGGTAACGTCTCCCTTGGAACTGAGCGGTCTTCACCGGTTCGTCCGGAATGGCCGGGTCTATTGGAGATGACCATGAACGCAGTAACCGGTCTCGGCCGCGTCCTCCCCTTTGCGCCCTCTCGCGTGGAAGACTTCATCGCGTCCAACGACTTCGCCGAGCCGACGCTCGTGATCGACGTCGATGCCGTCGAGCGCCAGTTCCGCGCGCTCAGCGCCGGCCTGGGCCGTGCCCACATCCACTACGCCGTGAAGGCGAACCCGCATCCCGCGATCATCGAGCGTCTCGTGGCGCTCGGCTCCGGCTTCGACGCGGCCTCCCGCGGCGAGATCGAGCTGGTGCTGTCGCAGGGCGCGGACGTGGACCATGTCTCCTTCGGCAACACGATCAAGAAGGCGTCCGACATCCGCTTCGCCGCCAATGCGGGCGTGACGATGTTCGCCGCCGATGCCGAGGAAGAGCTGGAGAAGATCGCCGAGAACGCCCCCGGCGCGCGCGTCTACATCCGTGTCATCGTCGAGAACTCGGAAGCGGACTGGCCGCTCTCGCGCAAGTTCGGCTGCGCCCGTGACAAGGTGCTGGCGCTGCTGGGCCTGGCCCGCGATCTGGGCCTCGTGCCCTACGGCCTGTCGTTCCATGTCGGCTCCCAGACGCGCGAAGCGCGGATGTGGACCGGCACGCTCGACCAGGTCGCGGCGATCTGGCACGAGGCGGTCGACGCGGGCTTCGACCTGCAGCTGCTGAACATCGGCGGCGGCTTCCCGGCCTTCTACGGCGAGGAGATCCAGCATCCGACGGCCTATGCCGCCGCGGTCATCGAGTTGATCGAGGCGCGCTTCGGCGCTGTCCCGCAGATCATGGCGGAGCCCGGCCGCGGCCTCGTCGCCGAGGCGGGCGCCATCGCCGCCGAGATCCTGCTGGTCTCGAAGAAGTCCGAGGACGACCTGCATCGCTGGGTCTATCTCGACATCGGCAAGTTCTCTGGCCTGGCCGAGACGATCGACGAGGCGATCCGCTATCAGATCGTCACGCCGCGCGACAGCGACGCGACGGGCCCCTGCGTGCTGGCCGGGCCGTCCTGTGACTCGGCGGATGTGCTCTACGAGAAGCGCCCGATCGCGCTGCCGATGACGCTGCGGGCGGGGGACAAGGTGATCATCCGCAATTGCGGCGCCTATACCTCGTCCTACTCGTCGGTCGGCTTCAACGGCTTTCCGCCGCTGGCCGTTCTGGTGATCTGAGCAGGACCCCGGGCGGAGGCGCGAGGCGTCTCCGTCCGAGGGGGGCTCTGCCCCCCGCCTTCGGCTCCCCCCGAGGTATTTGGAGCGAGATGAGGGCCCTTTACGAATCCTTAACCATGCTTGTGACACCATCAGGATGCGGGACAGGCTGAGGAGCCGATGACCGCGCGAGGTGAGGGCGCGCTGCGTTCTCCGCGGCGGGGTGGGGCGATCCCATCCCGCCGCTCTCTCTTGCCATGACACTTGGGCCGGCGCGGGTGGTTCCGTTTCCGGAGTTCGCTGGAGTGATCCAGCCGCGACGGGAGCAGTCGCCCGACGTCGCGGGCCGGGGTCCGCTCCGAGCTCAGCCTGCCGACGCGAAGGCCGCCTCCAGCGCGATCTCGACCATCTCCGCGAAACCCGTCTGCCGGTCGGCGGCGGGGAGCGCCTCGCCCGTCAGCAGATGGTCGCTGACCGTCAGGACCGCGAGGGCGCGGCAGCCGTGGCGGGCGGCGAGGTTGTAGAGCTCCGCCGCCTCCATCTCGACGGCGAGGATGCCGTGACGGGTCATGATCTCGGTGAGGTCCGGGCGTTCGTCGTAGAACACGTCCGAGGAATAGATCCCGCCGACATGGACGCCCGTGCCGCGGCGAGATGCCGCGTCGGCCGCCGATCGGAGCAGGCCGAAATCGGCGCAGGGGGCGAAGGCGATCTCGCGGAAGATGCCCGATGACGGGGTCGAGAGCGAGGAGGCCGTCTGCGCGAGGATCACGTCGCGCAGCGCGACATGGGCCTGCATCGCCCCGCAGGAGCCGATGCGGATCAGCGTCTTCGCGCCGTAGGTCGCGATCAGCTCGTTGGCGTAGATCGACAGCGACGGCATCCCCATGCCGGAGCCGTGGATCGTCACCCGGTGGCCGCGCCAGGTGCCGGTGAAGCCCAGCATGCCGCGCACATCGTTCACCAGTTCGGGCGCGTCGAGGAAGGTCTCGGCCGCCCAGCGGGCCCGCAAGGGATCGCCCGGCATCAGCACGGTTTCGGCGATCTGGCCGGGTTCGGCGCGAATGTGAGGGGTCATGCGGCGTTCCGGGCGAAGGGCTTTCGGCGCTTCTGCCCGGCATTCGGATCGAGGTCCAGTGCGCGCATCAGGCGGCCCGCTGCACGGGCCTCCGCGTTTCGGCAGATCGGCTCAGATCGCCATGTCTTCGGGCGATTTCCCTGCGGCCAGCGCTTCCTTGTACCAACCGGGCTGCCGCCCGCGGCCGGACCAGGTCAGCGAGGGATTCTCGGGGTGCCGATATTTCGCCGGAGCCTTCGCGGCGCCCGCCACGGCCTTCTTGCCGCCGGAGCGCCCCTGCATGAGATCAGCCATGCTATAGCCCTCGTCGGCCAGCATCTTTTCGATCTGCCCCTTCAATTCCCGGAGCCGACGACCGTCATATTCAGCCTCAGCTTTCCGGATTTCCTTCAGCCGCTCTTCTGCGGCGGCGCGTTCCTTGGCGAGGTCTGCTTTGGTCATCGTATCGAGTTCTGCCATGATCGTTTCGCTCCCTGCGTCCAGATAGCTTTGGAGATAGATTGTAAAGGAAAAACCGGCAAGGGGATTCTAGACCCGTTACAATCGTGCAGGTGGGAATGCGCTTCACGGACTTCGGTCCTTTCGGAATTGCACCCTTCGTCGATGCGCTCCGGCGGCCTATTCTGCGGCTATCTCCTTCGGGTCGGCCAATTCAACGATATCGCCCATGATCCTGTTCAATTCGAAATCCTTGGGCGTGTAGACCCGCGCCACGCCCATCGCGCGCAGCCTTTCGGCATCCTCGTCCGGAATGATCCCGCCAACGATCACCGGCACATGGGCGAGACCCGCCTCGCGCATCCGCCGCATCGTCTCCTCGACCAGGGGCAGGTGCGAGCCCGACAGGATCGACAGCCCGACGACGTGCGCGCCGTCGCCGGCGGCGGTGACGATCGCCTCGGGGGTGAGGCGGATGCCCTGGTACTGGATCGCCATTCCGCAGTCGCGGGCGCGGACGGCGATCTGCTCGGCGCCGTTGGAATGACCGTCGAGACCGGGCTTGCCCATCAGGAAGGTCAGGCGGCGGCCGAGCCTGGCCGAGACGGCATCGACCATCTCGCGCAGCTCGTCGAGCCCCTCGGTCCGGTTCGACATCGACGCGGAAACGCCGGTGGGGCCGCGATACTCGCCGTGGACGGCGCGCATCACCCCGGCCCATTCGCCGGTTGTCACCCCGGCCTTCGCCGCCGCGATCGAGGGCGGCATGATGTTCGTCCCCTCGCGCGCGGCCCGGCCCAGCGCGTCTAGCGCCGCCTGAACGGCCGCCGCGTCACGCTCGGCCCGCCAGGCTTCCAGCCGGGCGATCTGGTCGGCCTCGACCGCCGGGTCCACGGTCATGATGCCGCCATCCTCGCCGACCAGCGGCGAGGGCTCTCCCTCGGTCCACCTGTTGACGCCGACGACGGTGGTGTCGCCGCGCTCGATCCCGCCGAGCCGTTCGGCATTCGATTCGACCAGCCGGCCCTTCATGTATTCGATCGCCGCGACCGCACCGCCCATTCCGTCGAGCACGTCCAGTTCCGCACGCGCGCCTTCCTTCAACTCCTCGACCTTGGCGGCCACGACCGGAGAGCCGTCGAAGAGATCGCCGAATTCCAGAAGGTCGGTCTCGTAGGCCAGCACCTGTTGCATCCGCAGGGACCATTGCTGGTCCCAGGGACGCGGCAGGCCCAGCGCCTCGTTCCAGGCGGGCAATTGCACGGCGCGGGCGCGGGCATTCTTCGACAGCGTGACGGCCAGCATCTCGAGCAGGATCCGGTAGACGTTGTTTTCCGGCTGCTGCTCGGTCAGGCCGAGGGAATTGACCTGCACGCCATAGCGGAAGCGGCGGTATTTCGGGTCCTCGACGCCGTACCGCTCCCGGCAGATCTCGTCCCAGAGATCGACGAAGGCGCGCATCTTGCACATTTCGGTGACGAATCGGATGCCCGCATTCACGAAGAACGAGATCCGGCCGACGAGGCGGGGAAAGTCCTCTTCGGGAACGCGGCCGCGCAATTCGTCCAGCACCGCCGTCGCCGTCGCCAATGCGAAAGCCAGTTCCTGCTCGGGCGTCGCGCCCGCCTCCTGCAGGTGGTAGGAACAGACGTTCATCGGGTTCCATTTCGGGATCGCATCGTAGCAATAGGCGGCGACGTCCGCGATCAGCTTCATCGAGGGCTGCGGCGGCAGGACATAGGTGCCGCGGCTCAGATATTCCTTCACCAGGTCGTTCTGCACCGTGCCCTGAAGCCTGGAGACGTCGGCGCCCTGTTCCTCGGCCACGGCGACATAGAGCGCCAGAAGCCACGGCGCCGTCGCGTTGATCGTCATCGAGGTGTTCATCTGCTCCAGCGGGATGTCCGCGAAGAGCATGCGCATGTCGCCGAGATGGGCGATCGGAACGCCGACCTTGCCCACCTCGCCGCGCGCCAGAACGTGGTCGGAGTCGTAGCCCGTCTGCGTCGGCAGGTCGAAGGCGACCGAGAGGCCGGTCTGCCCGCGGGCGAGATTGCTGCGATAGAGCGCGTTGGACTTCTCGGCCGTCGAGTGGCCGGCATAGGTGCGGAACAGCCAGGGGCGATCTTTCGGCGACATGGGGCAGCCTCGTGTAACAATATTGCGTCCTGCAGGAAGTAGACGACAGATAGGGCCGGGTCAATTCGCTGCGGCGCGGCGTCGGCGATCGCGAGTGGCGGGACGGCCCCGGATCGCCTAGCGTGAGGTGAGCAGGCGCCTGAGGGAGAGCACGGAGCCGATGAACCAGACCGTTCCGGTCCCGCTCTGGGCGCTGCTGCTGCTTTGTGCATTCGCCGCCGTGACCTTCGCGTCGCATTTCCTGTTCCCCTCGGTGCGCTGGTTCTTCCGGCGCCGGGCGGAGCGGGTGATCGAGCGGCTCAACCGGCGGCTCGAACGGCCGATCCAGCCCTTCAAGCTGGCCCGCCGGATGGACACGGTGAACCGCCTGATCCACGACCCGCAGGTCGCGCAGGCGATCCTCGACCATGCGCGCAAGACGGGCGTCCCCGAGGGCGTCGCCTTCGAGACCGCGCGCCGCTACGCCAACGAGATCGTGCCCGGCTTCTCGGCGGTGCTCTATTTCTCGGTCGCGATGCGGCTGGCGCGCTGGCTGTCGCGCGGCCTCTACCGGGTACGGGTCACCGGCGAGAAGGCGGCGCTGGGCGGCGTCGATCCCGGCGCGACGGTGGTCTACGTGCTCAACCACCGGTCCAACATGGACTACGTGCTGGTCACATGGCTCGCCTCGGACCAGACCGCCTTGGCTTATGCGGTCGGCGAATGGGCGCGGCGCTGGCCGCTCGCGCCGCTGATCCGGGCGCTGGGCGGGTATTTCGTGCGGCGGCGCGATCTCAACCCGCTCTATCGCAAGGTGCTGGCGCGCTACGTCCAGATCGCGACCGAGAACGGGGTGACGCAGGCCGTCTTCCCTGAGGGCCGCCTGTCCCGGGATGGCGCGCTGCATGCGCCGAAGCTGGGCATCCTGTCCTACATCCTCGACGGCCACGACCCGGAGAGCGCGGGGGACGTCGTCTTCGTGCCCGTCGCCGTCAATTACGAGCGGGTGCTGGAGGACCGCGTCCTGATCGCGGCCCACGGGACGGGGACCAGGGCGTTCCGGCTGCGCTGGTGGATGATCGCGCGTTACCTGCTGCGCCATCTGCAATTGCGGCTGACGGGGCGGTTCTCGCGCTTCGGCTATGCGGCGGTGTCCTTCGGCCGGCCGCTGTCGCTGCGGGCCTTCCTGTGGAAGGGACACGCGGACCCGGCCGCCGCCCTGGGCGCGGCGCTGATGGCCCGCGTGGCCGAGGCGCTGCCGGTCCTGCCCGGCCCGCTGGTCTGCGAGGCGCTGCTGGAGGGGGCCGAGGACGAGGACGCGGTGACCCGCCACGTCTCGGCCCGGTTGGCCGCCTTCTCGGCGGCAGGCCACCCCGTCCATGCCGAGGTCGACACGCTGGAGGCGACGCTGGGCGCCTCGCTGCGCATGATGGCCGCGCGCAACGCGATCCGGTTCGACGGAGGGCGGATCGCACTCGACCCCGAGTGGGGACCGGTGCTGCGCTTCTATGCGCGGACGCTCCCGCGACTGGATCCGGCGACGCCCGTGATCGAAACGAGAGAGACCGAAAATTACTCCACGTAGCAATTTCGTGTTGGAATGTTGCCGGGTGCCTGCTAGCTCCACCGCAGCGCAGCATGCGATTCCGCGACGCGGCAACGACAGGAGGTTTCCTTGATGGCTCTCGATACCCAATCCCCCCAGCCTGCCTACGACGCCCCGGCGAAGGACCTCTACGAGGTGGGAGAGATGCCCCCGATGGGCCACGTGCCCGCGCGCATGTATGCCTGGGTCCTTCGGCGCGAGCGGCATGGCGAGCCCGAGACCGCGCTCGAGCAGGAGATCGTCGAGACCCCCGAGATCGGCGACACCGAGGTCCTGATCCTCGTGATGGCCGCCGGCGTGAACTACAACGGCGTCTGGGCCTGCCTCGGCCAGCCCGTGTCGGTCTTCGACGGGCACAAGGCGCCCTACGCGGTGATCGGCTCGGATGCGGCCGGCATCGTCTGGAAGGTGGGCGCCAAGGTGAGGCGCTGGAAGGTGGGCGACGAGGTCGTCGTCCATTGCAACCAGGACGACGGCGACGACGAGGAATGCAACGGCGGCGACCCGATGTATTCCCCGTCCCAGCGGATCTGGGGCTACGAGACGGCCGACGGCTCCTTCGGGCAGTTCACCCGCGTCCAGGCGCAGCAGCTCATGCCGCGGCCGAGGCACCTGACCTGGGAGGAGTCGGCCTGCTACACGCTGACGCTGGCCACCGCCTACCGCATGCTCTTCGGGCACGAGCCGCACGACCTGAAGCCCGGGCAGAACGTGCTGGTCTGGGGCGCGTCGGGGGGCCTCGGCTCCTACGCGATCCAGCTCATCAACACCGCCGGGGCGAACGCGGTCGGGGTGATCTCGGACGAGTCCAAGCGCGACTTCGTGCTGGGGCTCGGCGCGAAGGGGGTCATCAACCGCAAGGAGTTCGACTGCTGGGGGCAGATGCCGCAGGTCAACACCGCGGAATACGCCGCCTGGGCCAAGGAGGCGCGGCGTTTCGGCAAGGCCATCTGGGAGATCACCGGCAAGGGCGTCAGCGTCGACATGGTGTTCGAGCATCCCGGCGAGTCGACCTTCCCGGTCTCGACCCTGGTCTGCAAGAAGGGCGGGATGGTCGTGATCTGCGCCGGGACCACCGGCTTCAACTGCACCTTCGACGTCCGCTACATGTGGTCCCACCAGAAGCGGCTGCAGGGCAGCCACTTCGCGCATCTCAAGCAGGCGGCGGCGGCCAACAAGCTGATGGTCGAGCGGCGGCTGGACCCCTGCATGTCCGAATGCTTCGCCTGGGACGACCTGCCCGAAGCGCACATGAAGATGCTCCGCAACGAGCACAAGCCGGGCAACATGTCGGTGCTGGTCCAGGCGCCCCGAACCGGCCTGCGCACCCTCGAGGACGTGCTGGAGGCAGGCCGCGACGCCTGACACGACCCGATTCCCGCCATCGCGCCCCCGCCTTGACCGGCGGGGGCGTTCCTTCTTCGTTCAGCGCCGCTTCCGGGATCAACCTGTTGCCTGCGCGCCCCTCCCCACAAATGGGGAGATAGAATCCGCGAGTTTCGCGCCCGATCCGCGTGCTGATACAGTCGGCTTAATCAACCATTAACCTTTACCGAAGGATCGTCGGATGTCGAAAGACTGGATCATCGAAGTGCTGGGCGACCTGCGCGGCTTTGCGACCATGAACGAATTGCCGAATCTGGCCGCGCAGCTGGAAGAGTCGATTATCGTGGCCATCGCGGAAGTCACGCAGTCCGAGCCGGCGCTGGCGCGGGCGGGAATGCATGACGCGGAAGCTGGACGATCTCTTGGAGAGGCTGGGTAACGTCACCGACCTCACCGCCCTGAACACCTCCGTCCACGAGCTGCGCGACTGTTACGACGTCGAGCATCTGGCCTACCACTCGGTGAAGTCGGGGGGCGATCAATGGGGCGCGTTGACCTACGCCCCGGTCTGGGTCGCGGCCTATATCGAGCACAACTTCCAGACCGTGGATCCCGTCGTCCTCGCCTGCTTCAACCGGTTCACGCCGGTCGACTGGAAGCGGCTCGACTGGTCGACCCGCCCGGCCCGGGCCCTGCTGGGCGAGGCCATCGCCAACGGGCTCGGCAACCAGGGCTTCAGCCTGCCGATCCGGGGCCCGTCGGGTCAGTTCGCCCTGTTCACGGTCAATCACAGGGCCGGTGACAGCAGTTGGGAGCATTTCACCCGCGACCACCTGCACGAGCTGCTTCTGGCCGCGCATTACGTCAACGAGCGCGCGCTCGCCCTCGACGGCGAGGGCCATGCGCCGCATCAGGCGCTCAGCCCGCGCGAGACCGACGCGCTGACGCTGCTCGCAGCCGGGAAGAGCCGGGCCCAGGCGGCAGAGCGGCTCAGGATCAGCGAACACACGCTGCGGGTCTATATCGAGAGCGCGCGCTTCAAGCTGGGTGCGATGAACACCACCCACGCGGTGGCCAACGCCCTCTCCCGCGGCCTGATCTGCCTCTAGGCGGAAAGGCGGGCGTTGACCGCTTGTCGGGCTGCGCGCGGCTCCCTCCGGGCATTTGGAAAACTCGAAGACGGCCACGCGAATCGGCGGGGACGCGTCCCTCGCCCGGGGCGCTGCCTGCGCCGAGGATCCGGCGCGCCGCACGTCTGCGACCTGCCGGCTCACCTTCGCCCCAACGCGCGCGCGTGCCGCTGAGCGGGCGCCGTTGCGCGCTCCGGGTGTCCGGCGCGCGCTAGGAAAGCGTTAACCGCTCGGCTCCAGCCCGGTCCGTCGCAACAGACGGAAAGGGCCCTCCGATGACGATCCGCTATCTCTACGCGTCCGACCTCACCTCCGCGCCGGAGCTTGCGGCGGACATGTTCCGGGATCGCAGCGCGCAGTTCCGCGACCGGATGGGCTGGGACGTGACCGTCGACGAGTTCGGCTGGGAGACGGATCGATACGACCGGCTCGACCCGCTCTATGTCATCGCCGAGGACGCCGCGGGCGGTCATGCCGGCTCGATGCGCTTCCTGCCGACGACGGGGCCGACGATGCTGGCCGAGGTCTTTCCCAATCTCACCGGCGGCGGCGCGATCCGCTCTCCGCTGATCTGGGAATGCACGCGGTTCTGCCTGTCGCCCGCAGCCGGGCGCGGGGCCGCGCGCCAGCTTCTGCTCGCCGCATCGGAGCTGGGGTTCGGCATGGGGCTGACCCATGCGCTGGGCGTGTTCGACGCGCCCATGACCCGCATCTACCGCCGTCTCGGCTGGGAGCCGGAGGTGCTGGGCAGCGAGGACGGCATCTCGGCCGGGATCTGGACCTTCTCGGCGGCGACCCATGACCGGCTCTGCGGGATGGTCGGCGTCCACCCCTCGCAGTCGCGGCACTGGTTCGAGGCGGCCTTCGGCGGCTTTCTGCCCCTTCCCGTCGGCGCCTGACCGGGCCACAAGGGCGGAGATGACCAGCCCCGCGCTTTCCCCCGACCAGGCCGCCGCCTGGGACCGCATCGCCGAGCTGCTGTCCGACAGCGGCATCGACCTGACCGAAGGCTGGGCCGCCCCGCGCGAGGACGAGGAGGGGCGGGTGCTGGCCGTGACCGGCAAGGCCGGGTCCGGCAAGACGCTGCTTTTGGCCGAGCTGGTCCGGGCGCTGCGCGGGGCGGGGCTGGATCTCGTCTCCGGCGACTGGGAGCGCAAGCGGGGCGAGCGCCGGACGCTGGCGGTGCTGGCGCCGACCAACAAGGCGGCCTCGGTGCTGCGCAACCGGGGCGTGCCCGCGACCACGATCCACCGTATCCTCTATACCCCGGTCTACGATCCCGAATACGAGAAGCTCGCCGAGTGGCTCGCGGGCGAAGGCGACCGCCCCGAGATGGAGGCCATGCCGGAGGCCGCCATGGACCGCGCCAAGCGCGTCTACGACGAGACCGGGTCCGTCCCCGGCGCGCTGGCCGCCGCAGGTCTGCGCGGCTCGGACTTCATCACCGGATGGAAGCGGCGGGACTCGCCACTCGATATCGGCTTCGTCGACGAATCCTCGATGCTGGACGACAAGCAGTACGAGGACCTGACCGAGATCTTCCCGACGCTCGTCCTCTTCGGCGATCCGGCGCAGCTTGCCCCCGTGAACCAGTCGGGCCGCATGGTCTTCGACCGGTTCGAAGGCGACGATCACATGCATCTCGACCGCGTCCACCGGCAGGAAGCGGACAACCCCATCCTCGACCTGGCCCATGCGCTGAGCGACCCGCAGCTCGACTTCTACAGTTTCGAGCGCATGGTGGAGCAGGCGGCGGCGCGGGACGAGCGCGTTCAGGTCTCCGCCCGGGTGGACAGCGACCTGATGGCGCGCTCTCCGGTGCTGGTCTGGCGCAACGCGACGCGCATCCGCCTGATCCGCGCCTTCCGGCAGGCGCATGGCGCCGACGACACCCATCTGCTGCCCGGGGAGCCGCTGATCTGCGACGGGCTGGAGCTGCCGCTCAAGCACCGCAAGCGCCGCATCGACCTAGAGGCGCGGGGCCTCATCAAGGGCGCGCAGGTCGTCTACCTGGGGCCGGGGCGCAAGCCGGGCTTCTCGAAGCTGCATGTCGTCGGCGCGCCCGAGCCGGAGATCAGCGTCAGCTCCATCGTCAAGATCGAGCATCCCGACGAGGAGGAGCCGTTCCTCCCCTTTGCCGCGCGCATGGGCGCGGCCTTCCTGCACGGGGCGGCGGTGACGATCCACAAGGCGCAGGGCTCCCAGTGGGAGGCGGTGCAGGTCTTCGGCCCGGATCTGGAGGTCGCCGCCCGGACAGGCCGCAACGAGGCCGGGCAGGCGCTGTGGAAGCGGTTGGCCTATGTGGCGATCACGCGGGCGGTGACGCGGCTGGTCTGGGTCAAGCGCTACGCGCTGGCCCTGCCGAAACAGCCGCTCGGGACCGACGACCTGAAGGTCGCGCCCGCGCCGCTGGAACTGACGGGGGAGGAGGAGACGGAATGAGATCGATCCTGATCACGGGGGCGTCCTCGGGGATAGGCGCCGCGACGGCGCGGCTGTTCCTGACCGAAGGCTGGCGCGTGGGGCTGATGGCGCGGCGCGAGGAGGCGCTGCGCGAGGTGGCCGGGGGCCACCCGCAGGCCGTGGCCCTGCCGGGGGACGTGACCGACCCCGCCTCGGTCGAGGCGGTGGTGGCGGCCTTCTGCGAAGGCGGGCCGCTCGACGTGCTGTTCAACAACGCGGGCGTCTTCGTCCCCGCCGCCCCGATAGACGAGACCTCGGTCGAGGACTGGAACCACGCCGTGGCGGTCAACCTGACCGGCATGTTCCTCGCCGCCCGCGCCGCCTTCGGGCGGATGCGCGCGCAGGGCGGCGGGCGGATCATCAACAACGGCTCGATCAGCGCGCATGTCCCGCGCGAGGGGGCGGTCAGCTACACCGTCACCAAGCACGCGATCACGGGGCTCACGCGGCAGTTGTCGCTCGACGGGCGGAGCCTTGGCATCGCCTGCGGGCAGATCGACATCGGCAACGCGCGCACGCCGATGCTGGAAGCGCTGGACAAGGTCCAGCGCGCCGTCGGCGGCGACGGCGTGCCGATGATGGATGTCGAGGACGCGGCCCGCGCGGTGCTGCACATGGCCAGCCTGCCGCCCGAGGCGAACGTGCTGACGATGACGATCATGGCGAACGCGATGCCCTATGTCGGGCGCGGCTGAGCGGGGGCAGGGTCGCCCCCGCCGGGCCGGTAGAGCGGGCATCCCCATGCCCGCCGCCCCTCAGGGCAGGATGTAGCGGAACACGGCCGAGGCGATCCAGCCGGCGGCGATCGCGATGACCAGCGACAGGATCCCGTAGACCAGCGGCTGGTCGTGGGCGAGGCCGTAGATGAACCGTTCTAGCCCGACCTTCGAGACGAAGATCGAGGTCGCGTAGCTGTCGATCACGCGGCCCCCGCGGGTCAGGAAGATGCGCGTCTCGTAATTGCCCTCGGTCAGGGCCGAGGGCAGGGCGATTTGGGTCGAGAACAGCGTGTCGTCGCGCAGCTGAACGGTGCCTTCCGCCCGGGTGTAGACCCCTTCGGCCTGGCGCACGCGCACCAGCGCGTCGAGGAAGGCGGAGGCGTTCACGGCCGTCGAAGTGGCGTCGATGGCGCGCAGCTTCTGCGCGGTCGAGATGCGCCAGCGCAGGTCGTCGGTATGCGACAGCGCCTCCTCCAGCGGCCGGGTGGAGGCGACGGCGTAGAAGCTGGGCGCACGCTCCACCTCGATGCCCTCGACATTCACCCAGATCCCGGCGACGCGGTCCTTCCGTCGGACGATCACCTCCTCGTCCGGACCCTCCAGCGTGACGATCACCGCAAGCGGAGGCTGGAGCGGCGGGGGGGCGCTGCGCTTGATCGCGCCGAAGATCAGGATCTCGGAGCCGCTGAAGGAGGTCGAGATCGACACGCGGTCCTGCGACAGGTCGGCCACGACCTCCTCGGCGGCGGCGGGCAGGGCCAGGCCCAGCAGGAGGAGCAGGAGGCGCACCATCAGTGCTCCCCGCCTGTGCCGATGGAATAGAGCTCCGCCGGCTCGATCAGCAGGTCCAGCGCCAGCTTGCCGCAGACCGCCAGCACCATAATGGCGAGCAGGATTCGCAGCTGCTCGGCCTTGAGCCGGGTGCCGAGCCGGGCGCCGATCTGCGCCCCGACCACGCCGCCCACCAGCAGCAGGACCGCCAGCACCATGTCGACGGTGTAGTTGGTCGTCGCGTGCAGCAGCGTCGCGAAGCCGGTCACGAAGATGATCTGGAAGAGCGAGGTCCCGACGACGACCTTGGTCGGCATGCCCAGCAGGTAGATCATCGCGGGCACCATGATGAAGCCGCCGCCCACGCCCATGATCGCCGCCAGGATGCCGACGAACAGCCCGACCGCCAGGGGCGGGATCACCGAGATGTAGAGGCCGCTGGTGCGGAACTTCATCTTCAGGGGCAGCGCATGGATCCAGCCGCGCTGACGGCGTACCGTGCGCGGGGCCGGACCCTCGGCACGGGACCTCCGGATGGCATTGAGGCTCTCGACGAACATCAGCGCGCCGATGATCCCGAGGAAGAGCACGTAGCAGAGCCGGACCAGAAGATCGACCTGCCCCATCTCGCGCAGCAGCGCGAAGACCTGCACGCCGAGCCCGGCCCCGATCAGGCCGCCGACCAGCAGCACGAAGCCCATTCGCAGGTCGACGGTCTTCCGGCGGAAATGCGCCAGCACGCCCGAGAAGCTGGAGGCGACGATGATGTTCGCTTCGGTCGCGACGGCGACCGCGGGCGGGATGCCGATCATGAACAGCAGCGGGGTCATCAGGAAGCCGCCGCCGACCCCGAACATCCCCGACAGGATGCCGACGATTCCGCCCAGTCCCAGCAGCAGGAAGGCGTTGACCGAGACTTCGGCGATGGGGAGGTAGATCTGCACGCGGGCGGCTCCGGGGGACGGGTCCTTTGAACCCGAAGCGGGGCCGAAGTTCAAACCCTCCGGACGGATTGCGCGCGGCTGTGACCGGCTGGCCCTAACGGGACGGCGGGTCTGGACCGATGCCGGGCAGGGGGGCGCTGGCCCCGGCGGCGTCTCGGGGCTCCGCTCGTGGGCCGGCCAGAAGGTCCGCTGGACCTGTTACGGGAAGCTCGATCACCCGCCCGACGCATTTCCGGCGAGATGAGGGGGAGAGGCTAAACGTTAATCCAACTGTCCGGAGAGCAGCCTGGTAAGCACCCGCTCCAGCTTGGCGGCGCCGAGCGGGGCCATGGCCTTGGTATGCTCGTGGCTGATGGCCTCGTCCGAGAGACCCGCGGCCATGTTGGTGATGGTCGAGACGGCGGCGGCGCGCAGCCCGAGGAAGCGGGCGAGGATGATCTCGGGCACGGTGGACATGCCGACCGCGTCGGCGCCCAGCGTCCGCAGCGCCCGGATCTCGGCCGGGGTCTCGAAGGAGGGGCCGGAATACCAGGCGTAGACGCCTTCGTGCAGGTCGACCTCCTCGGCGCGGGCGGCGCGGCGCAGCGCGTCCCGCAGATCGGGGTCATGCGCGTCGCCCATCGGGACGAACCGGCGATCCGTCGGCTCTCCGATCAGGGGGTTCAGGCCCGAGAAGTTGATGTGGTCCGAGAGCAGCATCAGCGAGCCGGTCGGCATGTCGGGCTGGAGCGAGCCGGCGGCGTTCGTGGCGATCAGCGCCTCGGCGCCCAACTCCGCCAGAACCTCCAACGGCAGGCGCATCGCGTCCGCCTTGCCGCTCTCGTAGTAGTGCGAGCGTCCGCCGAAGACGGCGACGCGGGTCTCGCCCAGCCTGCCGACCACCAGCTTCGGCGAATGGCCCGAGACGCCCGCATGGGGAAAGCCCGGCAGGTCCTCGTAGGGGATCGCCACGCCGTCCACCCTGTCGGCAAGGTGGCCGAGGCCCGAGCCGAGGATCAGGCCCAGCTTCGGCGGCTCGGCCCCCGCGCGGTCGCGGATCGTGGCGGCAAGTTCAGCGCTCCTTGACATAGGGCTCTCCTCCGGCGCGGGGCGGGATCGCGCGGCCGACGAAGCCGGCGAGGATGACGACGGTCAGGATGTAGGGCAGGGCCTGCATGAACTGCGTGGGGACCGTCACCCCCAGCAACTCGACCGACTGGAAGCGGTTGCCCAGCGCCTCGAGCAGGCCGAAGAGGAAGGTCGCGCCCAGCGCGTGCCAGGGACGCCATTTGGCGAAGATCAGCGCGGCCAGCGCAATGAAGCCGCGGCCCGCCGACATCTCCTTGACGAAGCCGGCCGAGAGCGCGGTGGCGAGATAGGCGCCGGCGAGCCCCGTCAGCAGGCCGCAGATCATCACGGCGGCATAGCGCAGGCCCACGACCGAGACGCCCGCAGTGTCGACCGCCGCCGGGTTCTCGCCCACGGCGCGCAGGCGCAGGCCGAAGCGGGTGCGGCTCAGGATCCACCAGGTCAGCGGCACGCAGGCCAGCGCGACATAGACGAGGATCGAATGGCCCGACAGCAGGTCGGCGTAGATCGGGCCGATCACCGGCACGTCGCGGATGGCGTTCGCGAAGGGCAGGGTCAGCTCTCCGAACCGGGCGGGGCCTTCCAACTGCGGGGTGCGCCCGCCCAGCCCGAACCAGGCCTCGCCGATCACGACCGTCAGGCCCGAGGCCAGGAAGTTGATCGCGACGCCCGAGATGAGCTGGTTGCCGCGAAAGGTGATCGACGCGACCCCGTGGACCGCGGCCAGCATCAGCGCGGCGAGAATGCCCGCGAACATGCCCAGCCAGACGTTCCCCGTATAGGCGGCCATCGCCGCCGACAGGAAGGCGGAGGCGAGGATCTTTCCCTCCAGCCCGATGTCGAACACGCCCGCGCGTTCCGAGAACAGGCCCGCCAGACAGGCGAACAGCAGCGGGGTCGACAGCCGCAGGGCGGAGTCGAGGATCTGGATCAGGCCGGCGTAGTCCATCGGCTCTCCTTACGGCTTGGCGCCGGGGACGGGGTCGTTGTCCCCGCCCTTGGGCGAGGTCGGCATCGGCTGCGCGGGACGCCAGCGCAGCGACAGGAAGGCCCGCTCGATCGGCGACCGCACCATGTTGTCGAGCGCGCCGGTGAACAGGATCACCAGCGCCTGGATCACCAGGATGATCTCGCGCGTCATGCCGTTCATCTCGAAGGTCAGCTCGCCCCCGCCCTGGTAGAGCGCGCCGAACAGCAGCGCGGCGAGGAATACGCCCACCGGGTGGGACCGGCCCATCAGCGCCACCGCGATGCCGACGAAGCCCGCCCCCTGCACCGGGTCGATCACGAGGCGCTCGGCCTCGCCCATGACCGAGTTGATCGCCATCAGCCCGATCAACCCGCCCGAGATCAGCATCGAGATCATGATGATCCGGACCGAGGAGATGCCACCGTACAGGGCGGCGGGTTCGGACTGCCCGAAGGACCGGATCTCGTAGCCCAGCCGCGACTTCCAGATGAGCGCCCAGACGAAGACGCAGGCCGCGATGGCGAGGAAGAAGGACACGTTGAGCGGGGTCGACCGGCTGAATCCCAGCCAGGGCAGCACGTCGTAGGCGTTGGGCAGATGCACCGATTCGGCGAAGCGCGCGGTCTCGGGCGAGCCGCCCGCGCCGGGCACGATCAGCACGCGGGACAGAAGGTAGACCATCAACGCCGAGGCGATGAAGTTGAACATGATCGTCGTGATGACGATGTGGCTGCCGCGCTTTGCCTGCAGATAGGCCGGGATCGCCGCCCAGGCCGCGCCGAACAGCGCCGCCCCGATGCTGGCCGCGACGATGGCCAGCGTCCAGTGCGGCAGCGGCAGGTAGAGCAGGACCAGTGCGGCGCCCAGACCCCCCAGCGCAGCCTGCCCCTCGCCGCCGATGTTGAACAGCCGCGCGTGGAAGGCGACGGCGACGCCGAGCCCGGTGAAGATGAAGTTCGTCGCGTAGAACAGCGTGTAGCCCCAGCCATAGGCCGAGCCGACCGAGCCGTTCACGAGGATGTAGAGCGCCTCGAACGGGTCCTTCCCGATCAGCGCCACGACGAGACCCGACACGAACAGCGCCAGGATCAGGTTGATCAGCGGGATCAGCAGGATGTCGGCCCATTTCGGCAGGGCGTCGGTCATCTGTTCGCTCCGTTCCAGAGGGGCGTCGGGCCCGGGTGCGCCCCGAGGATCTCCGACCTCGGGGACCCTCGGCCCGTGCACGAGGATCGCGGGGCCGGCAGGCCGCTCACGCCACTTTCCCCGTCATCCCCGCCATCATCAGGCCCAGTTCGTTCGCGTCGGTCTCGGCGGGCAGGCGCTCGCCCATGATGCGGCCGTCGAACATCACCGCGATGCGGTCGGACAGGGCCATGATCTCGTCGAGTTCCACCGACACCAGCAGGATCGCCTTGCCCTTGTCGCGCAGCGCGACGACCTGCTTGTGGATGAACTCGATGGCGCCGATGTCGACGCCGCGGGTGGGCTGGCCGATCAGCAGCAGGTCCGGGTCGCGTTCGATCTCGCGGGCGAGGACGATCTTCTGCTGGTTGCCGCCCGAGAAGCTTTTCGCGGTCAGGTTCGGGTCCGGCGGGCGGACGTCGAAGCGCGCCATCTTGCCCTCGCAATCCTTCCGGAGCGCGGCGTTGTCCATGAACATGCCCGAGCCGAAGCGCGGCTCGTGGTGATAGCCGAAGCCCACGTTCTCCCAGGCGCGGAACTGCATGATGAGCCCCTCGCGCTGGCGGTCCTCGGGGACGTGGCCGATGCCCTGGTCGCGGCGCGAGCGGGCGGCCGAGGCGCTGCCGGTCAGGTCCAGCTCCTGCCCGTTCATGCGGATCGTGCCGGTCGCGGCGCGGTAGCCGCCCAGCACCTCCAGCAGCTCCGACTGGCCGTTGCCCGACACGCCCGCGATGCCCAGGACCTCGCCCGCCCGGATGTCGAGGTCGATGCCGCGCAGCCGCTCGACCCCCTGGTCGGCGACGACGCGCAGGCCCCGCACCTCCAGCACGGTCTTGCCCGGCCTGGCCGGGGTCTTGTCGACGCGCAGAAGCACCTTGCGCCCGACCATCAGCTCGGCCAGCTGCTCGGGGCTCGTGTCGGCGGTCTTGACGGTCGCCGTCATCTCGCCGCGCCGCATCACGCTGACCGTGTCGGTGATCTCCATGATCTCGCGCAGCTTGTGGGTGATCAGGATGATCGTCTTGCCCTGGTCGCGCAGGCCCTTGAGGATGCGGAACAGGTGGTCGGCCTCGGCGGGGGTCAGCACGCCCGTGGGCTCGTCCAGGATGAGGATGTCGGCCTCGCGGTAAAGCGCCTTGAGGATCTCGACCCGCTGCTGCAGCCCGACATTCAGGTCCTCGACCACGGCGTCCGGGTCGACCTCCAGCTCGTATTCGCGGGCGAGGTCGGTCAGCAGCTTGCGCGCCTTGGCCAGCGACGGCTTCAGAAGCCGCCCGTCCTCGGCGCCGAGGATGACGTTCTCGAGCACCGTGAAGGTCTCGACCAGCTTGAAATGCTGGAAGACCATGCCGATGCCGGCGTCGATGGCGGCCTGGCTGTCGGGGATCTCTGTCTTCTTGCCGCCGATATACACCTCGCCCGCGTCGGCCTTGTAGAAGCCGTAGAGGATGGACATCAGCGTGGACTTGCCCGCGCCGTTCTCGCCGATGATGCCGTGGATGGTGCCGCGCCGCACCTTGATCGAGATGTCCTTGTTGGCCTGGACCGTCCCGAAGGCCTTGGAGATGCCGCGCAGCTCGATGGCCAGCGGTGCGTCCTGCGACGCCGTCCCGGGCCGCTGGGACTGGCTCTGGGTCATTCGCTCTCCACGAAGCCGGTGACGCGGGTCAGGCGGCCGTCCTCGGCATGGCCGACGAAGATCAGCCGGGCGAAGGGCGCGCCGTCGCGGTCCAGCCGCGCATGGACCATCGCCGTCCCGTGGGTCACCTGCGGCGCGCCCTGAGGCAGCAGCACGACGTCGGGCAGCGCCTTGAGGAAGGTCGTCAGGTACTCCGCCATGCCGTCCCTGCCGTCGAGGGGCGCGGGGGCGTTCGGGTCCTCATAGGTGAACGAGGCCGCGAGGGCCTCGTCCAGTATCGTCTCGCGCGACCCCGCATCGGCCTCGTTCCAGGCCGACAGGAGCTTCAGGAGAGTCTCGCCAGGGGTCGCCTCCGCCATCAGAATGCCGGGCAGCTGTTGTCGGACAGGTAGTCGTGCACCTCGATCTCGCCCGCGATGATCTTGGCCTTCGCGTCTTCGACGGCAGCCTGCATCTCGGCGGTCACCAGCTCGGCGTTGTTCTCGTCGAGCGCGAAGCCCACGCCGTCGTTCTCGAGCGACATCACCGAGATCCCGGTCTCCAGCTCGCCCGCGGCGGCCTGCGAGAAGGTGTCGTAGACCGCGTTGTCGACGCGCTTGACCATCGAGGTCAGCACTTCACCCGGGTGCAAGTAGTTCTGGTTGCTGTCGACGCCGATCGAGAGGATGTCCTCGTCCGCCGCGGCCTGCAGCACGCCGATGCCGGTGCCGCCCGCGGCCGCGAAGACCACGTCGGAGCCCTGGGCGATCTGCGAGCGGGTCAGCTCGGCGCCCTTCACCGGGTCGTTCCAGGCGGCGGGGGTGGTGCCGGTCATGTTGACGATGACGTTGATGTCCGGGTTCACCGCCTTGGCACCCTGGGCGTAGCCGCAGGCGAACTTGGAGATGAGCGGCACGTCCATCCCGCCGACGAAGGACACGGTGCCTGTCTCGGAGGCCATCGCGGCCATCATGCCGACGAGGTACGATCCCTCGTGCTCCGAGAAGACGATCGACTTCACGTTGGGCTGGTCGACGACCATGTCGACGATCGCGAAGGTCGTATCCGGGTAGTCAGGGGCGACCACGTCCAGCGTCGAGGCGTTGGCGAAGCCCAGCACGACGACCGGATTGGCGCCACGCTCGGCCATGCGGCGCATGGTCTGCTCGCGCTGCGCCTCGTTGGCGAGCTCGGTCTCGGCGTAGTCGGCGCCGGTCTCTTCGGCCCAGCGCTGGGCGCCGGTATAGGCGCTCTCGTTGAACGACTTGTCGAACTTGCCGCCCAGGTCGATGATGAGGCCCGGATTGGCGTCCTGCGCGAGACCCGCGCCCGCCGTCAGGGCCAGCGCAGCGGCCGCGCCCATCAGCTTGGTGGAAATATTCATGGTCTTCTCCCGTTCTGCCGGCGGGGTCGACCTGGCGCCCGTCGCGCGCAGCGGCCCCCCGACCGTGCAAGTCATGTGGGCGATAAGGCCGCAATCGCAATACGGGTTCAAGCCGAAACCGCTGTCCGGGACGTGCGGTCAGAAGTCCTTGCGCATGGCGAGCGCGTCGATGCCGTCGTAATAGCCGGTTCGCTGCCCGACCAGCCGCCAGCCGGTGCCTTCATAGAGCGCGCGGGCGGCCGGGTTGTCGGCCGAGACCTCGAGGAAGGCGGCCTCGGCGCCGCGGGCCCTGGCCTCCGCCTCGAAGGCGGCGACCAGCCGGCGGCCCAGTCCCCGGCGCCGTGCCGGGGCGGCCACGACCAGCGTCAGAAGCTCCGCCTCGTCGGCCACGGTGCGCCCGAGGACGAACCCGTCCGGCCCATCGCCCTCCTCGGTCAGGAAGCAGTGGCGATCCGCCAGCGCCGCGCGGAACGCGGCGGCAGACCAGCGCGAGGCGCCGTCGAACGCTGTCGCGTGGAGTGCGGCGAGAGTCACTGCCTGGGCCATGCGATCCGGGCCATTCCATCCTGACCCACCGTAGAGACCGGCGCCGCCGGGTCAACGGGCACCGTCACAGCAGGCGCGGCGGCGGGTCCGAGGCGGGCGCCGCGTCGGCAGGCCGAAGGTAGATCGGCGCCGGCCGGGCGCGGCCCGGGGCGGCGCGGGCCGCGGCGATGCGGGCGACGCCCGCGGCCAGCGGTGGCGCGGGCAGACAGGCGCGGCCGAGCCGGGCGGCCAGCTCTCCGGCAGCCGGGCCGGTGAGATCGGCAGGCCAGTCCGGCGGCGGCGCCTCTTCGGGAGCGAGCGTCAGCAGGGAGGCGCCCCAGCCGACATGCACCGCATCCCGCGGGGCGGGCAGGCAGACCGTCACCTCACGGCCCTGCGCCAGCGCCTCGACCGCGCCGACGCCCTCGGCCGGGATGTCGAGCCCCAGCGCCAGTCCTCGCGCCGCCGCGACCGCGATCCGCGTGCCCGTGAAGTTGCCGGGCCCCGTGCCGACGCCCAGAGCGGTCAGGTCGGTCCAGGCGACGCCGGCCTCGGCCAGCACCTCCTCCAGCAGCGGCATCAGCCGCTCCGCCTGGCCCTTGCGCATCTCCTCCACGCAGACGGCCAGCACGCGGTCGCCCGAGACGAGAGCGGCCGCGCAATGCGCGGCCGAGGTGTCGAAGCCGAGGGTGAGGGTCACAGGCCGACGGGCCGGACCTCCAGCACTTCGGGGATGTAGTGCCGGAGCAGGTTCTCGATGCCCATCTTCAGCGTCATCGTCGAGGAGGGGCAGCCCGCGCAGGCGCCCTTCATCTGAAGGTAGACCACGCCCCGGTCGAAGCCGTGGAAGGTGATGTCGCCGCCGTCCTGCGCGACGGCGGGGCGGACGCGGGTGTCCAGAAGCTCGGTGATCTGGCCGACGATGGCGCTGTCCGCCTCGTCGTGATGGGCGCCGTGGGCGGCCTGGGCCTCGCCCTCGATGGCGGGGGCACCCGACTGGAAATGTTCCATGATTCCGCCGAGGATGGCCGGCTTCACGTGGTCCCACTCGGTCGCGTCCGCCTTGGTCACGGTCACGAAGTCGTGACCGAGGAACACGCCGGTCACGCCCGGGATGTCGAACAGGCGCCGGGCCAGCGGCGAGGGGGCGGCGGACTCGGCGTCGGGGAAGTCGGCGGTGCCCTGGTCGAGCACGGACTGGCCGGGCAGGAACTTGAGCGTCGCGGGATTCGGGGTGGTCTCGGTCTGGATGAACATCGGCGCCTCCGGGTTGGACCTCTATGTGCGCCTCCGGCAGGCTTCCGTCAAGAACTTGGAACGGTTCTAAACTGTCGGGCGGATTTCATGGGTGATCCGCGTCGGACCGACGGGTGATCCGCGTCGGACGTTCCGCGCCTAGCGCGCGGCGTGGCATTCGATCAGGACGACTGCGCGGATCAGCGCGTCGGGCAGCCCGTTCGAGGTGTCCCTGGTGTCCGCCGATGGCGGGGGAAGGCGGACGCCGGCCGCGCCAAGGAACTGGCGCAACGGCTTCAGCCGGGTCCCGCCGTTGAGGTTCTGCGCGACCGTCCCGGACCTCTCCCGCGTGAATTCCTCGGAGGCCCGATAGCTCACGACCCCGACGACCCGTCCCTGCCCGTCGAGCAGCGGGCCGCCGCTATTGCCGGGTTGGACCGGCGCCGTCATCGTCAGTTCGTCCTCTGAGCCGTCGATCCCGCGAAGGGCGCTGATATTGCCGCGCGTCGCGCTGAGGCCCTGCTCGAAGAGTCCGGCATAGGGAAAGCCCAGCGCCACGACCGGCGCGCCGAGCCGGTCCGAGCCTCCGGTCGAGAGGTCGAGCCAATGGGCCGACCGCCTGGCCGCACGCAGGACGGCGAGGTCGGTCCCCGCATCGCTGCGGATGACGAGCAGCCCGGAGCCGTCAGGCAGGGACAGGCGGTCGCAGCCTTCGACGACATGGGCGCCGGTCACGACGTCCGTGTCGGTCACGTAGAACCCCGTTCCGGTTCCGATCCGGCCGCTGCGCCCAGCCGGTCCTGCATCGGAAGAGACCGCGTCCGGAGCGGGGTCCCCCGCGTCCATCCGGGCGAGGATCAGGGCCAGGTAGCCGGCTTCCGGGAAGGAGAGGGGATCGACCCAGCCGTTCGAGAGGCTCGCGACGATGACGCGGGCGCGCCCGGCCTGCGAGGGGTCCCATTGGACGAGGACGGTCTCGAAGACGCCCGCCTTGCGGATCGTGCGGAGGTAGACCTCCTTTCCGGACGAGATCGCCCCACCGCTTATGAAGGCGTCGGAGGTGTCGGCGCGATAGAACGGCTTCGGCCCGACATGCGCGGCCTCCAGCCAGTCGTGCATGGCGCCGGTCTCGCTGCCCGGCCGGAAGATGTAGCGGACGACGAGAGCTCGGTCGGGGGTGTGCAGCTCGTAGAAGTCGGGCCCTTCGTCCGCCAGCAGGACCCGGTTCGGCAGCAACGCGGATGTCCCGGAGGGATTGAACGGAGTCCACTCCGCGGCCTCGAAATCCTCGAGGAACGGCAGCAGGGTCGCCAGCACGGCAGCCTCGGTCGGGTCCCGCCCGGCGGCGGCGGTCAAGGCGCCTCCGCTCCGCGCGCCCCAGGCCCCGTCGATTCGGCCGACATAGTCTCCACGAAAGGAGAGGGCCGCCTGAAGCAGCCGCGCATCCTCCCTCGTGAGAAGACCGGCATCGAAGGTGCGGTCCTGTGCCCCCGCAGGAACGGCGCAGAGAAGGACCGAGACGAGGACGAGGATGAGCCGCATGGCATGACGCTAGCAGAGGGTCCGGTTCTGTCCAGACGCTGCACGGCGCGGCCCCGACCGATCCGATCGGCAGCGATGGTCCGCAGGGCGTTCGATGGGGAGCCCTTGGCTCCTACGCGCGGCGCCGTCAGCGCGCGCAGACCAGCGAGACGACCGCTTCGCCCGCCCGGTCGGAGGCGTCGAGGCCGCCTGTGCCGCTGAGGAAGGGGACGCCCGCGACCTGGAATGCGCGGGCGAGGGCGCCGGCGGAGGGGGCGCGGGTGGCGGCGCGGCGGTCGTCCAGCCAGATGGCTAGGACGGCGCCGTCGCGGTCGAGCAGCGGCGCGCCCAGCTCTCCGGCGCGGGGGGCGCCGAGGTCATGCTCGATCCAGCCGCCGTCGCGGTCCGCGCCGCGCGCCGCGACGACCTGCCCGCCGAAGGTCTGCAGCCCGCTGCCCTGCGGGCGGCGCGAGGCGGTCGTCACCTCGGCGCCGGCCTCCGTCCCGCGGGCGGAGAGCGGCAGGAAGCGGCGCATCGGACCCGGCCCCTCGAAGATCGCGATGCCGCGGTCTCGGTCGACCGTCAGCAGCGAGACGTCCCGGCCACCCGCGATCCGGACCCCGTCGCAGCGCGTCGCGATATCGGCGCTGGTGACAATGTCGGTGGTGTTGACGTAGAAGCCGGAGGCCGCGCGCGGAGGGGCGGGCCGGTCGGGGGGCGGCGGCGCGGCGGCGGGCTGGCGCGGCTCCGCCTCGCGCTCGGTCAGCTCGTCGAGGGCCCGTTCGAGCACGCCTGCCAGAAGCGCCTCCAGCGGGTCGCCCCCATCATTGGAGGGCGCGGGGGACGCGACTTCGGGCAGGGGGAGTCCGGTCTCGGCGATCAGCGTGCCCAGCACCGGGTCGTTCGCGGGGTCGACATCCTCCATCGGGCCGCGGCGGAAGCTCGACGCGATCAGGCCGAGCCGCCCGCGATTGGCCTCGTCGGAGAGCAGGATATGGGTGATCCAGATGCCGAGCTCCCGGTCGGAGCGGACATAGACATGGCGCCCGCCCCGCATCCGGGCCGAGGTGATGATGCGGTCCTCCTCGCGGACGCGATAGGGCTGCGCGCCCTGCGCGGCGTCGGCAAGGAACGCCTCGTGCAGGTCGGTCGGCCGCAGCCCGCCCCGCCGCGTGACGATGGCGAGGCCGCCGTCCTCGGACACGAAGCGGGTCTCGTCGCCATCCGCGCTCTGCCGCAGGAGCCGGTCGGGGCGCAGATGCGAGAGCCGGCTGTCGGGATGCCGGACCGGGGTCCAGCCGTTAACGTCATGCTCGGCCTGAAAGCGGCGCACCAGGGCGCGCACGTCGCGCCAGGTCGGCGTGCCCCCGGCACTGGAGGTCCGGACCCAATCTTCCAGCGCGCTCTGGCTGCCGCGGCCCCAGGCGCCGTCGAGCAGGGCATCGTAGCTGCCCTCGACGGCGAGGGCCGCCTGCAGGGTGCGCAGCTCGTCGCGGCTCAGGAGGCCAGGGTCGAAGGGGGCCGAGAGCCGGAGGGCGGTCTGCGCGACGGCCTGCCCGGCGAGGGCGGTCAGCAGGAGGAAGAGGACGGTTCGCAGCAATCTCGACATGGGGCACCTCGCAGGGGAGGAACGCGGGGCGGAATGCGGGGTTCCCGCGGCGGCGCGAGAGGCTGTGGTGGGGGATGCCCCTCGCCGGGAGCGGTCGAGGCGTGCGTCGAGCGGTTCCGATCCGGGGGCGCGCTTGCGCGCGGGCGGATCAGCCGGACCCGGAGGTCGAGAGGGCGAGGTCGACCAACTCTTCGCGCGAGGGGCGGCCGTCGCCGGCGCTCCAGGCCGTGCGGGCGGCGGCGAGAGCCTGTCCGAGGGCGGGGCCGGTCAGGTCGGGCATCAGGTCGGCGGCCTTGAGCGGGAAGGTCGCGGTGGCGCCCCGCTCGGCCAGGGCGAGGTCCTGCGGGTCGGGGGCCACGCCCGTCAGCGCGGCGCGCAGGCGAACGGCGTCGGCGCCGCGCGATCCGAGCGCGTCGCCCAGCGCGAAGGGGCGGGTGCCATCGCGGGCGGCGGTGGCGAGCGCATCGAGCTCCCTCGCCTCGGCCTTCGACAGCCGCCAGCCCCCGGTGTCGCCGCCCAGCGCGGCGGCGCGGGCGATCCAGTCGGCGAGGCCGAGATGGACGGCGGGGGCGAGCGCCGAAGGGTCGGCGCCGGGCATGACCCGCGCGAGGATGCCCGCCTGCGCCATCGCGGCGACCACCGGGGCCGGGTCGGGCGCGGCGAGAAGCTTGCGCATCTCGTGGCCGATGCGCTCGGCGCTGAGCCGCGAGAGGCCCTCGGCCTCGGCCGCGCAGGCGGCGAGGCCCTCGGCGTCGAGCCCGTGGGACGGGTCGCCATACCAGGCGGTGAAGCGGAAGAAGCGCAGGATGCGGAGATAGTCCTCGCGGATGCGCGCCTCGGGGTCGCGGATGAAGCGCACATGCCGGGCCCTGAGGTCCGGCAACCCGCCCAGCGGATCGACGAGTGTCCCGTCGCGGCCCGCATAGAGTGCGTTCATCGTGAAGTCGCGGCGGGCCGCGTCCTCGACCACCCGGTCGGTGAAGGCGACGGTGGCGTGGCGGCCGTCGGTGTCCACGTCGCGGCGGAAGGTGGTCACCTCATGCGGGGCGCCGTGGGCGACGACGGTGACGGTGCCGTGGTCGATGCCGGTCGGCACCGGCTTCAAGCCGGCGGCCTTCGCCAGCTCGATCACCCGCTCGGGCCGGGCGTCGGTGGCGATGTCGATGTCGGAGACCGGCGCGCCCAGCAGCGCGTTGCGCACGCAGCCGCCCACGGCCAGGGCACGGTGGCCGCCGGCCTCCAGCATGCCCATCACCGCCTGCGTCGGCGCGGCGGTCAGCCAGTCATCGGTGATCGTCATGCCCCTGCTCCGCCCCGATCCTGTCGGCGAGCCCGCGCAGGATGCGCGCGGTCGCCCCCCAGATGTAGTAGGGACCATAGGGCACCGCGTAGTAGCGGCGCCACTGCCCGCGCCAGCGTCGCTCCTCGACGGCGAAGCGCGCGGGGTCGAGCACATGCGCGGCGGGGACGGAGAAGACCTCCTCGACCTCGCCCGGCTCGGGCACGGGGGCGAAGGGCTCGATCAGCGCCAGCACAGGGGTGACGGTGAAGCCGGTCACCGTCTCGTGCGATGGAAGGCGGCCCAGGACGTCGGCGCCGGGCAGACCGACCTCTTCGGCAGCCTCGCGCAGGGCGGCCTGTTCGGGCGTCTCGCCCGCATCCATCTTGCCACCCGGGAAGGCGATCTGACCGGGGTGGTGGCGCAGCCGGGAGGACCGCTTGGTCAGCAGCAGGCGCAGGCCGTCGGGGGCCTGCTGGAAGGCGACCAGCACGGCGGCGTCGCGCAGCACGCGGCGCCCCGGCAGGATCACGTCGGGGTTCAGGTCGAAATCGGAAGACGCCGCGCCGGAATGGTCCAGCGCGGCGCGCAGCGCGTCAGGCGTCATGCGGGTCCTTCGTCGCCTCGAAGCCCAGCGTCTCGGGGTCGAAGACGTAATGGGCGCCGCAGAACTGGCAGTCCGCCGTCACCGTGCCCTCGTCCGTGGTCATCGTCGCGATGTCCTTGGCCGAGTAGATCGACAGCGACTGGCGCACCTTGTCGGGCCCGCAGGAACAGCCGAAGCGCACTGGCTGCGGGTCGAAGACGCGCGGTCCCTCCTCGTGGAAGAGCCGCAGCAGCAGGTCCGTGGGCGCGACGGAGGGGCCGATCAGCTCCATCTCGTCGGTGGTGTCGAGCAGGATGTTGGCGCGGTTCCAGTTTTCGCCCTCATCCGCGTCCAGCACGTCGCCGGCGGTCAGCAGGCCGCCCTCGCCGGAGGCGTCGCCGGTGACGTGCATGCCCTTCTTGGGCATGTGCTGCAGCATCACCCCGCCCGCGCGCCAGTTCTCTCCCTGACCGGGCAGGGTCGAGCGGCCATAGGCCAGCGAGAAGCGGGTCGGCAGCTGTTCGGACTGCGCGAAGTAGGTCTCTGCGCAGGACGAGAGCGAGCCGCCCGCGATCGGCGTGATCCCCTGATAGGGCACGGTGTCCGGCCCCTGGTCGAGGAGCACGGCGAAATAGCCCTTGCCGATCAGGTCGAAGGGGGCGGCACCGCCCAGGGTCATCTCGGCCTGGCGGTCCTGGTCGTAGCTGGCATAGGCCCGGATGCGCGCGGGCGCGCCCTCGTCGGTGGGGCCGTAGTAGTCGGTCGCGATCAGGCGGGCAGGGCCGTCGCCGCGGACCTGCAGCGACAGCTTCCAGCGCAGGTCGATGGTCTGCCCGATCAGCGCGGTCAGCAGGGACATCTCGGCCACCAGCGCTTCGATGGCGGGCGGGTAGTCGTGCTGGGCCAGCACCTGTTCCAGCACCCCGTCCAGCCGCGCGACGCGGCCCCGGATGTCGGAGGCGTCGAGCTGGAAGGGCAATACGGTGTCGTCCCAGAGAAGGGTCGTGGCGGTCTCGGTCATGGCGGGATGTCCCTGCTTGTCCGGCCGGAGGCCGGCTATGGGAGTCTTCTCCGGCCGCAGGCCGGCTGTGGGAGTTTTCTCCGGCCGGAGGCCGGCGTTGGCGGTCTTGCGCGGCGCGGAGCCGGCTTGCATACGGGCGGCATATAGTCGGAGGCCGCGGCCTCTCCAACCCCCGGCCCGCCGCCGACCTGACCGGAGGTCATGCCCGCCATGCTCGCCCGACAGGGCCGGCCGCCGCGCCGCGCCACGCGCTACCGCCTGCGCCCCGGCGCCTATGCCGTGCTGGTCCGCGCGGGCAAGGTCCTGCTGACCGAGCAGCAGATGCCGGGCCGGGTCGAGCTGCAGCTTCCCGGCGGCGGGATCGACCCGGGCGAGGCGGTTCTGCCCGCGCTTCATCGCGAGGTGCTGGAGGAGACGGGCCATCGTTGCGGCGGGCTGGTCCGGCTGGGCGCCTACCGGCGGTTCACCTTCATGGACGAGTACGAGATCCACGCCGAGAAGCTCTGCACGATCTATCTCGGCACGCCCGGCCCCCTGCTCGGGCCGCCGTCGGAGCCGGGGCATCGGGCGGTCTGGATCGACGGGGAAGCGGCGCTGGATCGGCTCTGGAACCCGCCCGACCGGGCATGGCTGGCGCTGGGCCTGCGGCTCGCGGCGCGCGGCCGGGGCGCGTTGCGCGCCGCCTCTTGAAAGCGCGCCGCTTAACCTTTCTTTAATGAGTGTCGTCGCAAGCTGGGGGACAGCGGGTTCGAGGGGTTGCACGCCGCCCGCCATCACTCACGGATGACGAAGACCGCCTCGGCCGCCGGACGGCCGGGGCGGTCGCGCCTCGACCGGACCCGGCCGGCGGCCCGCCTCAGCGGGCGCGCAGCGCCTTCGCCACAGTTGCCGGCACGGCCAGCGCCTCGCGCAGGACCGCGCGCGCCGTCCGGCGCCGGGACATGGTGCCTGCCGGTCCCGACGTCTCGACCGCCAGGCCCAGCAGCGCCGCCGCGAGGCGGGCGCGCGGCAGGTGCCAGCGACTGGAGACGAGCACCATCGGCCGCCCCTCCAGCATCCGGGCGGCGAAGGTGAGGTTCTCGACCGTGTTCCGGGACTCCGTCTCGGCCAGCAGCGCCTCCGGGGGGACGCCCATCCCGACGGCGAGGCGGCAACCGACGATGCCCTCGGCCTCGCCATGGGCGCCTTGCCCGCCGGCGACGCAGATCGCCGCGACCTCGCCCCCCCGCCAGAGCGACACCGCATGCGCCACCCGCAGCCGGAACGCCGGCGAGGCAGTCCCGTCCGGGCGCACCGCCGCGCCCAGCACCACCGCCACCCTCACAGCGCGGAAAGGTCGGCGGGGGCGAGGCGATAGGCCTTGCCGAAGCCGCCGTTCAGCATCGCCTCGGCGGGCGCGATCCGCACCAGCCGGAAATCGGTGAAATCGTAGTAGAGGCCCGCCTTGGGCCGCGCCGCCAGATAGGTGTCGCGCAGCGCCGCCTTGTCGGCGGCCTCGGCCCGCCCGATCAGCGTCAGGCGCGGATGGGTCAGCGGATCGCCCTTCGCTCCCGGCTCTCCGACCAGAAGCGAGCAGACCGGGTCGGCGGCCAGCGCCTGCGCGTGGTCCGACAGGTCCGAGAGCAGCAGCACCATCCCTGTGCCGCTGATCCAGAGGCACCCCGCCCGCGTGACCATCGGCGCGCCGTCCCGAAGCGTGCCCAGCGCGCCGAAGCCCGCCCCCTCCAGCAGGGTGCGGGCCAGCGCGCGGGCGTCGTCGTCGAGGGGCCGGTAGGGGTCCATGACCCGCAAGGTCGGATGGCGGCACGGGCGACGCAAGGGGGCGGGCCGACATTGCCCCCGCCGCGCCGGGGCCATAGGGTCGCCGCGACGACAGGGAGGCCGCGCGGATGGCATTCGGAAAGACGATCAGGACCTATTTCGACGGCACCTGGCATGACGGAGACGTGCCGGTCATGCGCGCCGCAGATCACGGCAGCTGGCAGGGAAGTTCGGTCTTCGACGGCGCCCGCCGATTCGAGGGCGTGACCCCCGATCTCGACAGGCACTGCGCCCGCGTGAACCGCTCCGCCGAGGCGCTGATGCTGAAGCCCACGGTCGAGCCCGCGCGCATGGTCGAGCTGATCCACGAGGGGCTGGAGGGTTTCGCGCCCGAGGCCGCCATCTACATCCGCCCGATGTATTGGGGCATCCATGGCAGCGAACTGGGCCTCGTGCCCTCGAAGGAGGAAACCGGCTTCGCGATCTGCCTCGAGGAGGTGCCGATGTACGGTGCCGACAAGACGACGACGCTGACCACCACCCGCTACCGCCGCCCCGTGCTGGAGGACGCCGTCTGCGACGCCAAGGCGGGCTGCCTCTACCCGAACAACGCGCGGATGCTGGCCGAGGCGCAGGCCAGGGGCTTCGGCAACGCGCTGGTCGCCGACGCGATGGGGAACGTGGCCGAAAGCGCCACCTCCAACGTGTTCATGGTCAAGGACGGCGAGGTCTTCACCCCGATCGCCAACGGCACCTTCCTGTCGGGCATCACCCGCGCCCGCCACATCGCCAATCTCGCCGCCGACGGCACGCGGGTCCACGAGACGGTTCTCACCTTCGACGACTTCCGCGACGCCGACGAGGTGTTCCTCTCCGGCAACCTGACCAAGGTCACGCCGGTCGTGGCCTTCGACCACCGCCAGTACCAGGTCGGCCCCGTCGCCCGCCGCGTGCGGGAGCTCTATTGGGACTGGGCGCTGTCGGCCTGATCGGCGCGCTGCGGGCGCTGCCGCTGCTGGCGACGGCGGCGGCGACCGGCTGGATGCTCTCCACCAACCCGCTCGCCCGGCCCTTCGTGGACCGCAGCACGACCGAGCTGGCCCTGGCACTGGAGGCCCGGGTCGCGCGCGTCGCGACGGCCGAATGGCTGCAATCCGCCCTGGACGGAGCGGTTGCCGAGGGCGATTCGGAGCGGGCCGCGATGTTCCTGTCGCTGGCCGACGAGTTGGGCCGCCCGATCTACCGCGACCCGGCCGAAACCCTCGTCGCCCGCGCCGACAGCCCCCTGGCGCAGGCCGCCGGGTGCGGCGCCTGCATGGCCGACACGGCGCGCTGCGAAAGCGTCCGGCTGCTCGCCGCCTGCGCCGTCCCGTTCGAGCTGTCGCCGCTGGGCGACCTCAACGCGCTCCGCCGCGCCGGGCTCGCCTGGGGCGCGGGAGAGGAGGTCGACCGCGTCGATGCGGGGCTCGCGCTGCTGGGGCTCGGGGCGACGGCGGCGGTCCTGGCCTCGGGCGGAAGCTCCGCCTCGGTCAAGGCGGGGGCGGGGCTTCTGCGGATGGCGCGGCGGATGGGCAGCCTGTCGCCGGCCCTGGCCCGGCAGCTCGACCTGCCGGTCCGCTGGGCGGCGCTGCCCGGCTACCTGCGCGGCACCGCCCGGCTGGAGGACGTCACCGACACCGCCCGCCTCGCCCGCATCGGCGCGCTGGCCCGCGAGATGGAGGCCGTGCGCCGCGCCACCTCCACCCCCGAGGCGCTGCGCCTGCTGCGCCATGTGGACGGGCCGGAGGACGCTGCCCGGCTCGCCCGCCTGGCCGAGGCGGCGGGCCCGCGCACGCCGCAGGTGATGGCGGTGCTGGGCAAGTCCCGCGCCTTCCGCGCGACCCTGCGCCTCAGCCGCACAGCCGCCGCGACGCTCGCGCTGGTCTGGCTCACCGCGACGCAGCTCGCGATCCTGCTCGCGACCCGCGCGGGGGCGCTGCTCTGGCGCCGGATGCTCGACTGATCCCTTCCTGTGGCCGGAAATACTCCGGGGGGAGTCGCCGGAGGCGACGGGGGGCAGAGCCCCCCTCCCCGGGCGCCGCAAGGCGCAACCGTCTGGACAGGTTCCGGCGCAGGGGCCATGGTCGCCGGGCTTGAACTGCCGCCGGAGGCCCCATGCGCAAGTTCCTCGTCGTCCTGGACGACAGCCGAGAATGCCTCAACGCGATGCGCTTCGCCGCGCTGCGCGCCCAGCATACCGGCGGCGGGATCGAGGTTCTCTCGGTCATCCCGCCGGACGAGTTCAACCACTGGATCGGCGTCGGCGACATCATGCGCGAGGAGGCGCGGGAGCGCATCGTCGCCCATTTCGAGGTCTTCGCCAAATGGATGCGCGACAAGCACGGGCTGGAGCCGCATCTGGTGATCCGCGAGGGCGAGCCGGTCGACGAGATCCTGGCCCAGGTCCGAGAGGACCCCGAGATCGGCGTGCTGGTGCTGGGCGCCGCGCCCGACAAGAAGGGCCCCGGCCCGCTGGTCACGCAACTCGCCAAGTCGGCCGGCACGCTGCCGGTCCCGATCACGATCGTCCCGGGCGACCTGTCGAAGGAGCAGCTGGAGCAGATTGCCTGAAGCCGGGGACCCGGACCGGCCTCGCAGGCCCCTCCGCCCCTGTGGGTCGCGGGTCAGTCCGTCCCTTCGTGATAGGGGCAGGCGACGGCGCGGCCCGGGGTGGGGCGCAGGACCGGCGGCCGGCCCTCGGAGCAGTCGGGGTGGGCGCGCGGGCAGCGCGGGTGGAAGACGCAGCCCGAAGGCGGGTTGAGCGGCGAGGGCAGCTCGCCCCGGATCGCGCGGGCGCGGCGCGGCGCACGCGGGTCGGGGACCGGCACGCTGTCGATCAGGGCGCGGGTATAGGGGTGCAGCGGCGCGTCGGTGACGGCGCGGGCCGGGCCCTCCTCCATCCGGCGGCCGAGATACATGACCATCACCCGGTCCGAGACCTGCCGGACCACTGCAAGGTCATGGGCGATGAAGATCATCGCCAGCCCCATCTCGCGCCCGAGCCGGCGCAGAAGGTTCACGACCTGCGCCTGCACCGAGACGTCGAGCGCCGAGACCGGCTCGTCGCAGACGAGAAGCCGCGGCTCCAGGATCAGGGCGCGGGCGATGCCGATGCGCTGGCACTGGCCGCCCGAGAACTCGTGCGGGTAGCGGTTCACGAGGTTCGGGAGCAGGCCCACCCGCTCCATCATCTCCTGCGCGCGCAGCCGGGCCTCCCGCCGCGGGACGTCGCGATGGGTGCGGAGCGGCTCGGCGATGATCTCGCCCACGGTCATGCGCGGGTTCAGCGCGGCGAGCGGGTCCTGGAACACCATCTGCATCTGGGCGCGCAGGCCCCGGCGCTCGGTCGGGGACATGCCCGAGAGCGGCTTGCCCTCCCACAGGACCTCGCCGCCGGACATCGGCACGGTGCCGATCACGGCGCGGGCGAGGGTGGACTTGCCCGACCCGCTCTCGCCGACGATGCCCAGCGTCTCGCCCGCGGCAAGGTCGAAGGACATGTTCGAGACGGCGTGCAGCCTGAGCGGCGGCGCCCAGGGCATCGCGCCGCGGCGGGGCACGTCGAAGGTGACCGACAGGTCGCGGACCGAGAGCAGGGTCATCCGACGGCCTCCGGATCGGCATGGCAGGCGCGGCGCTGCGGCCCATGGGGCGCGAGCGGGGGCTGCACGGTGCGGCAGACATCCATGACCAGCGGACAGCGCGGGGCGAAGGGGCAGCCGGGCGGCAGGCGGCTCATGTCCGGGGGATCGCCGGGAATGGCGCGCATCTCGTCCCCCTCGGCGTCGAGCCGGGGCACGGCGGCCAGCAGCCCGGCGGTGTAGGGATGGGTCGGGTCGTCGAACAGCGCCTCGGTCGGCCCCTGCTCCATCACCCGGCCGCCATAGAGGACGATGGTCTCGGCGCAGGCCTCGGCCACGAGCCCCATGTCGTGGGTGATCAGAAGGAGGGCGGTGCCGAACTCCTCCCGCACGTCCTCCAGCAGGGTCATGATCTGCGCCTGCACCGTGACGTCGAGCGCCGTCGTCGGCTCGTCCGCGATCAGGAGGGCGGGACGGCAGAGCAGCGCCATCGCGATCATCACACGCTGGCGCATGCCGCCCGAGAACTCGTGCGGATACTGGCCGAGCCGCCCGCGCGCGTCGGAAATGCGCACGGCGTCGAGCATCTCGGCCGAGCGGGTGAGGGCGTCGCGCTTCGACAGCCCCTCGTGCAGGACCAGCACCTCGGCCAGCTGCTCGCCCACGCGCATATAGGGGTTGAGCGAGGTCATCGGGTCCTGGAAGACCATGGCCACCTTTCGCGCCCGCAGCCGGTTGAGCTTCGCCTCGGGCAGGTTCAGCACCTCCTGCCCGGCGAGGCGGACGGAGCCCTCGGCCCGCCCGTTGCGGGCGAGCAGGCCCATGACGGCGAAGGCGGTCTGGGACTTGCCCGACCCGCTTTCGCCGACGATGGCCAGCGTGCCGCGCTCGGGCAGGCGCAGAGACAGGCCGTTGACCGCGTGGACGGGGCCGCCGGTCGTCTGGAAGGCGACGTGCAGGTCGTCGATCTCGAGCACGTTGGCCCGGCTCCGGTCGTCTGTCGGCACGGTCAGCGGTCCTTCGGGTCGAGCGCGTCGCGCAGCCCGTCGCCCACGAAGAACAGCGCGAAGAGCAGGATGACGAAGATGGCGAGCGGGAAGCCCAGCATCCAGGGCACGTCGTTGCGCATCTGGGACGCGCCTTGGGCGATCAGCGCGCCGAGCGAGGTCTGCGGCTCCTGCACGCCGAGGCCGAGGAAGCTCACGAAGCTTTCGAAGAGGATCATCGAGGGGACCAGAAGCGTGGCGTAGACGACGACGATGCCGAGCAGGTTCGGCACGATGTGGCGGGCGATGATGGTGGGCGTGCGCACGCCGGTGGCGATGGCGGCCTCGACGAATTCCCGGTTCTTCAGCGTCAACGTCTGGCCGCGCACGATCCGCGCCATGTCGAGCCAGGAGATCAGGCCGACGCCGACAAAGAGCATGATGACCGAGCGTTCGAACACGACCATCAGCAGGATCAGGACGAACATGTAGGGGACCGCGATCATCACGTCGACGAGCCGCATCATCACGTTGTCGACCCGGCTGCCGACATAGCCGGCGACCGCGCCCCAGACGGTCCCGATCCCTACCGCGACGAGCGCGCCGATGATGCCCACGGCGAGGCTGATGCGGGTGCCCTGCACCGTGCGCGCGTAGAGGTCGCGGCCGGTCTCGTCGACGCCGAACCAGTGCCCGGTCTCGAGCGAGGGGCCGCCGACGGTGCTGACCTGGCCCAGCATGCCCCAGTCGATGGTCTCGTTGTCCCAGGGAGAGATCAGGCCGCCGAGGAAGGCGAAGACGCAGAGCAGCGCCAGCACCACCGCGCCCGCCACGGCCGCGCGGTTGCGCGCGAAACGCGCGCCCGCGTCGGCCCAGAGCGAGCGGCCCTTGACCGCGACTTCGGGCGTGGGGTCGGAGGGGGGCGAGATGAACGCCCTGGTTGCGCGGCGGGTCAGCATCAGGCGTACCGGATCTTCGGGTCGATCCAGGCATAGAGCAGGTCGACGAGGAGGTTCAGCGCGACCACGATCACGCCGTAGAGGATCGTGACCCCCATGATGATCGCGTAGTCGCGGCCGAGTGCTGCGGCGACGAAGAACTGCCCGATCCCGCCGGTCGAGAAGAACACGTCGATCAGCACCGAGCCGGTGATGAGGAAGGCGAAGGTCGGCCCGAGATAGGAGATCACGGGCAGCATCGCGGGCTTGAGCGCGTGGCGCCAGACGACGCGGCGCATCGGCAGGCCCTTGGCCCGGGCGGTGCGGATGAAGGGCGCGTTCAGCACCTCCAGCATCGACGACCGCGTCAGGCGGGCGATGGAGGCCATGTAGGAGGTCGAGAGCGCGATGACCGGCAGCACGAGGTAGTTCCACTGCCCCCCGCCCCAGCCGCCGCCGGGCAGCCAGCCGAGCCAGAGCGTGAAGACCAGCACCAGGATCGGCGCCATGACGAAGTTCGGCAGCACCTGCGCGCCGACGCTGAAGCCCACGGCCAGCGTGTCGATCCAGCTGTTCTGCTTCAGGGCTGCGACGATGCCCAGCGGGATGCCCACCGCCATCGCGGCGATGCCCGACCAGAAGCCGTAGGTCAGCGTGACCGGGAAGCCCTGCGCGATGATGTCGTTCACCGTGCGGTCGCGATAGGTGAAGGTCGGGCCGAAGTCGAAATCGGTGACGATGTTCCAGACATAGAGGCCCAGCCGCTCCCAGGGCGGGCGGTCGAGCCCGTACTTGGCCTCGAGGTTGTCGAGCACGTATTGCGGCACGCCGCGCTCGCTGTCGAAGGGGGAGCCGGGGGCGACCTCCATCAGCACGAAGGAGAGCACGATCAGGAACAGGATCGTGGGGATCGCGATCAGCAGGCGGCGGATCAGGAAGGCGGTCATTCGGGGGTCCCTCCCGTCAGGGGCGCCGCTTGCCGAAGCCGGCGGCGCCGGTGCGCGCCCGAAGGCGCGCACCGGTTCTCATGGCCTCGGATCACTCCTCGGCGACCCGGTAGAAGTCCTTGACGTACCAGTTGTTCTCCACGTTCTCCATCGGGAAGCCCTTGATCTCGGGGTTCAGGAGGAACGTGTTGGCATAGTGGTAGATCGGGATCATGGCGACCTCGTCGGCGATGATCTGCTCCGCCTCGGTATAGAGCGGCTGCGGGTCCTCGGCGGTCTTCGACTGGGCCATCAGCTCGTCGTAGCGGGCGTTCGAGAACTTGCCGTCGTTCGAGCCGTGCGGCGTGGTCATCAGGTCGAGGAAGGTCGAGGCCTCGTTGTAGTCCCCGCACCAGGCCGAGCGGGCCAGGTCGAAGCCGCCCTCGCGGCGCTTCTCGAGGTAGACGGCCCATTCGGAGTTCGACAGCTCCGTGTCGACGCCCAGCTTCTGCTTCCACATCTGGCTGACGACCGTGGCGATCTGCCGGTGCTCGTCGGAGGTGTTGTAGATCAGCCGCAGGTCGAGGTCGGGCGAGCCCGCCTCTTCCCAGAGGCGCTGGGCCTCGGCGTCGCGCTCGGCCTGGGTCATCGAGGCCATGTCCATCTCCGGCAGCTCGAACCCGGCGGTCGCCCAGTGGGTGAAGTTGTAGGCCGGCCGCTGGCCGCCCTGCAGCACCTGGTCGACGATCACGTCGCGATCGACGGCGAGCGACAGCGCGCGGCGCACGTTCGGGTCGCGCAGCGCCTCGGGGACGTCGTCGCCCTCGCGGAAGTTGATCGGATAGTAGTAGGAGCAGAGCCGCGGCACGGAGTGGGCCTCGTCCGGGCGCTCTTCCTCGAGGCGCGGGTAGGCGCCGGCCGGCAGGGGCTCCAGCATGTCGTACTCGCCGGCCTCGTAGCGGGTCAGCGACTGGTTGCTGTCGTTGACGACGTAGCCCTCGACGCGATCGATCACGACGTTCTCGGCGTCCCAGTACTCGGGGTTCTTCGTCAGCGTGAACGTCTCGTTGAGCGAGAGGCTGTCGAGGACGTAGGCGCCGTTGCTGACCATGTTCGCGGGGTCGGTCCAGTCGTCGCCATGCTCCTCGATGGTCGCCTGCGGCGCGGGGAACAGGGTCGCGTAGGTGGTCATCGCCGGGAAGTAGGGCAGCGGGTTGGTCAGCGTGACGCGCAGCGTCTTGTTGTCCACCGCCTCCACGCCCAGCTCGGACGGGTCCATCTCGCCGGCCACGATCTCGGCGGCGTTCTCGATCTGCGTCAGCTCGACATACCACTGGTAGGGCGAGGCGGTGGCCGGGTCGGCGGCGCGGCGCCAGGCATAGACGAAGTCCTGCGCCGTGACCGGCTCGCCGTTCGACCAGCGCGCGTCGTCGCGCAGGGTGAAGGTGTAGACGGTGTTGCCCTCGGAGGCCTCGAAGCCGGTGGCCACGCCCGGAACGAGGTTGCCCTGCGCGTCCTGGTTCATCAGCCCCTCGAAGAGCTGGCGGATCACGTGGGAGCCGGCCGTCTCCTCGTTGAGCTGCGGGTCGAGCGTCGGGAACTGGTCGAGCAGACGGTAACGGAACACCTGCTCCTCGGCCAGATTGGTGCCCTCGGGCACTTCGGCGGCGGTTGCGGGAAGGGTGAGCGCCATCGCCGTGGCGGCGGACAGCATCAGCGCGCTGCGTCGGAACATCGGTCGTCTCCGTGTTGGTGAAGGGCGGCGGCTCTGTCGTCCGCTCGCCTCAATCCACGCAGCCTTAGCCAGGAAGCCAGGCGTGGCAAGTGCGCCCTCGCGTCGCTTTCGCCCGGAGCGTGTGTCCGCCGGCCGCCACTCGCGTCAGCCTCGGGCGATGATTCGCATGATCTCAAGCTCGGCGGGCGGGTAGAAGGGTTCCTCCTCCAGCCCGTCCGAGAAGTCGGGCCAGCCGAGGATCGCATAGCCCCAGGCCGCCCCGGTGGCACGGTCGAGCCACGCCCCGGTCGAGGCGCCGAGCGCCTGTCCCGCATGGCCCGCGAGGTCGCCGCCGATCTCCGGGTGATCGCGGTAGATCGTGACGCCGAGGCCGACCTCGCGGAAGAGCCCCGCCGCTTCCAGCCCCGGCGTGTCGCCGAAGCCTGCGACCGGCCTGGCCATGCGCGCGCCCGGCGCGTCCGACAGCGCGAAGCGGGCGAGGCGCGCAAGCTCCGGCACCGAGGCGCGCAGGCCGCCCTGCGGCGAGAACCAGGGCGCCCAGCCCGGACGCCAGCCGGCGAGGTCCAGGCCCTCGCCGTCGCGCCAGATCAGGTCCGCGTTCCAGTCGCCCTCCGGCCCGTCGACCTGCCGGACGTGGCGCCCGCCCTCCCATTGCCAGAGCGCGAGCCGCCGGTCGCGCTCGGCCACACCCGCCCAGTTGAGCCCGCCGCCGATCCCGGCGGGGCGCAGTACATGCTCCGCCACCAGGTGGTCGAGCCTCCGGCCCGTCGCCCGCTCCAGTGCGATGCCGATGAGGACGTAGTTGAGGTTGGCGTAGCGGAAGGCGCCTCCCGGCGGGTGCCCCGACCGGGCCGCGGAGTCCTGCGCCAGCGCCACGGCGTCGGCCGGGGGCGGCGCGACGTAGCCCGCGCCGTCGGTGATGCCGGACCTGTGGGACAGGAGGTGGCCGAGGCGCAGGGCCGGGTCCGGCCAGGGCAGCAGCTCCGCCAGCGGCGTGCCGGGGTCGAGCCCCGCCGCCAGCGCCGTCCGGGCCAGCGCCAGCTTGGTGACGGAAGCGACGCGCAGCCGCAGCCCGGGATCGGAGACCGGCGGGCCGCCCGGACCGTCGCGCCCGGTCAGCATCGCGCGCAGGCTTCCGTCCGGCGCGATCCGCGCGATCCCGGCCGCCAGCGCACCCTCGGGCGGCGGCCGGCGGGTCAGCGCCTCCAGATGCGCCGCGGCGCGGTCGAAGGCGTCGACGGTCATGCCCTTCCCTCACCGATGCGGCCCGCGGCGTCCATCGCCCGTCTCTCCCTGCCCCCTCGCGGGGCGGAGGATGAACGGGACGGGACGGCCGCGGCAAGCCTTCCGCGGGGACAGGGTCCGGCGCCGTCGGGCGGAGAGCCGCATGCGCGGGGGGCGACAGGCGGAACCGGCGGCCCGCCTATGCGTCTTGTCGGCAGAGCGACAGGAGTCCTGCATGCCCTCCGCCTCCTCCCCCGCCGTCGAGCGGATCAGCGTCTTCGCGCCCTGGCCGATCTTCACGGTGACAATCGAGCGCGCCCCGGACGGCTCGGACGAGGTCTATTTCCACGCCGGCGGGCAGGGGGCCTGGGTCGCGCGCATGACCGCCGCGCTCGGCTGCAGGACGATGCTGGCCGGCCCCGTCGGCGGCGAAGCGGGCCGGATCGTGCAGGCGCTGATCCACGACGAGGAGGATTTCGACCTGCGGATGGTCGCAATCCACGGCGCCACTGGCGGCCATGTCGACGACCGCCGCAGCGGCAGGCACGAGGAGATCGCGCGCGTGCCCGTTCCCACGCTCGACCGGCACGAGAGCGACGAGCTCTAAAGCGCGGGCTGGCGGATGCGCTGCGCTACGACGCTGCGGCTGGCCACCGCGGCGGGCAGGCTCAACGCGATGCGCCGCGGGCGCGGCACGGGGACGCGCGCCGATATCGAGGCGCTGGCCGAGGCGGTAGAGATCGAGGAGATCAGCCCATGACGGACCTTCCTTCCGAAACGGAGCTCGACGGCTTCGAGACCCTCGCCGCCGAGCTCGCCCGGCTCGCCGGGGCCGAGATCGAGGCGGCGCTCGGGCGGACGCTGCGCGTTGGCTACAAGGGCGCCGAAGGCTCGACGCGCGATCCCGTCTCCGAGGTGGACGAGGCGGTCGAGCAGATCCTGCGCGCCCGGATCGGCGCGTCCCATCCGAAGCACGACATCATCGGCGAGGAGATGGACGACCGGCCCGGCCGCGATCACGACCATGTCTGGGCCGTCGATCCCGTCGACGGGACGGCGAACTTCATCAACGGCCTGCCGCTGTTCTCGGCCTCGATCGGCCTGCTGGTGCGGGGGCGCCCGGTGGTCGGGGCGCTCTGGTGCTCGACCAGCCACCGGCTGCGGCCGGGCGTCTATTCGGCCCGCGCGGGCGGGCCCCTGCGCTTCGATGGCACCGAGGTCACGCGCGCCGCGACCCGGGGCATCCGCCGCCGCCTGATCGGCCTGCCCGAGCCTGCCGCCATGCCCGACACGGGCTTCGACGTGCGCAAGACCGGATCGGCCGCCATCGAATGCGCCTTCGTGGCGGCGGGGCTGCTGGCGGGTGCACGATTCGCGACGCCGAACGTCTGGGACGTCGCGGGCGGCGTCGCGCTGGTCCGCGCCGCGGGCGGCACGGTGCGCTGCGGCGGGCCCGAGGGCTGGGCGGAGATGGACGGTTTCCTCGACGGTGCCCCGGACGGGGACCTCGCCCGCTGGGGCCGCCCGCTGATGCTGGGAACGGCGGAGGCCGTGGAGGTCATGGCGCAGGGCTGAGTCGGGGCCAAAGTCGCCCGCGCGGGTCCGGCAGGCGGCGGGCCGGGAGGGGGCCGGTCAGGCCGAGCGGGTCTCGACGAGGCGGGTCGCGTGGGCCGTGGCGATGTCGCGCAGCGTCTGCGGCAGGGGCGTGTCGGTGAAGAGCGTGTCGAGCTCGGCCAGGGCGCAGGTCGAGATTGGGGCCTTGCGGTCGAGCTTGGTGTGGTCGACCACGGCGAAGACCCGGCGGGCCCGGGCCATTGCCGATTGCGTCACCACGATCTCCTGCGCGTCGAAGTCGAGCAGGTCGCCGTCCTCGTCGATGGCCGAGCAGCCGATGACCGCGTAGTCGAACTTGAACTGCTTCACCGTGTCGACGGCGAAGCCGCCGATCAGCCCGCCATCGGCCCGGCGCAGCGTGCCGCCCGCGACCACGATCTCGCAATGAACGTTGGCCGACAGGATGTTCGCGATGTTGAGGTTGTTCGTCACGACGAGGATGTCCTCGTGGTCGCGCATCGCGCGGGCGACGGATTCGGTCGTCGTGCCGATGTTCATGAAGATTGAGGAGCCGAAGGGAATCTCGGCGGCGCAGGCGGCGGCGATGGCCTGCTTGCCCTCTTCGTTCATGCGGCGACGCTCCTCGTAGACGAGGTTGACGACGCCCGAGGGAATCACGGCGCCGCCATGCACGCGCTCCAGCTTGCCGACGTCCGACAGCTCCGACAGGTCGCGGCGGATGGTCTGGACGGTCACGTCGAAGCGGCGGGCCAGCTGCTCGACCAGGACCTTGCCGTCCCGTCGCGCCTGTTCGAGTATCTCCGTTTTCCGAAAATTCGTGGCCAAACCACCGCCTCCGGTTTTCGTCCACGGACCATAGCATCACCGGCGACGCCGCATCAAGTATTGCGATACTCGTCAGATTACCGTCTTTTTTCCATTTGTTTAAAGGGCTTTCCAGTGCCGGAGGCGGCTAGGGCAGACCGCGACGGCGGAGAAAAAAGGAAAAAAAACGAAAGTTCGATTGACAGGCGGGCTTCCGGTAGTCACGATTGCGGCAAGTGAAGGGCGGTGCGGGGAGCGCCGCCCGCTGGGAGGGGTGACGCATGACGCTCGTGCTAGACGGCGTGTCGAAGACGGTCGATGGCCAGGTCCATGTCCATCCGACCGATCTGACCCTGGATGGGGGGACGATGAACGTCCTGCTGGGGCCGACACTGTCCGGAAAGACCTCGCTGATGCGGCTGATGGCCGGGCTCGACGTGCCGAGCACCGGGCGGATCGTCTGGCAGGGGAAGGACGTGACGGGCATGCGGGTCCAGGACCGGGGTGTCGCCATGGTCTACCAGCAGTTCATCAACTATCCGTCGATGACAGTCTACGACAACATCGCCTCGCCGATGCGCCTGCTGGGCAAGTCGAAGGACGAGATCGACGCCGCCGTGCGCAAGGCCGCCGACCTGATGCGCCTGACGCCGCTGCTGGACCGCAAGCCGCTGGCGCTGTCGGGCGGGCAGCAGCAGCGCTGCGCGCTGGCGCGGGCGCTAGTCAAGGATGCGGGGCTGGTGCTGCTGGACGAGCCGCTGGCGAACCTGGACTACAAGCTGCGCGAGGAGTTGCGCGCCGAGATCCCGAACATCTTCCAGGAAGCCGGGTCGATCTTCGTCTACGCCACGACCGAACCCGAGGAGGCGTTGCTGCTCGGCGGCAATGTCGCGACCCTGTGGGAGGGGCGGGTGACGCAGTTCGGTCCGACGCCCTCGGTCTACCGCCAGCCGGTCGACGCGACGACGGCGCGGGTGTTCAGCGATCCGCCGATGAACTTCCTGGACGTGACGGTCCGCGGCGGCACGGTCGATTACGGCGACGGCCAGAGCGCCCCCGCCCCCGCGGGTGCCGCGGACGGCCGCTGCCGCGCGGGCTTCCGCCCCAACCACCTGGAGCTTTCGCCCCACTCGCCCGGGGCGCTGGAATTCGAGACGCGGCTCGCCGTGACCGAGATCACCGGGTCGGAGACCTTCGTCCATCTCGACCATGCCGGACAGCGCTGGGTCGGGCTGGTGCACGGGGTCCGCAACCTCAGGACGGGGGCCCCGCTGAAGGTCTATCTCGATCCCGCCCATGTCTATCTCTTCGACGCCGGGGGTGCCCTGATCGCCCCCGCCCCCTATGCGCAGGCGGCCTGAGCCATGGCGAAGATAACGCTCGACAATCTCGCGCATTCCTACTCGCCCAACCCGTCCGGGCCGGAGGACTATGCGCTCAAGCAGCTCGACCACGACTGGGTCGATGGCGAGGCCTATGCGCTGCTCGGCGCGTCGGGCTGCGGGAAGTCGACGCTGCTCAACATCATCTCGGGCCTGCTGCAGCCGTCGCAGGGGCGCATCCTGTTCGACGGGAAGGACGTGACCCACGCGCCCACGGCGCAGCGCAACATCGCGCAGGTGTTCCAGTTCCCCGTCGTCTACGACACGATGACGGTGCGCCAGAATCTCGCCTTCCCGCTGCGCAACCGCGGCGCCGAGGCGTCGTATATAGCGCAGCGCGTCCAGGAGATCGCTGGCATGATCGGGATGGAGGACGTGCTCGACCGCAAGGCGCAGGGGCTGACGGCGGATGCCAAGCAGAAGATCAGTCTCGGGCGCGGCATGGTACGCGAGGACGTGAACGCGCTTCTGTTCGACGAGCCACTGACGGTGATCGACCCGCACATGAAGTGGGAGCTTCGGACCCAGCTCAAGTCCCTGCACCAGCAGTTCGGGCACACGATGATCTACGTCACCCACGACCAGACCGAAGCGCTGACCTTCGCCGACAAGGTGGTGGTCATGTATGACGGCCGGGTCGTGCAGATGGGCACCCCGCAGGAGCTGTTCGAGCGGCCGGAGCACACCTTCGTCGGCTATTTCATCGGCTCGCCCGGCATGAACGTGCTGGAGGCGCAGGTCGAGGGCGACCGCGCCGTGATCGACGGCCACGAGATCGCGCTGGGGCAGGGCTTCGGCAGGCCCTCGGGCAAGGTCGAGCTGGGCGTTCGGCCCGAATTCACCCGTCTCGTCGCCTCGGGCGGCCTGCCCGCCTCGATCCGCCGGGTCGAGGACGTGGGGCGCCACAAGATCGTGCGGGCCGAGGTGCTGGGGCGCCCGGTCAACGTCATCCTGCCCGAGGGCGAGGCGATCCCGGCGGATGCCGCGCAGGTGGCCTTCGCGCCCGAGGGGGTGAACATCTACTCGGACGGCTGGCGCGTCGCGCCCCGCGCCACGACACCGGAAGGAGCCGCGGCATGAACAAGACGGTCAACCAGAAGGCCTGGTTCCTGGTCCTGCCGGTGCTGGTGCTGGTCGCCTTCTCGGCCATCATCCCGCTGATGACGGTGGTCAACTATTCGGTCCAGGACAGCTTCGGGAACAACGAGTTCTTCTGGGCCGGCCTCGAATGGTTCGAGGAGATGCTGGAATCGGAGCGGATGTGGGCCGCGCTCTGGCGGCAGCTCGCCTTCTCGGCGATCATCCTTGCCATCGAGATCCCGCTGGGCATCTTCGTCGCCCTCAACATGCCGAAATCCGGCTTCTGGGCGTCCTTCTGCCTGGTGCTGATGTCGCTGCCGCTTCTGATCCCTTGGAACGTGGTCGGCACGATCTGGCAGATCTTCGGCCGGGTCGATATCGGCCTGCTGGGCTACACGCTCGACGCCATCGGGATCGACTATAACTATACCCAGAACTTCTACGCCGCCTGGGCCACGGTCATCGTGATGGATGTCTGGCACTGGACTTCGCTTGTGGCGCTGCTGGCTTATGCGGGGCTCCAGTCGATCCCGGACGCCTACTACCAGGCCGCCAAGATCGACCAGGCGAGCCGCTGGGCCGTGTTCCGCTATATCGAGCTTCCGAAGATGGCGGGCGTGCTGATGATCGCGATCCTGTTGCGCTTCATGGACAGCTTCATGATCTATACGGAGCCCTTCGTCGTCACCGGAGGCGGGCCGGGCAACTCGACCACCTTCCTGTCGATCGACCTCGTGAAGATGGCGCTGGGGCAGTTCGACCTCGGACCCGCGGCGGCCTTCTCGATCATGTACTTCCTTGTGATCCTGCTGATATCCTGGGTCTTCTACACTGTGATGACGAACATGGACAAAAGGGACGGGGCATGACTGACACGACGACCTCCGCCCCCGGCGCGGCCTCGATCCCCGGCCGCGTCACCGACGCGCCGGTCGCGGCGCGGCGCAAGCTGCCGATCAAGGGCTCGGCGGTGGTGATGGGGCTATATCTGCTGTTCCTGATGCTGCCGCTCTACTGGCTGCTGAACATGTCGCTGAAGACCAATGCCGAGATCCTCGGTAGCCTGACGCTCTGGCCGCGGGACCTGACCTTCGCGAATTACGAGACGATCCTGACGGATCCGTCCTGGTATTCGGGCTACATCAACTCGCTCATCTACGTGACGATGAACGTGGCGATCACGCTGACGGTGGCCCTGCCTGCGGCCTATGCCTTCTCGCGCTATCACTTCATGGGCGACAAGCACCTGTTCTTCTGGCTGCTGACGAACCGCATGGCCCCGCCTGCCGTCTTCGCGCTGCCGTTCTTCCAGCTCTATTCCTCGGTCCAGCTCTTCGACACGCATATCGCGGTGGCGCTGGCGCATTGCCTGTTCAACGTGCCGCTGGCGGTCTGGATCCTGGAGGGCTTCATGCGCGGCGTCCCGAAGGAGATCGACGAGACCGCCTATATCGACGGCTATTCCTTCCCGCGCTTCTTCGTGAAGATCTTCCTGCCGCTGATCGCGAGCGGGGTCGGCGTGGCCGCCTTCTTCGCCTTCATGTTCTCCTGGGTGGAGCTGCTGCTGTCGCGCACCCTGACGAGCGTCGATGCCAAGCCCATCGCCGCGACGATGACGCGGACGCAAGGAGCGAGCGGGATCGACTGGGGCGTACTGGCCGCGGCCGGGGTACTGACAATCGTGCCGGGGGCGCTCGTGATCTGGTTCGTGCGGAACTACATCGCGAAGGGCTTCGCGTTGGGGCGGGTGTGATGGAACGGTCTGTTAACCTTTCCCTGCGCGTCGTGGCCGGGCTCGACCCGGCCATCCACCTCGAAGCCTGCGCACGCCATGTGGACCTACATCCTCGCCAGCCAGCCGAACGGGACGCTCTATATCGGCGTGACCAACGATCTGGTGCGGCGCGTCTGGGAGCATCGCGAGCACGTCCTGCCATCCAGCTTCACGGCGCGCTACGGGGTGACGAGGCTGGTCTGGTTCGAGGAGCATGCGGAGCCGAGGGCAGCGCTCCAGCGCGAGAAGAACCTCAAGAAGTGGAAGCGCGACTGGAAGCTCGCGCTGATCGAGGCGTCGAACCCGGACTGGCACGACCTCTGGCCTGGAATCTGCCGCTGACCGACGTGTCATGGCCGGTTCGGACCCGGTCACTTTCCGGTGCGGTGGTCTGTGCGGGTTCGGCGGTGGATCGCCTGGTCGAGCCCGGCGATGACGAAACGGGGGAGACGCGCGATGCTTGACTGGATGGCCTGGACCTGGCCCACTGCCGCCTTCTTCCTCGTGATCGCGAGCCTGCTCGTCACCATGACCGTGCTTGCGATCCGCTTCCCCGAGACGCCGCGCCAGGGCGTGCTCGGGATCGAGACAACGCGGGGCGACCGGCTGTTTATCACGCTGCTGGGCTCCGCCTTCATCAATCTCGCCTGGCTCGGGCTGACGGACCTGCCGCAATGGTGGGCGCTCGGGCTGTGCGCGATCTACGCCGCAGCGGTGTTCCGCTGGGTGTGACGACCAGAACCAATGATCTTCCAGGGAGGAAAGACATGAGAAGACTGATGATGACGACCACGGCGGTGATGGTGGGCCTGACCGGCCCCGCCTTCGCCGACATGGAGGCGGCGAGGGAATTCCTCGACGCCGAGATCGGCGACATGTCCGTCCTGACCCGTGAGGAGCAGGAGGCCGAGATGCAGTGGTTCATCGACGCCGCCCAGCCCTTCCAGGGGATGGACATTTCGGTCGTCTCCGAGACGATCACGACGCATGAATACGAGTCCCAGGTGCTCGCCCCCGCCTTCACGGCGATCACCGGCATCAACGTCACCCACGACCTGATCGGCGAGGGCGACGTGGTCGAGCGGCTGCAGACCCAGATGCAGTCGGGCGAGAACATCTACGACGCCTATGTGAACGACAGCGACCTGATCGGCACCCACTGGCGCTATCAGCAGGCGCGCAACCTGACCGACTGGATGGCCGGCGAAGGCGCCGACGTCACCTCGCCGACGCTCGACCTCGACGATTTCATCGGGCTCGACTTCACGACCGGCCCGGACGGCAAGCTCTACCAGCTGCCCGACCAGCAGTTCGCGAACCTCTACTGGTTCCGCTACGACTGGTTCACCGACGCGAAGACCATGGAGGACTTCGAGGCGGCCTATGGCTACCCGCTGGGCGTCCCGGTCACCTGGTCGGCCTACGAGGACATCGCCGAGTTCTTCACCGGCCGTGACATGAGCTATATCGAGGGCTCGCCTGCGACCGGCGTCTTCGGGAACATGGACTACGGCAAGAAGGATCCCTCGCTCGGCTGGCGCTACACCGACGCATGGATGTCGATGGCCGGCATGGGAGACACGGGCGAGCCCAACGGCCTGCCCGTCGACGAGTGGGGCATCCGCGTCAACGAGGAGTCCCGTCCCGTCGGCGCCTGCGTCGACCGTGGCGGCGCCACGAACTCGCCCGCGGCCGTCTACGCCGTCGACAAGGCGATCGAGTGGCTGCAGAACTACTCGCCCCCCTCGGCCGCCGGCATGACCTTCTCGGAGGCCGGACCGGTCCCGGGACAGGGCAACATCGCGCAGCAGATGTTCATGTACACGACCTTCGTCGCGCCGCTCGTCGACAGCCCGGCCGTGATGAACGAGGACGGCACGCCCAAGTGGCGCCTCGCCCCCTCGCCGCACGGCAAGTACTGGGAAGAGGGCATGAAGGTCGGCTACCAGGACGTGGGTTCCTGGACGCTGATGCAGTCGACCCCCGTGGACCGCGCCAAGGCCGCATGGCTCTACGCGCAGTTCGTCACCTCGAAGACGGTGGACCTGAAGAAGTCGGACGTGGGCCTGACCTTCATCCGCGAGTCCACCATCGACAGCGACCACTTCACCGACCGCGCCCCGCGGCTCGGCGGCCTGGTCGAGTTCTACCGCTCGCCCGCGCGGGTGCAGTGGTCGCCCACCGGGACGAACGTGCCCGACTACCCGCGCCTCGCGCAGCTCTGGTGGCAGAACATCGGTGATGCGATGTCGGGCGCCAAGACCACCCAGGCGGCGCTCGACCAGCTCTGCGCCGACATGGAGGACGTGATGGCGCGGCTCGAGCGTGCCGGTGTCCAGGGTGACCTGGGCCCTGTCCTCAACGAGGAGCGGGACCGCGAGTACTGGCTCGAGCAGCCGGGCGCGCCCAAGCCCATGATCGAGGGCGAGGAAGAGCCGCAGACCGTCGACTACGACGAGCTGATCCAGTCCTGGCAGAACTGAGCCGGACGACATGAGACGGAAAGGGCCCCCACGCGGGGCCCTTTTTCTTGCCTTGCACTTTCAGGGGGATGTGATGGAGTCCCGCCCGGAAGAGGCGCCGCGCGGCAAGGCTGCGGGCGCCGCAGCACGAGGGAGGGCCGCCATGGCCGACGCGGTCATCATCACCTGTGCCGTGACCGGCGCGATCCACACGCCGTCGATGTCGCCGCACCTGCCGGTCACCCCCGACGAGATCGCCGAGGCCGCCATCGGCGCCGCCGAGGCGGGCGCCGCGATACTGCACCTGCACGCCCGCGACCCGGAGACCGGCCGCCCCGACCAGAGGCCCGAGGCCTTCGCGCCCTTCCTGCCGCGCATCAAGCAGGCCACCGGAGCCGTCGTGAACCTGACCACCGGCGGCTCGCCCTACATGACCGTCGAGGAGCGGGCGCGCCCGGCGACGCAGTTCGCGCCCGAGGTCGCCTCGCTCAACATGGGGTCGATGAATTTCGGGCTCTGGGGCATGCTCGACCGCCATCCCGATCTAGATGGCTGGGAGCGGGAGTTCCTGGAGGGCTCGCGCGATCTCGTCTTCCGCAACTCCTTCCGGGACATCGAATACGTGCTGCGGGAGGCGGGGGCGCAGGGGACGCGGTTCGAGTTCGAGTGCTACGACATCTCGCATCTCTACAACCTCGCGCATTTCGCCGGGCGCGGGCTGGTCGAGCCGCCCTTCTTCGTGCAGTCCGTCTTCGGCCTGCTGGGCGGGATCGGCACCCATCCCGAGGACGTGATGCATATGAAGCGCACCGCCGACCGACTATTCGGGTCCGACCTGCGCTGGTCGGTGCTGGGCGCCGGAGCGGCACAGTTCCGCATCGCCGCGCAGGCCGCCGCGATGGGCGGCAACGTGCGCGTCGGGCTGGAGGATTCCCTCTGGATCGGGCGGGGGGAGCTTGCCCGGTCGAACGCGCAGCAGGTGGAGAAGATGGTCGGGATGCTGGCGGGGCTGGGGCTGCGCCCTGCGACCCCGGAGGAGGCGCGGGCGACGCTGGGGCTGAAGGGCGGGGACCGGGTCGGGTTCTGAGGGGGCGCAGACGCCGGCCCGGCGTCACGCTTCCAGGGACAGGCTCCGCGGGCGGGCGGGAGCGCCCGGCAGGTCCGTGCGCCTCCGGCGGGCATATTTCCGGAGCATCGAAGGCGGGCGGGGGCGCGTCAGCCCCTTGGTGCGGCGATCCGGCCGGGTTTCGGCTGTTTCGGCGGACCCTTTTTCGCGGGCCTCGCGGCCCCGTCCTTCTGCGGCTTTCCGCCCGGCTTGGCGGGCTTGGTCCCCTTGTAGGGCCGCGCGGCTGCGGGCTTCGGGCCGCCCTTCGGTCTTGCGGCCTGCGGCGGCGCCTCTCCGGGTCGGATGCGCAGGCCGTCGGCGAGCGCGCCGCCGGTGGCGGCGAAGAAGCTGTCGGCGGCGTCCTCGCGGATCTGGACGAAGCTAGCATGCGGCGCGATGCGGATCGCGCCGACTTCCTCGCGGGTGACGCCGCCGGCCTTGCAGACGATTGCGAGGATGCGCTTGGGCTCCATCCCCGCCTGGCGGCCGGCATCGATCTCGAACCAGCGCGAGGCCCCGAATTCCTGCGGGGCACGGGGGGCGGCGGGCTCGGAGAGTTCCTCGGGGGCGGTCAGGCGCTCGGCGCGCAGGCGCAGCAGGAAGCGGGCGAGTTGCTCGGGCGAGAAGCGGGCGGTCAGGTCGGCGACGGTGCGGGGATCGGCGCCCTCCTCCTCCCACCAGGCGGGATCATCGAGCAGGCGGGCGCGGTCGCGGTCCTGCACGGCCTCGGCCGAGGGAGGCGGGGTCCAGTCGGCGTCGAGCTTCGCCCAGCCGAGCAGGCGCTGCGCCTTGCGCCGGGCCGAGGGCGGCACGACCAGCACCGCCATTCCCTTGCGGCCGGCGCGGCCGGTCCGGCCCGAGCGGTGCAGCAGCGTGTCGGAGCCGGTCGGAAGCTCGGCGTGGATCACGAGGTCGAGCCCCGGCAGGTCGATGCCCCGCGCCGCGACGTCGGTCGCCACGCAGACCCGGGCGCGGCCGTCGCGCATCGCTTGCAGGGCGTGGCCGCGTTCGGCCTGCGACAGCTCGCCCGAGAGGGCGACGACCGGGAAGCCCCGGTTCGTCAGCCGCGCGGAGAGGCGATTCACCGCGGCGCGGGTGTTGCAGAAGACGATGGCGCCCGCGCTCTCGTGATAGCGCAGGACGTTGACGACGGCGGCCTCGACCTCGCCCGAGACGACCTCATGCGCGATGTAGGAGATGTCGGCATGCTGGCGTTCGGTCGTGGCGACCTCGATGCGGCGCGCGTCGCGCTGGAAGGTTTCGGCCAGACGCTCGATGGCGGGCGGGACCGTGGCCGAGAACAGGAGCGTGCGGCGGTCGGCCGGGCAGGCGGCAAGGATGAACTCGAGGTCCTCGCGGAAGCCCAGGTCCAGCATCTCGTCGGCCTCGTCCAGCACCACGGCGCGGATGGCGGAAAGGTCGATGGAGCCGCGGCGGATATGGTCGGCGAGCCGCCCCGGCGTGGCGACGACGACATGGGCGCCGCGGGCCAGGGCCCGGCGCTCGTCGCGAATGTCCATGCCGCCCACGGTCGAGGCGAGGGCGGCGCCCTCGTAGAGCCAGGCCAGCTCCCGCTTGACCTGAAGGGCAAGCTCGCGCGTGGGGGCGACGACGAGGGCGAGGGGGGCGGCGGCGGCGTCCCAGCCCTCGGCCTCGCCCAGCAGCGTCGGCGCGATGGCGAGGCCGAAGCCCAGCGTCTTGCCCGACCCGGTCTGGGCCGAGACCAGCAGGTCGGCGCCATCCAGCGCGGGATCGGTCACCGCCTGCTGAACGGGGGTCAGGGTGTCGTAGCCGCGCCGGGCCAGGGCGTCCGCGAGGATGCGTTTCATGGGCATGCCTTCCGGGCCCGGAGGGGGCCGCAAAGGGTGGCCGCTACGGCGCGCGGCGCGAAATGTCCAGAGGCGTCACGGAAAGGCCCGGTTCTCGGCATGGTTTCGGCGCGGCGGCGGGACAGCCTGGCGCGGTCGCAATCCCGGAGGCGCCGATGGCGGATCGGACGACCATCGCGCTGGCGCTGCTGCTGGCGATCACCACCGAGGGCGTGTCGGCGGCGCCCTCGCCGTATCCGCCGATGCCCCGGCAGGACAGGTCGGGAGCAGGGATCAACGCGCTTCCGCTGGACCTCGCGCTCGGCGGGCGGGGCGACGTGCCGTCGCTGGCGCTGGTCCTGGGCGGTGAGCCGGACAGGAAGGTGGCCGGGCTGGGGCCCAGTGTTCCCAGGCTCGCGCCGGCCACACGCCCGGACGAGGCCGAGCTTAGCTATCTCGCCATCGCCCTGTCGGCGCTTGCCCTGTCCTGGGTCGGCCCGGCGCGGCGCCAGGCCGCCTATCGCTGGATGGTCCGCAGATAGGTCGCGAGCGCCAGCAGGTCTGCGGGGACCGGCGTGCCGAGGCCCTCGTGCTCGACGATCACCGTGTCGCCCATTCCGCGGGCGCCGAACTCCGGCATCACCGCGTCGGGATCACCGTGGCGGCCCAGACCGTCGATCTGCGCCATCACGCGCATGAGGGGGAAGGCGTCGCCGCGCCCGAGCCCGGTCAGGTCCGGGCCGACCCCGCCGGTCCCATCCGCCCCGTGGCATTCGGCGCAATCCTGCGCGAAGAGTGCCGCGCCGCGGGTGGCGTCGACCTGCGCCTCGGTCGGGGGGCCGCCGGGCTGGCAGGCGGCGAGCAGGAGGATCAGGGGCAGAGCGCGCATGTCGGTCCTTTCGGGGTGGAACAGGGTCAGGTTGCGCCCTCGCAGGCCGGGCGCCTTGATCCAGGTCAGATGACGGCACGTTCCAGGATGGGTGTGTCCGTGACGAGACGTTCGTAGCCGAAGGGCGAGAGGTCGAGGCTGCGATAGCTGCCATGGACCAGCAGTTCGGCCATGGCGCGGCCCATGGCGGGGGATTGCTGCAGCCCGTGGCCCGAGAAGCCGTTCATCAGGTGGAAGTTGGTCACCTCGGGATGCGGGCCGATGATCGCGTTCTGGTCGAAGCTGTTGTAGTCGTAATGGCCGACCCATTCGGAGATCACCTTGACCGACTCGAAGGCCGGGATGCGGGTCGCGATGACGGGCCAGGCGTGGTCCTGCCAGAAGCCGTGATCCATCGCGAAATCGTCGGGGTCGACCGCCGGGTCGATCTCGGCATGACCGCCCGCCATGTAGGTGCCGCCGCCGTTCTCGCGCACATGGAAGCCCGAGGGGTCGATGGTCAGCGGCAGGTCGCGGTCGAGCGGGCGCTCGGCCCGGAACACCCAGGTGAAGCGGCGGCGCGGCTCGACCGGCAGGGCGATGCCTGCCATGGCGCAGATCGCCGCGCCCCGGGTGCCGGCCGCGTTGACGATGGCGCCGCAGGCGACGCGGCGGCCCGAGGCGAGGCGCAGGCCCTCGACGCGGGTGCGGGCCATCTCCAGCCCCGTCACCTCGTCCTCGAGGAAGGTCACGCCCCGCGCCCGCGCGCCGCGGCGCCAGGCGTCGAAGACGGCCTGCCCGTCCCAGAGCCCCTCGCCTTGTGTATTGTGGGATCCGAGCAGGATGCCGTCGAGATCGTAGAACGGCCATTCCGCGGCGATCTCGTCGGCCGTCAGCAGCCGGGTCGGCGTGCCGCAGGCACGCTGGACGGCAGCGTTCTGGCGCAGGATGTCCGCGAAGCCGGGGCTGTCGGCGAGGTAGAGATAGCCGAAGTTGCGGATCTTCAGCCGGGGCGCGGCGGGGTCGCCCATCCGCTCGGGCAGGGATTCGATGAACTCGGCGGCGAATTGCGAGATGCGGACGTTCAGCGCCTCGGAATATTGCTGGCGGATGCAGGAATTGGTGTGGGTCGTGGCCGCCTTGGCATAGCTCGGGTCCCGCTCGACCACGAGGATCGAGCCGTCGAAGCCCAGCTCCGTCAGCCACCACGCGGTGGAGCTTCCCATGATCGCGCCGCCCACGATCACAACGTCGTATCTGTCCCGCATCGCACCGCCTCCGGTTTTGTCGCATGGGGACCGGGAGGAGGGGCTTCGTCAAGCTCTGTGAAGGCTCACCACGACCGGCCCCGGGCCGAGACGGGCCAGAGCGCCTCGACCCGGCCGTCGCGCAGGCAGACATAGGCGTCGTGCAGATTGCAGGTCGGGTCGCAATGGCCCGGGATCAGGCGCAGCCGGTCGCCCACCTTCAGCGCGTTCGCGGGGTCGGCAAGCACGGTGTGCTCGTCCGAGAGGTTCACGACCTCGAACTTCCGTCCGAAGACCGTGGGCGGACCGCTCTCGCCGGACATGGATTTGAGCCCGGCATCGAGGATCGCGCGGCCCGGCTTGACGCTGAGGACCGAGGCCAGGACGAAGAGCGCGTTCTCCCATTCCGCATCGAGGCGGGCGCTCCGGGCGCCAGGCACGCGCCCGTAATCGGCGTCCATGAAGGCGTAGCTGCCGGCCTGGACCTCGTCGAAGGCGCCGGAGGCCGCGTCCTCGTGCCAGCTGCCGGTGCCGCCGCCGGTGACCGTCGGACAGGGCAGGCCCGCTTCGGCGAGGGCCGCCTTCGCCCTGCGGACGCGATCCGCCACGCCGCGCGCGGTCTCGCGCCGCGCCTCGGCCGAAGGGAGGTGCTGCATGCCGCCGTGATAGGCCTGCAGGCCGTCGAAGCGCAGGCCGGGGGCCTGCGCGGCGGCGCGGGCCAGGTCGACGACCTCGGCATCGGTCGCGACGCCGCAGCGGCCCTGGCCCACGTCCATCTCGACGAAGACGCCGATCTCGCTGCCATGCCGGGTCGCGGCCTCGGAGAGTTCCGCGACGGAGGCGGGATCGTCGACGCAGACGGCGACGCGGGCCGCCCCTGCCAGCCGCGCCAGCCGGTCGACCATCGCCGGTTGCCTCACCTGGTTGGTGACGAGCAGGTCGGCGATCCCGCCCGCGACGAAGGCCTCCGCCTCGGACACCTTCTGGCAGCAGACCCCGCAGGCCCCGCCGAGACGCTGCTGGAGAAGCTGCACGTCGACCGAGCGGTGCATCTTGCCGTGGCTGCGGTGGCCGATGCCCGCCTCGGAGGCGAGGCGGCCCATCCGGGTGACGTTCCGCTCCAGCGCGCCCAGGTCGAGGATCAGCGAGGGGGTCAGCACCTCGGCCTCGGTCTGGCCGGGACGGGCGGGAAGGTCGGGGGACATGGCGCGGGCTCCGGGGTCGTGGTCGCGCGAGGATCGGTCGGGGGCCGGGGGAAGGCAAGCCCTTGGGCAGCCGGAAAGATCTGCCGGACGCGCCCGCGGAGAGGGCAGGGCCGGGGGCTCTGCCCCCGGACCCCCGGCATATTTCTGGAGCATCGAAGGAGGGGGCGGGAACGCGCCGATCCTGAGGGAGGGTCAGGTGGTGACTTCAGAAGTGCGTCTCCACCGGGACGAAGCGCGCGAGGTCCTGCGCGGCGATGCGGTGGAGCACGTCGATGGCGCCGGCGACGTAGTGCTCGGCGGTCCAGCGGCCCTTTTCGGCGGTGGCGAGATGCGCCTCGCCCGCGACCCCGGCCGGATGCACGTCCGAGGCGATCCAGCCATGGGCGACGGGGCCGACCGGCGGGATGTCGCCCTGCCCGTGGGTCCAGCGGAAGTCCCCGGCCTTCGTCATGTCCACCGTGTCGGGGCGCAGGTGCAGCATCAGCGAGGTCTCGACATCGCCGCCATGGATGCCTTGGGCCCTCTCCTGCTCCGAGTAGACGTCGAGGGGCGGTAGCCCCGCGCCCCAGCCCATGCGCACGCAGAACATGCCCGTCCGGACCCTCAGCTCGCGCGCGACGATCGAGATCAGGTCGGTGTTGCCGCCATGGGAGTTCACGATCAGCATCCGCCGCACCCCCGCGCGCGCGACCGAGAGGCCGATCTCGGTCCAGGCCTTCATCGCCGTCTCGGCCGTCAGGGTCAGGGTGCCGGGCGCCCAGACATGCTCGTTCGACTTGCCGACGGCCATCATCGGCAGGATGCGGATGTCGAGGCTGTCGGGGCAGCGGGCCTCCAGCAGGTCGCAGAGCCCCTCGTTGATATGGGTGTCGACGCCGACGGGCAGGTGGGGCCCGTGCTGTTCGACGGCGGCCGTGGGCAGTACGGCGATGGTGGCGTCGGTGATGCCGAGCGAGGGGGCGGGGCGGTCGATCCAGCGGCGGGTCATTCGGCGGGGGCCTCCGTGGCCTGGGTGGGCGCGCCGATCAGGCGGGCGGTCTTGTCGGCGACCCGCGCCAGATGCGCCTCGAGCGCGGGTCGGGTGGCGCTGTCCATCAGGTAATACGCGGCGAAGACGCGGCGGTGGCGCGGCTTCAGCAGCAGCCCCACGCCGCGCATCAGCGTCCGCTTGCCCGGCGCGCCTACGAGGAACGTGAGCCAGCGCGACGCGCCGCAGGTGGTGAAGACACCCAGCCGCTCGATATGCCGGAGGCCGGGGCGGATCGTCTCGCCCGGGCCTTCCGGCATCAGGAAAGCCACGTCAGGCAGCAGCACCCGGTCGAGCCAGCCCTTGAGCATCGCGGGCAGCCCGTACCACCAGGTCGGGTAGACGAAGATCAGCGTGTCGCACCATTGAAGGTCGGCGACGTGATCGGCGACTGGGTCCCTGTTGGCGGGGCTGTCGAGATAGCCGCTCCACTCCGCCTCGGTCAGCACGGGCTGGAAGCCCTCGGCATAGAGGTCGCGCAGCCGGATCTCGGCGCCGCCCCGGCGCAGCGTGTCGGTCACGGAATCGCGCACGGCGGCGGCAAAGCTGTCGGGCTTCGGGTGGCAGTGGATGACGAGGGCCCTCACCGGAACCTCTCCATCTCGCGGCGGACGCGGGCGAGGAAGGCCTCGCAGCCCGCCCGGTCGATGTTGTTCATGTCGTATTGCGCAAGATAGCGGGTCCGCTTGCTCCAGGGCGGGCCGCCGACGAGGCGGTGGACCAGCTTGCGCGGCGGGTCGCCGGCGAGCCAGGCCATGCGCCGCGTGGCGCCGTAGGTCGTGACGGCCGCGACCGATCCGAAGCGCAGCGCGGGCGAGAGCCTGCCGTCCTTGAGGTGGAACGACACGCCCGGCAGCATCACACGGTCGAACCAGCCCTTGAGGATGGCGGGGTAGCCGAAGTTCCAGACCGGGAAGCAGAGCACCAGCGCGTCCGCGGCGCGCAGCCGGTCGACATATCCCTGCACCGGCGCCGTGTTCGTCGCCGTGTCGTGGTAGCCGCGCCGCTCCTCGCAGGTCAGGACCGGGTCGAAGCGCTCGGCATAGAGGTCGCAATCGTCCACCTCCCACCCGCCCGCGCGCAGCCCGTCGAGCGCGGCCGCATGGGCGGCGGCGCCGAGGGATTCGGGGACGGGATGAGCGAAGAGGACGTGCGCGCGGGGCATCGGAAAGGGCCTATTCGGCGGCGGCCTTCGGCTTCAGCCCGGGCCAGGAATACATCTGGTCGTAGGACCAGTCCGGGTCGTCCCAGGCGATCATCTTGCCGGGATTCAGAAGGCCCTTCGGATCGGCCTCGCGCTTGAAGTCGAGCTGGCGGGCGTCGACCGCCTGCCGCCCGCCCTCCTCCAGCGTGTAGCGGTGGGGGTTGAAGTTCATCGCGCCGAGCCGCTCGTGGATGGCGACGATCTCGTCCAGCCGCTCCTCGGTGGTGAACTTCACCAGCGTCAGACCGCCCAGCGCGACGCGCCCGCCCTGCCGCGTCACCTCGACATGCTGCAGCACCTCGGGCGACAGCGCCTCGCGCACGGCGGCCACCCGCGCGATCGGGTCGTCGGTGCCATAGGCGATCTGCAGGTAGGTGATCGAGGGATCGACCTTCAGCGCGCGCAGGGTGGTGTGGTTCCAGGTGTATTCGAAGACGTGGCCGGGGTCGCGGTCCCAGACGGTCGTGTCGCTGCGATAGATGACGCGGCCCGGATGCGCCTTGCTGAACGTCTCCCAGCCGGGCAGCGCGTGCGGGGCGACCATCAGCGCGACCAGCGCGTCGCCCTTGCCGACATGCGGAGCCATGCGCTGGAAATAGTCGCTGGCGATGGGCGGCTCGAAGACGGTGATGAGCTTCAGGAGCAGCCCGTCGCAGGCGCCCAGTTCGTAGCCGTAGCGCAACGCGGCGTCCCAGTCGTCGAAGGCCATGAACACGCCGACCCAGTCATAGGCGGGGGCGAGCGGCATCTCGACCTCGGTGATGATGCCGTTGGTGCCGTAGGCGTGGCTGACGCGGTGCAGGTCGTCGCCGGTGATCTCGAGGACGCGGGGCTCGGCCTCCATGGTGACGACGCGCAGGCGCAGGATGTTGCCCACGTCGCGCAGGTTGCCCCAGCGGATCGAACCGACGCCGCCCGAGCCGCCGGCGATGAAGCCGCCGATGGTCGCCGTGGCCCAGGTCGAGGAGAACATCCGCAGCTCCTGCCCGGACTGGGCGATGCAGGCCGCGTCAAGGTCCTTGAGCAGGATGCCCGGCTCGCAGACGACCCGCCCGGGCGCGATCTCGCGGATGGCGGTCATCTTCGCCAGGTGCAGGACGCAGCCGCCCGCCAGCGGCATGGCCTGCCCGTAATTGCCGGTGCCCGCGCCGCGCGTCGTGACGGGCACGTCATGGGCATGGCAGATGCGCAGCACCTCGATCACCTCGCCTTCGTCCTTCGGCGTCGCGACGAAGTCGGCGGTGACATGGTCGAGCCGGGCCTTCAGGACGGGCGAGTACCAGAAGAAGTCCCGGCTCTTGGACTTCACCGAGGCGGGCTTCCGGTCGATCTCTATGCCGGCGGCGAGAAGGGCGTCGATGGCGGCGTCTAAGGACATGTTGGCTCCATCAATGGGTCGAGGACGGCATAGTCGGGCAGGGTGCGGTCGATCTGCCGGCCCCTGCGCAGGACGATGCGGTCGGATTGCGGGCGCGCGAAGAGCTCGGTCCAGCTGCGGGCGCGGACGATGACGAGGTCGGCGGGCGCGCCGGGGGCGAGGCTGGGCGCCTCGAAGCCGCAGGTCGCGGCGGGCTGGGTCGTGAAGGCACGGGTCCAGTCGGCGTCGGAATGGTCGAGATGCGCGATCCGCGTCGCCTCGCGCATCACCTCCAGCATGTCCATGTCGCCATAGGCGTAGAACGGATCCCGGGTGTTGTCGGAGGCGAAGCTGACCGGGATGCCGCGCGCCTTCATCTCGTGCACCAGCGTGACGCCTCGGTGGCGCGGGGTGCGGGCTTCGTGGCGGTCCTGGAGATACATGTTGCACATCGGCAGGGAGACGACGTGCAGCCCGGCCTCGGCCACGAGGTCCAGCGTCGCCAGCGCCTCGGCCTCCGGCATGGTGGTAAGCGAGCAGAGATGGCCGACCGTGACCCGCCCGGGGAACTTCGTCTCGATCGCGATCCCGGCGATGTCGCGCAGCGTGTTGACCGAGGGGTTCAGCGTCTCGTCGACGTGGAAGTCGAGATCCATGCCGCGCGCCGTCGCCGCCTCGAAATAGGCATGGAGCCAGTCGGAGAGGCCCGGCTCCGGGTAGGTGACGGCCCCTAGGATGCCGCCATGGGACGCGACGAGATCGGCGCAGCGGTCGAGCGCGCCGGGCATGGCGGCCATGTCGATCCCGGACAGCACCGAGGCCTGCAGTGCGATCCGGCCCGCCCAGGCGTCGCGGACCCGCGCGAACACCTCCCAGGAGAGGGCGGCCTCGTCGGTGTCGCCGAACCAGTCGAGATGGGTGCGGATCGCGCTTGTCCCGTGGGCATGGGCGGAGGTCAGAGAGAACTCCATCCGCGGGGTCAGGTCAGCGGCGTCCCAGCGGCCCGGCCCGTCCGATATCTTGTCGGCGCGCACCGTCTCCAGCGCGCCCATGAAGGTGCCGTCGGGATTGGGCGAGCGGGGCCAGATATGGCCCTTGTCGAGATGGGTGTGCATGTCGGTGAAGCACGGGAAGACCATGGCTCCGCGCATGTCGACCGGCGCGCCGCCCTCCGCGGCGAGCAGGCCGTCCACGACCGACAGGCTGGTGCGGACCAGCGGGCGCGGGTCGCCGATCAGGCAACCGGGGACGGTCACGTCCTCCAGCCGGACGTCGGGGGGCAGGGTGCGGAAGTCCATCGTCACTCGCGTTTCAGGGCCGATTCGTGCCAGCGGCGCAGCGACAGATGCGCGATCAGCGAGGTCGCCCCGTAGATCGCCACGCCGGTCAGCGCGATCAGGATGAGTGCTGCGAACATCCGCGGGATGTTCAGCCGATAGCCCGCCTCGAGGATGCGGAAGGCGAGGCCCGACCCGATGCCGCCGGTCCCTGCGACGTATTCCGCGACCACGGCGCCGATCAGCGCCAGCCCCCCGGCGATCTTCAGCCCGCCGAGGAAGTAGGGCAGCGCCGAGGGCAGCTGCAGGTGGATCAGCCGCTGCCAGCGCGTCGCGCGGTAGATCGCGAAGAGGTCACGCAGGTTGTGGTCCGCAGACTTCAGGCCGAGCGTCGTGTTGGCCAGCACCGGAAAGAAGGCCACGATCCAGGCGCAAAGCAACAGGCCGACAAGCCGGCTTTCGATGTAGATGAAGATCAGCGGCGCGATCGAGACGATGGGCGTCACCTGAAGGATCACCGCGAAGGGCGAGAACGACATCTCGGCCCAGCGGGACTGCGCGAAGAGCACGGCGAGGCCGACGCCCCCGATGACCGCCACGGCGAGCGCGGCGAAGGTGATCTGCAGGGTGATCATCAGCGAGGCGAAGAGGAGGCCGCGATCCTCCCACAGCGTCTCCAGCACCAGGCCGGGGCCGGGCAGGACGTAATGCGGGATCTCGTTGGCGACGACGATCCGGTGCCAGCCCCAGATGGCGACGGCCATGACGGCGATGGGCAGAAGCCACCTGGCGGCGTCCTCGATGCGCTGGCGGCGGGCCAGGCGCTCCTCCTCGGGGTCGGTCGTGTCGATGGGCAGATGCCCGGTGCGGGGTCCGTCGGTCACGGCCATCTCGACGTCTCCTGAACTTGGGAGGGGAGGGAGGGGGGCTCTGCCCCCCGCGCGCAAGCGCGCCCCCCGGGCATATTTATAGAGCATCGAAGAAGGGGAGGGTGCGTTAACCTTAACAGTCGGTGCATGGCAGTGTCCGGGGTCATGGCGTCACGGCTCCTCGGGCTGGGCGAGGCCCGCATGCAGTGTCTCCGAGGTGCGCCGCGTGATCTCGCCGTAGGCTGGGGCGGTGCGCCAGTCCATGCCGCGGGGATAGGGCTCGGGCACCGCGATCTCGTCGATGACGCGGCCCGGGCGGGGGGCCATCACGAGGATGCGGTTCGAGAGGAACACGCTTTCGAAGACGGAATGGGTGACAAAGATCACGGTCGCGCCGGTCTGCGCCTTCAGGTTCAGCAGGTCGTCGTTGAGCTTCTGCCGCGTGATCTCGTCGAGCGCGGCGAAGGGCTCGTCCATCAGGATGAGCCGCGCGTTGGTGACGAGGGCGCGGGCGATCGACACGCGCATCTTCATGCCGCCCGACAATTCGCGCGGGTAGCGCTCGGCGAAGCCGTCGAGCCCGACGAGGCCCAGCGCCTCGCGGATGCGGTCGCGGGTCCGGGAGAGCGGCTGGCCGCGCAGCCGGAAGGGCAGCCAGACATTCTTCTCGACCGTGGCCCAGGGCATCAGCGTCGGTTCCTGAAAGACGACGCCCAGATCGTCGGTTCCGGCGCCGCCGTCCCATTCGATGCGGCCATGAGTCGGCCGCATCAGCCCAGCGATCAGCCGCAGCGCGGTGGACTTGCCGCAGCCCGAGGGTCCGAGCAACGAGATGAAGTCGCCCTGGCGCACCTCCATCGACATGCCGCGCAGGGCGACGACGTTGCCGGCGAAGGTCTTGTCGACCTGCCTGAGACGGAGGATGGGGTCGGGTTCGGTCATCTGCGGGGCGTCGGTTCCTTGCAGGTTTCCGTCCCCGGGGCGGGCCCCGGGGAGGTTGTGAGCGCCGGATCGCGTTTCGCCGGTCACTCCGGCTTCAGGTCCATCCCGTGGCCCTGGTTAATGTAGGAGAGGTCATAGGAGGTGGAGATGTCGAGCCCCTCCTCGATCACGCCGGCCTCGGCCATGGCGGCGTAGAAGCTGTTCAGCCGTTCCTCGGTCATGGCGCCGATGCCCAGTTCCAGCGTGTCGCCGGAATCGACGATCCCGTTCGCGGTCATCACCTCGATGGCGTAGTCGATCGCCTCCTGGGTCATGTCCGGGTTGTCGGCCTTGATCAGCTCGTCTGCGGCCGAGTTGTCGTTGTACATGTAGTTGTACCAGCCCTCGATGGAGCCCTCGACGAAGCACTTCACGACCTCCGGCCGCTCCTCCAGGGTGGAGCGCAGGGTCTGGATCGTGGTCGAATAGGCCCCGAAGCCCGCATCGGCGATCAGGTAGACATCGGGCGCCCAGCCGGTCTCGCGCTCGATCGCGAAGGGCTCGGAGCTGAGATAGCCCTGTTGTCCCGCATCCTCGTTGACGATGAAGGGGGCGGGGTTGAACGTGTAGGTCTGGCGCTGCTCGTCGGTGAAGCCATAGGCGGACTTCATCCATTCGTAATAGGCCGCGCCGTCCTGCACGATCATGGTCAGGTCGGTCAGGCCGGCGAAGTCCTCGACCCGGCCGGGATGGGTCAGGATGACCTGCGGGTCCTTCTGGAACGAGGCCATGACGTTGACCAGCGGCAGGCCCTCGGCCACGCCGAAGAAGGCGTCGAGCGTGCCGCCCATGTAGAAGTCGATCCGCCCGGCCAGCATCAGCGCGGTGTTGTTCACCTGCGGGCCGCCCGGCACGATGGTGACGTCGAGGCCGCATTCCGCGTAGGTGCCGTCGGCGACGGCCTGGTAGAAGCCGCCGTGCTCGGCCTGCGCGACCCAATTGGTCCCGAAGCTGACCGGCGTGAGGTCCTGCGCGGACGCGGGCAGGGCGAGCAGCGCGCCAGCGAGGAGCGGCGCCGCGATAGGGCGGAAGCGAGTCGTCATGATGTCCCCCGGATTGATCCGTCCGAACGAAAGCGTGCCGGTCCCGGCATCGCAAGCTTGCCCGGTTGTCCTGATGGGGGAGTATCGCGATGCCCAAGGAATGGGCGGTCCGGCGCGGGTTTGCCGCGCACTTGCGCATCCCGTTTCGGGCGGGCGCCGGTCCCTTGCACCCGGCGCGCGGCTGCGGCCTGCTCGGTCCATGCGCGTCCTTGCCCCTGCCTCCATCGCCCCGCCCTTCGCCCGCTATGCCCACGGGGTCGAGGTCCCGCCCGGCTGGCGGCTCGCGGCGAGTTCGGGGCAGCTGGCGCTCGCCGCGGACGGCACGGTGCCGGACGGGGCCGAAGCGCAGGCGCGGCTCTGCTTCGCCAATTGCGCGGCGATCCTGGCCGAAGCGGGGATGGGTGCCGCGGACGTCATCCGGATCAACGCCTTCGTCACCGACCGCGCCCACATGCCCGGCTACATGGCGGCCCGCGACGCCTGGCTGGCCAGGATCGACCGCCTGCCCGCCTCGACCCTGGTGATCGTCTCGGGCTTCACCCGGCCGGAATTCCTGGTCGAGGTCGAAGTGACCGCCGCCGCGCCATAGGCCGCCGGCCCCGGCTCAGACCTCGCCGCGCAGCCGCCGCCTTGCGCGCAGCGCCGCGAAGGCCGCGCCGAGCCCGAGCGACAGGCCAGCCAGGGCCATGCGCTCCACCGCGGGGCCCGGGTCGTCGGCGCGATAGCCGAGGCGCCGCATCTCCGGCGCGCAGAGCGTCGCGATGCGGCGCCGTGCCCCGGGACCCAGCGGGTCGGGCGCAGCCTCGCCCGCCTCGCCCAGGGCGCGGCGGCTGCGCAGCATGTGCGGGCGCCCCGCCTCGGAGCGCTCGGTCGCGTGGTCGGGCCGGTCGTCGGCAAGCATCGCGGCCACGCCGCCCGGGTCGAGGCCGATCGCGACGCAGAGGCGCGTGAGTTCCGCCTCGGGGGCTGCGAGCAGCGCCGGGAGCGACAGCACATGGAGGCGCCCCGCCGCCGGTCCCGCCTCGGCGCGGGCGAGCAGGCGCATGTAATGGCGCCAGTGCCAGGCCGCGATCTCCGGCCGCTTGGCGCGCCCCTGCAGGCCATGGGCGAAGAGCGATCCGACCGCCTCGGCCGGGTGGCGGTGGATGTGGACGAAGCGGGCGCGCGGATACCAGCGCGCGAGGATCGGCACGGCGGGCGTATCGGCCGGGAACTTGTGCCCCAGCCGGGCCGACGGCCGGTCCCGCGCCATGGGAGCCGTCGCATAGAGCAGCGAGAGCGCCGCCGCCCGGTCCATCGGCATCCGCGGCCCCGCCGCGGCGGCGAAGGCCGCGCGGTCGAAGACGCCGCGGTCGCGTTCCGGCAAGGCCGCGAAGGCCCGTGCGATGTCGCCCTCGCTCCGCAGTCCTCTCCGCCAGGCCGCCGACACGCGGCGGAGGGCCAGCGTCTCCGGCAGGATGCAGAGATCGGGATGCGCCGTCAGCAGCCGTCGCAGCAGCGTCGTCCCGGAACGGGGGTAGCCAACCACGAAGACCGACAGCTCGCGCAGGGAAGGATCGGGCGGCGTCTCCATGCGGCGAGCCTAGGGCCGAATCGGTCCGTCGGCGAAGCGTGGCAGGGGGCCGAGCGCGGGAATTCTCCGTTTCGCGAGGCCGGGCGCTCGGGCAAAGAAGGCCCCTCAGAGGATGTGGGACAGGAAGGCCGCGCTGCGGTCGTAGGTCGGGCTGTCGAAGAAGGCGTCGGGCGGGGCGGATTCGACGATCTCGCCGCCGTCCATGAAGACGACCCTGTCGGCGACCTGCCGGGCGAAGCCCATCTCGTGGGTGACGCAGATCATCGTCATCCCGCCCTCGGCCAGTTCTACCATGACGTTCAGCACCTCCTTGATCATCTCGGGGTCGAGCGCGCTGGTCGGCTCGTCGAAGAGCATGATCTTCGGCCGCATCGTCAGCGCCCGGGCGATGGCCACGCGCTGCTGCTGCCCGCCCGACAGCTGCAGCGGGAACTTCAGCGCCTGCTCGGCGATGCCGACGCGGGTCAGGTGGGTCATGGCGATCTCTTCGGCCTCGGCCTTCGGCATGCCAAGGCCCAGCAGCGGCGTCAGCGTGCAGTTGTCGAGCACGGTCATGTGCGGAAAGAGGTTGAAGCTCTGGAACACCATGCCGACGCGGGAGCGGATGGCGCGTTGGTTGCGCCCCTTCTTCTCGACCGCGATCCCGTCGACGACGATGTCGCCCTCCTGGTGGTGCTCCAGCTGGTTGATGCAGCGGATCAGCGTCGACTTGCCCGACCCCGAGGGCCCGCAGATCACGTATTTCTCGCCGTCACGGACGGTCAGGTCGATGTCCTTGAGGACGTGGAACTGGTCGTACCACTTGTTGAGGCCCCGGACCTCGATCATGCGCGCGGTCACGACCGTTCCCTCCCGGCCGAGAGCTTGCGTTCGAGATTCATCGAATAGCACGACATCGCGAAGCAGAAGACGAAGTAGATCAGCGTGACGACGAAGAAGGGCTCGATGAAGAGGCCGAGCCAGTTGCTGTCCTCGCCCACGGCGCGGGCCATGTTCATCAGGTCGAAGAGACCGATGATCGACACCAGCGTCGTATCCTTGAAGAGCCCGATGAAGTTGCCGACGATGGCCGGGATCATGATCTTGAGCGCCTGCGGCAGCACCACCTGCGTGGTCGTCTGCCAGTAGCCGAGGCCCAGCGAGGTCGCGGCCTCGTACTGCCCGGAGGGGATCGCCTGGAGGCCGCCGCGAATGATCTCGGCCATGTAGGCGGCCGCGAACAGGCAGACGGCGACGATGGCGCGCACGAGCTGGTTCACCTCGGTCCCCGCCGGCAGGAAGAGCGGCAGCATCGTGTTGAACATGAACAGGATCGTGATGAGCGGGACCGAGCGGAAGAGCTCGATGAAGACGGTGCAGAGCGTCGCGACCACCGGCATCTTCGACCGCCGCCCGAGGGCGAGCAGGATGCCCGCCGGCAGCGAGAAGGTGATCCCGATCCCCGAGATCACCAGCGTCAGGAACAGCCCGCCCCAGAACTGCGTGCGCACCTCGACGAACTCGGCCGGGGCCACGAGCAGGACCGAGACGACGAACAGCGCCAACGCCGCACCCCGGCGGATGCGCATCTGCGTCGCCTCGTCCGCGCCGCTTCGCCCGAGGCGCCCGATCAGCCAGGTGCCCACCGACTTGCCGGTCAGCGTCTCGGTCAGCGCGGTGGCCCAGACCCAGATCAGGCCCCAGAGCCCGGCGGCGATCAGCGCCGTCCAGACGAGGCCCTTCTCGCCGCCGAGGAAGAAGTAGCTGGCGAGGAACGGGTAGAGCATCACCGCGCTGAGCCCGATCGCCACCTTCGAGACCACCCGCGGCATCCAGAGCGGCACCATCCACACGACCAGCAGCAGGAAGCCCGTGTTGATCCGCCAGACCTGGTCCTTCGGATAAAGCCCGTAGATCAGGTTCTCGAACCAGACGAAGACGCCGGGCCAGCACGCGCCGGAGCGGCCGACGAGGTCAAGGCATTCGCGCCGCGACTCGGCCTGCCAGACGGCGTCGATCAGCGCCCAGTCGACGACCGCGGTCACGAAAGTCACGGCGATATAGGCGCCGAGCAGCGTCATCAGCGTGTTGGGCACGTCGCGGAACAGGTTGCGGCGGATCCAGACAAGCGGGCCGCTCGTGTCGACCGGGGGCGGGCGGTCGGGGCTCGGGACGAAGACCTTCGGGGCCATGCTCATCGCTCCTGCAGCTGGACGCGCTTGTTGTAGACGTTCATCACTGCCGAGACGGCCAGCGACACGGTGCAGTAGAACGCCATCGTCATCGCCACGATCGGGATCGCGCGGCCCGACTGGTTCAGCGAGGTGTTCATCCAGACGCTGACGAGGTCCGGAAAGCCGATGGCGATGGCCAGCGAGGAGTTCTTGGTGACGTTCAGGTACTGGCTGATGAGCGGCGGGATGATGACGCGCATCGCCTGCGGCATCACAACCCGGCGCAGCGTCCAGTTGGGCGGCAGGTTCAGCGCCCCCGCCGCCTCGAGCTGGCCCTTCGGCACCGACTGGATGCCCGAGCGGACGATCTCGGCGATGAAGCAGGAGGTATAGGCCGACAGCGCCACGATCAGCGCGCAGAAGGCCGGCGGCACCGACGTCCCGCCCTGGAAGTTGAAGCCCTGAAGCTCTGGCATGTCCCAGGAGACCGGGGCGAGGGCGAGATAGGCCAGCGCCGGCACGCCGATCACCAGCGCGGCGCCGACGCGCAGCGCCGGGAAGCTCTGGCCGGTCTTCTCCAGCCGCCGATTCGACCAGAGATAGAGCCCGACGGCCCCGGCGACGGCGGCGCCGCAGAGCAGGAGGAAGGCGCCCAGCCCCGCCTCGGCCACCGGCGCGGGCAGGTAGAAGCCGCGGTTGTTCAGGACGAAGCCCGCGCCCAGTTCAATGCTGTCGCGCGGCCGGGGCAGCAGGTTGAAGACGCCGAAATACCACGCGATGATCTGCAGAAGCAGCGGCGTGTTCCGGATGATCTCGATATAGGACCGCGCGACGACGCCGATGATCCAGTTGTCCGACAGCCGCGCGAGGCCCACGATCAGGCCGAAAACCGTCGCCAGCACGATCGAGACGATCGCGACCAGCAGCGTGTTGGCGATCCCGACGAAGAAGACGCGCAGGTAGGTGTCGCCCTCCTGGTAGGGGATGATGGTGAAGCCGATGCCGAAGCCGGCCGAGACGTCGAGAAAGCCGAACCCCGCCGACATGTTGCGCACCGCGAGGTTCGCGACGGTGTTGCTGACGATCCACCACAGCCCGACGAAGACCGCCAGCAGCGTCAATGCCTGGATCACCGCGGATCGGACGCGCGCGTCGTTGAGCGCCTTCAGCGCCGGGCGCGAAGGCGCGGGAGGTCTGGTCTGGTCGGGAAGGATCGTCATCGCCTTGGCCTCGCTGGCAGACAGCAGGTCGGGAGCGCGCCGCATCTGCGGACTTCGCCCGGATGCGCGCGCCCCCCTCGGCCGGTCGCGGCGAGGGGGGCGCGGTCTCGGGAGAAGTTACCGGAAGGGCGGGGCGTAGAGGATGCCGCCCTCGGTCCACATCGCGTTGAGCGAGCCCGCACGCGGGATGCCGATGCCGGTCTCGATATGGCGCTCGTACATCTCGCCGTAGTTGCCGACCGCCGAGATCACGTCGACCATGAAGTCGGGCTCCAGCCCCATCTCCTCGCCGATATTGCCTTCCGCGCCGAGCAGGCGGGCGACGTTCGGGGAGGGCGGGTTGGCGGCCATTTCGGCCACGTTCTCGGAGGTGACGCCCAGTTCCTCGGCATTGATCAGGCCGAAGCCGACCCAGCGGACGATGTTGGCCCAGGCGTCGTCGCCCTGCCGCACCACCGGGCCCAGCGGCTCCTTCGAGACGGTCTCGGGCAGGATGACATGCGCCTCGGGGTCCGGGAAGGCCGAACGGCGCGCGGCGAGGCCCGACTTGTCGTTGGTATAGGCGTCGCAGCCGCCGCCGAGATAGGTCTCGACGAGGACGTTGACGTTCTCGTTGGTGACCGGCGTGAACTCCATCTCGTTGGCGCGGAAGTAGTCGGCGAGGTTCAGTTCGGTCGTGGTGCCGGTCAGGACGCAGACGGTCGCGCCGTCCAGATCCAGCGCCGAGGTGATGCCGCTGTCGACGGGCACGAGGAAGCCCTGGCCGTCGTAGAAGTTCACCAGCGTGAAATCGAGGCCGAGCTGCGTGTCGCGCACGGCCGTCCAGGTCGTCGTGCGGGAGAGCATGTCGCTTTCGGCATTGGCGAGCGCGGTGAAGCGGACGGCCGAGGTGACGGACTGGTATTCCACCATGTCGGGATCGCCGAAGATCGCGGCCGACACCGCGCGGCACATGTCGACATCCATGCCTGACCAGGTCCCGTCATCGGCCAGCGCATAGAAGCCCGGCGTCGGCAACCCGACCTGGCAGTTCAGCATCCCCCGTTCCTTCACGGTGGCCAGCGTGTCCTGGGCGGCGGCAGGCAAGGCGGCGGCGGCCCCCAGCAGGGCGCCGGTCAAGATCGTCTTCTTCATGGTCACTTCCCCGTCTTTTGGCTCCGGCGGGTTGGTCCGCCGGTTGCGCGATCATTGTCCCGATACAATTGCGAACGCGCCAAGCGCGCCTGCCCGAGATGCGGGCCGATCTCGGCAATGGCCCAATTTTTGTGCGGGACGGACGGGAACATGATGGCGTTATGACCGGATCGGGGGCCGCTTGCGGGGCGGGCGGATCGCCCCTTGGGGTCCGTCACCGGGGCGCCTAGCGTGACTCGACACGATCCAAGGCCAGGAGGAGCGCCCGTGACCGACCTCGATTCCACCTTCGTGACGGGTGCCTTTCCGGCGCTCTCCGGCGACCGGGTCTTCCTGGACAATGCGGGCGGCAGCCAGGTGGCGCGGCATGTGGGGGACCGGCTGATGGGCTATCTCTACGGCCCCAACGTCCAGCTGGGCGCGAGCTATGCCGCCTCGCGGGAGGCGGGCGCGCGCGTGGCCGAGGGTCGTGCGGCGCTGGCGACGCTGGTCAACGCCACCCGCCCCGAGGAGGTGGTGATGGGCGCGACCTCGACCCAGCTTCTGGGCCAGCTCGCCGCCGCGCTGAGCCAGGACTGGGAGCCGGGAGACGAGGTGGTCGTCACCAATTTCGACCACGAGGCGAATATCGGGCCCTGGGCCAAGCTGGCCGCGCAGGGCGTCGTCGTGAAGGAATGGCGACTGGCGCCCGGCCAGCACCGCCCCGACCCCGAGACCCTGCGCCCCTTGCTGTCGGACCGCACGAAGCTGGTCGCGATGGCCCATGTCTCCAACATCTACGGCACCATCAACCCGGTGGCCGAGATCGCGGACATCGTCCGTGCGGCCGGGGCGCTGCTCTGCGTCGACGGGGTCGCCTATGCGCCGCACCGGGCGGTGGACGCGCCCGCGCTGGGCGCGGATTTCTACGTCTTCTCGGCCTACAAGGTCTACGGTCCGCATTTCGCCGCGCTCTACGGACGCCATGACGCGCTGCTGGCGGCGGCCAACATCAACCACCGCTTCTTCGACCGCTCCAAGGTGCCGCAGAAGATGGAGCCGGGAAACGCGCAATACGAGCTGGCCCATGCCTGCCTCGGCATCATCGACTACCTCGAGGCCTTCGCGCAGGCCCATGGCATCAACGCGACCGGCCGCCCCGCCATCGAGGCCGCCTTCGGGATCATCGCCGCCCATGAGGAGAAGTTGTCGGAGCGCCTTCTGTCCTACCTGCGCGGGCGGGAGGACGTCACCATCGTGGGCGCGCCCGAGGCGGACCGCACCCTGCGCGTCCCCACGATCTCCTTCGTGATCGCGGGCCGGTCGTCGCGCGAGGTGGTCGAGGCGGTGGACCCGACCGGCATCGGCATCCGCTACGGCGACTTCTACTCGCGGTCCCTGGTGGAAGGGCTGGACCTGCCCAACGGCGACGGCGTCATCCGGGTCTCGGCCGTGCATTACAACACCCTGGACGAGATGGACCGCCTCATCTCCGCGCTGGAGGCGGCATGACCTACGACACCATCGTCAAGGGCGGCACCGTCGCCACTGCCGCCGACACGTTCCGCGCCGATATCGGGATCAGGGACGGCAAGATCGCCGCCATCGGCCTCGATCTGGGCGAGGCGGCGGAGATCGTCGACGCCACGGGCCTGCTTGTCCTGCCCGGCGGGATCGACAGCCATGTCCACATCTCGCAGCCCTCGGGCGACGGCGTGACCATGGCCGACGATTTCGAGAGCGCGACGCGCTCCGCCGCCTTCGGGGGGATGACGACGCTGCTGCCCTTCTGCCTGCAGCGGAAGGGGCAGAGCCTGCGGGATGCGGTCACCTGGTATCACGGGCTGGCCGAGGGCGAGTGCTACACTGACATCGCCTTCCACCTGATCGTCACCGACCCGACGCCGCAGGCGTTGAACCAGGACCTGCCGGCGCTGGTCGAGGACGGCTACACCTCGGTGAAGGTCTTCATGACCTACGAGGGAATGAAGCTGACCGACCGCCAGATCCTCGAGACGCTGGAGGCTGCGAAGTCCTGCGGCGCGCTGCCCATGGTCCATGCCGAGAACGACGACGCCATCGAGTATCTGCGCGACCGCGCGATGGACCGCGGCGACACCGCGCCGAAGTTCCACGCCACGACCCGCCCCATCCCGGCCGAGCGCGAGGCGACGCATCGCGCTATCTCGCTCGCCCAGATCGTCGACGTGCCGATCATGATCGTCCACGTCTCGAACGGCGATGCCATATCGGAGATCGAGGCAGGCCGGGCCCGCGGCGGCACCGTCCACGCCGAGACCTGCCCGCAATACCTGGTGCTGACGGCGGACGACCTCGATACCACCGGCTTCGACGGCGCCAAATATGTCTGCTCGCCCCCGCCGCGCGACACGGCCGAACAGGCCGCCTGCTGGTCGGGGATCGAGCGGGGGGTGTTCGACGTCTTCTCGTCGGACCACTGCCCGTTCCGCTATGACGACAGCGAGGGCAAGAAGCACCCGCAGGGGCTCAAATCCTTCAAATGGGTGCCGAACGGCATCCCCGGCGTCGAGACGAGCCACCCGATCCTCTTCTCGGAAGGCGTCACCAAGGGCCGCATCGGCCTGAACCGCTTCGTCGCGCTGACCTCGACGAACCACGCGAAGATGTACGGGCTCTATCCGAGGAAGGGCACGATCGCGGTGGGGTCGGATGCGGACCTCACCCTCTGGGACCCGGAGCGGGAGGAAACGATCCGGCAGGAGATCCTGCATCACGGCGCCGACTACACCCCCTACGAGGGGATCCGGGTGAAGGGCTGGCCGGTCCGGACCATCCTGCGCGGTCGGACGGTGGTCGCCGACGGGGAGCTTCGGGCCGAAAAGGGCGTCGGCGCCTACCAGCCCCGCGCGCGGTCGGGCGAGGCGCTGACGGGGTAGGGTTGATCGGTCAATGCTTCCGATCGCACGGTAGCAGCGACAGGCCGGGATCGCCCCCGGAGATGCCATTCGCGCAAAGCGCCGCGCTGACCGTCCGGCAGGAAAGCAAGGCGTCCCGGACCCTTCAGTCCTTCGGCGCGCGCTGGGCCTCCTCCAGCACGTTCAGGTCCATGTGGTTGCGCATGTAGCGTTCCGAGGCGACGCGCGTCGGTTGCCAGTCCCAGGGGTAGTAGCCGCCCTGGCGCAGCGCCTCGTAGACGATCCAGCGCCGCGCCTGGCTTTCGCGCACCTCGGCGTCGAAGCGGTCGAGGTCCCAGCGGGCATCGGCTTCGGTCCGCAGGACGGCGAGCTGCTCGGCGCAGGCCGGGTCTTCGGCGCGGTTCTCAAGTTCGTGCGGGTCGGCGTCGAGGTCGAAGAGCTGCTCGGGGTCCAGCGCGCAGCGGGTGTATTTCCACTGCCCCGCCCGCAGCGCCACCATCGGCGCCCACGACCCTTCGGCGGCGTACTCCATCGCCACCGGCGTCTCGCGCGTGCCCCCGCGGCCCAAGGGCACCAGCGACTCGCCCGTCGTCCAGGGCGCGATGGCGGACATGTCGACCCCCGCCAGATCGCAGAGCGTCGGGCAGACGTCTATGTTGCTGACCGGCGTCAGGTCCAGCCCGGGCTCGATCCCCGGCGCCGCGATCATCAGCGGCACGCGGGCGGAGCCTTCGAGGAAGCTCATCTTGTACCAGAGCCCCCGCTCGCCCAGCATGTCCCCGTGGTCCGACACGAAGAGGACGATGGCCTCCTGCCGCGTGTCCTCCAGCACCTGCAGGATCTCTCCGACCTTCTCGTCGAGATAGGAGATGTTGGCGAAATAGGCCCGGCGCGACCGGCGCACGTCGTCCTGGGTGACGTCGAAATTGCCGCGGTCGTTGGCTTCCAGAAGGCGGCGGGAATGGGGATCGTGCTGCTCGTAGGGCATCTCGGGGACCGGCGGGTCGAGGTGGTCGCAGTCCTCGTAGAGGTCCCAGAACCGCCTGCGGGCGACGTAAGGGTCGTGCGGATGGGTGAAGCTGACGGTCAGGCACCACGGCCGGCCGTCCTTTTCGCGCGCCGCATCATAGAGCCACATCCGCGCGAAATGCGCGACCTCGTCGTCGTATTCCATCTGGTTGGTGATCTCGGCCACGCCCGAGCCCGTGACGCTGCCCATGTTGTGGTACCACCAGTCGATCCGCTCGCCCGGCTTGCGGTAGTCGGGGGTCCAGCCGAAATCGGCGGGGTAGATGTCGGTCGTCAGCCGCTCCTCGAAGCCGTGCAGCTGGTCGGGGCCGACGAAATGCATCTTCCCCGACAGGCAGGTCCGCCAGCCCGCGCGCCGCAGGTGATGGGCATAGGTCGGGATGTCCGAGGCGAACTCTGCGGCGTTGTCGTAGACCTTCGTGCGGCTGGGTAGCAGGCCCGACATGAAGCTCGCCCGCCCCGGCGCGCAGAGCGGGCTGGCCGTGTAGCAGTTGCGGAACCGGCGGGAGCGGGCGGCGAGGCGCTTCAGGTTCGGCGCGTGGAGCCAGTCGGCCGGGCCGTCGGGAAACAGCGTCCCGTTGAGCTGGTCGACCATCAGGATCAGGATGTTGGGCTGGGTCATCGGGTCCGGGTCCGGGGTTCTGTGGGGGAGGTCACTTTGCGGCGGGCATCGCGTTGGCGGTGAACAGACGCTCTCCGGCGATGGTGAAGCCTGAGATGAGGGCCTGGCCCTTCTCCGACGTCAGCCAGTCCTCGACCGCCATAGCGGCGCCGCTCGCGACATGGGGGTGCCGAGCCGGGTTCATCGGCAGGTAGGCGTACTGGTTGAAGAGCGCGGGATCGCCCTCGAACAGGACCGCCATGCCCTCGCGATTGCCGAAGTTGAGCCAGGTCGCGCGGTCCGACAGGATGTAGGCGCCCATCGCGACGGTGGTGTTCAGCGCCGCGCCCATGCCCGAGCCGGTCGGGCGGTACCACGCGCCCTCGGGCGCGATCCCGGCGGCGTCCCAGAGCGCCAGCTCCGCCTTGTGGGTGCCGCTGTCGTCGCCGCGGCTGACGAAGGGCGCCCTGCTTTCGGCGATGCGGGTCAGGGCCGCAGCCGCGTCGGGGGCACCGGCGATGCCGGCAGGGTCGCCCGTGGGGCCGATCAGGACGAAGTCGTTATACATGATCTCGCGCCGGTGGGTGGCGTGCCCCGCCTCCACGAAGGCTTCCTCGGCGGTGCGGGAATGGACGAGCACGGCGTCGACGTCCCCGGCCTCGCCGAGGCGCAGCGCCTGCCCGGTGCCGACGACGAGAAGCTGGACCTCGATCCCGGTCTCCGCGGCGATCTCGGGCAGCAGCACCTCGGCCAGGCCCGAGGCGTCGAACGAGGTCGTGACCGCCATGCGCATCGTCTCGGCGCTGGCGGGCAGAGCGGTGAGCAGCAGGATCAGCAGGGTGCGGATCATTCGACGATGTCTCCGTTCAGGAAGGCGCGGGCGGCCTCGGTCTCGGGCCGGGCGAAGAATTGCGCGGCGGGGCTGGACTCGTGGACCCTGCCATGAAGCAGGAAGACGACGCGAGAGGCGAGGCGCCGCGCCTGCCCCATGTCATGGGTGGACATGACCAGGGTCGTGCGCCGGCCTGCGTACCGAAGATGCGACTCGACCGCGCGGGTGGCGCGGCCGTCGAGCGCGGCGCAGGGCTCGTCGGCGAACAGCATCTCCGGCGCGGTGATGAGCGCGCGGGCGAGCGCGAGGCGCTGCTGCTCCCCGCCCGAGAGCGAGGGGGCAGGCTGGTCGAGCTGGCCGGTCAGGTCGAAGCGGGCCGCCTGCGCCTCGGCCATCGCGCGCGCCTTCGCCCGAGGCGTGCCGCGCAGCAGGAGCGGATAGGCGAGATTGGCGGCGACGCTGCGGCGCAGGACGACGGGGCGCTGGAAGACGAAGGACTGGCGCAGCCGGGCCTCCGCCTCGGGAAGGTTCCAGCGGAGGGTGCCCTTCGCCGGCTGCAACCCGTGCATCATTCTGAGAAGCGAGGTCTTGCCCGACCCGTTCGGCCCGATCACGACGGTGATCCCGCCAGCCTCGACGCGCAGGTCGATCGGTCCGACCAGCCTTCGTCCGCCGCGTGTCAGGGTCGCGCCCTCCAGCTCCAGCGGCAGTAGGCTCACCATCGGCTCTGCCGCTCGGTGCGCATGGCCCAGTGACTTGCGCCCGAGACGATGAGGGCCAGCGCGATCAGGACGAAGCCGAGGCCCAGTGCCAGCGCGAAGTCGCCCCGCCCGGTCTCCAGCGCGATGGCGGTGGTCAGGACGCGGGTCGCGCCATCGATGTTGCCGCCGACGATCATGATCGCGCCGACCTCGCCGATGGCACGCCCGAATCCCGCCAGTGCCGCCGTCAGCAGCGACCGGCGCCCGTCGAGGATCAGCGCCAGCACCCGCTGGCGCCGCGTCGCGCCCAGCGAGATCAGCAGGTCGTGATATTCCGCCCAGAGCTCCCGCATGGCCTGATGCGCAATCGAGGCGACGAGCGGCGTGACGATCACCACCTGCGCGACGATCATCGCGGTCGGCGTGAACAGCAGCCCCAGCACCCCGAAAGGGCCCGAGCGCGACAGCATGAGGTAGACGACGAGGCCCACGACCACCGGCGGCAGTCCGATCAGGGCGTTGAGCGTGGCGATCACAGCGCGGCGCCAGCGAAAGCGCCTGACGGCGAGCCAGGCGCCCAGCGGCAGGCCGATCAGGCAGGCGATGGCGACGGCGGTCAGCGTGACCCGCAGCGACAGCAGCGTGATGGCGATCAGCTCCGCGTCGGCGGTGACGATCAGCCGGACCGCCGCGGCCAAGCCGTCGAGCAGGTCGTCCACGCTAGATGCGCCGGGTCGGAGAGGCGGGCCGCATGGCCCGACCTCCTGCCTTGCGCCCGAGCGGAGCGCAAGGCGCCGCGATCAGGCCGCGGCGCGGGCCTCCGGGGCGACTGGATCGCGCCTGCGCGCCGCGGGCCGGGCGCCGCCCGGGGCGAGCGGCGGGCGCCAGCCGCGCAGGCGCAGCGCGTTGCCCAGCACGAAGAGCGAGGACAGCGCCATCGCCCCCGCCGCCAGCATCGGCGACAGCTGCCAGCCGAAGGCCGGATAGAGAACCCCCGCCGCGACCGGGATCAGCGCCGTGTTGTAGGCGAAGGCCCAGAACAGGTTCTCGCGGATGTTGCGCAGCGTCGCCTGCGACAGGACCAGCGCGTTGGGCACGCCGGTCAACGCGCCCGAGACCAGCACCACCTCCGCCGCCTCGATGGCGACGTCGGTCCCGGTGCCGAGCGCGATGCCGACATCGGCCTCGGCCAGCGCGGGCGCGTCGTTGATCCCGTCGCCGACGAAGGCCACCGCGCCGTGGCGGGCGCGCAGCGCGGCCAGCGCTTCGGCCTTGCCGCCGGGCAGGATCTCGGCGGAGACGTCCTCGATCCCGAGCCCGCGCGCGACCGCCTCGGCGGTGCGGCGGTCGTCGCCGGTGATCATGGCCAGCGTCACGCCCCGTTCGCGCAGCGCCGCCAGCGCCGCCGGCGTCGCCTCGGCCACCGGGTCCGCAACGGCGAGCACGGCGGCGATCCGCCCGTCGATGGCCGCGAAGACCGGCGTCTTGCCCGCCTCGGCCAGTCGGCGCGCGGCGGCCTCGAAGGGACCGGTGTCGTGGCCCAGCGCGGCCATGTACCGCGCCGCGCCGATCTCGACCCGCTGGCCGCCGGCCAGGGCCGAGACGCCCATGCCGGGCACGGCTTCGAAACCGGAGACCTCGGGCAGGGGCAGTCCCTCGGCCGCGTCGACCACGGCGCGGGCCAGCGGATGCTCCGACAGGGCCTCGACGGCGGCGATACGCGCCAGGGTGGCGTCGCGCGCGGCGCCGGGGGCGAGTTCCAGGTCGGTCAGGCGAGGGTGCCCCTCGGTCAGGGTGCCGGTCTTGTCGAAGGCGACCACGGCGACCTCGCTCAGCCGTTGCAGCGCCGCGCCCTTGCGGAACAGCACGCCCATCTCGGCCCCGCGCCCCGTGCCCACGAGGATCGAGACCGGCGTCGCCAGACCCATCGCGCAGGGGCAGGCCACGATCAGCACCGAGACGCCGGCGACGACCGCATGGGCGAGGTCCGGGCCGATGGCCAGCCAGACCGCGAAGGTAAGCGTGGCGAGCGCCAGCACCGCGGGCACGAACCAGGCCGTCACGCGGTCGACGACCGCCTGGATCGGCAGCTTGCCGCCCTGCGCGGCCTCGACCAGCCGGATGATCGCGGCGAGCTGGGTGTCGGCGCCGACGGCGGTCGCACGGAAGGCCAGCGCGCCGGTCTGGTTGACCGTGCCGCCGGTGACCGGCTCGCCCGGGGACTTGGCGACGGGCAGCGGCTCGCCGGTGAGCATGGATTCGTCGACGGTGCCGGTGCCCTCGGTCACGATCCCGTCGACCGGGATGCGGGCGCCGGGGCGCAGCTCGATCACGTCGCCGGGGGTCAGGGCATCGACCGGGACCTCCTCGACGCCGCCGTCGCGCCGGACGCGGGCCGTCGCGGGGCGCAGGCCGACGAGCCGCTTTATGGCCTGCGAGGCGCGGCCCTTGGCACGCGCCTCCAGCCAGCGGCCGGTCAGGATCAGCGTCACGATCACCGCCGCCGCCTCGTAGTAGACGGCGACCGAATCGGGCGGCAGCAGCCCGGGGGCGAGCGTCGCGACCAGCGAATAGAGATAGGCCGCAGCCGTCCCCAGCGCGACCAGCGCGTTCATGTCGGGCGCACGGCGGACCAGCGCGGGCAGGCCCTTGGCGTAGAACATGCGCCCCGGCCCGGCCAGCACCAGCGTCGTCAGCATCAGCTGCAGCAGCCAGCTCGTCTGGGTCCCGACGGTGTGGGCGATCATGTGGTGGAAGGCGGGCACGAGATGGCCGCCCATCTCCAGCACGAAGACCGGCAGCGTCAGCGCCCCGGCCAGCATCGCCTTGCGGCGCAGGATCGTGGCCTCGTCGGGGCGGGTGTCCTCGGCCTCGGCCTCGACCGGCAGCGCGCCGTAGCCCGCCGCCGTGATGGCGGCGATCAGCGCGGGCGCCTCGGCCCCGCCGGTGACGGTCGCCCGCCCGGTGGCGAGGTTGACCGACACCTCGCCTGCGCCCGGCACCTCGGCCAGCGCCCGCTCCACCCGGCCGACGCAGCTGGCGCAACTGAGCCCTTCGACCTCCAGCGTCACCGTGCGCTGCGGCACCTCGTAGCCTGCCTGCCGCACGGCGGCGACGAGCGCCGCGCGGTCGGCCGTGCCTTCAATCGTGGCGCGGGAGACGGCGAGGTTCACCGACGCGCCAGTCACGCCGGGCACGGCGGCGAGCGCCCGTTCGACCCTGCCGACGCAGGATGCGCAGGAAAGGCCTTCGAGGGGCAGGGTGATGATCGGGGCGGACATGAGGCTTCTCCTGCGGCGCATATCTTGACGTGGACCTCAGATAGGGGTTCCAGTGACTGGAAGGTCAAGAGGGAGATACATCATGAACATCGGAGACGTCGCCCGCCGCACCGGCGTGCCTGCCAAGACGATCCGCTACTACGAAGAGATCGACCTGATCCGGCCCGCCCGGACCGGGAACGGCTACCGCGCCTTCTCGGAGGCGGACCTGCACAAGCTGGTCTTCGTCGGCCGCGCCCGCGCGCTGGGCTTCCCGGTGGAGCAGTGCCGGACGCTGCTGGCACTCTGGGACGACGAGACGCGGTCGAGCGCCGAGGTCAAGCGCATCGCCGAGCGGCAGCTGGGCGAGATCGACGCCAAGATCGCCGCGCTGCGCGAGATGCGCGGGACGCTGGCGCATCTGATCGGCGCATGCGCCGGGGATGCGCGGCCCGATTGCCCGATCCTCGAATCGCTGAGCGACCCCGAAGCGGCAGCCTGACGGCCGCGCCCGTCGGCGCCATCCTGCGCGGCGCCCGGGGGCGGGCTGGCGGAGCGGCGGGCGACGTTCTATCTGGGGCGCGGAGATAGCGAGGGTTCATGTCGATGGGACGCGAGAGGGGAATCGGCCTCTGGCTGCTGGCGCTCGCCATGGGCGCGGGCGCGGGCCCGGCCTCCGCGCATCCGCATATCTTCGCCGACACCCGCATCGCCTTCCTGCGCGACGCCGAGGGCGACGTGACCGCGCTGCGCGTGCGCTGGCACTACGACGCCTTCACCTCGCTGACGCTCTGGGACATCCTCGACCTCGATCCGGAGCGGGACGGGATTCTGGACGCCGAGGATTTCGCCAAGGTCGCCGAAGGGGAAACCGACTGGCCCGAGGGCTATACCGGCGACCTGCACCTGTCCGACGGGCCCGGCTTCGCCCGCCCCGTCGACGCCGAGGCCGGAGAGGAGGACGAGCGGATCTGGGTCTCGTTCACGCTGCCCTTCGAGGCGCCGCGCGATGCCGGGGCGCTGATGGTCGAGGTCTACGATCCGATCTACTACTACGCCTATACCGTCGAGGCCGAGGCGCCCGAGGGCTGCACGGCCGAGGTGCTGCGCCCCGACCTGGACGATGCCGCCGAGGAGCTTCGGCTGAGGCTTGCCGCGCTGTCGCGCGAAGAGGTGCCGGACGACCCGAATGTGGGCGCGGCCTTCGCCGAGACGGTGGTGCTGACATGCGACTGACCGCGCAGGCGGTGCCGCTGGCTGCGCTGGCAGGCCTGGCCCTGGCGGCCTTCGCGCTTCCCTGGGACGCGCTCTATGCCTGGGCCGTCGGCGCCCAGCGGGAGTTCCAGGACGCGATGGCCCGCGCGCTGCGCGCCGTGCAGGGCGGCGAACCGGCGGCGGTGCTGGCGCTCTGCGCGGCGACCTTCGCCTACGGTTTTGTCCACGCGCTGGGCCCGGGGCATGGAAAGGTCCTGCTGGGCGGTGCGGCCCTGGCCTCGCAGGCGACGCTGCGGCGGATGGTGGTCCTGTCGGTCGTCTCGGCGCTGGCGCAGGCCGGGACGGCGATCGTGCTGGTCATGGCGCTGGTCGGCGGGCTGTCGGTGCTGAACTCCGGCAGCGCCGCAGAGCTGGTCGAGGCCTGGCTCGCGCCGCTCAGCTACGCGCTCTTCGCCGCCATCGGGGCGGTCATCGCGGTCCGGGGGCTGCGCCTTCTGTCCAGGGCCCGCGCCCCTGCGCCGGTCTGTTCGGGCTGCGGCCACGCGCACGGGCCATCGCCCGCGCAGGTCGAGACGCTGGAGGGCTGGCGCGAGTCGGCGGCGCTGGTGGTCAGCGTCGCGATCCGGCCCTGCACCGGGGCGCTGTTCCTGCTGGTCATCGCCGCGCGGCTGGACGTGATGACGGTCGGCATCCTCGCGACGCTGGCGATGGGGCTGGGGACGGCCGCCTTCAACGCTTCGGTCGCGGTCTCGGGCGTGCTGACGCGGCGGCTGGTGCAGTCGGGCGAGGCGGCGTCGTTTCAGGTAACGGCGGGGCTCCTGCACCTCGTGGGCGGGGCGACAATCGCGGCGATCAGCCTGCTGCTGCTGGCGCCACGCCTGGGCTGAGCGGCGGGGGCGGGTCGACTGCGCGTCGCGCCAACTGCCTGAAATTGCATCTGGAGGCGGAGGGCGCAGCGGGTGCGGACCGGGCGTTGGTTCGACGATTGGCTTGTGGCGCGAACGCGCCAAACCACTGTCCCGATTTAAGAATGCCGCCCTGACCGGCCTCCGTCGCCGGCTTCTGCGCCGAGCCGGAATTACCCGGAGCGTTGACAGACGCGTTTCAAGGCCGTTTCGTCCGGGTCCCGACAGGCAATTTGAGTGGGGATTGCGATGGCCGGCACGGCCAGGGTCACGCTGCGCCTGCGCGGGCGCTTCCGGGTCGTCCGGTCCGACGGGACGGACCTGACGCCCACGCGCCGCAAGGAGGCCGCCATCCTGGCGCTGCTGGCCTGCGCCCCCGAGCGGATGCGGACGCGCAGCTGGCTGCGCGGGATCCTCTGGTCCGACCGCGCGCCCGAGCAGGCCCTGACCAGCTTCCGCCGGGCGCTGAGCAACCTGCGCAAGCAACTCGGGCCCGATGCCGACATCCTCGACACCGCCGATCCCCAGACCGTGGCCCTGCGTCCCTGGGTCGGTCTCGACCGCGGCGCGCCGGGGGGCGAGGCCGAGCTGCTCGAGACGCTCGACGGGATCGACCCCGCGCTCGACGACTGGCTGCGCGACCTGCGCTGCGGCGACGACCCCGCCCCGCGCCGCCCCGGCGCCCGTGCCAGCCTGCCCGAGCGGACCAGCGTCGAGATCGTCGTCCAGGGCCGCCCGAGGGAGATCGAGGCGGATTACCTGACGGCGGCGCTGGCCGATCACCTCGCCAGCCGCTTCGCCGCCGAGGGCGTCTCGGACATCTATCGCGGGACCGAGCCCGTCCCCGCCGCCGAACTGCGCGGCACGCGGCTGCTGCGCATCGAGCTGTCGGCCGGACTGGGCGATGCGCGCAACTGGACGGTGCAGCTGCGCGCCATGGCCGACGCCCACCGGCGCTTCGTCTGGTCGGGATCGGTCCAGCTGCCGATGGACCTGCGCGAGATCTCCGAAGGGCACCGCCTGCCTGCCTTCGCCTCGACCGCGATCGCGCAGATCAGCGCGCGGCTCCGGGCCTGGCGGCTGACCGACCGCTCTGGCGTGTTCGCGCTGCAGGCCGCGGCGGCGCGGCTCTTCACCGGCGACAAGGAGCAGCTGCGCCTCGCCGAGGCGGAGCTGGCCGCGCTGTCCTCCGGCGACGCGCTGCCGCTGGCGCTGGCATGGCGCGCCTTCGCGGGGTTGACCCGCAGCCTGGAATTCATCGACCGCGGCGAGACCGCCGCCGAGGCCGCCGCCCTGGCCGAGGAGGCCTTCGCCCTGCGCCCGGACAACCCGGTCATCGCCTCGCTCGCCGCGCGGGTCGCGCTGGAGCTGGTCGGAGACACCGACCGCGCCGCCTATCTGGCCGACGCGGGCCTGCGTGCCTGCGACCGCAACCCCTATGCGCTCTATGCGGCGGCGCAGGTCGCGCTGATCTCGGGCGAGGCGTCGAAGGCGCATCGGCTGGCCCAGACCGGACGGCTGACGGCCGAAGGCCTGCCCAACGCCTATGCCTGGGACATGGAGGTCTGCCTGACCGCGCTCGGCGTCAGCGACGTCGATCTGGCGCACAAGTCAGCCCGCGCGGCCCATGCCAAGGCCCGCAGCTTCCGGCCCGCGCTGCGCTACCTCGTCGCGCTGGACCTGATCCGGGACGATGTCGAGGCCGCGCATTTCCATGCGCGGCAGCTGGCCGAGCATGAACCGGGCTTCCGCATCTCGCATCTGACGCGGCCGGACTACCCGCTGATGACGCTGCGCAAGACCGGCTACGGAGAGGCGCTGGTCGGGATCTGACCCGCGGCCTTCGCGCCCGTGCGAAGCGCGGCGGCGACGGAGGTGCCCGACAGCCGGAACAGGCGCGTGCTGCCGTCGCCCCGGAGCGGCATGCCGATGAAGGGACCCGGGCCGTCGACGGCTTCCGTCTCGGGCGTCGTGCCGGGACTGGCGGCAAGTCCGGCATAGATCGAGGGACCGGACTCGCCGCCCCCTTCCCAGCGCGCGCCGACGGGATGCAGGCGCGCGTCCTCGCCGGTGCAGAGAACCGAGACCGTGCCCGCTCGCCGCACGAGGCTGTCCGGGTGGTCGGCGTCGTCCGCTCCGGGCAGGCCCCTGGCGTCGCGCGCCCTGTAGGCCGGATCCTCCAGCCACGAGGGACGGAAGGGCGCGGCGCGGTCGTCCATATAGCCGGAATCGTCGCGCCGGACATAGGCGCGCGCCTCTCCCTCGCCGCCGAGGCCAAGGGTCCAGGCGCCGAAGGGCGCGCCGGGCCGGTCCCGCCGCGCGGCGCTGCCCGACAGGATCACCTCGGTCCGCCAGATCGTGTCCGAGGCGGGCTGGGTATAGACCAGTCCGACGACATGGTCGTCGCTGCGGATCAGCGCGAAGGTCTCCCCCTCGCCCCGCGTCAACCGCGCGCCGTCGGGGGCCGTCAGCGTCAGTTCGGGCGCGCCGGGGTCGTGGAACAGCTCCAGCCGGTTGTTGGAGTGATCGCCGGGCAGGGTGCGCCATGTCAGCGGCGGGCGCGCCGCGCCGGGCGCGGGCGCGGGCAGATGCGCGACGCCCCGGCCCTGCAGGTGGTTGCCGGTCGGCAACACCAGCTCCAGCGCGATGTTGCGCGCGGCCAGCGCCTCGATCACCTCCGAGACCGCGCGCAGGAAACCCGGGTCCGCGCCCCGCTGCGGGCCGCCGGGAAAGCCGTAGGCCAGCAGCACCACGAGCCTGAGCGGCGCCGTCGGCCCCGCCGCCCTGGCTGCCATTCCGGCCACCGCCGCCAGCGCCAGCGGTAGCACCGTGCGCATCCGGATACCCGTCGAATCGCGGAGCACCGCGCGCGGGAGCTCCAGCGCGTGGACCCGCGCGCCCTGCGGCGCCTTGCGCCCGATCGCGTCGAGCATCGCCGTCCCGTGAGCGGGGCGACCCGGGCGGACGAGCGGCGCGCGCCCCGGCGGGTTCGAATGGACCGAGCCGGGGAAGGCGGCGGCCAGCATCAGGCGGTTGGTCCGGTCGCCTTCCTGCGTGCCTCCGCGCGCGACGGCCGTGTCGATCTCCGCGCGCGTGAGCTGCTGGATTCCGCCGAAGCCGGAGGGGGCGAGATGGCCGACGGAGCAGATCTCCAGCTCCAGAAAGCCGGGGTTCCAGAAGGCGATCCCGGCGTCGATCAGGGCGATCTCCGCGGGGGCGTCCGGCGCCGGCGCCGTCGGCCGCGTCTTCGGCAGCGCCACGGAAAGCGGATCGCCGTCGCGCAGCAGCGCCGGGGCGACGGCCACCGTGTCGGTCGCGGCCCCTTCGGCGCCGGTCAGCCGCGCCTCGACCATCGCGCGCAGCGCGGTCCCGTCGAGCGCGTCGAGCGTCAGCGCGTCCTCACCCCGGACCAGGCGACAGAAGGGCGGGTCAGCCTCACGCTCCATCCGGGCCTCGAGATAGGCGGCGAGGGCCTCCTCGGGCAGGCCGGTCAGCGCGGCGGTCGCGCGGTCGGTCAGGGACAGCATCGCTCAACCCCCGATCTCGGCCAGCGCCATCCGTGTCAGCAGGGCGACGCGGCCGTCGCCCGCGTCCGGGGCCTGGGTCTGCACGCGGGCGGGGCGGCCAGGCTGGCCGCTCTGGCCCGAGGTCAGCACGCCGTCCTCGCCCGAGCGGTGCCAGATCCGGTCCGGCTCCGGCGCCGTGGGTTCCAGCCCCATCCGCACGGCGAAGACCGGCGCTAGCAGCGCGGCCAACTTGCGGCCCATGAAGCCGTCATGCTCGTAATGGACGCCGGCGACGACCCGGTTCTCCTCGATGCGGGCGGCGATCAGGCGCAGCTCGCGGCTGGCGCCGCCGAAGATCAGCGCCTCCATCGCGAAGGCCAGGGTGAAGGCCTCGCTCGCGTGGCCGCTGGGCGCGGCGCTGTGCGAGGGCGTGTGGATCACCGGCGCCACCGCCGAACTCAGGTCGGCCGGACGCGGCACCGACAGGACGGCCTTGGCCTGCACCGCGATGCGCTCGGCCGCGCCATGGATCGCCGAGAGCAGCGCCATCGTCATCGGATGGGTCGCCGCCGAGATCGGGTGGGCGAGCGCAAGGAAGCTCATCAGGTCGCTCTGCTGCTCCAGGATCTCGTTCATCCGCTCGGCCCGCAGCCAGCGCCGTGCCATCACGCCGGCAAGTGCCTGCTGCGCGGCGCCTTCGAGGTCGTCGCCTTCGAGCCCGTGGAAGGGCGAGGTCAGCGACACCTCTCCGGCGGGGGTCGCGGTCGTCACCCGGGCCGTCCCCTCGGCCTCGGCGACCACGATTCCGGCGACCAGCTCCTCCACCAGAAGCGTCTGCCGGTGGCGCGCGTTCAGCCGACGCAGCGCCGCCGCCGGGTCGGGGGAGGGGATGCCCTGGGCGATGGCCGTCGCGGGTACCTGTCCCGGCAGCGCGATCCCGACCGCGTCGAGCGCCGCGCTGAGCCGGGAGGAGCTGCCCTGCCCGGCATGGACAAGCTCCGCCTGCGCGTTCTGGGCGTTCTGCGCATTCTGGGCGTTTTGAGCATTTTGCGCGTTCTGAGCGTTGGCGAATGGCATGACGTGTCCCCGACCTGTCCCCGATCCTAGACCCGCAGCCTAGCCGATCCTGACGCTGCGTCAGCGGTTCCGGCGCGAGGTCACGCAGAAATCACGGCGATGCTGTTCCCTGAGGCCAGGACGTTCGAATCACACGACGGACAGGAGATCGAGCCATGGTTTTGCGACTGGTGACCGGCGGCGATGCAGGAGAGGCGGAGCAGGACCGGGCCGAAGCCTTGGTCGCCCGGCTCAAGACGCTGGGTCAGGCGCCGTCCGGCGGGCATGGCGGCGCGGTAGGGCTGCCGCCCGGACCGGCGTTGGGCTCCAAGGCGATGACCACCGAGATCGGGACGCTCTGGGGAGCGGCCCTGCTGCGCGATGTCCACTTCGCCGACTGGGCGGGGCACCCGGCGGCAGTGGCCGTGTCGCAGGCCGTGGCGTCGCTGCCGTCCCGGCCCGGACCCAGGGCGATACCGGACCGGGGCGAGATCCCTTTCGCGGACGCCACTCTCGGCGCGGGGCAGGGGCCCTACGTGTCGCAATTCCTGCTTGTCGGAACGGGCGCGCGGCCCGCCGCGCGGGGGTGGGCCGATGGCGGTTCGGTCGGGACGGGCGGTGCCCAAGACGACGGCCCCGGGGCCGGGATCGTCCGCTACGGCGCGCAGTGCCTGCACCAGCGGATCACCGGATATCTCGCGCGGCTCGACCACGGGACGGACTGGACCGGGCGGCGGGCGGCGGCGGGGGCGATACTGGGACCGGCGGCGTTCGAGTGCCATCCGCGTTTCGTCGCGACGCCGCGAGACCTCGCCAGCTTCGTCGATCTGGGCGCGCCCCATCAGGCGTTCCTGACGGCGCTGCATCTGATCCTGGACGCGGGGACGCCGCTCGACGGGGGGCTGTCGCTGGCCGGGGATGCGGTCGGGCCGGCGGATATCGAGGCGCTCGTCCTGGGCGCCGCGGCGCGGGCGGTGGACGTGCTGCCACGCCTGCCCGACGACGGCCGCGCGACGCCCTCCGAGCTTGCCGCAGGTCTCGCCTTGGCCCGCGCCGGAGACCAGGGCCGGCGGCTTGGCGAGCGGCGGGAGGCTTTCGCCGCGATGGCCGCCGCGCTGGAGCCGAGCGGCCTGCCGGAGCGGATCGCTGCCCACAACGCCTATCAGAACAGGCTCTGGTCGCCCCGCGACGGGCGCGGCGACCTCGGCCCGCTCGCGCCCGAGGACAACGTCCTGCTGCCGCTCGCCACGACCCGGGACGCGCCCGATCGCGGCACGCGCCTCGCCCATGCCGCCGCCGCCGGGGCCTGCGCGACGGTGCTCAAGGCCTGTTTCGAGATGTTCGAGCCGGATCCGGTGACGGGCCGCCCCCGTGCCCGCCCGCTGACCGGGGCGGGGGCGATGCTGCCCTGCGCCTATGAGGCCGATCCGGACGATCCCACGCATCTGCGCCCCGTGGCGGGGGCCGCGCTGAGCCTGCAGGGCGAGATCGACAAGCTCGCCGCCAACCTTGCTGCCGCGCGCTGCTTCGCCGGGCAGGCCGCGCCGTCCGAGACGCGCGCCGCGCTGCGACTGGGCGAGCGGCTGGCGGTCGCGATGCTGCGCGACCGGTTGGGCGGAGCGCCCGCGGCGATGCGCTTCACCTCCTTCGACGGCGACCACCTCACCATCGCCGCGACCCCCGGCACCGAGGGCGCGCGCGTCCTCGTGCGGGATGCGGCGGGGCACGGTGGCTCTGCCGAGACACTTCAGGCCTGGTGGACGCGCCAGGACTGAAGCCTGGCCGCGGCGACCTCTCCCCCGCCGCGGCCAGCCATCCTTACCCGTGCGCCGCCCGTCGCGCCCCGGCGACCCCGATCGCCGCGAGGATGCAGGCGATCCCGAAATAGCCGGCGATCCAGACCATCTGCTCCGGGAAGGGCATGCCGAGATCGATCGCCGCCCCGGTCAGCCCCGGCCCGAGTGCAGAACCCAGCACCATGATCGCCGTGGCCAGCGCCTTGATCCCACCCAGATGGCGCGTGCCGTAGAACTCCGCCCAGAAGGCGGTCGGCACCGTCGCCTGCAACCCGGTCCCCAGCCCGAAGACCATCAGCGCGACGCCCGCGGCCGCCAGCGTCTCGGCCGCGCCCATCAGGAGGAACCCCGCCGCGAAGGGAAGCATGTAGAGCTGCATCATCCGCGCCGCCCCGACCCGGTCCAGCACCGCGCCCGAGGTCAGCGTGGTCGCCACCGACACGGCCGTGAAGGCGGGCAGCAGCGCGACGTAACCGGCGAGCGTCCAACCCTTCTCGGCGACGAGATGGACCTGGTGGAAGAACAGCGCCGTCCCGAACATCGGCGGGCCCAGCAGCAGCGGGGCCAGCATCCAGAACAGCGGATGGCGCAGCATGTCGGCGCGGGTCCAGTGATGGCCGCGCATGCCGGCCACCGCCGTCTCCTGCGCGAGGGATTGCGGCGTCCGTTCGGCGCGCAGCAGCCGCGTCACCACCGGCATCGTCGCCAGCACTAGCAACGCCGAGATCACCCAGAGCGTGCGCCAGTCGATCACGGTCATCCCGGCCACGAAGACGATCGGCAGTACCGCCTGTCCCAGCGCGAAGCCCATCGCCGCGATCGACAGCGCCCGGCCCCGCGTCGCCACGAACCAGCGCGCCATGGCCAGCGCGGCGAGATGGCTCATCATGCCCTGCCCGGCGAAGCGCAGCGCGAAGACCGCAAGTCCCAGCACCGCCCAGTGCCAGGCCCCCGCCATCAGCAGGCAGGCCGCCGCCAGCGCCATCCCCGCCAGCGCCGCGAGGTGCCGGATGCGCAGCCGGTCCGTGACCGGCCCGACGAAGACCATCAGCGCCGCCGAGGCGGTCGTGGCGACGGCGTAGAGCAGCCCCCACTGCCCGTCGCTGAGCGAGAAGGCCGCCATGATCTGCGCCGCGAAGAGCGCGATGAAGAAGGTCTGGCCGTAGCTCGACGTGAAGGCGAGGGTCACGCCGGCGCTCAGGAACGGGACGTTGTCGCGCAGGAAGGTGAGCGTAGAGCCCCGCTCGGCGGGGGCGGTGTCGCTCACAGCACGTATCGACTGAGGTCGGTGGAGCGGGACAGCTCGCCGAGCTGCGCCTCGACGAAATCGGCGTCGATCACCACCTCCGAGCCGCCCTTGTCGGGCGCCTCGAAGCTGAGTTCCTCGAAGACACGCTCCAGCACGGTATAGAGACGGCGGGCGCCGATATTCTCGACGCTCTCGTTGACCTGCGCGGCGATGCGCGCCAGCGCGGCAATGCCCTCCTCGGTGAAGGTGACGGTCACCTGCTCGGTCGCCATCAGGGCGGTGTATTGCCGGGTCAGGGCGTTGTCGGTCTCGGTGAGGATGCGGACGAAATCGGCCTCCGTCAGGGCGCGCAGTTCGACCCGGATCGGCAGGCGGCCCTGCAACTCGGGCAGCAGGTCCGAGGGCTTGGCGATGTGGAAGGCTCCGCTCGCGATGAAGAGGATGTGGTCGGTCCTGACCGGCCCGTGCTTGGTCGAGACGGTCGTGCCCTCGATCAGCGGCAGCAGGTCGCGCTGCACCCCCTCGCGGGAGACGTCGCCGCCGCGCATGTCCTGCCGGGCGGCGACCTTGTCGATCTCGTCGATGAAGACGATGCCGTTCTGTTCCACCGCGCGGACGGCCTCGCGGGTGACCGTCTCGGGGTCGAGCAGCTTGTCGGCCTCCTCGTCGATCAGCAGGTCGTAGGAGGCGGCGACGGTCAAGCGCTTCTTGACGCGGCGCTGCATCATCTTGCCGAAGAGTTCGCCAAGGTTCGCCATCTGGTCCATGCCCGGCTGGCCCGGGATCGCCATCCCCATCGGGTTGGAGGTATCGGCCACCTCCAGCTCGATCACCTTGTCGTCGAGATCGCCGGCGCGCAGCTTCTTGCGGAACGCCTCGCGCGTGCCCTCGCGCGCATCGGTGCCGGCCAGGGCTGTGATCACCCGCTCCTCGGCGGCCTGGTGGGCCTTCGACTTCACCTCCTCGCGCATCCGCTCGCGGATCATCAGCTGGGCGCCGTCGACGAGGTCTCGGACGATCTGCTCGACATCGCGGCCGACATAGCCGACCTCGGTGAACTTGGTCGCCTCGACCTTCAGGAAGGGCGCGTGGGCCAGCTTGGCCAGCCGGCGGCTGATCTCGGTCTTGCCGACGCCGGTCGGGCCGATCATCAGGATGTTCTTCGGATAGACCTCTTCGCGCAGGTCGTCGCCCAGCTGCTTGCGGCGCCAGCGGTTGCGCAGCGCGACGGCCACCGCGCGCTTGGCGTCCTTCTGGCCGATGATGAAGCGGTCCAGTTCGGACACGATCTCGCGCGGGGTCAGGTCGGTCATGGGTCTCTCCTTGTCGGGCCTACCTAAGCGCCGCATCCGGAAACGCAACGCCGCCGATGAGGGCGGCGGCGCGGTCCTGCGGCGGTCCGCGCATCGCGCCCGGATGCCTGCATCCGCCGCTGCCACGAAGGGGGTCCGGACTTCGCGGTCGCCGCCGGTACCCGCGACAGCCAGGACGACGGTGCCTCGTCCGGGCGCGAGCCGTTCGAGCTGCGCCTCAAGCCAATCCGGATGAATGGACGGGCTTGACCCCGCCTGCCCCTGACCCTCTGATCCCGCCGTAAGGGGGGACGCGATGACGGGGATCATGGATGCGGAACGGGCGGCTTTCTGGGCCGAACTGGCCGCCGCCGCGCCGGAATTCGGCATAGAGGGCGGGACCGGCCAGGAGAGGGAGATCGGCATCGCCTGCGGCGGGCGGCTGCGGATCAAGATGTCGCTCTCGCAGGACAGGACCTCGGTCTACCTCGTCGCCCGCTCGGAGCCGGCGCGGGAGTTCGTGCAGCGGAACCTGCCCGAGCTCGCGCGCGGTCTGCGCACCAGCGTCGGCGAGGCCACCGGCGAGGCGGCCCTCGGGCGGTGGTTCCGCAAGGACAACCGCAAGGCCTGCGTCACCGTGCGCCGCCAATGGCCCGAGGCGATCCGCTGGCTGCGGGCACAGCATGCGACCTTCGTGCGGGCGGTCGAAGGGCTGACCTAGCCCCCGATCGTCTCCACCGTCAGGTTGCCGTTGGTGTAGACGCAGATGTCGGCCGCGATCGCCATCGCCTTGCGGGCGATGGCCTCGGCGTCGAGGTCGCTGTCGATCAGCGCCCGCGCGGCGGCCAGCGCATAGTTCCCGCCAGAGCCGATGGCGGTCACGTCGTGCTCCGGCTCCAGCACGTCGCCCGCGCCGGTGATGACGAAGAGGTCACGGCCGTCGGTGACGATCAGCATCGCCTCCAGCTTCTGGAGGTATTTGTCGGTGCGCCAGTCCTTCGCCAGCTCGACGCTCGCGCGGGCAAGCTGGCCGGGCGTCGCCTCCAGCTTCTTCTCCAGCCGCTCCAGCAGGGTGAAGGCGTCGGCGGTGGAGCCGGCGAAGCCCGCGACCACCTCGGCCCCGCCGGGCGAGAGCCGCCGCACCTTGCGCGCGGTGCCCTTCATCACGGTCTGGCCGACGCTGACCTGACCGTCGCCGGCGACGACGACGCGGCCCCCCTTGCGGATGCCGATGATGGTGGTGCCGTGCCAGCCGGGGAAATCGCTCATGATCCGTCTCCTGTCCGTCGCGACGGGATATGGGCGTTCAGTCCGGAAACCGCCACCCCGGCCGGCGCGGGACCCGAAGGGCGAGCAGGGGCTTCATCCACCAGGCGGCGAAGCGGTCGCAATCCAGCGCCTCCCACACGCCGGTGCTGCGATGCCCGTCGATCACCGTCTCGACGACCGAGCGCTCGTAGAACGGCGCGGAGATCATCGCGCGGATCACCCGGGGCCGGTGGCCCGCGTCGCAGCGCGTCTCGCGCCGCAGCAGCCAGGACGAGCGTCCGAGCGAGGCCAGCGGCGGCGCATCGACCGGCGTGACCGTGCCGTCGTCGCGGAAATGCAGCGCCACCCGCGTCTCGGAGCCGTCGCGCAGCTCCGCCTCGTAGAAGATCACGCGCCCGTCCGGGACCGGGAAGCGGCCCCAGTGCCAATAGGCGAAGTCCGCCTCCAGCGCGGCGGTGCCGAAATTCGAGTCGAGATATCCGTGCCCCTCCCAGGACCAGCCGGGCCGGTCGATCTCGACGACGATGTCCGAGGCCGGGGCCAGCGGGCGCCAGACATGGGTCCCGTCCGACTTCAGCGGCACCTCGACCTCGGTCACGGCGCGGGGGGTCAGGGTGATCCTGCCCCGGATGCGCTGCCCGTGGGGGGTGGAGACCTCGTCGAGGTCGATCACCAGCGTCTCGCCGTCCCAGCGAAGCCCCGAGGGGCCGATGCGGATCGTCTCCTCGGTCTGGCGCAGGGCGCCTCGGCCCCGGTCGGTCATGGTCCAGCGCCCGCCGGGGCCAGACAGCAGGACGTTGATGCAGACGTTGTCCTCGGGGTCGGCGCGCCCCGACCATCCGTACCAGGGCGAGAAGACCGAGCCGATGAAGGTGATCACCGAGAGCGAGCGGGTCCCATCGTGGCTGACCCCGTCGACATACCACCAGCCGTAGCCATCCGGCGGGACGGCGAGGTCGAAGCGAGGTCCGTGCAGATCGCCTCGGCCGCGAGCCTGCCGGACAGGGCCGCCATCGGCACCCCCGCCCCCGGATGCGTCCCACCGCCCGCGAGATAGAGCCCCGGCAGGGCCGTCCGCGCCCGGGGCCGGGCGAAGGCCGCGAGCGTCCCGTGCGGGCTCCGCCCGTAGAGGGATCCGTCCGAGGCCGGGAACAGGGTCGCGAAGCCCTCGGGCGTCGTCAGCCGGTCCGGCCCCGGGAGCCGGTCGAAGCTCAGTCCCATCCGGTGCAGTCTGGTGAAGGTCGTCTCGCGGCATGTCTCGGTCTCCTCCGGGTCGGGGGGGGCAGCGGCCCGGGGCGGGCCGTTGACGATGATCTCGAAGCGCTCGGGCCCCTTGGGGGCGGCACCGGCGCCCCGGTCCTGCGCGCAGACGTAGAGGGTGGGGTCCGAGGGCAGGCGGCCCCGGGCGATCTCGGGGAACTCCGAATTCGGGGTCCGGGCGAAGAAGACGTTGTGATGCGCGGGCGTCAGTCCGGTCACGCGCGCGGCGAAGGACCAGACGAAGGCCGAGAGACTGCGCGGCGTCACCGCGCGGGCAGGGACCGGTGCGGGGCCGAGTAGGCCGCGATGCAGCGCCGCCGGGTCGCCGTTGAAGACGGCGGCGTCGCAGGCGTGGCGATGGCCGGCTGCATGGACTGCGGCGACGCGACCGGCCTGCACCTCGATCCGGTCGACATGGGCGCCGCAGATCACCCTTGCGCTCAGGCCCTCCAGCACGGCGCGCATCGCCGCCGCCAGCCGGTGCATGCCGCCGCCGACGGTCCAGACGCCACGCGACTCGGCCTGCCAGACCAGCGACAGCAGCGCCGGAGAGGCGGCCGGGTCGCCGCCGACATAGGTCGCGTAGCGCCCGAAGAGCTGCCGGAGCCGAGGGTCGCCGAAGCGCCGGGCCAGCGCCCCGGCGAGCGACCGGCCCGGCGCCATCGCCGGGATCAGGCCCGGGTCGCGGGCGACGACGCCGGTCATTCCCGCCAGGCTGGGCATGGCGGCGCGCATCATCGGCGCCTCGAAGGCATCGAACAGGCGCGCGGTGTCGCGGTGGAAGGCGCGGAAGGCGGCGGCCTCCTTCGGGCCGGCGAAGGCGGCGATGGCCGCTTCGGAGCGGTCCGCGTCCGGATACAGGTCCAGAACGCTCCCGTCCTCCCAGTGGTGGCGGGCCAGCACCTCCAGCGGCTCCAGCGTGACATGGGCGGCGAGCGTCGTGCCGCAGGCGTCGAAGAGATCGTCGAACACGTCGCGCAGCGTGAGCACGGTCGGTCCGGCATCGACGGGCCCGGCGATGCTTGGTAAAGTCCTCATCTTGCCGCCGACTTGCGGCGCCCGCTCCAGCACGGTGACGTCGCAGCCTCGCGCGGCCAGACGCATCGCCGAGGCGAGGCCGCCGATGCCGGCTCCGATGACGACGACCCTGTTTCCCATGACCCCTCCGGTCCGAGTTGACAGACACAGGTTTATGTCCAAACTAGGTGACATCATCTGTCAATCGAACCTGACATGTCCAGCCCCGAGGTCCGCCATGCCGCTCTCCACCCGCATCGAAGGCAGCATCGAGCGCGCGCTCGCGCGGGCGACCTCGGGCCTGCCGCCGCCGAAGCTGGCCGCGGCGCTGCACCATGCGGTGAAGCCGGGCGGGGCCCGGATCCGGCCGACGATCCTGCTGTCGGTGGCCATGGCCTGCGGCGACGACCGGCCGGAGCTGTCGGACGGCGCCGCCGCCGCGCTGGAGCTGATCCACTGCGCCTCGCTCGTCCATGACGACCTGCCCTGCTTCGACGACGCCGAGACGCGGCGCGGCAAGCCCTCGGTCCACCGCGCCTATGGGGAGGCGCTGGCCGTGCTGGCGGGCGATTCGCTGATCGTGCAGGGCTTCGAGACGCTGGCCGAGACCGGTACCTCCGATCCCGCCCGCGCCTTGCGGCTGACGGCGGAGCTGGCGCGCCATACCGGGATGCCCCACGGCATCTGCGCCGGACAGGGCTGGGAGAGCGAGGAGGTGGTCGATCTCGCCACCTATCACCGCGCCAAGACCGGCGCGCTGTTCACCGCCGCCACCCGGATGGGCGCGATCGCCGCCGGCCAGGACGCGGAGCCCTGGACCGAACTCGGCGCCCGCATCGGCGAGGCGTTCCAGGTTGCGGACGACCTTCTGGACGTCATGCAGGGCGAGGCGGACACCGGGAAGCCCACCGGGCAGGACGCGATCCACGGTCGGCCCTCGGCGGTGGCGACCTATGGCGTCGACGGCGCGATCCGGCGGCTGGAGGATATCCTCTCCGGCGCCATCGCCTCCATCCCCGCCTGCGCCGGAGAGGCGATGCTGGCCGAGATGGTGCACCGCACCGCCAAGCGACTGGTCCCTGCGCATCACGCGACCGCCGCCGAATGACGGCACTGGAGCCCCCGGCGCGGCGCGGGGGCGGGTCATGGACGACCCGGCTGGCCGCGTCGCGCCGGTTCCAGTCTCTCTGTGCCCGCATCCCCGTCCTGCGCCGCATCGCCCGCCGTGACGGCGAGGCCCTGTTCGACATCGTCGCGGGCTTCGTCCATTCGCAGGTCCTCTGGTCCGTGGTCGAGCTCCGACTGTCCCACAGGCTCGCCGACGGGCCGCTGACGGCCGAGGCGCTGGCCCGCGGGACCGGCATCGCCGCCCCGCGCATGGCGGCGCTCTGCGACGCGGCGGTGGCGCTCGGCCTCTTCCGAAAGCGCGACGGGGCCTATCGCCTGGCCCGCCGGGGCGCGGCGATGCTGGGCGTGCCGGGGCTCGAGGCGATGGTATCGCATCATTCCGTGCTCTACCGCGACCTCGCCGACCCGCTTTCGGTGCTGCGCGGCCGCGAGACGGAGCTGGCGCTGTTCTGGCCCTATGTCTTCGGCGCCGCCGCGGCCGAGGCGCCGGACGTCGCGCGCCGCTATTCGACGCTGATGGCCGAGAGCCAGGTCCTCGTCGCCGAGGAGACGCTGCGCCGCGTCGACCTGTCCCGCGCCCGTGAGGTGCTGGATATCGGCGGCGGGACCGGCGCCTTCCTGGCCGCGCTCGGGCAGGCCCATCGCGGGCCGCGCCTGCATCTCTTCGACCTGCCCGCCGTCCTGTCCGGCGCGGCTGACACCTTCGCCGCCGCGGGCCTCTCGGACCGGGTCCGGATCACCCCCGGCAGCTTCCGCGACGACGGCCTGCCCGAGGGCGCGGACACCGTCACGCTGGTGCGCGTCCTCTACGATCATGCCGACGAGACGGTGCTGGCCTTGCTGCGCGACGTGCATGCCGTCCTGCCCGAGGGTGGGCGCCTCGTCGTCAGCGAGCCGATGACCGGCGGCCCCCGGCCGCATCGCGCGGGCGACGCCTATTTTGCCTTCTACTGCATGGCCATGGGCACCGGGCGCGCGCGCTCTCCGCAGGAGGTGACGGCGCTTCTGCGCCGGGCGGGCTTTGCCCGGATCCGCGATGCCGGGACGACCCGTCCCTTCGTGACCCATGTAGTCGAGGCGTTCAAATGACAGACAAAGATGACAGACAATCTGTCAGGACAGATTGACATATCGAGGCCTGTCCGCGAGAGTGAGGGAACGGGTGAGTCCTCGGGGCTCCCCACCCAGGGAGGGGCGACGGTGCAGACGCAGGCGATCATCATGACCGGACCGGGGGCCATCGCCCTCGACGCGCTCGGCCTGACGGATCCCGCGCCGGGCTCGGTCGTCGTCGACATCCGCCACTCTGCCATCTCCACCGGGACCGAGCGGTTGCTCTGGTCCGGCGAGATGCCCCCGTTCCCCGGGATGGGCTATCCTCTGGTCCCCGGCTACGAGGCCGTGGGCGAGGTGGTCGAGGTTCGCGCCACCAACGCGCTGCGTCCCGGAGACCGCGTCTTCGTGCCCGGCGCCGACTGCTACGACGGCGCGCGCGGCCTGTTCGGCGCCGCCGCCTCGCGCATCGTCACCCCGGCCGAGCGGCTGGTGAAGATCGACGCAGGCCACGGGCCGCGCGGCGCGCTGCTGGCGCTGGCCGCCACGGCGCGCCACGCCATCGTGGGTCTGCGTACCGACCTGCCCGAGCTGATCGTCGGCCATGGTGCCTTCGGGCGCCTGCTGGCCCGCCTGACCGTCGCCGCCGGTGGCCGCCCGACCGTCTGGGAGACCGCGCCGGAGCGCCGCAGCGGCGCCCGCGGCTACGAGGTCATTGACCCCGCCGACGACACCCGCCGCGACTACCGCACCATCTACGACGCCTCGGGCAATGTCGGGCTGCTGGACGAGCTGGTCGGGCGCCTCGCCAAGGGCGGAGAGATCGTGCTGGCCGGCTTCTACCCGAAGCCCGTCGCCTTCGCCTATCCGCCCGCCTTCATGCGCGAAGCCCGCTTCCGCATCTCCGCCGAATGGACGCGCGACGACCTCGTCGCGACCCGCGATCTGGTCGAGGACGGCATCGTGTCGCTCGATGGCCTGATCACTCACACGCGGCCCGCCACCGATGCGGCGGCCGCTTATGCCCAGGCGTTCGACTCGATCGACTGTCTGAAGATGATCCTCGACTGGGAGACGCCTTCATGAGCCTCGACGACGTTCCGAACCTGAAAGACTTCTCTCAGCGTCTGCGCGACGAGGCGGGCGAAGAGCCCAGTCTGGAAGTCCCGCAGGGCGAGCCGACCTCGAAGACGCAGATCATCGCGATCTACGGCAAGGGCGGCATCGGCAAGTCGTTCACGCTCGCCAATCTCAGCCACATGATGGCCGAGCAGGGCAAGCGCGTGCTGCTGATCGGCTGCGACCCGAAATCGGACACGACCAGCCTGCTGTTCGGCGGCAAGGCCTGCCCGACGATCATCGAGACCTCGACCCGCAAGAAGCTTGCGGGCGAGGAGGTCGCGATCGGCGATGTCTGCTTCAAGCGCGGCGGCGTATTCGCAATGGAGCTGGGCGGCCCCGAGGTCGGGCGCGGCTGCGGCGGGCGCGGCATCATCCACGGCTTCGAGCTGCTGGAGAAGCTGGGCTTCCACGACTGGGACTTCGACTACGTGCTGCTCGACTTCCTGGGCGACGTGGTCTGCGGCGGCTTCGGCCTGCCGATCGCCCGCGACATGGCGCAGAAGGTGATCCTGGTCGCCTCCAACGACCTGCAGTCGCTGTATGTCGCCAACAACGTCTGCTCGGCGGTGGAGTATTTCCGCAAGCTGGGCGGCAATGTCGGCGTCGCGGGGCTGGTCATCAACAAGGACGACGGCTCGGGCGAGGCCAAGGCCTTCGCCGAGGTGGCGGGCATCCCGGTGCTCGCCTCGATCCCGCAGGACGACGACCTGAGGAAGAAGTCCGCCAACTACCAGATCGTCGGCACCGACGCCTCGCCTTGGGGCGCCCTGTTCGCCCAGCTTGGCGACGCGGTCGCCGTGGCGCCCCCGGTCCGGCCGACGCCGGTCGACCAGGACGGGCTGCTCGCGCTGTTCGACGGGTCCGAGACGGGCGCGGGCTATACGCTGGTGCCCGCGACCGATGCCGACATGCGCGGCAAGTTCTACGCGCCGAAGCCCTCGCTGGAGGTCGTCTACGACGATGCCTGAGGATTTTGGACATATGAACGACGCCCCCACGGGCGGGTGCTCCTCGTCCGAGACGATGGAGCAGGCCGCGCGCAAGGCGGGGCAGGGCGACCTGCTGGACCGGTTCAAGGCGGACTATCCCGTCGGGCCGCATGACAAGCCGCAGAGCATGTGCCCGGCTTTCGGGTCCCTGCGCGTCGGCCTGCGCATGAAGCGCGTGGCCACGGTCCTGTCGGGGTCGGCCTGCTGCGTCTACGGGCTCAGCTTCGTGTCGCATTTCTACGGTGCGCGCCGCTCGGTCGGCTACGTGCCCTTCGACAGCGAGACGCTGGTGACGGGCAAGCTGTTCGAGGACATCCGCGAGGCGGTCCACGATCTGGCCGACCCGAAGAAGCTCGACGCCATCGTCGTCACCAATCTCTGCGTGCCGACCGCGAGCGGCGTGCCGCTCCGGCTTCTGCCCGACGAAATCGACGGGGTCCGGATCATCGGCATCGACGTGCCGGGCTTCGGCATTCCCACCCATGCCGAGGCCAAGGACGTACTGGCCGGAGCCATGCTTTCCTACGCCCGCAAGGAAGCGGCGGCCGGCCCCGTGCCCGCTCCCGCCGCGGGCAAGTCAGATCGTCCGACAGTCACGCTGTTGGGCGAAATGTTTCCAGCTGACCCTCTGGGTATAGCTGGAATGCTCGCGCCACTCGGTCTGGCGGCAGGTCCGGTCGTTCCCTGCCGTGAGTGGCGCGAGTTCTATTCTGCGCTGGATTGCGGCGCCGTCGCCGCGATCCACCCGTTCTACACCGCCTCCGTGCGGGAGTTTCAGGCGGCCGGACGCCCGATCCTCCCCAGCGCCCCCGTGGGCGCGGACGGGACGGCGGCGTGGCTCGCCTCGATCGGCGATGCGTTCGGGATTGCCCGCGACGTTGTTGCCGGGGTGCAGAATCAATTCATTCCCGCGATCCGCAGCGCGTTGACCGCCGCGCGGATCGACGGGACGGTGACGGTGTCGGGCTACGAAGGCTCCGAGCTCCTCGTCGCCCGCCTGCTGATCGAGAGCGGCGCCACGGTGCCATATGTGGGCACGGCCTGCCCGAAGACGCCGTGGTCGGCGCCGGATCTCGACTGGCTGGAGGCGAAGGGCGTCACCGTGAAGTTCCGCGCCTCGCTGGAGGACGACCTGGCCGTGGTCGAGGGCCTGCGCCCCGACCTGGCCATCGGCACCACGCCCGTCGTCCAGAAGGCGAAGGAGCTGGGTATCCCCTCGCTCTACTTCACGAACCTCATCTCGGCGCGCCCGCTGATGGGTCCCGCCGGGGCCGGATCGCTGCAGCAGGTGGTGAATGCTGCGATGGGCAATCGCGACCGGATGAGCCGGATGAAGGGCTTCTTCGACGGCGTGGGCCATGGCGACACCGCCGGCATCTGGGAAGGCGATCCGAACCTGCGTCCCGACTTCCGCGCGGCGCATCAGAAGAAACTCGACAAGAAGGCGCGGGCCGAACAGGCCGCGCAGATGATCTGATGGGCGCGCGCGTGACATATGGCCGAAGCGGGGGGCCAGCCCCCCGCACCCCCCGGCATATTTGGGGAGCATCGAAGGGGAGGGCCTTCGCATGCTGATCCAGGATCACGACAGGGCGGGCGGTTACTGGGGCGCGGTCTATGCCTTCTGCGCCGTCAAGGGCCTGCAGGTCGTCATCGACGGGCCCGTGGGCTGCGAGAACCTGCCGGTGACGAGCGTGCTGCACTACACCGACGCGCTTCCGCCGCACGAGCTGCCGATCGTCACGACGGGGCTCGGCGAGGAGGAGCTGGGCCGCGAGGGCACCGAGGGCGCGATGAAGCGGGCCTGGGGCACGCTGGACCCGGCGCTGCCTGCGGTGGTCGTCACCGGCTCGATCGCCGAGATGATCGGCGGCGGCGTGACCCCGCAGGGCACCAACATCCAGCGCTTCCTTCCGCGCACCATCGACGAGGACCAGTGGCAGGCCGCCGACCGCGCCATGACCTGGATCTTCACCGAGTTCGGCATGACCAAGGGCCGGATGCCCAAAGAGGCCGCGCGCGAGGAGGGAGCCAGGCCCCGCGTCAACATCCTCGGGCCGATGTACGGCACGTTCAACATGGCCTCGGACCTGCACGAGATCCGCCGCCTGGTCGAGGGGATCGGCGCGGAGGTCAACATGGTCATGCCGCTGGGCAGCCATCTTGCCGAGATGCGCAATCTCGTGAACGCGGACGTCAACATCTGCATGTACCGGGAGTTCGGGCGCGGGCTCTGCGAGGTTCTGGGCAAGCCCTACCTGCAGGCCCCGATCGGGATGGAGTCGACGACCCTCTTCCTGCGGGAGCTTGGCCGGCTGACCGGGCTCGACCCCGAACCCTTCATCGAGACCGAGAAGCATTCGACGCTGAAGCCGGTCTGGGACCTCTGGCGCTCGGTCACTCAGGACTTCTTCGCGACCGCCAGTTTCGGGATCGTCGCGAACGAGACCTACACGCGCGGCATCCGAAAGTATCTCGAGGACGATCTGGGCCTGCCCTGCGCCTTCGCAACCGCGCGGGTGGCCGGGAAGAAGTCCGACAACGACCGTGTGCGCGCCGACATCCACGGCAAGCGGCCGCTGATCCTGATGGGGTCGATCAACGAGAAGATGTATCTCGCCGAGATGGCGGGCGGGCACGGGCCGAAGCCGGCCTTCATCCCCGCCTCCTTCCCCGGCGCCGCGATCCGTCGCGCCACGGGCACGCCCTTCATGGGCTATGCCGGCGCGACCTACCTGCTGCAGGAGATCTGCAACAGCCTCTTCGACGCGCTGTTCCACATCCTGCCGCTGGGCACCGAGATGGACGCGGCCGAGGCCACGCCCACCCCGCTGCGCCGCGACTTCCCCTGGGAGCCGGAGGCGCAGGCCCTGCTCGACCGCATCGTCGCGGGCTTCCCGGTGCTGACCCGGATTTCCGCCGCCAAGAGCCTCCGCGACGACGCGGAGCGGGCGGCCCTCAATGCAGGCGCCGCGCGGGTCGACCGCGCCACCGTCGCCCGCCTCGCCCCTTCCCATGAGACCAAGGAGGACTCCCATGTCTGACATGACCTCGAACACCCCGATGCACCACCGCAGCCGCAGGGCTCCGGGCTGGGAGTATCAGGCCTATTTCGTCCCCGTCTTCGCGCTGTCGCTGCCGCTGGCGGCGCTGCGTGCGGGCGTGGCGATCCTGACCTCGGATCCGGCCCCGCGGCCCGGCATCCTGACCGATGCCGTCCGCCGCGCGCGGGACGTGACCACGACCATCTGCTCGATCTGAGCGGAATCGGTGCCCCCGCCCCGGGGCGCCACGAGATACCCCGGCACGTCAGACACGCCGGGGTCGTCATAGGCTTCCACTCCCGCGGCCGGGCGGATGGGAGCGACCGTTTCCATCCTCCGCCAGGAGGATGGACGGCCGGTGTCGCAATGAGGCGGCACCGGGGCCCGGCCGCAGGGTGTGCGGCGTCAGTCCTAAGGAGTTTCCCATGGCTGACAGAACCGACCTGTCCTTCACAGGTCTGACCGACGAGCAGGCCCAGGAACTGCACGCGGTGTATTTGAGCGGGCTCTGGCTGTTTTCGGCAGTCGCCGTCGTGGCCCACCTGCTCACCTACATCGTGTTCCCCTGGTTCAGCTGGTGAGGGGATAGATCATGAGCAAGTTCTACAAGATCTGGCTGGTCTTCGACCCCCGCAGGGTCTTCGTGGCGCAGGGGGTGTTCCTCTTCCTGCTCGCGGCGATGATCCATCTCGTTCTGCTTTCCTACGATGGCTACAACTGGTTCGAGCTGAGCCAGGCTGCGCGCCTCGCGGCAGCGATCGACTGATGCGATCCGGATCGCGGGCGGCCAGCCGCCCGCGATCCAATTCCCCTTCATTCGACGGCTCGCGTGGCACGACCCCGCGCCCTGACGACCCGTCCCCAAAGCGCGGAGGCTGCCAATGGCATTGCTCAGCTTCGAGAGAAAATACCGCGTCCGTGGCGGGACGCTGATCGGGGGCGACCTGTTCGACTTCTGGGTGGGGCCGTTCTACGTCGGCTTCTTCGGAGTGTCCGGCGCCTTCTTCACCCTGCTCGGGGTGATCCTCGTCTTCATCGGCGCGTCCTGGCAGGGCGAGGCCAATCCTTGGCTCATCGACATCCGGCCGCCCGACCTGGCCTACGGCCTCGGCATGGCGCCACTGCGCGAGGGCGGGCTCTGGCAGATCATCACCTTCTGCGCGGTCGGCTCCTTCGTGAGCTGGGCGCTGCGCGAGGTCGAGATCTGCCGCAAGCTCGGCATGGGCTACCATGTGCCCTTCGCCTTCTCGGTCGCGATCTTCGCCTTCGTGACGCTGAACGTCTTCCGCCCCTTCCTGATGGGCGCCTGGGGGCACGCCTTCCCCTACGGCATCTTCTCCCATCTCGACTGGGTGTCGAACACCGGCTACGCCTACCTGCACTTCCACTACAACCCGGCGCACATGCTGGCGGTGACCTTCTTCTTCACCACCACGCTGGCGCTCGCGCTGCACGGGGCGCTGATCCTGTCCGCCGCCAACCCCGAGAAGGGCGAGGAGGCCAAGACTCCGGATCACGAGGACACCTTCTTCCGCGACTTCATCGGCTACTCGATCGGGACGCTGGGCATCCACCGCCTGGGCTTCCTGCTCGCGATCAACGCCGGCTTCTGGTCGGCGGTCTGCATCATCATCAGCGGTCCGCTTTGGACCAGGGGCTGGCCCGAATGGTGGAACTGGTGGCTGACGCTGCCGATCTGGCCGGTGACGGGAGGACTATGACATGAGCTGGTGGCCTGAATATCAGAACATCTTCACCCAGGTGCAGGTCCAAGGTGCCCCCGAGATGGGCATGGACAACGCCAACGAGATGCACCGGGAACGCACCAAAGGCACCTCGTTCTCGACCCTGCTCGGCCTGATCGGCAACGCGCAGGTGGGGCCGATCTACCTGGGCTTCTTCGGGGTCGTCTCGCTCATCACCGGGACGCTGTGGTTCAACATCATCGGCTTCAACTTCCTCGCGCAGGTCGACTGGTCGATCCCGGAGTTCATCCGGCAGCTGTTCTGGCTGTCGCTCGACCCGCCCTCGCCGGAATACGGCCTGACGATGCCGCCGCTGCAGGACGGCGGATGGTACATCATCTCCAGCTTCTTCCTGCTGATCTCGGTGATGTCCTGGTGGGCGCGGTCCTACTTCCTCGCGCAGCAGCACGGCATGGGCAAGCACGTCGCATGGGCCTTCGCCTCCGCGATCTGGCTGTTCCTGGTGCTGGGCCTCTTCCGTCCGATCCTGATGGGATCCTGGTCCGAGGCCGTGCCCTACGGCATCTTCCCGCATCTCGACTGGACCACGGCCTTCTCGATCCGCTACGGGAACCTCTACTACAACCCGTTCCACGCGCTCTCGATCGTGTTCCTCTACGGCTCGGTCCTGCTGTTCGCGATGCACGGCGCCACAATCCTGGCCGTCACCCGCTACGGCGGCGACCGGGAACTCGAGCAGATCTATGACCGCGGAACCGCGACCGAGCGCGCCTCGCTGTTCTGGCGCTGGACCATGGGCTTCAACGCCTCGATGGAAGGCATCCACCGCTGGGCCTGGTGGTTCGCCGTCCTGACCACGATCACCGGCGGCATCGGCATCCTGCTCACGGGCACGGTCGTCGACAACTGGTTCATCTGGGCGCAGGAGCACAACTTCGCCCCCACCTATCTCGAGCCTTATGGCTACGAGTACTACGTTCCGGAGGTGAACTGATGTTTCCGAAGTGGTTCAATGACTGGAACTCCGAGAACCCGACCAACGTCTTCGGGCCGGCGATCCTGGTCGGCGCCCTGGGCGGAGCGGTCGTCCTGTCGGCCCTCGTCGTCAGCTGGGGGAACCCGTTCAACGACGAGTTCACCCAGACCGGCCCGCGCGGCATCGGGATGCAGGTGGCTTCGCTGGCCACCCGCACGCCGGACCCGACGCTGATCGAGTACTATACCGAGGCGCCCTATCCCCGCGACGTGGGGGAGCCCCTCGCCGCGGAGATCTACGAGAACGTCCAGGTCCTGGGCGGCGTCTCGGAGGGCAACTTCCTGCGCCTGATGAACGCGATCACCCTCTGGGTGGCGCCGGATCAGGGCTGCGCCTACTGCCATGCGGGCGCGGACGAGGGGAACTACGCCGACGACGACCTCTATACCAAGGTCGTCTCCCGGCGGATGATCCAGATGACGCAGTACATCAACGAGGAGTGGAACGCGCACGTCAACTACAACGCCGAGGTCGGGGTGAACTGCTATACCTGCCACCGCGGCGAGAACGTGCCGTCGGATATCTGGTTCCGCATCGACCCGGTGACCAACGCCACCGAGGGCTGGGCCAGTGTCCAGAACTACGTCACGCCGCAGTCGCAATACACGTCGCTGCCCTCGGACGCGCTCTACCGCTATCTCTACGAGGACAACGTCATCGCGGTCCACGACCTCGAAAGCCGCGTGGCCGGGCAGCCTGGCGTCGGGGCCTACGCCTCGATCCAGGACACGGAGCGAACCTACTCGCTGATGAACTACTTCTCCAACTCGCTGGGGGTGAACTGCGTGTTCTGCCACAACAGCCGGGCGTTCTACGATCCGGGGCAGGTCACGCCGCAATGGTCCAACGCGTCGCTGGCGATCCTGATGGTGCAGGAGCTCAACACCGACTTCCTCGAACCGCTGGGTCCGGTCTACCCGCCCCACCGCCTCGGCCCGCTCTACGCGGACGCCCCCAAGGCCGCCTGCGCGACCTGCCACAAGGGCTACAACCAGCCGATGCAGGGGCTGAACGCGATCGCGGACTGGCCGGAACTGGCAAGCACGGTGCCGCCCGTCTACGAGTGACGGGAACGCCTCGCACGACAAGCGGAGGGGCAGCCGGCAGACCGCCGGCTGCCCCTTTCACGTGACCCTCAGGGCGTTCTGCCGAGGTAGCCCGACACCGCGCGCGCCATCCGGTCCACCACGGCGGCCTCGTCCGTCTCGCCGGCAAGTCCCGCCGTCATCGCAAGTGCACGGGTCATCGCCACGATGTCCCGCGCGGCGATTTCTGGTTCGGAGATGTCGTGACGCACAAGGAAACCGACCACCGCTTCGCCGAGGCGCCTGCGCATCCCGGCGATCTCGGCGTCGTCCCCGATCAGCGTCTCGACATAGAGCAGTGCGGAGGCCAGCGCGGGCCGCGCGAGATAGCTGCGCGCAAGCCCGGTCAGCATCGCCCGCGTCGCCGCGTCGAAGCCCGGGGCCTCTGTGGCCGTCTCGATATCGTCGAGCAGGGCGGTCAGCTTGTCGCGCAGCAGGTCGGCCAGAATGGCGTCCCGGCCGGGGAAGTACTGGTAGAGCGATCCGATGCTGACGCCCGCCCGCTCCGCGACGGCATTCGTCGTGACCGCGCCGAGTCCGCGTTCGGCCAGAATGCGAGCCGTGGCCTCGCGGATCGCGGCGATCGTCGCACGAGACCGTGCCTGTACCGCGTGTTTGCGGGGTCTGATCTTCGCCATGGCCGGTCCCGGAAACGCGAGTGGAGAATGTGAGCGTAGGCTCATATTCTTCTTCCTGCAACGGCAGGAGGCGGGGACGGCATGGATCTCGAGGGCCTTGATATCCTCGTCACTGGCGGCGGTCGCGGGATCGGGCGAGAGATTGCGCGCGGCCTCGACGCAAGGGGTGCGCGCCCGATCCTCGTGGGGCGGGACGGTGCCGCCCTGGAAGAGACGGCGGCCCTCCTGCGCGGGCGGTGCGGGATTCGCGCTGCCGACCTCGCGGACCGGGACGCCGTCGATGACCTCATCGAGTGGTGTCGCCGGGACCGGCCGGATATCGCGGGGCTGGTGAACAACGCAGCCGTGCAACACGAGATGCGGCTCGTTCAGGGCGACGCGGAGGCGCATGCGGCCCGCGCCCGGGAAGAGATAGCCCTCGACCTGGAGGCGCCGATGGTCCTGTCTATGGGGCTTCTGCCGCTGCTCCGGTCACGGGACCGGGCGTTGCTGTGCAACGTCACGTCGGGGGTGGCTTTCGCTCCGAAGGAAGCTGCGCCCGGGTACTGCGCGGCCAAGGCGGGGCTGCACGCGTTCACGCAGGCGCTGCGCTATCAATGCGCCCGCGACGCGCCGCGGATCCTCGTCAACGAGGCGATCCTGCCGATGGTCGATACCGCGATGACCGCCGGTCGCGGCCGGGGCAAGATCCCGGCACGCGACGCGGCAGAGGCGATCCTGCGCGGCATCGAGGCCGGTCGGGCGGAAAGCTGGATCGGCAAGGCGCGCGTGCTGCGTGTGCTCCGCCGGGTCGCCCCGGGCCTGCCCGAGCGACTGCTCCGCGGAGGCCGCGCATGAGCGGCCCCGGCAGGCGGGCGAGGGCGCGCTTGGCCTCGGCGCTGCGCTGGATCGACCGGCAGGCGGCCCGGGCCGGCTACTATCCGCGGATGGGCGCGTTTCCCTTCCTCGACTACGCGCTGCCCGTCCTGCCGAACCAGATCCTGCTGCTCGTGCTTGCCTGCCTGCATCGGGAGCGTTGGCTGGCCATCGCGCTCACCTTCGCCATCGCCTCGGCGCTGGGGGCGGTCGCCGTCACCCTCGTCGTGCAGATCGCCGACAGCAGAAGCGTCGCGCGGTTCCTGACCGGCGAGATCGAGGCGGCCGGGCCGGTCATTGCGTGGATCGAGGCGGAGGGGGTCTGGGTGCTCGCCGCGCTCGCGCTCCTGCCGACGCCACCCCGCAGCGCGGTGCTCGTCTGCGCGCTGGCTGGCCTGCCTCCGGTCGAGATCGGCGGTGCGATTGCAGCGGGGCGGGCCTGCTCCGCCTCTGCGATGGCGTGGCTGGCGGCGAGGGGATCGCGGCGGCTGCCTCCGCTCGCCCGTTGGCTCGACCGGATCGAGGACCTTCGGATGCAGTCGTCCTGAGGGCCGGTCGGCGTTGGTTGTCAGGCCCGGTTCAGGACCCCGAAGATCGCGTCCATGTGCTCGGCCATGTAGATGCGCAGCCAGGGGGTGAAGCGATCCGGGTGGCGGCGGGTCTCGGCGCAGAGGTCGTAGAGGTCCACCCAGCGGGTCGAGTCGACCTCTTCGGGGTTGAGCCTGACCGGCAGATCGGCGGGTGCGTCGGCGGTGTAGACCGACACGACCTCGTGCTCGATCAGCCCGCCGCCGACATCGGCCCGGTATTCCAGCGTACCGCGCGGCCGCATCCGCAGGCCAGTGATGCCCAGCTCCTCGTCGAGGCGGCGGGTGGCGCAGGTCTCCGGCGCCTCGCCCCAATGGGGATGGGTGCAGCAGGTATTCGCCCAGAGACCCGGGGTGTGGTATTTCGACAGCGCCCGGCGCTGGATCAGCACGCGCGGCCCCTCCATCACGAAGACCGAGATGGCGGGGTGCCGCAGGCCGCGCTCATGGACCTCCAGCTTGTCGACGGGCGTCAGCGTCCCGTCGATCCAGGCGGGGATCTGCTGGCTCATGCCCGCCCCGTGGCGGACACGATGCCGGCGAGGTGGGCGAGGTTCTTCAGACCGATCTTGATATGAGCCATCGGGCGCGCCTTCACGAGTTCCTTGTTCATATAGGCCTCGAAAGTCAGCCTTTGCACGTCGACATCGTGACACAGGGTGACGAAGCGCTCCCGCCGCTCGTCGGAGCGGTAATAGGCGTCCTGCATCGCGCCGAGGATGCGGAAGACGGCCTTGTGGTCCTTCATGAAGAGCTTGCGTGCCAAGGCCAGATGCGCAGCCTTGCCCGTGGCCAGCACCTTCTCGCAGGCGACGGCGGCGACCCGGCCGCCGACCATGGCGTAGAAGATCCCCTCGCCCGAGGACGGCGCGACGACCCCGGCGGCGTCGCCCGCCAGCACCAGATCGCGGCCATTGTCCCAGCGATCGAGCGGGCGCAGCGGGATCGGCGCGCCCTCGCGCCGGATGGTGACGCAGTCGGAGAGGCCCGAGGCGGCGCGGAGGGCCTTCGTCGCGGCCTTCAGGTCGACGCCGTCGCGCCCGGTCCCCATGCCGACGCTGGCCTGCTTGCCGTGCGGAAAGACCCAACCATAGAAATCGGGGCTGATGGCGCCGTCATAGACCACGTCGCAGCGGCCCGGATCGTAGGAGCCGACGGCGGCGGGCGCCTCGATGATCTCGTGATAGGCGATTACGTAGGGGATCTCGCGCGCGCCGGGCATCTCGGTCCGGGCCACGGCGGAGCGGGCGCCGTCGGCGCCGATGACCAGGCGGCAGTCGAGATGCGCTTCTTCTCCGCTGGCCTTGTCGCGGTAGATCACGGTGGCGACGTTGCCGGCCCGCTCCACCCGCAGGAAGGTGCCGGTCAGGCGCGTGGCCCCGGCCTCGGCGGCGCGGCGGCGCAGGAACTCGTCGAAATGCTCGCGGTCCACCATGCCGACATAGCCGCCCTCGATCGGGATATCGACGCGCCGCCCGGTGGGGGAGATCATGCGGGCCGTGTTGATCTTCGCGACGAGCTGGTCATCCGGGATCTCGAAGTCGCGGATCAGGCGCGGGGGCACGGCGCCGCCGCAGGGTTTGATCCGCCCGTCCCGGTCGATCAGCGCGACCGAGCGGCCGAGCCTGGCGAGGTCCATGGCGGAGGTCGCGCCCGAGGGGCCGCCCCCGATGACGACGACGTCGAAGGTCTGGTTCATGGTCATTCTCCGGGGATTGCGGCGGGGACGGGCGCGGGGCCCAGGATGCGGGCCGCCATCAGGGCGGCGGCGAGGAACAGCGCGGCTTCGAGCGCGAAGAGCGTGCCATAGGCCGGGCCGTCTGGCAGGACGGCGCGCAGCAGGTCGAGCGTGGCGGTCGCGGCGACCACGGCCAGCCCCGCGGCCACGGCCTGCGCGGCGCCGAAGACGCCCATCGTCGTGCCCTCGGCCGAGGCGCGCGAGGAGGCGAGACGCATCATCGACCCGATCGCGCCGACGACGAAGAGACCGTTGCCGAGGCCCAGCGTGACCGTCGCCGGCACCAGCGGCGCACCCGCGCCCAGGGCCATCAGCCCGACGGCGGAGACGAGGCAGCCGACGATCGCCCAGGCCCGCAGGGACCCGATGCGGAGATGCGCGAGCCCGCCGCTGGCCAGCATGCCCAGCAGGGCCGCGCCGTCCTTGGCGCCGGACAGCTTGGTCGAGCCCTCGGGCGGCAACCCGTGGACATGGCCGGCGAAGGGCTCGAAGATCAGCTCCGACAGGTGGAATGCGAGGATCGACAGGAAGACGAACCCGGTGAAGCGCCGCGCGGCCGGGTCGGCCCAGACCGCCCGAAGGGCGGCGGCGAGCGGCGGAGTCTCGGGCGGTGCGTCGCCGCGACGCTCCATCCGCCAGGTGGCCAGCACGGTCAGAAGGAAGGCAATGAGGGCCGCGACGGCGACCACGCCGACGAGGCGGGCGGGGGAATAGGGCTCCAGCGCTATGCCGACGCCGACCGAGGCGAGGATCGCGCCCGCGATCAGCAACAGCCAGGCCAGGGTCGCCGCGGCACCGCGCTTGTCGTCCGGCGCGGCGATGGCCAGCAACGCGAGGAAGGACGTCCCCGCCGCGCCGATGCCGAGGCCGATGGCCGTGTAGGCGACGACCCAGACCGCCAGCGCGGCCCCGGTGGGCAGGCTCACTGCCCAGGCCGCCGCCACGACGCCGGCGCCCAGCACTGCCATGCCTGCCAGGATCACCGGCACCCGCGCGCCCGTCCGGTCGGAGCGGTGGCCCCAGGCCGGTCGCGTGATCTGCACAGCGTAGTGCAGCGCGACCAGAAGGCCCGGCAGGATCGCCGGCAGGGCAAGCTCCACCGTCATCAGCCGGTTGAAGAGGTTCAGCGGCAGCGCCGCCATCCCGCCGATGGCCATGTTGACGAGGCAGAGCCGCGCGATGCCGCCCCAGCCCATCAGAGCCCCCTCAGCGCGATCGCGGCGACCATCATGCCGGCCACCGACAGAAGGACGCCGGTGCCGTTGTACCAGGGCGCAAGGCGTTTCGGGTCGCGCAGCAGACGCCGCATCGCGGCCCCCTGCGCTGCGATCAGGGCCGCGACGATCAACGCGTGGACGGGGCGGTCCCAGGACCAGAGCAGCGCCACGACGGCGATCTGCGGGAGGGTCATCACCCAGCAGGCGACGCGTGCGGCGCGTTCGGGGCCCAGGGTGACGGGCAGAGAGTCGACGCCGTGCTGGCGGTCGCCCTCCAGCGCCTTGAAATCGTTCAGCGTCATGATCCCGTGCGCCCCGATCCCGTAGAGCAGCGCGACCACGACGATCCGGGCGTCGGGCGCCCCGGCGGCGAGGACGGCGGCGCCGGTGATCCAGGGCAGCGTCTCGTAGCTGAGCCCGACCAGCCCGGGCCCCCACCAGCCGGAACGCTTGGCGCGCACCGGCTCCGCCGAATAGGCCCAGGCGGCCGCGACGGCCAGAACGGTCGCGCCGAGGCCCCAGGGGCCGAGCGGCACGGCCAGCCCCAGGGCCAGCACGCTCATGGCGAGCGCGACCCAGAGGCCCCAGCGCCCGGGAACGCGTCCGGAGGGAATGGGGCGGTCCGGCTCGTTCACCGCGTCGACATGGCGGTCGCACCAGTCGTTGGCGGCCTGGCTCATCCCGCAGACGACAGGTCCGGCGAGCAGGACGCCCAGCAGGACCAGTCCGGGGCTGGAGCCGGGCGAAACGCCCGAGGAGACCACGCCGCAGAGATAGGCCCACATCGGCGGGAACCAGGTGATCGGCTTGATCAGGCGCAGCAACGCGGCCGGTTCGGGCCAGCGGCGGGCGGGGGGGATGTGCGAGGCGAAACTCATGGGCGTATGCTACGACATACACCCCATCTGTCACAACAAGTTTACACTTTGCCGGCTGTCACGATTCGTCGCGCTGCAGCAGGCCATACTTGCGCAGCTTGACATAAAGGCTCTGTCGGCTGAGCCCGAGCATCTCGGCGGCGGCAACGCGGTTGTTGCTCGTCAGCTCGACCGCGGCCTCGATGCATTGCTTCTCGATCACGTCGGTCATCGAGGCGACGATGTCGCGCAGCGGCGCCGACCCGACCAGGGCACGGACCCGGCCCGCGTCGCTGCCGCCGGTCAGGTCGTCCTCGGGCGTGGCGTCCGAGTCGAGCTGGGCGAATCGGTCGGCTTCCCGCAGGACATAACCTTGCCCGGCCCCGACCGGGCCGGCACAGGTGATCTCGACCGCCAGATGCGAACCGAAGCGGGTGATGAGCCGGGTCGAGAGCGGCCCGGTCTGGCCACCGTCCTGCAGAACCTTCAGGTCGACCCTGCCGCGCGACAGCAGGTCGCCGAAGGAGCGGCCGCGCAGCTCGGTCAGGGAGTCGACTTCCATCATGGTCAGGAAGCTGTCGTTGGCGCGCAGGATCCGGTCCTCCGCGTCGGTCAGGACGATCGCCTCGCGCGCGCCGTCGAACAGCGCGGCCAGCGCCGGATCGCCTGCCCCCGGGCGGTCCGCCTGCGTCTCCAGCCGGCAGAGCAGCGTCCGGTCGCCCGCGTTGCGGAACAGGACCGGCCGCAGCGTGACCTCCGGCCCGCCGTCACGCAGCGGTGCGGTGACGCTGCCCCCGTCGTCCGCAGCGGCGCGGCAGAGCGAATCGATGAACTCGGACCGGCGCTTGCCCGCGAATTCCTGGGTGAAGGCGGCGCCGGTCAGGGCCCCGCGGTCCGTGCCGAGCAGGCTGGCTGCGGCGTCGCTCGCGTCCAGGATTCGGCCCGAGGCGACGTCGACCAGCACCACGGCCTCACGCATCGCGTCCAGCAGGACACGGTAGCGGGTCTCGTAGATGCGCTGCTGCTCGTAGTCCTTCTCCAGCGCGATCTGCGCGCGGACCAGCCGCTGCTGCAGCTCGGCCAACGGGCGCATGTCGCGGCCCAGCATCAGCACGCGGCCGTCGCGGCCGGTCAGGTGCATCGTGTAGCGGACGGGGAATTCCCAGGCCGCGCCGTCGATATGGTTGACCTCGATGGTCTCGGGGCGCCGCTCCTCCTGCCGAAGGGTCGCGGCGATCTGGCGGCTGACCTTGTCGACGCTGTCGGGGGCGAGGAAGTCGCGGATCGGCCGCCCCTCCCAGTGATCGACGCTGCCGATGGCGGAATTGAGGGGGTTGGTCGTGATCGAGATGACCCTGCCGCTCTCTCCCACGACGATGGCGAGATCGGCGGCGGTCGCCACGATCTCGCCGAAATGCTCGGGCGCGATGCGCGGGCCGGCACGCTCGTTCCAGAAGTCGCTCTCGCGCGTGTTCATCAAGTGTATCCCAATCGATACGGAGCGAAGGTCGCGTCCCCCCTATGCATCTACATTGCTCTGGCGGACAGCAACATCATCTAGTGCGAGTTCGCAAAAGCTCAACGCCGCATCGAGGTCGTTGGTTGCCAGATCGGCCCCGCTCCGGCGGCAGACCGCCGCGTCGCTTTCCATCGCCGGGCCGCCGACCACGATCGGCAGGGCGCGCGGGACGTGGCTGCGGAGCGCGCCGATCAGCGGGCGCAGCTTTCCGGCGGAGCGGTAGCTGCCGACGCTGATCAGGACGCCGGCGGGTCCGCAGCGCGCGATCAGCGGCAGCATCTGCGGCACCGAGATGGCCTGGATCAACCGAATCGGCACGCCCTTCCGCCGAAGCCGCGCGGCGGCGAGGCTGGCCGGCAGGGTATGCTGCTCCCACGGGGGGACGACCATCACCAGCGCGTCGGTCCGGGCGGGCAGGGTGAACTGCCCCAGGACGCGCACCGCGTCCTGCAGGCGCGCCGCCGCGATGGTGACGTCGACGAAGGACAGCCGGTCGGTGTTCCAACCCTCCTCCAGCAGGCGGGCGACGCGCGGGAAGACCGTGCCGAGCAGGAGCACGGCGAGGCGCGGGTCCGCCGCCGCCTCGGCCAGCAGCGCGCGGCGTGGCGTCTCGTCGGGATGCAGGACCACCCGCTCGGCGACGGGCACGAACCCGTCGACCGCGGAGGCGTCGGCGAGGTCGTCGCGGACGAGCCCGGTGAAGCGGGCGGCCTGCTGCTGCAGCACCCCCGCCGACACCGCCTCCGGCAGGGAGGGGAGAACGAGCCGCGCCTTCGTCATTGGATGTTCCCTCGCATGGCGCGCGCGCCTCCCGCGGTGAGCCTCGATGATCCGGGGCCTGTCAGACAGAGATGACAGTCTACCTGCCGTCCCGCGTCAAGTTGGTTCGACAGTAGCCAAGAAGAGGTGTAAGTTCAAGTTGACAATCGGACCGTCATTACGATGATACTGTCGATAGGGAGAGTCGATCCGCATGACACCGACGAGCATCAGGCCCGAGCCGTTCCGGCTCTACTCGCCAGAGGAGCGGGCGCGCCGCGACGCGACGCGCTGGACGCTCGTCCAGGGCGTGCTGGCGCCGGTGCAGTTCGCCGTCTTCCTCGTCTCGCTGGCCCTCGTCGCGCGGTTCCTGCTCACCGGCGAGGGCTACGTCGCGACGACCGCCTCGGTCGTCATCAAGACGCTGGTGCTGCTCACGATCATGGTCACCGGCTCGATCTGGGAGAAGGTCGTCTTCGGCCACTGGCTCTTCGCCCCCGCCTTCTTCTGGGAGGACGTGGTCAGCTTCGGCGTGATCGCGCTCCACCTCGCCTATGTCGCGATGATCCTGTCGGCCGCGTTCTCTCCGGCGGCCGAGATGGCCTGCGCGCTGGCGGCCTATGCCGCCTACCTCGTCAATGCGGTGCAATTCGTCTGGAAGCTGCGCATGGCGCGGCTGGAAGGGGCGCCCGCATGAACGACGGAACCCCCATCGGCTGCCGGTCCGCCCCCGTCCTGCGCGAGCGCGGCCAGCACGAGGTCTTCTGCGGGCTGACCGCCATCGTCTGGCTGCACCGCAAGATGCAGGACGCCTTCTTCCTCGTCGTGGGCTCGCGCACCTGCGCGCACCTGCTGCAATCGGCGGCCGGCGTCATGATCTTCGCCGAGCCCCGCTTCGGCACCGCCATCCTGGAGGAAGGCGATCTCGCCGGCCTGAAGGACGCCAACGAGGAGCTCGACCGCGAGGTCGCGCGCCTGCTGGAACGCCGCCCTGACATCCGCCAGCTCTTCCTCGTCGGCTCCTGCCCCTCCGAGGTGATCAAGCTCGACCTCGCGCGCGCCGCGCAGCGCCTGACGCGGGTCCACGCGCCGCATGTGCGGGTGCTGAACTATTCGGGATCCGGGATCGAGACCACCTTCACCCAGGGCGAGGATGCCTGCCTCGCCGCGATGGTGCCGGGACTGCCCGCCACCGAGACATCCAATCTCCTCCTGGTCGGTGCCTTGCCGGACGTGGTCGAGGATCAGGCCCGCGTCCTCCTCGCGGGTCTGGGCATCGACCACGTCCAGGTCCTCCCGGGCCGGCGCGCCGACCAGGACCCCGCCGTGGGCCCGCACACGCGCTATGCGTTGCTCCAGCCGTTCCTCGGCGACACGGCGGCGGCGCTCGACGGGCGCGGCGCGACCCGGATCGAGGCGCCGTTTCCGTTCGGGGAGGAGGGCACGACCGCTTGGCTGCGTGCCGTGGCCGACGCCTTCGGCATCGACGAGGCGACCTTCGCGCGCGCCACCGACGCCCCGCGCGCCCGCGCACGCAGGGCCGTGGCCGCCGCCGCCGGGACACTGTCGGGCAAGCGCGTCACCTTCCTGCCGGACAGCCAGCTGGAGATCCCGCTGGCCCGCTTCCTCGCCCGCGAATGCGGGATGGAGCCGGTCGAGATCGGCACGCCCTACCTCCATGCCGGGCTGATGGCGCCCGAGCTCGACCTGCTGCCGACGCCCGTACGTCTGTCCGAGGGCCAGGACGTCGAGCGTCAGCTCGACCGGCTCCGCGCCGACCGGCCCGACCTGACGGTCTGCGGACTGGGCCTCGCCAACCCGCTCGAATCCGAGGGGCTGACGACCAAGTGGGCGATCGAGCTCGTCTTCACGCCGGTCCATTTCTACGAACAGGCGGGCGATCTCGCTGCACTCTTCGCCCGGCCGCTGCGCCGGAAGGCGATCCTCGCCGGCTCTTTTTCGCTTCCTGTGGCCGGAAATACTCCGGGGTCCGGGGCAGAGCCCCGGCGCGCGCCATGAAGCTGACCGTCTGGACATATGAGGGCCCGCCCCATGTCGGCGCGATGCGCGTCGCCACGGGCATGGAGGGGCTGCACTACGTGCTCCACGCGCCGCAGGGCGATACCTATGCCGACCTGCTCTTCACCATGATCGAGCGGCGCGGCAAGCGCCCGCCCGTCACCTACACCACCTTCCAGGCCCGGGACCTGGGGGCGGATACGGCGACCCTGTTCCGCGACGCCTGTCTTGCCGCCTACGACCGCTTCCGGCCCGAGGCGCTGATCGTGGGGGCCTCCTGCACCGCCGAGCTGATCCAGGACGACCCGGGCGGCCTTGCCGAGCGGCTGGGGCTGCCGGTTCCGGTCATCGCGCTGGAACTGCCGAGCTATTCACGCAAGGAGCTGTTCGGCACCGACGAGACCTTCTATCAGCTCGCCCGGACCCTGGCGCAGCCCTGCGGCCGCACGCCCGAGGTGAGCTGCAACATCCTCGGCCCGACCGGACTCGGCTTCCGCCACCGCGACGACGTGGTCGAGGTGACGAAGCTGCTCGACGCGATGGGCATCGCCGTCAACGTCGTGGCGCCGATGGGATCGCGGCCCTCGGATCTGGCCCGGCTGGGTGCCGCGCATTTCAACGTGGTCCTCTACCCCGAGCATGCCGAGACCGCCGCCCGCTGGCTGGAGCGGGAGCACGGGCAGCCCTTCACGAAGACGATCCCCATCGGCACCCGCGCCACCCGCGCCTTCGTCGAGGAAGTCGCCGGGCTGGCCGGCATCGCCCCGCGGCTCGACACCGGCGACCTGCGCCAACCCTGGTGGAGCGCGTCGGTCGACAGCACCTACCTGACCGGCAAGCGCGTCTTCGTCTTCGGCGACGCGACCCACGCCATGGCCGCCGCGAGGGTGGCCCGCGACGAGATGGGCTTCGAGGTCTGCGGGCTGGGCTGCTACAACCGCGAATTCGCGCGGCCCCTTCGGGCGCTGGCGAAGGAGATGGGCGTCGAGGCGACCGTCACCGACGACTACCTGGAGGTCGAGCGGGCCATCGCCGCCGCCGCGCCGGAGATGATCCTCGGCACGCAGATGGAGCGGCATATCGGCAAGCGCCTCGGCATCCCCTGCGCCGTGATCTCCGCCCCCGTGCATGTCCAGGACTTCCCCGCGCGCCATTCGCCGCAGATGGGGGTCGAGGGCGCGAACGTGCTGTTCGACACCTGGGTGCACCCCCTCGTCATGGGGCTGGAGGAGCATCTGCTGACGATGTTCCGCGAGGATTTCGAGTTCTCGGATGCCGCCGGCCCGTCCCATCATGGCGGCCACGCGCCCGTGGCCGCGGGGGAGGGGGGCTCTGCCCCCCATCCGCCGGAGGCGGACTCCCCCCGGAGTATTTCCGGCCACAGGAAGGATGCGGAGCCTGTCTGGGCCGCCGCCGCCGAACGCGAGTTGCGAAAGATCCCCTTCTTCGTGCGCGGGAAGGCGCGGCGCAATACCGAGAGTTTCGCCGCCGAGCGCGGCGTGGCCGAGATCACCGTCGACACCCTCTATGAGGCGAAGGCCCATTATGCGCGGTGACGGTCCCCTTCCGTACCGCATCGTCATCGTGACGATGGACGCCCATGCGGCCGGCCCCGTGGAGCGGGTCGCCCTGCGCATGGCTGCGGAGTTTCCGGGCCTGACGGTCGAGGTCCACGCCGCCGCCTCGTGGTCCGAGACGCCCGGCGCGCTGGAGGCGGCGCGCGCCGCCGTCGACACGGCGGACATCCTCGTCTGCGGCCTGATCTTCATCGACGAGCATGTCCGCGCCATCCTTCCCAACGTGCTGGCACGTCGCGGCGCCTGCGACGCGGTGGTCGGCATGGTCTCGGACCCCGCCATCGTGAAGGCCACGCGGATGGGCGATCTGGACATGGCCCAGCCCTCCTCGGCGGCGGTCGAGCTGCTCAAGCGGCTGCGCGGGACGAAGGCGCCGTCGGGATCGTCCGGCGAGAAGCAGATGAAGATGCTGCGGCGGCTGCCGAAGCTTCTGCGCTACATCCCCGGCAAGGCGCAGGACCTGCGGGCCTGGTTTCTCTGCATGCAGTACTGGCTGGGCGGATCCGACGACAATTTCGAGGGGCTGCTTCGGCACCTGATCGGCCGCTACGGCCGGTGGGAGACCCGGGCAGCGGCGCCGGTCGTCTATCCGGATGTCGGCCTCTATCATCCCGACCTGCCGGCGCGGATCGCGACCGGGGTCGCGGAACTGCCCGGCAAGGACGGACGGCCGACGGTGGGCCTGCTGCTCATGCGCTCCTATGTGCTGGCGGGGGATACGGCGCATTACGACGCGGTCATCCGCGCCTTCGAGGCGCGCGGCGTTCGGGTGCTGCCCGCCTTCGCCGGCGGGCTGGACATGCGGCCGGCAGTCGCCGCCTATTTCGACGGCGGGCGCATCGACGCGCTGGTCTCCCTGTCGGGCTTCAGCCTGGTGGGCGGCCCCGCCTACAACGACTCGCCCGCCGCGGTGGAGGTGCTGAAGGCGCTCGACGTGCCCTATCTCGCCGCCCATCCGCTGGAGTTCCAGACGCTGGGCCAATGGGCGGGGGCGCGGCAGGGGCTGGGGCCGGTCGAGACGACCATGCTGATCGCGCTGCCCGAGATCGACGGCGCGACCTGCCCGACGGTCTTCGCCGGGCGCCACGGCGAGGGCGGCTGCGCCGGCTGCGCCCGGATGTGCCGGGGCACGGGCACGCGGGAGCTTGCTCCCTGTCCGGAGCGGGTCGAGGCACTGGTCACCAAGGCCGCGCGCCTGGCCGCGCTGCGCCGGTCGCGGGCGGCCGATCGCCGAGTCGCCATCGTCCTGTTCAACTTCCCTCCTAACGCCGGCCGCTCCGGCTCCGCGGCGTATCTCGCCGTCTGGGAGAGCCTGCTCAACACGCTTCGCCGGCTGGCCGCCGAGGGGCATGAGGTGGACCTGCCCGACAGCGTCGAGGCGCTGCGCCGCGCCATTCTCGAAGGCAATGCCGCCGCGTACGGGCAGGACGCGAACGTCGTGGATCACATCCCTGCCGACCGGCTGGTCGCCGAGGACCCGTGGCTCTCCGAGACGGAAGCCGCCTGGGGTCCCGCCCCGGGACGTGCGCAGTCGGACGGCCGCGGCGTCTTCGTGCTGGGCGCCCGCTTCGGCAAGGTCTTCGTCGGCCTTCAGCCCGCCTTCGGCTACGAGGGCGACCCCATGCGGCTCCTGTTCGAGAAGGGCTTCGCGCCGACCCATGCCTTCGGGGCCTTCTACCGCTGGCTGCGGCGGGATTTCTCGGCCGATGTGGTGCTGCATTTCGGCATGCACGGCGCGCTGGAGTTCATGCCGGGGCGGCAGGCCGGGATGGGACCCGGCGACTGGCCCGACCGGCTGATCGGCGACATGCCGAACGTCTATCTCTATGCCTCCAACAACCCGTCCGAGGCGACGCTGGCCAAGCGGCGCAGCAACGCGGTGACGGTGACGCATGTGACGCCGCCGCTGCTTGCTTCGGGGCTCTACAAGGGGTTGCAGGCGCTGAAGGATTCGGTCGACCGCTGGCGCGGGGGCGACCGCTCCGGGGTGCTCGCGGCGCTGATCGCGGACCAGGCGGCGGCGGTGGACATGGACGGGGCGGACCCGGACGCGCTGTGGCTGACGCTGCTGGAGACCGAGGCCGCGCTGATCCCCGAGGGGCTGCACGTGGTCGGCGGCGCGCTGAGCGACGCGCAGATCGCGGCCTATCTGGGCCACCTGAGCGACGACGCCCGCGCGGACGCCGCGGCGGCGCTGCGAGGCTCGGCGGAGCTCGACGGGCTGATGCGGGCGCTCTCGGGCCGTTTCGTCGCGCCGGTGCCTGGGGGCGACCTGATCCGCTCCCCGCAAGTCCTGCCCGCGGGCCGCAACATCCACGCCTTCGACCCGTTCCGGATGCCAACGGCCTATGCGCTGGCCGACGGCGTGCGGCAGGCGGAACTGCTGATCGAGACCCATGCCTCCGTGCCGCGCTCGGTCGCGCTGGTCCTCTGGGGCTCGGACAACATCAAGTCCGACGGCGTGCCGATCGCGCAGGCGCTGGCGCTGCTCGGCGCGCGGCCCCGCTTCGACCATTACGGGCGGCTGGCCGGGGCGGAGCTGATCCCGCTTCCGGAACTGGGCCGCCCGCGGATCGACGTGGTGATGACCCTCTCGGGTATCTTCCGCGACCTGCTGCCCTTGCAGACGCGCCTGCTGGCCGAGGCGGCGTGGCTCGCCGCGACGGCCGATGAACCGGAGGCGCAGAACTTCGTTCGCGCCCATGCCCTCGCCTATGCCGCGAAGGTCGGTTGCGACCTGGAGACGGCGGCGCTGCGGGTCTTCTCGAATGCCGAGGGCGCCTATGGCTCCAACGTCAACCATCTGGTCGACAGCGGCGCCTGGGAGGACGAGGGCGACCTCGCCGACGCCTTCGAGGCGCGGAAGTCCTTTGCCTACGGGCGCAACGGCAAGGCCGCACGGCAGGCCGAGGTGATGCAGGCGGCGCTGGGCGACGTAGACCTCGCCTACCAGAACCTCGAATCGGTCGAGCTGGGGGTGACCACCGTCGACCACTATTTCGACACGCTGGGTGGCATCAGCCGCGCGGTAAAGCGCGCGAAGGGCTGTGAGGCGCCGGTCTATATCGGCGACCAGACCACCGGCGCGGCCAAGGTGCGCACGCTGGCCGACCAGGTTGCGTTGGAGACGCGGTCGCGCAGCCTGAACCCCCGCTGGTTCGAGGGGCTGCTCAAGCACGGCGCCGAGGGCGTGTCGATGATAGAGGCGCAGGTGACGAACACGCTGGGCTGGTCGGCGACGACCGGCGCGGTGGAGCCCTGGGTCTATGCCCGGCTTTCCGAGACATTCGTCCTGGACGAGGCGATGCGCCGCCGCCTCGCCGAACTGAACCCGAAGGCCAGCGCGCGCATGGCCAACCGGCTGCTGGAGGCGGGCGACCGCCGGTTCTGGCAGCCAGACGCGGACACATTGGCCGCCCTGCAGGATGCCGCTGACGAGCTGGAAGACCGGCTTGAAGGCATCGGCGTGGCGGCGGAATAGGAGACGACATGCCCAAGGATATCCCCGACCTGACCGGACTGGACGGCGAAGGCTCGGTGCAGGTGCACCAGGACGCTTCGGCGAAGATCGAGGGCGCCAAGGTCTTCTCGGTCTACGGCAAGGGCGGCATCGGCAAGTCCACCACCTCGTCGAACCTTTCGGCGGCCTTCTCAAAGCTCGGCAAGCGGGTGCTGCAGATCGGCTGCGACCCGAAGCACGACTCGACTTTCACCCTGACCGGGCGGCTGCAATCGACGGTGATCGACACGCTGAAGGACGTCGACTTCCACGCCGAGGAGCTGCGGCCCGAGGATTTCGTCGTCGAAGGCTATGGCGGCGTGAAATGTGTCGAGGCGGGCGGCCCGCCCGCGGGCACCGGCTGCGGCGGCTATGTCGTGGGCCAGACCGTGAAGCTTCTGAAGCAGCATCACATGCTGGAGGACACTGACGTCGTGATCTTCGACGTGCTGGGCGACGTGGTCTGCGGCGGCTTCGCGGCGCCACTTCAGCATGCCGACCGGGCGCTGATCGTGACGGCGAACGACTTCGACAGCATCTACGCCATGAACCGGATCATCGCCGCGGTGCAGGCCAAGGCCAAGAACTACAAGGTGCGTCTCGCGGGCTGCATCGCCAACCGCTCGCGCGAGACGAACGAGGTGGACCGCTACTGCGACGTGGTCGGCTTCAACCGCATCGCGCACATGCCGGATGTGGATGCGATCCGGCGGTCGCGGCTCAAGAAGAAGACCCTGTTCGAGATGGACGACGAGGAGGACATCGTCCGCTGCCGCGCGGAATATGTGCGCCTCGCCCAGCTGCTCTGGGACGGGACCGAGGGGCTGGCCCCCGCGCCTCTGCCAGACCGCGAGATCTTCGAGTTGCTGGGATTCGATTGATGGCCTCCGATACCACCATGGCCCCGGCCGTACTGCCCGGTTCCTACGACGCGACGCGGGCGCGGGTGCAGACTTATTTCGACAAGCGCGCCGCCCGGGCATGGGTCGACCTGACGGGCGAGGCGAAGGTCTCTCGCATCCGCGCCACGGTGCGGGCCGGGCGCGACCGGATGCGCGCGACGATCCTGTCGCGCCTGCCCGAGGACCTGACGGGTGCGCGCGTTCTGGATGCGGGCTGCGGCACCGGCGCCAAGGCCGAGGCGCTGGCCAGGCGCGGCGCCGAGGTCGTGGCCGTCGACGTGGCGCCGGCGATGCTGGCCGTCGCGCGCGAGCGGCTGGACCCGGCGCTGCGCGGCCGGGTGCGGTTCATGATGGGCGACATGTTCGACGGCGAGCTGGGCCGCTTCGACGCCGTCGTGGCGCAGGATTCGATGATCTACTACGCGCCGCGCGCGCTGACGGCGCATCTGGCTGCGCTGCGCCCACGCAGCCCGTTGGTCGTGACCAGCCTGGCGCCGCGCACGGCGCTGCTTCAGGCGATGTTCTGGGCGGGCAAGGCGTTCCCCCGGGCCGACCGTTCCCCGGCGATGGTGCCGCAGGACGTCGACGGGTTGGCGGCCGAACTGGGCGGCACCGTGCTGGAGCGGGTGACCTCGGGCTTCTACATCTCGACCGCGCTGGAGCTGCGTGCATGAGCGGCTTCCGGAACATCGCGCTTCGGGCTCTGCCCTTCAGCGATGCCGGATCGGCGGCGCTGCCGCTCAGGCAGCTTCTGCGGCTGTCGCTGTTCCAGGTCTCGGTCGGCATGGCGGCGGTGATGCTGCTCGGCACGCTGAACCGGGTGATGATCGTCGAACTGGGGCTCGGCGCCTTCCTCGTCGCCGCGATGATCGCGCTGCCGGTGCTGGTCGCGCCGTTCCGCGCGCTGCTCGGCTTCAAGTCCGACACCTACCGCTCCGCCATCGGGTGGAAGCGTATCCCCTATCTCTGGTTCGGCACGCTCTGGCAGTTCGGCGGCCTCGCCATCATGCCCTTCGCGCTGCTGATCCTCGGCGGCTACGACCAGATCGCCATCCCGCCCTTCGCGGGCGAGGTCGCCGCGGGGCTCGCCTTCGTGATGACCGGCCTCGGGATGCACATGACGCAGACCGCGGGGCTCGCGCTCGCCGCCGACCGCGCCGACGACGAGACGCGGCCGCGTGTCGTGGCCTTCCTCTATGTGGCGCTGCTGGCGGGGATGCTGGTCTCGTCCGTCGTGATCGGCTGGCTGCTGCGCGATTTCGACGGCGTGATGCTGATCCGCGTCGTGCAGGGCACGGCCGTCGTCACGCTGGCGCTGAACGTCGTCGCGCTCTGGAAGCAGGAGAGCCTGCGCCCGACCACGCGGGAGGAGCGCAGCGCCCCGCCCCCCGCCTTCAAGGATGCCTGGGCCGACCTGACGCGCGGCGGCACCGCCGGGCGATTGCTGGCCGCCGTGTTCCTCGGGACCGTGGCCTTCAACATGCAGGACGTGCTGCTGGAGCCCTATGGCGGCGAGATCCTAGGCCTGTCGGTGTCGAAGACGACGCTGCTGACCGCGTCCTGGGCGGCCGGCGCCATCCTGGCCTTCGCGCTGGCGGCGCGGTGGCTGTCGGCCGGGCTCAACCCGACGCGGATGGCGGCGCGCGGCGTGCTGGCCGGGATCGCCGCCTTCTCGGCGGTGATCTTCGCGGCCCCGCTCGGCTCGGCGCCGCTGTTCTTCGCAGGGAGCCTCGGCATCGGCTTCGGCGGCGGGCTCTTCGCGGTGGCGACGCTGACCACGGCCATGACCCTGCCGGTGACCGACCTCGCCGGCCGGGGCCTCGCGCTGGGCGCTTGGGGCGCGGCGCAGGCGACCGCGCAGGGGCTGAGCACGGCGATGGGCGGCGGCATTCGCGACGGCGTCAACGCGCTGGCGACATCGGGCGCCCTGGGTGAGGCGCTGGCCTCGGCCACGACCGGCTACTCGGTCGTCTACCACCTGGAGATCGGCCTTCTCTTCCTCACGCTCGCGGCGCTCGGCCCGCTGGTGAGCCGCACCGAACAGACAGACAGACCCGACCAGAAGGAGGCCAGGATCGGACTGGCCGACTTCCCCACATGAACCGGAGGACACCCTGATGGTGGACGCCTTTTTCGGAAACTTCGACCTCGCGAGCCTCAGCCTCTGGCTGTTCTACGGCTTCTTCGCGCTGCTGATCTACTACCTGCAGACCGAGAACATGCGCGAGGGCTATCCGCTCGAGAACGACGACGGCACGCTGGCGCCTAACCAGGGCCCGTTCCCGCTGCCGGGGCAGAAGACCTTCCTGCTGCCGCATGGCCGCGGGCAGGTGACCGTGCCCGACATGGACCCTGAGGGCCGCGAGATCGCGATGCGCAAGTCGGCCGTGCCGAACGGCTTCCCGTTCGAGCCGACCGGCAACCCGATGCTGGACGGCGTCGGCCCCGCCTCCTGGGCGCCGCGCCGCGACGTGCCGGAGCTCGACGGCCACGGCCATCCCAAGATCGCGCCGATGGAAAGCCTGGACGGTTTTCGCGTCAGCGCGGGCACCGATCCGCGCGGCCTGCCGGTGATGGGCGACGACGGCCTCATCGCGGGCGAGGTCAGCGACATGTGGATCGACGTCCCGGAGCAGTTCGTCCGCTTCATCGAGGTGGACGTGGCCGAGGCCGGCAAGCGCCTCGTGCCGATGCAGCTGTGCCGCATCCACGGCAACCACGTCGAGGTGAAGTCGCTCCACAAGGCGCATTTCGCCCAGATCCCGGCGACCAAGTCCCCCACGCAGGTGACCCTGCTGGAGGAAGACAAGATCAGCGGCTTCGTCGGCGGAGGCAAGCTCTACGCCTCGCTCGACCGGCAAGAGCCGCAGCTGTGAAGACCTGAGAGGGAGGACCGGCCCATGGACCATGACGATTTCGAACAGGAGCCCATCAGGGGCCTGCCGGAGATGCTGCCCGAGGGCGAACGCATCCTGTGGCAGGGCGCCCCCTCGGCCCGGGCGCTGGCGCGCGACGCGCTGCGCCTGCGCTGGGTGGCGGGCTACTTCGCGCTGTTCTTCGCCTGGAACACGGTGGTGCTGGCGGCAGGGATGTCATGGGGTCGGGCTGCGGCCGAGTCCTCCTTCTACCTCGTGCTGGGCGCGGGTTGCTGCGCCCTGCTCGGCGCCATCGCCTGGGCGCAGGCCCGGGCCACGGTCTACACCGTGACCGACCGGCGCGTGATCATGCGGATCGGCGCGGCGCTGACGATGACGCTGCAGTTTCCCTACAAGTGGGTCGGCTCTGCCGATCTCGTGACCCGTTCGGACGGGACCGGGACGATCGCGCTGCGCACGCTGGGCGAGACGCGGTTCAGCTACCTGCTGCTCTGGCCGCACGCCCGGCCCTGGCGTTTCGCGCGCACCCAGCCCGCCCTGCGCTGCATCCCCGAGGCGGCGAAGGTCGCGCGGCTGATCGCCGAGGCGGCGGGCGCCGCCCGGACGGTCCCTGTAATCGAACGCGATGCGCGGCCTGTCCCGGGCCTCGCGGTTCCGGCGGAGTAAGGCCCATGACCCCCGAAGCCCGCCTCCGCCACCGCGACCGCGAGATGATCCCCACCGTGCTGGTTCGCGCGATGGGCGTGCTCGTGGTCTCGGCGCTGCTCATCACCGCCTATGCCAGCTTCACCGACCGCCCGCTCGAGGCGATGCCGGCGCTCGACGGCGAGGTCGCGGTCGTGAAGCAGCGGCTGATCTATCTGGACGCCGACGGCGTCTCGGGCGCGGCCCGCGTGCTCGACGTCAACGGCTCCGTGATCGCCGACCTTGATCCGAGTCAAGGCGGCTTCGTCGCCGGCGTGGAACGTGTCCTCGCATTCGAGCGCAAGAGGAGAGGGGAGACCCAGGTGCGGCCGATCCGCCTGGTGCTCTACGAGAACGGCCAACTCAGCCTGCGCGACGACGTGACCGGGTGGCGCGCGGAGCTGGTCGGATTCGGGGCGAAGAACGCAGACACCTTCGCCAGACTGCTGAACTGAAATCGGGAGGAACGACCCATGGGATTTCTGACGAGAACACGCGAGGAGGCACCCTGCACCGTCACGGTGTCGCATCGCTTCGAGGAGCTGTCGGCGCATGTCCGCTTCGACAACGGCGCCGTGGTCCATCCGGGCGACGCGGTCGAGGTGCAGGGGGCCGAGATCATGGCGCCCTACGGCGAATGCATCGAGGAGCACCGCACCGCGATCATCACCCGCGCCTCGGGGCTGGAGCGGATGTGGACCCGCGCCACCGGCGATTTCGAATTCATGGAGCTTTGCGAATTCTCCTTCAGCGGGGAGGCGCTGTCATGAACGCCCCGCTCAAGCATTCCGCCGATGCCCGCACCGTCGAGGAAGCGCTCGGCGCCGACAACCAGAACGCGGTCATCGACAGCGAGACGGCGACGCAGGTCGCCATGTCGAACACGCTGCTGACGCCGCGCTTCTACACCACCGATTTCGACGAGATGGACGCGATCGACGTGACCCCCGTCCGCAAGGACTGGGATCAGCTTATCGCGCAGATGAAGGCCGACCCGAACCGGGGCCATTTCAAGAAGAACGAGGACTGGGACAAGGTCGACTGGGACGGGATGGACCCCGCCCTGAAGAAGGAATTCATCGACTTCCTGATCTCGTCCTGCACGGCCGAGTTCTCGGGCTGCGTCCTGTATAAAGAGATGAAGCGCCGGGGCTCCAACAGCGACATCACCACGCTGTTCCAGCTGATGGCGCGGGACGAGGCGCGGCACGCGGGCTTCATCAACGATGCGCTGCGCGAGGCGGGGATCGCGGTGAACCTCGGCTTCCTGACGCAGAAGAAGAAGTACACCTACTTCCGGCCGAAGTTCATCTACTACGCGACCTACCTGTCGGAGAAGATCGGTTACGCCCGCTACATCACCATCTTCCGCCATCTGGAGCAGCATCCGGAGCACCGCTTCCACCCGATCTTCAAGTGGTTCCGGGAGTGGTGCAACGACGAGTTCAGCCACGGCGAAGCCTTCGCCCTGCTGATGAAGACCGACCCGAAGCTGACCTCCGGCGTCAACGTCTGGTGGATCAAGTTCTTCCTGACGGCGGTCTACGGCACGATGTATGTGCGCGACCACCAGCGGCCCGAGTTCCACAAGGCGCTCGGCGTCGATCCGGACTGGTACGCCCATTCGGTCTTCACCAAGACATCCGAGATCAGCCGCCAGGTCTTTCCGATCACGCTCGACATCGAGCATCCGCGCTGGCAGCCCACGCTGGAGCGGCTCAACCGCGCCAACGTGGATCTGGCGAAGGCCGAAAAGAAGACCGGGCTCGCGCGACTGGTCGGCAAGGCCACGGCCTCCGCCCGCGCCGCTGCGGCTTTCGTCTCGCTCTACACCATTCCGGCGATCCGGCACGACGTGCCTGCGAAGACCCGGCTGGAGCCCGCCTACTGATGACCCTCGCCTCGCCCTGGATCGCGGCGCTGGTCGCCCTGTTCGCCTGGTGGGCCTCCACCGGGGCGATCCTGGTGGTCGTGCGCCGCGCGGACCGGGCGGGGCGGGACGTGGCGGCCGTGCTCGCGACGCTGCCCCTGGGGCTGGCCGGCGCGGCGGTCTTCTGGCTGACGCTGGAGGCGACCAGCGTCGCGGCCGCCTACGGCGCCTTCTTCGCCGCCCTCGCCGTCTGGGGCTGGCTGGAGCTGGCCTTCCTGACCGGCGTGGTCACCGGACCCTCGCGGCTGGCCGCCAAGCCCGGCGTCCCGGAATGGGAGCGGTTCATCCGTGCCTGGGGCACGGTGGCCTATCACGAGATGACCCTGACCGCTGCGCTGATCGCCATGGCGCTGACGGGCCAGGGCGCGGCCAACAAGGTCGGCCTCTGGACCTTCGCGATCCTCTACGCGGCGAGGATCAGCGCGAAGCTCAACCTCTATCTCGGCGTGCGCAAGGTGAACACGGAGTTCATCCCCCGCGCGCTGACCCATCTGCCCAGCCATTTCCGCGAAGCGCGGATCAACTGGCTGTTCCCGACCTCGGTCACGGCCCTGTCCTTCGCGGTGGCCTGCCTGCTCGAGCGCGTGGTCATGGCGGACATGGATGCGGCGCGGGTGGGGTTTTCCCTGCTCGCGACGATGTGCGCGCTCGCGCTACTGGAACACTGGTTCATGGTGGTCCGGTTGCCCGACGAGAAATTGTGGCGGTGGATGCTGCCCAAGAAAGAAGTCTTACTGGAGGAGGGGCCCGATGCCGTTCGATAAACTGTTCGAGGCACAGCTCGATGCACTCAAGGCCGAGGGCAACTACCGCTACTTTGCCGACCTGACCCGCAAATGCGGTCAGCACCCGCGCGCCAAGAACCACCATGACGGCGGTGTGCGCGACGTGACGGTTTGGTGTTCCAACGATTACCTCGGCATGGGGCAGCACCCGGACGTGGTCGCGGCGATGGCCCGGACGGCGATGGAATGCGGCACCGGCGCCGGCGGCACGCGCAACATCAGCGGCACCCAGCACCAGCATCTGGAGCTGGAGCAGGAGCTGGCCGACCTCCACGGCAAGGACGCCGCGCTGGTCTTCACCAGCGGATACGTCTCGAACTGGGCCGCGCTCAGCACGCTGGGCGCGCGTCTGCCGAACGCGGTGATCCTGTCGGACAGCCTCAACCACGCCTCGATGATCGAGGGCATCCGTCACAGCCGCGCGCAGAAGGTCATCTGGAAGCACAACGACCCTGAGGACCTCGACCGCAAGCTCGCCGCGCTGCCCGCCAACGCGACCAGGATCGTCGCCTTCGAAAGCGTCTACTCGATGGACGGCGACATCGCCCCCATCCGCGAGATCGTGGAGGTCGCCGAGAAGCATGGCGCCATGACCTATCTCGACGAAGTCCATGCCGTCGGCATGTATGGCCCGCGCGGCGGCGGCGTCGCCGAGCAGGAGGGGCTGATGGACCGCGTCACCCTGATCGAGGGCACGCTGGGCAAGGCGTTCGGAGTGATGGGCGGCTACATCACCGGCTCCGCCGCACTCTGCGACTTCATCCGCAGCTTCGCCAGCGGGTTCATCTTCACCACCGCACTCCCGCCCGCCGTGGCCGCCGCGGCCACGACCTCCATCCGCCACCTGAAGGTCAGCCAGACCGAGCGCGCGCTGCAGCGCCGCCAGGTGGAGCGGTTGCGCGCCCGGCTCGACGCCGAAGGCATCCCGCACGAGCACAATCCGTCGCACATCATCCCGGTGATGGTGAAGGATCCGGTCAAGACACGGATGCTGTCGGACTACCTGATGGACGAGTTCGGGATCTACGTGCAGCCGATCAACTACCCGACCGTGCCGAAGGGGACGGAGCGACTGCGCTTTACCCCCGGCCCGCGGCATACCGACGCCGATATCGATCATCTGGTCATGGCGCTGAAGGTGCTGTGGAAGCAATGCGCGATCGCGAGGAAGACGGCCTGATAGAAACCGCCATTGCTATTGGAAGACAGAGCCTGCCGATCTAGGTTCGGTTCCGGAACGAGACTCTAGGGAGACGTCACACCATGATCCGCAAGCTCACGATCCTCGCTGCCGTGCTGGCGGCGGGCCCCGCCCTCGCCGACAGCCACACCGCCGAGGTCGACCTGACCGCCACCGGCGATGTCTCCGCCGGCGAGAGCGCGTTCCGCCAGTGCCAGTCCTGCCATGTCGTCGAGAGCCCCGATGGAGAGATCCTGGCCGGCCGCGCCGCCAAGACCGGCCCGAACCTCTGGGGCGTCGCCGGCCGCACCGCCGGCACGGTCGAGGATTTCCGCTATTCCGACCTGATGGTCACGGCGGGCGAGATGGGCATGGTCTACGACGAGGCGACCTTCGCCAGCTACGTCCAGGACCCCACCGGCCATCTGCAGGAATTCACCGGTGAGAGCGGCCGGGGCAAGATGACCTACCGTGTCCGCAACGAAGAGGACGCCGTGAACCTGTATGCCTTCCTCGCCCAGTTCGGCGAGCAGGCAGAGGACAGCGGCTCCTAAGCGCCGCGGGCGATCACGCCCGACTCCTCAAGGAACGACAGCAGGGCCCCCGCCGCAAGGTCGGGGGCCTCTTCGTGCAGCAGGTGGCCGAGGTCGGTCTCGACGACCATCCGGGCGTCGGGCAGGCGCCGCGCCATGTCACGGCTGACGGCCACCGGGACCGTCCGGTCCCGGCCCCCGGCCAGCAGCAGGACAGGCGCGTGATGCTCCGGCGCGTCGCGCAGCAGGCCGTCCAGCGACCAGTTGGCCATCATGGCGAGCGCGCCCGCGACGTGCTTCTGGTCCGAGACGAGCCGGTGGTAGCGGCTCAGGGTGAGCGGATCGACCTGGCTGCCCGTCCCCTCCAGCAGGCGCCGCGTCCGCGAGGGCGTCGAGCCCAGGGTGAACAGTGGCACCGTGAGCGGGCTGAGCGACAGCGCCTTCGCCATGAGCGGGAACAGGAACCCCGCGATCCCGTCGAACATCTGGAACGCCCCGTTGATCGCCGCGACCGGGCGCTGCCGCCCGGCATCGAGCGACAGGCGCAGCGCCAGCGCAGCGCCGGCGGAATGGCCGACATAGGCGGCGGGCTCGACCCCGAGGGTGCGCAGAAGCGACGCGACGTCCTCGGCCATCGGATCGAGACCGGAGCGCGCGCGCGTCCCCATCCGGGTGAAGCCGTGGCCCGGCAGGTCGATCATCGTCAGCCGCAGCCGCTCCGCCAGCCTGGGGACGAGTCCGGCCCAGGAATGGGTCGCGGCCCCCGCGCCGTGCAGCAGCAGGACCTCGGGGCCGTTCCCGACCTGCTGGACGTGCCAGCGATGCGGGCGGCTCTCGACGATGCGGCCATGCTCGGCAAAAGGCCAGTCGGCGGGGATCATCCCAGGGCGTCCGCGACCGACCGTTCGAGGCGCGCCGCGTCGGCGCGGGGCAGGGGCAGGCAGCGCGCGCCCATCTCGGAGGCGAGGTCGCGCAGCGCGGGGCTCGGGCGGTTGCCCGCATCGATGACCAGCGCGGTGACGCCGGAGACGCGCAGCGCGCGGGCCATGGCCGTCGCGTCGCCGATGGCCGCGGCGCGATCCGCGTCGCCGGACAGGGCGACGTTCGGCCGTCCGTCGGTCAGCAGCACCACCGCCGGGTCCATGCCGCGCCCGCGGGCCTGCACCGCCTGCTCCAGCGCGGCGCGCAGGCCCGCGGCCAGCGGCGTCCCGCCGCCGCCGGGCAGGCCCGACAGCTCCTTCCGGGTGCGAAGCAGGGACCGCGTGGGAGGCAGCAGAAGCTCCGCCCCCGTGCCGCGGAACGAGACCAGCGCGACATGGTCGCGCCGCGCATAGGCCTGCCCGAGCAGCAGTTCGACCGCGCCCTTCACCTCCGCCAGCCGCGCGAAGGCGGCGGAGCCGGAGGCGTCGACAGCAAAGATCACCAACCGGTCCGACCGGGTCTCGTAGCGTCTGAGCCGGATGTCCTGCGCGCGGACCTGCACCGGATGGCCCGGTCCGCCGCCCCGCAGGCTCTGCCAGGGGGCCGCCGCGCGCAGCGTGGCGACGAGGTCGATCCGCGCGCGCCCGTCGGGCCGGCCGGGCCGCGGCGGCAGGGGCCGCCCGCGCCGGTTGCCCTTGCGCGCGGCCCCGGCGCCCATGCCGGACGCGCGCGGGACCGGTCCGGAGGCGAGCCGTTCCAGAAGATCGGGGGGCAGGCTGGCCAGCGCCGCCTCCAGCAGCAGGTCGCCATCGGGCAGGGCCTCCTGCCGCGGCGATGGGTCGGGGACTTCGTCCGGGGCGGGCTCGTCCTCGGCGCCTTCTTCTGCGGGCGGGGCCGGGAGTTGCGTCGCGTGCGGAGCCAGCGCGCAGGTGACGGCGAAGGCGAGGTCGGCCTCCGACGGCGCATCGCGCCCGTCGATCAGCGCCGAGGTTCGGGCGAGGCGCAGGGCGAGGCCGGCACGGCGCAGCGACGCGATGCCCAGCGCCACCGACAGCGCGGCGAGCCGGTCCTCGGGGTCCTCGGCGGCAGGACCCTCCAGCGGCGCGAGAGCGGGCATGTCGCCCGCACGCAGCCCCTCGAGATCGAGCGTGACGGCCAGCCGGTCGGCCAGCGCCGGGGCGAGCCGTTCCTCGGGCTCCGCACCCTCGTCGAGGGCGATCAGCGCGTGCGCTCCGCCGTCGAGCGCCTGCCCCAGCCGCGCGGCCAGCGCCGGACGGGCGCGCTCGGCCATGGGCAGGATCAGCGTCTCGGCGCGAGCGAGCAGCCCGCCGCGCCGCACCGCGCGGCCGGTGCGCAGCGTCTCGGACAGGTCGAGCCCGCCGAACAGCGCCTCGTCCCCCATCTCCGGGTGCAGCCGGGCCGCGTCCGGCAGGAAGTCCCGCAGGAGGCGCATCAGCCGGTCGCGCGCATCGCCCGCCCGCGCCCGCAGATGCAGCCCGCCCAGGCCCAGCGGGTCGCGGGCGAGGCAATGGGCGGCGCGGACCGCGACGGCCCAGCGGTCGGTCACGCCGGGACCTCCTCCGGGAATGCCTCGGCCAGGGCGCGGCTTATGCGGGCCGTGCTGCCCGCCTCGTCCAGCGGGTCGCGGCGCAGGCGGTGGCGCAGCGCCATCGGCGCGACACGGACCAGCTGCTCGCGCGAGGGCGTCCCGCCCTCGAAGGCGGCCAGCGCGCGGGCGGCGCGCAGCAGCGTCAGCTCTCCGCGCAGCCCGTCCGCGCCGAGGGCGAGGCACAGCGTCGCGCAATCCACGAGCAGCCCCTCGGGGGCTGCGGTCCTCGGCAGGGCGGCGCGCGCGGCGACGATCCGGTCGCGCAGCGCCTCCTCCTCGGCGGCCTGTGCGGCGGCGAAGGCGGCGCGGTCGCGGTCGAAGGCGTCGCGCCGGCGCAGGACGGCGACCCGCTCCGCGACAGTGGCGGGGGAGGTCACCTCGACCGACAGTCCGAAGCGGTCGAGAAGCTGAGGCCGCAGCTCCCCTTCCTCCGGGTTGCCGGAGCCGACCAGCACGAAGCGCGCGGGGTGCCGGATCGACAGCCCCTCGCGTTCGACCACGTTCTCGCCCGACTGCGCCACGTCGAGCAGCAGGTCGACGATGTGATCCTCGAGCAGGTTGATCTCGTCGATATAGAGATAGCCGCGATTGGCGCGGGCCAGCAGCCCCGGCTCGAAGGCCTTCTCGCCGCGGGTCAGCGCCCGCTCGATGTCGAGCGCGCCGGTCACCCGGTCCTCGGTCACGCCGAGCGGCAGGTCGACGACCGGTGTGGGCCGGGTGATCGTCTCGCCGACGGGGCCGGCCCAGTCGGGCACGTCGGCCTTGCGGGCCGAGTTGACCGGGCAGCCCGAGACCATCTCCAGCGGCGGAAGCAGGGCCGACAGCGCGCGGACGGCCGTCGATTTGCCGGTCCCCCGGTCGCCGAAGACGAGCACGCCGCCGATGCCGGGGTCGACCGCCGTCAGGATCATCGCGGTCTTCATCTCGTCCTGGCCGACGATGGCGGTGAAGGGGAATGCGGTCATGAAAGCACCTCGGCGGCTGGGCGGCCCTGCCAGACGCCATGGGCATCGGCGACGGCGAAACGGGCATAGAGTTCCTCGGCGAACCAGTCGCCCGCGCGTACCGCCTCGATGGCGGCGGCATGCGGGCCGGAGGTCCGGGCGAATCGGGCCATGGACGCGGCGTCCGGCCAGATCGAGAAGGTGACCTGATGCAGGAACGGCACCTCGCCCACGCCGATCTTGAGAAGGACGTCGGTGTTGTCGCCGATCCGGCGGGAGATGTCGGGGACCCGGCGCCAGAAGCGCAGCAGGTTCCCGGGCCGCACCGTCGCGCGGGTCAGCGCGGCCAGCGGGCCGGGACCTGGCCGCTCGCTCAGCGGGCGGAAGGGCGAGACGCCGGACCAGCGGCCCCGCGACGTCAACGGGTGGAGCGTCAGGGTGCAGATCTCGACGGCATGGCGGGCATAGCGGTCGAAGACGGGCGCGCGCAGCCCGCGCGCCGCGGCCGCCTCATCCGACCAGACGCAGAGGATCGCATAGACCGCGGTGTTCGGGATCGGCGTGAAGCCCTCGCCCATGCCCGACCCGAGAAGCTTCCAGAAGCTGAGTTCGGGGAGGCGCCGCATCGCGAGGCGTGCGAACCCCATCTGCGCGAAGGCCCAGATCCGGGCCGGGATCGGGCCGAACCGGAAGAGGCTTAGGGTCACGGTCTGAATGGTCCGGTCCTCGACGGAATGGGTTGCCACAGGGGGCTTGTCGTGTGTTACAAGATCACTGTAAACTCAATTAGACACTCCTGCCAAGTCATCCGAGGTAGTCGCGACCGCATGACACGTCACACTTCCTTCGAGCCCGAGACCCGTTCCCATGCCGTCGTGATCGGGGCCGGGCTGGGCGGCCTGGCCGCCGCCATGCGGCTTGGCGCGAAGGGCTGGCGGGTAACGGTGCTCGACCGGCTCGACATGCCGGGCGGGCGCGCCTCGGCGATCCACTCCGGCGGCCACCGCTTCGATCTCGGCCCGACGATCGTGACGGCGCCGCAGGTGTTCCGGAAGCTCTTCGCCGATTGCGGGCAGGATTTCGACTCGGTGGTCGATCTGATCCCGCTCGACCCGTTCTACACGATCCGCTGGCCCGACGGCTCCCACCTCGCCGCGCGCGCGGACGACGCGGATATGGAAGCCGAGATCCGACGTCTCTCGCCCGGCGACGTCGCCGGCTGGCGGCGCTTTCTCGACGACGCGGCCAAGCGCTATGTCGTCGGCTACGAGGGCCTGCTGACGAAGCCGATGCACCGCTTCGCCGAGACGGCGAAGGTGCTGCCCCGATTCGCGATGCTGCGCGCCGACCGGTCGATCCTGTCGCTGGCCCGGTCGCGGGTGAAGGACGAGCGGCTGCGCATGGCGCTGTCGTTCCACCCGCTCTTCATCGGCGGCGATCCGGCGCGGGTGACCTCGATGTATGCGCTGGTCAGCCATCTGGAGAAGACGCACGGCGTGCATTACGCCATGGGCGGGGTCGGCGCGATCGCGCAGGCGATGGTCGACGTGATCCATGCCCAGGGCGGAGAGGTCCGGCTGCGCACCCAGGTCGAGACCGTCCTGCAGGACGCGCGCGGCGTGGTCGCGGGCGTCCGGCTGGGCGACGGAGAGCGGATCGCCGCCGACATCGTCGTCTCCAACGCCGATGCGGGGTACACCTACGCGCGGATGCTGGGCAAGCGCCCGAGGCTCCGCTGGACCGACCGCAAGCTGGGCCGGGCGCGCTGGTCTATGGGGCTGTTCGTCTGGTACTTCGGCACCCGCGGCACGCGCGACATGTGGCCCGACCTGGGCCATCACACGATCCTGTCGGGCCCCCGCTATGAGGGGCTGCTGCGCGACGTGTTCCGGCGCGGGCATCTGGCCGAGGACATGAGCCTCTACGTCCACCGCCCCTCGGTCACGGACCCGAGCGTCGCGCCGCCGGGGGACGACACGTTCTATGCCCTCTCGCCGGTGCCGCATCTGGGCCACCGCGACCCCGTCAACTGGGTGCGCGAGGCCGAGAACTATCGCGCCAAGGTCCAGGCCGTGCTGGAGCGCGAGGTGATGCCGGGCCTCGGCACCCGCGTCACCGCCAGCATGTGCCTGACCCCGCAGGACTTCCGCGACCGCTACCTGTCGCCCCACGGCTGCGGCTTCTCGATCGAGCCGCGGATCCTGCAATCGGCCTGGTTCCGGCCCCACAACGTCTCGGAAGAGGCGCCGGGCCTGTTCCTCGTCGGCGCGGGCACGCATCCGGGCGCGGGGCTGCCGGGCGTCGTCGCCTCGGCCGAGGTGCTGGAGCAGGTCGTGCCGCCCGCGCGCGGCGCCGCCGCCTGGGGGGCGCCGCTGGCGCAGGCCGCCGAATGAGCGCGCGCGCCGACATGGACCATTGCCGCGAGGCGATCCGCACCGGCTCGCATTCGTTCCACGCGGCCTCGCGCCTCCTGCCCGGCGCGGTGCGCGACCCGGCGCTGGCGCTCTATGCCTTCTGTCGGCTGGCCGACGACTCGGTCGACGAGGTCGCCGACAAGGCCGCCGCCGTCCTTCGCCTGCGCGACCGGCTGGACGCCTCCTATGCCGGCCGCCCCTTCGGCGCGCCCGCCGACCGCGCCTTCACCCGCGTGATCGAAGCCTTCGACATGCCCCGCGCCCTGCCCGAAGCCCTGCTGGAGGGGCTCGCCTGGGACGCGCAGGGCCGGACCTATCCCGACCTGAGCGCGCTGCGCGGCTATTCGGCTCGCGTCGCCTCGGCCGTGGGCGCGATGATGTGCGTGCTGATGCGGGTGCGCGACGCGGACGCCCTCGCCCGCGCCTGCGACCTGGGCGTCGCGATGCAGCTGACCAACATCGCCCGCGACGTGGGTGAGGATGCGCGGGCCGGGCGGCTCTACCTGCCGACCGAATGGTGCGACGCGGCGGGGCTGGACCCGGCCGTCTTTCTCGCCGACCCGCAGGCCACCACGGCGGTGCGCGACATGACCCGCCGCCTGCTGGCCGAGGCGCAGAGGCTCTACCATCGCTCCGAGGCCGGGGTCCGGGCGCTGCCGCTCGCGGCGCGGCCCGGCATCCTGGCGGCGCGCTTCGTCTATGACGGCATCGGCGGAGAGGTCCGTCGCGCCGGGTTCGACAGCGTCACGCGCCGTGCCCACACGAGCGGTCGGCAGAAGCTGGGCTGGCTGGGCCGGGCGGTGGTGCAGGCGGGGCTGGTCTCGCTGGTCCCGCGCTCGGCGGTGCTGCACGCGCGCCCGCTGGACGAGGTCGCCTTCCTCGTTTCTGCGGCCAGCGATCCGCGCCCGGTCCAGGGCGGCTGGAGCGAGGAGGTGCTCGACGTCTTCGCCCAGCTCGCCGCGAACGATCGCGGCATGGACCGAACCCGCGCGCGCGCTAGCTGACCGCGCATGGACTGGATCCTCTTCGCCATCTTCCTCCTTGCCACCGGCGGCGCCGGGGCGACCGGCGCCATGTTCCCGCCGGGCGACTGGTACGAGCGGCTCGACAAGCCGACCTGGACGCCGCCCGACTGGGTCTTCCCGGTGGTCTGGACGACGCTCTACCTCGCGCTGGCCTTCGTCGGCGCGCGGCTCGCGCCGCTGCCGGGGTCGGAATACGCAATGGCCTTCTGGGCGATGCAGATCGCCTTCAACGCGCTGTGGACGCCGGTCTTCTTCGGCCTGCAGAAGATGCGCGCGGCCTTCGTCGTGATGCTGTTCCTCTGGGTCGCTGTCGCCGGGCTAATCTGGTCGGCCTGGCCGCTCGACCGGCTCTCGGCGCTCCTGATGGTGCCCTACCTCGTCTGGGTCACGGTCGCGGGGGCGCTGAACGCGTCGGTTCTGCGGCGCAATCCGTCATTCGCCTAGATAGTCGCGCAGCGCCTGCGGCGGATCGGCGAACAGCGCCTCGGTCGGCGCGGGGGGCAGCAGCGTCCCGTCGGCGATGAGGCAGGTCCGGTCCGCGACCCGGCGCGCATCAAGCGGATCGTGGGTCACCATCAGCACCGACAGAGACTCGGCCTCGGCTGTCTCGCGCAGCAATTCCAGCATGTCGGTCCGCAGGGCGGGGCCAAGGGCCGAGAACGGCTCATCGAGCAGCAGCCACGGACGCCCCCGCAGCAAGGCGCGGGCGAGAGCCGCGCGGCTTTGCTGGCCGCCCGACAGGTCGCGCGGGCGGCGTTCCTCCAGCCCGTCCAGCCCGACGCGGGCGAGAACCTCGGCGCGCGCGGCCTTCTGCTCGGCCGACAGCCGCAGGTCGGGCCGCAGGCCGAGCCCGACATTCTGCGCGACTGTCAGGTGCGGGAAGAGGTTGTTGTCCTGGAACAGCATCGACAGCGGCCTGTCGCCGGGGGCAAGGTCGGTCACGTCCTCTCCGCCGATCCGGATGCGGCCGCGCGCAGGGGCGAGGAACCCGGCGATGGCGGCCAGCAGCGTCGACTTGCCCGACCCGCTCGCCCCCATGAGCGCGGTGATCCCGCCCTCGGGCAGCGTCGCGTCCGCCGTCAGGCGGAAGCTGCCCTGCACGATCTCCAGCCCTTCCAGCTCAAGCATCGCGCGACCCTCTCTCGAACAGCCAGAACAGCCCGAGGCTGAGCGCCACCAGCAGCAGCGCGGCGGCCTTCGCCTCTTCCATGCGATAGGCGCCCATAAGCTGGTAGAGCATCAGCGGCAGCGTCGCCTGATCCGGTGTCGCGAACAGCGCGATCACCCCGAGGTCCCCCGCCGCCAGCGCCGCCGTCAGCCCTGCGGCGAAGCCCGCCGGACGGCGCAGCCGCGGCAGGCCGACGCGGCGCAGCCAGGTCAGGCCGGTCAGGCCAAGCGAGGCCGAAAGCCGCCCGTAATCCGCGTGCAACTCCCGCACGGCAGGGATCAGCGCGCGCAGCGCGAAGGGCAGGGCGAGCAGAACGTTCACGAACAGCGTCACCGGCAGCGCCAGCGCGATCGGGTTCGTCACCGGCAGCAGGATCACGTAGAGCCCCGTTCCCAGCACCAGCGGCGAGGCGGCGATGGCGAGCGTCCCCGCAACCTCGACCCAGGGCGCCCGCAGCGCGGCCACCGCCATGGCCAGCGCCAGGGCGACCGTCAGCACCGCCGCGCCGAGCGCGATGGCGAGCGACCGCGCGGCGGCGGCCCAGACCGAGCCGGGCAACGACGGGACGTAAGCCGCACCCTCCGTCAGGACGAGGACCATCGGCAGCAGCAGGAACAGGCAGGCCAGCGCGATCGCCACACCGTCCTGGAGCCGGAGCGCCGGCGCCTGCGAATCCCAGCGCGGCACCACCCGGTCCTGCCCCGCGCCGAATCCCGATGGAAGCGTGAGCCGTAGCGCGGCCAGCGCCGCGACGGCGCCGAGCAGAAGCTGCACGCCGCCAAGGGTCGCGGCCCGGGCAAGGTCGAAATCGAAGCGGAAGGCCTGGTAGATCGCCAGTTCTACGGTCGTCGCCCGCGGGCCGCCTCCCAGCGCCAACGCGACAGCGAAGGAGGTCGTGCAAATCAGGAAGATCACCAGCGCCACCCCCGGCACCGTGGCCCGCAGCATCGGCCATTCCAGCAGGCGGAACGTGTCCCGCGCGGTAAAGCCCAGCGAGGCGGCGAGGCGCAGCCGCTCTCCGGGGATCGATTGCCACCCTTGCAGGATCAGGCGCGTCGCCAGCGGCATGTTGAAGAAGACATGCGCGAGGATCACCCCATGCGCCCCGTAGATCGACGGCGGGTCAAGGCCGAAGGCCCCGGCCACCCATGCGACGGGTCCGGTCCGCCCGAAGACGGCGACGAGTCCGAGCACGGCGACGATCACCGGCAGGATGAAGGGCGCGCCGAGCAGCAGGATCACCGCGCCCCGCCCGGCGAAGCGCCGCCGGGCCAGCGCCCGCGCCACCGGCACGGCGAGCAGGACCGACAGCCCCGCCGAGACCGCCGCCTGCCAGAGCGTGAAGCGCAGCGCGCCCCAGTCCGAGGGTTTCAGCGCGCTCCACCCCTCGGCCCGCAGGGCGACGGCGATCAGGGGCCCGACCAGCGCCGCCGCCACCATGAGGGCGGCGGCGAGGCCAAGCCTCGTGCCGGCAGAGGCGGGCGGGGTCACGGGGGCCGGACGGTCAGCGGCCCAGACCGGCCTCGAAGGCGGCGATGGCCTCGTCGCGCAGAGCCTCCGCCTCGGCGCTGTCGTAGATCAGCGCGGTCTCGGGCATCTCGAGCTGGGCGAACCCCTCGGGCAGCCTGGACGGGTCCAGCTTGGCGGGCAGGGACCAGTTGCCTTCGGGGATGATCGACTGGAACTCCTCGGTGAGGATGAAGTCGAGGAAGGCCTGGGCGAGCTCGGGCTGGTCGGTTTCGGCGATCTGGCCGGCGGTCTCGACCATGACGTAATGGCCTTCGTCGAAGATTGCGGCCTTCTTGGTCGGGTCGTCCTCGGCGATGATGTGGTAGGCGGGCGAGGTGGTGTAGGACAGGACCATGTCGGCTTCGCCTTCCGTGAACATGCCGTAGGCCTCCGACCAGCCCCTTGTCACGGTGACGATCTTCGGCTCCAGCGCGGCCCAGGCGGCCTTCGCCTCTTCGCCGAAAACCTTTTCGATCCAGAGGGCCAGTGCCAGGCCGGACACGCTGGTACGCGGGTCCTGAATAACGATGCGGAGGTCGTCGGGGGCGTCGAGCAGGGCCTGGAAGGAGCCGGGGACGTCGTCCAGTTTGGTGGTGTCGTAGACGAAGGCGGTGTGGCCCCAGTTGAAGGGGACGAAGGTCTCGTCGGACCAGTCGATGGGCATGGTAAGCCCTTCGATTTCAACGCCATGCGGGGCGAAGAGGCCCGTCTGTCGGGCGCGTTCGGCGTCGTCGGTGTTCAGGCCGATGACGACGTCGGCGGAGGTGCGGTTTCCTTCCAGCCTGAGGCGGGGGAGGACGTCGCCGGTTATGTATTGTATCTCGCAGTCGCAGGAGGCTTCGAAGGCTTCCTTGATGGCCGGGCCGGGGCCCCATTCGGAGGAAAAATAGTCGGGGGCATAGACGGTTAGCGGCTCCGCGCTGGCGGCGGAGGCGATAAGGGTCAGTCCCGTGGCGATGGTCAGTCTCATGTCTGCTCCCATGGCGACGGGCGGGGGTGAGGACACGAGACGTACCTTCCCTCCGCCGGTCTTAACCGGTTCAGGTTCAACGGGTTCGCTTGCGCATCTCAGCCTGGTGGCACCCCGAGGTGCGCCTGAGATAGGCCCGGAGCGCGACCGCGTAAAGCCCCCGGACGATCAGGGGGTGATCCACGGGTGATCCGCGGGTGATCCGCGTCATACGCGTTCTGCGCACGGTTGGGAGTGGGAAGGCCCGCGTTCTGTGCGCGCGCCTCCCTTTCGGCATCAGAGGAAGAGCGCGTCGGCGGGCGTGAGATCGCCCTTGTCCACGTCACGCAGGATCAGGACGTCGTCGTTGCCGAAGTCGATCCGAACGTGGTCGCCACGCTGCGACACGTCGGCAGTGCGGAGCAGCGCCTTGATGCCGCCGATGTCCTCGAAATCGAACTCAACGCGGTCGGTGCCTGGCGTGAAGTCCCTGATGTCATCCACGCCGTAGTCGCGCGCGAAGACGAAGACATCCGCACCCGAGTCTCCGCGAAGGGTGTCCGCCCCCAGTCCTCCGTCGATCCTGTCGTCACCGCCGAGCCCCGAGATCAGATCGGCAGCCGCGCCACCGACAAGGGTGTCGACGCCGTTGGTCGGCTCGGCCCGAACGAAGACCTCGTCCGACACCACCCGCTCCTGCGCGCCATTGGCGTCCAAGAACCGGATCTCGGCCTCTATCCTCGCGCCGATATCGTCGTCCGTGAGCCGATAAGTGGGACGGAAGGCGCCTGCGATCTCCTCTCCGTCGCGTAGCCATTGGTAGAGGAAAGCACCTTCAGGGATGCCATCGGCATCTGTGATTTCGGGCCGGGCCGTCAGGGTCTCACCGACGACGGGCGTGCCATTCACCAGGATTGTCCCTTCGGCAGGATCCGGAGTGTCCTTAACAGTGCCCAGCAGTCTTCCCCCTGGCCCTGTAAGAATAAGTTCCGCCGATTGTTCGAGGCCGGTCGTATCGCGCGCCGTAGCGATGAACCTGACGGACGCGCCGACATCCGCAGCACCCAACGTATATCTCAGGCCGGTGGCGCCGGTTATTGCCTCCCATTCGGATCGTCCGGTCCCGTCCTCGGGCAGCAGCCGTTCCCACTGTAGTGTCGTCTCCACGATTGAATAGCTGCTTTCGACACTGCCCGTCACACGCAGAACAGTCCCTTCCAACGCCTCCCCTTCCAGTCTGCCAGTGAATTCTATGAAGGGGCGCGGCGCGGCGGCGTAATCGCCCTGGCTCATCTCGGACAGCGTGACTTCCCGGGAATAAATGTTCTTGTCACCGTCCCGTTTCTCGGACCAGATGAAGAGGAGATTTCCGTCATCGACTTGCGCAAGGGAAGCGTTGCGCTGGGGTGCCTCTCCGCCCGCGACGACAAAATTATCACCAACCGGCGTGCCATCCGCGTCGAATACCTGAGCGAAGATGTCCGCATCTCGGCTCCAGGCCGCCGCGAAGCCGCCACCCTGCAGCGTGATGACATCATAGCTTTCCACAGGGTCAATATAGCTTCGATCCTCAGGGAAAAATATCGGGTCGCTCGCCGTTATCTCGACCTGCCCATCTACCTCGGAGCGCGTCATTATGTATGCGTGGAACGGGGAGAAGTCGCTCGCGACGCTGGACTTATCTGGATCCGTCATGTCGAAATCCAAGAAGTGATTATACGGCTTGTTTACCACGAAGAGAACACTGTCATCGCCGTAGGGGACGAACTCGGTAGCCCAAGCTCGCATGTCACGGGAGTTCAGTTCCCCGTAGATTGGCGGGATACCAGTTATCCGGATATCCGACCTTGTATCGGGATCAAGATAGATCGCGTCCCCGAAGCTTGCGACTTGTCCGCCTTCAGACCAGAGAATCGAATCGTCGCCTTTGGTAATGGAGGCGTTCCCGTCCAGTCGCGTTGTATAATAACCGAGGGACCCATATGCGAAGAGCGCATCGTCCGTAGCGTATTGTATCGCCGATTGCCGAGGGTACACCTGTCCCTCGCTGTTCACGAAATTCCAGCTCCAATAGACAGAAAACCCGCCGTCGGGGTCGGCTTCGACGCGATACTCGTCAAATGTCCTGTCCCTCAGACGCAATTCTGCTATGTCGGCGAGAAGGAACGCCGGAGACAGCGCTGTCCCCGCGTCGTCAAAGCGCTGCGCGAAAATCTTGGACGGGGGCGTCGTGCCCTCGTCAGTTGCCAGCCAAGACAGCAGGGCGCTTCCATCGCTCAGGGTCGTCACTTCGGGTTTGCCGGCGCGCGTCCAGGCTCCCTCGGGGTGGATCTCGTCACTGAGCGTTCCGTCGGCCTCGCGAATCCGCATGACGATATCGAACTCCCCATCGGCGCGGCGCGACTGGTAGGCGATGGCGGCGCGGCCGTCGGCGAGGTCGGTGACGTCGGGGTTGCCGTCGATGTCGGGATTGGGTGCGTTGACGCGGGTGGGGGTGGCCATTCGATGTCTCCGGTTTGCAGCGAAGCAAGCCTAGGACATTCAATGGCTTTGGGAAAAGCACCGCGGGCGCGGAATGTGACGGGCACCGATCATGACGTCGAGGTACGCGCCCCCACCTTGCCCCCCCGCCCCCCTCCCACTAAGCCCACGGCAAGGAGAGCGCGCATGTCCCTGAACACTTTCGGCCACCTGTTCCGCGTCACGACCTGGGGGGAGAGCCACGGGCCGGCTCTGGGGGCGACGGTGGACGGGTGTCCTCCGGGGGTGCCGGTCGAGGCGGAGGCCCTGCAGGTCTGGATGGACCGCAGGAAGCCCGGGCAGTCGAAGCACACCACCCAGCGCAAGGAGCCCGATGCGGTCGAGATCCTGTCGGGCGTGTTCGAGGGGGTCAGCACGGGCACTCCGATCCAGCTGATGATCCGGAACACCGACCAGCGGTCGAAGGACTATGGCGACATCGCCGAGAAGTTCCGGCCCGGCCATGCCGACATCACCTACTGGCAGAAATACGGCGTGCGCGACTATCGCGGCGGCGGGCGGTCCTCGGCGCGCGAGACGGCGGCGCGGGTCGCGGCCGGCGGCGTGGCGCGGGCGGCGCTGGGGGTGCTCGCCCCGCAGGTGCGGATACAGGGCTACATGGTGGCGATGGGGCCGCTCGACATCGACCGGGCGCGGTTCGACTGGGACGAGATCGGGCGCAACGATTTCTGGTGCCCCGACCCGGTCGCGGCGCAGGAGTTCGCGGCGCATCTCGACTGGCTGCGGAAGGACGACCACAACTCGGTCGGGGCGGTGATCGAATGCGTGGCGCGGGGGGTCCCGGCGGGGCTGGGGGCGCCGGTCTACGGCAAGCTGGATACCGACCTCGCGGCGGCGATGATGTCGATCAACGCGGTCAAGGGCGTCGAGATCGGCGAGGGCATGAACGCGGCCCGCCTGACCGGGCGCGACAATGCCGACGAGATCTCGATGGGGCCGGAGGGGCCGGTCTATTCGTCCAACCACGCCGGGGGGATCCTGGGCGGGATCAGCACCGGGCAGGACGTGGTGGTGCGGTTCGCCGTCAAGCCGACGAGCTCGATCCTGTCGGAGCGGCGGACGATCACGAAGTCGGGCGAGGACACGACCATCGTGACGAAGGGGCGGCACGACCCCTGCGTCGGCATCCGCGCGGTGCCGGTGGCCGAGGCGATGATGGCCTGCGTGGTGCTGGACCACCTGCTGCTGCATCGCGGGCAGGTCGGGGACGCGGGCGGGCGGATCGGGTAGGCGCCTGTCGACGGGCCGGAATCCGGAACAACCTCCGATTGTGTTCCGTTGACCCGACGAGGCAACGGCACGGACAGGTCGTGACACCCGGAGGTTGACATGAATGAACACGGATCGATTCCCTTCCGGCGGGACGGGAGCGGGCTGGACCTGTCGCGCACCGTCCTCGGCCTGCGCATCGCGGTGGCGGTCGTCCTTGTGGGCTGGGCCTTGCACGCCACCGCCTCGGTCAGCTCGGTCGTGGTCGCGGCGCTGTTCCTCGCGGTCGTGATGGCGCCACTGCACCAATGGGTGATCCGGCGGACGGGGCAGGACTGGCTGGGCCACCTGGCGGCGTTCCTGGTGATGCTGGTGGTGATCGTGCTGTTCGCCTCGGGGTTGTTCTTCGCGGTTCAGCGGATCGCGTCGGAATTCCCGCCGCTTTCGGAAATGCCGTCGGTCGGGGCGATGATCCCGGGCATGGACGCGTCCGGTCTGGAGAGCGGGGCATCGGGCTCCGAGAGTGCGGCGGCCGGGTCGGGCGCCGGGCAGGAGACGTCGCAGGAGGATGGGGAGGAATCTTCGGGGCTTGGCTCCCTCCTCGAAAATCCGGGCGGGCAGATCGCGTCGCGGCTCGCGGGCTTCGCCTCGAGCGCGGCGCTGACGGTGATGCAGTTCGCGACGGCGGCCGTCACCGGGCTGACGCTGGTGATCTTCCTGGCGCTGATCATGCTGATCGACGGGCCGAACTGGCGCGAGCGGCTGGCGAAGGTGTTCGGCGGCGACCGGGCGGACGAGATCGCCGGCGCGACCCGGGTGGCAAGCCGGCAGATCCAGCGCTTCCTGCTGGTGCGGGCGGGCCTGGGGCTGGTGACCGGGGCGCTCTACATGCTGTGGCTCTGGCCCTGGGGCATCGACCTGCTGTGGGTCTGGGGCATCCTGGCGTTCCTGCTCAGCTTCGTGCCCAATCTCGGCTCGGTCGTGTCGGGGATCCTGCCGGCGATCTACGCCTTCCTGACGAAGGATTTCGGCACTGCGATGATGGTCGGAGCCGGGCTGTTCGTGATCGAGCAGGCGATCGGGAACTACGTCGACCCGCGGGTGCAGGGACGGCAGATCTCGATCTCGCCGGTGGTGATCCTGACGGCGCTGCTGCTGTTCATCTGGATCTGGGGCCTGCCCGGGGCGCTGCTGTCGACGCCCGTCCTGATCGCGGTGGTCGTGGGCTTCGCCCGCGTGGAACGCCTGCGCCCGGTGGCGCTGCTGCTGAGCGACGCAAGGAGTTTCGAGGGACTCGACGAGGCGGAGAAGCGCTGAGGCGCTTCGCGACCGCGAGGTCGCCGACCGTCGGAGAGTACCCTGATGGGCCGTGGGTAGAGGACCACCACGCTGTCGAGCGTTCCGCTCCGCGCCTACTCCGGTGACGTCCTGCCCGGCGCGGCGGCCATCGCGCCGGCGGCCTGCGCGGGGGCCACGGGCGCGCCGCGCCGCGTCTGCATCCGGCTGACCTGCACGGCGAGGATGCCGCCGGTGACCACGGCCACGCCCACGACGTCCAGCGGGCCCAGCGCCTCGCCCAGAAGCGCCCAGGCGACGACGACGCCGAAGAACGGGTTGAGGAAGTGGAAGGTCGCGGCCGGGGTGGCGCCGATCCGGGCGACCAGCAGGAACCAGATCCAGGTCGCGGCGAGGCCCGGCACGAGGGTCGTGTAGGCGAGGGCGGCGACGAGGCGGGGCGTCCATGTGACGTCCCAGGTCTCGGTCGCAAGGCCCACGGGCAGCAGCGCCGCAGAGCCGACCAGCATCTGCAGCCCGACGACCATCATCAGGTTTCCGCCGCCCGACGCGCCGCGCACCGACAGCGTGGCCGCCGTCAGCGCCGCGACACCGAGCAGGCAGAGCAGGATGCCCAGCGGGTCGGCCCCGCCCTGAAGCCGGGTGCCCATGATGAGCATCACGCCGAAGGTGCCCGCGACCAGCCCCGCGACGCCCAGAGCGCGCGTGCCCTCGCGGAAGATCACCCAGTTGGCCAGCGCCACCAGCAGCGGCAGGCCCGAGGCGATGATCGCGGCGAGGGACGCCTCGATCCACTGCATCGCGACGAAGTTCAGGCCGAGATAGAGCGCGTTCTGGCAGATGCCGAACACCACCACGGCACGCCACTGTCCCGCCGTCAGCCGCATCCGCTGTCCCATCGCATAGGCCAGCAGGACGCCCAGCGCGCCCGACATCGCGAAACGCAGGGAGAGCGACAGGATCGGGGGGGCCTCGGCGACGATGATCCGGGCCGAACTGAAGGCCGAGGACCACATCAGCGCGAAGGAGATGCCGAGGAGGAGCGCGCGGAGGTCCATGGGGAAGCTCGGGTCGGGAGGGTGCCGCGCCCATACGCCCCCCGGTGCCGCGAAGGCAAGGCGGCGGAAACGAAAAAGGGGCGCCGGATCGGCGCCCCTCGAGCTCGGTCCCGGGTGCGCAGCGGGCCTCACTCGTTGACGGAATCCTTCAGCGCCTTGGCGATGGTCATCTTGACCACCTTGTCGGCTTCCTTCTCGAACTGCTCGCCGGTGGCGGGGTTGCGCACCATCCGCTTGGGCCGCTCGCGGCACATGATCTTGCCGATGCCGGGCAGGGTGACCGCCCCGCCGTTGGACACTTCCTCGGTGATGATCGAGGTGATCGCGTCGAGCGCAGAACTGGCGGACTTCTTGTCCGTCTCCATCCTGTCGGCCATGGCGGCGACAAGCTGCGTCTTCGTCATCGGTTTTTGTGCCATTTGCGGCTCTCCCTGTGCAGGTTCGTGTTTATCCCGGGCAACCTAGCCCAATGTCCATTGGGCCTACAACATATTGTGAGCGGGGTTCGACATCGGCCGGCCCCGATCTGCCGATCAGAGGAAGGCGGTTTCCTCGAAGGACCGAAGCTTGCGGGAATGGAGCCTTTCCAGCGGCATTTCCCTGAGAGATTCCATGGCCTTGATCCCGATCAGAAGATGCCGGCTCACCTGCGTGCGATAGAAGGCCGAGGCCATTCCGGGCAGCTTCAGCTCTCCGTGGAGCGGCTTGTCGCTGACGCAGAGCAGGGTGCCGTAGGGGACGCGGAAGCGGAATCCGTTGGCGGCGATGGTCGCCGACTCCATGTCGAGCGCGACGGCGCGGGACTGGCTGAGGCGCTGAACGGGGCCTGCCTGTTCGCGCAATTCCCAGTTCCGGTTGTCGATCGTGGCGACGGTTCCGGTGCGCATGATGCGCTTGAGTTCGTAGCCCTCGAGCTCGGTCACCTTCTCGACCGCGTCCTCGAGCGCGACCTGCACCTCGGCCAGCGCCGGGATCGGGACCCAGATCGGCAGGTCGTCGTCGAGGACGTGATCCTCGCGCAGATAGGCATGGGCAAGGACGAAATCGCCGAGGCTTTGAGAGTTGCGCAGCCCGGCGCAGTGCCCGACCATCAGCCAGACATGCGGGCGCAGCACCGCGATGTGGTCGGTCGCCGTCTTCGCGTTCGACGGACCGACGCCGATATTCACCAGCGAGATCCCGGCGCTGCCCTTCCGGGTCAGGTGATAGGTCGGCATCTGCGGCATCTTCGGCGGGTCGATCATCGGCGCGTCCGGATCGTCGCGGGTGACGCGCTGGTTCATCGGCCCGACAAGCTCGACATAGCCCGAGTCGGGGTCGCGCAGCGCCTCGCGGGCATAGGCGACGAACTCATCGACGTAGAACTGGTAGTTGGTGAAGAGGACGTGGTTCTGGAAGTCGTCCGGCGCGGTCGCGGTGTAATGGGCGAGGCGGGCCAGCGAATAGTCCACGCGCTGCGCGGTGAAGGGGGCCAGCGGGCGGGCGCCGTCCTGGAAGGTGAAGCCGGTGCCGTTGACGATGGCGTCGTTCGTCGTCTCGAGGTCCGGGACGTCGAAGACGTCGCGCATCAGGAAGGGCAGCACGCCGTCCTGCGGCACGGTCAGGTCGGCATCGCCCAGCATCGCGAAATGGATCGGGATGGGCGTGCGCGACCAGCCGACATGCACCGGCACGTCATGGGACCGGATCAGCAGGTCGATCTGCTGCGTCAGGTAATGGGTGAAGAGATCGGGCCGGGTGATCGTCGCGGCATAGCGGCCCGGCTCGGGCACATGGCCGAAGGCGAGGCGGCTGTCGGTGCGCGCGAAGGTCGTCGTGGTAATCCGGATCTCGGGGTAGAAGGCGCGGTAGCGGCAGTCGGGCATCCCGCTCTCGACGGCGGCGGAAAAGCCGTCGCGCAGGAAGCGGGTCGCCACGTCGTAGAGGCGCCGGAGCTCGGCCACCGCGGCGGCGGGATCGGTGAAAGCGGCATGGTCCGCGGCCTCGGGCGCGCAGATGGGAATGTGCTGGGTCATCAAGTCTCGATCAGGTCGGTCAATTCGAATTTCGTCACGTCCACGAGGCCCATATCGCTGATACGCAACTCGGGGATGACGACGAGCGCCAGCAGCGAATGCTGCATGTAGGCGTTGTTGAGGGTGCAGCCGGCGTCGCGCATCGCCTGCATGAGAGCCTCGGCCTGGGCGGCCACCTCGGCGGCGGGGCTGTCGGACATGAGGCCCGCGATGGGCAGGGGGACGGTCGCGCGTTCCTCGCCCTCGGCGAAGAGGGTGACGCCGCCGCCCAGCGCGCGCAGGCGGTTGGCGGCCCGGGCCATGTGGTCGCGGCAGGTGCCGACGACGATCATGTGGTGGCTGTCATGGGCCACGGTCGAAGCCATCGCCACCGGCCGGTCGTAGCCGAAGCCCGCGACGAAGGCGTTGGTGACGGCGCCGGTGGCGCGGTGGCGTTCGACCAGCGCGATCTGGCAGGTGTCGCCGCCGGTCAGCGCGTCGCCCTGGACCCGGCCGTCGCGCACGGGCAGGTCGCGGCTCAGGGCCTTCGTCGGGGCCTGGTTCTCGACCACGCCGATGACGCGGGCGCGGACCTCGTTCGCGCCCTCGGGGGCGGGGATGTCGAAATCGGCGGCGGTCAGGTCGCGCGCCATGTTGACGGTGGCGCGGGCAGGCTCGGGCCAGTCGATATGCGGGCAGGGGACGGTCATCTCGCCGTCGCGGGCGACCCACTGTCCCAGCGCCGCGACGCGCTCGATCGGCAGCTCGGTCAGCGAGGAGGTCAGGATCAGGTCGGCGCGGCGGCCGGGAGCGATCGAGCCGAGCTCGCGCTCGAGGCCGAAATGGGTCGCCGTGTTGAGCGTCGCCATCTGCAGCGCGACCAGCGGATCGCAGCCCGTCGCGATGGCGTGGCGCAGCACGCGGTCCATGTGGCCGTCGCGGACCAGCGTGCCCGCCATGCAGTCGTCGGTGCAGAGGATGAAGTTGCGGGGGTCGAGCCCCTTCTCGGTCACGGCGGTGATCTGCGCCTCGACGTCGTACCAGGCGGAGCCGAGCCGCATCATCGACCGCATCCCCTGGCGCACGCGGGCGACGGCGTCCGCCTCGCAGGTGCCCTCGTGGTCGTCGGCGGGGCCGCCGGCGGCATAGGCGTGGAAGGCCGGACCGAGGTCGGGCGAGGCATAGTGCCCGCCGATGATCTTGCCGACCCGCGCCGTCGCCGCCATCTCGGCCAGCATCTTCGGATCGCCCGCGGCCACGCCGGGGAAGTTCATCATCTCGCCCAGGCCCACGATGCCGGGCCAGGTCATCGCCTCGGCCACGTCCTCGGGCCCGATCTCGCGCCCCGTCGTCTCCAGCCCCGGCGCCGAGGGCGCGCAGGAGGGCATCTGCACGAACATCGAGCAGGGCAGGCCCCGCGCCTCGTCATGCATCAGCCGGACGCCGCCGAGCCCCAGCACGTTGGCGATTTCGTGCGGGTCGGTGAACATCGTTGTCGTGCCGTGGGGGATCACGGCGGCGGCGAACTCGGCCGGGGTCAGCATGCCCGATTCGACATGCATGTGCGCGTCGCAAAGGCCGGGGATGAGGTAGCGGCCATCGGCCTCGACCACCTCGGTCTCCGGGCCGATGCAGTGGGAGGCGTCGGGGCCGACATAGGCGAAGCGGCCCCGGGCGATGGCGACCTGCCAGTCGAGCACTTCGCGGGTGTGGACGAGGACGACCCGGCCGCCGCGGATCACGGTCTCGGCAGGAGCGCGACCGGCGGCGATGGCGATGAGGTCGGGGGCGGCGTCGGGCCAGGAAGGGAGGGTCTCGGGTGACATGAGCAAAGGTGTCATGGGTAAGGAACGGGTGCAATGGGGGGCCGGCGCCGGAAAGCGGCATGGCGGGCCGGTCGCCGTTGTCGCGGGCCGAGATGGAAGCGGGAGAGTGGTGAGCCGACAGGGGTTCGAACCCTGGACCTACTGATTAAAAGTCAGTTGCTCTACCAACTGAGCTATCGGCTCTCCGGGGGCGCACCTATCGCCGCCTCCGGCCCCCGTCAAGCCGGGCCTTTCAAATTGGCGGGCGGGGACGTATCTGGCGCGGATGGCGACCCAAGGACCAGACGGCCTGCCGTTCATGAAGATGCACGGGCTGGGCAACGACTTCGTCGTGATCGACGCGCGGGCGGGCAGCCCGGCGGTCGGTGCCGATCTCGCGCGCGCGATGGGCGACCGGCACCGCGGCGTGGGTTTCGACCAGCTCGCCGTCATCCGAAAGAGCGGCGAGGCGGATGTCGAGCTTCTGTTCTGGAACTCCGACGGATCGACCGCCGGCGCCTGCGGCAATGCCACCCGCTGCATCGCGGCCTGGGAGATGGCGCGGCTCGGGCGCGCGCGCCTGACGCTGCGGACCGAGAGGGGCGTGCTGGAGGCGCGGGCCGAGGGCGAGCTGACCTCCGTCAACATGGGTCAGCCGATCCTCGACTGGCGCGCGATCCCGCTGGCGCGCGACGTCTGCACGCTGCACCTGCCCATCGCGGGCGACCCGGCGGCGACAGGCATGGGCAACCCGCACCTGACCTTCTTCGTCGCCGATGCAGAGGCCGTCGACCTGCCCGCCTTCGGCGCCGAGCACGAGCATCACCCGCTCTACCCCCAGCGGACGAACGTCCAGGTCGCCAGCCGGATCGGCCCCGACCGGCTGCGGATGCGGGTCTGGGAGCGAGGGGCCGGGATCACGCTGGCGAGCGGGTCCAGTTCCTGCGCCGTCGCCGTCGCCGCCGCGCGGCGGGGGATCACGGGCCGTTCGGTGACGCTGGTGCTGGACGGGGGCGAGATCGCCGTCGACTGGCGCGAGGACGGGGTCTGGATGACGGGCCCCACCGCCCATGTCTTCGACGGGGTGTGGCGATGAAGGACGATCTCGTTTTGCCCGCGCGTGCGGGCGGGCCGATCCTGTCGAACCACGGCTGCCGCCTGAACGCCTACGAGGCCGAGGCGATGCGCGACCTCGCAGGCCGTGCGGGGCTGGAGAACGCCGTCATCGTAAACACCTGCGCCGTGACGGCTGAAGCCGTGCGCAAGGCGCGCCAGGACATCCGCCGCCTGCGCCGCGCCAATCCCGGGGCGACGCTGATCGTCACCGGCTGCGCCGCGCAGACCGATCCCGCGTCCTTCGCCGCCATGGCTGAGGTCGATCACGTCCTCGGCAACAGCGAGAAGATGCAGGCCGGAACCTGGGCCGGGCTCGCCACCGGCGGCAGCGAGCCGGTGCAGGTCGACGACATCATGTCCGTGACCGAGACGGCGGGCCACCTGATCGACGGCTTCGGCACCCGCTCGCGCGCCTATGTCCAGGTCCAGAACGGCTGCGACCACCGCTGCACCTTCTGCATCATTCCCTACGGGCGCGGAAACTCGCGCTCGGTGCCCGCCGGCGTGGTGGTCGACCAGATCAACCGGCTGGTGGCGAAGGGCTTCAACGAGATCGTGCTGACCGGGGTCGACCTGACCTCCTGGGGCGCGGACCTGCCGGGGCGGCCGCCGCTGGGCGACCTGGTGGCGCGGATCCTGCGGCTGACGGACGTGCCGCGGCTTCGGATCAGCAGCATCGACTCGATCGAGGTGGACGAGGCGCTCCTGCGCTGCATCGCCGAGGAGCCGCGGCTGATGCCGCATCTGCACCTGAGCCTGCAGCACGGGGCCGACCTGATCCTGAAGCGGATGAAGCGGCGTCACCTGCGGGCCGACGCGATCCGTTTCTGCGCCGAGGCGCGGGCGGCGCGGCCCGACCTGACCTTCGGCGCCGACATCATTGCAGGCTTCCCGACCGAGACCGAAGCGCATTTCGCCGAGTCGCTGTCGCTGGTGGAGGCCTGCGACCTGACCTGGCTGCACGTCTTCCCCTATTCGCCGCGCGAGGGCACGCCTGCCGCGCGGATGCCGCAACTCGACGGGCGGGTCGTTCGCGATCGCGCCGCGCGGCTGCGCGCCGCCGGGGAGGCCGCCGCCGCCCGCCACCTGTCGGCGCAGGTCGGGAAGCGCCATGCGGTGCTGATGGAGAGCCCGCGGATGGGCCGCACGGCGCAGTTCGCCGAGGTGACCTTCGACAGCGACCAGCCGGAGGGCCGGATCGTCGCCGCCCGGATCGCGGGAACCGACGGCATGCGGCTCGTGGCGGAGCCCGCTCACACAGCCGTGACCGCCGCCGGGTGAACCGTTCCCGGTGCGCGGGGGCAGTGCGCCCTTGTCATCCGCAGAGATGGCCGCAAGCGGGAGAACTGCCATGAGCCTTTACTACGATCGCCGCCGCGTGCTGACGCTCGGCGCGGGCCTCGTCGGGATGACCGCCCTGACGGGCTGCGTCACCGCCGCGCCGGGCCAGCCCGACATCGTCGATGCCGCTGTCGCGGCGGGCGACCTCACGATGCTCGTGGCCGCCGTCGAGGCGGCGGGGCTGGTCGAGACGCTGAAGGGTCCGGGTCCCTTCACCGTCTTCGCGCCGACCGACGCGGCCTTCGCGGCGCTGCCGGCGGGCACGCTCGACAGCCTGCTGCTGCCAGAGAACCGCGACCGGCTGACCTCGATCCTGACCTATCACGTCGCGCCCGCGAACTATCCTGCCTCGTCGCTGCTGGGCGCGCGTGGGACGATCCCGACGGTGAACGGCCGGCCGCTGCGCGTGAACGGGCGGGGCGGCGCGGTGCATGTCGGCGGGGCGACGGTGACGACGCCGGATGTCGTCGCCTCGAACGGGACGATCCATGTGATCGACGCGGTGCTGCTGCCCTGATGCCCGGGCGCCGCGCCCCTACTTGAGACGCAGCCAGGTGCCCTCGGGGCGCGGCGTCCAGGCGGCCAGCCCGCCCGCGCCGACGATCAGCGCGATGCCGAGCCAGGCCCAGGGACCCGGCAGGTTCGAGAACAGCAGGAAGTCGAGCGCCACGGCGAAGACGAGGCCGGTATAGTCGTAGGCCGCCAGCGCGCCGATGGGCGCGCGGCGCGCCGCCTCGGTCGCGGTGATGTGGGTCGCCGCGCCGAACAGGCCCGCCGCGGCGAGCCAGGCCCAGAGCTCCCCGGTCATCGGCGTCCAGCCGGTGAAGGCCACGGCGACCAGCCCGACGCAGCTGGCGATCAGGGCAAAGGAGATCGCGATCGAACTGGTCGTCTCGGTCAGCGTCATCTTGCGGATCATCACCCGCAGCAGCGCCATCACCATCGCCGAGCAGAGCCCGGCGATCATGCCTGACAGCTCCGCCCAGCCCCAGTCGGGATTGGCCGCCGTGGTGTAGAGCATCGCGATCATCCCGGCGAAGCCCAGCGACACGGCCAGCACCGCCTTCACGCTGAGCCGCTCACCCAGCAGGATCACGGCGGCGGGCACGGCGAGGATCGGCGTCAGGTAGGAGATCGTCTGCGCATGGGTGACCGGCAGCTGGCCCAGCGCATAGAAGTTCAGGACCATCACCGTTCCGCCCAGAAGGCCGCGCATCAGATGCGCTCGCGTGCTGTTAGGCAGCGCCGCCTTCAGCGGCCCCGAGACGGAGACCCAGAGAAGCAGGATCGGGATCGAGAGCGCCGCGCGCAGCAGCACGACCTGGCCCGTCGTCGCCCCCGCCTTGCTGGCGCCGTGGATGCAGATGCCGATGCCGGTTCCCATTGCGGCGGCCAGCACGCGCAGGAGGATGGCCGACCGCAGACGGTCGGGGGGGAAGGCGAGGGCTTCGGCCATTCGGGCAAATTGCGTCCGCCGCCCGGCAGTTGCAAGCCGTGTCGGCGCCGGGCCTCACATCAGGCGAGACTGGACGACGACCGCGCCGCCATAGAGCGCGAGAAGCGTGACCGTCTCGACCCCGATGCCGCCGGGACCGCGCCGCTCTCGCCGGATCAGGCCCGCGGTCAGCACTCCGGTCATGGTCAGGCCGACGGCGAGCCAGAACAGGTCCTCGCGCGCCATCGCCGCGAAAATCGGGCCGTCGCGGTAGAACGCGTCCGACACCACGAGGAACATCGTGTCGAAGGTGTTGCCGCCGATGATCCCGCCCACCGCCAGTTGGAGCGCCCCGCGCCGGACCGCGGCCACGGTCGTCACCAGTTCCGGCAGGGAGGTGACGAGCGCCGTGCCGAGCGCCCCGACGGCGGTCGAGGACAGGCCCAGCCGCTCGACCGCCACGGATGCGGTCTGCGCGATCGTCCAGCCCGACAGGCCGAGGATCGCGGCCAGCACCGCGAAGGCCAGGGCGGGCTTCAGCGCGCTGCGGTTCTCCTCCTCCGGGTCCTCGGGTTCGTCGCTGCGGGTGTCGGAGGTCTGCACCGGCTGCCACATCGGCGTCTCGCGCACCTGCGACGCGACCCGCACCCCGTAGAGATAGGCGACGGCCATCATCACGCTGGCCGGATGGACGCCGAAGACCGACTGCGCGGGCAGGGCGAAGGCCAGAATCGGCAGGGTCAGAAGCGTCATCAGCAGCGCGGCTTGGAACAGGTTCGCGGGCTCGGCCGCGGCATGTTCCAGATTGGCCTTGCGGAGGGCGATGTCGGCGGCGGCGAGGAAGGCGGTCTGCGCCGCGATGCCGCCCACGCCGTTCGCGATGGCGAGGCTTGCGTCGCCGGACCAGGCCGCCGTCGCCGAGACCGTGAGGCCGGAGAGCGAGGTTGCCGCGCCCAGAAGCAGACCACCCGCCAGCGCCTCGCCGATGCCGGTGCGGTCGGCGATGACGTCGGCCAGCCGGGTGATCCGCAGCGAGACGAGGAACACGACGACGGCCGCGGCGACGAAGATCGCGGCGACGACGGGGGTGGAAAGATCTGACAGCATGCAATTCCTCCGTTGCCTGCGACCTAGCCCAAGGGCATGCCGGGACCATGCATCCGAACCCCGCCTTCCGCCGCGTCCCCGAGCCCCGCACGCTGGACTTCGTCCGCGCGCGGTCCTTCGGCACGCTTGCCGTGAACGCCGAACCCGGGCCGCTGCTGTCGCATATTCCGTTCCTTCTGGCGGAGGACGGGCGGTCGGCGGATCTGCACCTCGTCCGCTCCAACCCGATCCTCGCCTGCCTGCCCTGCGCGGCGGTGATCGCCGTTTCGGGGCCGGACGGCTACGTCTCGCCGGACTGGTACGGGGTGCCCGACCAGGTGCCGACCTGGAACTATGTCGCCGCGCATCTGCGCGGGCGGCTGGTGCGGCTGCCGGAGGACGCGATGCGCGACATGCTCGACCGGCAGAGCGCCGGGTTCGAGGCACGGCTCGAGGGCAAGGCGCCCTGGACCACGGCAAAGATGACGCCCGAGGTGCTGGAGCGGATGATGCGCCAGATCGTGCCCTGCCGGCTTGAAGGGATCGAGACCGACGCGACCTGGAAGCTGGGCCAGAACAAGCCCGACGACGTCCGCCTGCGCGCCGCCGGGGCGGTGGGGCAGGGGGTCGGGTCGGAGCTTGGTGCGCTGGCCGCGCTGATGCGGGACGGCTGACCGGGGCGCTTCCCTCCGGCGGGCGCCGCGGCTAGCGTCGCCGCGACCACATTCCCGGAGACCCCGATGCAGCTTCTCAGCTCCCCCGCCTCGCCCTTCGCGCGCAAGTGCCGCGTCACCCTGCTGGAGCTCGGCCAGACCGATGTCGAGGTCCGCACCGTGACCGCGAACCCGCTGGGCGGCGATGCCGACCTGAACGCCGCGAATCCCTCGGGCAAGATCCCCTGCCTGATCCGCGACGACGGACCCGCGCTCTACGACAGCCGGGTCATCACGCGCTATCTCGACGCGATCGGCGGGGGGAAGCTCTATCCCGAGAGCCGGCTCTGGGAGGTGCTGGCGCTGGAGGCGAATGCAGACGCGATCCTCGAGGCGGCGCTGGCCATCGTCTACGAGAAGCGCCTGCGCCCCGAGGAGAAGTGGCACCAGCCGCTGATGGACGCGCAATGGACGAAGGTCACGCGCTCGCTGGACGCGGCCGAGGACCGGTCGATGCCGCTGCTGGAAGGGCCGCTGAACGCCGCGCAGATCGCGATGGGCTGCGCGCTGGGCTATCTCGACCTCCGTCATGGCGACCGCGACTGGCGGCCGGGGCGCCCGTCGCTCGCCGCCTGGGCCGAGCGCTTCGCCGCGCGGCCTGCGATGGACGCGACCCGGCCTGCATGAGCGGGATCGCCCGCGTCACGGACCTCGAGGCCGCGCTCGCCATCCGGGCGGAGGTCTTCATGCGCGAGCAGGGCGTGTCGCTCGCCGACGAGGTGGACGGCGCGGACCCGGACTGCCTGCACTGGCTGATGACCGATGCCGAGGGGCCGGTCGCGACCCTGCGCGTCATGCCGCTGGGCGAGGTGGCCAAGATCCAGCGGGTCGCGGTGCTGGCCCGCGCCCGCGGCCGGGGCCTTGGCGCGCGGCTGATGCGCCACGTGATGGAGGAGCTGCGGGCGATGGGTTTCGGGACGGCGCTGCTGGGCGCGCAGACCGAGGCGCTTGGCTTCTACGAGCGTCTGGGCTTTGTGGCGGAGGGGCCGGTCTACGACGATGCGGGCATTCCCCACCGCGACATGACGCGCCCCCTGTAGGGAGCGGCGCGCGGTCGCAGCCCGATGACGGGACGCGGGCCGGGCCTAGATCGCGCTCCGACGAAGGGACGATGCTGCGGTGGATTGTCCGCTGGAATTCCGTATCCCGATTGGGGTAAGGGCCTCTGGACATGGCGGCGCCGCACGCGGCGGCCGCAGCGCAATCGGGCGGGACCGCCCACCCAAGCAGGGGAGACGCCTCAACGTGGCACATGCAGACGATCATCACGAGGGCACCCGGCGCGACTTCCTCTACTACGCCACCGCTGGCGCAGGGATCGTCGCGACGGGCGCCGCGGTCTGGCCGCTTGTAAACCAGATGAACCCCTCGGCGGACGTGCAGGCCCTGGCCTCGATCGACGTCGACGTCTCGGGCGTGGAGCCGGGGACGCAGATCACCGCCCTGTGGCTGGGCAAGCCGGTCTTCATCCGCCGTCGCACCGAGGAAGAGATCCTCGAGGCCATCGCGCAGATCGACATCGAGGCGCTGCCGGACCCGCTTGCGAACAATGCCAATATCGACGGCGCCGCCCCGGCGCTGGACGAGAATCGCGCGATCGGCGAAAACCGTGAATGGCTCGTGATGATGGGCGTCTGCACCCATCTGGGCTGCGTGCCCCTCGGCGACGGCGCCGGCGATTTCGGCGGCTGGTTCTGCCCCTGCCACGGGTCGCATTACGACGTGTCCGGCCGTGTCCGGCGCGGCCCGGCGCCCCGCAACCTTCCGATTCCGCCCGTCGTCTTCGACGGGACGACCGTGACCCTGGGCTGAGGAGAGACACATGTCTGGTATTCCCCACGACACCTATACCCCGTCCACCAAGGGCGAGAAGTGGGTCGAGACCCGGCTGCCGATCATCAGCCTGCTCTACAACACGCTGATGATTCGCACCCCGAAGAACCTCAACTGGATGTGGATCTGGGGCATCATCCTGTCCTTCACGCTGGTGCTGCAGATCGTCACCGGCATCGTGCTGGTCATGCACTACACGCCGCATGTCGACCTGGCCTTCGCCTCGGTCGAGCACATCATGCGCAACGTGAACGGCGGCTGGGCCCTGCGCTACATCCACCAGAACGGCGCCTCGCTGTTCTTCGTCGCGGTCTACGCGCATATCTTCCGCAACCTCTACTACGGGTCCTACAAGGCCCCGCGGGAGCTGACCTGGATCCTGGGTATCGTCATCTACCTGCTGATGATGGGCACCGCCTTCATGGGCTACGTCCTGCCTTGGGGTCAGATGTCCTTCTGGGGCGCGACCGTGATCACCGGCCTCTTCGGCGCCATCCCGTTCATCGGCGAGCCGCTGCAGACCTGGCTGCTGGGCGGACCCGCTGTGGGCAACCCCACGCTGAACCGCTTCTTCTCGCTGCACTACCTGATGCCGTTCCTGATCCTCGGCCTGACGATCATGAAGATCTGGGCCTTCCACCACACCGGCAACAGCAACCCGACCGGGGTCGAGGTGCGCCGCACCTCGAAGGCCGAGGCGGAGGCGGACACGCTGCCGTTCTGGCCCTACTTCGTGATCAAGGACCTGTTCGCGCTGGCCGTGATCCTGCTGGTCTTCTTCGCGGTGGTCGGCTTCATGCCGAACTACCTGGGCCACCCGGACAACTACATCGAGGCGAACGCCCTGGCGACGCCGGCCCATATCGTGCCCGAATGGTACTTCCTGCCCTTCTACGCGATCCTGCGCGCCTTCACCTCCGACGTCTGGATCGTGATGTTCTTCAGCTGGATCTCGGGCGGGATCATCGATGCGGCCTTCTTCGGCGTGCTCGCCATGTTCGGCGCGATCGCGGTCATGGCGTTCGCGCCCTGGCTCGACACGTCGTCGGTCCGCTCGGGCCGGTATCGCCCGATGTTCAAGTGGTGGTACTGGCTGCTGGTCGTCGACTTCTTCTTCCTGATGTGGCTCGGCTCCATGCCCGCCGAGGAACCGTGGGGCTCGCTCTCGCTGCTCGGCTCGGCCTACTGGTTCGCCTACTTCCTGGTGATCCTGCCGCTGCTCGGCGTCTTCGAGAAGCCGCTGCCGCGCCCGGCCACGATCGAGGAGGAGTTCGCCGCCCATTACGGCGCGGGGGGCGCCGACGGGACGGGCATGCGCCTGCCCGGTGAGAAAGCCGCATCGCCGGCGGAGTGAGGGACATCATGAACATCTTTACCAAATCCCTCGCCGTCCTGGCCCTTTCGGCAGGTCCCGTCTTCGCGGCCGGGTCCGCCGGGGAAGTCTACAACTACGACTTCCCCTTCGAGGGGCTGACCGGGACCTACGACCCGATCCAGCTGCAGCGCGGCCTGAAGGTCTACACGCAGGTCTGCGCGTCCTGCCACGGCCTGCAATACGTCCCCTTCCGCACCCTCGCGGACGAGGGCGGGCCGGGCTTCTCGGAAGAGCAGATGAAGGCCTACACCGAGACCTTCGAGGTCTGGGACCCGACGCTGAACTTCGGCGAAGGCGACTTCCGCACCGCGCTGCCCACCGACCACTTCCCGGCGGTGACCGCGGTCGGCGCGCCTGACCTGTCGCTGATGGCGAAGGCGCGGGCGGGGTTCCACGGCCCCTACAACCTGGGCCTCAACCAGATCTTCAAGGGGATGGGCGGCCCGGAATACATCACCTCGCTGCTGCTCGGCTATACCGGCGAGGAGCAGGAGGTGGCGGGCACCATCCTCTACGAGAACACCGCCTTCCCGGGCGGCTGGATCTCGATGGCGCCGCCGATCTACGGTGAGGACGTCGACTTCGACGACGGCTCGCCCAACGACATCGAGAGCGTCGCCAAGGACGTCTCGGCCTTCCTGATGTGGACCGCCGAGCCGAAGCTGGCCGCGCGCAAGCAGATGGGGCTGACCGCCGTCATCATGCTGACGGTGCTGTCGGTGCTTCTCTACCTGACCAACAAGCGGATCTGGGCGCCGGTCAAGTCGCGCCGCAAGGCGCAGGATCCCGCCTGATTCAAGGTCACGCTTCGGCGGAAAATTGGCCGGCCCCGGTGGGGCCGGCTTTTTGCTGTTGCGGGATCGGGCGCGGCGCGGTCATCAAGAAGAAAAACAAGAGGGACGGCAGATGGCAGATCGAACGGACCGGAGCGTGATGGCAGAGCGAATGGCGGCCATCGCGACGATAATCGGAACAGGCGGCGTGATCGCGGGGCTGGGCCTCGTGGGGCTGGCGGTGCTGACCGGGGGCCTGCCGGGCCTGCCGGAGGCGGGCTGGCTGGTCGGGCTGGCGCCGGGCCTCGTCGTGGCCCTGCTGGGCTTGGGGCTGGTGATGCGGGGCGTGCATCTGAACGCGACGCTGGACACGCTGGCCAGTATCCGCCTGCTGCAGGAGGAGACGCACCGCGCCCGCACGCAGGCCGCGGTCTATTCCCACGCCATGCGGGAGCCAATGCCGCCGCTGCGGGCGACCGCGCAGATGGAGGCGGCGAAGCCTGTGGCCATGCCTGCGGCGAAGCCCGCCGTCATGCCTGCCGCGAAGCCCGCGCCGGCCATGGCCGCCGCCGGGGCTGACGCCGGAACCGCGGCCGGATCCCCGAGGGTGGCGCAGATGACGCCGCCGCTGAAGCGGGAGCCCGTCCAGTCGACCCAGCGGGCCAGCAAGGCGACCCCGATCAAGGGCAAGCCGTTCCAGCCGCACCCGATCTTCATGGCGCGGCCGCCGAGATAGGCCCGTTCCCGGGTGTTCCGCTGGCGCACGGAGGTGTTTCCGCTGCGCCGGCATCCCCGGGCCTGACTCGACCATGACGCGGTGAGGTGATCCCGACTCACACCGGCCAGGCACGAAAAAGGGCGCCCGCAGGCGCCCTTTTCCATGTCTCGTGACGGGGGAATCAGGTGAGCGAGCGCTCGACCTCCTCCCGCTCGAAGATCTCGATGACGTCGCCGACGCGGATGTCGTCGTAGTTCTCGAAGGCCATGCCGCATTCCTGGCCGGAGACGACTTCCTTCACCTCGTCCTTGAAGCGCTTGAGCGTCTTCAGCGTGCCCTCGTGGACCACCGTGTTGTCGCGCAGCAGGCGCACCCCGGCGGACCGGCGGGCCACGCCCTCGGTCACGAGGCAGCCCGCGACGTTGCCGACGCCGGTGACGCGGAAGGTCTCGCGGATCTCGGCATAGCCGATGAAGTTCTCGCGAACCTCGGCCGAGAGCAGGCCCGAAGCGGCCGCCTTCACGTCGTCCACGAGGTCGTAGATCACCGAGTAGTAGCGGATCTCCACGCCCTTCTGGTTGGCCGCCGCGCGCGCGGGCGCGTTGGCGCGGACGTTGAAGCCGATGACCGGCGCGCCCGAGGCTTCGGCGAGACCGATATCCGATTCGGTGATCGCGCCGACCCCGTAATGGAGCACGCGGACGCGCACCTCTTCGTTGCCGATCTTCTCCATCGCCTGGACGATGGCCTCGGCCGAGCCCTGAACGTCGGCCTTCACCACGATGGGCAGCTCCGAGACGTTCTTGTCGTCCTTGGCCTTGGCCAGCAACTGGTCCAGCGTCGTCGCCGCACCCGCCGCCGCGCGCTTGTCCTTGGCGGCCTGCTCGCGGTAGGCGGCGATCTCGCGCGCCTCGGACTCGGTCCGGACGACGTTCAGAACGTCGCCCGCCTCGGGCGTGCCGTTGAGGCCCAGCACCTCGACCGGGACCGACGGGCCGGCCTCGTCCACGCGCCGGCCGGTATCGTCGACCAGGGCGCGCACCTTGCCCCACTGCTCGCCCACGACGAAGATGTCGCCGCGCTTGAGCGTGCCGTTCTGCACGAGGACGGTCGCGACCGGGCCGCGGCCCACGTCGAGCTGCGCCTCGATGACGGCGCCCTGCGCCGCGCGGTCCGGGTTGGCCTTCAGCTCCAGGATCTCGGCCTGAAGCGCGATGGCTTCCAGAAGCTCCGGCAGGCCCTTGCCCGTATGAGCCGAGACCTCGACGTCCTGCACGTCGCCCGACATCTCCTCGACGACGACCTCGTGCTGAAGCAGGGCCGTGCGTACCCGGTTCGGGTCCGCCGCCGGCAGGTCGACCTTGTTGATCGCAACGATCATCGGGACGCCCGCCGCCTTGGCGTGGTTGATGGCCTCGATCGTCTGCGGCATGACCGCGTCATCGGCGGCCACGACCAGAACCACGATATCGGTCACCTGCGCGCCACGGGCGCGCATCGAGGTGAAGGCCGCGTGGCCCGGCGTGTCGAGGAAGCTGAGCTTCTTGCCGTTCACCTCGACCTGATAGGCGCCGATGTGCTGGGTGATGCCGCCGGCCTCGCCCGCGACGACCTTGGTCTTGCGGATCGCGTCCAGAAGCGAGGTCTTGCCGTGGTCGACATGGCCCATGATCGTGATGACGGGCGCGCGGTCCTTGAGGTCCTCGGGCCTGTCCGCCTCGACCTCGATGGCCTGCTCGACATCGGATTCCGAGACGCGCTGCACCTTGTGCCCGAACTCCTCGATGATGAGCTCGGCGGTGTCGGCGTCGATCACCTGGTTCTGCGTGACCATCATGCCGTTCTGCATCAGCGCCTTGACCACGGAGGCCACACGCTCGGTCATGCGGTTCGCCAGCTCCGAGACGACGATGGTCTCGGGAAGCTGGACGGTACGGACCACCTTCTCCTGCGGACCCGAGTCGCCGCCGCCGCGGCGCTGCCGCTCCTGCTTGCGACGCATGGAGGCCAGCGAGCGCGTGCGCCCGCCTTCGCCGCCGCGCAGCGCCTGGTTCACGGTCAGCTTGCCGCCGCGCCGTTCGCCGCCGCCCTTGGGCTTGCCACCCTCGTCGTCGCTGCGGCGGCGCTTCTCGCCGCCGGGCTTGGCGTCGGGGCCGAGATTGCGCTGCCGCTCCGGCGCGGGCTGGGCCTCGGCGGCCACGGGTTCGGCGGGCCTTTCCTTCTCTTCCTGAGCCTCGCGCTTGCGACGCTCGTCCTCCTCGGCCTTCTGGCGGAGCAGCTCTTCGCGCTCCTTCTCCTCGCGGGCCTTGGCCTCGATCTCCTCGCGGCGACGGGCGCGGGCCTCCTCGGCCTCGCGCTCCTCGCGGGCACGGCGTTCGTTATCCTCGGCCTCGCGGGCCTTGGCGGCCTGCAATGCCCTGAGGCGACGCTCCATCTCCGCGTCGGTGGTGCCGGCGGCCTTGCCGCCCTGCGCGTTCACGGCCGCGGCGCTCTGCGCCTGCGGCTTTGGGACCTGCACGCGCTTGCGCTTGGTCTCCACCACGACGTTCTTCGTGCGTCCGCGGGCGAAGCTCTGCTTCACCTGTCCACTGCGGGCGCCTCCGGAGAGGCCGAGGGGTTTCTTTCCGTCCGTATCGCTCATGCGTTCCCGATATCCTTCTCGGCAGCCGGTTTGCCGCCGTCGTGTCTGATGCCCTGAAGCCTTGCGGCTTCCTCTACAATACGTTCCGCCAAGGTTCCAGCGGCCACCGCCGCATGGATGACCCGGTCGCGGGCGAAGGCCTGTCCCAGCTCGTCCGCCGTCAGGAATCCGATCCACTTGCCGCCTTCGGGCGTCGACAACTTGCCCTTGCCCCGCTCCGACCCGTCGGAGGCCTGGAGCAGGACGCGCATGTCCTCAAAGGCGAGGGCGGTCTTGACCTTCTCGTATCCCGTGATCGCCTGGCCCGCCTTCCGGGCCATCGCCAGCATGTCCTGCACCCGTCGCAGGAGCGCCGTCTCGACCAGGGCCACCAATCCGTCGGGTACGCCGACCTGTCTCTTGGCCCCTTTGGAGAATATGCGCTTGGCGACGGCCTTTTCCAAGGCCTCGCGCGTCGCGGTCACGTAGATGCCACGGCCCGGCAGCTTGCCGGCCACGTCGGGATAGACCATGTCGTCGGGTCCGACGACGAAGCGGACCAGCCCCTCCTTGGGGCCGGTCTCGCCGGTCACGATGCAGCGGCGCTCAGGCTCGCTGCGGTCTTTCGTCCTGCCACCGCGGGTCAAGGAAACGATCCGGGGCGATCACGCCCCGGCCTCCTCTGTCTCGGCGTCGTCCTCGGCCTGGCCGAGCGCATCCTCGGGCGAGACCCAGCCGAGCATCACGCGCGCGGTCATGATCAGGTCCTGCGCTTCCTCCAGGGTGATGCCGAAGGGCTCCAGCAGGCCGTCGTCCTTCGTGCGCTCGCCGTTCTCGACGGTCCAGCCGCCGGCCAGTTCCCAGTCAGCGCAGGTGGCGAAATCCTCCAGCGAGGTGACGCCGTCCTTGGTCAGCGCCTCCAGCATCTGCGGCGTCAGCCCCTCGAAGGAGGCGAGATCGTCCTGGAGCCCGTTCTCGCGCGCGGCTTCCAGAGCCTTGGCGTTCTGCGCCTCGAGGTAGTCGCGGGCGCGGGCCTGAAGCTCGGCCGCCGTGTCCTCGTCGACGCCGTCGATCACCAGAAGCTCGTCGGTCTCAACATAGGCGACCTCTTCGAGATTGGTGAAGCCTTCGGAGACGAGAAGCTGGGCGAAGAACTCGTCGAGGTCGAGCGTGTCCATGAAGAGCCTGGTGCGGACCTCGAACTCGGCCTGGCGGCGCTTCGACTCCTCCTCCTCGGTGAGGATGTCGATGTCGAGCCCGGTCAGTTGCGACGCCAGACGCACGTTCTGGCCGCGCCGGCCGATGGCGAGGCTCAGCTGCTCCTCGGGGACGACGACCTCGATCCGCTCGTTCTCGTCGTCGAGGACGACCTTCGTCACCTCGGCGGGCTGAAGCGCGTTCACGAGGAAGGTGGGCGCGTCCTCGTTCCAGGGGATGATGTCGATCTTCTCGCCCTGAAGCTCGTTCACGACGGCCTGCACGCGGCTGCCCCGCATGCCGACGCAGGCGCCGACCGGGTCGATCGAGCTGTCGTAGGAGATCACGGCGATCTTGGCGCGGCTGCCCGGATCGCGGGCGCAGGCCTTGATCTCGATGACGCCGTCGTAGATCTCGGGGACCTCCATCTCGAACAGCTTCTTCATGAACTCGGGCGAGGTGCGCGACAGGAAGATCTGCGGGCCGCGCTGCTCGCGCCGCACGTCCTTGATGTAGACGCGGATGCGGTCGCCGGGACGGTAGGCCTCGCGCCCGATCTTCTCGTTGCGGCGCAGCACGGCTTCGCCGGCGCCGATGTCGATGATGATGTTGCCGTATTCCTCGCGCTTGACGAGGCCGTTGATGATGGTCCCGGCGCGGTCCTTGAATTCCTCGTACTGGCGGTCGCGCTCGGCCTCGCGGACCTTCTGCAGGATGACCTGCTTGGCGGACTGCGCGGCGATGCGGCCCATGTCGACGGGCGGGATAACGTCAACGAGCACGTCGCCTAGCTGCGGCGGCGTCTGCTGGTCGACGCCTTCCATGCGCTTGGCGTCCTTGTCGCCGGGCTTCATCAGGTAGAAGGCGCGGACCTCCTTCTCGCCGACCTTCTTGCCCTCTTCGCCCCAGATCGGGATCTTGCGCCGGGTCACGAAGACGGCGCCGCCCTGGCTGCGCACCGTGTCGGCGGCGGCCTTGGCGGTCATCTCCGCCTTCTCGTTCTCGATCAGCTCTTCGTCGGTGATGGTGCGGACGCGGGTGAAGGTGGCCTGGCCGGTCTTGCGATCGATCGAGACCTGCACGTCCATGTCGGCGCCGTAGCGGGACTTGGCGGCCCGGGCGAGGCTGTCTTCCATCGCCTCGACCACGAGGCCGGGGTCGATCATCTTCTCGCGCGCGACCGCGTCGGCGATCTGCAGCAATTCCAGCTGGTTGGCGGATGTAATCGCCATCGTCAGTCCTCCTCACCGTCCATGAGAGTCTTCACTTCGTCGAATTGGGTCTCGTCGATCCGACCGTCGTCCTTGCGCGCCTTCAGCACGTCGCGGATCAGCTCGTCGGTGAGGATCAGCTTGGCGTCGCTCAGCCAGTCGAACTTGAGACCGATCACCGGCGTCTCGCTGCCCTGCTCGATCTCGATCAGGACCTCGTCGCCCTCGGTTCCCATCAGCGTCCCCTTGAAGCGGCGCTGGCCGTCGATCAGGTCCGTCGTCTCGATCCGGGCCTCGTAGCCTTCCCAGACGTCGAAATCCTTGAGCCGGGTCAGCGGCCGGTCGATGCCGGGGGAGGAGACCTCGAGCGTGTATTCGCCCTCGATCGGGTCCTCGACGTCGAGATTGGCGGACAGCTCCGTGCTGATCGCGGCCAGGGCGTCGACCTCGATCCCGCCCTGGGGCAGGTCGGCCATGATCTGCAGCGTCGCGGTCTTGCCGGACATCAGGCGCAGGCGCACGAGTTCATAGCCCATGTCCTCGACGATGGGCGTCACGATCTCGGCCAGGCGCTTGTCCATGGCCGTCTTGGCGATGAGATCCGACATTGCTGTCCCCGGAAACGAAAAAGCGGGCCGTGCGGCCCGCTGGAAGTGTCGGTGGAGCCCGAAGGCACCGCTGTTGGACGCTACATAGAAGCGGGCGCCCGGAGATGCAAGCCCTGCCGGACAGATGGCCGCGCGCATTGGGCGGCGAACAAAACCCTAGACGTGAGGCACGTGCCTCAATTACCGTCGGGTCAGCAGCCGATTCGGAGAGGAGCCGGGTCGCGTGATGCCAACGGGAGGATAAACATGAAGACGTTCAAGCTGGCCTCCGCCAGTGCCCTGGCGCTTGCCGGGGCGACCTGGGGCGGCACCGCCGCCGCCGAAGATCTGACGCTCTGCTGGGCCGCCTGGGACCCGGCCAACGCGCTGGTCGAGCTGTCGAAGGATTTCGAGGCGCAGTCCGGCCACACCATGAACTTCGAGTTCGTGCCCTGGCCCAACTTCGCCGACCGGATGCTGAACGAGCTCAACTCGGGCGGCAAGCTCTGCGACCTTCTGATCGGCGACAGCCAGTGGATCGGCGGCGGCGCCGAGAACGGCCATTACGTCAAGCTGAACGACTTCTTCGATGCCGAGGGCATCAGCATGGACGATTTCGCCGACGCGGCCGTCTATGCCTATTCGACCTGGCCCAAGGGCACCGAGAACTATTACGCGCTGCCCGCAATGGGCGACGCCAACGGCTGGTTCTACCGCAAGGACTGGTTCACCGATCCCGAGATCATGGCAGCCTACGAGGCCGAGACCGGCCAGGCCCTGCGCGAGCCGGAGTCACAGAAGGAATTGATGCAGATCGCCAAGTTCTTCCAGGGCCGGGAGATCGACGGGCAGGAGCGGTACGGCGTCTCGATCTTCACCGAGCGCGGGTCCGAAGGGATCACGATGGGCGTGACCGGCGCGCTCTATGCCTGGGGCTTCCAGTACGAGAACGAGCCGGGCAGCTACGACATGGTCGGCGCCGTCAACTCCGCCGAGGCCGTCGAGGCGCTGGAGTTCTACAAGGAGCTCTACGAGTGCTGCACGCCCCCGGGCTACACCAACTCCTACATGGGCGAGTCGCTCGACGCGTTCAAATCGGGGCAGGTGGCGATGGCGATGAACTGGTTCGCCTTCTTCCCGGGCCTCTTCGCGGACCCGGACATCGGCGGCGAGAAGATCGACTTCTTCGTCAACCCGCCGCAGAACAAGGACGCCTCGACGCTGGGCGGGCAGGGGATCTCGGTCGTCTCCTACAGCGACAAGCAGGACGCGGCGCTGGAATACATCAAGTGGTTCGCGCAGCCCGAGGTGCAGCAGCGCTGGTGGGACCTCGGCGGCTACGCCGTGCACAAGTCCGTGCTTGAAGATCCGTCCTTCATCGAGAGCCAGCCCTTCGCCGGCGACTTCCTCGAAGCGATGAATGCCGTCCAGGACTTCTGGCAGGAGCCGACCTATGCCGAGCTGCTGCTCGCCATGCAGGAGCGCATCCACAACTACGTGGTCGCCGACCAGGGCACCGCGCAGGAGGCGCTGGACATGCTGATCGAGGACTGGACCGAGGTCTTCGAGGACGACGGCAAGCTCTGACCCCGCATCCTCCTCGGGCCTGACCCGAGGATTTCCCGCCGCCGGAAGCTCCGGCGGCGGTTCCCGCCCGCCCCGTCGACCCACCGCGCCCGCGCGACCGGAGACCGCATGTCCGACTCGATTGCTGACAAGGCCGCCCGTGCCACGCCGCCCCGGGTCGCGCGCAAGGTGCGAGGTCTCTCGGATCGCGCCATCGCGTGGATCTTCGTGGCGCCGACGATCTTCCTGCTGCTGGCGATCAACATCTTTCCGCTGATCTGGACGATCCGGCTCAGCTTCACCGACTTCCGCGCCAACCGCCAGGGCCGGGAGGTGGAGTGGGTCGGCCTGCGCAACTACGAGCGCATCCTGACAGACTCGGACGTCTGGCTGTCGATGCAGGCGACCGCGCATTTCCTGATCTGGACCATCGCGCTGCAGGTGATCCTTGGCTTCGCGCTGGCCTGGCTGATCAACCGCAAGTTCAAGGGCAACGACCTCTGGACCACGATCATCGTCCTGCCGATGATGCTGAGTCCCGCCGTGGTCGGCAATTTCTGGTCCTTCCTCTACCAGCCGCAGATCGGCCTCTTCAATTACGTCATCGCCTTCCTGACCGGGCAGAACGCGTCGAGCTTCGACATGCTGGGATCGGTCGACCTGGCGCCCTGGTCCATCGTCATCGTAGACACCTGGATGTGGACGCCTTTCGTGATGCTGATCTGCCTCGCGGGCCTGCGCTCGATCCCCGATTACATCTACGAGGCGGCCGAGATCGACCGCGCCTCGCAGTGGCGGCAGTTCTTCACCATCACCATCCCGATGGTGCTGCCCTTCCTGATGCTCGCGGTGCTGTTCCGGGGGATCGAGAACTTCAAGATGTTCGACCTGGTGGTGCAGTTGACCGGGGGCGGACCGGGCAACGTCACCACGCTGACCTCGATCGACCTGAAGCGCGAGGCCTTCGAGAAATGGCGCACGGGCTATGCCTCGGCCTATGCGATCATCCTCTTCGTGACCGTGTTCGGGCTGGCGAGCATCTACGTGAAGGCCCTCAACAAGGTGAAGGAACGCTAGGATGAGCAGCTACTCCGTCACCGAGCCGTCGCAGAAGTCCAAGACCGTCGCCGCCGTCCTGGTCATCGCCTATGCCCTGATCACGATGGTCCCCCTGGTCTGGATCATCCTGACCGGCTTCAAGTCGCCCGCCGATGCCATCTCCTATCCGCCGAAGGTCGTGTTCGATCCGACGCTCGAGGGCTACGTCAACCTCTTCACGACCCGCACCCGGGTCACGCCCGAGGACCTGGAGGCGCTTGGCCCGCCCGAGACCTGGTACGACGCGATCGTGCGCCAGTACGACATGGTCATCGCCGGCCCGTCGAAGTTCGGCGAGCGCTTTCTCAACTCGATCATCATCGGCTTCGGCTCGACCTTCCTGTCGATCTTCCTCGGCACGCTGGCGGCCTATGCCTTCTCGCGCTTCCGCATCCCGCTGGCCGACGATCTGCTGTTCTTCATCCTGTCCACGCGGATGATGCCGCCCATCGCCGTCGCGATCCCGATCTTCCTGATGTACCGGCAACTCGGGCTGTCGGACACGCATCTGGGGATGATCCTGCTCTACACGGCGGTGAACATCTCGCTCGCCGTATGGCTTCTGAAGGGCTTCATCGACGAGATACCCCGCGAATACGAGGAAGCGGCCCTGATCGACGGCTACACGCGGTTCCAGGCCTTCTACAAGGTCGTGCTGCCGCAGGCGGCGACGGGCATCGCCTCGACCGCGATCTTCTGCCTGATCTTCGCCTGGAACGAATACGCCTTCGCGGTGCTGCTGACCTCGGCCACGGCGCAGACGGCGCCGCCCTTCATCCCGACGATCATCGGGGTCGGGGGGCTCGACTGGCCGGCGGTCGCGGCGGGGGCGACGCTGTTCCTGCTGCCGGTGATGATCTTCACCATCGTCCTCAGGAAGCACCTGCTGCGGGGGATCACCTTCGGAGCCGTCCGCAAATGACCGACCGCAACCCCACCGCGCGCGAGGGCCACGGCCTCGGCTATGGCGGCGTCCCGCCCGAGGACGATCAGGGCCGCTTCGCCCCCCCGGCCCCGCGCCTCGGCGGCAAGGGTCATTCCGACGGGCGCTGGCCCCGCTGGCTGCGCCGCGGCCCGATGGAGATGGTCGCGACGGTGCTGATCGCACTGGGCGTCGTCATGCTGATGCAGCCCTTCGCCATCGCGCTCTTCACCTACAGCTTCATCGTCACGCTGGTCGGCACGGTGATGTTCATCGTCGTCTCGCATTTTCCGGAATAGTCATGGCCACCATCGAGATCCGGGACCTTCGCAAGCAGTTCGGCGACTTCACCGCCGTCCGCGAGTCGTCCTTCACCATCGAGGACGGCGAGTTCTTCATGCTGCTCGGCCCCTCGGGCTGCGGCAAGACGACCACGCTGCGGATGATCGCGGGGCTGGAGCTGCCGACCTCGGGCGAGATCTATCTCGACGGCGAGGAGGTCAGCCAGAAGCTGGCGCGCGAACGCGATATCGCCTTCGTCTTCCAGATGTTCGCGCTCTACCCGCACATGAACGTGCGCAAGAACATCACCTATCCGCTGGTCAGCCAGGGCTGGCCGCGCAACCGCATCAAGGCCAAGCTCGACGAGGTGGCGGGCATCCTCGGCATCCGCGACATCCTCGACCGGCCCGTGGGCGGCCTCTCGGGCGGCGACCGGCAGCGGGTCGCGCTGGGTCGGGCCATCGTGCGCGAGCCGAAGGCCTTCATGATGGACGAGCCGCTCGGCGCGCTCGACGCCGAGTTCCGGGAACGGATGGCGGAGGAGCTGCGTGCGCTGCACGACCGGATGGGGGCCACGACCGTCTACGTCACCCACGACCAGCTGGAGGCGATGCAGATGGGCGACAAGATCGTCGTCATGAACAACGCCGTGGTCGAGCAGTTCGGCACCCCGCGCGAGATCTACGACACGCCCGCCACCATGTTCGTCGCCGACTTCATCGGCGATCCGTCGATGAACTTCCTGCCCTTCGAGGGCGTCTTGGCCGAAGGCGCCTCCTCCGTCTCGCTCGGGGGGATCGAGACGGCCATCCCCATGGCGCGGGAGGGCGCGCGGGGCCGGCTGGTGCTGGGCGCGCGGCCCGAGCATATCGCGCTGACCGACGACGGCCCGCTGCGCGGCCGCGTCGCGGCGACCGAGTATCTGGGCACCAGCCAGGTCGTCACGCTCGACACCGGGTTCGGCGAGGTGAAGGCCCGGATCGCGGCCGACCGGCGCATGGCCCCGGGCGAGACGGCGGCGCTGACGATAGACGGAACCCGGGTCACGATGTTCGACGAGGGCACCGGCCGCGCGCTGCGGTCGGAGCTGAACGAGGGGGTGATCTGATGGCCGAAGTGCACCTCCGGAACGTCACCAAGCATTACGGCCGCGACGTGGGCGTCGAGCATATCGACCTGACCGTCGAGGACGGGGGCTTCGTCGTCCTGCTCGGCCCCACCGGCGCGGGCAAGACCACGACCCTGCGCCTGATCGCCGGGCTGGAGCGGGCGGATGCGGGCACCGTCCATATCGGCGGGCGCGAGGTATCCTCCGAGACGCCGGCGCAGCGCGACGTGGCGATGGTGTTCCAGCAATACTCGCTCTACCCGCACATGACGGTGCGCGAGAATCTCGCCTTTCCGCTGAAGTCGCCGATCCTGAAGACCCCGAAGGCCGAGATCGACCGCAAGGTCGCCGAGGTGGCCGAGGTGCTGCGCATCCCCCACAAGCTCGACAACAAGGCGACCGCGCTGTCGGGCGGCGAGATGCAGCGCGTCTCCATCGGTCGGGCGCTGGTGCGCGACCCGGCGATCTTCCTGATGGACGAGCCGCTCTCCTCGCTCGACGCCAAATTGCGCTCCGACCTCAGGGTGGAGCTCAAGCGCATCCATGCGGAGCTGCGGGCGACGCTGCTCTATGTCACCCACGACCAAGTCGAGGCGATGACCATGGCCTCCAAGATCGGCGTGCTCGACCGCGGGCGGCTGGTGCAGGTCGGCACCCCGCGCGAGGTCTACGAGGACCCCGCCTCGGCCTATGTCGCCGCGCGGCTCGGCTCCCCGCGCATCAACCTGCTGCCCGCCGGCCTCATGGACGACGCGCCGCCGGGCGCGCATGTGATGGGCCTGCGGCCCGAGCATATCGCGATCGGGCAGGGTCACGAGGCGCAGGTCGCGCGGGTCGAGCATCTGGGCGACCAGACCCGGCTCCACCTGAAGCTCGCGGATCACGACCTCGTCACGCTGGCCGACGACCGCATCCCCAACGTGGGCGAGACGATCCGTATCGCCCCTCGCAACCCGCTCTGGTTCGCCGAAACCGGCGCAAGGCTCTGACGGAGGCCCGAATGCAGTTCATCAACGACAAGGCCGACCTGGTGATCGAGGCCATCGACGGCCTGATCGCGGCCTCGGGCGGGGCGCTCGCCCGGCTCGACGGTTATCCGCACATCAAGGTCGCCACCCGCGCCGGCTGGGACCGGTCGAAGGTCGCGCTCGTCTCCGGCGGCGGCTCCGGGCACGAGCCGGCCCATGCGGGCTTCGTCGGCCCCGGCATGCTGACGGCGGCGGTCTGCGGCGAGGTCTTCGCCAGCCCTTCCGTCGAGGCCGTCCTTGCGGGCATCCTCGCCGTCACCGGCGAGCCGGGCTGCCTGTTGATCGTGAAGAACTACACCGGCGACCGGCTGAATTTCGGCCTCGCGGCGGAACGCGCCCGCGCCTTGGGCAAGTCGGTCGAGATGGTGGTGGTCGACGACGACGTGGCGCTGCCCGACCTGCCGCAGGCGCGCGGGGTCGCGGGCACGCTCTTCGTCCACAAGATCGCCGGGGCCATGGCCGAGCAGGGGGCGCCGCTGGCCGAGATCGCCGCCAAGGCGCGCGACGTGATCCCGCGCATCGCCTCCATCGGCAAGTCGCTCTCGACCTGCACGGTTCCCGGCTCCCCGCGCGAGGACCGTATCCCTGCCGGCAAGGCGGAGCTGGGCCTCGGCATCCACGGCGAGCCGGGCGTCGAGCAGATCGACTTCGCCGGGGCCGATTCCGCCGTCGCCACGATGGCCGGGCGCCTGCCCCCGTCCGGTGGAGAGCGTGTCGTGCTGATCAACGATCTCGGCGCCACCACTCCGCTGGAGCTCTCGGTCCTGACCCGCGCCGTCCACCGCGCCGGCATCGCGGGCCACGTCATCGGCCCCGCCCGGCTGATGACCTCGCTCGACATGCACGGCGTCTCTCTCTCGGTGCTGGACCTCGCGCCGGGCGAGGCCGAGCTGCTCGCCGCTCCCGTCCCGATGCCCGCCTGGCCGGGCCTCGCCGCGCTGACGGAGCCGCGGGTCGATCCGCTGCCCGACGGGCTGACCCCGATCGAGCCGATCCCCTCCGAGAACCAGCGCACCCGCGCCGTCCTGACCGCGATCTGCGACCTGCTGATCGCGGCCGAGGCGGACCTGAACGCGCTCGACGCCAAGTCCGGCGACGGCGACACCGGGTCCACCCTCGCGACGGCGGCGCGGGCGCTCAAGCGCGACATCGACCGGATGCCGCTCGCCGACCTGACGCAGCTCTTCCCGGCGCTGGGCAACGCGTTGAGTCAGACCATGGGCGGCTCGTCGGGCGTGATCCTCGCGATCTACTTCAACGCCGCGGGCGATGCCTGCGCCAGCGGCGCCTCGGTGCCCGACGCGCTGCGCGCCGGCCTCGCCCGGGTGATGGAGGTCGGCGGCGCCCGCCCCGGCGACCGCACGATGATCGACGCGCTGGCCCCTGCGCTCGACGCGCTGCCGCAGGGCCTGCCGGCCGCCGCGTTGGCCGCGCGCGAGGGCGCCGATGCCACCGCCCGGATCACCCGGGCCAAGGCGGGCCGCGCCGCCTATGTCCCTGAGGCGAACCTCTCCGGCCATGCCGATCCCGGCGCCGAGGCGGTCGCCCGAGTCTTCGAGGGGCTCGCCGGAGCATGACCGAAGGCGCGGGCACCACCGCGCCGACCACGCAGGACGTGGCGCAGGCGGCGGGGGTCAGCCTCGCCACCGTGGACCGGGTGCTGAACGGCCGCCCCGGCGTGCGGGCGGCCACCGTCGCCCGCGTCCGCGCGGCGATCGAGCGCATCGGCTATGTCCGCGACACCGCCGCCGCCAACCTCGCCAAGCGCCGGGTCTACGACCTGACCTTCGTCCTGCCCGACACCGAGAACGAGTTCGTCGCCTCGCTGCGCAGCGAGATCGCGGCGCAGTCGACGCGGCCCGTCCTGCACCGTACCCAGCTGCGCGTGACCCCGGTCGCGCCCTTCGACCCGCAGGCCGTGGTCGCCGCGCTCGACGCGGCCACCGGCGACGGGGTCGCCGTCTTCGGGCCCGAGACGCCCTCGGTCCGCGATGCCGTGCGCCGCGCGCGCGGCCGCGGGCTGGCCGTCGTGGCGCTGGTCTCGGACCTGCCGTCGTCGCCGCGCAACCATTTCGTGGGCATCGACAACGTGCGGGCGGGCCGCACAGCGGCACAGCTGATGGGCCGCTTCGTGCCGCGCCCGGGCCGGGTTCTCGTCCTGACCGGCTCGCGGCTGGCGCGCGACCATCTGGAGCGGCGGCAGGGCTTCGATCAGGTCATCGCCGACTTCCCCGGCATGGAGGTCTCCGCCTCGCTGGAGGGGCGCGACGATCCGGACCGCGTCGCCGCCCTTCTGGCCGAGGCGCTGACCCCCGACGTGGTCGGCATCTATTCGTCGGCCGCGGGCAATGCGGGGCTGATCCGCGCGCTGGGCGGCCGCCGTGACCTGACCGTCATCGCGCACGAGCTGACGCCGACGACCCGCGCCGCGCTGATGGACGGGACCTTCGACGCGCTCATCACCCAGGATGCGGGGCACCTCGTGCGCTCCGCCATCCGGCTCCTGCGCGCCGCTGCGGACGGCGCGCCCTTCGACCCTGCGCAGGAGAGGATCCGCATCGACATCCATTTGAAAGAGAACGTCCCCGATCCGGGGCCGACGGGAGGACAGACATGAAGACGATCAAGGGCCCGGCCCTGTTCCTGGCGCAGTTTGCCGGCGACGCGGCGCCGTTCAATTCCTGGGACGCAATCACGAAATGGGCCGCCGATTGCGGCTACGAGGGCGTGCAGGTGCCCAGCTGGGACGCGCGGCTCTTCGACCTCGCCCGGGCGGCGGAGTCGAAGGACTACTGCGACGACTGGAAGGGGCAGGCGGCGGCGAACGGCATCGAGGTGACCGAGCTGTCGACCCATCTGCAGGGCCAGCTCGTCGCCGTCCACCCGGCCTATGACGAGGCCTTCGACGGCTTCGCCGACCCCTCCGTGCGCGGCAACCCAAAGGCGCGGCAGGAATGGGCCGTCGACCAGGTGAGGAAGGCGCTGACGGCGTCGAGGAACCTCGGGCTCACGGCGCAAGCCACCTTCTCCGGCGCACTGGCCTGGCCTTACGTCTATCCCTGGCCGCAGCGCCCCGCCGGCCTGATCGAGACCGCCTTCGACGAACTGGCGAAGCGCTGGCGCCCGCTTCTCGACCATGCCGAGGAGTGCGGCGTCGATCTCTGCTACGAGATCCACCCGGGCGAGGACCTGCATGACGGCGCGACCTACGAGATGTTCCTCGACCGCGTCGACCAGCATCCCCGCGCGATGATGCTCTACGATCCCAGCCACTACGTGCTGCAGCACATGGACTATCTGGACAACATCGACATCTACAAAGACCGGATCGGCATGTTCCACGTCAAGGATGCGGAGCTGAACCCGACGGGGCGGCAGGGCGTCTATGGCGGCTACCAGTCCTGGGTCGACCGGGCGGGCCGCTTCCGCAGTCCGGGCGACGGCCAGGTCGATTTCGGCGCGGTCTTCTCGAAGATGGCCGCGAACGACTTCGACGGCTGGGCCGTGGTCGAATGGGAATGCGCGCTCAAGCACCCCGAGGACGGCGCGCGCGAGGGCGCGGCCTTCGTCCGCGACCACATCATCCGCGTCACCGAGCATGCCTTCGACGACTTCGCCGGAGGCGGCACCGACGAGGCGGCGAATCGCCGGATGCTCGGCCTCGATTAACCCCTCATTAAGGTTAACGCGCCGCCCCCCTCTTCTCGCCAGAGATGCCTCGGGGGGGCGAGCGAAGCGAGCGGGGGCAGAGCCCCCTCCGACGCCAGAACAAGGAGACCCCAGATGGTCACGGGACGCAACGAAACCCTCGGCCGCCGCATCCGGCTCGGCATGGTCGGCGGTGGCAACGACGCCTTCATCGGCGGGGTCCACCGCATCGCCGCCCGGCTCGACGACCGGTTCGAGCTGGTGGCCGGCGCGCTCAGCTCCACGCCCGACAAGGCGCGGGCCAGCGCCGAGGCGCTGGGCATCCCCCGCAGCTACGACGACTTCAGGCAGATGGCGAGCCGCGAGGCGCGGCGGAAGGACGGGATCGAGGCCGTCTCCATCGTCACCCCGAACCACGTCCATTACGCCGCCGCGCGGGAGTTCCTGAAGCGCGGCATCCACGTGATCTGCGACAAGCCCCTGACCTCGACGCTGGCCGACGCGAAGAAGCTGGTGAAGGCGGCCGAAGATTCCGACGCTCTCTTCGTGCTGACCCATAACTATACCGGCTACCCGATGGTCCGGCAGGCAAGGCAGATGGTGGCCGATGGTGCGCTCGGGCGCATCCGCGTGGTGCAGGTGGAATACCCGCAGGACTGGCTGACCGAGCATCAGGAGGGCAAGCAGGCTGAGTGGCGCACCGATCCCGAACGCTCCGGCGCGGGCGGGTCGACCGGCGACATCGGCACCCATGCCTACAACCTCGCCTGCTACGTGACCGGCCTGCGCGCGACCCAGCTTGCCGCCGATCTCGACGCCTTCGTCGAGGGCCGGCGCGTGGACGACAACGGCCATGTGTTGCTGCGCTTCGAGGGGGGCGCGAAGGGGATGCTCTGGTGCAGCCAGGTCGCGCCGGGCAACGAGAACGCCCTGCGCCTGCGGGTCTATGGCGAGAAGGGCGGATTCGAATGGGCGCAGGAAGACCCGAACTACCTGTGGCACACGCCGCTCGGGCAGCCGAAGCGCCTGCTGACCCGCAACGGCGCCGGCGCGACGGAGGCCGGCACACGCCTCAGCCGCGTGCCGCCGGGCCATCCCGAGGGCTATCTGGAGGGCTTCGCCAACATCTATTCCGAGGCCGCCGACGCCATCCTCGCCGCGCGCGAGGGCAGGGCGCCGGAGAGCGGGACGCATTATCCGACGGTTCAGGACGGGCTGGACGGGGTGCGCTTCGTCGATGCCTGCGTGCGCTCGTCGAAGGCCGACGCCCGCTGGGTGCGCCTCGACGGGTAGGGCCGGGCCGCGGGCGATCCGGCATCGCCCGCGCCCATGACCGAGCCGTCCGGCGCGACGGTGGCATGGGCGGCGAGCGTCATGAAGTCGTCCCCGCGCGTCTCGCAGCCGGATCGATCGTCTGCCGTGGTCTCCCTGGATGTGACCTCGACGCGAAGCCAGGCCGTCGGCACCGCCCTGCATCCGTCAAGCCACATCGGCGGCACCGCAGTGTGTCAATTCCCCGGGATCACCTGTTCATGACCGGACGGCCCGGCCCGGTCCCGGCCTTCGGCCCGGTGGCCGTGCCCGTCCGCGGGGATGAGCTCGACCGTGACGTGCTCGACGCCGAAGCTGCGCCGCACCCGGTCCTTTACCGCCTCGCGGACCTCCGACGGGTCGGCGCCGGGGGCGAGGTCGATTTCCATGGTCACCATCGGGCGCTCCTGCGTGATCGACCAGGCATGGATATGGTGGGCCCGGCCGACGCCGGGGACATGCGCCTCCAGCTCCGCCGAGACGGCGCGCGCGTCGAAGCCCGGGGGCGCGCCTTCCAGAAGGATGTGCCCGCTCTCGCGCAGGACGGTCCAGGCCGAGCGCAGGATCAGGACCGCCACGAGCACCGACAGGATCGGGTCGATCGGCGTCCAGCCGGTGCGGATGACGATCAGCGACGCCACGATGGCCGCGACCGAGCCCAGCATGTCGCCCAGGACGTGCAGCGTCGCGGCGCGCAGGTTGAGGTTGTCGCCCCCGGTCCGCGACAGCACAAGGAAGGCGGCGAGGTTCACCACGAGCCCAGCCACCGCGACCCAGAGCATCAGGCCCCCCAGCACCTCTCCGGGATGGCGCAGGCGGTCGACGGCCTCGATCACGATCCAGCCGGCGATGGCGAACAGCGTCAGCCCGTTGACGAAGGCCGCCAGTACCGAAAAGCGGTCGAAGCCGTAGGTCCGCTTCCAGTCCGCCGGGCGCCGAGCCACGCGGAAGGCCAGCCAGGCGAGCACCAGCGAGGCGAAATCGGTCAGCATGTGCCCGGCATCCGCCAGCAGCGCGAGACTGCCCGAGACGAGGCCGCCAACGACCTCGGCGCCCATGAACCCGCCGGTCAGCAGGGCCGCGACGGCGATCGCGCGCTCCTTCGAACGGCGCTCCCCCTCGGGGGCGTCGCGCGACAGGGTCGGGCCGTGGGAATGGCCGTGATGATCGTGTCCGGCCCCCATTCCGGCGCCTCCTCTCGTTTCCGCGGGTGATGGTCGTTCGAGAGATCCGCCTCCCGAACCTGCTGCACCCTGTCGAAGGGGCCAACGCGCGGAACCACGCAGACGATCCCGAACGGGCGTCATCCTGCGGCTCGAGGTTGGCGATGGCCGTCGCGACCCGCCCGCTGGTCGGGATCTCGATGAGGACGCGACTCGCGCAGCGACGCAGACTCCATTCGGACCGAAGAAGCTGTCCATCCCGTCTTCCTGCTCCCCCGCGCCGTGAAGGCGAGAGATCACGGCTCCTCCAGCCGGCTGGCGTGGTGGGCCACCATCTGAACCGGATCCCTGCGCAAGAAGGAGAGGCGCGGCTTTCGCCGCGCCTCTCATCATTTCACAAAGCTCCCGACCTTCGACGCTCAGAACAGCAGCACGTCGTCCAGCCCCAGCCGCGCGCCGCCTTCCAGCGTCGCCACCAGCTCCCGGTCGCCATCGCCGTCGATGTCGATCCGGAGCTCTCCGGTGCGGCCATTGTAGCCGACCGCGCCGCTGTCGCGGAGATCGCGGAAGACCGAGGCGGTCAGCTCGCGCAGGTCGATGCCGCGCGCGCCCAGCCCGAGAAGCTGGTCGTCGATGGCGAGCCGGTCGTCACCGTTGCCCCAGTCGGTGATCGTCACGTTCGGATCGGTCCCCGCCTGCGCGGTCAGCACGAAGCTGTCCGCCCCGGCGTCGCCGGTCATCGTGTCCTCGCCGCCGAAGCCGACGAGGATGTTGTCGCCAGCGTTGCCGACCAGCACCTCGTCCCCGGCCGATCCGTTCAGCCGGATGTTGCCGTTGCCGGTGGCGGTCAGCTGCTCGACGCCCGCGGCGATGGTGAGGCCGGTGGCCGTGCGGACCTCGTCGAAGCCGGGATCGCCCGCCGCCTCGACCACCGTATCGCCGCGATCCACGATGTAGACGTCACTGCCCGGGCCGCCTTCCAGGCGGTCGTTGCCGGCGCCTCCGGTCAGGGTGTCATCCCCGCCCGCGCCGAGGATCGTGTCGTTCCCGCCAAGCCCGTCGATATCGTTCGGCCCGTCATCGCCCTCGAGCAGGTCGGGACCCTCGGTGGGACCGGTCGGCTCCGGCTCGCCGCCGATGATCTCGACGTCGGGCAAGTCGGCCAGCAGGATGTCCTGCCCGGGACCGAAGGGCTCGCCCTCGAGGATGTCCTGGGCGCCCAGGGCAGCGAGAAACAGGAAGCGCTCGAACTCGAACTGGTTCGCGAATTCGGGGAGGGGGGCCCCGCCGAGCTCGACCAGATAGTCGAAACCGAGAGCGCCCTCCACGGGGTTCGTCGGCTCGACCAGGACGTTCAGCACGACCGTCTGGCCGCCGCTGAAGTTCAGCCGGTCAATGTAGTAGGAGACCTCGTAGCCCTGGGAGACGAGGGTCTCGCTGTCCGTTCCGCCGAGCTCCACGCGGGTCGGCATCGGCATGAAGGTGACCGGGTCGCCGACCTCGGAACCTCCGTCCTCGTCGTAGCGCAGGACGGTGATCGAGGGATCGAACGTCAGGGAGACGGTAGAGGCCCCGAAGTCTACGAGGCTCGTCCCGCCGGACTGGAACGTGCCGCGAATGGCGGGGAGCGTGTAGGTGATTGCAGGCATGATGGCATCCAGGAACAACGTGAACCTGTCAACCTGACAGCAGAAAAAATCGCAAGTCCATAGCAATTTACGTCAAGCCGCCGGGGCCGGCCCGGGCGGTCCGGGGCAGCGGTTGCGGGCGCCGGCCGGCAGCGTCCGCGCGCGGACAGCCGCCGGGGCAAGGTGCCCTGCGGCTGCACGCGCGCGGGCCTCGTCAGAACAGCAGCACGTCGTCCAGCCCCAGCCGGGCGCCGCCTTCCAGCGTGGCCACCAACTCCCGGTCGCCGTCGCCGTCGATGTCGAGGCGCAGCTCCCCGGTGCGGAAGTTGTAGCCGACGGCGCCGCTGTCGCGGACGTCGCGGAAGACCTCGCGCGTCAGCTCGCGGATGTCGATGCCGCGTTCGCCAAGCCCCAGAAGCTGGTCGTCGATGGCGAGGCGATCCGCACCCCGTCCCCAGTCGGTGATCAGGACGTTCGGGTCCGTGCCCCGCTGCCCGGTCAGCACGAAGCTGTCGGCCCCGCCGCCGCCGGACATCGTGTCCTCGCCGCCGAAGCCGACGAGAATGTTGTCGCCCGCGTTCCCGCGCAGTTCCTCCGCGCCGCGGGTCCCGTCGAGGCGGATGTCGCGGGTGCCGGTCGCCGTCAGCCGCTCGATCCCCTCGCCCAGGGCGAAATCGCGCGAACTGCGAACCTCGTCGAAGCCCGCGTCGCCCGCGCGCTCGACCACGACATCGCCCGAGTCGACGATATAGAGATCGCTGCCCGCGCCGCCTTCCAGCGTGTCGTCGCCCGCGCCGCCGTCCAGCGTGTCGTCGCCGTCCTCACCGATCAGCAGGTCGTTGCCGCCACGGCCCTCCAGCCGGTCGTTGCCGCCGCGGCCGCGCAGGTCGTTGAAGGTGTCGCTGCCCCGGATCACGTCGTCCACGTTGGTGCCGCGCACCCCGTCGACCTCGATCAGCACGTCGACATCGCCGAAGCCGTCCCGCCCGGTCCCCGCGGCCAGGTCGACGTCGATCCCGCCCGTGCCGCCGTCGCGGATGTCGTCGGAGTAATCGGCCGTCTCGACGCCGAACAGCGTGCCGTCCGCGCGGGCGACCAGCGCCGCGCCCTCGATGCGGTCGGCCCCGGCATAGCCCCGAAACGACGCGAATTCTTGGTTCGCGGTGCCGATGAAGCGGTCGGCCAGCGCGGTTCCCCGCACGCTTTCGATCCCCGAGAAGCTGTCGCGGTCGCCGAAGGTGTCGATGGCGACGCCCGTCCCCATGTTCACCGTCACGGCACGGACGTTGTCGTTGGTGAACCGCTCGGCGCGGTAGTCGAGGATGTCGAAGCCGTTCGCGCCGCCCGCGATCGTGTCGTTGCCGGCATCCCCGCGGAAGCCCTCGAAGCGGAAGGTTCCGGCGGCCTCGTCGAGGCTGGTGATGCGGTCGTCGTCCGCGCTGCCGATGAAGAAATGCGTGAAGCTGAACCTGTCATCGACCCGCCCGTCGCCGGAGCGGGCCGTTCCCGTTCCCTCGGCGCCGACCTCGATCACCATGCCGCCGACGCCGCCGAGATCTTCGTAGCTCAGGTCGTGGCCCTCGCCGGTTTCCCACAGGCGCTGGCTGCCGATGATCCTGTCGCGGCCGAGCCCCGGCATGATGAAGCCGCCGAAGCCCCCGGTCATCTCGGTCAGGTCGATGCGGTCGTTGCCGTCGCCGCCGCCGATGTTGTCGCTGCCGCTGCCCGAGATCAGCGTGTCGTCCCCGTCGTCGCCGCGCAGCCGGTTGGCGGTGCCGCCGCCCGCGACGAGCCGGTCGTCGCCGTCGCCGCCGACCAGCTCGTCATTGCCGCCGCGGCCCTCCAGCGTATCGTTGCCGCCGTTCCCTTCCAGGTAGTTCGCGCCGTCGTCGCCGCGCAGCACGTCGCCGGCCGCGTCGGAGCCGATGACCTGCTCCACGTCGTTCAGCGTCAGGGTGTAGGCTTGGCCCTCCCAACGGGCGGTGGCGGTGCCCTGCTCGAGGTCGACGACGGCATCGCTGACCGCCCGTGCCCGCAGCGACAGGCTTGTGATCGCCCGGCCGCCGCCGTCGACCGTGTCGTCGCCGCCGCGCCAGACCCATTCCTCCAGCCGGCCGTTGCCGCCGACGAACAGGTCGTCGGTCTCGCCGGCCTGCACCTGCAGGCGACGGGGATCGCCTTCAAAGATGAGCCGGTCGATTCCGCCCGTGCCGCTGTCGATCCGGGCCGTCAGCAGGTTGACGGCGACGCCGTCCGGGCCGTTGTCGAAGACGCCCAGCCGGATGGTGCCCTCGCCGCCGACCAGGGTCACGGTGTCGTTGCCGTCCCCGACATCGACATGGATGTAGCTGCTGCGATCCGTCGCCTGGAGCCGGTAGGTGTCGGCCTGCGCCGAGCCGCCGAAGTACAGGCCGAACTCCCGCGCGAGCCGGCCGAAGCCGAGATAGCTGTCGACGGAGCCATCTCCCTCGATCACGCGGGCGAAATCCCCGCCCTCGTCCAGAACGACGTCCAGCGCCGTCGGGGCATCGAGATAGAAAAGCTCCGCGAAGCTGGTGATGCCGCGCAGGTCGACGCGGTCGGAGCCGGTCCCGGGATCGAGCCGCTCGATCCCGTTGCCGCTCGGCCCGGAAACCAGCGTGTCGTTGCCCGAGCCGCCGAACAGGCTGTCGCTGCCGCCCTGGCCGAAGAGCTCGTCATCCCCCGCGCGACCCTCGATGCGGTCATCCTGCGGCGTGCCGTCCAGGCGTGCGCCGCCGCGGTCGTCGTTCGGCGTTCCAATAATCTCGGCCATGCTGAGCCCTCCCTAACTGCAATGGGGCCAGCATACCGACTTCCCAAAGCCGCTCAACGTTTTCCGAGCCCTGAACTTTTCCCTCCGCCAGGGACTCGCCCGCTTGGCCGGGCGGTCCCCTGCGGTGCGCTCAGAACAGCAGCACGTCGTCCAGCCCCAGCCGCGCGCCGCCCTCAAGCGTGGCGACCAGCTCCCGGTCGCCATCGCCATCGATGTCGATCCGGAGCTCTCCGGTGCGGCCATTGTAGCCCACGGCACCGCTGTCGCGGAGGTCGCGGAAGACCTCCGCCGTCAGTTCGCGGATGTCGATCCCCCGGGCGCCGATCCCGAGCAGCTGGTCGTCGACCGCGATGCGGTCGCCCTCGCTGAAATCCGTCACCCTGACGTCCGATCCGCCGGGACGGGCGATGACGAAGGTATCGTTGCCCGCGCCACCGGTCATCGTGTCCGAGCCGCCGAAGCCCACGAGGATGTTGTTCCCCGCGTTGCCGGTCAGGACGTTGTCGCCGCCGTTGCCGTCGAGCCGGATGTTCGCCCCGCCGGACCCGGTCAGGTTCTCGACGCCCTCGGGCAGGGCGAACCTGACCGAACTCGTGACCGTGTCGACGCCCGCGTCCGCGGCCACCTCCTCGACCCGGTCGCGGAGGTCATCCACCACGTAGCTGTCGTTCCCGGCGCCGCCCTGCACGAGGTCGGCCCCCAAGCCGCCATCAAGCGAGTCGTCGCCGGCATTCCCGACAAGCAGGTCGTCCCCGGTCTCGCCCAGCAGCGTGTCGTTGCCCGCGAGGCCGTCGACGGTATCGTTGCCGCCCCGCGCCTCGATCAGGTCGTCCCCGTCGGTGCCGAATATCGGCAATCCCTGCTCGTCGCCGATGATCACCGAGGGAGGGGCCGCCTCCACGACGACCGTGTAGACGTCGGTGCCGCTCGCGCGCCCGGCCACGTCGATGAAGAACAGCCCGCTGGCGCTGGGCGTGAATTCCAGCTCGGTGCTGCCCGCCACGGCGAAGGCCGAGCCCGGCAGGAAGGTGTTCGGCTGCGTGACCGACAGGACGAGGCGCGGCCCCGCCGGTCCGTTCAGCGTGATGGTGTAGTCCGTCCCGCCGACCAGCTCGACCCCGATCTTGTCGCGGTCGTTGGCCGGGGCGCCGCTGGCATCGACCAGCTCGAACCGGCCCGTGAAGATCTCGCCGACGGCCAGGCGGGCGGTCGAGTCGAAGCCGTCGGAAATGTCGTCCTCGGCAGTCTGGGGAAGTTTGATGGACATCTGGAAAACCTCTTTTCTGTCAATGGAGTTGATCGCTCAGAACAGGAGCACGTCGTCGAAGCCGAGCGCGGTGCCGCCTTCCAGCACCGCCACCAGCTCCCGGTCGCCGTCGCCGTCGATGTCGAGCCGCAGCTCGCCGGTGCGGGCGTTGTAGCCGACCGCGCCGGAGTCGCGGACCTCGCGGAAGACCGCGCCGGTCAGCTCGCGCACGTCGACCCCGCGGGCGCCGATCCCCAGAAGCTGGTCGTCGATGGCCAGCCGGTCCTCGCCGCGGGTGAAGTCCGTGACGGTCAGGCGCAGCGGGTTGAAGTCGAAGGTGTCGAGCAGCGGGTCGCCCGTGCTGTTGAGCGCGAAGACGTCCCGCCCCGCCCCGCCGGTCATCGTGTCCTCTCCGCCGAAGCTGACCAGGATGTTGGCGCCGGCATTGCCGACCAATTCCTGATCGCCGCGGTTGCCGTCGAGCCTCAGGTTGCCGCGGCCGGTCGCCTGCAGCCGGTCCACCTCGTCGCCGCGCAGGGCGTAATCGACCGAGGTCAGCGCGATGTCGAAGCCCTCGTCACCGGTGTCGACGATGACGTCGCCGGCGTTGTCGATGACGTAGGTATCGCTGCCCTCGCCGCCGAGCATCCGGTCGGCGCCCGCGTTGCCGTTGATCGTGTCGTCGCCGTCGCCGCCGGTGATCGTGTCGTCGCCCGTCCCGCCGAACAGCGTGTCGTTCCCGGCCAGCCCGTCGATGGTGTCGTTCCCGCCGCGCCCGTCGATCCGGTCGGCCGCCGCCGTGCCGGTCAGGGTCCGCCCGGTGTCGTCGTCGACGAGGTCCAAGCCCTGCGGTTCGCTGACCGTCAGCGTGTAGGCCGAGACGCCGCCCTGGCTCTGGGTGACGTCGACGAAGTAGAGCCCGTCCGCCTCGGGCGTGAAGTCGATGGTCGCGGTGCCGTTCTGGAAGAACCCGGTCTCGAAGGCAAAGACCCCCTCCTGCCGGATCAGCACGCTCTGGTTCGCATCGTCCGGCTGCGCGCCCTCCAGCGCGACGGTGATGGTGTAGTCCGTCCCGGCCTCGAGCTCGACGCCGATCAGGTCGGTGTCCCCGTTGCTGCCCCGGGCGGCGTTCTCGATGCCGAGCACGCTGCGGAACTCGCCGCCGACGGCGACCCGCGCGACGCTGTCGAAGCCGCTCGACACCTCGCGCTCCAGCGTGGCGGTGTATTCGCCGCTATAGCCGTTCCAGCGCAGGTCCGAGAAGGCCAGCGCGCCGTCCCCGGCGCTGACGTTGAAGACGTCGGCATTGGGCTCGTTGTTCAGGACCGACACCCCGGTGAAGCCGACCTGCCCGTCGATGACCTGCGCGCGCGTCAGGTTCTCGTAGCGGAAGCCGAAGCCGGTCTCGGGCTCGGTCTGGCGCAGCTGGACGACGTAGGACCAGCCGGGCTCCACCCGCATCCCGAAATAGTCGACGTCGGAACTGCCGCTGTCGAGCCGGCCGACGAAGGTGTCGCCGAGCGAGATGACATATTGCGGAACGGGGTTGGCCGATCCGCTCAGATTGGCGGCGTCGGCGGTCTCTCGAATGATGGCCATGGGAACTCCTCGGGTCAAAATACGCGTCGGCGGGCCTGCGCCGTCCACCGACAGGGGCGATCATGCCTTTCTTTGGCCACAATCCAAAGCGGGGTTGCGGCCTGCCGGGATCAGAACAGCAGCACGTCGTCGAGACCGAGCCGCGCGCCGCCCTCGATGGTCGCGACCAGCTCCCGGTCGCCGTCGCCGTCGATGTCGAGCCGCAGTTCGCCGGTGCGGGCATTGTAGCCGACGGCGCCCGACTCGCGGACGTCGCGGAAGACGCTGGCGGTCAACTCGCGGATGTCGATGCCGCGCGCGCCGATGCCCAGAAGCTGGTCGTCGATGGCCAGCCGGTCGCCGCCGGTGCCCCAGTCGGTGATCGTCACGTTCGGGGACGGGCCGGTCAGGACGAAGGCGTCGTTCCCGGCCCCGCCGGTCATCGTGTCCTCGCCGCCGAAGCCCACGAGGATGTTGGCGCCCGCGTTGCCGATCAGCTCATGCGCGGAAGCGTCGCTTTCGAGCCGGACATTGCCGCGGCCCGTCGCCTGCAGCACCTCGACCCCGCCGCCGCTCAGCGCGTAGTCGACCGGGGTCAGCACCCGGTCCACCTCGCCCGCGGGGCCGGTGTCGGCGACCGTGTCGCGCCGGTTGTCGACCACATAGGTGTCGTTGCCCGCGCCGCCGTCCATCCGGTCGGCGCCCGCGTTGCCATTGATCGTATCGTCGCCGTCGCCGCCCGTGAGCGTGTCGTCCCCGGTGCCCCCGAAGATCGTGTCGTTCCCGGCACCCCCATCGATCGAGTCGCGATCCGCCCCGCCGTCCAGCCGGTCGTCCCCGCCGTCCCCGGTGATCGTGTCCTCGCCGCCATTGCCGAGGATCGTGTCGTTGCCCGGACCGCCGGTCAGCAGGTTGCCCTGGTCGTTGTCGTCGATCGAGACGGCCGGCACGTCGACCAGGAAGGTATAGGCCCCGGTCTCGGAGCCGGTCAGCCCGGCGATCTCGGCGATGTAGCGGCCGCTTTCCTCCGGGGTGAAGGTGACCTCGGCCCGCCCGTCGCCGCGCGTGTCGTCGCTTCCGAACTCCTGGCTGGAGCCGCGCTCGCCGATGGAAACCGACAGGTTCGCACCGGTCAGCGAGATGGAATAGGTGACCCCGGCCTCGGCCTCGAAGCCGATGGAATCGACATCCGCCGACGAGATGTCGAATTGCCGGTCCACGGCCGCGTAGTCGATGGCGCTGGTCAGCGGGGTGCCGATCCGTGCCGTGGTGTCGGTGCTGGAGCTGCGGCCGATCTCTTCGAGCAGGGTCACGGAATAGCGGCCGTCTCCGCCCAGCGCCCCGAGGCCCTTCACCTCGATCTGCCAGATCCCCTCCTGATAGATCGGGTTCCGGGGATTGGTCGGATTGGGAGCGGCGATGAGCCGTGTCGGTTCCAGCCGGTCGGTATAGGCGCTGTCGAAGACGAAGGTCGTCAGATCCTGATCGCCGTCCCAGGCCCGCATCTGGACGCCGGTGGTGCCGGCGGTGGCGGCCGGCTGAAGCGTGAAGACGTAGTCGCTGCCGGCCTGCAGGTCGGCGGTGAAGACGTCGCTGTCGTTGAACGGGGTCAGCCGCCCCTCGAACCGGTCGCCGGGGGCGAGCGCATAGGGCGTGGAGGCGGGAAGCCTGTCGTTCTGCACGCCCGGGGCGTCGGTGGTTTCCTGGATGATGGCCATGGCAATGTCCTCGCTCGAAATGAACGCGCGCGGCGGTCGCCGCGCCTACATGCCTTCCACCCTGCCCAGGTTTTGCCACATTTCAAGAAAATTGCCCGCAAGGCGCCGGGCACGAAAAGGCCCGCGCCACCCCTTCGGGCGGCGCGGGCCGGTCTCAGACGCGCGATGTCAGGCCAGCAGCGTGCCGTCCTCGAGGACGAGGCGGTCGAAGGCCACGCCGTCCAGCGTGAAGGCCGTGTCGTCCACCGCGGCGATGCGCACCGCGTCGAAGGCCATGCCGTCGAGGCCGGCATTCACCAGCCCGTCCGTGATCTCGTAGGTCCTGGTATCCAGCTTCGTGCGGCCGTCGAAGAACTCGATCTCCACCTCGCCGTCGCCCGACACGGTGCCGAAGTCGAACTCCACCTCCAGCGCGTCGCCGAGTTCCTTGCCGAGGACGCGGAAGCCCAGCTTCTCGTCGCCGTTGACCGAGTCCGCCTTGCCGATCTGCAGCGGCTCGTCCCGCGAGAAGACGCCCATCTCCCCGTCGAGGAAGATGATCTTCTCGGAGCCGGGGCCCCGCGCGCCCTCGGCCCGCATCCCGAAGCCCGCGTCGTCGAAGATCTGGATCGGGCGCAGAAGGCCGAGATTGTCGGTATCGACCACCTCGCCGTCGATGCTCTCGACGACACTCGACTTGAGGCGCCCACGCTCCTCCAGGTCGATCGCGACCTCGACCGTCGCGGGCCCGGTCTCGCCGATGGTCAGCTGCGCGACCAGCGGATCGTGGTCGCTGGCCTGGCTCGGCGTCTCGGCGAACTCCGAGTTGACATGGACCGCGTCGAACTGCGCGCCCCCGGCCAGGGCACCCGAGACGAGGATGTGGTCGAGGCTCTGGCTGTTGCCCTGGAAGTTGAAGGAATAGCGCTCGTTCGCATCGAGCGTGTTGGTCAGGTTGGTCAGCCCGGCCTCTTCGAGGTTGGTCAGGGGCGAGACGAACTCGAACTCGTTGAGATCGCCCAGCACGACGACATTCGCGTCGGCATCCGCGTCCAGCACGCCCTCGACGAAGCCCGCTACGGCCTCCGACTGGACCCGCCGCTCGTCCAGCGAGCCGTTGACCTCCACGTCCTCCTGCCGGTCGGCGAAGTTCTGCTCCACGCCGAAGATCGGCGCGCTGCCGCCCTTGGACGAGAAGTGGTTGTTCACCACCGTAACCTCTTCGCCGTTGAACCCGAAGGTCGCGACCAGCGGCAGGCGTCCGCCCTCGAAGGCGCCGCCCTCGTCCTGCGACCCGATGGTCCGGACCGATCCCTCGATCAGGTCGACCCGCGCCGTGTTGTAGAGGAAGCCGGTGCGGATGTTGCCGCCGGGCTGCCCGCCCGAGGCGAGGTCCTCGATGAAGGTGTTGTCGATGAAGGCGTAGGTCGAGCTGTCGTTCATCTCGCCGTCATCGGCCAGGTCGATGGCGTCGATCAGCGTCTCGAAGGTCTCGGAGGCCGACACGACCCCGTCGCCGGTCTCGCCGCCGGTATTGTCCTGGATCTCCTGCAGGCCGATGATGTCCGGCGTGCCGAGGTTGTTCACGATCTGCTCGGCGATGGCGGCGAAGCGGCCGTCCCCGATGTCGTCGTCGACGTTGCGGGCCTCGCCGTTGTTGGTCAGCGCCTGCTCCTCCACCACGGGGTCGAGGTTCAGCACGTTGTAGCTCGCGACCGTCAGCTGGTTCTCGCCGGCGGCAAGCTCCGTGACCTCGGGCTCGAGCTCGGACCCGGCCAGCACGACGACCTGCTCGGTCGGGGCGATCTCGTAGTTGCCGAAGTTGTAGGTGACCACGCCGACCACGTCGTCGAACATCGCGCCGGTGCTGACCTGCACCTCCGGGAGGCCGAAGTCCCAGTCGATCTGGACCTTCTCGGGGTTGAAGTCGTCGGGCGAGATGTTGAGCGTCCCGCGACCCGACAGGCCGGTGGCCCCGTCGCCGCCGTCGAGCACGGTGAAGACCTCGCCGAAGCCGTTCGTGCCCGAGACCGCGACCGGCTGGACCGCCGTCACCAGCATGCCCTCCAGGCTCTCCCAGAAGTCGATGCCGTCTGCGGTGGGGTCGAACGAGGCGAAGGCGTCGTCGTCGATGTCCTCGGTCGGCAGCACGCGGCCCGTCGCGCCCAGCAGGGTCGAGGCGGGCAGGGCATTGCCCGACGACAGGACCGTGATCTCGGGGTTGCCGCCCAGCTGCGTCGTGCTCAGGTTCCCGGTGCCCGCGCCGCCCGGGTAGAACTCGGACACGGTGCCGGTCACGTCCAGCGCGTCGCCCACGGCGACGGTGGGCGTGCTGCCGGTGAAGACGAAGATCGCGTCGGAGGTGGCGATGTCGCCGTCACCTTCCGCGTCCTGCAGGTAGAACCCGTTCGAGTCGACCGCCGTGACGATGCCGCCGGTGGTCACGCGCGGCCCGCTGCCGCCGCCGGTGGTCGGGTCGAGCGGCGTGTCCGAGACGAGGCCCGAGACATGGCCCGCGCCCTGGATCTCCATGATGGTTACACGCGGCGCGGGCTCGGACGGGGTATTCGTCGCGCCCGGCGTGTCGCCGGACTGGTCGCCGAAGGGCAGCGGGGCGAAGTCGCCGGTGCCGTCTTCCTCGCGCGCGGCCCCCGCGGCGGGGAAATTGCCGTCGCCGGGGATCACGGTTTCGGAATAGCTGAAGTCCGGCCGGTCGTCGCCGTCCACGCCCGACAGGTCCGCCAGTACCGCGTCCCACGGCGTCACGTCCGGCGTTCCGTCGTTGTCGGTGTCGAGATCGTCGCCCGCCGCGCCGGTGAAGCCCTCCACCACGACGAAGGTCTGCGGCGAGCCGAAGAAGTTGAGCCCCTCGACGCCCACGTCGCCCGCGCCCAGCGCCGGGTTCGCGTCGTTGGCGATCAGGACGAAGCCGTCCTCGTCGGCCACGGCGCCGCTGAGGTCGATTGCGTCGTCGATCTGGCCCGGCTCGAACTCGCCCGAGATGGCGAGCAGGGTCAGCCCCTCGAGGCTGGCGCCCGGCGTCGTGACGAGCTCGACGAAGTTCGAGGTGTCGTCCGCGTCGCCCGGGGCGGAGATGCGGTATTCGTTGATCGCGACGCTGGGCGCGGGGGCCTCACCCGGCATCGGGAAGGGCTGCGGCGCCGAGGCGTTGGTGGCCACGCCGTCGAGCGCGTTGATGCCGCTGAAGGTCCAGTCGGCCGGGTCGAAAGTCGTCGAGGGCGCCGCCTCGGGCGCGCGCGAGGCCCAGCCGTCGGTATATTCCCAGACCTCGCCGGAGCCGACCGTGCCCACCGCGCCGAAGACGTCGACCACGGCGCCGTTCTCGAACAGCTCGATGGCGTCGTCGCCGTTGTTGTTGGCGACGCCGTCGATGGCATTGGGCGCAAAGCCGAAGAAGGCCTCGAACTGGTCGGCCTCGGACGCGACATAGAGGGTCGTGCCCGCCGCGGCCGGACCCGCCGGGAAGGAGAACTCGATCGCGCCGCCGGCCGCGCCGTTGTTGGGCGAGCCCAGCGCATAGATCGACAGGTCGGCGATGTCGTCCTTGACGAAGAGCTGGATCGCCTTCGGCAGACCGCCGGTCAGGCCGCCGTCGATGACGCCCGTGATGACGAGATTGGACATAGGTTTCTCCCCGTTGTTTGCAGGATCCGCGCCTCTGGCGGGCGCGGTCCGGTCAGCTTCCGGTCTCGGGGCCTAAGGCGCAAGTACAACAGCCTCATGTCGCTGCGTCACGCGGAGCTCCGCCGGCGCGCCCGCGGGCGGGGATCAGCCCGCCGCCGCGACCATGACGGCGCAGATCTCGTCCACGTCCTCGGGCGTTGCGACATAGGGCGGGCAGACCGCCAGCGTCGTGCCGATATGGCGGAAGAACACGCCGCGCGCCTCGGCCCGCGCGGCCACCTCGGCGCCGGTCTCGGGCGTGTCGAACTGCACGGCGGCGACGAAGCCGACATGCCGGACCTCGCGGACATGCGGGTGCTGGCGCAGCGGCGCGAGCCCGGCGGCCAGCCGCTCGCCCAGCTCGGCCACGCGCGCCTCCAGCCCCATCTCCTCGTAGATGGCCAGCGTCTCCAGCGCGACGGCGGCGCCGACGGGATGGCCGCCATAGGTCAGCCCGTGGCCCAGCAGGCCGAAGCCATGCGCCCGGTCCGCGATGTCCTCGCGCACCGCGCCGGTCATCGCCACCGCCGACAGCGGGAAGACCGCGCCGGTCAGCTGCTTGGCCAGCGTCATGAAGTCCGGCTCGATGCCGTAGGTCTCGCAGCCGAACCAGCGCCCGGTGCGCCCGAAGCCGGTGATGACCTCGTCCGCGATCAGCAGGATGCCGTGCCGCTTCAGCACCTCCTGCACGCCGGCCCAGTAGCCCTCGGGCGGGATCAGCACGCCGCCGGCGCCCTGCACCGGCTCGCCGATCATGGCGGCGATGGTCTCCGGACCCTCGGCCAGGATCGTCTCTTCCAGCTCGGCCACGAGGCGGTCGGCGAAGGCGCGCTCGCTCTCGCCCGGCCGGGCCTCGTCGACCCAGTGCGGACGGCCGACGCGGATGACGTCGGGCTGCGGCAGGTGCCAGCCGTCATGGACGTATTGCAGCCCGGTCAGCGCGGCGCTCATGCTGCCGGAGCCGTGATAGGCCCCGGTCCGGGCGATGATCCGCACCCGCCCCTCATGGCCCCGCGCCGCCTGGGCATAGCGGGCGAGCTTGACCGCCAGCTCCACCGCGTCCGAGCCGCCGGTGCCGTAGGCCAGATGCTCCAGCGCCCCGGGCAGGCGGGCCGACAGCACCTCGGAAAGGCGCGCGGTCACGTCGGTCGTGCGGCCCTTGAAGGAATGGTAGTAGGCCAGCTTCTCCATCTGCGCGGTCGCCGCGCGGGCGAGCCGTTCCGGCGCGAAGCCCAGCGACGCGCACCAGAGGCCCGCGACCGCGTCGATGAAGACGTTCCCTTCGGAGTCCGTGACGCGGATGCCGTCGCCCGAGACGATCTCGCGCGGGGGGGTCGCCTCGGCGGTGCGGGGATCGGTGAAGGGGTGCAGATGCGCGTTCATGGCCAGGGCCTCCGGATGCAGGATTGCGGTCATACCTGCACGCCCGGCGCCGGGCCGCAATGGGGCGCAAGGCGTTGATCCGGCCGCGCCGCGCGCCATCTTGCCCGGGCGGAGGTTTTTCCATGCCGCGTATCACACTGCAACTGAGCGAGATTCCCGAAGGCACGCCGTTCCAGCCCGAGGGCGTCGACGCGATCCTGATCCGGGACGGGTCCGAGGTCGCGGCCTTCCCCCCGATCTGCCCGCATCTGGGCCTGCCGCTGGCCAAGGGCGTGGTCCGGGACGGCACGCTGATCTGCGCCTTCCACCACGCCTGCTTCGACGCCCGCACCGGGCGCCAGACCCAGCCGCCGGGGCAGGGCGACCTGCGCCGCCACCCGGTCACGGTCGAGGGCGAGACGGTGACGGTCGAGATCGAGGACGGCACGCCGCACCCCCTGCGGGCGCATGCGAAGAAGGGCGCCGACCCGCGCCGCGTCGTCCTCGTCGGCGCCGGGGCGGCGGCCGAGTCCTGCGCGATGGCGCTGCGCGAGGAAGGGTTCGAGGGCACGATCGAGATGATCGCCCCGGGCGCGCCGCTCCCCTATGACCGGACGATGCTGTCGAAGGGCGTGCTGGCCGGAGGCAAGTCCCTGGACGAGTTGGCGCTGCTGCCCGGAGACGTCTGGGCTGAGCGCGACATCGCCCGGATCGACGGGCGCGTGACGCGGGTCTCGGCGGGCCGGGTGCATCTGGCCGATGGCAGGGAGCATGCCTTCGACGCGCTGCTGCTCGCCCCCGGCGGTATCCCGACGCGGCCCGACCTGCCGGGCGCCGACCTGCCCGGCACCCATGTCCTGCGGGAGCCTGCGGATGCCGAGGCGATCCTCGCCGCGGCCGAGGGCGCATCCTCGGCCGTGCTGGTCGGCGGCGGCTTCATCGGGCTGGAAGGCGCGCTGTCGCTCGCCAAGCGCGGGCTCACGGTGACGGTCGTGCTGCGCGAGGACGTGCCGCTGTCCCGCGTGGTCGGCCCCAAGGTCGGCGGCGCGATCCGCGTCGAGACCGAGGTGAAGGGCGTCCGCTTCGTCACGGGCTCGGTGGCCGGGGTCACCGGCGAGGGGCGGGCGACGGGGCTGCGCATGGAAGACGGGCAGGAGGTCGCGGGCGATCTCGTGATCCTCGCCACCGGCGTCCGGCCCGCGACCGGTGCCATCGAGGGGGCGCCGACCGACGAGGATGGCGGCGTCACCGTCGCGGACGACCTGTCCGTGCCCGATCTGCCGGGCGTCTTCGTCGCGGGCGACTGCGCCCGGGCGCCCACCCCCTTCGGCCCGGCCCGGATCGAGCATTGGCGCGTCGCCATGCAGCACGGCCGGCGTGCGGCGCGGTCGATGCTGGGCATCCAGAGCGGCCCGGACATCCCGTTCTTCTGGACCGCGCTGGCGCGGCAATACCGCTATGTCGGCCACGCCTCGGACTGGGACCGGATCGCGTTTGACGGCGACCCCTCCGGCCCCTTCGTCGCGCGCTACGTCAAGGACGGACGCGTCATGGCCGCGCTGGGCGCCGGGCGCGACGCCGATCTCGCCGCCCTGCACCTGGAGATGGCGGCGGCCGGCGGCCCCATCCCCGCCTGACGCGCCCAGGCCCGGAGGCCGGGGGACGCCCCCCGGACCCCCGGCCGCGAGGGTGGTGCGCCCATCGAGACGGCCCCCCTGCGGCCCCGTCGGATGCCTCCGGCGGGAGTATTTCCGGCCACAGGAAAAGGGCGCCACGTCCGACGCGCGTCACCCGCCGGTCCGACGCGGATCACCCGTGGTTTCGGACAAGAATTTCTTGACCGGTCAGCCGCAATAGAGACGCTGGATCTCGCCGTCCTCGTCGATCTCGATATTCAGCCGGGTCGGGACGAAATCCATCGTCACCGCCGTATCGGGCCCGATCACCCGGTCGTTGAGCGACGCGGGCAGGCTGACGGCGGCGATGTTCGCGCCCACGAGCGAGCGGTACTGCTCCGCTCCGCAAGGGTCCTCCTCCTCCATGACGCAGGCCGACAAGGCCAGCACTCCGGTCACCAAAATCCAGCGCATCGCGATCCTCCGTCGTTGCATTCGCCTCCTGCCTCGCCCACCCTCGCCATGCAATAACATCGGAAGGATACGTCATGCGCACCCGGGCCGCCGTCGCCGTCGAAGCTGGAAAACCCCTTGAAATCATGGAGGTGAACCTCGACGGGCCGAAGGCGGGCGAGGTGCTGGTCGAGATGAGGGCCACGGGCATCTGCCATACCGACGAGTTCACCCTGTCGGGCGCCGACCCCGAGGGGCTGTTCCCCGCGATCCTCGGGCACGAGGGCGCGGGCGTCGTGGTCGATGTCGGACCCGGCGTCACCTCGCTGAAGAAGGGCGACCACGTCATCCCGCTCTACACGCCCGAGTGCCGGGAATGCGAGTACTGCCTGAACCCGAAGACCAACCTCTGCCAGGCGATCCGCACGACCCAGGGACAGGGGCTGATGCCCGACGGCACCTCGCGCTTCTCGACGCTCGATGGCGACCCGATCCTGCATTACATGGGCTGCTCGACCTTCGCACAGCACACCGTCCTGCCCGAGATCGCGCTGGCCAAGGTCCGCTCCGACGCGCCGTTCGAGAAGATCTGCTATATCGGCTGCGGCGTCACGACCGGCATCGGCGCCGTCATCAACACCGCCAAGGTCGAGATCGGCTCCCGCGCGATCGTCTTCGGGCTGGGCGGCATCGGGCTCAACGTCATCCAGGGGTTGCGGCTGGCGGGGGCGGACCAGATCGTCGGCGTCGACCTGAACCCCGACAAGAGGGTGATGGCCGAGCGCTTCGGCATGACCGACTTCGTCAACCCGAAGGAGGTCGACGGCGATCTCGTGGCCCATCTGGTCGCGCTGACGAAGGGCGGCGCGGACTATACCTTCGACGCGACGGGCAACGTGGGCGTCATGCGCACCGCGCTGGAGAGCGCGCACAAGGGCTGGGGCGAGAGCGTCATCATCGGCGTCGCCCCCGCCGGGGCCGAGATCTCGACGCGGCCCTTCCAGCTCGTCACCGGCCGGGTCTGGCGCGGCACCGCCTTCGGCGGGGCGCGGGGGCGGACGGACGTGCCGAAGATCGTCGACTGGTACATGGACGGCAAGATCGAGATCGACCCGATGATCACCCACACGCTGACGCTGGACGACATCAACAAGGGTTTCGACCTGATGCATGCGGGTGAGAGCATCCGGTCGGTCATCGTCTACTGAGCGTGCGCCCGGAAAAGTCTTGACCGGCCGGGCCATTCGCTCGCCACTGAACCCGCATTTGAATTTCCGGGTTCAGGAGGGACGATTTCATGGCAGTGACATTTCTGACCGAGGCGGAGGAGCTTGTCGGTCTCGGCAATCTCGCCCGGGGCGAGGCATCCCGTGTCGCGGAGCTCGAAAGCGGCCAACTGGTCGTCGTGACGGAATCGCGCGTCGCCGGCCTGAACGGCATCTACGCGCAGATCTTCAATTCCGACGGGACGACCGAGGGCGAGCTGTTCCGGGTCCACAACGACGAGCGTCCGAACCTGCTCAGCGATCCTGTCGTGACGGGCCTCGCCGATGGCGGCTTCGTCGTCGCCTGGCAGCGCGACGAGGATACCGGCGGCAACGATATCGACCTCTACTTCAAGGTCTATGACGACAGGTTCGCGGCGGCATCAGGCGTTCAGCGGCTCCATGCGGCCAACGAGTCCAACGATTTCAACCTCACCCTGACCGCTGCGGGCGACGGCTTCGCCGCCGCCTGGCGATCCGAGGACGACTTCGGATCGGATCGGATCGATCTCGGCGTGCTGTCGCGCTTCTTCGGCGCGAATGCCCTGCCCGAGGACTCCGAGGCGTGGCTCAACGCCCAGCGGCAGGGCATCCAGCAGGACGCGACCGCGACGACGCTGGAGAACGGCACCGTCGTCTTCTTCTACACGACCGACGAGGGAGGGGCCCTCGATCTCGTCTACCAGCTTCGCGGACCGTCCGGGAACGTCATCGTTGGCGAGACGCGTCTGTCTACTCCTCCGTTCTACGAATCCGATCCGGAAGTCGCCGCGCTCGACGACAATCGATTCGTGGTGACCTTCAATTCAAATCCCACGGGAACCCGGGAAATCTACGCGCAGATCTTCGAGGTCGACAGGGTCGGGGCGGGAACGAGTGTCAACGAGGTTGGCGACCGGATCCTGGTGAACCTGCCCAGCGACAATTCCGTCTATGTGCCACAGATCGTCGGCACCGCAGGTGAAGGCTTCTTTGCAACCTGGATCGAGTCGGTGAGGGGGGCTCCGCTCGATGAACGCCATATGCTGATGGGCCGGTTCTTCGACGGAACCGGTGACCCGATCGGTGATCCCGAGCAGATCGCGCGTGGCTATTTCGGCTCGATTCTCGAGAACGACCTGGCCGAAAGCGACACCGGCGCGATCCTCGCCACCTGGAGCATGGACAGTGAGCCCGATCCCGACCTGATCGTCGTCGAAAGCCATGTCCGCCTGATCGAGGCCCCAGTCGAGGCGGCGGACCTGGACCAGCTGGTCCGCGGCGACGCGCAGCCCAACGAACTGGACGGGGGCGCGGGCAACGACACGGTGCTGGGCCTCGAGGGGCCGGACCTGCTGCGCGGGTTCGACGGCGACGACACGCTGGAAGGTGGGCCCGGTAATGACACGCTTGAGGGAGGCGCGGGCAACGACACGCTCGACGGCGGGTCCGGGCGCGACCGGATGGCGGGGGGCGCGGGCGACGACACCTACCGCGTCGACGACCGCCGCGACGCCGTGATCGAGGCGGCGGGCGAGGGCGTCGACGAGATCGTCTCCAGCGCCGCCGTCATCCTGGACGGCGATGCCGAGATCGAGCGCGTCACGCTGATCGGCGAGGCGAACGCGCGGGTGCAGGGCAACGCGACGGCGACCGAGATCACGGGCAACGCAGGCTCCAACATCCTGGCGGGCGGCGGCGGGGGCGACACGATCACCGGCGGGGCCGGCGTCGACTACTTCGTCCTGCAGGAGAAGGACGCCCCCGGCCTCACCTCCTTCACCGATTTCGACGATCTGGACGTGCTGGCACTCGACGACCGGTTCTTCGGGCTGGGCGACGGCCGCGTCGACGTCCGCGAGGTCGATCCGGGCGTCGCGGCCCGCGCGCTGGCGCGGGGCACCATCGAGTACGACCGCGCGAGCGGCGAGCTGACCATCCGCGGAGAATTGGTGGCGGACCTGGGTGACGGCACGCGGCTCGGGGTCGACGACGTGCTGCTGTTCTGAGCGCCTGCGCTGCACATGGCCGACCGCCGGCCCCGCGCCGGGGCGCGCATTCCGTTCCGGCGGAAGGAAGCGGCATGTCAGAGACCTAGTTCTGACCGGCCCCTGCTTCTGGCAGGGGGGATGGAAGCGATGGTGGCACCGGGTTCCCATCCTTTTGCCTCTCGGAGGGGCGGATCGCGGTGGTTCCGGGCGGAGGCGTCGCGCTGTTCGACGCCGAGGGCATGCGCCTCGGCAAGACGGTGCCGCCCAACCCGGAGCCGAACTTCTTGGTCGTCGATCGATCCGCTTTCGCGGGGCTCGCCGATAGCAGCTTCGCCATCGCCGGGGCGGCGCAGCCAGGCGGCATCTTCGAGGGCGACCTCTTCGAGGCGGAGGGGCAGGCCCTTGGTGAGGGACGCCTCCCCGACGAGATACAGAGCGGGGCGCAGGTGGCGTCCGCCCTGGCGGCGCCGGATGGCGGAGAGACCATGCTCTCCTGCCGCAGCTTCGAGATGGATCTCGATCCGGTGCCGGGGGACGCGGACCCGCACGACGGCCCGCCGGTGGGCGCACCGGGCCCGGACACGATCCGCGGAGGACCGCGCAGGTCCCGACCGGCTGGAGGCCGCCGCCGGAGACGACCTGCTGTGCGGCGAGCAGGCTGGCGGGCAAGGCCAAGCTGATCCGACCGCCCCGACGCGGCGCCGGACCGGCGGAAGCTGCTTGACCCGCCGCGCGCAGGCGGTGACGACGGGGGGACCGCAACGGAGACCCCAATGCCCCAACGCGACCGCCCCCTTCTCGCCGTCCTTGTCGATGCCGACAACATTCCCGCCAAATATGCCGAGGCGATCATGAAGGAGATCACCGGCCTGGGCGAACCCGCCCTGCGCCGGGTCTATGGCGACTGGTCGGGCGGCCACCTGCGCCACTGGGCCGACAAGGTGCTGGAGCTGGGCCTCGTCGCCCATCAGGAGACGGCGAACACCAAGGGCAAGAACGCCTCGGATATCGGGCTGGTGATCGACGCGATGGATATCCTCCATTCCGGGCGCTTCGACGGCTTCGTGCTGGTCTCGTCGGACAGCGACTTCACCCGGCTCGCCTCGCGCATCCGCGAGGAGGGGCTGGACGTCATCGGGATCGGCGAGGGCAAGGCGCCCGAAGCGCTGCGCAAGGTCTGCAACCGCTTCATACAGATCGAGAACATCGTCGAGGAGCCGGAGGCGAGGACTCCGAGCGGCGCCCCGGTCCCGGGCAAGAAGAAGCCGCAGGACGCGCTGCCGCTGATCCTGCGCGCGATGGAGCGGATGGACCAGGACGACGACTGGTACGCGCTGGGCGCGCTGGGCAGCCAGATCGTGGCCGAGGTGACGGATTTCGACACGCGCACCTATGGCAAGCGCAAGCTCTCGGACCTCGTGGCCGACATCAAGCGGCTGGAGACCCGGATGGAGGGCACGCAGCTGATGGTCCGCCGTCTGGACTGAGGTCCCGGGCGCGGCCGATTAACAGTTGTCGATCCGCGTTGCCTCGCGCGGCGCGGCCCTACCTGAGGCTCTCCGGATGCAACCTTGAGGAGAGCACCGTGTTCCTGCGCCGGTTCAGGCTGCAACACGAGGCCCGCGTCGACGCGCCCGATCCCGTCTTCGCCGGATACCTCCAGCAGGCCGTCGGCGGCGTCGAGGGTGAGGTCCGCGTGGCCATGCAGGATTTCTCCCAGGCGATGGGCGCGCGGGGCGACAAGCGGTTCCGCGACGTGCTGATGACCGCCACCGAGGAGTTCAGCCATATCGAGCGCCTCGGCCATGCCGTCGCGCTCAATTCCGACAAGGCGCCGCTCGACGCGAAGGAGGCGGCAGCCGAGGACCTAATCGGCGCGACCATCGGGGGCATGAACCTGCGTCATGTCCACTCCTCGGGCCTGTCGGCGATGCCGGTCAACGCCAATAGCGTGCCCTTCGACCTGAGCCATGTCTACGCGACCGGCAATATCGGCGCCGATAGGCTGGTCAACGCGATGGCCGGGGCGTCAGGGCGCGTGCCCTCGCGTCTCTACGACATGACGGAGGATGCGGGGGTGAAGGACATGCTCCCGCTCCTGATCGCGCGCGACACCCTGCACCGGCAGCAATGGCTCGCCGTCATCGAGGAGCCGGGCGGGATCGAGGCGGTGATGCCGGTCCCGAACTCTACCCGTCGGAGCACGAGGCGATGGGGCACAGCTCCTGCCTCCTCAACATTTCCCCCGACGAGCCTACGCCGCGGGGCGTCCGGACCGATGGCGGCCCGTCCATTGACGGGCGCGGGACCTATACGGCGAATGACAAGACCGAGCCTGAGGGGCAGGTGCCCGATCCGGGCCGCGCCCGCCCGGAATCGGGCGCCCGGAGAGAGCTATTCCAAGGAGCAAGCCATGTGCCCGCCCGCGAGCGGGTACTCCATCCATCCCCAGAACGGAGACATCCCATGCGCGCCGTCACCTATCACGGAACCGGAGATTTCCGCGTCGACACCCATCCCGACCCAAAGATCGAGCATCCGCGCGATGCGGTGATCCGCGTCACCACGACCGCGATCTGCGGTTCGGACCTGCATCTCTACGACGGGTTCATCCCGACCATGAAGAAAGGCGACATCATCGGCCACGAATTCATGGGCATCGTCGAGGAGGTCGGACCCGAGGCTGCCGCGAACGGCAACCTCAAGAAGGGCGACCGCATCCTGATCCCCTTCACCATCGCCTGCGGCAACTGCCTGTGGTGCCGCAAGGAGGAATTCAGCCTCTGCGACCAGTCGAACCGCGAGCCCGAGAAGCTGCGCATGATGACGGGCGCGGCGGGGGCGGGGCTGTTCGGCTACAGCCATCTCTACGGCGGCTACGACGGCGGGCAGGCGGAATATGTCCGCATCCCCTTCGCCGACACCACGCACATGAAGGTGCCCGAGGGGATGGATGACGAGCAGGTCATCTTCCTGACCGACATCTTCCCGACCGGCTGGCAGGCCGCCATCAATGCCGAGGTCGGGCCCGGCGACACGGTCGCGATCTGGGGCGCGGGGCCGGTGGGGCTGTTCTGCCTGGAATCCTGCAAGCTGCTGGGCGCCGAGCGGATTGTCGTGATCGACGACGTGCCCGAACGGCTCGCCCTGGCCGAGCGGCGGGGCGCGGCGGTCATCGACCGCTCCAAGGTCAAGCCCTACGACGTGCTGATGGAGGTGACGGACGGCAAGCTGCCGAGCAAGTGCATCGACGCCGTGGGGCTCGAGTCGCATGGCGCGGGGATCATCGACACCGTCTACGACCGGGTGAAGACCGCGACCTTCCAGGAGACGGACCGCCCCCACGCGCTGCGCGAGGCGATCATGTGCTGCGCGAAGGGCGGGATCGTCAGCCTGCCGGGCGTCTATGCCGCGGTGGTCGACAAGTTCCCGATAGGTGCGGCCTTCGCAAAGGCGCTGACCTTCCGGATGGGGCAGACCCACGTCCTGCAGCATACGGACAAGCTTCTGAACCACATCCGCGAGGGGGACATCGATCCGACCTTCCTCATCACCCATCGCGGCGGGCTCGACGACGCGCCCGAGCTCTACAGGACGTTCCGCGACAAGAAGGACGACTGCATCAAGGTGGTGCTGAAGCCCTAGGAGCGGGTCACCCGCCTTTTTCGGAGAAGCGCCGCCGCATCTCGCGCAGGACGGGGATGGCGGCGCGGACCCGGGCGGTGCCGGTCTCGGCCACGGCCTCGGCCAGGATCGGCCGGATCGCGCCCAGCGCCTCGTCGCGCGCCCGTGCCCCCGCGCCCGAGATCGCGACCCGCTTGCGCCGCGCGTCGTCCCAGTCGGGGCGGATGTGGATGTGACCCGCCCAGTCCAGCCGCGAGAGCGTGTTGGTCATCGCGCCGCGCGACAGGTGGAAGATGCGGGCGAGCTCGGCCGGGGTCCGCTCCTCCCGGTGCTCGGCGAGGTAGTTGAGCAGGACGAAATGGCTGAGCTCCATTCCCTTGGGCAGGGCGCGGGAGAGCCGGGCGCGGATCAGCTGATCCGCCGTCAGCATCTCGCTGAAGAGGGCCGTGGCCAGACGCTCCGCGTCGTCGCTCATGGCCCGTGCCAGTCCGGCTGGGTGTAGATGGCCGGAACGCGGGCGCGGGCCTCGGCCGCCAGCCGCGGGTCGATCTCGACGACATGGGCGTCCCGGGCGGTGCCCGCGTCCAGCACGACCTCGCCCCAGGGGGCGACGACCATCGAATGCCCGTAGGTCCGCCGCTCGCGCCCGACCCGCGCAGGGTGGGTCCCGGTCTGGGCGGGGGCGATGATCCAGCAGCCGGTCTCGATCGCGCGGGCGCGCAGCAGCACCTCCCAATGGGCGGCGCCGGTCACCGGCGAGAAGGCCGAGGGCACGGTGAGGATGTCGGCCCCCGCCTGCGCGAGCTTGCGGTGGAGCGCGGGGAAACGCAGGTCATAGCAGATCGTCAGGCCGATCTTGCCCCAAGGGGTGTCGGCCACCGTGGCGCGCGTCCCGGGCCGGTAGCCGGCGGATTCGCGGTAGGTCTCGGTCTCGTCCACCGCCACGTCGAACATGTGGATCTTGTCGTAGCGCGCGATGATCCGGCCCTTGGGATCGATCAGGAAGGACCGGTTGGCGAGGCGCCCCTCGGGGTCGGCCGTGCGCAGGGCCAGCGATCCGATCAGCAGCCAGATGCCGTGATCGGCCGCGTCGGCCCGCAGCGCCGCCAGCACCGGGTCGCGCGCCTCGGGGCGCAGCACGCTACGTTGCCAGGCGCGGTCCATCGAGACGCAGTTCGTGACCTCGGGGGTGGCCACGAAATCGGCACGCAGCCGCACCGCATCCGACAGCAGGTCGCGGGTCTGCTCGATGTTCTCCTCGGGGTCGTCCGAGGAGGTGAGTTGGAGCAGACCGGCGCGCATCAGCCTTGCAGCAGCGCGTCCAGCTTGCCCGCCCGCTCCAACGCATAGAGGTCGTCGCAGCCGCCGACATGGGTGTCGCCGATGAAGATCTGCGGGGTGGAGGTGCGGCCGTTCGCACGCTGGGTCATTTCGGCGCGCGCGCCCCTGACTCGCGCGGTGTCGATCTCGGTGACAGGCGCGTTCTTGGAGGCGAGCAGATGCAGCGCCCGGGTGCAGAAACCGCAGAGCGGCTGGGTGTAGATCGTGACGGGTTGCATGGGCACGGTCCTCAGAGGTTATCCGCGCGACATATATGTGACTATGCGTCCTTCGCAACGCGGGCGAGCATCAGGACGGTGATCCGGGCCGCGCCCATGCCCCGGATGACGTCGGATGAGGCAGCGAGCGTCGCGCCGGAGGTCATCACGTCGTCGATCAAGGCGACATGGCGCCCCGCGAGATCCTCGCGGCCCGGCGCCATGCAGCCGTCGAGATTGGCGAATCGGTCCCTGACCGACTTGTGGTCCTGACTCGGCGTCTGGCGCACACGGCGCAGCGCCTCGGGGGCGAAGTGGCCGCCCGTAATCCGGGCGAGGTCGGAGGCGATCAGGGCCGACTGGTTGTAGCGCCGCTTGAGCAGGCGCCAGCGGTGGATCGGGACAGGTACGAAGACCGTCTCGGGGCCGATCAGGTCGCCGGCGCGTCGTGCGATCCAGCGCGCGGCGGCGCGCGCCAGCTCCGTCCGGTCTCCGTGCTTGAGCGAAAGCACCATGCGCCGTCCGCCGCCCGCATAGGACAGGACCGCCCGCCCCTCGTCCCAGGGGCGCGCGAGCGTCAGGCAGTCGTCGCAGCGCGCCGCGCCGTCGGCCGCGCCGGGCAGCGAGGTGCCGCAGAGGTCGCAGGCCGCCCCCGAGATGAAGGGCGTCTCGGACCAGCAGGCGGGGCAGAGCGCGAACTCGTCCTCCACCCTCTCCTGGCAGAGCAGGCAGGTGCGGGGATAGAGCGCCTCGCGAAGCGCCGCCGCGGCCTTCGAGACGGAAACGGTCCTTTGCAAACCGCCGATCATCGCCTACCTCCCCTCCGATGTCCCAGCCGATCCTCACCGACCGCGCGGCGCTGGCCGCGCATCGCGCCCGCGCCGACAGGTCGGCCCTCTTTCTCCACGAGGAGGCGGCCGACGAGGTTCAGGAGAGGCTCAAGGACGTTAACAGAAGGTTTACGGCGCCCGCCGTCGTGACCGGCCATCCCGATTTCTGGCGCGACGTCGTTCCCGGCGCCCGCGTCGTGCCCGATGCGCCCGTGCTCGACCTGGAGCCGGGGGCGCATGACCTCGTCGTCCACGCCATGGCCCTGCACTGGGCCGACGACCCGGTGGGGCAGATCATCCAGTGCCGCCGGGCGCTCAGGCCCGACGGGCTGTTCCTCGCCGCGACGCTGGGGGGCGAGACCCTGCAGGAGCTGCGGGCCGCGCTGGGCCAGGCCGAGACCGAGTTGACCGGCGGGTTGAGCCCCCGCGTCGCGCCCATGGCCGAGATCCGCGACCTCGGCGCGCTGCTGCAGCGCGCAGGGCTGGCGCTGCCGGTCGCGGACCGGATGCCGCGCCGCGTCCGCTATCGCGACATGCACCGCCTGATGGCCGATCTGCGCGCCATGGGCGAGACCAACGCGCTGGCCGCGCGGCACAAGGTCGTGCCCCCGCGTGGTCTATTCCCGCGTGCGGCGCGTATATATGCCGACGCCTTTCCGGACGCGGACGGGGTGGGCGCCACATTCGAGACGATCTTCCTGGCGGGCTGGGCCCCGTCCGACGATCAGCCGAAACCCCTGCGGCCCGGCTCGGCCCAGGCAAGGCTGGCCGACATCCTGGGGGTCGCGGAACGAGGGACAGACGAATGAACATGATGACCGATACCAGCCTGCCGCACGCGCCCGCCGACCACCCGAAGGTGCGGATGGGCAGGATCGGCGTGCTGCTGGCCAATCTCGGGACGCCGGACAATTACGACTACTGGTCGATGCGCCGCTACCTCGGAGAGTTCCTGTCCGACCGCCGGGTCATCGACTACTCGCCCTGGCTGTGGCAGCCGCTGCTGCAGGGCATCATCCTGTCGAAGCGCCCGTTCTCCTCGGGCGCGGCCTACAAGTCGATCTGGAACGAGGACAAAGGCGAGAGCCCACTGGCCACCATCACCAAGGCCCAGACCGCCGAGATGGCGAAGCGGATGCAGGCGGCCTTCGGCGATCGCGTCGTGGTCGACTACTGCATGCGCTACGGCAACCCCTCGACCAAGTCGAAGGTGGAGCAACTGCAGGCCGCCGGCTGCAGCAGGATCGTGTTCTTCCCGCTCTATCCGCAATATGCAGGCGCGACGACGGCCACGGCCAACGACCAGTTCTTCCGCGCGCTGATGCAGTTGAAGTGGCAGCCGCCGGTGCGGACGGTGCCGGCCTACAGCGACGATCCCCGCTATATCGACGCGCTGGCCCAATCGGTGGAGCGGGCCTACGCCGCGGCGGAGACGAAGCCCGAGATCCTCGTCTGCTCCTACCACGGGGTGCCGAAGCGCTACCTGATGGAGGGCGACCCCTATCACTGCCAGTGCCAGAAGACGACGCGCCTGCTGCGCGAGCGGCTGGGCTGGGCGCCCGAGAAGATCGTCACCACCTTCCAGTCGAAATTCGGCCCCGAGGAATGGCTGAAGCCCTATACCGTCGAGGAAGTCGCGCGGCTGGCCGAAGAGGAGGGCAAGAGGAACATCGCCGTGATCGCGCCCGCGTTCTCGGCCGACTGCATCGAGACGCTGGAAGAGATCAACGAAGAGATCAGGGAAAGCTTCGAGGAGGCGGGCGGCGAGGTCTTCACCTACATTCCCTGCCTAAACGACGAGGCGGCGCATATGGATGCGCTGGCGGCCATCGTACGGGAAAATCTGGCGGGCTGGATCGACTGATCCGGCGCCCGCCAGGGTCGGGTGTCTGTGCACACACCCTAACCTTCAGGCGAATCAGCCAACCGGGCGCCCGGCGAACGTACGGCTCCCCACCCGCACCTCCATCAGGCCATCTTTCAGCATCTTCACGAACGTGCCCTGAACGGACAGGTAGTTCCCTATGGTGATCGTCTTGAGCATCCAGTTTCCTCCGACTGGCTGTGAGTTATCATAAGATAGGTGCGGACTTGGGCATGTCCTAGAGAAAAATGCCGCAATTGTCCGCAGTCGGAGAACGATGTTGCGTCGCTACAGCCAGTCGCGCAGGATCGGAACAAGGGGAATATCCGCGGGCGGCATCGGATAGTCTTTCAGCTTCAGCGGCTTGACCCATGCCAATGTCTGGTTTTCCCGGCCTTGCACCTGCCCCTTCCATTTTCGGCAGGCGAAAAGCGGCATCAGGAGATGGAAGTCGGAATAGGCATGTGACGCGAAAGTGAGCGGCGCAAGACAACTTTGCCAGGTGTCTATGCCGAGTTCCTCGTTCAATTCGCGGATCAGCGCGGCTTCGGGCGATTCGCCCGCCTCCACCTTTCCTCCGGGAAATTCCCAGAGCCCGGCCATGGATTTCCCCTCCGGCCGCTGCGCCAGCAGCACGCGGCCGTCGGCATCGATCAGGGCGACGGCCGAGACGAGGACGAGGGGCAGGCCCAAGCCGGTCAGGACCGGTAGTCGGCGTTGATCTCGATGTAGCGGGCGGTCAGGTCGCAGGTCCACATCGTGCTCGCCGCGCGGCCGAGGCCGAGATCCACCGCCAGGGTGAGCCGGTCGCGCCGCATGTAGGCAGCGCCGGCCTCCTCGGTATAGCTTTCGGCGATGCGACCGTTCTCGGCCACGAGGATGTCGCCGAACGAGATCCGCAGAAGGTCGCGATCGGCCCTGGCGCCGGACTTGCCGACGGCCATGACGATGCGGCCCCAGTTCGGGTCCTCGCCGGCGATGGCGGTCTTGACCAGCGGCGAGTTCGCGATGGCCGAGGCCACCTTGCGCGCGTCGGCCGCCGAGGCGGCGCCGGTGACGCTGACCTCGACCAGCTTGGTCGCGCCCTCGCCGTCCATGACGATCTGAAGCGCCAGGTCCTTCAGGACTTCGCCCAGCGCGGCCTTGAAGTCGGTCTTGTTGCGGGTGCGGGTCTTGTTGATCTCGCGATGTTCGGCGCGGCCCGTGGCCGCCGCGATCAGCGTGTCCGAGGTCGAGGTGTCACCGTCGACCGTGATCGCGTTGAAGGTGCTGCGGGTCAGGTCCGCCAGCATCGCCTGCAGCGCGTCGGCCGTCACCCTGGCGTCGGTGAAGACATAGGCCAGCATCGTCGCCATGTCGGGCGCGATCATGCCCGAGCCCTTGGCAATGCCCGCGATGGTGACCGTCGTCCCGTCGAGCTCCACCGTCCGGGTCGCGCCCTTCGGGAAGGTGTCGGTCGTCATGATTGCCCGCGCCGCATCCGCGATGCCTTCGGGCGACAGAGCCTGCGACAGCCCGTCGAGCGCCGCCGCGATGCGGTCATGCGGCAGCGGCGCGCCGATCACCCCGGTCGAGGAGGTGAGGACGCGGGCGGGCGGCACGCCCAGCGCCTGCCCGGCCGCCTGGCAGACGGCTTCGACCGACTCCACCCCGGCGGCGCCGGTGAAGGCGTTGGCGTTGCCCGAGTTGACGAGGATCGCCCAGCCCCCCTTGCCCTTCGCGGCCGCGAGCTTCTGCTGACAGTCGAGCACCGCCGCCGAGCGGGTGGACGAGCGGGTGAAGACCCCCGCAACGACGGTGCCGGGGGCGAGGTCGGCCAGCATCACGTCGGTCCGGTTCTTGTACTTCACGCCCGCCTGCGCGGTGGCGAAGCGGACCCCCGCGATGGCGGGCAGGTCGGGGAAGTCGGGCGCCAGCGGCGAGACGCGCGGGCCCTCGGGCGCGGCCTGATCGGCCGCGGGGGCCGCCGGAAGCGCCGCCTCCAGCTCGGCGATGCGGGCCTTCAGCTTGGCGCGCTTGGCCTTCTTGCCCTTGGTCTCGTCGACCTTGTCCGCGGCCTTCTTGACCTTCTTCAACGCCTTCTCGGCGTCCGACTTCCCCTTGGCCATCCCGCGTTACTCCAGAAGGTCCGTCTGACGGATCAGCGACGGGTCGAGCTCGACCTCGGCGCGCTCGACCTCGGCGGACTCGGTCAGGCGGGTGATCTCGGCGTCGACGGCGGCCGATTGCAGCTGCGTCTCAAGCTCGGCGCGGACCTGCTCCAGCGGGGGCGCGTCCTTCTGCCGGGTCTCGTTGAGCTTCACGACATGCCAGCCGAACTGGGTCTGGACCGGCTCGCTGATGCCGCCAGCTTCCATGCCCTGAACGGCCTGCTCGAACTCGGGCACCATCATGCCCGCGCCGAACCAGCCCAGCGCGCCGCCATTCGGGCCGGACGGGCCGGTCGATTCCTCTCGCGCGAGCTCGGCGAAGTCGGCGCCGCCCTCCAGCTGCTCGATCAGCGCCTGCGCCTCCTCCTCGGTCTCGACCAGGATGTGGCTGGCGTTCCACTCGGTCTCCGGCTCGGCCCCGCCATAGGTCTCGTCGTAGAGAGCCTGAAGCTCGGCAGGGTCCCTCGGGGCGGTCGCCGCGCGGTCGATGACGCGGCCCGCGAGATATGCGCGCTGCTCGTTCTCGAGCCCGAGCTCATCGGCCCGGGCCATGTCCTCGCGTGCGGAATCGGCCAGCACCTGCTGCTGGATCAGCTGCTCCAGCATGCCGTCATAGAGCACCTCGTCGGGAAGCTGCTGATACTGCTGCGGCAGGCGCGCGCGCATGGCGATCAGATGGCCCAGCGTGATGTCGGTTCCGTTGACCGTGGCGAGCACCGTGTCGGCCTCCTGCGCGGAGGCGGGGGCCGCGAGCGCAAGCGCCAGGGCGGTTCCCATCATCAGGTTCTTCATCGGGTCGATCCTTTCCGGCGCCAGGCGGCGCCCGTAGTTCCTCGGCTCGAGGGGCCTTCGTTGACACCCTTCGGGGCGCCACTTAAGTGCGCTCTCAGGCAATTTACACCGCGCCCCCGACCTGGGGTCGGCGCCGTCCTCACGTCAACGCTTGAATATGGGGCGCGCGGTCGGGCGGCAAGAGCGCGAAGGACGGGTAGGCACATGCTGGGATTGGGTGGCATCGCGAAGAAGGTCTTCGGCACGGCGAACGACCGGCTGGTGAAGGCCAGGATGAAGACCGTGGCGCGGATCAACGAACTGGAGCCCGAGTTCCAGGCGCTGACCGACGCCCAGATCGTCGAGCGCACGCGCGCGCTGCAGGAGCGGGCGAAGGGCGGCGAAAGCCTCGACGACCTCCTGCCCGAGGCCTTCGCCAACTGCCGCGAGGCCGCGCGCCGCGCGCTGGGCCTGCGCGCCTTCGACGTGCAGCTTCTGGGCGGCATCTTCCTGCACGAGGGCAACATCGCCGAGATGAAGACCGGCGAGGGCAAGACCCTGGTCGCCACCTTCCCCGCCTATCTGAACGCGCTGGCGGGCAAGGGCGTGCATATCGTCACCGTCAACGACTACCTCGTGCGCCGCGACGCCGAATGGATGGGCAAGGTCTTCTCGGCGCTGGGCATGACCACCGGCGTCGTCGTCCCGCAGCAGCCCGACGACGAGAAGCGCGCGGGCTACGCCGCCGACATCACCTATGCGACCAACAACGAGCTGGGCTTCGACTACCTGCGCGACAACATGCGCAGCAATTTCGGCGAGATGTTCCAGCGCGGTCACAACTTCGCGATCGTCGACGAGGTCGACTCGATCCTGATCGACGAGGCGCGCACGCCGCTGATCATCTCGGGCCCGTCGCAGGACCGCTCGGAGCTTTACCAGAGCATCGACGGCCTCATCCCCGAGATCCAGGACGAGCACTTCACCAAGGACGAGAAGCAGCGTTCGGTCACCTTCACCGACGAGGGCAACGAGTTCCTGGAGCACCGCCTGCACCAGGCCGGTATCCTTCCCGAGGGCCAGTCGCTCTACGATCCGGAGTCGACGACCATCGTCCACCACGTCAACCAGGGGCTTCGCGCCCACAAGCTGTTCTACAGGGACCAGAACTACATCGTGCGCGACGACGAGGTCGTGCTGATCGACGAGTTCTCGGGCCGGATGATGCCGGGCCGCCGCCTGTCCGACGGCCTGCACCAGGCGATCGAGGCCAAGGAGGGCGTGTCGATCAAGCCTGAGAACGTGACGCTCGCCTCGGTGACCTTCCAGAACTACTTCCGCCTCTACGACAAGCTGGCGGGCATGACCGGCACGGCGGCGACCGAGGCCGAGGAGTTCGGCTCGATCTACGGGCTGGGCGTCGTCGAGGTGCCGACCAACAAGCCGGTCGCCCGCGCCGACGAGGACGACCACGTCTACCGCACCGCGGCCGAGAAATACGCGGCCATCGTCGAGGAGATCAAATCGGCCCATGCCAAGGGCCAGCCGGTGCTGGTCGGCACGACCTCGATCGAGAAGTCCGAGATGCTGTCGGGCATGCTGAAGGCCGAGGGGCTGGAGCATAACGTCCTGAACGCCCGCCTGCACGAGCAGGAGGCGCAGATCATCGCCGACGCAGGCAAGCCCGGCGCGATCACCATCGCCACCAACATGGCCGGGCGCGGCACCGACATCCAGCTCGGCGGCAATGTCGAGATGCGGGTGCTGCAGGCGCTGGCCGCGGACCCGCAGGCCGACCCCGACGAGGTGCGCCAGCGGATCGAGGCCGAGGTCGCCGCCGACAAGCAGAAGGTGCTCGACGCGGGCGGGCTCTATGTTCTGGCCACCGAACGCCACGAAAGCCGCCGGATCGACAACCAGCTGCGCGGCCGGTCGGGCCGACAGGGCGACCCGGGCCGGTCGGTCTTCTTCCTGTCGCTCGACGACGACCTGATGCGGATCTTCGGGTCCGAGCGGCTCGACTCCATGCTGGGCAAGCTCGGCATGAAGGAAGGGGAGGCGATCGTGCACCCCTGGGTGAACAAGTCGCTGGAGCGCGCGCAGGCGAAGGTCGAGGGCCGCAACTTCGACATCCGTAAGCAGCTTCTGAAGTTCGACGACGTGATGAACGACCAGCGCAAGGCCGTGTTCGAGCAGCGGCTGGAGATCATGCAGGCCGAGGAGATCGGCGAGATCGCGCAGGACATGCGCCACCAGGTCATCGACGATCTGGTCGATCAGTACCTGCCGCCGAAGACCTATGCCGAGCAGTGGGATGCGCAGGGCCTCTATGCCGCCTGCATCGAGGTTCTGAACCTCGACGAGCCGATCATGGCCTGGGCCGACGAGGACGGCGTCGACCAGGAAACGGTTCGCGAGCGGCTCTACGAGGCGTCCGACAAGGCGATGGAGAAGAAGGCCGAGTCCTTCGGCGCCGACCAGATGCGCCAGGTCGAGAAGCAGGTCCTGCTCCAGACCATCGACGCCAAGTGGCGCGAGCATCTGCTGACGCTGGAACATCTGCGCTCGGTCGTGGGCTTCCGCGGCTACGCCCAGCGCGACCCGCTCAACGAGTACAAGACCGAGAGCTTCCAGCTCTTCGAGGGGATGCTCGACGGCCTGCGCGCCGATGTGACGAAGAAGCTTGCGCAGATCCGCCCGCTGACTGACGAGGAACGCCGCGCGATGCTGGAACAGCTTGTCGCCCAACAGCGCGCCGCCCAGGCCGCCGCCACGCCGCAGCCGCAGTCCCAGCCTCAGCCGCAGCCCGTCGGCGCCGGTGCGCCCGTCGCGGCTTCTGCCGGCGGGGCCGCCGCCGCGGGCTTCGTCGAGGACGACCCGACGACCTGGGGCAACCCGGGCCGCAACGACCCGTGCCCCTGCGGCTCGGGCAAGAAGTTCAAGCATTGTCACGGCGCCTACTAGGGCACCTTGCGCGGGCGCTTGCGCCCGTCCCTCCCGCGCCTATCTGACAGGGCCATGGCCTCCGCGGACGATCCGATCGGCCCGGTCCTGATCCTGGACGAGATCCGGGGGGACCGGATGCATCTCGCCGCGCTGGCGATCGGCAGGGCCGCGCCCGACCCGCTGGACGCCCCGGACGGGCCCGCGCCGTTCGAGCATCTGGCGAGCTTCGGCGAGATCACGGTCTGGCGCGCGCGCTTCGCGGTTCCCGCCGAGGCGCCCTCCTCCTACCGGTTCGCGGGAAGCACCTACGAGATCGCGGGCGCCCTGGGGGGCGACCTGCGCTTCGCCTACGTCTCCTGCAACGGGGAGGAGCACGCCGACCTCTCGCGCGCGCCGGCCGAACGCAACGTCATGTGGCGCCGCCTGGGCGAGGACCATGCGGAGGCACCCTTCGCTCTGCTGCTGCATGGCGGCGACCAAGTCTATGCCGACGAGGTGACGCAGGACCATCCGCTGAGCGCGGGCTGGCCCGTGGACCTGCCCGACGCGCCGTCCGAGGCGGCGCTGGACGAGCTCGCCGCGCATCTGCGCGCAGGCTTCGCCCATCGCTACGCCGCGCTCTACGCCCAGCCGGCCTTCGCCTGGCTCGCCGCCCGGGTGCCTTCGCTGATGCAATGGGACGACCATGACATCTGCGACGGCTGGGGCTCGCTCCCGCCCGAGGCGGCGGAGTCGGCAGTCGGCCGGGCGATCTTCGCGGCGGCGCGCGAGGCGGCGCTGGTGTTCCAGCACGCCTGCCGCGATGGCGACCTGCCCGGGCGGTTCGACGCGCCCGCCGGCGATCATCTCGGCTGGTCGGTCGCGGGCCCCGGCTTCCGCCTGGTGGCACCGGACCTGCGCAGCCAGCGCAGCCTGACCCGGGTCATGGGCGCCACCGGCTGGAGCTTCGTCGAGCGCATGGCCGAGGAGACCGAGCCCCGCCACTGCTTCCTGATGTCGAGCGTCCCGCTGCTCGGCCCGCGCCTGTCGCTGGTGGAGCGGGCGATGCGCCGCGTGCCCGGCATCCAGAAATACGAGGACGACCTGCGCGACCAGTGGCAGAGCCGCGCGCATCGTGCCGCCTGGGTGCGGATGCTGCGGCTGGTCGACCGCATGGCGGCCCGCTCGGGCGCCGACGTCACCGCGCTCTCGGGCGAGATCCATCTCGCCACGCGGGCCGAGATGCCGCTGGGCGGCGGCCGCGTCCTGCACCAGCTCGTCGCCTCCGGGATCGCGCATCGCCCGCCGCCCCAGTTCTGGGCGCGCCTGCTGGGCGCGCTGGCCGCGCTTGGCGAGGCGCCGATCCCCGAGCGCCCGATCCGCATCCTGCCGCTGCCCGGCCAGCGCGGACGCTATGCCGCCGAGCGCAACGCCCTGACCCTTACGCGCGCGGACGGCGTCTGGTCCGCCTCCTGGAGCCTGGAGCATTCCGGCCCCACGCCCCCGCTGTCCCTGACGACCGGCGCATGAGGGCCGGAACAAGGTTGGCGCAGGCTCCGCGTCCGGCTCGGGGCGGTCCTCGGCGCGGGACCAGCGCACTGACCCACTGGAGGTCCTGCCGCGATTCCCGCCCTCGAGGCCTTTGCGTGAGTCCTCCGATGCGTGGGGCAACGTAGCTGCCGACAAAGGACTTGTTTCGCGCGGAGTGTCGCCAGCCTCACTATGGACCTCGTAATTGGGGTGCCCGAAAGTATCGCGCTCGGCGTCGCGGGCGGGGCTAGGCTCTTCACGGACCGCAAGAACGGGGCGGCGCATTCGGTCGCCGGGACGGTGGCGGGCCAAGCCAGTCAGGCCGCGGCGATCCAGGCGCGCCAGGGTCAGGCTCTGGAGTTCAGGCAGATCGGGCAGCGCAACAGCCTGTCGGCGAGTCAGGGCCTGCAGGGGATTGTCGCCGCGGTGGCTGCAATCCACCCTCCCGCGGGCGGACGGTGCGCGTCGCCAGAATGGCGCGACCCCGAAATGGTCGCATTCCCTCCGTAAATAGGCGCGGTGTCGACTAGTTCACGAGGTTCATCATGCCGTTCCGACCCCGCACCTTCCGGATTCCCGCTTCCGCCCGCCGCCTGCGCCATCTCGCGCTGCTTCTGTTGCTGCTCGCCAGCGGGGCGATTCTGGCAGGGCGCGTCCTCGGGCCGGGCGAGACCGACATCGCGAGCGAGCTGACCGGCGTCACCGACGCTTCGCTGGAGCCTCCGGCGGAGCTTCCGCTGGCGGACCGGCCCATCGCCCGCGCCACCTCGGGCGAGGGCGGCTGTGCCGTCCGGGCCGAGGCCGTTCCGCAGCACGCGGCGATGATCGCCCTGACCGTCGCCGCGCCCTGCCACGCCGGCAACCGCGTCGATATCGTGCAGGGAGAGCTGGGCGTCACCGTGCGGCTCGACGCCGAGGGGCACGCCGCGTTGTCGTTGCCCGCCCTGTCCGGGTCGCCGACGCTCGCCGTGCGCGTGGCGGAGGCGGAGCCGGTCCAGCTTCTGACCTGGGTGTCGGATTTCGACCGTTATCAGCGCGCGGTCCTGCAATGGGGTGGGCGCCCGGGGCTGCAGTTGCACGCCTTCGAGAACGGCTCCGGCTGGGGCGGCGCGGGTCATGTCGGCCCGGATGCGCCGCGGGCGGTCGCGGATGCCATCGCCGGCACGGGCGGGTTCCTCGTCCGGCTGGGCGATGCAGAGGTCTCCGACGGGCTGGGCGCGCTGGTCTACACGGCGCCCGCGGCCGTGCCGGTGGCGCTGACGCTCGAGGCGCCGGTCACCGCCGAGACCTGCGGGCGGCACATCGACGCCGCCGCCTTCCGCGTCGGCCCGGGGCTCGCGCCCGCGCCGCAGCCGGTCGCGCTGACCGTTCCGGGGTGCCAGGCGGTCGGCGACGCGGTGCTGATCGACGGCCTGCTGGACGCGCGGGTCGCCGCGGTACGCTAGGGCCCGCGCTCCCTCAGGGGCCGGGGCGGGCGGAGCCGTCCGTCCCGGCGCCGTAAGCGCCGCTCCGCCAGTCGGATTTGCGCGGGGCGAAAGCGCTGACGCGCGGGCGGAACCACTCGCGCAATTTTGGGTTGTCCCCTCGACGCTTTTCGACGCGCCCCCGCGCGCCCCCTAGCGGATGAACGGAGAGACCGATGACCCAACCTGCAAACGAGACCCCAATCGAAACCGGGCAGAAGAAGGCCGAGGACACGGTCGAGGCCGCCAAGTCCCGCGCCTCCCGCCTGGCGAGCGAAGCCAGGAACACCGCGTCCGACCTGGCCTCCGGCGCGCGCTCGCGCGTCGAGAGCGAGGTCAACGCCCGCGGCGAAGCCGCGCGCGACACCGTCGCCACCGCCGTCGAGGACACGGCCGAGACGCTCCGGACCGCCGCCGAGCGGATGAGCGAGGGCACGCCCCAGTCCGAGGCGGTGCATCGTGCGGCCAATACCGTCTACGGCGTGGCCGAGCAGATCCGCGACACCGACATGGGGACCGCCGCCGACAACCTTGCGGCCTTCGCGCGCCGCCATCCGGTGCCCTTCCTGACCGGAGCGGCCGTGGCCGGCATCGCGATCGGCCGCTTCATGAAGGCGTCCTCGCGCTCGTCCACCACTTCCCACGCTTCCCACGCTTCGGGCTATTCGGGCGCGGGCTCGGCCTACGGGCAATCGGATTACGAACGTTCGGATGTCGCTCGGCCAAGCCCGGCGCCGGTGCGCCCGGGCGTGCCGCAGTCCATGGCCTCGGGCACGCCTGCCTCTTCGGGCGCGGCGCGCACGCCGTCCCCGACGACGGGCAGCGCGACGGGCGCCTCGGCCGGCAGCATCGGCGGGTCCGCCTCCGGCACTGGCACCGGCACTGGCACCGGCACCAGCCCCTCCGCATCGACCACCGGATCGTCCGGTTCGGGCACCGGCACGTCGAGCGCCTCCGCCACGCCGAGCAGCTCGATGGGGACGGCGCCGACCGCGTCGCCCACGCCGCGCCCCGGTGCGGCAGGCACGTCGAGCGTGGAGACCCCCAAGCCGGCCTCCGCGGAGAAGCCCAAGACGGCCTCCGACAACAACAAGGCGGCCTCCGACAACAAGACGCCGTTCAAGGAGAGCTGAGCCATGACTGCGCAAGATCACACCTCCTCCCCGAACGTCACGCCTGCGGACGATCCGAGCCCGATCCAGTCGATCCTGCTTCACGCGCACCGGCTGGTCCGCAAGGAGATCGACCTGCTGAAGGCCGAGGTCTCGGAGCGGGTGAGCAAGGCGGGATCGGCGGTCGTCATGATCGCGATCGGCGCCATCCTGCTGCTGCCCGCGCTGAACGTCCTCGCCGCCGCCGCCGTGACCGCGCTGGTCGCGCTCGAACTGGCGGGCTGGGTGGCATCCCTCATCGTCGCGGCCGTTCTCATCGTGATCGCCCTCATCCTCGTGATGAGCGGGATCTCGACCCTCAAGAAGACGAGCTTCGTCCCCCGCGACACCATCGACACCTTGGAGCGCGATGCGCGCGTCCTGAAGGAGACCATCAAAAATGACGCATGACCCCAACAAGGCTCACATCGAGGCCGAAATCGCCGAGGAACGGAACGCGCTGGCCGACAGCCTCAGCAAGCTGACCTCCCAGCTCTCGCCCGAGAACCTGGTGAACTCCGTCGGCGAGACGCTGAAGTCCCAGAGCGACGACCTCGCGCAGGCGGTCGTCCGCGGGGCCAAGGAGAACCCGGCCGCGCTGGCGCTGATCGGCGCCGGGCTGGGCTGGCTGCTGCTGTCGAAGTCGACCGGAAAGTCCTCGTCCTCCTCCGCGCCGGCCCGTGCGCCGGTCGGCTACCCGGCCCGTGCGCCGGTCGGCTACGACGCGACGCCGCGCCAACCAGTCGGCGGCCTGCGCCACGACACCAGCGAAGAGGCCCGCTTCAAGGCCCGCGTCGCCGCCGCCGAAGCCTCGCTGAACCAGCCGCACGAGGCCGACGATCACTCGATGATCGACCAAGCCAAGCGCTTCATCCGCAAGAACGCGTCCCAGATGCGCGCGTCGCTCTATGACGGCACCTCGGAGTTGAGCGACCTCGCCCGCGAGCGTGTGGTCGCGGCCCGCCGCAAGGCCCTGATGGCCCAGGAGCGGACGGAGCATCATCGCCGCGCCATGCAGGCGAAGAGCACGTCGTTCTACTACGACAACCCGCTCATCGTCGGGGCAGGGGCCGCCGCCCTCGGCGCTGCCGTGGCGATGGCCCTGCCGCGCACGCAGATGGAAGACGAGACCTTCGGCGCCCACCGCGACGCGCTGGTCGACGAGGCGGACCGCGTTCTCCACGAGGAGCTCGCGCGCGCCAAGCGCATGGCCTATGCCGCGATGGACGAGGCCGAGGCGATGGCGCAGGAAGCCGTCGACGAGATGCCCTCCGGCGAGGAGGCCGTCGCCCAGGCCGAGGCGAAGGCCCGCGAGGCGGGCGAGCGGATCAAGTCCCGCGCACAGGAAGCGCAGGACGCCAAGGCCCACTGAAGGAAGCCCGGGACGGCGCTGCGGCGCCGTCCCGCGGCCGATGTTCGGCCTGACATCCGAGCCGGCCCGGACGGACCCTGCCGGACCTCGATGTCTCGGGACCTCAACGTTTCCCGAAATTACCCGGACGAAGTAGAAGGGCGGCACCCGGAAGGTGCCGCCCTTCGACTATCGCCGTTGGTCCGGATCAGAATCTTCTTCATCGCCCCAGGAATTCGGCCAGGGGGACGCGTCCGTCGATTCCTCGCCGAACGCGTCGCGCCCGGTGACGAGGAAGATCAGGATCGCGATCAAAGAGAGCCCGACGAGACCGCCGAGCAGAATCTCGAGGTTCATGCGTCGCTCCTTCTCGTCTTGCTTATTGTTAAACGCCGCCGGACCTCGGCGGTTCCTGAACCGACTGTTTCCCTCCTCTCTGTGGACGGAATGCCGCACCTGTCCCCGAACTTGGCGCGCCGTCGCAGCCCGTGTTACAGCGGGGCCGAGACAGGACCGGATCCGCCAGATGACCCGCACGACGCCTTCCGCCGCCACCCGGTTCCGCTGCAACGCCGCCGGTCTGCTGCTGGCGCTGGCGCTTCTGCTACCCGGGGCGGGATGGGCGCGGGATCATTTCGTCGCCCCGCCGGGCGCCGTCCCGGCCGAGGCAGGCGACGGCAGCCGTGCCCGCCCCTGGGCCACGATCGAGGACGGGTTCCGCATCGCCGAGCCGGGCGACCGGCTCATCCTGCTGCCCGGCGAATACGGCCCCATCGACCTCGCCCGCCGGACGTTTCAGGGCCGCCCGCTGACCATCGTCCCGGAGACGCCCGGCACCGTGCATGCGACCCGGCTGAGCCTCGACAAGGTGAGCAACGTCGTCATCCGCGGGCTGCAGCTCTGGCGGCTGGAGCGCGGGGACCATGTGCGGCTGGTCGATACCTACCCGGGTTCCGCATCGGTCCGTTTCGAGCGGCTGGACCTGCGCGGCGGGCCGGACGCGCATGACTACATGAACTGGACGAGGGCGGATTGGGCGGATGGCGGCTGGCGCGCGTCCGGCATCACCCTGCGCGGCGACGACAACGCCCTGATCGCGAGCGAGCTGACGGGCGTCGCCTTCGGTGTGACGACGTGGGGCGCGCGCGCCGAGATCCGGGGCAACGTCATTCGCGGCTTCTCCGCCGATGCGATGCGGGGCCTGGGTGAGGACAACGTCTTCATCGGCAACCGCGCGATCGACGCCGTGCGCATCGACGGCAATCACGACGACGGCTTCCAGTCCTGGGCGACAGCACCGGGGCCGGACGGGCGCCCCTGGCAAAACGGATTGCGCGTCGAGGACAACGTCATCGTCGAGTGGACGGGCCGGCCCGATCACCCGCTGCGCGGCAAGCTGCAGGGGATCGGCCTGTTCGACGGGATGTACCGGGACCTCGTGATCCGGAACAACCTCGTCATCGTGTCGCAATATCACGGCATCGCCGTCTACGGCGCCCAGAATGCCGTCGTTGCCAACAACACCGTGCTCGGCCCCGGTGGCGGACCGGCGGACCGGCCCTGGATCACCGTGCGCGCGCACAAGGACGGGACCGATCCGGGCGGCAACAACGTGGCCAACAATGTCGCCACGACCTACAAGGGCGTGCCGGATGCGCAGCGACGGAACGTGGTCGCGCAGTATCCCGCACGCCTGTTCCGCGACATCCTCGCCGGGGACTTCCGGCCGAAGCCCGGGAGCGGGCTGATCGACACTGCCGATCCCGATTTCGCCCCCAGCCACGACATCACCGGCATCGCCCGCGGATCGACCCCGGACTTCGGCGCCTTCGAGGCGCCCTGATGCCCGCGGGCAACGGCTCGTCCGCTGCAGCCCGGGCGGGCGATGACAGCGGAGGCGGACATTCCGTAGATGAGTGGCCCGCCCGCGCCCTCCGGTACGGGTGTCGCATCGAGGTGAGCACATCCCATGAGCGCCGCTGACGCCTCGCCCGCCCCCCTGCTGACGGTCATCGTTCCGGTCCACGACCGCGAGACGCTGGTGGCGGGAACCATCCGCAGCCTCGTCCCCGCCGTGGCCGCGGGGGTGGAGGTCCTGATCGTCGACGACGGCTCCCGCGACCGGTCGCTCGCCGTCGCCGAGGCGACGGTCGATGAACTCGGGATCGGCCATGCGGTCCGCGTGCTGTCGCAGCCAAATGCCGGGCCCGGCGCGGCGCGCAACACCGGCGCTGCCGCCGCGCGGACGCCCTGGCTCGCCTTCCTCGACAGCGACGATCTCTGGCTGCCCTGGACGGCCCCGACGCTGCTCGACGCGATCCTGCGCCCCGACCCGCCGGCTGCGATCTTCCTGGCTCCGCATGTCTTCACCGACACGGCCGACCTGTCGCGCCTGTCGCCAGCTGCGGCGGTCGTTCGCCGCCATCCGACATTGCTGGCCATGCGCGGCGCGCCGGACCGCCTGTCGCTGATCGGAAGCTGCAACTTCGCGGTCAGGGCCGATGCCTTCGCCGCGGCCGCGGGATTCACCGAGCGCACGCGCTGCGCCGAGGACAGCGACTTGTTCTACCGCCTGGGCGATCTCGGCCCTGTCGACAGCATCGCCGCCCCCGCGCTCGTCGCCTTCCGGACCATGGGTCAGGCATCGCTGACGCAGGACACGGCGCAAATGGCAGCGGGCTACACCTTCCTCTTGGCGCGCGAGGAGGCGGGTGCCTATGGCGCCCCCTCACCCGAACGAAGCAGGGTACTGGGCCTCGGCGCCGCTTTCGCGGTCCGGCGGATATTTGCGCGGGGACAGGCCCGATTGGCCTACCGGCTCCTCTGGCAGGCGCGGAATGTCCTGCGCGAAGCGCTGGACGCCGCCACGCTGCTCAAGCTCTGGGCGACTCCGCTGCTGGCGCTGCTGCGACCAAGGAACCACCGCTTCGACTGGCGCGCGCTGCTGGGCGGGGAGCGGGCGTGACCGAGGGGGCGGCGCGGTCGGGGCTCAGCCGTGTCGTCGTCTCGGGCGTGCGCTGGACGGTGGGGGCGCGGCTGGTGCGGATCGTCTCGACCATCGGCGCGCTGGCCGTCCTGTCGCGGCTCCTGACGCCCGAAGCCTTCGGCACCGTCGCGCTGATCATGTTCGTCGTGGGTCTTGCGCAGGTGCTGGGCGATTTCGGCGCCCGCATCGCCCTCGTCCAGCGCCCCGAGATCGACGAACGCGACCGCAGCACCGCCTTCTGGTTCAATGCGGCGCTGTTCGTGCTTCTCTTCGCGCTGACCCAAGCCTTCGCGCCGGCGATTGCGGATCTGTTCGACACGCCCGAGATGACCGGGCCGCTGCGCTGGACCTCGGTCATCTTCCTCGTCCAGGCCTTTCAGGGCGTCTCCCTCTCCCTGCTGGAGCGGCGCTACGAGTTCCGGACCATCGCCTTGGCCGAAACGGCGGGCAGCGTGCTCGGCTCGCTCGCGGCGGTGATCGCCGCCCTTCTGGGTGCGCAGATCGGCGCGCTGATCGTGCAGGTCGTCGGCGCGACCGTCGTGACGACCGGGATCCTGCTGGTCAGAGCCCGCTGGCGCCCCCGGGCAATCTTCGACCCCGCCCGGCTGATGCCGCTCCTCCGCTTCGGCGGCTACCTCACGCTGAGCGGGTTTCTGCAATTCGCGTCCGCCAACGCGCATCGCCCCATCGTCGGAAGCGGGCTTTCCCCGGTGGCACTGGGCTACATGTCGGTCTCGCAGCAAGTCGTCTCGACACCGATCAAGGTCATCGCACAGATGGTGCGGAAGGTGATGTTCCCGGTGCTCTCGTCGATCCAGGAGGACGAGGTCCGCACCCGCACGGCCTATCTGCGCACGGTCCATGCGCTGATGCTGGTGATGGCGCCGGTCTGCCTCGGGCTCGCCGCCGTGGCCGGTCCCTTCGTCGCGCTGCTGCTGGGCGACGGATGGGAGACGGTGGCGATACTGATCGCGATGATGGCCCCCGCCGCCCTGTTCGGGGCGCAGGGCGACCTGACGGCGACGCTGTTCCTCGCGCGGGGCCGGGGCAGGTTCATCTTCTTCTGGAGCCTGGGCCTCGCAGTCGTCACGATCGGCGTCATGCTGGCGTGCCTGCCGCTGGGCCTGATCGGCGTCGTGGCCGGACGTGTCGCTGTGCAGGTCGTCGAGGTCCCCCTGCACACGCTCGTCGCGTGCCGGATGATCGGTTTGCCTCCCACCGCGGTCCTGCGTGCCGTCGCAGCTCCGATCGGCGCGGCGCTGGTGATGGCGGCGGCCGTGGCGCTCGCCCGCCGGGCGCTCGACTGGCCCCCGGCGCTGGAACTCGGAGCGATGATCGCGCTCGGCGCGGCGACATATTGCGGGCTGCTGTTGGCGCTGGACCGCCGACGTAGCCTGGATCTGCTGCGCGCGGGACTGGCGCGCAGCGGATAGGGTTCCGGAGTCACGCTTCGTCGGTCGAGTAGGGGTCATGTCAGTATCCTCCCACGCTTCGCACAGTCCCCGGCTCGCCGTCGCGATGCAGCGGCTCGGCATGCCCTCCGAGGTCTGGGCCCTGCGCCAGATCGAGGGCTTCGACGCGCTCGCCCCGATCCTCGTCGGCTGGGAGGCGGAGCCGGACGCGACGCTTCCGCAACTCGAACAACGCCGCGTCGCCGCGCCCTTCCCGCCCTCGGGCGGGCTGGCACGTCGGGTGGCGGCACGCGCCGGGCTCGCCTGGGGCCGCGCCCCCAACCGCAGCGAGGCGTCGGCGATCCGCGACGCGTTGCGGGGGACCGACGCCGCGCTCTGCCATTTCGGCTGGACGGCGATGGCGGTCGCCGCGGCGATGCCGCGCAGCTACCCGGTGATCTGGCACATGCACGGGCGGGACGCCTCGGTGAGCCTGCGCTGGCCCGGCTATCGTGCCGGGCTGCGCCGCCACCTGCGCCATGCCGCGCTGCTGGTGACGGTCGGCGCGCACCAGCTGGAACGGCTCGCCCCGTTCGGCCTGCCCGATCGGCGCGTGGTGCTGCCCTGCGGGGCGCCGCTCGCGCTCTTCGCTGCGGGACCGCTGCCCGTGCAGGACGACGGCCGCGTCCGCTTCGCCTCGGTCGGACGGCTCTCGCCCGAGAAGGGCATGGAGGAGACGCTGGCCGCCTTCGAGCGCATCGCGCCGGACCTGCCGGGGGCGGAGCTGGTGCTGATCGGGGGCGGTCCGCTGGCTGGAACGCTCGCGGCGCGGGCGGCGGCCGGACCCGCGGCGGGCCGGGTGCGGCTGACCGGGCCGCTGCCCCCGGCCGGGGTCGCCGCGGAACTGGCCCGCGCCCATGTCTACCTTCAGCACAGCCGCGAGATCGGCGGTTCGGTGGAGGGCTTCGGCGTCACGCTGGCCGAGGCTGCGGCGGTGGGCCTGCCACTGCTCGCCTCGGCGACGGGCGGGCTGATCGACCAGATCGTCGAAGGAGAGAACGGCCATCTCTTCCCGGCGGGCGACGTCGCCGCGCAGGCCGCGCTGATGCATGCGCTGGCCGCCGATCCGGCGCGGCGGGCGCGGCTGGGGGAGGGCGCGCGCCGGCTGGCCGTGCGGTTCGACTCCGCCGTCCAGGCCCGGCGGCTGCAAGCCGAGATCCTTGCCGCACTGGCGGCGCGTGCGGCCCTCCCGACCGGACCCGGGGCGCGTCAGTAGTCCTCGGGCGTCTGCGAGAAGGCCTCCACCTTGAACTGCATCGAGACGCGGTGGCGGCCGCCTTCGGTCAGGGTCTCGACCTTGCCGCCGAGCTGCGACGCGAAGGCGCGGATCAGCCGCGCGCCGAGGCCGCTCGACGTCTTCTCGTCGATCACCGTGCCCGGCAGGACCGAGTTCTCGCAGACGAGTTCGGCCACGCCCTCGTCGACCAGGCGCAGCGAGGCGGCGACGACCGGCTTCTCGCCCGGCGGTGCCGCCAGGTGCTTGAGTGCGTTCGTCCCGAGCTCGGAGGCCAGCAGCGACAGCGGCAGCGCCTGATCCGGGTAGAGGATGACCTCATCGAAGGTGCCGGTATAGACGATGTCCTCGCGCGCGTCGGCCGACATCGAGATCAGCTGCTTGAACAGGTCGTCGAGCAGGCGGCCCGCATCCGAACGGCTCAGGTCGTCGGTCTGGTAGAGGTTGCGGTGCACCGCCGCGAGGCCAAGCACCCGCTCCTGCAGGCGGCGAAGCACGCCGACCGTCTCCTCGTGGCGGGCGGCGCGGATCTGCATGTTCATGATCGACGAGATGAGCTGAAGGTTGTTCTTCACCCGGTGGTGGATCTCCTTCAGCAGGACGTTCTTCTCGCGCAGCGCGTCCTCCATCCGGGCCTCGTCGTTGGCGAGGTCCAGCGCCATCTCGACGAAGCCCCTTTCCAGGTCCTGCAACTCGGCCGGGAGCCGGGTGCGGTTCTCGCGCGAGGGCAGGGCGCGGCGCTGTGCGAAAGCCTTCATCATCTTCCGGAGCGCGCCGATATGGCGCACGACCAGCCGGTCGACCGCAAAATAGGACACCGCGATGCTGGCCGCGAACATCAGGATCGGCAGCAGCGAGGCGGGCAGGGGGATGCCGGCGAAGGTGGTCCGATGCTCCTCCCGCGGCCAGGCGGCGAGCCCGTAGAGCAGGTTCGGCACGAGGGGGATGACCGCGAAGGTCCGCGGTACCCCGTCGGTGTCGAGCCGGTCGAAGGTCAGCGAGTTGACCCCGACGAGATCGGACAGGTCCAGCCCGTCCGGCAGGATCGCCCGCTCCTGGCCTGCCTGCGTCTCGGCGGTCAGGATCTCGCCTTCGGTGTTGAACGTCAGCAGCGAGAGCGGGGTCTGGTCGGCCGGCAGGTCGCTGCGCTCCGCCGTGAAGCGGAGCGGGATCGAGACCGAGACGAAGCCGCGCAACGCCGTCTCCGACCGGACCGGCCGCAGCACGTTGATGACAGGTTCCTTGCTGACGTCGGGGGCGTCCAGGCGCGAGATATAGGACCGGGGCGCCTCGCGAAGGTCCGCGAGCAGGGTGCCGGAGCTGTAGTCCCGCTCCCCCCCGGCCGAGGCGCAGTTCATGACGCCGTCGTCGCCGATGAAGCCCACGAAGCTGTACCGGTCGGATCGCTCGATGTAGCTGGAGAGATAGTCCCGGCACGCGTCCGGATCGTCCGCCAGAAGGTCCAGCACGACGGTCAGCGCCTCGGCGGCGCCGAGCGCGCGTTCGGCCACGGTCCGCTCGCCATGCGCGGCCTGCCGCGTCATGCTGAGCAGCGTCAGCTCCTCACGCCGCTGCGCCGCCTCCGACAGGGCCTGCGTCTGCAGGATCATCACCAGACCCAGCGGCAGCAGCGACAGCGCCAGAAAGGCCGCGACCCTGAACCGCAGGCCCCGGAAGAAGGACTGCCCGCCTGATGCGTCGTCCTCGCCCGGTTGCATCAGAAGGCGGTGGTGCCGTTCGCAGAGACCACTGCAACCGTTGCCGTGTCCGTCAGTTCCACCGCTTCGTCATCGCTCAGATGCATCAATTCCGCCAGGCGCTTGCGCCCGCGATTGGCCCGCGACTTGATCGTGCCGACCGCGACGCCGCAGGTCTCTGCCGCTTCCTCGTAGGAAAAGCCGGAGGCGCCGACCAGGATCAGCGTCTCGCGCTGCTCGTCCGGCAGCTTCTGGAAGGCCTTCCAGAAGTCGTCCATCTGCAGCCGGCCGTCATGAGCCGGCTTCTCGGCCATCGCGTCGGTCAGCACGCCGTCGACATCCGCGACCTCGCGCTTTACCTTGCGGCGGCTGGAATAGTAGGTGTTCCGCAGGATCGTGAACAGCCAGGCGCGCATGTTCGTGCCGGCGGTGAACTTGTCGATATTGGTCCACGCCTTGACGACGGTGTCCTGCACCATGTCGTCGGCAGTGGCCCCGTTCCGGGTCAGGGACAGCGCGAAGGCGCGCAGGGCGGGCAGGTGTTCGACCAGCTCGTCGCGCGGATCGCCGTGTTTTGGCTTCTTCATGACTGGCTCCCGGTCCCCCGGTCCTTCTCGCGCAGTTGCTGCAACAGATCGGTGAAGCGGTCCGGTAGGCTGCTTTCTTCCATCTGCCTGAAGACGCGCCGAAGGTTCTCATCGATTTCCACGTCTGTCCGGGCTTTCGGTTGTTGTTCGTTCATGAAGGGGAAGGCCTCGAAACTTGCGGAACTTGCCTGTTGATCGGGAACTGAACGCCGGTTGGCGGGTTGGGTTCCAAGAAAACGGCAAACCGGGTTAAAATATTCCTATGACGATGGACATGACAGGTGGCGATCTCTCCAGCCGAATTGCTGCCAACTTGCCTTACCTTCGCCGCTACGCGCGCGCGCTGACCGGGTCGCAGGACAGCGGCGACCGGTACGCCGCCGCGACGCTCGAGGCCATCCTGGCGGACAGCTCGGCGATGAAGTCCGCGACGGACACGCGCACCGGCCTCTTCAAGGTCTTGCACACCATCTGGCAGGCCAGCAAGGTCGCGCCGGACATGGGTGGCGACGTGTTGCATGCGGCGGCGCAGAGGCACCTGGCGCGGCTGACCGACGACACGCGCGAGGCCCTGCTGCTCCACACCATCGAGGAGTTCGACTTCGACCAGGTCGCCACGATCATGGGCGTCGAGCGGTCGGAGGCCGAGGAGCTGGTCCGCATCGCCCGCCGCGAGATGGCCGACAGCGTCGCGGGCCGCGTCCTCATCATCGAGGACGAGCCGGTGATCGCGATGGATCTCGAGAACCTCGTCTCCGAGCTTGGCCACCAGGTGACGGGCGTCGCCCGCACCCGCGACGAGGCGGTGGAGATCGGCAGCGCGGACAAGCCGAACCTGATCCTCGCCGACATCCGGCTGGCCGACAGCTCGTCCGGAATCGATGCGGTCAACGACCTGCTGGGCGTCTTCGGCACGCTGCCGGTGATCTTCATCACCGCCTTCCCCGAGCGTCTGCTGACCGGCTCCCGGCCTGAGCCGGCCTTCCTGATCTCCAAGCCCTACAAGGAGGATCAGGTCCGGTCGGCCGTCAGCCAGGCGATGTTCTTCTCGTCGACCGAGACGCTGCACGGCGCCTGACGTAGAGCGGCCGTCACACCAGCCCGGGATCCGGCGGCGCGACGGGCCGGTCGCGATCCCGGGTCCATTGCCGCAGCAGATTGGCGACTGCCTCGCCGGTGAAGGGCGCCTGGACGCATGCGCCCGGACCGCCCGAGGTGACGCGCCGCTCCCCGGTCGTGCCGATCCGCGCCAGGGCCACGCCCCTCTGGCTCAACCGCGCGACGATCGCGCGACTGGCCTCGTCCTCCGCGAAGCCGGAGAGGAAGACGCCGACGACCGACATCTCGTCGACGATGGTCATCGTGTGCCGGTCGATCTCGGGCGCGTGGATGACCTGCGCGCCGGGCACCGTCTCGCGCACGATCTCCGACAGGTCCTCGGCGACGTAGGGGTCGGGGTCGAGGATCAGGAAAACCGCGGTCATGGGCCGGGCTGCCGGGCCGGTGCGACGGAAGAGGGAATGCGCGGCGTCATGCGCGACCCTAGCGCGTCACCGTGACGGTTTCAAAGAGCCCCTCCGCCCTGCCGTCCGGTCAGACCTCGATATAGGTATCTGCCGCCTGCGCGCCGCGCTGGCCCAGGGGCTTGGGCGGGCCGACCGTGCTGTCGTCGAGGGTATGCCGCTCCAGCTCGGCGTTCACGGCGCCGCCCAGAAGCAGCAGGAAGGCCGAGATGAACAGCCACATGAGCAGGGCCACGACCGCGCCGATGGAGCCGTAGACCTCGCTGTAGCGGCCGAACTCCGCGAGATAGACGCCGAACGCCCAGGAGGCGAGACCCCAGAGCGCGACCGCCATCACCGAGCCGGGGGTGATCCAGCCGATCCGCGCGTTGCGCCGGTTGGGACCGTAGCGGTAGATGATCCCAGACCCCAGCAGCAGCACGCCGACGGCCAGCATCCAGCGGACCGCCTCGATCGCCATGCCCGCGACCGGGCCGAGGGGGACGAAGGCCATGACGATCGGCGCGACGATGATCGCCGCGATGGCCACCAGCGCCACGAAGACCAGCGACACGGTCAGCAGGATCGCCGTGCGGTAATGCGCGAAGCCCTGGCGGTTGCGCTGCTTGTAGACCGCGTTCATCCCCATCATCAGCGCCGCGACCCCGGCCCGCGTCGACCAGAGCGCGACCAGCAGCGACAGGACCGAGGCCCAGCCGAGCGCCTCCGGTTCGGCCGAGGTCAGGGCCTGGATCTGCGTCGCCACCAGCGAATAGGCGTCCGCGGGGATGATCGAGCGATAATATTCCAGCTGCGGCAGCACGTTCGCCGGATCGTTGAACATCCCCCAGAGCGCGACGATCGCCGCGAGCGCGGGGAACAGCGCCAGCATCCCGTAGAACGCGACCCCGGCCGAGATGAGCATCATGTTCATCTCGTCGATCTGCAGCCAGACCCGCTTGGCGAGGCTCCACCAGATCCGGGCCCGGGGAAACCGGAACAGCGTCCGGCGGGCGCGGACGGCCTCCCGCGTCTCGCCGGCCTCGGTCGGGGTGTCCATCCTGGGCCTCCGGTCTTGCAGCCTCGCTTCCCTCCGAACCTAGCCCTTTCCCGTCCGGGACATAAGCCCCGGATGTGCTTCGCGCTTGACCGCCGCGACGGGGCGCGGGACGGTCGGCCATGATCCCCGTTCTCGACTGGTCCCGCCACGCCTCCGATCCTGCCGCGCTCGCCTCCGAAGTGGGGCGCGCTTTGCGGGACACGGGCTTCCTGCTGCTCGCCAACCCTGAGGTTCCGGCCGAGCTGCGCGCCGAGGTGTTCGGCCAGGCCGACGCGGTCTTCGACCTGCCCGAGGATGCGAAGCGCGCCGTCGACATCGGCAACACGCCGCATTTCCGCGGCTGGGCCGGGCCGGGGACCGAATCGCTCGATGAGACCCGGCCCGAGATCGACACCAAGCAGAGCTTCAACATCGGGCTGGAGCTCGCCCCGGACGACCCGGCGATGGGCCAGCCCTTTCGCGGCCCGAACCAGTGGCCCGACCTGCCCGGCTTCCGAGAGACGATGCTGGCCTATTACGGCGCGGCCCAGGCGCAGGGCCTCGGGCTGCTGTCGCTGATCGCGCGGGACCTGGGGCTTGCGCCGGACCATTTCGACCCGCTCTTCGACCGGCCGCTTTCGGCGCTGCGGCTCCTGCGCTACCCGCCTGCCACCGGCGCGCCCTCGGAGATCGGGGCGGGGGCGCATACCGATTACGGAGCGATCACGCTGCTGATGACGGACGGAGAGCCGGGCCTTCAGGTCCGGCCCCGCGGCGGCGACTGGACGGACGTGCCGCATGTCCCGAGCGCCTATGTCGTCAATGTCGGAGACTGCCTGATGCGCTGGTCGAACGACACCTATGTCTCGACCCCGCACCGGGTGCTGCCGCCCGCCCGCACCCGCCGCTCGGTTGCCTTCTTCGTCGAGGCCAATCCCGATGCGCTGGTGAAGGCCCTTCCCGGCACCGGCACGCCGAAATACGCGCCGATCCTGGCCGCGGACTACCTCCGCTCCCGGCTCGACGCGACCTATGCGCCGAAGGCGCCCGCCTGACGGCGCCGTCAGTCCGCCCGCACCCGCGCGACCAGCTCGTCCACGATCTCCTCCGGCGGCCGGTCGATATCGACGCGGACGACGCTCTCGTCCGGCCCGGGCCGCTCCAGCGTGGCGAGCTGGCTGTCGAGCATCTTCTCCGGCATGAAATGCCCCTTCCGATGGCCCATCCGCTCCTCCAGAACCTCGCGTGCGCCGTCGAGGAACAGGAAGGTGACCGCCCCGGCCACCTCCCGCATGCGGTCGCGATAGGCGCGCTTGAGGGCCGAGCAGGCGACCACGTCCACCTCTCCGGCCAGCCGCGCCGCGACCGCATTGATCCAGGGCCAGCGGTCGGCATCGGTCAGGGGCTGCCCGCGGCTCATCTTGTCGATGTTCGATTGCGGGTGCAGGCTGTCCCCGTCGAGATAGCTCAGCCCCATCCGCTGCGCGAAGAGCTCTCCGACGGTGCTCTTGCCCGCCCCGGACACGCCCATGACGACATAGCCGCTCACAGCGAGGCCGTGATGCCGCCATCCACATAGACGACGGTGCCGTTCACGAAGGAGGACGCGTCGGAGGCGAGGAAGATGCAGGCGCCGACCAGTTCCTCGACCCGGCCCCAGCGACCCGCGGGCGTGCGCTTGGCCAGCCAGGCCGAGAAGTCCGGGTCGGCCACCAGCGCGGCGTTCAGCGGGGTGTCGAAATAGCCCGGCGCCAGCCCGTTGCATTGCAGCCCATGCTTGGCCCAGTCGGTCGCCATGCCCTTTGTCAGGTTGGCAACCGCCCCCTTTGTCGCGGTGTAGGGGGCGATCCCAGGCCGCGCGAGCGAAGACTGGACCGAGCAGATGTTGACGATCTTCCCCCGCCCGCGCCCGATCATGTGCCGCGCCACGGCCTGCCCGACATGGAAGACGCTGGCGATATTGGTCTGGAGCAGCCGCTCGAACGCCTCGGCCGGGAAATCCTCCAGCGGGGTGCGGTGCTGCATGCCGGCATTGTTCACCAGGATGTCGATCGCCCCGGTCCCGGCCTCGAACCCGTCCACGGCCGCCCGCGCGGCGGCATGGTCGGTCACGTCGAAGGGCAGGGCGTGAACGGTCGCGCCGCCGTCCCGCAGCGCCTCGGCGGCGGCCTCGGTCCGTGCCGGGTCGCGCCCGTTCAGCACGATCTCGGCGCCCGCCTCGGCCAGCCCCCGGGCCAGCGCATAGCCGATGCCCTGTGACGATCCGGTCACGAGGGCGCGCCGGCCGGTCAGGTCGAACAGGGTCAGGCTCATGTCGATCTCCTCGCGCCTCGACAGCCGGAGGCGGCGCGGCCTAGGTTAGCGGCGTCGCCTGCCGGTGCAACCGGCCCGCCAGGAAAGTCCCAGATGAAGGCCATCGTCATCCACGCCGCCCGAGACCTGCGCCTGGAGGACCGCGCGCCGCCCCCCGCCCCGGGTCCCGGAGAGGTCGCGGTCGAGATGGCCGTGGGCGGCATCTGCGGCTCGGACCTGCATTACTACCAGCATGGCGGCATCGGCACGGCGATCCGCCTGCGCGAGCCGATGATCCTCGGCCACGAGGTCTCGGGCCGGGTGACGGCCGTGGGAGACGGGGTCGAGACCCTGTCCGAGGGCCAGCTCGTCGCGATCTCGCCCTCGCGCCCCTGCGGTGCCTGCGCCTTCTGCCTGGAGGGCGCGCCGAACCATTGCATGAACATGCGGTTCTACGGCTCGGCCATGCCCTTCCCGCACATCCAGGGCGCGTTCCGCCAGCATCTGATCGCCGATGCCTCCCAATGCGCCGACGCGACCGGCCTGACCCCGGGCGAGGCCGCCATGGCTGAGCCGCTCGCCGTCTGTCTCCACGCGATGCGGCAGGCGGGCGGGCTGGTCGGGAAGGCCGTTCTCGTCACCGGCGTCGGCCCGATCGGCGCGCTCTGCATCCTCGCCGCGCGCCGTGCCGGGGCCGACCTGATCGTCGCGACCGACCTGTCGGAGTTCACGCTGGACATGGCCCGCAGGCTCGGCGCCGACGAGGCCTGGGACGCGCGCGAAGGGCTGGCGCCCTATGTCAAGGACAAGGGCCGCTTCGACGTGCTGTTCGAGTGCTCGGGCGCCGCCGCGGCGCTCTCTGCCGCCATCCCCGCGATCCGGCCGCGCGGCACGATCGTGCAGCTCGGGCTCGGCGGCGACATGACCCTGCCGGTGCAGGCCATGACCGCGAAGGAGCTCACTTTCCGCGGCTCATTCCGGTTCCACCCCGAGTTCCACACGGGCGTCAGCCTCATGCGGAAGGGGCTGATCGACGTCAAGCCGCTCATCACCCAGACCGTGCCGCTCTCGCAGGCGCAGGCCGCCTTCGACCTCGCGGGCGACCGGAGCCGCGCGATGAAGGCCCAGATCGACTTTACCGCCTGAGGAGCGACCATGCCCTTCTTCGAAAGCCACGATCCGGTCTTCGACCGCTTCGTCCTGCACAACGCGCCGGTCAAGCGGCTCGCGACCGGGTTCGACTGGGTCGAGGGGCCGGTCTGGTTCGGCGACCACAACTGCCTGCTGTTCTCGGACATCCCCAACAACGTCATCCACCGCTGGCATCCGGCGGAGGGCGTCAGCGTGTTCCGGTCGCCGTCGAACTTCGCCAACGGCCACACGCGCGACCGTCAGGGCCGGCTCGTCAGCTGCGAGCACGGCGCGCGCCGGGTCGCCCGGACCGAGCCGGACGGATCGATTACGGTCATCGCCGACGGCTTCGACGGCAAGCCGCTCAATTCGCCCAACGACGTGGTCGTGAAGTCGGACGGCACGATCTGGTTCAGCGATCCGCATTACGGGATCGTGACGGATTACGAAGGCCACAAGGCCCCGTCCGAGAACCCGCTGGTCGTCTATCGGGCCGATCCCGCGACGGGCGCGCTGGACGTGATGGTGGACGACATGAACGCGCCCAACGGGCTGGCCTTCTCGCCCGACGAAAGCCTGCTCTACGTCGCGGATACCGGCCGCCGGGGCGAGGGCGATCCGACCCATATCCGCGTCTACGACGTGCGCGCCGGGGGCTGCACGAACGGGCGCCTCTTCCACGCGGTCTCGCCCGGCAAGGCCGACGGCTTCCGGCTCGACAGCGACGGGAACCTCTGGACCTCCGCCGCCGACGGGGTGCACTGCATCGCCCCCGACGGACGGCTTCTCGGCAAGATCCTGGTGCCGGAGCTGGTGTCGAACCTCTGCTTCGGGGGCCGGGCGAAGCACGAGCTCTACATCACGGCCACGACCTCGCTCTACCGGGTGAGCCTGGCCCGGCGCGGGGTGCAGTGGCCGTAACCCTCTGTCAAGGTTGATGCCCCCGCCTTCGATGCTCTCGAAATATGCCGGGGGGAGCCGAAGGCGGGGGGCAGAGCCCCCCCTCTCCGTTTCCCCAAGGGACCGTCAGGCGTGGATCGCGCCGTCGCCGCAGGCAAGCGCCGCCTCGCGCATCGCCTCCGAGAAGGTCGGGTGCGCGTGGCAGGTCCGCGCCAGGTCCTCGGCGGCGGCCCCGAATTCCATCGCGACGCAGACCTCGTGGATCAGGTCGCCCGCCATCGGGCCGATGACGTGGCAGCCGAGGATGCGGTCGGTCTCCTTGTCGGCCAAGAGCTTGACGAAGCCCTCGCCCGCGAAGACCGCCTTCGCCCGGCCGTTGCCCATGAACGAGAACTTGCCGACCTTGTAGGCGCGGCCCTCCTTCTTGAGCATCTCTTCGGTGAGGCCGACCGAGGCGACCTCGGGATGGGTGTATATCACGCCGGGGATGACCGTATAGTTAACATGCCCGTGCTGCCCGGCCAGAATCTCGGCCACGGCCATGCCCTCGTCCTCGGCCTTGTGGGCCAGCATCGGGCCCTCGATCACGTCGCCGATGGCGTAGACGCCCTCGACGCTGGTCTTGTAGCGGTCATCGACCTCGATCTGGCCGCGCTGCGTCAGCGTGACGCCCAGCGCGTCGAGATTCAGCCCCTTGGTGAAGGGCTTGCGGCCCGTGGCGACCAGAACGACATCCGCCTCCATCGACTGCGCGCTGTCGTCCTTGCGCAGCGTGTAGTCGACGGTCGCGCGCCCGTCCGCGACGGACACCTTCTTGACGGCGGCGCCCAGCACGAAGGAAAGTCCCTGCTTCTTCAGGATCTTCTGGAACTGCTTGGCGATCTCGGCGTCCTGTCCCGGGGTGATCGCGTCGAGATACTCGATCACCGTCACCTCCGTGCCGAGCCGGGCGTAGACCGAGCCCATCTCCAGCCCGATCACGCCGCCGCCGACGACGACCATGCTCTTGGGAATGCTCGGCAATTCCAGCGCGCCGGTCGAGGTCACGACGGTCTTCTCGTCGATCTCGACCTCGGCGCCCGGCACACCCGACGCCTCGGAGCCCGAGGCGATGACGATGTGCTTCGCCTCGTGGACCTCGTCGCCGACCTTGACCTTGCCGGGTCCGGGGATCGAGCCCCAGCCCTTCAGCCAGTCTACCTTGTTCTTCTTGAACAGGAACTCGATGCCCTTGGTGTTCTGGCCGATGACGTCGTCCTTGTAGGCCAGCATCTTCTCCCAATCGACCTCGGGCGCGGGCGCCGTGAGGCCCATCTTCGCGAAATTATGTTGCGCTTCATGCAGTTGGTGCGTCGCATGCAGCAGCGCCTTGGACGGGATGCAGCCGACGTTGAGGCAGGTGCCGCCCAGCGTGTCGCGCCCCTCGACGCAGGCCGTCTTGAGGCCGAGCTGCGCGCAGCGGATGGCGCAGACATAGCCGCCGGGGCCGCTGCCGATGATGATGACGTCGTATTGGGCCATGATGTCTCCGGGGGTCGTATTCGGCGGGTGATCCGCGGGTGATGCGCGTCGGATATGCGTCCGACGCGGCGCGGATCAGATCAGGGTCGAGATAACCATAAGGACGGTCGCGAGGAACCCCACCATCCAGACCACCGACCGCCAGGGCCGCCAGCCCAGCGCGTAGGCGGGAACGTAGACGACCCGCGCGGCGAGGTAGGTCCAGGCGCAGGCGGCGGTGAACCCGCTGGCCTGTCCCGACAGGGTGACGAGCGTCACCGCGGCGGTGAACAGGACCAGCCCCTCGAAATGGTTCGTCAGCGCCCGCTGCAGCCGCCCGCCCAGCGGCGAGAGCGGGCGCGACGGCTCTCGGTCGCGGGCGGACATGGCGTAGCCGGGGCCGACGTCGAGATTGGCGCGGATGGAGTAGGCCGCGAACTGGACGGCCTGCAGCAGCAGGGCGAGGGCGAGGGCGGTGAGTTCGGGGGTCATGGGCGGGCCTCGGTCTGCGTCACTTGCCGCGCCGGATCAGGAACAGCGTCAGCAGGCCCGACAACACGGCATAGACGCCGGCGGCGTACCAGAGCACGGGATCGGGCCCGGCCCAGGCCTGGAGCAGGATGACGAGGAAGACCGCGATGGCGACGCGGATGATCCAGAAGGCGATGGCGCGGCGGGTCGGTGACATGGGGCGCTCGTAGCCCGTCCGCCCGCCGGACGGAAGCCCGTGCGGCGGGCACGGATCGTCGCGCCGGTCAGGCGGTTCGGAGGAACCGCGCCTCGATCTTCGGGCCGGTCGCGGATTCGCGGTCGATCCAGGCCTCGGCGCGCTTCCGGTCGTTGGCCTCGAAGAGCGCGGTGACCTCCGGGCCCAGGGCCGCGCGCCAGAGCTGCATGAGGGTCAGGCCGGCCTGCATCCGCGTCTCCGCGCTGGCGTCGAAGTCGCGCTTCCAGGCGTCGTAGTCGGGCGGGGTGAGGTGGAGGAGGAGGTGCATGGGGAAGCTCCGGGTTGGGCTGCTATGAAACCCCGCATGTTAGCGGTTGGTTTCTCCAAGCTCGAACCTGCTAACGCAAAGGCATTGATACTCCGGTCGATCCGATCAGCACGATCACACCATATGCGAAACAGATCACTGCACCGATGCCGCAGACCGCATTCACTCCGACGACGGAATTCTCTAAATAACGTGCCGTCCCCATTTCCGGAGGTAGCGCATAACGAACATAGGAATACAGGATTGCGGCAAGCATCAGTAGCAGCGCAAGGAGGAACGACGACAATGCTCGTTGCAAGCCATCGATCGAGACGACAAACGCCGATGTGCTTGAAGCACTTCCGAGATAGGCAAGAAGGATGGCAAAGGCTCCGCCGTTCAGCAACACGATGGTCCGTGCGAATGCTAGCCCCAGTTCGTTCGCCATCTCGCTGCGCTTCAATTCGTTCTCCGATGAAGGTGACAGCATTTTGTTTTCCTCAGCGTGATCAGGTGGCGCAAACGCCTAGTCTTTAAGGCGCGTCGGCTTGCGCACCCCTGGCGACGCCCTACTCCTGCGCGAGCAGCGCACGCGCTCGGTCTATCGGTTCGCGGACGGATCGGCCCTCTGCATCGGCCCGGACGATCTCTTCCAGCGCGGTGCGCAGGCGCGCGTTTTTTTCCGTGGCTCTGCCAAGGATATCCGCTTCGCGGCGCGCCGGAATTGCACGAGAGAAAAAATTCTCGTCGAGAGGCGGGTTATCATCGAAATCGGCGGGCGGGGGCGGACGGGTCATCGCTGTTCCCTTCGGTTGGCCTTGCGGAGCGAGATCACGCGGATCGTCTCTTCGCGCAGAACATATACCACGACATGGGCGCGGTCGCCGATCTTTCCAAGCGCTTGGAACCGCGTCTCGCCGTAGTCGTATCGCGTGTCCTCGGCGCGCAGCGCCCCGTCCCAGTCGAACCCGAAGATGGCCTCGAAGGGAACCCCGTGCTTGTCGAGGTTCGCCTTCGCCTTGTCGTCATCCCAGTCGTAGGGCGGCCGCGGCACTCACAGGTCCATCAAGAGCCGCCGCGGGTCCTCCAGCGCTTCCTTTACCCGGACGAGGAACGTCACCGCGCCCTTGCCGTCGACGATCCGGTGGTCGTAGCTCAGCGCAAGATACATCATCGGGCGGATGACGATCTCGCCGCCGACGACCATGGGCCGGTCCTGGATCTTGTGCATGCCGAGGATGCCCGATTGCGGCGGGTTCAGGATCGGCGAGGACATCAGCGAGCCGTAGACGCCGCCGTTCGAGATCGTGAAGGTCCCGCCCTGCATGTCGGCCATGGAAAGCTTGCCGTCGCGGGCGGCCTTGCCCTTCTCGGCGATGGCCTTCTCGATCTCGGCGAAGCTCATCCGGTCGACGTCGCGGATGACCGGCACGACGAGGCCCTGCGGGGTTCCGGCCGCGATGCCCATGTGGACGAAGCGCTTGTAGACGACGTCCGTGCCGTCGATCTCGGCATTGACCTCGGGGACCTCCTGCAGGGCGTGGACGCAGGCCTTGGTAAAGAAGGACATGAAGCCGAGGCGGGTGCCGTGCTTCTTCTCGAAGAGGTCCTTGTATTCAGAACGCAGGTCCATGACCGCCTTCATGTCGACCTCGTTGTAGGTCGTCAGCATGGCGGCGGTGTTCTGCGCGTCCTTCAGGCGGCGCGCGATGGTCTGGCGCAGGCGGGTCATCTTCACCCGCTCCTCCCGCGCCTCGTCCTTGGCTGCGACGGGCGCGCGGGGGGCCGGGGCGGGCTCCGGCGCGGGGGCCTGGGCGGGGGACTTCGCGGTCAGCACGTCCTCCTTCATGATGCGGCCGTCGCGGCCGGTGCCCTTGACCTGAGCCGGGTCGAGTCCCTTCTCGGCCATCAGCTTGTTGGCCGAGGGCGCGTTCTCCACGTCCGCCTTCGGCGCGGCGGCCTCGACGTTGTGCCGGGCCTCCTCGACCTCCGCCTTGCCCGCGTCCGGCTTCGGCTCGGGGTTCATCGCAGGCGGCTTGGCCGCGCCGGGGGTGGCGCCCGCGCCGCCCAGGATGGTGGCGAGCTGGCCGCCGGCTTTGACGGTCGCGCCTTCCTCGGCGAGGATCTTGCCCAGCGTCCCGGCCGCGGGGGCGGGGACCTCGACCGAGACCTTGTCGGTCTCGAGCTCGCAGAGCATCTCGTCCTGCGCGACCTCGTCGCCTTCGGCCTTGAACCAGGTGGCGACGGTCGCCTCGGTCACGGACTCGCCCAGGGCGGGGACCATGACCGCGACCTCCTCGCCGCCGTCCGCGGGGGCGGAGGCGGCGCCGCCGGCCTCCGAGGTGCCTTCCTCGGAGCCGGGCTGCGCCACGGCGGCGGGAGCGGAAGCATAGGAAGCGGAAGCGCCCGCGCCCTCGGAGATGGTGGCGAGCAGGGCGTCGACGCCGACGGTCGAGCCTTCCTCGGCGACGATCTCGCTCAGGGTGCCGGTGGCGGGCGAGGGGACCTCGACCGTGACCTTGTCGGTTTCCAGCTCGCAGAGCATCTCGTCGGTGGCGACGGCATCGCCCGGCTTCTTGAACCAGGTGGCCACCGTCGCCTCGGTCACGGATTCCCCGAGGGTGGGGACCTTCACGTCTATCGTCATGCCGTTACTCCATGCTCAGCGCTTCGTTCACCAGCGCCGATTGTTGTGCCTTGTGTTGCGAGGCCAGACCCGTCGCGGGCGAGGCCGAGGCGGCGCGGCCCACGTAGCGGGGCCGCGTGTTCGCGGCGCCGATCCGGGTCAGGACCCATTCGATGTTGGGCTCGACGAAGGTCCAGGCGCCCTGGTTCTTGGGCTCCTCCTGGCACCAGACGAACTCCGCCTGCTTGAAGCGGCTCAGCTCGTCGACCATCGACTTGGCCGGGAACGGATAGAACTGCTCGAGCCGCAGCAGGTAGACGTCGTCGAGCCCGCGCTCGTCCCGCTCCTCCAGGAGGTCGTAGTAGACCTTGCCCGAGCAGACGACGACCCGCTTGATCTGGTCGTCCGCCACCAGCTTCGTCGTCGAGTTGCCCTGCTGCGCGTCATCCCAGAGGACCCGGTGGAAGCTGGACCCCGTGGTGAATTCGGCGCGCCGGGAGACGGCGAGCCGGTGGCGCAGCAGCGACTTGGGCGTCATCAGGATCAGCGGCTTGCGGAAGTCGCGATGGATCTGACGGCGCAGGATGTGGAAGTAGTTCGCGGGCGTCGTGCAGTTGGCGACGATCCAGTTGTCGGAGCCGCATTGCTGCAGGAAGCGTTCCAGCCGGGCCGAGGAATGCTCCGGCCCCTGGCCCTCGAAGCCGTGGGGCAGCAGGCAGACGAGGCCCGACATGCGCAGCCACTTCGACTCGCCCGACGAGATGAACTGGTCGAACATGATCTGCGCGCCGTTGGCGAAGTCGCCGAACTGCGCCTCCCACATGACCAGCGCGTTGGGCTCGGCCAGCGAGTAGCCGTATTCGAAGCCCAGCACCGCGTATTCCGACAGGGCGCTGTCGATCACCTCGAAATGGGCCTGGCCGTCGCGGATGTGGTTGAGCGGGTAGTAGCGCTCCTCCGTCTCCTGGTTGACGATGCCGGAATGGCGCTGGCTGAACGTGCCGCGGGTCGAATCCTGGCCCGCGAGGCGGACGGGATAGCCCTCGGTCAGCAGCGACCCGAAGGCCAGCGCCTCGGCGGTGGCCCAGTCGAAGTTCTCGCCCTCGTCGAACATCTTGCGGCGCGCGTCGAGCAGGCGGCCCACGGTCTTGTGGATCGGCAGGTCCTCGGGAACGTTCTGCAGCGCATGGCCGACCTGGTTGAAGGTCTCGTCCGCGATCGCCGTCTCGCCGCGGACGTAGTCGTCCTCGGCGCGGCGGTCGAGATGGGACCAGCGTCCGTCCAGCCAGTCCGCCTTGTTCGGCTTGTAGTCGCGCCCGGCCTCGAATTCCTGCGCGAGCCGGTCCTGGAAGGCGGCCTTCATGTCCTCGATCTCGCCCTCGGGGATCAGCCCGTCCTTCACCAGCCGTTCGGTATAGAGCGAGAGGGTCGTCTTGTGGCCCTTGATGCGCTTGTACATCATCGGGTTGGTGAACATGGGCTCGTCGCCCTCGTTATGGCCGAAGCGGCGGTAGCAGAAGATGTCGATGACGACGTCCTTGTTGAACTTCTGCCGGAACTCGGTGGCGACCTTCGCGGCGTGGACCACCGCCTCGGGATCGTCGCCGTTGACGTGGAAGATCGGCGCCTCGACGACCAGCGCGTTATCGGTCGGGTAGGGGCTCGACCGCGAGAAATGCGGCGCGGTGGTGAAGCCGATCTGGTTGTTCACCACGATATGGATCGTGCCGCCCGTCCGGTGCCCGCGCACGCCCGAGAGCGCGAAGCATTCCGCGACCACGCCCTGGCCCGCGAAGGCCGCGTCGCCGTGCAGCAGGACGCCGGTCACCTTCTGGCGGGTCGTGTCGTTGAGCTGGTCCTGCTTGGCGCGGACCTTGCCCAGAACGACGGGGTTCACCGCTTCCAGATGCGAGGGGTTCGCGGTCAGCGACAAGTGGACGGTATTGCCGTCGAACTCCCGATCGGACGAGGCGCCGAGGTGGTACTTGACGTCGCCCGAGCCGTCGACGTCCTCGGGCTTGAAGCTGCCGCCCTGGAACTCGTTGAAGATCGCCTTGTAGGGCTTGCCCATCACGTTGGCGAGGACCGACAGCCGGCCCCGGTGGGGCATGCCGATGACGATGTCCGAGAGGCCCAGCTGCCCGCCGCGCTTGATGATCTGCTCCATCGCGGGGATCAGCGCCTCGCCGCCGTCGAGGCCGAAGCGCTTGGTGCCCATGTACTTGACGTGGAGGTATTTCTCGAAGCCCTCGGCCTCGACCAGCTTGTTGAGGATCGCGCGGCGGCCGTTCTGGGTGAACTTGATCTCCTTGCCGTAGCCCTCGATCCGCTCCTTGAGCCAGGCCGACTGCTCGGGGTCGGAGATGTGCATGTACTGCAGCGCGAAGGTGCCGCAATAGGTGCGCTTGAGGATGGCGATGATCTCGTTGAGGGTCGCGACCTCCAGCCCCAGCACGTTGTCGATAAAGATCGGCCGGTTCATGTCGGCCTCGCTGAACCCGTAGGATTTCGGGTCGAGCTCCGGATGCGGGTCCGCGGCGCGCATGCCCAGCGGGTCGAGATCGGCGGCGAGGTGGCCGCGGATCCGGTAGGCGCGGATCAGCATGAGCGCCCGGATCGAGTCGAGCACGGCCCGCCGGACCTGGTCCTGGCTGAGCAGGTTGCCGGTGGCCTCGGCCTTCTTCTCGATCTTCTGCGCGGCGGCCTTCGCATCCTTCGGGTCGACCTTTGGCGCGGGCCATTCGCCCGTCAGCGCCGCCGTCAGGTCGTCCGAGGGCATCGGCGGCCAGTCCGCGCGGGCCCAGGACGGCCCCTCGGCCTCGGCCTTCGCATCGGCCGCGTCATCGGCGAGCTGCCGGAACAGCGCCTGCCAGCTTTCGTCCACCGCCGACGGGTCGGAGGCGTAGCGGGCATACATCTGTTCCAGATATTCGGCGTTGTGCCCCTGCAGGAAGGACGTGGAGTGGAAGGCGTCGTTGGGGGACTGGTCGGTCATTCCGTTTCCTCCGGAAAGATGAAGGTCAGGTCCGCGAGCAGGGGCGCTCCGGGCCAGCCGGTCGTGTCGATGGGGTCGGTGCCGGGAACCGGCGCGGCGGTGGCGAGGCGGCACTGCCGCTCGATCCGGCCGGGGGCGGTGACGGTCTGGGTCAGGGTCATCGCCTCGTCGCCGCGCGTCAGCACGGCGGAGCGGGTGCTGTCCGTGTCGACGCGGCGCAGGAGGCCGGCGCCGGCCTTCCGCTGAAGCTCGAGGATCTCGGCGGGTGTCCGGCCGCCGTCGTCGCCCTCGATATAGGTGATCGCGCGGGTCCAGGCGAGCGCGTCGGCCTGGGCCGGGGTCAGGGCCTCGGCGCGGGTCCAGCCCTGCGCCTCCAGCGCGGCGAGGGCGGCGTCGAAGCCGGGTTCGGCGCAGGGCTGGGCCGCGGCAGGCGCGGCGAGGCAGAGGGCCGCCAGAAGGATCGCGCGCAGGTCAGTCGTCATGGGCCATCTCCATCGGCGTCTCGGGATAGGGGTGCAGGTCCCAGACCCAGGCCAGCCGGTCGCGCACGAGGCGCATGGTCGGCGCGTCGTAATAGTCGGCGGTGGCGAAGCCCTGGCGGAAGGCCCGTCCGACCTTGGTCCGGGGCAGGTCGAGCGTGCCCGGGGCGAGCGACAGCCGCGATTCGAGGCCCGCGAGGTCGGCGGCGAGATGCTCCTGCCGCAGCACGACGTCGACGCAGGACCGGCCGTCGATCTGGACGATCTCCCTGTCGTCGTTCCAGGTGCCCGTCCGCACGAAGTCGCGGAACTCGGCGACGAGCGTGGCCTGCGAGGCGTCCGGGGAGGCGCCCCGACGCGCCAGGTCCCGGCGCCAGTGGAACATGGAGACCATCCGCTCGAACGGGTCCCGGATGCAGGCGACCTTGGCATAACGGTCCCAGAGCCGCTTGCCGATCAGGCCCCGGATCGCCGCGGCGGGCATGTGGTTGTACCAGATCTCGTCGAGCGCATCGCGCCGCGGCGCCTCGACCCGCCGCATCCCGACAACGCCGCGCGCCCCGAGAACCGCATGCGTCTCCTCGACGACCGGCGCCGGGGCATCCGTGCAGAGCGGCTGGAGCGCCATCTCGACGGAGGTCCCTGCGGTCTTGCGCGTCTTGAGGTAGACGAACTGGTGGGGGTGGGAGACGAGCATGGGTCAGCAGGGCGCCTCCGTCGCCGGCTGGAGGGTCCGGTGGAAGGTGGTCGCGGGCGGAGTGAGGCCGACGGCGACCTGCCCGCCAGCGAAGTGCGGCGCGGCGAGGCGCATCATGAGCGCTTCCCGATGTGTGGCATGTTACCGACACGGATGATCGTCGGTTGAGCGGCAGCATCCGCAGGGGGCGGGCCGAAACGGTTCGGACCGGGAGTTCCGCGGCTTGCGAGGGTCACGACAAGCCAGATCGAAGCCGCGAAGCTCGCGAAAGCTCCCGTCACGGATACGGCCATGGGAAGGTCCTCTCTGAAGGCGCGCATCATCGCGGAAGCCATCTCTGGCCCGCCGGATAGAAACCCGTCGAAGCCGACCGTGGTCGCCACCAGAGCGAGCATCGTCACGATCCCCAGCCCGTGCGGCAGGAATGCCCACCATCCGCGGATGTCGCGGTCGTGCAGACGGCGCCACGTCACCGCAAGCCACGGCAGGAAGGTCACGATCGAGAAAATCGTCTCCAGCCAGCCGCCGTCGTAATTCGTGATGCGCCCGTAGGAGACGGTCTCGTTCCCGTTCGCGTCGGTGCGAATAACCTGTTCGAGCGAGGCGGATCCGCCGAAGATCAGGCCGTCGAGGATCGCCAGGGCAACGGAGCCGAGGAGCAGGAAGAGCACGAACCACCAGAACTCCGACCGCGAGGCGCGGCCGGAGAATGTCGCATACTTGCGAAAGCAGGTGCCTATCGCCTCCGTAAAGCCCATCGCTCAGCCACACCTCACATCGGCGGCGATCTCGCGCGACCGAAGGCCTCCGAAGCGGCGCGGCTCCGAGATGGAGGCCAGCGGACGGCCCCATGTCTGGCAGAGCGACACGCCCGCCGTCCGGAAGTCGTTTGGCGCGAAGGCGTCGTTCAGCGCGCGGACCGTATAGCTGCCCCTGACGCCGCGAACGTCGAAGACCGAGGTGGGCAGCGGAACCCTCGCACCCTTCAAGCCGCCCGGCGCGTCGGGAAGCTCCATGTAGAAGACTCCCTTCGCGACCTCCGTGACCATTCCGGCAGAGCCTTGCGCACCCAGCCCCTCGCCTTGGCAGGCGGAAAGGGCGGCAGCGGTGAGAAAAAGGGCCGTGATCTGTCTCATCCCTTGTCGATGGCCTCCTTCACCGCCTCGCCCAGCGTGGCGGGGCTGTCGGCGACGACGATGCCGGCGGCCTTCATCGCCTCGATCTTCGACTCCGCGTCGCCCTTTCCGCCCGCGACGATGGCGCCGGCATGGCCCATGCGGCGGCCCGGAGGCGCCGTGCGGCCGGCGATGAACCCGGCGGTGGGCTTCCAGCGGCCGGCCTTGCGCTCGTCGGCGAGGAACTGCGCGGCGTCTTCCTCCGCGGTGCCGCCGATCTCGCCGATCATGATGATCGAGGTCGTCTCGGGGTCGGCCAGGAACATCTCCAGCACGTCGATATGCTCGGTCCCCTTGATCGGGTCGCCGCCGATGCCGACGGCGGTCGACTGGCCCAGCCCCATGTCGGTCGTCTGCTTGACCGCCTCGTAGGTCAGCGTTCCGGAGCGCGACACGACCCCGACGGACCCGCGCTTGTGGATATGGCCCGGCATGATGCCGATCTTGCAGGCGTCCGGCGTGATCACGCCCGGGCAGTTCGGCCCGATCAGCCGCGTCTTCGACCCGTCGAGCGCGCGCTTGACCTTCATCATGTCGAGCACCGGGATGCCCTCGGTGATGCAGACGACCAGCGGCAGCTCGGCGTCGATGGCCTCCAGGATGGAATCGGCGGCGAAGGGGGGCGGGACGTAGATGACGCTCGCATTGGCGCCGGTCTTCGCGACCGCCTCGTGGCAGCTGTCGAAGACGGGCAGGTCGAGATGGGTCTGGCCGCCCTTTCCGGGCGTCACGCCGCCCACCATCTGCGTGCCGTAGGCGATGGCCTGCTCCGTGTGGAAGGTCCCCTGGGAGCCGGTGAGGCCCTGGCAGATCACCTTTGTGTCTTTGTCGATCAGGATGGCCATTCTTCTCTCCGTCTTGCGCGGTCGCGCGATAGTCTAGCGGTGGATGACGAGGATGACCGGGTGCAGGAACGTCTCGGCCTGCCCGGTCTCCGGATTGGTGATCGTGGTGGTGGCGATGGGCTGCGTCAGCGACACGTCGTCGAAGAAGAAGCCGATGCCGCCGCGCTCGTTCGTGCCCGCCCCGACGGGCGCGGCGGTCAGGGCCGAGCCGTCGACGAGGCGCGGTGCGAGGATCTCGCCCGCGATGCGATTGGCGGCGCGCACCCCGATGGCGGGCGAGCCGACCGAGCAGCCGGAGCCGCGATAGACGACCCGGCGCCCGTCCTCGGTCGTGATCGCCTGGTCGGGCGCGGGGCCAAGGCGCAGGAAGGTCAACGTGCCCGGGTTTACGTAGACCGTCGCCCCGTTCTCGCGGTTGCGGACGGGGAAGTCGAGCGCCCGGGCGGCGCGGTCCTGCGCGGCCTGCGTGGTGTTGTTGAGGCAGACCGCCTCGGTCGCGAAGCGCATGCGCTGCACCGCGATCTCCTCGACGCCGGAGGGGACGCGCAAGGCGCCGTCCTGCGCGCAGCTGGCGAGCAGCGCCGCGGCCAGGAGGATCAGGGGACGGATCATCGGATGGCCTCCGCGGATGCCTCGGGGGTCAGGCGCTCGACGCGCAGGAAGGTCTCGGTTCCGTTCGGGCCGGGGCGGGTGCCGGTCTCGACAACGGCGATGCGGGCGGGGTTGAGGAAGCGGGCGCCGCGGAGGGTGGTGGTTTCGTCTGGGCGGGCGGGGAGGGGGAGCGGGGCCTCGGCGCGGATGCCCTCGGCTTGCAGGGCGGCGAGCGCGATCTCGGCCGCGGCTTCCCCGTGGGCGCCGTCGAAGGCGATCTCGCAGCGGCGGTCGGTGCCGGGGGTGGCCTCGGTTGCCGGCTTGGAGGGGGCGGGGGCGGAGAATGGGCGCAGGTCGTAGAAGTCGTGCCGCCCGTGGGGGGCGAGTTCGGCCTCTGCCGCCCGGGCGGTCAGGTGCGGCGAGAAGCAGTTGCGCGCGAAGGCGTCGAGGGCGGCGGCGCGGAGGGGGTTGGCGGCAGCCAAGCCGCAAGCCGCGAAGGTGAGCGCGATGCCGAGCGCGGCGCAATGGCCGGTCGCGCGCCGGACGGCCTTCGCCCGCCCCGCCGATGCCGATGCGCGCGCCGCTGCCGACCGGGGTGCGGTCGGGGCGGCCCGGGCGGGGCGGCAGGCGATGGGGCGGCGCGGGGACATGGGTCGTCCTTCGGGTTGAGGGGGCGGCGGCCCCGCCAGGGGCTCAGCCCTTGACGGCCTTCACGATCTTCTGTGCGCCGTCCTTGAGGTCGTCGGCAGCAATCACGTCCAGGCCGGAATTGTTGATGATGTCCTTGCCCTGCTGCACGTTCGTGCCCTCCAGCCGGACCACCAGCGGGACCTTCAGCCCGACCTCCTTCACGGCGGCCACCACGCCCTCGGCGATGACGTCGCAGCGCATGATGCCGCCGAAGATGTTGACCAGGATGCCCTTCACGTTCGGGTCCGAGGTGATGATCTTGAACGCCTCCGTCACCTTCTCCTTGGTGGCGCCGCCGCCGACATCGAGGAAGTTCGCGGGCTCCGCCCCATAGAGCTTGATGATGTCCATCGTCGCCATCGCCAGCCCGGCGCCGTTGACCATGCAGCCGATCTCGCCGTCGAGCGCGATGTAGTTCAGGTCGTACTTGGAGGCGGCGAGTTCCTTCGCGTCCTCCTCGGTCTCGTCGCGCAGTTCGGCGATGTCCTTGTGGCGGTAGATCGCGTTGCCGTCGAAGCCGACCTTGGCATCAAGCACCTTGAGGTTGCCCTCGTCGGTGACGATCAGCGGGTTGATCTCCAGCATCTCCATGTCCTTCTCGGTGAAGGCCTTGTAGAGTTGCCCCATGAGCTGCACGCACTGCTTGACCTGCGCGCCTTCCAGCCCCAGCGAGAAGGCGACGCGGCGGCCGTGCCAGGGCTGGTAGCCGGTGGCGGGATCGACCGAGAAGCTGACGATCTTCTCGGGGGTCGAGGCGGCCACCTCTTCTATGTCCATGCCGCCCTCGGTCGAGCAGACGAAGCCGATGCGGCTGGTCTGACGGTCGACCAGCAGCGCCAGATACAGCTCGCGCGCGATGCCGGAGCCGTCCTCGATATAGATGCGGTTGACCTGCTTGCCCGCGGGGCCCGTCTGGTGCGTGACCAGCGTGTTGCCGAGCATCTTCCGCGCCTCTTCCGCGGCCTCCTCGACGGATTTGGCGAGGCGGACGCCGCCCTTCTCGCCGGCCTCGGCCTCCTTGAACTTGCCCTTGCCGCGGCCGCCGGCGTGGATCTGCGCCTTCACCACCCAGAGCGGCCCGTCGAGCTGGCTGGCGGCGTTCTTGGCCTCGGCGGCCTTGGTGACGGCCACGCCGTCGCTGACCGGGGCGCCGTAATCGCGCAGGAGAGCCTTGGCCTGATACTCGTGGATGTTCATGGGTCGCGCCCCCGGTCGCTTTGGTGTCGGTCGCAAACGGGGAAAGCACGGGCCGAGGTCCCTTGGAATACCGGAAGAGGGAATTGTTACAGGTCCTGCGGGAAAATCGGCATTTGTGATCACACGACGCAAAGCTGTGATCACACCAGTCCGCGCGGCAAGGCGCCGCCGCAACCGGAGACAGGCCGGTCGCGTCCCCAAGCCGGGGGAGACTGCGTGAAAAGAAGCTTTTGCGGGAGATGCAGGGCGCGGACGCGGCGACGCGGCGGCATCGGCGGAGTTGCGGCCCGCACCCGGAGGCGCGGGCCGCCCGAATGTCAGGTCAGCGAAGGGTCGATGCCCTTGCAGGCCTCGACGAGGGCCTTCACCGCGTCGACCGACTTGTCGAACATCGTCTGCTCCTCTCGGGTGAGCTTGATGTCCACGATCCGCTCGATGCCGCCCGCGCCGATCACCGTGGGGACGCCGACATACATGCCGTTGAGGCCCAGCGCGCCGTCGACATAGGCGGCGGCGGGCAGCAGGCGCTTCTGGTCCTTGAGGTAGGCCTCGGCCATCTCGATCGCCGAAGCGGCCGGGGCGTAGAAGGCGGAGCCGGTCTTGAGCAGGCCGACGATCTCGGCTCCGCCGTCGCGGGTGCGCTGAACGATGGCGTCGAGGCTCTCCTGCGAGGTCCAACCCATCTCGACCAGGTCGGGCAGGGGAATGCCGCCGACGGTCGAGTAGCGGACGAGCGGGACCATCGTGTCGCCATGGCCGCCCAGCACGAAGGCGGAGACGTCCCGCATCGAGACGTCGAACTCGAGCGACAGGAAGTGGCGGAAACGCGCCGAGTCGAGCACGCCGGCCATTCCGACGACCTTCTCGTGCGGCAGGCCCGAGAACTCGCGCAGGGCCCAGACCATCGCGTCGAGCGGGTTGGTGATGCAGATGACGAAGGCGTCGGGGGCATTGTCGCGGATGCCCTCGCCCACGGCCTTCATGACCTTGAGGTTGATGCCCAGCAGGTCGTCGCGCGACATGCCCGGCTTGCGCGGGACGCCCGCGGTGACGATGCAGACATCGGCGCCGGCGATATCGCCATAGTCGTTGGTGCCCTTGAGGACGGCGTCGAAGCCCTCGACAGGGCCGCTTTCGGCGATGTCGAGCGCCTTGCCCTGCGGCACGCCCTCGGTAATGTCGAAGAGGACGATGTCCCCCAGTTCCTTGATCGCGGCGAGGTGGGCGAGGGTGCCGCCGATCTGTCCCGCGCCGATGAGCGCGATCTTGGGTCGGGCCATTTTGGTGTCTCCGGTCTGTCCGTCGTGAAGTCCGCGCTTGGCTACCCCCGGCGACGGGGGGGGCGCAAGGGCGCTGCGCCGCGGCGGGCAGGGGAGACGGACGCGCCGGGGGCCTTCAGACCGTGGACGGTGCCGGGGTCGCGGCGCCGGTGGGCCGGGCCGCAGGTGGCCCGGCAGGGGGCGCTCAGGTGTCGGCGTCGGACAGATGGGCGAGGTCGTCCATCCGGTCCTCCCATGCCTGGCCGGAAGCGAGCAGGCAGGTCCGGCCCGAGGGCAGGGTCACGGTGACGGTCCAGGTGCCGGTCGCTTCGGAGGCGAAGATCTCGACCACGCGGTTCTGCGTGGCGAGGCCGATGCCGCGCCGCGTCTCGCCGAAGCGATCGGCCAGACGTTCGACGACCATCTCTCTCGGGCCGCAATTCTGGCCCTGGGCGCCCGCCGGGATCGCGAAGAGCAGCAGCACCGCCGAGGCGAGCGCGATCAGCGCGGCATTCAGTTTCTGGGTTCTGGTCATGGCACGTTCCTTCATCCTTCGGGGTTTCGGGGTCGAACCGGCCCGCGCGAGAGCCGGGCCGATGCCGATCTCTCGTGGGGGCCCGGACCGTGCCGGGCGTGCTGGTGTCCCAGTGTTGTCAGAAATCTCCCAAGGAACGGTTAACGGCCGGAGGCGCCGCGCTGGCCGCCCGGCACCTGCGCAACGAACGGGCTGCCGGAGGCTCCGGGCCTTGCGATTGATTGCGCGACCTGCATTAAGGCGGCGACCGACGGAGACCCGCATGACCGAACCCGCCCGCCCCTACCGTTCCGTTCTGTATATCCCCGCCTCGAAGGAGCGGGCGCTCGAGAAAGCCGCCGGCCTGCCCGTCGACGCGATCATCTTCGACCTGGAGGACGCGGTCGCGCCGACCGAGAAGGCCGCCGCGCGCGAGGCCCTGGGCCGCGCCCTGGCGCGGATCGCCTACGGGCCCCGCGCGCGGATCATACGGGTAAACGGGGCCGACACCGAATGGGGCGCCGACGACCTCGCCGCCGCCTGCGGGATGGAGGCCGAGGCGGTGCTGCTGCCCAAGGTCGCCGGGCCGGAGGACATCGCCGCCGCTGTCCGCGTGCTGGAGGCGGCGGGCTCCGGCATGCGGGTCTGGGCCATGATCGAATCGCCCGCCGGCGTGCTGAACGCCGCCGCCATCGCCCGCGCGCTGCGGCTGGGCGGGCTGGTGCTGGGGACGAACGACCTGGCCAAGGACCTGGGCGTGCGCGACCGGGCGGACCGGATGCCGTTGCTGCATTGCCTGTCGGCGACGGTGCTGGCCGCGCGGGCGGCGGGCGTGCCCTGCATCGACGGCGTCTACAACGCCTTCCGCGACGAGGAGGGGCTGCGTGCGGAATGCGAGCAGGGCCGCGACCTCGGCATGGACGGCAAGACGCTGATCCATCCCGCGCAGGTCGCCATCGCCAACGCCGCCTTCGCGCCGACCGAGGCCGAGATCGCCCAGGCGCAGGCGGTGATCGCGGCCCATGAGGCGGCGCTGGCCGAGGGGCAGGGCGTCGCCGTGCTGGATGGGAAGATCGTCGAGAACCTGCATGTGGAGACCGCCCGCAAGACGCTCGCGCGGCAGGCCGCCATCGAAGAACTAGAGGGCTGAGCCATGCCGATCCTGATCCTCGGCGTCGCGCTCTGGTGGGGTGCGCATCTGTTCAAGCGGGTGGCGCCGGGCGCGCGGGCGCGGCTGGGCGATCCCGGCAAGGGGCTCGTGGCCCTGCTGATCGTGGCGTCGGTCGTGCTGATGGTGATCGGCTACCGGCAGGCCGACGGAGCCGTCTACTGGGGCCGGTCCCCGGCGCTGGTCGGAATCAACAACCTGCTGATGGTGCTGGCCTTCTACTGCTACGCCGCCAGCGCCGCGAAGGGCGCCAAGATCTGGCTGGGCACCAAGCTGCGGCATCCGCAGCTGACCGGCTTCTCGCTCTGGGCGGTGGCGCATCTGCTGGTCAACGGGGACGTGCCGTCCTTCGTGCTGTTCGGCGGGCTGCTCGTCTGGGCACTGGTCGAGATGGCGCTGATCAACACCCAGGAAGGGCCTTGGACGCCGCCGCCGCGCGCGCCCGCGAAGAAGGAGGTCACGGCCGTTATTGTCACGATCGTCGTCGTGATCGTCGTGATGCTGATCCACTACTGGCTGGGCGCGACGCCCTGGGGGATGTGATGGCGACGCTCTACCGCTTGCTGACCGCCGAGGATACGTCGGCCTTCTGCCACAAGGTGTCGGAGGCGCTGGCGAAGGGCTGGGTGCTGCACGGATCGCCAGCCTACGCGCACGACCCGGTGGCGGGGGTGATGCGCTGCGCCCAGGCCGTGACCAAGGACGTCGAGGCCGATTACGACCCGTCGATGAAGCTGGGGGCGCAATGAGCAAGACCAATCCGGGCCGATTCTTCGAGGACTACCGGCTGGGCGAGACCATCCGCCATGCGGTCCCCCGCACCGTCGCGGAAGGGGAGCGGGCGCTCTACCACGCGCTCTATCCGCAGCGCTTCGCGCTCCATTCCTCGGACGCCTTCGCCATCGACTGCGGCCTCGACGGGGCGCCGCTGGACGACCTGCTCGTGTTCCATACGGTCTTTGGCAAGACCGTGCCGGACGTTTCGCTCAATGCCGTGGCCAATCTCGGCTATGCCGAGGGGCGGTTCCTCAAACCGGTCTTCTCCGGCGACACGTTGCGTGCGGAATCCGAGGTGATCGGGCTGAAGCAGAATTCCAGCGGCCGGAGCGGGGTCGTCTGGGTCAGGACGACCGGCTTCGACCAGACCGACATGCCGGTCCTGCGCTACGTGCGCTGGGTCATGGTCCGCAAGCGCGACCCGGAGGCGCCGGCGCCCGAGACGGTGGTGCCGGACCTCGCCCCGCATGTCGCCGCCGAGGACCTGATCGTGCCCGAGGGGCTGAGCTTCGCCGGCTACGATTTCGACCTCGCCGGCGAACGCCACCGCGCCGCCGATTACGAGATCGGCGAGAGGATCGACCATGTGGACGGCGTCACAATCGAAGAGGCGGAGCACATGCTCGCCACGCGCCTCTGGCAGAACACCGCCAGGGTGCACTTCGACGCGACCCATCGCGAGGACGGCAGGCGGCTGATCTATGGCGGCCACGTGATCTCCCTCGCCCGCGCGCTCAGCTTCAACGGGCTGGCCAATGCGCAGACGATCGCGGCGATCAATGCGGGCGCCCATGCCAATCCCTGCTTCGCGGGCGACACCGTCCGGGCCTGGTCCGAGGTCATCGACAAGGCCGCGGTCGCGCCGGGCATCGCCGCCCTGCGCCTGCGGCTGGTGGCGACGCGGGGGGCGGCCTTCGGCCTGCGGGGCGAGGATGGGGCCTATCTGCCCGACGTGCTGCTGGACCTCGACTACTGGGCGCTGCTGCCGGCCTGAACGCCGCGTCCCTCCGGCGTTGCGCCTGCCGGGGGCGGGAAGGGGGGCTCTGCCCCCCGTCGGCTGCGCCGACTCCCCCCGAGGTATTTGAGGCGAGATGAGGGGGGCAGGGGGCGTTAACCTTGATGGTTCGTTAACGAGGACGTGCCTCGGTCGATTGCGGGGGGCACCCGCCGCCCGGGCGGCCGGGGCCTCGTGCCGTGAGGCTTCCGAAGCTTGGCCCAGCGCCCGGCTTGCCCTCGTCCGGCGTCTCTGCCTTGGTCGGGCCATGCTCCGCGCCCTTCTGATCCTGCTCGCCTGCGCCGCTCCGGCGCGTGCCGACTTCGTGCTCGACAACCTGCGCTTCACGCTCTTCCACGAGCTCGGCCACGCGGTGATCGACCAGCAGGAGATCAAGCTCTTCGGGCCGGAGGAAATCGCCGCCGACGGCTTCGCGCTGGTGCTGGCGGACCGGCTGCTCTCGGCCGAGGCGATGGCCTCGATGATGGAGTCGATCACCCGCCTGTCGCGAATCGAGGCGCAGACGGAGATCTTCGACCCCTGGGCGGAGTACATGCCGACGAGCCAGCGGCTGGCCTATGCGATCTGCCTCTATCACGGGCTGCAGCCGTGGCGCGGCGGCGATCATGCCCGCGCGCTGGGCCTGCCGCCTGACCTGGCCAGCCCCTGCGAGGAGATCGCCGGGAACCTCCGGGAGGCCTGGCGCCCGATCATCGCCCTGCTCGATCCGGAGACCGCCCAGGGGCGCCTGCGGCCCGGGCGGGGCAAGGCGGTGCGGCTGCTGGCCGGCGACATCCGCTGGATCAACGGCAATCTGGGCCTGTCCCGCGACGTGCCGGTGGCGGAGGAGGCCTGCGACGAGGACAATGCCTTCTACTATCGCTTCGACGAGCGCATCGTCATGTGCGCCGAGATGATCGACGCATTGATCGCGGGATCGGGCCGGTAGCGCGGGCACCCGGCGCTGAGGCCCGCGGGTGGCTTCCGTGCCGGGGCCGCCGCCCGGCCCGGGGTGCCGGTCCGCTCGGACCTGGACGCGGCCCGCGACTGGGCGGCGAAGGCGCCCCCGGCGCTGACGGCGTCGGTCAAGCTGCGGTCAATTCTGCCGATGCCGGCCCCACCCCGCGGGAGCGACGCGACCGAGGCGGCCCGCCTCGCCGCCGCCATCCTCGTTTCGGCCGCGACGGTGTCGCAGCGGCTGGGCCAGGCCACGGCGCGCATCCGCGACGCCAGGATTGCCTTCGCGCTGCCCGGGGCCGGCGCCCTGCCTCGCCCGGCTGATCGTCGGACAGATGCCCGAAGAGCCGGAGCCAAAGGGCCTGCTCACCGTGATTCTCTACCGGGCCGCCAGCCTCGCGGCCTGGCGCCTCCGCCACCGGATCCATCGAACCAGCGCCGCCACCAGATCCGTCCCGTCCGACCGCGCCCCCCGGGGGGGGGGGGCGGTCTCAGCTCTTCTCCACCCGCCGGCGCGCCGTGATCTGGCCCGCGCCGGTCGACTCCGCCTGGCTTGCCGCGATCCGGGCGCGGGCCTCGTCCAGCGGTTCGTAGGCGACGGCCATGTGGTGGGCGTTGGCGTGGAGCAGCAGCGTCTCGGAGGCCATGATCCCGACATGGCCGCGCCAGAAGACGATGTCCCCGCGGCGCAGCGGCTCGCTCTCGTGCAGCTCCCGCCCAAGGCCCATCTGCTGGTCGCTGTCGCGCGGGCAGTCGATGCCGCAGGCGACCAGCGCCTGCTGGACGAGGCCGGAGCAGTCGATCCCCCAGCGCGAGCAGCCGCCCCAGAGATAGGGCGTGCCGAGGAACATGTCGGCCACGCCCACGGGGTCCGAAAAGCGCGCGCGCAGGCGCTGCAGGTGCTGGGTCGGGACGAAGTGGCCGGTGGAGACCTTCTGGAACTCGCCATGGTCGGAGACGACGCGGACATGGCTGCCGAAGAAGATCGAGACCTCGGGCGGCGCCTTCACCTTGGCCTTCGGATAGAGATGCGTGGCCGGGGCGGCGACCCAGTGGGTCGCAGCCTCCTGCCGGGTGAGCGCGCCGGACAGGACATAGCCGCAATAGCCGTCGCGCAGGGATTGCCCGAAGGCGTAGCCGTCACGCTCGTCGATGACGCGGAAGGCCTCGCCGAAGAGAAGCTGGCTGGCGCGGTCGCCCCGGGGCGCGTCCGACAGATTGACCAGCGGCTGCTGGACCGAGCGGACCGTGCCCTTGACGTAGCGCGTGGCCTCGATCACGCCGCGCAGCTCATGCGCGGCGGCATGGCCGTTGGCGGGCGTCAGCCGGGGGTCGAGCTGGCTCATGCGGCGCCGTCTCGGGGCAGGATCCGGGGCAGCGCGTCTAGGATGGCGCGCGCGCCCATGCCGACGCCGCCCTTGGGGCGGCCGGGGGCGGCATTGGGGTTCCAGCCGTAGATGTCGAAATGTGCGAAGCGCCCCGGCCCCGCGAAGCGGTCGAGGAACAGTGCCGCCGTGATCGAGCCCGCGAAGCCGCCCTTCGGCGCATTGTCCAGATCGGCGATGCCCGGCTCGATCATCGTCTCGTAGGGGCGATGCAGCGGCATCCGCCAGAGCGGGTCGCGCACCCGCCCGCCCGCCTGCATCAGCGCCTCGGCCAGCCCCTCGTCGTCGGTGTAGAACGGGGCGAGGTCGGGCCCCACGGCGACGCGGGCGGCGCCGGTCAGGGTCGCCATGCAGACCGTCAGGTCGGCGGGCGTCTCGGCGGCGAGCGCCAGCGCGTCGGCGAGGACAAGTCGCCCCTCGGCGTCGGTGTTGTTGATCTCGACGGTCAGGCCGTTGCGGGCGGTCAGGATGTCGCCGGGGCGGAAGGCGTCGCCCGCGACCGCGTTCTCGACTGCGGGGATCAGGACCCGCAGGCGCAGCGGAGCCTTCGTCGCCATCAGCATCGCGGCGAGACCCAGCACCGTCGCCGCCCCGCCCATGTCCTTCTTCATCAGCCCCATCGAGGCGCCGGGCTTGAGATTCAGCCCGCCGGTGTCGAAGCAGACGCCCTTGCCGACCAGCGTCAGGGTCGGCCCTGCATCGCCCCAGCGAAGGTCGATCAGGCGCGGGGCCCGGGTCGAGGCGCGGCCGACGGTGTGGATCAGGGGGAAGTTCCGCTCCAGCAGGGACTCGCCCTCGGTGACCTCGACCTGCGCGCCATGCGCCTCGGCCAGTTCGTGCGCGGCGGCCTCCAGCTCGGCGGGGCCCATGTCGTTGGCGGGGGTGTTGATCAGGTCGCGGGTCAGCGCCTCTCCGGCCGCGATCGCCTCCAGCCGCGCGGCGTCGACGCCCTCGGGCGCGACGAGGCCGGGCGCCTCGCGCTCGGATCCGGCGTAGCGGGTGAAGCGGTAGGCGGCGAGCAGCCAGCCGAGCGCCGCCTCTTCAAGGGCGTCGGGGTCGAGCGTGCCTTCCAGCGCGTAGGTCCCGGGACCCAGCGCGGCGGCGGCCCTGGCGAAGTGGAACCGCTCCCGCGCGTGGTCGCGCGGAGTGCCCCAGCCGAAGAGGACGCGGGCGACCGACAGGTCCGGGCCGGGCACGCGCAGCAGATCGCCCGCGGCGCCGGTGAAACCGTGCGCCGTCACCCAGCTGCGCAGGGACGGGTCTTGGGTGGCGAGCCACGGCTCCAGCTCCTCCGCCGCGACGATGCGGATCGGGATGGCGGCGGCATCGGGGGCAGCGAAACGGGCGGCGGGCATGGGCATCTCGGCGTCGGGGCAGGGCGGCGGCCACGATACCCCGCCGGCCCACGGCTGCAAGGCCGCAGGCGCCCTCAGGCGGAGATGCCGGTGCGTACCGTCCAGGATTCGACGGCCGAGGGGTGGCCCAGCCGCACCAGTCGCGTGCCGCAGGCGGCCAGCGCCGTCGCGTCCCCGGCAGCTATGGCCGCGCGCACGGCGCGTGCGGCGGTGGCGACCGTACGCATCCCGATCAGGTCGGCCAGACGGCCGAGATCGACGCAGGTCGCGTCCAGCGCGTCGGTATCGCCGAGGCGCAGCGACAGCATGGCCCGCTCCATGGCCTGGCCGATCTGCAACAGGCATCCGGTCAGGAAGGACTCGATCCCCGCGCCGTGCTCGTCGCAGAGCGCAGAGAGCACGTCACGGTCGAACTCGACCGTCTCGGTCCGGGTGGGAAGGGTCAGGGTCTCGGTCATGATCTGTCTCGGCTGGTTCGGTTGTGCCCCCACGGCACGGGCCCCGGTCTCCGGCCCAACCGGGGCGGAAACGGGGCGGGCCGGCGTCGGGGCGCGTCAGAAAACGCTCGATACCGGTCAAATTGAGCCCTAAGAACGCGCCGACCCGCAAGGACCTTCCCGCATGAGACCGACCAAGCCCCTGCCGAAATCCTTCGTCCAGCGCTTCCACGGCTGGAAGGCCACGGACTACGTGGAGAACGCCGCCTGGTATCGGCGCCTCGCGACCGAGGGGCAGCGCCCGCGCACGATGGTCATCGCCTGCTGCGACAGCCGCGTCGACGTGCTGTCGCTGTTCGGGGCCGAGCGGGGCGAATTCTTCGTCCACCGCAACATCGCCAACCTCGTGCCGCCCTACGAGCCCGACGGCCTGCATCACGGCACTTCGGCGGCGGTCGAATACGCGGTGACGGCGCTGCACGTCTCGCAGATCATGGTGGTCGGCCATTCCGAATGCGGCGGCGTCGCGGGCTGCGCCGAGATGTGCGCGGGCCGCGCCCCCGACCTGGAGCGGGAGGACAGCTTCGTCGGCCGCTGGATGGACCTGCTGCGCCCCGGCTGGGACGGGGTGAAGGACCTGCCCGAGGGCCGCATGCGGCTGGAAGCCTTCGAGAAGCAGTCCGTGCTGGTCTCGCTCGACAACCTGCTGACCTTCCCCTTCGTCGCCGAAGCCGTCGAGACGGGGCAGCTGGCGCTCCACGGCCTCTGGAACGACCTGGCCGAGGGTGCGCTGCAGATCTACGACGCACGGGTGGACGGGTTCGTGGCGCTGTAGCGGCTCTGCTGCCGGGATTCCTGTCCTGCCGGGGGTGTCCGGCGGATCGGTCGGAGGGGGCTCTGCCCCCGCTCGCTTCGCTCGCCCCCCCGGCATATTTCAGGAGCATCGAATGAGGTTGAAGCGCTGTCCTGCATTCTTCGTGAGGGCTGACGGGCGGGGACCGGGCGCGCGGGACGGTGCGCCGAAGACCTTGGGGCGCGCTGACCGGCACATTCAGCTGGACCCGTCGGCCCTGGCTGCCGCGTTCCTGCGGGACGGGGGCCGACGGCCCGGAATTCGACGCGCGGCTGGCTAACCGGCCTCCGAGGGGCGCCACGAGGCGGAGTGTGGACCCGGCGTCCGCGCTTGTCAGCCCCCGGCCCGGTCCCGGAACCGCGCCAGTGCCGGGGCGTTGGGCCGACGTCTTTCCTGAACGACGGAGCGGGCGATGCGGGAGCTTCCCCATGATTCCTGGCTCGATGCGACCCTGCCGCTGCTGCACGAGCCCTACACCTGCATTCCGCGCCACTGCGCCGAGGCCGGTGCGTCGGTCCTCCGTGCCCGGCTGCTCGGCCGGCCCGCCTATCTGATGACCGGGCGGGAGGCGGCGGGAGTCTTTTACGGCCCCGGAATGCATCGCGAGGGAGCGGTCCCGCGAATACCGGCGAGCACCCTGTTCGGGCCGCGGGGCGTCATCCAGGGGACCGACGGGGCGGAGCATGCCCATCGCAAGCGTCGGGCCATGGAACTGGTGCAGGGCGGCACCGCGGACGACCTGGCCCTCCGTTTCATCGACGCGCTGGAGGCCGCGCGTCCCGGCTGGCCCGGCGAGGTCGACCTGTTCGAGATCGCCCGCGACGCCCTGACCCGCGCCGTCTGCGGCTGGGCCGGGGTACCGTTGGACGAGGGCGAGGTCTCCGCCCGCGGCCGGATGCTGTCCGCGATGTTCCTCGAGGCGGGCGCCAAGACGCCGGCCGGTCGCCTGCGCGGCGCCAGGGCGCGGCGCGCGGCGCAGCGCTGGCTGGAGCCGCTGATCCGCGATATCCGGGCGGGCGCGGCCCCCGTCCCGCCCGAGGCGCCCGCCGCCCGGGCCGCGCGGTGGACCCATGCCGACGGGCGCCTGCTGGACGTGCCCGTGGCCGCCGCAGACCTCATGTCCTTCCTGCGCCCCACCGTGGCGAACGCGGTCTGGGTCGTCCACATCGCCCACGCGCTCCACGCCCATCCGGCGATGGCCCCGCGCGTGGCCGAGGACGCGGCCTACCGACACGCCTTCGTGCTGGAGGTGCGCCGGCTCTATCCGTTCTTCCCCGTGCTCGCTGCCATCGTCGGAGACGGGGTCGCGTGGCGCGGCAGGCCCCTCAAGCCGGGCGCCCGGGCCGTGCTGTCGATCTGGGGCACGAACCGCGACGACGCGGTCTGGGAAGCCCCCGAGTTCTTCCGCCCGTCGCGCCATCAGGAGGGAGACCCCGGCCCCTTCGACATGATCGCGCAGGGAGGCGGCGGCTTCCACGAGACCCATCGCTGCGCCGGGGAATGGGTGACGATGCGCCAGTGCGAAGCGGCGGCGGAATGGCTGACGGCCCGCATCGGGTACACCGTGGCCACGCCCGAGGCGGAGCCGGACCTGCGCCACCCGCCAGGGCTTCCGCGCGGAGGCTTCCGGCTGCGGGGCCTGCATGCCGTCTGAGCCGTGGGGCTTCACGTGGGGGGCGTCGCGTTCTCCTTGGTGAAGGACAGGGGTCCCTCGTCGCGGTGCATGGGCGGTCCGCCGGTCGCGCGATGCCGTTCGCGACTACCCTGCCAAGTCGGCCTTCGGTCCGGGCACCACGCCTTGCCAGATCGCTGTGCCCTCGGGACTGCTCAGCATTCCAGGTGGCGCGGTATCTTCGGCTCGAGGGAACATTCGTCCGACAGACGCGCCAAGGGATCGGTAATGCGACCGTCCCGCGCCCTGAGCGGGCGCTTCCCTTCCGGCGTCGGACGCCTTCGGCTGCCCGGGCCGGCTGGGGCTTCGCCCGTTCGCGCCTCGGAGGCCCCACGGGGGCCTCCGCCGGGCCTGCGGCCGGATCCGGCTGGGGCTGCCCGTTCGCGCCTCGGAGGCCCCACCGGGGCCTCCGTCGGGCCTGCGGCCCGATCCGGCTGGGGCTTCGCCCGTTCGCGCCTCGGAGGCCCCACCGGGGCCTCCGTCGGGCCTGCGGCCCGATCCGGCGCTCACCCCTTCTTCAGCACTCTCGTGCCGAGGGTCTCGGCGATCTGGACCGCGTTCAGCGCCGCGCCCTTGCGCAGGTTGTCGGAGACGATCCACAGGTTCAGACCGTTCTCGATCGTGCTGTCTTGGCGGATCCGCGACACGAAGGTCGCATAGTCGCCGACGCATTCGATCGGCGTCACGTAGCCGCCGTCCTCGCGCTTGTCGACGACCAGCACACCCGGCGCCTCGCGCAGGATGTCGCGGGCCTCGTCCTCGTCGAGGAACTCCTCGAACTCGACGTTCACCGCCTCGGAATGGCCGACGAAGACGGGCACGCGCACGCAGGTCGCGGTCACCTTGATCGACGGGTCGACGATCTTCTTCGTCTCCGCGACCATCTTCCATTCTTCCTTGGTGGAGCCGTCCTCCATGAAGCTGTCGATATGCGGGATCACGTTGAAGGCGATCTGCTTCTGGAACTTCGACGGCGCGACCTCGGTCACCGGGTTGTAGACAGCCTTGGTCTGGTCCCAGAGCTCGTCCATCCCCTCCTTCCCGGCACCCGAGACGGACTGGTAGGTCGACACGACGACGCGCTTGATCCGCGCCCGGTCGTGCAGCGGCTTGAGCGCCACCACCATCTGCGCGGTCGAGCAGTTGGGGTTTGCGATGATGTTCTTCTTCGCATAGCCCTCGACGGCCTCGGGGTTCACTTCCGGCACCACCAGCGGAACGTCCGGGTCGTAGCGGTAGAGCGAGGAGTTGTCGATCGCGATGCAGCCCGCCCTGGCCGCCATGGGCACGTATTTCTTCGACGCGTCCGAGCCGATGGCGAAGAAGGCGATGTCCCAGCCGGTGAAGTCGAACTGATCCAGATCCTTGGTCTTCAAGGTCTTGTCGCCGAACGAGACTTCGGTGCCCAGCGACCGGCGCGACGCCAGCGCCGCGATCTCGTCGATGGGGAACTGGCGCTCGGCCAGGATGTTCAGCATTTCGCGGCCCACGTTCCCCGTGGCGCCGCAGACGACGACCTTGTAGCCCATTCCGAATTCTCCTGGTGGGTGGGAAACGCCGCGGGGGCTATACCCGATGGGACGCGGGGGCAAGCGCGGCAACGTTCCTGCAGGACCGGACGGCGGGTCGGCGGAGGCACGGCCGGCGTGACGCATGACGCTCGGCTCACGATCTTGCGCCTGCTCGTGTGCGCGGGCGAGGGGGGCGGAACATGGGCGGGATCGGCGCCCATGTTGGCCTGCTGCCCGAGAGCCTCGGCCCATCTCTCGCACCTCCTCCACAGGGGGCTCGTGATCCGGGAACGGCAGGGTCACGCCCCGCCCGGAGCCTGATCCGTGACCAATGGCAGCCTCCCCGGCCGGGACCCTCTGCCTTCCTGACGCTGTGAAAGCGCCAGCGCGTCTGGATAGCCTCGACGGCGATCCCGCTGATTGCGGCACCCCGGGCGATAGGCGTGCCTCTCCCGGCGGCGAGGGCGGCTCCCGTGATCGGCCGGGCCCGCCGGTCTCCGCGCTCGACACCGCGCCGTCGCTCGCGTTCCTCGCAGGGCGCCTGTTCCAGCTCCGGCAGGGTGCGTGACCCGGAGCGCGTCACTCTCCCTGCGCCAGCGCCTCCACCAGCGCGTCCTTGTCCATCTTCGAGCGGCCCTCGATCTCGCGCTCCCGGGCCATGTCCTGCAACTCGCTCACGGTCTTCTGCTCCAGCGCCGTCTTCGCCCCCTTGCCGCGCCCGTTCTCGTCGGTGGCGTCCTCGATGGCGTCCAGCAGTTCGTCCTTCGTCATGTCGCTGCGGCCGGCGATGTCGAGGTCGCGGGCCCGCTCCATCAGCATCTCTTTCGTGGGACCGTCCTTCTTGATCTGCGCGACCTTGTCGCGCACGTCGCCTGGCTGGTCGACGAACTGGCGATCGCCGCCCTTCTTCTTCTGAGTGGAGCGGGCGTATTCCTCCTCGGTCAGCAACATCCGCACCTTCCTGGGCAGGTAGCGCTCGCCGGTCTCGCCGCTTTCCTCGCCGGACTTGGTGCCCCAATCCTCCTCGGTCCACTCGTGCAGGCTGGTCTCCTTCCGGTCGGGGCCCTCCTCGGCATAGCCGCCGCCGCGCTTCTTGTATTCCTGGACGGCCATCTGCGCCTTGCGCGCGGACCACTGGCCCGGCTCTCCGCCCTTGTCGCCATCGGTGATTTCCTGCTTCACCGTCTCCCAGAGTTCGGGCTCGGTCTTCTGCGCATCCGCCATCAGGGCCTCCGTCGTGAGTCGCGTTACAACGGCCCGCCCCGTGATCCGGTTTCCGCGACCGCCTGCCGCGCTTCAGTCCGTCCGGTCCGGCGCCAGGGCGTAGATCGCGCAGCCCGCCAGCAGGGCGAGGGCGAAGAGGCCGAACAGGGTGCGGAATCCGTCGACCCCGCCACCCGCCGCCTCGAACAGGGGGCCGGTCGCGAACTGCATCACGCCCACCCCACCGATCGAGAAGAGATTGAGCAGCGTTACCCCGCGCCCCGTCAGGTGCGGCGGAACGAAGGCCCGGCCATGCGCCATGCAGACGGCGTAGCTGGAGCCCAGCGCCCCGATCAGCGCGAAGAGCGCCGCGGCCTGCCAGAGCCCCGGCACCGGCGACCACCACAGGACCCCACAGGCCGCAGCGCCCAGCAAATTCCCGGCCATCACCACCCCCTTGCGCGTGCCCGTCACCCGGTCGAGCGGCCCGTAGACGAAGTTGCCCAGGATCATCGCCAGCCCCATCGCCAGCGTGACCGTGCCGACGAGTGCCACGCCGTAGAACTCGGCAACATAGGGCCCGGCCCAGAGCCCGCGGATGCCCGCCGCCGGGGCGTAGTTCACCAGCATCATGGCCAGGACGGGCCAGAGCGCCGGGATGCGCAGCACGTCGAGCAGCGACCCTTTCGGGCCGTCCCGAACGATCTTCGGATCGTTGACGAAAAGCCAGCAACTCACTGCGATGATGAGGGTTGCGGCTGCGAGCGCTGTCATCGTGCCGCGCCAGCCCATCGCCTCCACCGCCCAGCCGAGCGGAACCGAGGCCGCGATGTTGCCCAAGGACCCCACGCCAATCAGCACCGAGGCCAGCGTCGCGAAGACGGCAGCCGAGAAGGTGCGCGCGAAGATGTAGTAGCTCGCCATCAGCACCGGCGCGCATCCGACCCCGATCAGCGCCATCGCGGCGGTGACGTGCCAGCCCGCCTGTGCCCCCGCGAACAGCAGCGCCCCGCCTCCGCCGGCAAGCCCCAGCAGCGCCGCCGCAGTCCGGCGCGGCCCGATCCGGTCCAGCGCCCAGCCAATGGGGATCTGCGCCGCGGCGAAGGCAACGAACCAGATGCCCGAGGCCCGGCTCAACTGCGCCGGCGAAATGCCGAGCTCCGCGGTCAACTCGGGCGCGAGCACCGCGAGGAACGCGCGGTAGAATTGGCTGAGCACATAGGCCAGCGTCAGGGCAGTCAGTCCGGCTTTCATCGGTTCTCCTCCGGCCGCTCCGGTGGCATGGGGCGGCGGAGCGCACAAGGTCCGACGCGGGCACTGGACAGGTCCGTGCGCGGGGCGCAAAGTGTCAACCATGCGTGACACTCAGCCCCTCGACGCGCCGATCCTGCCGAAGGCCGCCCTGCGCGGCGACATGTGCACCGATTGCGGTCTGTCGCGGATGAAGCTGGCGCCGCGCTGCGGCACAGCCTGCCAGTTCACCGTGCCGGACTACCCCGCCTCCGAACTCGCGACCCACGGGGCGGCGGGCGCCGACCCGCATTTCGGCCATGTCGTCGCGATGCATCGCGCGGCGCTGCGCGATCCGGCGCCCGGCGCGCAGTGGACCGGCATCACCACCGCGCTCGCCGCCGATCTGCTGGAGCGCGGGACCGTGACTGCGGTGCTGACGCTGGCGCCCGCGCCGGACGATCCGTTCCGGCCCGTCCCCGTCATCGTCACCGATCCCGCCGACATGGCGCGGGTTCGCGGGATGCGGATGGGCTATGCCCCGCTGCTGGCCCTGCTGGAGCCGGCCATCGCCCAGGGCCATACCCGCATCGGCATCGTCGGCATCCCCTGCCAGGTCCACGCCCTGCGCGCCATCGAGGCGGAGCTGGGGCTGGAGCGGCTCTATGTCATCGGCACGCCCTGTTCCGACAACACGACCACCGCCAATTTCCACGCCTTCCTCTCCCGGCTGACCGACCGCCCGGACCGCGTAACCTATCTGGAGTTCCGCGCAGACTACCGCGTCGAGATGCGCTTCGACGACGGGGCCGTCCGGCTGATCCCGTTCCTCAAGCTGCCGCTCTCGGACCTGCCGCGCGACTTCTTCCCGCTGACCTGCCGGACCTGCACCGACTACACCAACCGTCTGGCCGACGTGACCGTGGGCTACATGGGCGGCGACGGGGCGCAGTGGCTGATCGTGCGCAACGCGCGGGGGGCCGAGATGCTGGATGGGCTCGGCGACCGGGTCGCGCTGACCGGCCTGACCACGCGAGGCAGACGCGCTTCGGCGGTGAAGGGCTTCGCCGCCAATACCGAGCGGGCGGCGGGCGGGCTGCCGTTGCGGCGGATGCCCGGCTGGTTGCGGCCCGTGGTGGCCTGGCTTCAGCCGAGGATCGGGCCGCGGGGCATGGAGTTCGCCCGCGCCCGGCTGGAGATGAAGGCCGTCGAAACGATCCTGCATCTGCGCCGTGCCGCGCCGAACCGGTTGCGCCACATGGTGCCGGACCACGTCTGGACCCTGGCCGCCCCCTACGGCCTGACCCCGCGCGACCGCGAGATGAGGGCGAAGGTCCGGAGCGACCCTCCCGCCAGCCCCTGACCTTCAGGCGAGAGCGGGGCCCTCGCCGCGACGGCCGGCAGGCGGGCCGGCCGCGCGGGGAAACGCCTCCCTGTCGCCCCGCGCGGGATCACGCCTGCGGGGGCGGCGGCGGCCATTGCCGCACGGGCGCCCGATGGTCTAAGCCCGCGCCGTGACCAGACCCCGCCATCCCTTCGCCCGCCTCTGGACGGGCTATCTCCGGCGGCACTGGCCCTGGATCCTGCTCGCCGCGCTGCTGATGGCGATCGAGGGCAGCAGCGTCGGCGCACTGGCCTACATGCTCGAGCCTATGTTCGACGTGGTCTTCGTGCAGGGCCGGTCCGATCTGGTCGCGCTGGTCGGCCTTGCCATCTTCGGCCTCTTCGCGCTGCGCGGCGTGGTCAGCGTGGCGCACCGGATCATCATGACGCGCGTGTCCTTCGACGCCTCGGCGCGGTTGCAGCAGGACCTGCTGGGCCACGTCCTCCGGCTCGACAGCGCCTATTACGCCGTCAACTCGCCCGGCCAGTTGATCGAGCGGGTGCAGGGCGACGTGCAGGCGATCCAGCTGATGTGGACCGGGATCCTGACCTCGGCGGGGCGGGACTTCGTGGGGCTGGTCTCGCTGACGGTGGTGGCGGTGCTGGTCGATCCGCTCTGGACGCTGATCGCCATCGTCGGCGCGCCGCTGCTGGTGCTGCCCAGCCTGATCGTGCAGCGCTACATCCGCAAGAAGTCCACCGCCTTGCGCGACATCGCCGGGCGGCGGACGACGCGGCTGGACGAGATCTTCCACGGCATCGCGCCGATCAAGCTGAACGCGATGGAAGCCTACCAGGAAGGCCGCTTCCGCGCCTCGACCGAGGCCATGGTCCGTGCCACGGTGCGCGCCCGGGCCGGGCAGGCGACGGTGCCGGCGCTGGTCGACTTCTCGGTCGGGGCCGGGTTCTTCGCGGTGCTGATGTATGGCGGGCCGCAGATCATCGCGGGCGAGAAGACCATCGGCGAGTTCATGTCCTTCTTCACCGCCATGGCGCTGGCCTTCCAGCCGTTGCGGCGGCTGGCCGACCTGTCGGGCAGCTGGCAGACGATGATGGCCTCGCTGGAGCGGATCTATGCCCTGCGCGACACCGTGCCGACGATCCTCGAGCCTCCCGCGTCCGTCGCCGAGACCGGGGAGGTCGGGATCGTCTTCGAGGACGTGGCGCTGTCCTACGGCGACAACCCGGTGCTGCGCGGGGTCAGCTTCGAGGTGCCGCAGGGGACCACGACGGCGCTGGTCGGGTTGTCGGGGGCGGGAAAGTCGACGCTTTTCAACGTGCTGACCCGCCTTGTCGACCCGTCCTCCGGGCGCGTGACCATCGGCGGGCGCGACATCCGCGACCGCAAGCTGGCCGACCTGCGGGCGCTGTTCTCGGTCGTCAGCCAGGACACGCTGCTCTTCGACGAGACGCTGCGCGAGAACCTGACGCTGGGCCGCGAGGTGCCCGAGGCGCGGTTGCAGGCCGCGCTCGACGCGGCCCATGTCACGGATTTTCTTGCCGATCTGCCCGCCGGCCTCGAGTCGCCTGCAGGCCCGCGCGGCGCCAACCTGTCGGGCGGGCAGCGCCAGCGGGTGGCCATTGCGCGGGCGCTGTTGCGGGACACGCCGATCCTGCTTCTGGACGAGGCGACGAGCGCGCTGGACACGAAGTCCGAGAAGCTGGTGCAGGAGGCGCTGGCGGCGCTGTCGACGAACCGGACGACGCTGGTGATCGCGCATCGGCTGTCGACGGTGCAGGACGCGGACCAGATCGTCGTGCTCGACAAGGGGCGCGTGGTCGAGCGGGGGACGCATGAGGAACTGCTGGCGCGCGACGGAATCTACGCGCAGCTGCACGGGATGCAGGTTCGGGACGAGGCGTCCTAACCCCGTGGCATATCTGGTGTTTCAGACCCGCAAGGCGCGGCTGCGCAGGGCCTCGTAGAAGGGCAGGGCGGCGCGGAGGAGGTCGGGCGTGTCGACCTCCGGCATGGGGCCCTCGGGGCCGGCGAAGCCGGTGGAGCGGTGGACGGCGCCGTACCAGTGGGCGGCCCAGACGCCGTCCTTCTGATGCCCTCCGGCGGGCCAGGAAAGCATCGCCTCTGACCAGGGGAGCCCGATCTCGGCGCAGAGTTTCTGCAGCATCGCCCGTGGGTTGCGGCGCAGGTCCTCGGTGTCGACCACGATGCCGCCGAGCCGGTCGTAGAGCGTGGCCTGCCCGGCGAAGGCGATCGCCTCCTCGCTCAGCGCGTCGTGCTTTTCGCGGAAGCTGGCGATGACGCGGGCGGGGTGGCGGATCAGGTGGACATGGGCGCAGCCCTCGGCCCAGCCGAGCGGCATGCCGTCCATGTGCTGGGCCATATGCTTCTGATAGACATGGGGATTCCCCTCCTGCGCGCAGAGCGCGGCGACCGCCTCGGGCTCGGTCGGCTGGGAAGCCAGGACCGCCTCGCGCATCGGGTGGGGAAGGCCGGTGCGGGCGAGGAAGGCGGCGTAGAAGGGCTCGTCCATGACGTCGCAATCGGGCCGGTTGCCGAAGGAATACATCATCGCGGTCGAGAGGTTCCGGGGGCCGGACCAGGCGGCGATTCTCATGGGTGATCCACGGGTGACGAAGGGGTGATCTGGGTCATACGCGATTTCTGCACATGTCTTGCCGGATTGCTCCGGATGGTTTGCAAAAGCGTCGGCCCGGGAGGGGAGTCGACGGAGGCTTCGCTGCCCTTTCTCACATGGCGGCGCGTTCTGGAAGCGATGGGGCCGGCGCCACGGGCGGGGGGGGCGCCGGAGATCGTTCCGGCGAAGCTGGCGCCAGGGCCGCGTGCCCCGGGTCGCGGGTCCGGCGTCAGAGGTCGAAGCGCTTGATGACCTTGTCCCCGGTCCGGAGCCAATCCTCGAAGCCGCGCGAGCGGTAGTAGGCCTGCCCGCCCTCGTTCCCGGGCGCGATCCGCGCAGCGATCCAGGCGAAGCCCGCCGCCTTCGCCGCCGCGCGGGTGGCGTCGAACAGGCGGCTGCCGACGCCCAGCCCGTGCGAGCCGAGCGCCACGAAGGTGGCGATGTCGCAGGCGTCCTCGGGCAGGCCCGGATGGCGCCCGATCCACTGGAAGCCGAGGATCTCGCCGTCGCTTTCGGCCACGTGCCAGATATCGGCCTCCTGCATCCAGTCGCGCAGGTCCGCGCCGGTCACCGGCTCGGTCATCGCTGTCGTGCCGCCCTGGGCGATGATCGCGTTGAGCAGCGTCGCCATCGCGCCCGCGTCGAAGGGGCGCGCCGGGCGGACATGGAGGCGGGTCATGCGGCGTCCCGTTCGGCCGAGAGGGTGGCGTGGCGGTCGAGGAAGGCCGCCCGCGCCTCGGCCGGGGGGCGCAGCGTGACGCCGAGGCCGCGCAGCGAGGCCAGGTTGGGGCGGCCGAAATAGCGGTCGGCCTCGGCCTCGGTGAAGCCTGCGATCTGCGTCGCCTCAAGCCAGGCCGAGATCCGGTCGGCCTTCTTGATGCGCCGCTTGAGCCGCTGCGGCGTCGCCGCCGGAAGACCGAAGCGGAGGTTGATCGCGGTCTGCAGCCGTTCGTCGAGCGCCTCGTAATCGGGCCCGACCGCCGATTTTACGGGCGAGATCATGTCGCCGATCACGTATTCCGGGGCGTCGTGCAGCAGCGCCGCCAGCCGCTCCGCCGGCGTGGAGGGGCCGAGCCGGTCCAGGATGTCGACCACGAGCAGCGAATGCTCGGCGACGGAATAGGGCCAGTCGCCAAGGGTCTGGCCGTTCCAGCGCGCGACGAAGGCGAGACCGTGGGCGATGTCCGCGATCTCGATATCCATGGGCGTCGGGTCCAGCAGGTCGAGCCTGCGGCCCGACAGCATCCTCTGCCATGCGCGCATCCGTGCCATGGCCGATGCCTGCCGCTGGCGAAGCCGTGATGCAACCAAATCGGCGGCCCGGGGGTAAGGATTTAGAGGGAGGCGAGGGATAACGGTGCCACGGCGCCCTCAATCACCGGAGGAAGACCGGAATGAAGACGACGATCCCAACCCTCATCGCCGCGGCGATGCTCCTCACCCCCGGCCTCGCCCAGGCGCAGGGCCTGTCCTGCGCCCCGCGCGAGAGGATCGTGGAGAAGCTGCTCGACACCTATGGCGAGAACTTCTCGGGCGGCGGCCTGCAGAGCGACAGCGCCGTCTACGAGGTCTGGACCTCGGCCGAGCAGGGCACCTGGACGATCCTGCTGACGCGGCCCAACGGCATCTCCTGCGTGATGGCGGCGGGCACCGACTGGCGGCCGCAGCTGGAGCGGCACATCGTCAAGGGCGTCGAGTCCTGAAGACGCACACCCGGGGCGGAGCCTGCGCCCCGGGAAGGTCGACCGACCCGAACACCCCTGCCTGACAGCCCGTCCCGCTGCACCCGGCCGCATTGAAGCGCCGGCGGTCGCCTGTTACGCCGCGCCCCAAGCAGATTTCGCAGGAGCGCGCGATGAAGGACTACGTCGTCAAGAATATCGACCTCGCCGGCTATGGCCGCAAGGAACTGGACATTGCCGAGACGGAGATGCCGGGGCTGATGGCGCTGCGCTCCGAATATGGCGAGGCGCAGCCGCTGAAGGGCGCGCGCATCGTCGGCTCGCTGCACATGACGATCCAGACCGCCGTCCTGATCGAGACGCTGAACGCGCTGGGCGCCGACGTGCGCTGGGCGTCGTGCAACATCTTCTCGACCCAGGACCATGCCGCCGCCGCCATCGCCGCGGGCGGCACGCCGGTCTTCGCGATCAAGGGCCAGTCGCTGGAGGAGCACTGGGACTATCTCGACCGCTCGTTCCAGTTCCCCGACGGCCCGAACATGATCCTCGACGATGGCGGGGACGCGACGCTCTATGTCCTGCTCGGCGCGCGGATGGAGGCGGGCGAGGACGTGCTGGCCGTGCCGACCTCCGAGGAGGAAGAGGTCATCAAGGCGCAGATCCGGAAGCGCATGAAGGAGAGCCCGGGCTGGTTCACGAAGACGCGCGACCAGATCCGGGGCGTCTCGGAAGAGACGACGACCGGCGTCCACCGGCTCTATGAACTGCACAAGAAGGGGCTGCTGCCCTTCCCGGCGATCAACGTGAACGATTCCGTCACCAAGTCGAAGTTCGACAACAAGTACGGCTGCAAGGAATCGCTGGTCGACGGCATCCGCCGCGCCACCGACACCATGATGGCCGGCAAGGTCGCGGTCGTGATGGGCTATGGCGACGTCGGCAAGGGATCGGCCGCGTCGCTGGCGGGCGCGGGCGCGCGGGTCATCGTCACCGAGGTCGACCCGATCTGCGCGCTGCAGGCCGCGATGGACGGCTTTCAGGTCACCGTGCTGGAGGACGTGGTCAAGACCGCCGACATCTTCGTCACCACCACCGGCAACAAGGACGTCATCCGCATCGAGCACATGCGCGAGATGAAGGACATGGCGATCGTCGGCAACATCGGCCATTTCGACAACGAGATCCAGGTCGCCAGCCTGAAGAACCACAAGTGGACGAACATCAAGGAACAGGTCGACATGATCGAGATGCCCTCGGGCAATCGCATCATCCTCCTGTCCGAGGGGCGTCTTCTGAACCTCGGGAACGCGACGGGGCACCCGTCCTTCGTGATGTCGGCCAGCTTCACCAACCAGGTGCTGGCGCAGATGGAGCTCTGGCAGAAGGGCGACGAGTATGCGCCCGGCGTCTACATCCTGCCCAAGCATCTCGACGAGAAGGTCGCGCGGCTGCATCTGGGCCGGATCGGCGTGAAGCTGACGCAGATCTCGAAGGAGCAGGCGGACTATATCGGCGTGCCGCAGGAGGGCCCCTACAAGCCCGAGCATTACCGCTACTGAGCGGGGGAGGGCCGCGCCCGGTGCGGGCGGCGGTCCCCCTGGGGCGGCGGGGAGAGCCTCGCCGCCTTGCGGCGTTTTGGTGGGGTTTGCGACCCCGGGTCCGCGATTTCCGCACCGGATCGTAACGATCCCAACGCACGAAACCGCACGTTGTTCCCGCGTCACTTTTTGATGCGAATCCGGGAACGCAGCCCCCGATCAACCGTTGTCTAGCCACTGCAAACACGCAACGGGAGATTCCCATGAACACGCACAAGCTTTTGTTGAGTGGCGTGGCTACGGCCGCGCTTCTCGCCGGTTCGGCCTTCGCCCAGCAAGCCGATCTCGATGGCAACACCGAATATCAGGATTCGTATCTTGAGAACGCCCTGATGGACCCGTCCGGCGCGCCCGCGCTCGACCCCGAGGGCAACCCGCTCTACGCCGATGTCGAAGGCTACGTCGTCGACATGGAAGGTAACCGCGTCGTCGATACCTCCGGTTCCGAAGTGACCGTCGAACTGGCCGGCTTCGTCCTCATGGACGAGACGAGCCAGGTGGAGACGACCACCGCGACCGCCGATGCGATGGGCGGCCAGATCGTGGTCGAGCAGCCCGACGCTCAGGTCTCGGTGGACGTGGCCGACCCGCAGGTGACCGTCGACCAGGCGCAGCCCGAGGTGCTCGTCGAGCAGGCCCAGCCCGAGGTCGTCGTGACCGTCGCCGAGCCGACCGTCACGGTCGAGCAGCAGGCTCCGATCATCACGATCGAGCAGGCGCAGCCCGAAGTGACCGTCCGCATTCCCGAGCCGACCGTCACCGTGCGCATGCCCGAGCCCGACGTGAACGTCGCGACCGCGCAGCCCAGCGTCAACGTCGAGCAGCCCCAGCCGATCGTGCGCTTCGTGCGCCCCGAGCCGAGCATCACGATCGAGGAAGCCGAGCCGAACGTGCGCGTCACCTCGGCCGAGCCTGAGGTTCGCGTGAACGAGGCCGGCGCCGCGGCCGTGGCGATCGAGCAGGCGGAAGCCAATGTCGAGATCCAGTCCGAGGGCGACGGCCAGGTCCGCGTCTCCGAGGCCGATCCGGTCGTGAACATCGAAGAGGCCGAAGAAGCCGCCGTTGCGGTCGAGCAGGCCGAGCCCCGGGTTCAGGTCGAGCAGTCCGAAGAGGCCAACATCATCGTCTCCGATCAGGAGCGCATGATGGACACTCAGGAGGTCGGCACGCTGACGACTGAGCGTCAGGTCGCGGAAGGCCGTGGTCTCTATGGCGCCTTCGCCGAGACCCGCGTCGCCGATGTCGTCGGCATGAGCGTCTTGGGCTCGACCGGCAGCGATGTGGGCGATGTCGACCGCCTGATCGCCATGGACGGCACCCCGATGGCCATCGTCGGCGTCGGCGGATTCCTCGGCCTTGGCGAGCACAACGTCGCCATCCCGCTGGACCGCTTCTCGCTGACCGAGGACGGGCTGATCCTCGACGCGGTCACCGAGGACGAACTGGAGCGGATGCCCGAATGGAACGAGACGGGCCGCGTGATGCCGCTCGACGCGATGATCGGCGACTCCTACTGATCGCGCCTGACTCCGGACCCTGAGCCGGACGAGGACAGGGCCCCGCCATCATAGCGGGGCCCTTTTTGCGTTTGTGGGTCCGATGGGCGGCCGGGTGCCGACGGTACGCCGGGGCGCGGGCGGCCTCTCGCCGGCCGGCGCATATGTTTCCGGGGGGCGGGAACGCGGGGCAGGGCGTGGCGTTCGCTGTGCACAGCAACCCAGCTATGGACGCCAACCCATGAAAACCTACAGCACACTTCTGAGCGGCATCGCCGCCGCGGCGCTGATCTCGGGCGCCGCATTCGCCCAGACCGCCGACAGCCAGGTCGAGACCGGGGACGGCGACCTCGCCGCCCAGAGCGAGGACGGCACGCTGATCCTGCGCAACCGGGGGAGCGACGTCGCCGAAGGCGAACTCGAAACCGAGGAGACCATCGTCCCGGACGCGGCGACCCTTGAGACCGTTCCCGCCGGGGAGGACGAGGAGGACGGGGCGATGGCCGCCGGGACCGAGGCCGTCGAGGAAGGCTCCGATGCCGGGGCCGACGGCCCTGCGATGGCCGAAGGCGGCGATGCGGAAGCGACGACGGTCGCGCCCGAGACGGGGATGGCCGCCGGATCGGGCGACGCAGCGACCGGCGACGGCGCCGAAGCGGACACCGCGGTCGCCGGGGACGCGGAGGCGCCGGCGGGCGAAGGGCTCTATGGCGCCTTTGCCAATATGCGCGTCTCGGACCTGGTGGGCATGAACGTGCTGGGCGGCACCGGCGAGCGGCTTGGCGAGGTCGACCGTCTCGTCGATGTCGGCGGTACGCCGAACGCCATCGTCGGCGTCGGCGGCTTCCTCGGCTTCGGCGAGCGCGACATCGCCATCCCGCTCGACCGCTTCTCGCAGACGGAGGAGGGGCTGAGGCTCGACGCCCTGACCGAGGAGGAGCTCGAGGCGATGCCGGAATGGGACGAATCGGGTGAGGAGATGCCGGCCGAGATGACCGTGGGCGAGGCGCTGTAGACGCCCCATCGGTGACGGTTTCGGGGCCCCGCCGCCATGGCGGGGCCCTTTTGCGTGGCCGATGCGCCGATTCGGGATACCTCCTGCACGGCGGGCGGGGCGGGGCCGCGGCGCGCCGTTCCCGGGCCGCGCCGCGGCGTCTATGTCACGGGGCATGACCATGACAGAGATCGACAGGCCGCACCCGATCCTGCGCCCCGCGCCGCCGGAGCCCGAGGAGCTGCGCCGCGCGCTGATGGCGCCGGACGCCGCGCCCGCTCCGCGGCGGCGGCGGCCCTGGCGACTGCTGGCGGAGATCGTGCCGACGCTCCTGTCGCTGGCCGCGTTGATCGGGGCGGGCTTCTGGCTGCTGACGGCGCCGGACACGCCGCTCGCCCCCGAATGGAACCCGACCGAGGCGCTGGACCTGACCCACCCGGTCACGCCCCTGACCGGGTTCAAGCTGCGCCGGGCGCTGGCGGGCGAGGAGAGCTGTCTCGCGGCACTGTCGACCGGGGCGGCGTTCGAGGCCATGGCGCCGCTCCGGTCCGGGGAGAGCTGCGGCATCGTCCCGCGCGTAGACCTGCGCGGCGTCGGCGGGGCGTGGGTCGCGCCGGTGGAGACGACCTGCGGGACGGCGCTGCGCCTCGCTATGTGGGAGAAGGCCGTGGTCGCCGAGGCGGGCGCCCTGCTCGGCAGCCCGGTCGCGGGGTTGAGCCACCAGGGCAGTTACAATTGCCGCGCGATCCGCGGCGGCGAACGGATGAGCAGCCACGCCAACGCGCTCGCCATCGACATCAACGGGGTCGTCCTGGAGGATGGCCGCCGCCTGCCGCTTCTGGACAACTGGGAGGGCGAGGGCCCGGAGGCGCGGTTCTGGCGCGCCCTGCGCGACGGCGGTTGCGACTGGTTCGGCACCGTGCTCGGCCCGGATTACGACGCCAACCATGCCGACCACCTGCACCTGCAGTCGAGCGGGCGGGGCACCTGCCGATAGCCGGGGCCGGGCGAGTTTTCCTTTGCGTCACCCGGCCGGCCATGGCTGAACTGTCCCCGGGGCCGCGCGGGGACGCGGCCGGGACCAGGCGAAAGGGGACGGCATGAGCAAGCGCGACGAGCTGATCGGCAAGTATACCAACGACCTGAAGACCAGGGCCGGTGAGGCGGACCCGGATGTCGACCTGCTCCGCAAGGTCACGATCGCCTGCGGGCCGTCGATCTACAACCGCGACAGCGAGACCGTCTCCTCCAGCTCGCCGGGCGAGATGGCGACGGTGAAGAACAACTTCCTGATCCGGAAGCTGGGCCTGTCGGACGGGCCGTCGCTGGACGAGGGGCTGGCGGCGGTGATCGAGAGATACGGCCGCTCCAACACCTCCAAGTATCGCGCCGTGTTCTACTATCTGCTGACCCGGCATTTCGGGAAGGAAGCCGTCTTCCGGTGACGGATCGCCTCGCCGGAAGGGGGAGGGACGCCATGGACAGGGGCCACGAAGGGCGCTGCCTGTGCGGCAGGGTCGGATACGCCACGGCGGGCGATCCGCTCTGGGTGACGGTCTGCTACTGCCGGTTCTGCCAGCGGGCGACGGGGTCGGACCGAATGATCGAGCCGATCTTCGAGCGCGCCGACCTGACCTTCACCGGGGCCGCGCCGGCCGTCTACACCTTGCCTTCCGAGGGAAGCGGCAAGGACATCCATGTCCATTTCTGCGCCGATTGCGGGACCAAGCTGGCGCTGACCTTCGCGCGCTGGCCGGACCGGATCGGGATCTACATCGGCACGCTCGATGATCCGGCCGCGATCGCGGTCACGCCGGAGAACAGCAAGCACATCTTCACCGGCGAGGCGCGGCCGGGAACGATCCTGCCGGCGGGGGTCAGGACCTACGCGCGCCACGCGACCGAGAACGACGGCACCCCGCTGGAGCCGGTCGTGCATGCCGCGCCGCGCCTCGTCGGCGGCTGAGTCCGCGCGGGTCCGCCGGGGGCGGACTGCCTTGCTACGACCGGCATTTTTTGCCCCGCGGCGAGGTTGCACATCCGCAACAGTCCTCCCATCTCCGTGATGAGGCCCGAGGGGTCCGTGCCGAAGTCGGGCGGACCGGGAGCGGGCGCTTGTCAGAGGAGTGTGAGGCATGAACCTCGAGAAATTCACCGAACGCGCGCGCGGATTCCTGCAGGCCGCGCAGACCATCGCGACCCGCGAAGGGCACCAGCAGCTGATGCCGGAGCATCTGCTCAAGGCCATCATGGACGATGAGCAGGGCATGGCCGCCAATCTGATCGCCGCCGCCGGTGGCGCGCCCGCGCGGGTGCGCGAGGCGGTCGATCTGGCCGTCGGCAAGCTGCCGGTCGTGTCGGGCGACGCGGGCGGCGTGATGATGTCGCGTGGTCTGGCGCAGGTGCTGGCCGAGGCCGAGAAGGTTGCGCAGAAGGCGGGCGACAGCTTCGTTCCGGTGGAGCGGGTGCTGATGGCGCTGGCCATGGTCAAGTCCAAGGCCAGGGAAGCGCTGGAGGCCGGCGCGGTGAACGCGCAGGGCCTGAACGGCGCGATCAACGAGGTGCGGCAGGGGCGCAAGGCCGACACGGCTTCGGCCGAGGACAGCTACGAGGCGCTGAAGAAATACGCCCGCGACCTGACCGAGGCGGCCCGGGACGGCAAGATCGACCCGATCATCGGCCGTGACGAGGAAATCCGCCGCGCGATGCAGGTGCTGAGCCGCCGGACCAAGAATAACCCCGTCCTGATCGGCGAGCCGGGCGTCGGCAAGACTGCCATCGCCGAGGGGCTCGCCCTGCGGATCGTCGACGGCGACGTGCCGGAGAGCCTGCGCAACAAGAAGCTGATGGCGCTCGACATGGGCGCGTTGATCGCGGGCGCGAAGTATCGCGGCGAGTTCGAGGAGCGGCTGAAGGCCGTGCTGTCCGAAGTGACGGCGGCCGCGGGCGAGATCATCCTGTTCATCGACGAGATGCACACGCTGGTCGGGGCCGGGAAGGCCGATGGCGCGATGGATGCCGCCAACCTCATCAAGCCGGCGCTGGCGCGGGGCGAGCTGCATTGCGTGGGCGCCACGACGCTCGACGAGTACCGCAAGTATGTCGAGAAGGACGCGGCCCTGGCCCGGCGGTTCCAGCCGCTGATCGTCGACGAGCCGACGGTCGAGGACACCATCTCGATCCTGCGCGGCATCAAGGAGAAGTACGAGCTGCACCACGGCGTGCGGATCTCGGACTCGGCCCTGGTGGCGGCGGCGACGCTGTCGAACCGCTACATCACCGACCGGTTCCTGCCCGACAAGGCGATCGACCTGATGGACGAGGCCGCCTCGCGGCTGCGGATGGAGGTCGATTCGAAGCCCGAGGAGCTGGACGCGCTCGACCGCGACATCCTGCAGAAGCAGATCGAGGTCGAAGCCCTGCGGCTGGAGGACGACCAGGCCTCGAAGGACCGGCTGGAGAAGCTGGAGCGGGAGCTGTCGGACCTGCAGCAGCAATCGGCCGAGATGACCGCCAAGTGGCAGGCCGAGCGCGACAAGCTGGATGCCGCCCGCACCCTCAAGGAGGAGCTGGACCACGCCCGCGTCGAGCTGGACCAGGCCAAGCGCGAGGGCAACTTCGCCCGCGCCGGCGAGCTGCAATACGGCCGGATCCCCGAGCTTGAGCGCAAGCTGGGCGAGGCGGAGGCCGGCGACAACGACGTCATGGTCGAGGAGGCCGTGCGCCCCGAGCAGATCGCGTCCGTGGTCGAGCGCTGGACCGGCGTGCCCGTGTCCAAGATGCTGGAGGGCGAGCGCGACAAGCTCTTGCGCATGGAGGACGAGCTGGGCCGCCGCGTCATCGGGCAGCGCCAGGCGGTGACCGCCGTGGCCAACGCCGTGCGCCGGGCGCGTGCGGGGCTCAACGACGAGGCGCGGCCGCTGGGCAGCTTCCTGTTCCTCGGGCCGACCGGCGTCGGCAAGACCGAGCTGACCAAGACGCTGGCCGAGTTCCTGTTCGACGACGAGCACGCGATGGTGCGCATCGACATGTCGGAGTTCATGGAGAAGCACTCCGTCGCCCGCCTGATCGGCGCGCCTCCGGGCTATGTCGGTTATGACGAAGGCGGCGTGCTGACCGAGGCCGTCAGGCGCAGGCCCTATCAGGTCGTGCTGTTCGACGAGGTCGAGAAGGCGCATCCGGACGTGTTCAACGTGCTGCTTCAGGTGCTGGACGACGGCGTGCTGACCGACGGTCAGGGCCGGACGGTCGACTTCAAGCAGACGCTGATCGTGCTGACCTCGAACCTCGGCAGCCAGGCGCTGAGCCAGCTGCCGGAGGGCGCGGATGCCGCCCGGGCCAAGCGGGACGTGATGGACGCGGTCCGGGCGCATTTCCGGCCGGAGTTCCTGAACCGGCTGGACGAGACGATCATCTTCGACCGGCTCGCCCGTGAGGACATGGACGGGATCGTCGACATCCAGATCGCGCGGCTGGCCAAGCGGCTGGCGGGGCGCAAGATCCGGCTGGAGCTGGACGACAGCGCCCGGAAGTGGCTGGCCGAGGAGGGCTACGACCCGGTCTTCGGCGCGCGTCCCCTGAAGCGCGTGATCCAGCGGTCGCTGCAGAACCAGCTGGCCGAGATGATCCTGGCCGGCGAGGTCGCGGACGACAGCGTCGTCCCGGTGCGCGCCACGCCGGACGGGTTGATGATCGGCGAGCGTCTCGCCTCCTCGGACCGGACGCCGCCGATGGATGCGGTGGTCCACTGACGCGATGCGATGCAGGGGCGGGCCTTCGGGCCCGCCCCTTTGCGTCCGGGTCCCGGTCTGAAGAAGACGCCGGGGCGACGGGCGCCCCCTCCCTCGCGGGGTCCGGGTCCACGGACCCGGGCTGCGACCACCCGTGAAACCGCGGCGGCAGGGAACCGCCTTCCCGGGCCGAGGTTCCCTCCACATGACCTGTTCCTGCCACGGCTTCTCCCGCCGCGCCTTCCTGACCGGCGCCGCCGTCTCTCCGCTTGCCCTGTCCGGTTGCGACCGGCTTCCCCTGCTGGTCTCGGAGGCGGAGGCCGCCGAGATGGGAAGGCTCGCCTGGGACGACATCCGCGCCAGGACCCCCGCCAGCCGGGACGCCACCGCGCGCGAGACCGTCGCCCGCGTCGCCTCGCGCCTGCTGGCCGCCTCGGGCAAGGACCCGGCCGGCTGGGAGCTGGGCGTCTTCGCCGGGGACACCGTCAACGCCTTCGCGCTGCCCGGCAACAGGATCGGCGTCTACGAAGGGATGGTCCGGCTCGCGGCCTCCGAGGGGGAGCTGGCGGCGGTGATCGGCCACGAGATCGGGCATCTCGACGCGGACCATTCGCGCGAGCGGATGAGCGCGCAGAAGGCCGGGACCGGCGCGATGCGGCTGATCGCGTGGCTGCTGAACCTGGGCGAGATCGAATATGCCGAGGAGATCGCGGGCGCGCTGGGCGTCGGGATCGAGTTCGGCATCCTTCGCCCCTACGGCCGCGACCAGGAGACGGAGGCCGACCTTCTGGGCGTCACGACGATGGCGAGTGCCGGATACGACCCGCGGGCGGCGATCGCGCTCTGGACGAAGATGGGCGCGCGCTCCGGTCGCGGACCGGAGTTCCTGGCGACCCATCCAAGCCCGCGTTCGCGGATCGAGGCGCTGGAGGCGGCGATCGCCCAGGCCTGACCGCCGCTTTGGGCCTCGCGGCGGCTTACATTGTCGTGAGCCGGTGCAACCTTCACCCCCGGGCCGTCGGAAACGCGCTATGTCTCCGCGAGCGCGAGACCCGAGGAGCACCGCATGTACAAGCCCGACCTGACCCGAGCGGACGTGACGCCCGAAGCCGCCTGGCTCAACCGCCGCCAGCTGATCGCGGCGCTGGGCGCCGGATCGGTCGCGGGGGCGAGCCTGAGCTTCGCCGCCCGCGCGCAGGAGGCGCTGGAGCCCAACACCTGGGAGCAGATCACCGGCTACAACAACTTCTACGAGTTCGGGACCGGCAAGACCGACCCGGCCCAATACGCGGGCGAAATGGTCACCGATCCCTGGACGGTCACGGTCGACGGGCTGGTGGACAATCCCGGCGAGTACTCCCTCGCGGAGCTGATCGGCGACATCCCCACCGAGGAACGCATCTACCGCTTCCGCTGCGTCGAGGCCTGGTCGATGGTCATCCCCTGGAACGGGTTCGAGCTGAACAGGCTGCTCGCCAAGGTCGGCGTGCAGGAGGGCGCGCGCCATGTCGCCTTCGAGACGGCGGTGCTGCCGGAGGTGATGCCGGGCGTGAACTACCCGATCCTCGACTGGCCCTATCGCGAGGGGCTGCGGCTGGACGAGGCGATGCATCCGCTGACGATCATGGCGACCGGCATCTACGGCCGCCCGATCCCGAACCAGAACGGCGCCCCGATGCGGCTGGTCGTGCCGTGGAAATACGGCTTCAAGTCGATCAAGAGCATCGTGCGCATCAGCCTCGTCGCCGAGGAGCCTTTCGCGACCTGGAACCAGAGCCAGCCCAGCGAATACGGCTACTACGCCAACGTGAACCCGGAGGTGGACCATCCCCGCTGGTCCCAGGCAAGCGAGCGGGTGATCGGCAGCGGGCTCTTCGCGCGCCGCCAGGACACGCTGATGTTCAACGGCTATGCCGATCAGGTCGCGTCGCTCTACGAGGGCATGGACCTGACGGAGAAGTTCTGAGCGATGGCGCTGGCCGCGACCGCTCTCGGCCCGACCCTGTCGGGCCTTGCCCGCAAGCTGCCGACCTGGCCGGTCTACGTCCTGGGGCTGGTCCCCGGCGGGGTCGTCGCCTGGAACGGGGTCACGGCGGTCGCGGACGGGGTCGACGTGCTGCTTCACGGCTTCGGCGAGCTCGGATTGCAGTTCCTGCTCGCCTCGCTGGTCGTCACGCCGCTGCTGCGCTTCGCGCGGATCAACCTCGTGAAGTTCCGCAAGGCGCTGGGGCTTCTGTCGGTCCTCTACCTGTCGCTTCATTTCGCGGTGTGGCTGCTGCTGGACCTGCAGCTGCGCTGGGGGCTGATCGGCTCCGAGATCGTGAAGCGGCCCTATCTGACCATCGGCTTCGCGGCCTTCGTGATGCTGCTGCCCCTCGCCGCGACCAGCTGGCAGGGCGCGATGAGGCGCCTCGGCGCGGCGGGCTGGGCGCGTCTCCATCGGCTCGTCTATCCGGCAGTGATCCTCGGCGGCATCCACCATGTCATGCAGGAGAAGGTCTGGCTGACCGAGGCGCTGGTCTACCTCGCCGCGGCGCTGCTGCTGGTGGGGCTGCGCGGGCTCTGGATTCGCCGCTGGTAGGGCAGGGGGACCTGTCCGACCCTGCGTCACCTGCCCAAGAGTTGGGCATCTCTCCCTTGCGAGTCGGGGATCCGAGACGGCGCAAGCGGCCAGACATGCCGCGTCGCCGAAAAAATCTTCCCGCAAGTCTCTGACTATAAACGATGTTCGCGCCGCGTTCAAAAAAAGTACATGTTTGGGCGAAAAAGGCCTTGCGGGTCTTCGGTGTCATCCGTAAATCCCCCTTCACCGGCGGCGCTGAGGGCGCGGTTGGGAGCCGGAGGGAACGACGGGGCTGAAGCTTCGAAGGGCCTGGGCAGACAACTTCGGAC
>NZ_QPLJ01000029.1 GCF_003340555.1 Jannaschia formosa | reverse complement strand
CTCCGCACGCCAGTCCACCAGCGCACCTGCCAAGACCGCAGATGCCATCGCCCAACCCTCCACTCCCGCTCCACGTAGCGCAAAGAGCCACATCTGCTGAAAATGCGCAACTGTAGTACTAGGCTCCGGACTCATAACCAGTAGGTGACGGTTGCGGCGAGGGCGACGGGGGAGAGGAAGGCGTCGGCCCTGCGGTCGTAGCGTGTGGCGATGCGTCGGAAGTCCTTGAGCCGTCCGAACATGCGCTCGATGGCGTTTCGGTCGCGGTAGAAGTTCCGACACCAGAAGATGCGGCGCTTGCGGTTGCGCCTCGGCGGGATGTTGGGGAAAGCCCCGAGAGCCTTCACCTGGTCACGCACGGCGGTGCTGTCGTAGCCCTTGTCCCCGGTCACCACGAGCGCGTCGGGCGGGAGGCGTTGCAGCAGCGTCTTGGCGGCGATGCAGTCGGCGACGTTGCCGCCCGTGAGCATCAGCCGGACGGGGCGGCACCAGCGGTCCGCGAGCGCGTGGAGCTTGGTCGTGCAAACCCGAATGCATTAGACGTCATGGCGACAAGGAGTCGTAGTACAGTCCTGGGCGTTAAATCATCGCTGTCGTGCCGATGGCATCCGGCCATCGACCGGAACCGCGGGCGACGGAGCTATGGTCGAAGATGGGTGATGGCGGTTGAGAAGGTGGCGTATCGAGGCGGGTGATTGAAGCCTGCCAGGACCTCCGAAAGGGAGCGATACGCCATGGAAGAAGATACCAGCATTGTCGCGCTGCGCCAGCCCGGCGCGGTGGACGATCTACTGACCGAGATCGCGCGCGAGGGGGCACGCCGGATGCTTGCGTCTGCGCTGGAGGCCGAGGTCGAGGCGTTCATGGACCGCCATGCGGACGAGAGGTTGCCTGACGGCCGTCGGCGGCTCGTCCGGCATGGACACGGCCCCGAGCGGTCGATTCAGACCGGGATCGGGGCGCTCGAGGTCAGGCGACCGAAGGTGCGCGACCGGGCCACGGATGCGGGACCCGCCGACCGGGTCCGGTTCGCTTCCTCGATCCTGCCTCGCTGGGCGCGGCGGTCTCGCAGCCTCGAGGCGCTTCTGCCGGTTCTCTGCCTGCGCGGCGTGTCCCCGGGGGACTTTCAGGAGGCATTGGCCGCGCTGCTCGGCCCTGACGCGCCCAATCCCTCGCCCGGCGCGGTCACGCGGCTGACGGCGGGCTGGAAGGCGGACCACGAGCGCTGGCAGGGCCGGGACCTGTCGGCCCGGCGCCACGTCCACGTCTGGGCCGATGGCGTCTACCTCCAGGCCCGTATGGAGCCCGCCGCAGAATGCATGCTGGTGCTGATCGGGGCGACACCGGAAGGAAAGAAGGAACTCGTCGGCTTCCAGGTCGGCGCCCGCGAAAGCGCGCAAAGCTGGCGCGAGCTGCTCGCCGACCTCAGGGCCCGCGGCCTGTCCGTGCCACCCGAGATCGCCGTGGGCGACGGGGCGCTCGGGTTCTGGAAGGCGGTGGACGAGGCTCGGCCGGACACGCGGCACCAAAGATGCTGGGTCCACAAGACAGCAAACGTGCTCAACAAGCTTCCGAAGTCGATCCCCCCGGCGGCGAAGGCCGACCTGCGCGAGATCCCCCTTTCGTGACATTGCTGCGCAATGCACTGTCGGGCAGCGGGCAGGCCGAGACCCGCCTCGACGCCGAGGCCGCAATGACGACCTTCGCCGCCAGGTATGGGACCAAGTATCACAAAGCCGCAGCCTGCCTGGAGAAGGACCGCAACGCGCTGCTCGCCTTCTTCGACTTCCCCGCCCGGCACCGGGACCATCTGCGAACTGCCAATCCGCCATCTCGGGCATGTAGACATGCCCTGCCTGGTAATAATCGAGAGCGTCTTCGCCACGGTTCGGCATCGAACCGTGCGAACCAAGGGCGCCCTGTCCCAGAAGAGGGCGAAGCTCATGGTCTTCACCTTGATCCGCGCGGCCTCGAAGACCTGGCGGCGCCTGTCGGGCGCAAACCAGTTGCCTCTCCTCGTCGAGGGGATCAAGTTCACAGACGGCATCGCAACCAGCGACGCCGCAAACCGCGCCGCCTGATCAGCACGCGTCACCCAAATTCCGGCATAGCTCACTTCTGAGAAAAAGCCCCTCTTCGCGTCGTGACCCTCCTAGTAGTCCTTGACGATGTAATCGTTCCGGCTGGTCCGTTCCTTGATGTCCATTCCTGCTCATCCCTTCAAGCCGTTCTGGCACCTTTCGGACAGTGTGCGCGGAGAGGTGTCCGAGGAGGCGATTTGTGGCGATATTCAGCCGTTCTGGATTTTTCTGTTATCCTGTCTTTTTAAAGGGTTAGTGGAAAATCCGGGCGTCTGGACCCAAAACGTTAATCAATTGGTCGCAGGTTCGATCCCTGCCGCCGGAGCCAACCTTCCCTCAGTCTAGATCCGAAGCCCCGCCAAGGGGTTAGCCGCGCGTCATCAGCGACGGCAGCAACGTTGCGATCCCCGGGAACAGGATCAGCAGGAAGGTCGCCAGCACCAGCACCAGGAAGAACGGGAAGGCCATCTTCGCCACCTGCAAGAGGTCGTGGCGGGTCATGGCCTGCAGGATGAACAGGTTGATCCCCACCGGCGGCGTGATCTGCGACATCTCGATCACGATGACGAGGTAGATGCCGAACCAGATCAGGTCGATTCCCGCCGCCTGCACCATCGGCATGATGACCGAAGCCGTCAGCACCACGATGGAGATTCCGTCGAGGAAGCAGCCCATCACGATGAACAGGACCGTCAGCGCGATCAGAAGCTGGAACTGGCTCAGCTCGAACGATCCGACCCAGGCGGCAAGCGTGCGCGGGATGCCGGTGAAGCCCATCGCGACCGAGAGGAAGGCCGCCCCGCCCAGGATCAGCGTGATCATGCAGGTCGTCTTCGTCGCGCCCTCGACGCTGTCACGGAACGAGGCCCAGGACATCGTCCCGCTCAGGGCCGACAGGATCAGCGCCCCCACGACGCCCACTGCCGCCGCCTCGGTCGGGGTGGCGAAGCCCGCATAGATCGAGCCGATCACAACGACGATCAGCCCGATCATCGGGAACAGCCCGGCCGTGGCGCGCAGGCGCTGGAGCATCGGCATCGACGCTTCCCTCGGCGGGAAGCGGTCGCGGTGGAAGGCCGACCAGAGCATGATGTAGCCCATGAACAGGCCCATCAGCATCAGACCCGGCAGGATGCCCGCGATGAACAGGCGGCTGATCGAGACCTCGGCCGCCACGCCGTAGACGATCAGGATGATCGAGGGCGGGATGAGGAAGCCCAGCGTGGCCGAGCCCGCGAGCGAGCCGACGATCATCCGCTGGTCGTAGGCGCGCTTCTCCAGCTCCGGGATGGTGATGCGGCCGATGGTGGCCGTGGTCGCCGCCGACGAGCCCGAGACGGCGGCGAAGAGGCCGCAGCTCACGACGTTCACATGCAGAAGCTGCCCCGGCAGCCCGGTCAACCAGGGCGCCAGCCCCGTGAACATGCTGGCGGCGAGCCGCGTGCGGTAGAGGATCTCGCCCATCCAGATGAACAAGGGCAGCGCCGTCAGCGCCCAGGACCAGGACTGCCCCCAGATCGTCGTCGCCATGATCGCGCCCGCAGGCGCGCCGGTGAACCAGGCGATGCCGAGGTAGCCGACGATGGTCAGCGCCAGCGCCACCCAGACGCCGAGCGCGAGCAGCGCGAGCAACAGCCCGATCAGCAGGAGGGCGACGAGGTTCGGGTCCATGGAAGTCGCCTCTCGGAGCGTTTCAGGGCGCGTCGGCGGAGCCGTCGACCGGCTCGGCGGAGATCTCGTTGGCGGCCTCGGCCGCCTCGAATTCGGGCGGATGGCCGAGCAGTACCCGGACCAGATCCTCGACCACGGCCAGCGCGAACAGGGCCAGCCCGATCGCCATCGCCGCCTGCGGCAGCCAGAGCGGGACCGGGACGAGGCCCGAGGTGACCTCGCCCCGGCTGAAGTTCTGCCAGACCATCGCGACCGTGTGCCAGGCCAGCACGCCGGTGATCGCCGCCGCGATGCCCAGCGCCGCGATCAGCGCGAGCCGCTGGGCCGTGCCGCCCAGCGCGCGCACGAACAGCGTGACGCGGATATGGCTGCCGCTGCGAAAGCTGTAGGCGAGGCCCAGGAAGGAGGTCGCGGCAAGGCAGAAGCCAGCGAACTGGTCCGCCGAGGGGATGATCGCCTGGAACTGGCGCGCCACGATCTGGGCGCAGACGATGACGCAGATGGCGACGAGGAAGATCCCCGCGAGGACGCCGGCGGCGCGGTAGATCGCGTCGAGCGCGCGTGTCGGCATGGGGCCCGGGCCCTCCTGCTGGATCGAAAGGGGCAGCCGCCTCGAAAGGCGGCTGCGGATCATGCGCGGAAGGGGCGGCTCAGTTCACCGCGTCGAGGATCGCCTGCGCCTCTTCGCCGACGCTCTCGGCCCATTCCTGCGCCATGGTCTGGCCGACCTCTTCCAGGGCCGAGACGAGGGCCTCGGGGACGGGACGCACGGTCATGTTCTCGCCCAGCGTCGCGACGGAGGATTGCGCGACCTCCTCGCTCATCTCCCAGCCGCGGGTCTCGGCGGCGGCGGCGGCGTCGAGGATCGCCTGCTGCTGCTCCTCGGGCAGGCCCGAGAAGGCGGCCTCGTTCACGATGATCATGTTCTTCGGCATCCAGGCCTGAAGGTCGTAGAACTCGTCGGTGAAGTCCCAGGCCTTGGTGTTCACGCCCGTCGCGCCCGAGGTCACCATCGCGTCGACGATGCCGGTCGAGAAGGCCTGCGGGATCTCCACCGCCTCTATGGTGGTGGGCGAGGCGTTCATCAGCTCGGCCATCCGCGCGGTCGTCGCGTTGTAGGTGCGGAAGCGCATCCCCTCCAGGTCGCTGCCCGAGGTCAGCTCCTTGTTCGTATAGAACCCCTGCCCCGGCCACGGCACCGCATAGAGAAGACGGATGCCGTCCTCGGCCAGCTTCTCCTCGACCAGCGGGCGCTGCGCGTCCCAGAGCGCCTTGGCCTCGTCGTAGGTGGTGGCGATGAAGGGGATGTTGTCGGCGCCGAAGATCGGGTCCTCGTTGAAGAGGTTCGCCATCAGCACCTCGCCCATCGGCACGAACTGGTTCTGGACCGAGCGCTTGATCTCCGGATGCTTGAACAGCGAGGCGCCGGAATGGACGGTGATGTTCAGATCGCCGCCCGTCGCCTCGGACACGTCCTGGGCGAATTGCTGGATGTTGCGGGTATGGAACTCCGAGTCCGGATAGGGCGTCGCCATGTCCCAGTTGGTCTGGGCGACGGCCGCGGTGCCCATCAGCAGGGCGGCGGCCAGGGATGCAAAGGCTTTCATGTTGTTCTCCCGTCGGTTGTGGATGCGGGCTTGGTGCCCGTCATTGATGGTTCGCACTGTGTTGGCGCGGGGGACCCCGCGTCAATAACTCCTTGGCAGGCCGAGGACGTGCTGGCCCAGATAGCCGAAGATCATGTTCTTCGAGATCGGCGCCGTCTGGTAGAGCCGCGCCTCGCGCCACTTGCGCTCAATCCCGTATTCGCGGGCGAAGGCGAAGCCGCCATAGACCTGCATGCAGACCTCGGCGGCGGCCCAGGAGGCGTCGGCGGCCAGCAGCTTGGCCATGTTCGCCTCGGCCCCAGCCTTCTCGCCCGCGTCGAACAGGGCGGCGGCCTTGGTCACCATCAACTCCGCCGCCTGCGCCTGAGCGTATGCCTGCGCGATGGGGAACTGGATGCCCTGGTTGGCGCCGATGGGCCCTCCGAAGACCTCCCGGTCGTTCGCGTACTCGCAAGCCTTCCCGATGAAGAACTTCGCGTCGCCGATGCACTCGTAGGCGATCAGCACCCGCTCGGCGTTCATGCTGTCGACGATGTAGCGGAAGCCCTTCCCCTCCTCGCCGACCAGCGTGTCGGCGGGGATCTCGACATTGTCGAAGAAGCACTCGCAGGAGTTGTGGTTGATCATCGCGTCGATCTTCGACAGCGAGAGCCCGTTCTCCTTCGCCTCGTTCATGTCGATGAGGAAGGCGGATATCCCGTCGGACCGCTTCCGGCACTCGGCCGCGGGCGTGGTCCGGGCAAGCAGCAGCATCAGGTCCGATTCGAGCGCACGGCTGGTCCAGACCTTCTGGCCGTTGACGACATAGGTGCCCCGGTCGGTCTTCTCGGCCTTGGTCTTCAGCTGGGTCGTGTCGCTGCCGGTCGTGGGCTCGGTCACGCCGAAGGCCTGCAGGCGCAGCTCTCCGCTCGCAATCTTCGGCAGGTACTTCTTCTTCTGCTCTTCCGAGCCGTGCTTGAGCACCGTCCCCATCGTGTACATCTGCGCGTGGCAGGCGGCGGCGTTGCAGCCCTTGGCGTGGATCGTCTCCAGCACCGCGCCCGCGGCGGAAAGCGGCAGGCCCGAGCCGCCGTATTCCTCCGGGATCAGCGCGGCGAGGAAGCCGGACTCCGTCAGCGCCTGCACGAAATCGTGCGGATAGGCGTCGGCCTTGTCGAGCTTCAGCCAGTACTCGTTCGGGAAATCCTCGCAGAGCCGGCCGACCGCGTCGCGGATGTCGCCCCAGGCCGGGGCGACGGGCATCGTGATGGCGTTCGGGTCGTGGTGGTTCATGGCGTGTCCTCTAGATGACGGCCTTGTCGCGCAAGGCGGCGATCTCGTCCTCCGACAGGCCGAGATCGGCCAGGATGGCGTCGGAATGGGCCCCGGCATCGGGGGCGGAGACGTGGATCGCGGCCGGCGTGCGCGACAGGTGGACGGGTTGGGCGACGAGACGGGTCTCGCCGCGCACGGGATGTTGGACGGCGGCGGCCATGCCGAGATGGCGCACCTGCGCGTCGGCGAAGACCTCGTCCATGCGGTAGATCGGACCGGCGGGGACGGACGCCGCCTCCAGCGCCTCGACCCAGTCGGCGGTCGTGCGCTCCGCGAAGACGGGCGCAAGCATGTCCCAGACTTCGGAGCGGCGCTCGCTGCGGGCCTCGTTGGTGGCATATGCCGGGTCGGTGCCCCAGTCGGGCTTGCCGATCAGCTCGCAGAAGGCGCGCCACTGCGCGTCGCTGCCCACCCCGAGGTTCAGGTGGCCATCCTTCGTGGCTACCACGCCCATCGGCGTGACGGTCGGATGGTCGTTCCCGGTCGAGCCGGGGACCTCTCCGTCGATCAGGTAGCGGGCGGCCTGGAAGTCCATCATCGCGATCTGCGCACCGAGCAGCGAGGATTGCACCCATTGGCCCCTGCCCGAGACCGCGCGTTCCTGCAAGGCGACGAAGATGCCGAGCGCGGCATAGAGCCCCGAGGTCAGGTCGGCGACGGCGGTCCCGGCCCGCATCGGCGGCCCGTCCGGGTCACCGGTCACGCCCATCAGCCCGCCCATGCCCTGCGCGATCTGGTCGAAGCCAGCGCGCTTCGCGTAGGGCCCGTCCTGCCCGAAGCCCGAGATCGAGGCGAGAATGATCCGCGGATTTACGGCGGCGAGGTCGTCATAGGCGATCCCCAGCCGGTCCTTCACGTCGGGACGGAAGTTCTCGACCACGACGTCGGCGCCCTCCGTCAGCTTCAGGAACAGCGCGCGCCCCTCGTCGGACTTGAGGTCCAGCGTCAGCGACCGCTTGTTGCGGTGCAGGTTAAGCATGTCGTAGCCGTGCCGCGCCCCGCTGACCCCGGCCGAGGGGTCCTTGCCTGCCGGGGCCTCGATCTTGATGACGTCCGCGCCGAAATCCGCCAGCACGCGGCAGCAGGTCGGCCCGGCGCGCACCCGCGTCAGGTCCAGCACCTTGAGGTCGCGCAGAGCGGTCGAAGGCCCGGTCATCGCACCGTCTCCGCCCCGTGCGGGTCGGCGGCGGCGAACCACTCGCCCATCGGGCTGGATGTCATGAAGACCGTGTCGTCGCGCGCGAGCAGAAGGTCCAGCGCCTGCTCGAAGAAATGCGCGACATGGGGCACGCCGATGATGTGGGGATGCAGCGCCAGCGTCAGCACCCGGGGCTGGTCGCGCAGCTCCCGCTCGAAAACCGCCAGCGTCGCCTCGACGCGCTTCAGATACTCGTCGGTCGACCCGTTCTGGATCGCGTAGACCGGCACGTCGTTCAGCTCGAAGGTGTAGGGCAGCCCGATCATCGGCCCGTGCTTCGTGCGGATCCAGGTCGGCAGGTCGTCCAGCACCCAGTCGTGCAGGAACTCGATCCCCTCGGCGCGCAGCAGGTCGGGCGTGTCCGCCGTCTCGCCCAGCCCCGGCCCCAGCCAGGCGCGGGGCCGCTTGCCGCCCGCCTTCTCCAGCCGGTCGAGCGAGCGGCGGATCGTGTCGGCCTCGTCCTCCACCTGCTTGAGCGATTGCTGGAACCAGCCGTGGCCGACCAGCTCCCACCCGGCATCGATCACGGCGGCCATGAGCGACGGATAGACGTCCGCCACCTGCGCGTTGACGAAGGCCGAGGCGGCGATGCCCTTGCGCGAAAGCATGTCGAGCATCCGCGGCATCCCGCAGCGCATCCCGTATTCCACCCAGGAGAAGTTGGGCACGTCCGGCGGCGCGGGCTGCGCGCCGTGGGGGGCGGGAATGATCCCGCGCGGCATCGGGCGCTCGATCGGCCAGTACTCGATGTTCATCGCGACATGGACGATCAGCCGCTTGCCGTCCGGGCCCTCCAGCGGGGGCCGGTCCGACGACAGGCGGAAGGGGATGCGGGGGTTCGACTCCATTGCAGCTACTCCACGTGCAGGCGGGCGGTGCCGGGCGCCCAGGACAGGACGACCGGCGTTCCGGGGGCGGGCGCGTCGTCCCGCTCCGATATCTCGCGCGCGACCATTTCCGTGCCGTCGGACAGGCGCACGCGGTGCGAGGTCGTCAGACCCAGATAGACCGACTCGGTATAGGTGCCGGCGATGGACTGCCCCTCGAGATGTCCGGTGTCGCGCGAGAGCCGGACCGCCTCGGAGCGGATCGACAGCGTGACCTCCTGCCCCTCGGCGACGCGGAGACCGCGCCGGTCGATCCGGAGCCGCGCATCGGCCACGTCCACGGCGACGGAATCGCCGGACAGGCCGGCGACGCGGCCCGCCAGCAGGTTGTTCTCGCCCACGAAGCCGGCGGTGAAGGCCTTGTCGGGGGCGCGGTAGATGTCGCGGGCGCCGCCGTATTCCACCAGGTCGCCGTTGGCGATCAGGGCGATGCGGTCGGCCACCGTCATCGCCTCCTCCTGGTTGTGGGTCACGTGGATGAAGGTGATGCCCACCTTCTCCTGCAGGTGCTTCAACTCCAGGCACATGTCCTTCCTGAGCTGCGCGTCGAGCGCGGCCAGCGGCTCGTCCAGAAGCAGGATGTCGCGGTCCAACACGAAGGCCCGGGCCAGCTGCACCCGCTGCTGCTGCCCGCCCGACAGCTCGTGCGGACGGCGGTCGGCGAAGGGCGAAAGGCTGACCATCTCCAGCGCCTGCGCGACCTTGTCGGCGATCTGCGCCTTGGGCAGCCCCGCGACCTTCAGCCCGTATCCTACATTCTGCGCCACGCTCATGTGCGGGAACAGGGCATAGGCCTGGAACACCATCGTCGTCGGGCGCTTGTCCGGCGGCAAGTGGCCGACCTCCTTCCCGTGCAGCAGGATCTCGCCCGCCGTGGGCCGGTGGAAGCCCCCGATGGCCCGCAGGAGCGTCGTCTTTCCGCCGCCCGACGGGCCCAGCAGGACGAAGTACTCCCCGGCGGCGATCGACACGCTGACGTCGCGCAGCGCGGTCACCGGGCCATAGGTCTTGGTCAGGCCGCGCACCTCGACGGCCGGCGCGGCGGTTCGGTCTAGCATGGCGTGGCTCCGCGGATCATGACATCACCGGCTCGGCCTTCGCCCGCGCCTCGCGGGCCAGCGCCTCGGACCGGATCAGGGTGACGAGGATGATCGTGCCGATCACCGCGATGGCGACGAAGCTGACCATCGCCGACATGGCATAGCTCTGGCCGGACATGCCGGTGTTGAGCATCTGGCTGATGAGCACGGTGGTGAACGTGTCGAACCCGCCTTTCAGCAGGCTGGTCCGCGTGTATTCGTTGAAGACGAGGATCACCGTGAAGGCGCAGGCCGACAGCACGCCGGGGCGGATCTGCGGAAACTCGATGTCCCGGAATGCGCGCCAGCCATTCGCGCCACAGGCGCGGGCCGCCTCGGTCTGCTCGGCGCGGTAGCGGCCCATGGTGATGAGGATGACGACGAAGGCATAGGGCATGGTGTAGATCACCAGCCCGATCACCGCCGTCAGGAAGGACAGGCGGAACCAGGCGTCGAAGGCCTCGGTCCCGAGCCGGTCGCCCAGCCAGACGAAGGCGAGGTTCGCGTTCTTGAACGACACCAGCAGCGCCGAGCCCAGGATGTCCGGCGGCACGAACAGGGGCGCCAGAAGCAGGAAGACCGGGAACAGCTTGTTGCGCGTGGCCTTGTAGTGCTTGGCCGCGACCAGAGCCATCGGCACGGTGATCGCGGTCACGACCAAAGCCAATGCCAGCGTCCAGCGCAGCGCGCCGATCAGCTGCGCGTCCGACAGGATCAGCCCGTACCACTTCCAGGTGAAGTCGTAGGCATTGGCCCCGAACCCGTTCGCGTTGAACGAAATCCACATGACATAGAGCACCGGCGCCATCAGCGTCAGCACGACCAGCAGCAGGTAGGCCCATTTCAGCCGGTGCAGCCAGGGATTGGCGTAGTCGTCCATGCGTCAGCTCAGCGGGGTCAGGATGCGGGTCAGGTCGAAGACGCGGTGCCCGATCCAGAGCAGCGCCATCAGCGTCGCCATCATGATCGCGCTGACCGCCATGGCGAGAGGGAAGTCGAGCGCCGTGATCGCCTGCGTCGCAATCAGCCCGGCGTTCACCGCCCCTGCCCCGCCCAGGATGTTCGGCAGCAGCGCCACCCCCAGCCCGTTGACGAAGATGAAGACCGAGCCCGCGAAGATCCCCGGCGCGGCCAGCGGCAGGATCACGTCGACGAAGCGTCGCCAGGGCCCGACGCCCAGGTCGTCGCAGACCTCGAAGATGTATTTCGGCACCGCCTCCATGGCGAGGAAGCCCGAGAAGACGATGAAGGGCAGGAAGGACAGGACCTCGCCGATGACGACGCCGGTATGGGTGTAGAGCAGCGCAGTGATCGGCTCGTCGATGATCCCGAGGTTCTGGAGCGTCGTGTTCACCAGCCCGTTGCGCTGCAGCACGGGGCGCAGGGCGAAGACTCGGATGATCTCGGACACCATGAAGGGCAGGATGAACAGCAGGATTACCCGGTGCTGCGCCACCTGCGGGACCGACCGCCGCACGAAGACGGCGATCGGGAAGCCAAGGACGAAGCAGATCGCGACCGCGATGGCGGAATACTTCATCGACTCGAGGAAGTTCGTCAGCCGCGCCGAGAAGAAGAAGTTCTCGTAGGAGAAAAGCGTGAAGCCCGGCTCCATCCAGAACATCGTCCGCTCGAAGAGCGAGAACACGACCGTCATCGCCATTGGCAGGGCGAAGAAGACCAGCATGAAGATCAGCGGCAGGCGGAAGGCCCACCGCCCAAGCGCCTCCGAGGCCGAAGCGCGCGGTCGCGCGGCGGGGCGGGTCCCGCCGACGGTCTCGGAGGCGGCGGCGGTCACGCCGCTCAGGCCGCCTGCACCCGGGCCCACCAGTCCTGATAGGCACGGATGTTGGTCGGGAAGACGTTCTGCCAGGCGTTGCCCGGGTTGGAGCGCCGCGCCTCCTTGCGGGCCAGCCGATCGGCCAGCAGGGCCTTCACGTCCTCCCCGAACTCCTCCGGATGGGCGTCGATATACTCGTTCACCCCCTCCATCTGCGGCGTGAAGCCCAGCCCCGCCAGCGTGCGCGCGCCGAACCAGGGCGACAGGTAGACATTGGCGAGGCTGTAGAACGCGTCCTCCATCCCCCGCTCCTTGCCGCCGCGGGTCAGCATGAGGATGTTGTTCCAGGCCTGGTGGCCCTCCTTCATCGTGCCGTAGCGAATGTCCTGCCCGTTGGTGCGGGCGGCGAGGATCTGGACGACCTCCCAGGTCGAGGAGACCAGCACCTCCTCCGACGACAGCAGGTCCGTGCCGTTCTGCACGCCGTCCCAGAACGTGCGGAAATGGCCCTTCTTCTTCAGGTCGATGAGGAACTCGGCGACCTGGCGCACCTCGTCCTCGGTCATGTCGGACGGATTGTCGATGGAACCCTTGCCCGACTGCTTGAGATAGATCGCGGTATTGGTCAGCGTCGGGCCGAAATCGTTCTGCATCGCCGCGCGGCCGCGGAACTGGCTGTCGAACAAGGCCTCCCAGCTCGTCAGCTCCTCGCCGATGACGTCGTAATTGAAGGCGAGGCTGTCGGCGTTGGAGATATAGGGCACAGCATAGACCTTGCCGTCGTGGCGCACCGTGTCGCCCGAGGTCTCGCCCTCCTTGTAGACCGTCAGCATGTTCGACCAATTGGGAATGCGCGAGACATCCAGCTCGGCGATGGCCCCCTGGCTGGCCAGCGCGTCCTCCATGCCGCCGCCATTGTCGGTCATCGCGTCGTAGAGGGCGTTGCCGTCGCCCACGACCATCTTCTGGATCGATTCGTCGGCGCGGGCGGACTTGGCGATGGCATTGATCGAGATGCCGGCCTGCGCCTCCATGTCGGACCAGTCCTCGGCGCCCACCCGCGCGATGCCCGGCGCCCAGAGCTTGAGCGCGGCGTCCTGCGCGCGAACGGGTCCGGCAAGGCCCGCGGCCGAAGCGGCGCCCAGCAGGGCCATGACCTGGCGGCGGTTGAAGTCTGTCTGGTTCATCACACTCTCCCGTTGGTGCGCCCGGCGACGGGCGGTGTCAGTCGGAGGCGCATCCCGATCTTGCCGTCGGGTCGGCCGGACATCCCCAACAGTCGGGGAGCGGCATCGGCGCGCGTGGCACGAGTATGTCCGAGGCACCGTAGATTGCAACCGTTTTTGTATGCAGATAGGCCAAAGCATGAAGACCTGCGATCTCAGGAGCTTCCCGGACAGGCTACGGGTATCGGAACGATATTCCGCCCCTGAACGCTTGATTTTTCTCCCCCGATGGCGGAAGGATCAGGCAGGTGACAGACAATCTGCATGCAAAACAGCGCCCCCTCCGAACCTCCCGAGTCGCAGCTTCTCCGGCTCTGCCGCCGCCCCATCGACGCGGCGGCCCGCGCGCGCGCCTGCTGGACGCTTCTCGACTGGACCGGCTGCGCGCTCGCGGCCCGGAACGAGCCTGCCGCGCGGGCAATGGGCCGGGCGCTGGGCTTTCGCGATCCCATGGCCCAGCTGTCCCACGCGCCTTCCGCGCAGGACGCGGCCTTCGCCGCCGGGGCGCTGGGCAACGTGCTGGAGATGGACGACCTCCACCGCGCCGCGATCCTGCACGCGGGCGACACGATCTGCCCCGCCGCTCTGGCGGTGGGCCTGCGCCGCGACACCACCGGCTCGGCATTGCTCGACGCGGTCGTGCGGGGCTACGAGGCCGCGATACGGATCGGGCGCGTCGCGGCCTCGGGCGGCTACACCCCCTTCTACAACTCGGGCACCTGCGGCGTCTTCGGCGCGGCCATCGCCGCCGCCGAACTGGAGGGGCTGGACGGAACCGGCATGGCCGACGCGCTGGCGCAGGCGGGGATGCAGGCGGCGGGGATCTGGCAATGCCGGCTGGAGCCCGGCTTCTCGAAGCAGCTCGCCTGCGCCCACGCGGCCCGGGCGGGCGTGCTCTCGGCCCGGCTGGCGGCGGCGGGGTTCGCCGGCCCGCGCCGCATCCTGACCGGCCCGCTGGGCTTCTTCGCCAGCTTCTATCCGAAGGCCGACCCCGGAACGCTGGCCGCCCCGACGGAGCGGTGGGGCATCGAAGAGGTCAGCTTCAAGCCTTGGCCCGCCTGCCGCCATACCCACCCGGCCATCGCCGCCGCGCTGGACCTGCGCGGCAGGCTCGACGGGCCGCCGACGGCGCTGGAGCTTCGCACCTACGGCGCCGCCATCGCCTTCTGTGACGCGCCCGAGCCCGAGACGGACGACGCGGCACGGTTCAGCCTGCAGCACGCGGTTGCCGTCACCCTGCTGCGCGGCGCGCCCGGCATCGCGGATTTCGGCGCGGCGGCCCGTGCCGATGCCGAGGTCGCGGCGCTCCGTGCGCGCGTCACCCTCGTCACCGACGAGGCCCGGGACGCGGCCTTCCCCGCCGCCTACGGCGCGACACTGATCGCCGAGGACGCGCAGGGCCGCCGGATCGAGGCCCGCTGCGACGCCGCGCCGGGCGACCCCGAGGCTCCCCTGTCCGAGGCCGAAATCCGCACCAAGTTCGACGCCAACGCGCGCCATGGCGGCGTGCCGGCCGCGCTGGCCGACCGCCTTGCCGAGACGCTTCTCGCCCTGCCCGACGCACCCGATGCGGGGGCGCTCGCCCGCGCCCTGTCCAACGCCACGACCCCCGAGAGAGAGACCGCCTGACATGCAGCTCAAGCCCGCAGTCCCCTTCCACGCCTTCGACCTGCTCTCCGGGTGGGAGCAGGTGCCCGGCGGCGCCCCCGGCGTCGAACAGAAGATGCTCTCCGGCGCACTCGACGAGACGGCGAAGACCGGCGTGCGCACCCGGCTCATCCGCTTCCTGCCCGGCGCCGTCGCCCCGAACATCTTCGTCCACGACTACTGGGAGGAGGTCTACCTGCTCTCGGGCATGCTGATCGCCGGCTGCAACGCGCAAGGCCAGGGGGGCACGGCCTTCGCCCCGCCCGCCTATGCCTGCCGCCCGCCGGGCACCGAGCACGGGCCGTTCACGTCGCCCGAAGGCTGCATCTTCTTCGAAATCCAGTACTACCCGCGAGGCACCGATGGATCTTGAGCTCGGCGGCAAGCACGCCCTGATAACCGGCGGGTCGAAGGGGATCGGCCGCGCCACGGCCGAGGCCTTCCTCGCCGAGGGGGCCCGCGTGACCCTGGTCGCGCGCGATCCCGACCGCTTGGAAGAGACCTGCGCCGCGCTCGACGCGCAGGCCCCGGGCCGGGTCGCGGTGCGGGCGGCGGACCTGTCGCTGGCCGCCGACCGCGAGGCGCTGGCCGAAGACGTGCCCGACGTGCTGGTCAACAACGCGGGCGCGATCCGCGCCGGGCGGCTGCGCGACCTGACGATCGACCAGATCCAGCAGGACTGGGCGCTCAAGGTCTTCGGCTACATCCATCTCTGCCAGATCTTCCAGCCGAAGATGGCCGAACGGGGCTCCGGCACGATCGTCAACATCATCGGCATGGGCGGGCGGGCGAACCGCGCCTCCTACATCTCGGGCGCGGCGGCGAACGCGGCGCTGATCGGCTTCACCCATGCGCTGGGCGCCGAGGCGCAGGCCGAGGGGCTGCGCGTCTTCGGCATCAACCCGTCCCCCACGCTCACCGACCGCATGACGGAGATGATGAAGCGCCGCGCCGCCGCCGAATGGGGCGACGAAAGCCGCTGGCGCGAGAAGATGGACCCGGCCCGCTTCCCCTATGGACGCCCGGCCAACCCGGAAGAGATCGCGGCGCTGGCGGTGATGCTCGCCTCGCCGAAGGTCACCTACCTGAACGGGACCGTGATCGACATGGACGGGGGCGGCCAATGGACGGGCTCGTGACCGAAAGCCTGGCCGAGGGCGGCGTGACCCTGACCCGGACGGGGCGCCGCGCGGCCATCGTGCTGCGCAACCCCGGCAAGCTGAACGCGATGCGGCTGGCCATGTGGGAGGCGCTGGGCGACCTCTGCCTGAGGCTCGCGGGGGATGACACGCTCGGCCTCGTCACGCTGGAGGGCGGCGGCGAGCGCGCCTTCGTCGCGGGCGCCGACATCTCCGAGTTCGGCGAGACACGCGCGGACGCGACCTCGTCCCGACGCTACAACGACGCCGTGAAGCGGGCCGAGGACGCGCTGGAATCGCTGCCGATCCCGACCGTAGCACTGGTTCGGGGCTGGTGCGTCGGCGGCGGGCTGGCGCTGGCGCTGCGCTGCGACCTGCGCCTCGCGCGGGAGGATGCGCGCTTCGCGATCACGCCGGCCAAGCTGGGGCTCGGCTACGGCTATGACGGGGTGGCGGCGCTGCGCCGAAGGCTCAGCCATGCGGTGACGGCGGATCTGCTGTTCTCGGGCCGGAAGCTGGACGCCGCCGAGGCGCTGGCCAAGGGGCTCTGCGACCGGGTCTGGCCTGCCGAGACCTTCGAGGAGGAGGCGCGCGCCTATGTCGACACGCTCGACGCGAACGCCCCTCTGACCCAGCGCGCCGCCAAGGCTGCGCTGGTCGAGTTGGACCGCCCCGCCCCCGACCGCGCCCGCGTCGACGCGCTCGTCGCCGCCTGCTTCGACAGCGCCGACTACCGCGAGGGCCAGCGCGCCTTCGCAGAGAAGCGCAAGCCACGGTTCGAGGGACGCTGAGCATGACCAACCAGGATGCCGTGGGCCGCAGCGAGAGCGCCGAGGACCGGCTCGACCTCCGGCAGGCGCGGCTGATGCAGCTGACCCTCGACCGGGAGCCCACGCTCACCGAAGGCGACCCGCTGCCCCCTTTCTGGCACTACCTCTACTTCAACCCGCAGATCCGCGCCTCGGAGCTCGGCCCCGACGGGCACGAGCGGCTGGGCCGCTTCATCCCCGATTTCGGCCTGCCGCGCCGGATGTGGGCCGGTGGCCGGGTCGAGATCGCGAAGCCCCTGCGGCTGGGCGAGCGGGCGGTCAAGACCTCCACCATCCGCGCCGTCGAGCGGAAGGAGGGCCGGTCGGGCAGGCTCTGCTTCGTGACGGTCGACCACGACTTCACCGTCGAGGGCGAGCATCGCCTGCGCGAGACGCAGGACATCGTCTACCGCGATCCGCCCGCCCCCGGCGCCCCGCCGCCGCCGGGCCGGCCGGCGCCCGAAGGCGCGACCTTCTCGCGGGTGATCGCGCCGGACCCGGTGCTGTTGTTCCGCTACTCGGCGCTGATCTTCTACGGGCACCGCATCCATTACGACGCCGACTACGCGCGCGACGTCGAGGGCTATCCGGGCCTCGTCTTCCACGGCCCCTTGACGGCGACGCTCCTGGTCGATCTGGGCCTCGGGCACCTGGGCGGACGGCCGCTCGCGTCGTTCGACATCCGGGCGATGCGCCCTCTCTTCGGGACGGAGTCCTTCGTGATCGAGGGGCACGAGACCGAGGAAGGCGCCATGCTCTGGGCACGGACGCCGGACGGGTTCACGGCGATGACGGTCACGCTTCGCGCGGCCAGCCGCTAGATGGGAGATCAAGGAATGACCAATCCTCTCTACGACATGCTGCTGGGCGCACGCGCCGACAGCGCGGCGCCGCTCCTGCACCTCGCGGGCGACGGGGTCGTCACCTATGCCGCGATGGACGCAAGCGCCGCGCGCGTCGCGGGCCTTCTGCGCGCGCGGGGCCTCGGCCGCGGCGACCGGCTGGCGATGCAGACCGCCAAGTCGCCCGAGGCGCTGGCGCTCTATCTCGGCTGCGTCCGGGCGGGGGTGATCGTGCTGCCGCTCAACACCGCCTACACGCCCGACGAGATGGCCTATTTCATCGGCGACGCCTCTCCCAAGCTGGTCGTCGTCGACCCTTCGGCCGAGGCCGCGCTGGGCCAGCCCGCGCGCGAAGCCGGCGCGACGATCCTCACGCTCGACGCCGAGGGCGCGGGCAGCCTGACCGAGGCGCTGGCGGACGCGACCCCGACCGATGCGCCCGAGCCTTGCTCGGGCGACGACCTCGCCTGCCTGCTCTATACCTCCGGCACGACGGGGCGGTCGAAGGGCGCGATGCTGAGCCATGACAACCTCGTCTCCAACGCCCGGACGCTGATGGCCTGCTGGCGCTTCACCTCGGACGACGTGCTGCTCCACGCCCTGCCGATCTTCCACGCCCACGGCCTGTTCGTGGCGTGCAACGTCGCCATGGCCGCGGGTGCGTCGATGATCTGGCAGCCCGGCTTCGACGCGGGCGCGGTGATCGCCGCGCTTCCGCGGGCCAGCGTGATGATGGGCGTGCCGACCTTCTACACGCGCCTGCTGGCCGACGAGGCCTTCACCCGCGAGGTCGCGGGGCACATGCGGCTCTTCACCTCGGGCAGTGCGCCGCTCCTGGCCGAGACGCATGACGCCTTCCGCGCCCGCACCGGCCATGCGATCCTCGAACGCTACGGCATGACCGAAACCGGCATGAACACCTCGAACCCCTATGACGGCGACCGCCGGGCCGGGACGGTGGGCCGCCCCCTGCCGGGGGTCGAGCTGCGCGTGACCGATCCCGAAACGGCCGCCCCGCTGCCCGAGGGCGAGACCGGCATGATCGAGGTCCGCGGGCCCAACGTCTTCAAGGGCTACTGGCAGATGCCCGAGAAGACCGCGGAAGAACTTCGCGCCGACGGCTGGTTCATCACCGGCGACCTGGGCGTGGTCAGCGCGGACGGCTACGTCACCATTGTCGGGCGCCAGAAGGACCTCATCATCACCGGCGGCTACAACGTCTATCCCCGCGAGGTGGAAGCCGTGCTCGACGACCAGCCGGGCGTTTCGGAATCCGCCGTCATCGGCCTGCCCCATCCCGATTTCGGCGAAGGCGTGGTGGCCGTCGTCGTGCCCGAGCCCGGCGCCGCGCCGGATCTCGACGCCATCGCCGGGGCGGTCCGGTCGCAACTCGCCAACTACAAGCGCCCGAAGCACTACCTCCTGCGCGACGCGCTGCCGCGCAACACCATGGGCAAGGTCCAGAAGAACGCGCTGCGCGCCGAACACGCGGCGCTGTTCTCCGGGACGCCGGAGGACATGGCGAAGGCAGGCGGGTAGCGCCTTGGGCGCAGGCCGGATCGGGCCGCTCCGGCCGACCGCCAGGCCTGACGGGGCCGATGGCGGTAGGTCGGATCGCCAGGCTCAGTGTCCGGCGACGGGACGCCCCGTGCGACCGGGTCCGAGCTGGGCGGCGAGACCTACAGCCCTGCGCTCAGCCGCGCGCCGAGGTCCAGCAGCGCCCGCTCGCTCCCCGGCGGACCGACTAGCTGGGCCGAGACCGGGGGTCGCGCCCTCGGCGCGGGGATCGCCAGCGCCGGGCAGCCGGCCACGTTGGCCAGCGCCGTGAAGTCCGCCTGCCCGCGCGGCGGCGTCTCTCCCCAGGCGAAGGCCGGCGCCGCGACGGTCGGCAACAGGAGCGCGGTGCCCGCACCGAGACCTGCCCGCACCTCCGCCCCCGCCTCTGCCAGACGATCCCGCACCGCCGCCGCCCGCTCCGGCGCGACCCTGCGTCCGTAGTCGATCAGCCGGGAGAGGCCGGGGCTGAGCCCCGCTTCGGCCCCGAGCGTCTTCACCGCCTCGATCTCGGTCAGAAGGAAGGCCTCGGCGCGCAAGGCGGGAAGGTCCGGCACCGGCATCGCCGAAGGCCGCCCCAGCATCTCGTCCAGAACGCCTGCGCAGCGCTCGAGGAACTGCGCGATTTCGGGCGTCAGGCCCTCGGCTGGAATACCGGAGGCCCAGCCCTCCAGGGTCCGCGCCTCGCCGGGCACGAGCACGTCCAGCAGCGTGCGGATCGGGTCCCGCCCGGCCGCGAGGATGCCGACGGAATCGAGGCTCGGCGCCAGCGGAAACACCCCCTCCATCGCCACCCGCCCCGGCCCCAGCTTCAGCCCCCAGAGCCCGCAATAGGCCGCTGGGATGCGGACCGAGCCCAGCGTGTCGGTCCCCAGAGCCGCCTCGGCCGCGCCCGCCGCCACCGCCGCGGCCGACCCGCCCGACGAGCCGCCGGGGCTGTGGCCGGGCCAGGCGGGATTTTCGCAGCGCCCGAAATGCGGGTTGTCGGTGGCCGCCCCCAGCGCGCCCTCGTCCATCCTGAGCCGCGACAGGATCGCGGCCCCCGCCCCGCGCAGCCGCGCAACGATCTCTGCGTCCGTCTCCGCGACCGCCTCCCGGCGCGCGCCGATCCCCGCGGTCCAGGCCTGACCCGCGACGCGGATGTTCGACTTCAACCCGACCGTCAGCCCCGACAAAGGCCCCTCGATCCGCGGCGCCTCCCGGTCCACTGGCAGGCTGACGGCGCCCTCCTCAAGGAAGCCCACGCCCGCGTCGCGCGCCTCCGCCCGGTCGAAGGGATCGCTCACAGCACCCCCGCCGCACGGGCACGGGCGAGCCGGCCGCGCATGGCCTTCACCACCGGCGCCTCGATCAGCTTGCCGTCCAGTTCCGCGAGCCCCGAGGGCGCGGCCTCGAAGGCCTCGACCACGCGGCGCGCCTCGGCGATGGCCTCGGCATCGGGCGTGAACGCGTCGTTGATGGCGGCCACGTTGGCGGGATGGATCGCGGCCTTGCCGGTGAACCCCTCGCGCGCGGCCAGCCGCGCCGCACGGGCGACCCCGTCGAGATCGCGGAACGCCAGCTCCGGCACGTCCAGCACGTCGCGCCCGGCCGCCCTGGCCGCCTGCACGATCCGGGCGCGCGCGACGCGCATCGTGTCAGACACCGGGTCCGCCCCCAGATCGGCCGAAAGGTCGACGCCGCCGAAGACCAGCACCGTCAGCCGCGGCGAGGCGGCGGCGATGCCGTCGACCGCGGCGAGCCCCGCGGCGCTCTCGACCAGTGCGGCGAGCGTCAGACCGCTGCCCGCCTCGTCCAGCACGGCGGCGGCCAGCCGCACCTCCTCCGCACTGCCGACCTTGGGCAGCATCACGAGGCCCGCCCCCGGCGCGGCCCGCGCCAAGTCCGCCATGTCCGCCATCCCGAAGGCCGTGGACAGCGCGTTGATCCGGAGGCCGCGCAACGGCCCCTCCCCGCCCGCCGACAGCCAGTCGAGCGCGGCGGGCCGCGCCCCGGCCTTCGACGCGGGCGGCACCGCGTCCTCGAGGTCGAGGCAGACGCAATCCGCGCCCGAGCCCAGCGCCTTGTCGAAGGCCGCGACCCGCGTCGCGGGGGTGAACAGAAGCGAGCGCAGCACGCGATCAGTCATCGGCCTTCTCTCCCTCCGTCCGGCGGCCGCCGGATCGCACAGACACCCGCCACGCTCCGGCCAGCAGATGCGCCGACATCACGCTCGCCGCCCAGTCCGGCGCCCGCGCCTCGATGGCCTCGATTATCTCGGCATGGTGAGCGAGGCTGCGCTCCAGGTCGCGGGCCGAAAACATGCTGTATGTCCGCACCACCATGCCGACATCCAGCGCCGTCGTCATCAGCGCCGTCAGCCGGGGCGAGCGGGCGGCGGCGACGATGGTGCGGTGGAACGCCTCGTTGGCCGAGGTCAGGCGCTCGTAGGCGGCCTCATCCCCCGGTGGCGTGTCGCGGCGCATCTGCGCGTGGATCTCGCGCAGGGCGGCGATGTCCTCCTCGGTGGCGAGCTTGGCGGCGCGCTGGACCGAATAGCACTCCACGAGACGGCGGATCTCGTAGACCTGCTCGGCCTCGTCCTCGGGGAAATGCGCGACGCGGGTGGTGTAGCCGCCCTGGCGCTCGACGAAGCCCTCCAGGATCAGGCGCCCGATCGCCTCCCGGATGGGCGTGCGGCTCATGCCGAGATCGTCGGAGAGCCGGGTTTCGGTCAGCCGCTCCCCCTCCTCCAGCCTGCCGGTGAGGATCTCCTTCCGGATCGCCTGATAGGCCTGCTCGGTGGCGTTCATCCTGGGCGGCGTCTGAGGCGGGGTCTGCATCGACAAGGGCTCCGGTTTGGTCACGGCCAGCTAGGGGCAGACCGGGCGCCGCGCCAAGCCGTAATCCCGGACCGGCGCGTTCCGAATGAGCGCGACGGGCCGGGGCTCGTCCGCGCCTTCGTCCGACCGGGCCCGATCATATCCTGCCTAGTCTGTATGCAAATAACGCGCATATCTCGCAAGACAGATAATCTGTCTGGATGCCGCCCTCGGCCTCGTATATCCGCAAAACTGTTGTTTTTATTATAAATAACAGGACTCTACCCGTCCCTTTGGAACTCACCCAAGCTTTCACCGCAGACCCTTCGGAGAAAAATTGCATCCAGAACTCTTGAGCGAGCGAAGAATCTCGGCTCTAGTGACCCTGGGGCGGGGCCGCCGAAGCGTCCGTCAGAGTCGCGGCACCCGCAGCCCTCGACCGGCGCCGCGCGCCTCGCCACTTCGACATGGGAGTCCCGACATCATGACGTATACCCGGCTCACCGCCGCGCTCGCGGTCTGCACCAGCCTCACCCTGCCCGCCCTCGCGCAGGAGGCGACGCTCACGGCCGTCTACTCGCTGCCGCCCACCAACGACCTGATGAAGAGCTACTTCGCCTTCGTCGACGACGTGAACGCGAACGGCGAGGGCATCCTCCAGATCGAGCTGCGCGGCGGCACCGAGGCCATCCCCCGCAACGAGCAGATGAACGCGGTCGCGCGCGGCATCGTCGACCTCTATTTCGGCCCCGGCGGCTACTTCCAGCAGCAGCTGCCCGACCTCGTGCCGATCGACGCGGCCTCGGTGCCCGCCGACAAGCTGCGCGCGGCGGGGCTTCAGGACGCGATCGACGCCGCCACCCGCGAAAGCGCGGGCGTCGCCCTGCTGGGGCTGATGGGCACCGGCTACGCGTTCCAGTTCTACACCATCGACGAGCCGCCGATGGTCGACGGCGAGATCGACCTGTCGGGGCTGAAGATCCGTGGCGGGACCAGCTATGGCCCGATGTACGAGGCGCTCGGCATCAACCGCGTCGACGTGCCCGCGGGCGACATCTACACCGCACTGGAGCGGGGCGTGGTCGAGGGCATCGGCTTCACCACCATCGGCGTCAGCTCCGGCGGCTGGCAGGACTTCCTCAAGTACCGCATCTATCCGACCTGGAGGCAGGGCAACACGATCATCGCCGGCAATGCCGAGGCGATCGACGCGCTCACCGACGAGCAGGAAGCCTACCTGATGGAGATGATCGAGAAGCACGAGATGGAGGCCTATGCCGCCGCGCAGGCGCTCGAGATGGTCGATACCGAGGCGCTGGCCGCCGCGGGCGTCACCGACATCCGGCTCGAAGGCGAGGCCGCGGCCAAGATCACCGCGGCCTTCCAGAACACGTTCTGGGACGAGGTCGCCGAGACGATGGGCGCCGAGAAGGCCCAATCCTATCGCGCCATCGTCGATACCGCGAATGCCATGTAAGCGCCCGGAAACCCGCACCCGGGCTGCGCTTTCGGCGCGGCCCGCCCGGCGGAGCGCCGCGCCGTGACGGCGCTCTGGCGCGGCTTCGACCGCCTGCTCGACGCGCTGGCCGTGATCGCGGCGCTGCTGATCCCGTTCATGTTCCTCTCGATCGTCTACGACGTGACCAGCCGGACCCTGCGCGTCGGACAGATCTCCTGGGTGCTGGGCGTGACGGAATACGCGCTGCTCTACGTGAGCGCGCTGGGCGCGCCCTGGCTTTTGCGCGAGAAGGGGCACGCCTCGATGGAGGCGATCCGGACCGTCCTGCCGTCGCGCCTCGCCAGACCGATGGAGCGGCTCGTGCTGGTCCTCTGCGCCGCCGGCTGCGCCGTGGTGACGGTCGCGGTCGTCCCCGTGCTGCTGCAGAACGTCGGCGTCACGGACATCCGCTCCAACTACCTGTCGCGCTGGATGCTCTATGCGGCGGTGCTGGCCTGCTTCGCGCTCTGCACGCTGCAGTTCCTGCGCTTCCTCGTCACCGGAACCTCGCCCTACCAGGGCATCTCGGCCGAGCAGGAGAGCCTGTGACATGATGGAATGGTGGATGGCCGCGATCCTCATGCTGGGCATGGTGATCGGCCTCATGGCGATCTGCGTGCCGGTCGCCTTCGCCTTCCTCATCGCCAACGTCGTCGGCGCCTGGATCTTCATGGGCGGCTGGGTCGGGGTCGAGCAGCTCGCGGCCAACGTGGGCGAGGCGGTCTCGAGCTTCGTCCTCGTGACGGTGCCGATGTTCGTGCTGATGGGGAACCTGTTCTTCCATTCAGGCATCGCGCTGAAGATCATCGAGACGCTCGACCGCTCGATGGGCCGGGCGGACGGGCGGCTCAGCTACATCTCGGTGCTCTGCGGGACGATCTTCGCCGCGCTCTCGGGCTCGAACATGGCCAACACGGCGATGATCGGCGGGCTCTTGCTGCCGCAGATGAAGCAGCGCGGCTATGCCAGCCACATGTCCATCGGCCCGATCATCGGCTCGGGCGGGCTGGCGCTGCTGATCCCGCCCTCGACGCTGGCGGTGCTGCTGGGCTCCATCGCGCAGATCAACATTGCGGACCTGTTGCTTGCCGGACTGATCCCGGGCCTCGTTCTGGCATTGCTCTACGTGGCGACGATCTGGATTCAGGTCCGCCGCGACCCCTCCGCCGCGCCCGCCTACGACGTCCAGGTCGCCTCGACGGGCGAGAAGCTGTTCCTGATCGCGAAATACATCCTGCCGATGTCGCTCGTGGTGTTCTGCGTCGTGGGCTTCATCCTGCTCGGGATCACCACCCCCTCCGAGGCGGCGGCCTTCGGCGTGCTGTCGGTCCTGATCCTCGCGGCCTGCTACGGGCGGCTCAGCCGCGACATGCTGGTGAAGAGCGTCATGGGCACGCTGCGCGTCTCGGTAATGGTGTTCTTCATCATCCTCGCCTCCAAGACCTTCAGCCAGGTGCTGGCCTTCTCCGGCGCGACCTCGGGGATGATCCGCTGGGCCACGGCCTACGAGTTCACGGCGCTGACGATGCTGCTCATCATGTTCGCGGTGCTGCTGGTGCTGGGCATGTTCGTCGATGCGATCTCGATGATGCTGCTGACGATCCCGATCTTCTTTCCCATCGCGCAGGCGCTCGGCTTCGATCCGATCTGGTTCGGGCTGGTCATGCTGCTCGCGATCGAGATGAGCGGGACGACGCCCCCCTTCGGCCTGCTGCTCTTCGTGATGCAGGGGGTGGCGCCGCCCGGCACGTCCTACTGGTCCATCGTCCGCGCGGCGGCGCCCTACCTGATCTGCGACCTCATTCTGCTCGGCCTGCTGATCGCGATGCCGGGACTGGCGCTATGGCTGCCCGAATTGCGGCTATGACTGGCCCGCACGACCGGCTGCTGCGCGGGGAAGGCGTCTATGCAGGCGACCGGCTGCCCGAGGGCACGCTCTGGATGCAGATCGTCCGTTCGGATGTGGCTGCGGGGCGGATCGTCGGGATCGAGACCGGGGCCGCCCGCGCCCTGCCCGGCGTGCGGCTGGTGCTGACGGCGGCGGAGGTGGCGGCGCTCGACGCCTTCCCGATCCGCTATCGGCCCGACCACGCGGAGATCGGAGAGCTCCACCCCGTCCGCGTGCTCGCCACCGACGCCGTGCGCTACGTCGGCGAGCCCGTCGCCGCCGTCGTCGCCGAGACGCGCGAGGCGGCGCTGGACGCCGCCGAGGCGGTCGCGGTCGAGATCGAGGACCGCCCCGCCGTGACCACCGCCCGCGCCGCCGATGCGCCCGACGCGCCGCAGGTCTGGCCCGGCGGCAACCGCGTCTTCCGGCAGGAACTGGGCGACCGCACCGCCTACGACGCCGCCCTCCGCGACGCCGCCCATGTCGTCCGCGCGCGGCTGGACATCTCCTGCGTCACCGCCACCCCGCTGGAGCCGCGCGGCGCGCTCGCCGTCCCCGGCGAGGACGGCGTCACCCTCCACACCGGCACCCAGGCCACCCACCGCGTCCGCGCCGAGGCCGCCCATGTCCTGCGCGTCCCGCCCGAGACGCTGCGCATCGTGGCGACCGATGTCGGCGGCTCCTTCGGGATGCGTAACGGCTGCTATCCCGAGGACGTGCTGGCCATCTTCGCCGCGCGCGAGACGGGCCGCCCTGTCCGCTGGACCGCCTCGCGGATGGAGGGGTTCCTCTCGGACACCCAGTCCCGCCCGCAATCCGTCGACGTGACCCTCGCCCTCGACGCCGGGCTGCGCTTCACGGCGCTCGGGCTCGACGGCTGGGCGGAGGTCGGCGCGTATTGCGGGCCGATGTCGATGCACCCGATGACCTCCAGCCTGCCGGCGCTGGCCGGGTGCTACCGCACGCCGGTGATCCACGCGGTCATGCGCGGCATGGCCGTCAACCGGATGCACATGGCGCCCTATCGCGGCGCCGGACGGCCCGAGGCGATCCATGTCGTCGAGCGCATGGTCGACCTCGCCGCCGCGCAGCTGGGCGTGGACCGTGCCGATCTCCGCCGCCGCAACCTGATCCCGCCCGACCGGATGCCCTATGCCACGCCGCTGGGCTTCACCTACGATTCCGGCGACTTCCCCAAGGCGCTCGACACCGCCCTCGCCGCCGCCGACTGGGACGGCTTCGAGGCCCGCCGCGCCGAGGCCGCCAGACGCGGGCGCCTCCGCGGCCTCGGCCTCGCCTGCGCGATCGAATCCGCCGGGGCCCGCTCGCCCGACGTTCAGACGCCCGAATTCGGCGCCTTCACCATCGGCCCCGATGGCGCGCTGACGATCCGCGCGGGCTCCGGTGACACCGGCCAGGGGCACGAGGCCGCCTTCGCCGCCCTCGCCCGTCGCTTCATCGGCTGGGAGGGGCCGGTGACGCTCGTCAGCGGCGACACCGGGGCCGTGCCGCAGGGCGTCGGCACCTTCGGCTCGCGCACGATGGGCGCGGCGGGACAGGCGCTGTCGGACGCGGCCGATGGCCTGATCGCCCAGGCGCGCCCGGACGCCGCCCGCCATCTCGGCATCCCCGAGGCCGACGCCACATTCACCGACGGCGCCTTCCGTGCCCCCGGCGCCAACGCCTTCGTCACCCTGCGCGACCTCGCCCGCGCGACCGGGCGCAGCTATTCCGGCGAGGCCTTCACCATGTCGAAGGCCGGCACCTTCCCGAACGGCGTCCATCTGGCCGAGATCGAGATCGACCCCGAGACCGGCGCGACGGAGCTGCTGCGCTACACCGTGGTCGACGATGTCGGCACCGTCGTCGACCCGGAGGGGCTGGCCGGGCAGGTCCATGGCGGCGTGGCGCAGGGGCTGGGCCAGGCCTTCGGCGAGCGCATCGTCTATGACGAGGACGGCGCGCTGCTCTCGGGCTCGCTGATGGACTACGCCCTGCCCCGCGCCGTCGACCTGCCGATGATCGACATGCTCCACAGCCCGACCCCGACCGACGCGAACGTCGTCGGCGCCAAGGGCGTGGGCGAATCCGGCGTGGTCGGCGCGCTCTCTGCCGGGATCAGCGCGGTCCAGGACGCGCTCGCCCCGCTCGGCGCGAAGGCGCCCGACATGCCCGCCACCCCGCACCGCATCTGGCAGGCGATCCGCGCCGCCAGGAAAGGAGGAACGACATGACCAAGGTCGCCGTGATCGGCGCCGGACCCGTCGGCACCAGCCAGGCGCTGGCCCTGCTGCGCGCGGGCTTCGACGTGACCCTGTTCGAGCGTGAGCCCGCGCTCCCCGCCGACCCCCGCGCCGCCACGATCCAGCCGCCGACCCTTGCCATGCTGGCGGAGCTGGGCTCCGGCGCACGCATCCTCGCGCGCGGGCTGAAGGCGCCGGTCTTCCAGTTCCGCGACCGGGGCAGCGACGAGATCATCGCCGAATACGATTACGGCCTGCTGGAGGGCGAGACCCCCTACCCCTTCGCGCTGCAATGCGAGCAGTTCAAGGTCGCGCTCAGCAATGTCGAGACCATCGAGGAGACCGCCCCCGGCACCGTCCGGCTGGGCACCGAGGTCACCGGCTTCACCCAGGACGCCGACGGCGTGACGCTGAAGACCATCGGACCCGACGGCGTCGAGACTCACCGCGTCGCCTACCTCGTGGGCTGCGACGGCGGCCGCAGCCCGACGCGCAAGGCGCTCGGCATCGCCTTCGAGGGCTTCACCTACGAGGAGCGCTTCCTCGTCCTGACCACGCCCCACGATTTCCTCGGGCGCGGCTTCCGCATCCGCAACTATGTGCTCGACCCGAAGCAGTGGTGCGCCCTCTTCAAGGTCCCGCATGACGGCCCGCCGGGCCTCTGGCGCACGGTCTTCCCCGCCGCCGAAGGGGCGGACACCCTGTCCGACGACTATATCCGCACGCAGATCCAGGGGCTGGAGCCAGATCTGACCCTCTATGACATCCAGCACCGCAACCTCTACGCCGTGAACCAGCGCGTCGCCGCGTCCTTCCACGCGGGCCGGGTGTTCCTTGCCGGCGACTCGGCGCATGTGAACAACCCGCTGGGCGGCCTCGGCATGAATTCCGGCATTCACGACGCGATCAACCTCGCGGGCAAGCTGGCCGCCGCCCGCGACCGACCCGGCGAGGCCGAGACGCTCTTCGCCGCCTACACTACCGAGCGGCGCGGCATCGCCCGCAACTACGTGCAGGCCCAGACGATCCAGAACAAGAAGCGGCTCGAAGCCCGCACGCCCGAGGCCCGCGCCGCCGCGATGGACGAGCTGCGTGCCACCGCCGAGGACCCGGCGCGCCACCGCGCCTGGGTGATGAACGCGTCGCTCATCAAGGGGCTGCGCGAACTCGACTCCGCGACGAAAGGATGACCCGATGACCGATGCTCCGAAGGATGCGCTGGGATGGCGCCTCAAGGTCGGGGTGGTGATGCCCTCGACCAACACCATCGTGCAGCCCGAGACCGACGCCGTGCGGGTGCCGGGCGTAACCTGGCACACGGGCCGCATCCCGATCACCAACCGCAAGATCAGCAGCGACAACTTCCTCGACCACGTCGCCGCCATGCGCGCCGGGATCGAGACCGCGACCGACCAGGTCAAGACCGCCGGGATCGACTGCCTGATCATGGCCGTCGCGCTGGAGGCGTTCTGGGGCGGCGTCGCGCAGTCCCGCAAGCTGCGCGAGGGGCTGGAGGCGCATGCCGGCGTGCCCGTGATCCTCGGCTCCGAAGCGGTGGCCGACGCGCTGACGGCGGTCGGCGCCAGGACCATCGCCGTGCTGACCCCGCACATGCCCAAGGGCGACGTCGAGGTGCGCGGCTGGCTGGAGGAATCCGGCTTCGCCGTCGCCCGTCTGAAGGGCCTCGAATGCTCCAGCCCCCGCGCCATCGCCGAGGTCCCGCAGGACACGATCCGCGCCGAGCTCCGCGCGCTCGACGGCGAGGATGTCGATGCGCTGGTGCAGGTCGGCACCAACCTCGCCGGCGCGGCCGTGGCGGCCGAGCTGGAGCGCGAGATCGCCAAGCCGGTCATCCAGATCAACACCGTCAGCGCCTGGGCCGCCCTGCGCCGCAGCGGGATCGACGACAAGGTGGAAGGGCGCGGCCTGATCCTGGAGCGGCACTGAGGGGTCGGCGTCCGAAGCGAGTGGCTGGCGCGGAGGGCGCCCGCGCCCCCACGAAACCGCGCGACCCCGTCCCGCCGTCATGGCCGGGCTCGACCCGGCCATCCACCGACGCAGACCGGACTGGCGGCCGAAGGGTGGATCGCCGGGTAAGGCACGACGATGACGAACCCGCAGACCGAGCCCCCGACGTGACGGCTGCCGATACCGAGACTCGTTCTGGCGTCCGAAGCACAAGGCCCGCCCGAAGGGCGCCCACGCCCCCACGGAACCGCGCGACCCCGTCCCGCCGTCATGGCCGGGCTCGACCCGGCCATCCACCGACGAAGACCGACCCGGCGGCCGAAGGGTGGATCGTCGGGCCAAGCCCGGCGATGACGAACCCGCAGACCTGACCCGGGCCCGGAGACGGCCAACACCGGCGTCGGAACCGATGGGTCCCCGCCCTACCCCTTCGCCAGCAGCGCCTCGATCTCGTCCCGCGACGGCATCGACGGCGCCGTCCCGGGCCGCGTCACGCTGATCGAGGCCGTCGCGCAGCCGAAGCGGACCGCCTCCTCCGGGTCCTTCCCCTCGGCCAGCGCGGTGGCGAAGCCGCCGTTGAAGGCGTCGCCCGCGCCCGTCGTCTCGACCACCGGCCCCGCCCGGAAGGCCGGGACATGCACCGACCGGTCAGCCATGTGCAGCAGCGCCCCCTGCGCGCCCAGCGTCAGCACCGCGCCCTTCGCCACGCCGGCCTCCAGCAGCGCCGCACCTGCCCTCCGTGCGCCGTCCAGGTCGGCGACGGCGATGCCGGTCAGCGCCTCGGCCTCGGTCTCGTTCGGCGTGACCCAGTCGCACAAGCCAAGCATCCCCTCGGGCAGCGTCGCCGCCGGGGCGGGGTTCAGCACCGTCGCGGTCCCGCCCTCGCGCGCGATCTCCAGCGCGCGCATGGCCGCCTCCATCGGCTGCTCCAGCTGCGTCACGAAGACCTTCGCCCCCGCGATCAGCCCGGCGCGCGCCTCGACGAAGCCCGCGTCGATCCCCGAAGCGGCGCCCGGCGCGATGATGATGGCGTTGTCGCCCGTGGCGTCGTCGATGAAGATATAGGCCGCGCCGGTCGCTTCCCCCGACCGCTCCACGGCGGCGGAGTTCACCCCCGCCCCGTCCCAGGTTGCCGTCGCCATGTCGCCGAACGGGTCGCGCCCGATGCGGCTGACGAAGGCGATATCGCCCCCGGCCCTGGCGCAGGCCACCGCCTGGTTGGACCCCTTCCCCCCCGGCCCCAGCGCAAAGGACTTGCCGAGGATGGTCTCGCCCATCCGGGGCTGACGCTCGGCGCGATAGGCGGTATCGGCGACGAAGACGCCGAGGATGACGATCTCACTCATCAGGCCCGATCACCCCCTTGCGCAGCATGATGCAACCGTAGAAGCGCCGCTCGCCGGTCTGGATGACCGCATAGGCCTCGCGGGCGATGTCGTAGAAGGCGAAGCGCTCGATCCCGACCATCGGCCGCGTCTCGCCGGTCGCGGCGATGGCCTCCTGCACCTCCTGCTGGACCTCCGGGACGGTGTCCGGGTCGCCCACGATCTCCATCCGGCCCGCGAAATCCTCCACGAAGGTGTCGAGCGGCATGACCGACAGCACCGCCCGCGCCACCTCGCCCATCGGGCGGTCGATGCGCAGAAGCTCGCCATGCACGCTCTCCTGCGCGATGGCGTCCGAGGGGAAGTTGGTGTCGGCCAGGATCAGCATGTCGCCATGGCCCATGGACCGCAGCGCATAGAGCACGTCGGCGTTGAGGATCGGGTCTATGCCCTTCAGCATGGTCGGGTCTCCTTCAGGCGGTCAGTCGGGCGCCGGTCTCGGCATCGAAGAGATGCACGCGCCCCGGCACGGGCGAAAGGTGGATCGTCTCGCCCGGGCGCACCCTGGGGCGGTCGCGGGTGACGGCGGTGACGTCCCGGTCGCCCAGCCGCGCGACGATATGCGTCTCGGACCCCGTGGGCTCCACCACCGAGACCGTCGCGCGCAGCCCCGCCTCCGACAGGGTCAGGTCCTCGGGCCGCATCCCCAGCGTCACGGCGCGGTTCGCCGCAAGCCCCGGGACGGCCAGCACCGTGTCCCCGATCCGCGCGCCCTCGCCCGTGCCCATGGCCGGGATCAGGTTCATCGAGGGCGAGCCGATGAACCCCGCCACGAAAGCGTTGGCCGGCCGGTCGTAGAGATCGAGCGGAGAGCCGATCTGCTCGATCCGCCCCCCCTGCAGGACCACGATCTTGTCGGCCATGGTCATCGCCTCGATCTGGTCGTGGGTGACGTAGACGGTGGTGGTGGCCAGCCTCTGGTGCAGCTCCCGGATCTCGGCGCGCATCTGGACGCGCAGCTTGGCGTCGAGGTTCGACAGCGGCTCGTCGAACAGGAACACCTGCGGATCGCGCACGATGGCGCGCCCCATGGCGACGCGCTGGCGCTGCCCGCCGGACAGGGCGCGGGGATAGCGGTCGAGATACTCCGTCAGGCCCAGGATCGACGCGGCCCGGTCGACCCGCTCCGCGATCTCGGCCTTCGCCATCCGCTTCATGCGAAGCGAGAAGGCCATGTTCGCCCGCACCGTCTTGTGCGGGTAGAGCGCGTAGTTCTGGAACACCATCGCGATGTCGCGCCGCGCGGGGGCGAGGTTGTTCACCACACGATCCCCGATCGAAATCGTCCCGCCGCTGATCCCCTCCAGCCCCGCGATCATCCGCAGCAGCGTGGACTTGCCGCAGCCCGACGGCCCGACCAGCACGACGAACTCTCCGTCGAGGATGTCGATGTCGAGCCCGTGGATGACCTGCGTGGCCCCGTAGGACTTCCGCAACCCGCGGATCGTGACGTTCGCCATTGGCTCCCCTTCTCCCTCGGCGCGACGCTAGCGGGGCCCGGCGCCGCTGTCACGCCCGACATGCTAACATGCCAGTGCTTGACAGTGCAGCCCGGCGGCGGTGACGGTGAACATCGGGGGCGCCTACCCGCGCCCGATCTGGGAGGATCACATGAAGCACCGCATCTACGAGCATTTCCTGCGCACGGGTAAGATCAACCGCCGCGCCATGCTGAAGGGCGCCGCCGCGACGGCCGGCCTCGCCGCGGGCGGCGCGCTGCTGCCCCGGGGCGCACGCGCCGACGCCCATTCCAACCTGCGCGCCGAAATCCTGCAGATCCCCGGCGTGGGCTCGGGCTCGCCCACGGATGCCGACTGGCAGCGCGTCGGCGAGATGTGCCTCGGCTCCACCCGCGAGACCGTCGAGGAGGGCGAGTTCGAGGGGGTCGAGCTCACCTTCATGGGCCTCAACAACCAGAACACCCACAACTTCCTGTTCCGCGGCTTCCTCAAGTCTTGGGAGGACTATACCGGCGCCCGGATCAACTGGATTGACCTCGCGCAGGCCGACTACAACGCCCGCCTCCAGCAGAGCATCGCCACCGGCACCGTCGATTTCGACATCATCGAGATGGGCGCCCCGTTCGAGGGCGACGTGCTCGGCCGCGGCATGGCCTCCGAGATGCCCCAGTGGGTCGCCGACATCATCGACATGGACGATTACGTCGACTACCTGAAGGCCCCCGTCGGCACCTGGGACGGCAAGACCTACCGCGTCTCCATCGACGGCGACTGCCACACCTTCGCCTATCGCAAGGACTACTACGACAACCCCGAATTCGCCGAGGCCTGGGCCGCCTCCGGCGGCGAAGGCCCGTGGGAGCCGCCGACCACCTGGGAGCAGGTCAACGCCCATTCGAAGTTCCTCGCCGGCAAGACCGACCCGCTGACGGGCCTGCCCGCGCATGGCTTCCTCGACCCGCTCAAGGGCTGGGGCGGCTTCGGCTTCTACTTCCTCGAGGACCGCGCGACCCCCTACGCCAAGCACCCGGACGACCCGGCCTGGCTGTTCGACCCCGAGACGATGAAGCCCCGCGTCAACAACCCCGCCTTCGTGCAGGCGATCCAGGACGTGATGGACCTGATCGCGGTCGAGGGCGCCTATCCCGTCGACCAGATCAACGCCGACCCCGGCACGACCGCGTTTCAGCAGTATCTGGCGGGCACCGGAATGGGCCTGACCTGGTGGGGCGACGTGGGCGCCGCGGCCCGCACCTCCGACACCTCGGTCGTGGGCGACGTCGCGGCCTTCTCGACCAACCCGGCGGCGCAGCGGGTCTACAACTCGCAGACCGGCGCGTGGGAGGACACCCGCAACGAAAGCCCGAACCTCGCCTATATCGGCTGGGGCGTCTACGTCATGGCCAAGACCGAAGAGGACCCGGTCAAGAACAAGGCCGCCTGGTCGGCGGCGGCGCATCTGGGCGGCAAGGACCTGTCGCTCTGGGCCTCGGCCTACCCGTCGGGCTTCCAGCCCTACCGCAACTCGCATTTCCAGTACGAGGAATGGGAAGCGGCGGGCTACGACCGCGACTACATCGAGGATTTCCTCGGCGCCAACCTCGACAGCTACAACCACCCCAACGGCGCCATCGAGCCGCGCATTCCGGGCATCTTCCAGTACTACTCCGTCGCCGAGGACGAGCTCGCGAAGGGCTATGCCGGCCAGTACGCCTCGGCGCAGGAGACGGCCGATGCCATCGCCGCCGCCTGGGAGGGGATCACCGACCAGATCGGCCGCGACAGCCAGATCGCGCTCTACAAGGCGTCGCTCGGCATGATGTGATCCGCTGGCACCACGCGACGGCCCCGGCGGAGCGATCCGCCGGGGCCTTTGCGTTCTGCGCCGTTGCGGCTATCTTCGGCCCATGACTCGCCTCGACCAGATCGCCAAGTCACCCGCGACCTATGACGACGTGCTCGCCGCGCCGCACAACAAGGTCGCGGAGCTGATCCACGGCGCGCTGATCCTGCATCCGCGCCCGGCATCCCGTCATGCGCTGGCGGCCGCGTCCCTCGCTTCGAAGGTTGGCGGCAAGTTCCACTACGACGCAGAGCCCGGCGGCTGGTGGATCCTGCCCGAGCCGGAGCTTCATCTCGACGCCGACATCCTCGTCCCCGATCTCGCCGGCTGGCGGCGGGACCGGATGCCGGAATACCCGGAAGCCCCCTTCTTCGAGACCCCGCCCGACTGGGTCTGCGAGATCCTTTCCCCGTCGACGCGGAACCACGACCTGATCGACAAGCGCGCGCTCTATTTCGACGCGGGCGTCGCCTTCCTCTGGCTCGTCGATCCCGACTCGCTGATCCTGGAGGCTTTCCGCCACACCGAAGCGGGCTGGACCCTTGTCGGCGCGGTCGAGAACGACGACGAGGTCGCGCTGGAACCCTTCGCCGCCGCCCCCTTCCCGCTCGCCGCGCTTTGGCCCCCCGCGCCCAAGACGGGCTGAGGTCGTAGGTCTTCCACCCGCCCTGCGCCTGCTTCGTCTGCGATGCGCGTCGTAGCATCCTGCTCGACCAGCGCGTGGACGGGCGTTACGGCTGCGAGCACGACGCATACGGTCCGCTCGTCATGCCTGCGTGGAAATGCCATCGAGCAACGTCTCGCGCGAGAAAGCATCCGAACCTTGTGGATGCCGCGCATCGGCGGGCTGCGCCCTCGGCAGGGCGATCTGGCGAAGCTTGGCGGCTAGCTCGAAAGTCGCCCGACATGGCTGCCATAGGTGGGCAAGCGACGCCTCGGGCTGGACGTAAGGCGCACCCGGCCAGCAGACCGACCGGGGACGGAATTTCGACGCTGCGCCTCTTCGGCCCACCCGCTCGACCTTCCTCACCGAAGCAGCGCGGAACGGCTTGCGGGGTCCTCCCAACGTCCGACGCGGATCACCCGTCCGTCACCCGTGGATCATACCTCCGATTCCGGCCCGCGGGCCCGCCGAACCCACTTCCCAACGACGCGCTGACATGACTAGCATGTCAGCCATGTCGGAGCTCCATATCGTCACCGAAGACCAGATCACGCCCGAGCGGACGCGTCGCGGCAAGCTCATGATCCGGGGCGGCCTGGCGCTGCTGATCGCGACCGCGCTGGCCCAATGGGCAGACCAGGCCGGGCTGGTGGACCTCGGACGAACCTCTTGGCGCCCCACGCTTTATGCTTTCTGCCTCTTCGCCACCCTGCTTTGCTGGGCGCAGGTCGTACTGCATGGAGAGCAGGGCAAGCGCACGCTCTTCGTGCTGCCCGCAGCACTCTTCGTCGTCGCGCTGGTCGTCTTCCCGCTGATCTTCGGCCTCGGCATCGCGATGAGCGACTGGAACCTCGCCTCGCCGGACGGCCGCAAGTTCAACGGGCTCGACAATCTCTGGCAGGCGCTGGAAGATCCGTTCTATCTCAACGCCTTGTGGAACATGGTCCTCTACACGGCGGCGATCCTCGTCGAATACGTCATCGCCTTCGGCCTCGCCCTCCTCCTCAACGCCGAGATCCGCGCGCGCAAGTTCTTCCGCGTGGCCTTCCTGCTGCCCCTGATGCTCAGCCCCGTCGCCGTCTCCTGGATGATCGGCAAGTCGATGTTCGAGCCGCGCTTCGGCCCCATGGCCCGCCTCGCGCGCACCCTTGGATGGGACAATCCATCCTTCTTCGGATCGCCCGAGATCGCACGCGCCATGATGATGATCATGGACGCCTGGACCTACATCCCGTTCATGATGATCATGCTCCTCGCAGGCCTCCAGGCGATCCCGAAGGAACTCCACGAAGCCGCCGAGGTCGATGGCGCCTCCCCTTGGCGCCGCTTCTGGGAGGTGACCTTCCCGCTGATGCTGCCGGTCTCGATCACGGCCATCCTGATCCGCATCATCTTCAAGCTGAAGCTCGCCGACATCGTCATCAACATCACCTCCGGCGGACCCGGAGGCGCCACGGACACCGTCACCAGCTTCATCTTCCGCGAATACCGCGACCGTTCCAACGTGGGCTACGGGACGATGCTGGCCTTCATCTACCTGGTCCTGATCGTCATCGCGATGACCGCCCTGATGAAGCTGACCGCCCGGTGGAGCCGGCCGCAGACATGACCGCCGAGACCCGGATCTTTCGCGACAGCGAGGCCGACCGCACCTTCCGTCCGGCCTTCTCGCTGTCGAAGCTGGCGATCTACGCGCTGCTGATCGCCTGGGCCGTCGTCTGCCTCTTCCCGATCTACTGGACCGTCACGACCAGCTTCAAGGCGGCGCCGGACGTGATGCAGGGCAACATGATCCCCTATGTCGACTTCGAGCCCCAGCGCCTCGGCTGGCGCGCGCTGGGCCTGTCGCCCGACACGATCGGCACGGTCTCGACCCCACGGGAAGAATTCCTGCGGCGGTTCTGGAACTCCACCATCATCTCGGTCTCCGCCTCTCTGCTGGCGGTGATCCTCGGCTCCTGCGCGGCCTACGGGCTGTCGCGCTTCTCGTTCCGGTTCGGGCCGATGAAGAACGACGACATCTCGTTCTTCTTCCTGTCGCAGCTGATCCTGCCGCCGGTCGTGCTGGCCCTGCCCTTCCTCATCCTCTACCGGGAGCTCGACCTGCTCGACAGCCGCATCGGCCTGATCCTGCTCTATACCCTGACGGTCCTGCCCATCGTCATCTGGATCATGCGCGACCAGTTCGCCGCCATCCCGACCGAGCTGGAAGAGGCCGCGATGGTCGACGGGCTCGGCATCTGGGGCGCCTTCCTGACGATCATCCTGCCCATCGCCTTGCCCGGCATGGTGGCCGCCTTCATCCTGTCGCTGGTGCTGACCTGGAACGAATACTTCTTCGCGGCCCTGCTGACCTCGACCCATGCGAACACCCTGCCGGTGATGGTGGCGTCGCAGACGGGATCGCAGGGGATCTCCTGGTGGTCGATGGCCGCGCTCAGCTTCGCCGCGATCCTGCCGCTGATAGTCATCGGGATCCTGCTGGAGCGGTTCATCATCAAGGGGATGGCGGCAGGCGCGGTGAAGTGACATCCGTCCCCGGGCGGGACCGGATCGCGGGCCATGCGCGCCCGCCGGTTGGTGTGGCGCAGCACGGCCCCCGTCCACCCGGCCCATGGCTCCCATGACGAAGAGGATTCCGTCTTTCGGCGATCCGCAGTCGCGTTTGGGCCCAAGGCGCTCTCCGTCGGGGCAAGGGCGGTCGGGGCCGCCGGGGGTCACAGCCGGTGGGCGATGGTCCTCGTGCTCTCGTAGAGCTCCCTCCATAGCGGATAAGCCCGCGCATACTCGTCCCGCGCCACCGGCCCGATCTCCCGCTCGACCGGGTTCCACGCCGCAATGTCGTCCGGCGAACAGGCTCCCACCGCGCAGGCGGCAAGAAAGGCGTCGCCCAGGGAGGCCCCCACGCTCGACCGGCAGAGCGACTGCGCCACCCCGCCCAGGTCGGAAGTCGCCTGCAACCAGACCGGGTTGCGCACCCCGCCGCCCACGGCCAGCACGCGCGACGGGTCGGCGCCGCCTTCGCGACAGGTCTCCAGCACATGGGCGGTGCCCATCGCGACCCCTTCGCACAAGGCGCGGAACATGTGCCCGCGCCCATGGGTCAGGTTCAGTCCGAAGAATGCGCCCTTCGCCTTCGGGTCCTGGATCGGCGTGCGCTCGCCCGAGAAGTAGGGCAGGCAGAGCAGCCCCTCGGCGCCGGGCGGCACGGCCTCGGCCTCCGCCACCAGCGCGGCGAAGGCGTCGTCGCCAAGCTCCCGCGCGGCAAGGTCGCGGAACCAGCGGGTCAGGGTGCCGCTGGTCCCCTGCCCGGCCATCGCGCACCAGGTCCCCTCCCAGAGCCAGGGCGCGGACCAGAGCGAGGGCTCGACCAGCCGGCCGGGCGTGACCTGGATCATGAACATCGACGACCCGTACATGATCATCATGTCGCCCGCGTCCCGCACGCCGACGCTGACCGCCTCGGCCGCCGCGTCGATGGTGCCCGCCGTCACCGGCGTGCCGGGGGCGAGGCCGGTGCGGGCGGCGGCCTCTGCGGTGACCTCTCCGACCACCTCGGTCGTCCAGACGAGCCGGGGCAGCATGGCCGGATCGACCACGCCTGCGCACATCTCCTCGGACCAGGCGCCCGCGCGCGCGTCGTAGAAGGGCGTCCACTGGCCCGCCGAATGGTGGTCCAGCACCCGCTCTCCGGTCAGGCGGCGGACGAGGAACGTCGTGCAGGTCTCGATGGCCGCGGTCCGGGCCCAGACCTCCGGCCGCTCCTGCCGCAGCCAGAGGACCTTCGGCCCCACCGACTGTGTCGTCAGCACGTTGCCCGAGACCTCCAGCATCGTCCCGGCCCCGAGCCGCGCGGTCATCGCCTCGATCTGCTCGCCCGCCCGGGCGTCCACGCCATAGAGGATCGCCGGGGCCAGCGGGTCGCCCGCCGCGTCCACCGGCAGAACGCAGGGGCCGATCCCGCTCAGCGCGAGGCAGACCACGGCGCCCCCGTCCCGTCCCGCCAGCAAGTCCCGGCAGAGCGCGACGAGCCCGTCCCACCAGACCCCCTCGGCGTCGTGCTCGGCCCAGCCCGGGCGCGGCACGTCCATGCGGTGCGCCCGCGTGGCCTGCGCGACGACCTCGCCAGAGGGCGTGGTCAGCACGCCCTTCGCCTCGAATGTTCCGATGTCGATGCCGAGCAGATAGGTCATGGTGGTCCTCCCTTGCCCGGACGCTAGCGTCGAGGCCGACGACATTCTAGCATGTCACCCGGGAGGACGTTCATGACGCTCAAGACCAGACACTGGGACCGCCTCGGCAAGGGCGGGCTCACCTTCACCGAGCTGGGGTTCGGCACGGCGCCGCTCGGCAATCTCTACCGCGCGATCTCGGACGCGGAGGCCGACGCCATCCTCGACCGCGCCTGGGAGGCCGGGGTGCGCTACTACGACACCGCACCGCTCTACGGGCTGGGGCTGTCGGAGACGCGGCTCAACCGGTTCCTGCGCGACAAGCCGCGCGACGACTACGTCCTCTCGACCAAGGTCGGCCGCTATCTCGTGCCGGCGACGGCCGAGACGCGGGACGGCCACGGCAAGTGGTTCGAGGTCCCAAACCGGCGGGAGGTCTACGACTACAGCTACGACGGCGTCATGCGCTCGCTGGAGGCGAGCTTCGAGCGGCTGGGCGTCGACCGGGTCGACATCCTGTTCTTCCACGACATCGACGTGCCGAACCAGGGCAGCCGGGCCAACGTGGACGCGAAGGTCCACCAGCTTCTTTCCTCCGGCTACCACGCGGTCGAGAGGATGCGGAAGGAAGGCGTCATCACCGCCTTCGGCGCAGGCGTCAACGAGTGGGAGGTCTGCCAGAAGCTCGCCGAGAACGGCGATTTCGACCTCTTCCTGCTGGCCGGCCGCTATACCCTGCTGGAGCAGGAGGCGCTGACCTCCTTCCTGCCGCTCTGCGAGTCGCGCGGCATCGGCATCGTGACCGGCGGCCCCTACAACAGCGGTATCCTCGCGACGGGGCCGAAGCCCGGCGCCTTCTACAACTACGACCCCGCACCGCAGGACGTGCTCGACCGCGTCGCCGCCATCGAGCGGGTCTGCCAGGCCCACGGCGTCCGCCTCGTCGACGCGGCCTTCCGGTTCCCGTTGCTGCACCCGACGACGGTCTCGGTCATCCCCGGCGGCCAGGGCGTGGCCGAGATGGAGTCGAACCTGCAGGCCGCCGCGGCGGAGATTCCCGCGGCGCTCTGGTCCGACCTGAAGTCCGAGGGGCTGATGCGGGAGGATGCGCCGACGGGACAATCAACATGAGGATCGACGCGCATCATCACCTCTGGCAGCCGTTGCGCGGCGACCACGACTGGATGCCTGAGGGCGACCCGATCCTCGATCGCCAGTATGCCCCCGCGGACCTGGCGCCGGTGCTGAACCGTCACGGGATCGACCGCACGATCCTCGTGCAGGCCGCCGCCACGACGGACGAGACCGAGTACATGCTGGGCCTCGCCGACGCGACGGACTGGATCGCGGGCGTCGTCGGATGGATCGACTTCGAGGATGCCGGGCAGCGCGCCACGCTGGACCGTCTGGCGAGGCATCCGAAGTTCCTCGGCGTGCGGCCGATGATCCAGGACATTCCGGACGAAGACTGGATGCTGCGGGACGACGTCGCCTGGGGCTACGCCGCCGTGACCGAGCTGGACCTGACCTTCGACGCGCTGGGCTTTCCTCGGCATCTGGCGAACTTCCACCGGCTCCTCACCGCGCATCCGGACATGCGGACGGTCGTCGACCACTGCCTGAAGCCCGACATCGCAGGCGGCGGCGGCTTCCGCTACTGGGCCGACGGGATGACGCGGCTCGCCCGCGACACGCGGGCCTGCGTGAAGCTGTCGGGCCTCGTCACCGAGGCGGCGCGGGGCTGGTCCGTGGACGACCTGCGCCCCTATGCCGAACATGTGCTCGACGCCTTCGGGCCGGAGCGTGTGATGTGGGGCTCGGACTGGCCGGTCTGCCGCCTGCGCGCGGAATACGACGACTGGCTGTCGGCGGCGGAAGACCTCTGCGCCGATCTGCCGAAGGCGACGCGGGCGGAGGTGTTCGGCGGAACGGCGGCGCGGTTCTATCGCGTGTAGGGGGCGGAGAACGCCGCCGCTCGTCGGCATATCCGAGAGACATCGAAGGAGGGGTCAGGCGCGGGACACATGCCTGGCCGCCCCGAGCTGGGCATGGGCGAGCGCCTCCTCGATGTCCTCCCCCCGATCGAGCGCTGCGGCAAGCGTGCCGCAGAAGACGTCCCCCGCGCCGTGGCTGGAGACGACATCGACCTTCGGCGCCGGGTGATGCGTGACGCTCCCCTCGCGGTGGAGGCGCAGACCATCGGCGCCCAGCGTCTCGACCGTGATCCAGCTCCCGAAGGCGGCGGCGCCCATCTGCGCGGCCTCGACCCGGTTGACGACCAGCAGCTCCACGCGCGCCATCAACTCGGCCGGGACCGGCCGCGCAGGCGCCGCATTGAGGATCAGCCGGGCCTGTCGCGGCAGCGCGCGGGAGAGCGCGAGGTTCGCGGTCTCCGGCACCTCGTTCTGGATCAGCGCCGTGGTGACACCGGACGGGATCGGATCGGGCACGGCCCGCGCATTGGCGCCGGTGACGACGACGGCGCCGTAATCGCCGCCTTGGGTCTCGATGGCCACCGACATGCCGGAGGCCGTGTCGACGCGCCGGATGCCGGAGGTATCGACGCCTGCCTCGTCCAGCACGGCCAGCATCCGCGCGCCGGGGTCGTCGTGCCCGACCGCCCCGGCGAAGGCCACCCGCGCCCCCGCCCGCGCGGCCGCCAGCGCTTGGTTCCCGCCCTTGCCGCCGAATCGGTAGTCGACGCCCTGCCCCGGCAGCGTCTCGTCGAGCGCTGGCAGGCGCGGCGCGCGGACGACCACGTCCCAGTGCAGCGAACCGAGGACGTAGATCATGCGCCGTAGAGCGCCCGCGCGACGATCCGCTGCGAGGCGGCGGCGTCCTGGCGGGCGATGGCGGCTCGCAGCTCCGGCAGGGCGCCGATCTCGCTCGCGAGGGTCCGCAGCCGCTCCACCAGCGCGAGGTTGGTCCGCGCCTCCTCGACGGGGTCGAGGCCGCCATGATCGGGGAAGGTGTCGAAATAGACGACGCCGTCATAGCCGATGCGGTCCAGCTCGACGAACAGCTCGACCGTGGCGACGGGATGGACCGTGCCGACCATCAGCCCGTCGTCGCGCTTGCCGTAGCCGTCGTTCAGATGCACACCCAGCAGCCGCGACCAGCGATGGATCAGATGCGCGGCATGGGCGGGCATCTCATCGGCATAGAGGACATGGGCGAAGTCGAGCGTCACGCCCAGGTTCGGCCGGTCCGCCTCCCGCACGCCCAGGATCGTCGTGCCGACATCGGGCATTAGCGCGTAGGCGCGGGGCTCGTTCGGCTTGTACTCCACCGCCACGTCCATTCCGGGATCGTGGTCGGCGACGGCCCGAAGCGCGGCGATCGTGTCGTCCCACATCGCGCCGTAATCGGCCTGCAAGGCGTAGTCGAACCCGTCCTGCCCCATCCAGAGCGTCATGACCGACCCGCCCATCGCGCGGCAGGCGTCGATGCCGCGCTTCGTCAGGTCGACCGCCGCCTGCCGCACGGCCGGATCGGGATTGGTGAAGGCCCCGATTGCGAGGCTCGGCTCGGTATAGTAGCGCATCGCCAACCCGTTCAGTCCCAGCCCTGCGCGCGCCAGCATGTCCGACAGCTCGCCCGTACCCTGGCCCTCGAAATGGTCGGGGTAGTTCAGATCGGCGGCGTCGAGCCCGCCGACCTCGCCGGCGGCAGCGATCATTCCGGCGATGCCGCCACCGAGGTCCCGGGCACGGGGCTTGAAGGCGTTGAGCCGGGCCGCGTAGCGCGGGCGGTTGGCGATGGTCATCAGGTCTCCTCGGGCTGGAACAGGCCGGCGCGGTCTGCAGCAAGGCGGGTGAGGTGGTGCATCAACTGCCGCAGGTGGTGGCGGAGCGCCGTACGCGCCGCGTCCGGGTCGCGCGCCTCAAGCGCGGCGAGCACGGCGCGATGCTCCTCCAGCGTGTCGGCGACGCGGCGGCCCTGCGGCAGGATCAGCCGCCGCGCCCGGTCGACATGGACGAAGGCGCTGTCGGCCACGATCGCGAGCCGGCGGTAGCCGGTGAAGTCCAGCAGCATCCCGTGCATCTGCGCGTCGAGCGCGTAGAACCCGTCGCGATCGCCCTCCTCGACCAGCGCGGCCTGCATGGCGAGGGTGCGTCGCAGGGCCTGGATCTGGTCGTCGGTGATGCGGGGGGCGAGATGCTCGATGGCGGCAAGCTCGATGGCCTCGCGCAGAAAGGCGCCCTCGCGGATCTCGGGAAGGGAGAGGGGCGCGACGAAGCTGCCCGCCTGCGGCACGATCTGGACCAGCCCTTCCGCGGCGAGCTTCGCCATCGCCTCGCTGACCGGCGAGCGGGAGACGCCGAGCTCCTTGCAGATCGCCTCCTTGCGGAGCGCGGCACCGGGAGCGACGCGAAGCTCGACGATGGCGGCCCGCAGCGTCAGGTAGGTGCGCCGCGCAAGGGTCCCCTCCTGAGCGGAGAGACCGCCGAGCGACAGGGCCGCGTCAGGAGAGGGGGAAGACATGCTAGCATGTTAGGCTTGGCCGAGGCTCCGGGCAATCGCGATGGTGTGGCTTGGGGACAGTGCCTGAGCTACTCCCCGATCCTTGGACAGTTTTTGGGGATATTTAAGCTACTGCCTGCGCCTGCTGATCGGTTTTGATGGTGTTGAAGTAGACCACGGCGGGCGGCTGCCCGCCATGGGCGGTG
>NZ_QPLJ01000028.1 GCF_003340555.1 Jannaschia formosa | reverse complement strand
CTGTCGAGAACCAGCCGCACCGCCCGCTCGCGCACCTCAGGAGAAAACTTGTTCGTGGTCTTGCTCATGATGCTCCACCCTACTCAGAAGTTGGAGCCTCCGGCAAACCCGGCGCGGTTCAACCGAGGCCATTCGCCAGGACCTGGCGGCCCGCATGAACATCGTCACTCTGGCACGGCGACAGGCCGAGGAGGACACAGCCGGCGCGCCCGCGGGACAAGGCGGTGCGGATGACGACGAGGACAGCCTTCCCGACGGCATGAACCTCATCAACATGGTCAAGAAGTTCATCAATGTCCGCGAACTCGACATCGACCTCATCGACGGGATCAATCCATTCCGGGAAGGTTTCGATGTCGCCTCCAAAGCCCTCGACACCCCGCTGCTCAAGCAGATCCAGAGCGCCATGGTCGCTCAGCGCATCCAGATGACCGAGGATGAGGCACGCACGCTCTGGCCTCGCATCAAGCGCTTCCGCGAGGCTGAAGGCCGGGAACCGAACCCACATGCCGCCGAGCCCCTGGAGAAGCGCATCGCCGAGGCCTTGGCCTATATCCGCGCGAAGAAGGCGGAGCGCCTGCGCGCCGCCGCAGCGGAGTAAGGCATGCCCCGCCCGACCCTCGACGACATCTTCGACGAGCCGGACGAGTTCGGACTGCTGGAGGTTCGGCTGAAGCCGCGCGGCACCCGGCCGCCAGAGCTCGAGCGAGACGCGAGCGTGGTGCGCGAGGTCAACAACTTCTATGACCTGCACGGGCGTCTTCCGAGCGACGACGCCACCGACCATGACGAGATGCGCCTCGGCACCATCTGGCGAGGCCTCGTCGGCCGTGCCGACCCGGGTGTCTTCGCCGACGTCGATCCCAACGGGCTACTGGAGGCCGCACCCGGACCGGCACAGGAGCCGGCTCAAGCTCGGGACTGGCGCGATGATCCCCTTGAAGACGAGATACCTGAGAGCCTCGACGATATCTTCGATGAAGACGAAGGCGAAATCCCCGAGGCCTTCACCCAGATCCGCAACATCACGCCCGTAGCCGAGCGGCACCTTCCGGACCACCGGGCCGAGTTCTTCCCCTGCCCTGACTTCGAGACCTTCCAGCCCGCCTTCGAAGAGCTCCAAGCCGACCTTGAGGCCGGAGTCAGGGAAGTAACCGCCATCAGCTCCAGGGAAGTCATCGACGTTCAGGAGGGCAGCTACTTCATCCGCAATGGCCTCTTGGCCTACATCGCGGAGAAGACCGAGATGACTGCGCGGGGCGGCAAGAGAGACCATCGGCTCCGCGTCATCTTCTCGAACGGCACCGAGAGCGATCCCCTGATCTCGTCCTTTCGGAAGGCGCTGGCCTCAGATCCGACCGCGCGCGTCGTTCATCGCCCCGGCCTCGGCCCCCTCGATCCAGATTGGGAAGCCGACCAGCTCGATCTCACCGGCACGATCTACGTGGCGCGAAGCCGCTCCGAGCAGCCGGCCATCGCGGAGGTGCGTGACATCCTTCTGAAGATCGGAGTCACGACCCAGGACGTACATCGGCGCGTCGCCGACGCCCGCAACGATCCGACCTTCCTGCTCGCGCCTGTCGATATCGTGGCGACCTACGAGCTGCGAAACCTCTCCCGGCGCAAGGTCGAGGATCTCCTCCACCGCTTCTTCGATGCAGCACGGCCGCGGGATCTCTGGATAACCGACCGGTTCGGGAAGCGCATCTTCCCCCGCGAGTGGTTCTACGTGCTTCCCGAGCATGTCAGCCGCGCCGTGAAGGCGATCAAGGACGGCACGCTGCACGAGCTCCGCTACGATCCGGAGACACAGAGGATCGTCCGCAGGGGCTGAGATCCGGCGTATCTCCGAAGAGTGCCGTAAGCGCTGCCCCAGCCCCATTCTGATCTGATCTCGCGGGCGCTCCTTGCGGCGCCGTATCCTCCTTTGAACTGTTGAGGGAGGAGGTCGTCCGAGGGCTGCGGGACGCGATCGGCGGGCCTTCCACGTGATCGTCCCGGACCAGCGGCTGCCGATCGTGATCGCGACGAAGCCTGAGGACTTCCGCCGTGGGCATGACGGTTTGGCGGCGACGGTCCAGAACGAGCTCGGGCTCGACCCGCATTCGGGGCTGACGGTGGTGTTCCGGTCGAAGCGCGGCGACAGGTTGAAGATCCTGGTTTGGGACGGGAGCGGACTGGTGATGGTCTACAAGCGGCTCGACGAAGGGGCGTTCACCTGGCCTTCGGTGACGGACGGCGTGATCCGGATTAGCCGGGCGCAATACGAAGCCTTGTTTTCCGGATTGGACTGGCGACGGACGATGGTGCGACGGGTGCGGGCGCCGGCTGCGGCGAGTTGAATCACAAGGGCTCTCAGTGGCGGCATTCCTTTGGGCGCTACGGCCTTGTCGGGTAGGCTTCGGGCATGTCGCCGCCCGCCCTCGACCCCGCGCTTCTCGACCGGCTCCCGCCCGAGCTGCACGATGCCGTGGAGGCTCAGGTCGCCGCGGTGGTGAATGCCGAACGCGAAGCCCGCACGCGCGCCGAGCGCGACCGGGCCGACATGGCAGAGCGGGTGGCCCGCCTCGAGCATCTGATCGCCGAGCTGCGCCGGGCGCGGTTCGGCAGGAGCTCCGAGAAGCTGTCGGCCGACCAGCTCGAGATGGCCTTCGAGGACATCGAGACGGCGATCGTCGAGATGCAGGCCGAAGCCGGCGCGGCCGCTGGGCCCGCGCGTGAGCCGGACGGCGCGTCCAAGTCGCACCGCCGGTCTCGCGCGCTGCCCAAGGACCTGCCGCGCGAGGAGCGGGTGATCGAGCCCGGCGACCTGACCTGCCCGTGCGGCTGCGGCCGGATGGTGCGGATCGGCGAGGATCGCTCCGAGCGGCTTGACGTCGCTCCGGCGCGCTTGCGCGTGATCGTCACCGTGCGCCCCCGCTACGCCTGCCCGAAGGGCCGGACGGGGGTGAGGCAGGCGCCCGTGCCGCCGGCGATCATCGAGGGCGGGCTGCCGACGGAGGCCACGCTCGCCCATGTCGTCGTCTCGAAGTTCGCCGACCATCTGCCCTTGTATAGGCAGGCGCAGATCATGGCCCGCCAGGGCGCGCCCGTCGACCGCGCCACCTTGTCGGACTGGACCGGCCGCGCCGCCTTCCACCTGCGCCCCGTCGTCGATCGGATGGCCAGGCACGTGAAGACGGGGCCGCGCCTCTTCGCGGACGAGACGACCGCGCCGGTGCTCGATCCCGGGCGGGGGAGGACCAAGACCGGCTACCTCTGGGCGATGCTGCGCGACGACCGGCCCTACGGCGGGGCCTACCCTCCGGCGGTCGTGTTCGAGTATGCCCCTGGGCGCTCGGGCGAGCACGCCGACTGGATGCTCGCGGGCTTCGAGGGCATCCTCCACGTCGACGGCTACGCCGGCTACAACCGTCTGGCCGACGACCGGCGCGAAGGCGGCGACCCGCTGCGGCTGTCCTACTGCTGGGCGCACGCCCGCCGCGAGATCATCCGCGCCATGCCCAACGCCGGATCGCCGGTCGCGGAAGACCTGCTCGGCCGCATCGCCGCGCTCTACAAGATCGAGGCCACGATCCGCGGTGCGTCCGCCGATGCTCGGCTGGCCGAGCGCCAGGCACGGTCCAAGCCAATCCTCAAGGCCCTCCGCGCCGCCTTCGACCTCCACGCCGCCCGCCTGTCGAAGAAGTCCGAGATGGGCCGCGCCCTGGCCTACATCCTCGCCCGCTGGGAGGGCCTGACCCGCTTCGCCGAGGACGGTCGGATCGAGATGGACACCAACGCGGTCGAGAACGCGATCCGTCCCCTGGCCCTCGGCCGCAAGAACGCGCTCTTCGCCGGCCACGACGAGGGCGGCCGGACCTGGGCCCGCCTCGCCTCCCTCGTCGGCACCTGCCGCCTCAACGGCGTCGAGCCCTTCGCCTACCTGACCGCCACCCTCGAAGCCATCGCCCGCGGCCATCCTGCCGCCGACATTGACGCCCTCATGCCCTGGGCCTTCGCCGCAACGTCGACCAAGAGCGCAGCCTAGACCGCAGTCTAGGCTGCGAACGATCGAATCATTCGAACACCGTGTGCGCCGCCTCCGGCCTGAAGGCGAGCCAAGACGGGCAGATGCCCACCGGCTTCAGGCCGTCCTCTTCGAGAAGCAGGATGGCATTGTCACGGATCAGCATGGCCCGGTCCGGCAGGACCAACAAGGCGAGCGTCTGCTGCCCGCCGAGCGCCTCCCCAAAGGCCTTTCCGTAGAGCTCGCGCCAGCGGGCATCCTCCAGCGGGCCGAGCGCCAGGTGGAGCCCCTTCGCGAGATCCGACAGCGGAGGATCGTCCTCGCCTCTGGGTAATCGACGAGATGGCCGGTAAGGTGGCCAGACGCCGTCTTTCGGCTTGCGCAGTTCGCCCTCGTAGGGACGAAGGTCTTCCGAATAGGACTGAGGCGACTGACGGTCGGCTCTTGATACGAGGGAGGCGGCCTTCTTAGTGGCCGCGCGAACCTGCCGAACGGAATTCCAGAGAAGTCGATGCAGGGTCACGGCAGCGTCCTCATCGACGACCTCCGGGAAGAAGTAGCGTCTGCCATCGGGCGAAAGTCGATCCAGAGCACCACGCACGACGGTCTCGAAGCGCAACGGTTCAAGACTGCATGCTGCTTGATCGAAGCGCTCGGTCGTCCCGACCGTGAACAGCCCGTCTCTGTCCCAGGCGAAAATCTCTGCGTCATGGACGTTGGGCGTCTCGAGCACGAGCCAGCGCTGTCCGTGCTCGACGACGAGCGCGCAGAGGTTCCGCGACGGCGCAATCGCCGCCTCGATGGCGGCGCGCCAGCCGTCGACTTGCAGTCCTCGCAGCACGGCCCGCAGGGCCGCGATCCGCTCCCCCGCCAGTTCGGCGCCGACAGCCCGTATGCCATCCGTGTCTGTGTCCGGCTCGAACCGGCCGCGCTCCTCGACATATGGCGGCGAGTAGTTCTCGAAGAACTGCGACTGCTCCCACCAGGTCATCCCCGACTGGACCGCATGCCAGACGTCATCATACCAGGCATCATTGAACTTGTGCGGGCATTCAGCGAGCACGATGGGCGACGGGCCGATCGCCTCGGCCCTCTCGGCCGCTGCATCGAGCATCTTCACGAGAGCCGCTACCGCCGCTTCATCCCCCACGACTTCAAGCTTGGTGGTATCGGCCAAACTCGCCTTGCGGCCGTCAATCGAGAACCCAGTCATTGGTCGTCTCCCGTCGGCTCCGCCCGCCAGCAGCGCACCACCTCGCCCAAATCGGGAATGCGCCCGAACGCCGTATAGATCGCGGCCTCCGCGATCCAGCCGGGATCGGCGACCCCGCCGTCATCAAGCTCGACCGGCGGCCCGAAGACGCGACGAACGATCATCGGACCTGCACAGTTCATCAGGAGCGGAAGCGCTGCCCGAGGACGCTCGGGCAGGAACGCGCAGGGGCGGAACAGGAAGGCGCAGACCGATGCCACCATGGGTTCCGCGCCCCCGGTCAACCGCGGCAGGACGCGGGCTGCGACCCCGGCAGCTCCGCCCTCCACCCTTCGGGCGACCGGCTGCGGCATCGCATCCAGGTCGCACAAGGTGAACCAGTCCGCCAGCGTCGCAGCTCGTCCGAGATCTTCTCTCACATGAGCCTGCACGATGGCGTCGACACCGTCGCGATCGGCAAAGGCCGCTCGGGTGATCTCGGCGCCAAGATCGACATGGTGCAGGACCGCCCTGTGCCGACGATCGGCGCAAGCGAACTTCGTCGCGTCCAGGAACTCGTGCACGGGCAGGTCGTCGCGCCAGCTTCGCAATCCTCGCGCGCTGGACCGCGCATGCTGAATCGGACGCACGCCATAGCCCCCCAACGTCAAGGCTTCGGTATACACCGCCTCCTCGACGGGGTCATGGGGCTCAGACAGCGCTTACGATCGCCCTGGATCTCGAGATGCAGGTTGAGGCGGCCGGCCACCAGGTCGTCAGCACAGCCAGGACGGCCGCCGAGGCCGTCGTAGAGGCACGACGCATCCGCCCAGCCCTCGTGCTGATGGACATCCGCCTCGCCGACGGCTCCTCCGGCACGGACGCCGCCGCCGATCTCTACCGCGACCTCGGAATCCGCTGCGCGTTTCTGTCCGGCAGTCTCGACAGGATGATGCGTGAGCAGCTCGCCGCTCTGGAGCCGCTAGGTCTGTTGTCGAAGCCCGTCACGCCCACGCTGCTTCGCGCAACACTGGACGCCACCTCATCAATGCTGGATGCCACTCCGTAGCAGTAATTCGGGGGCGAGGGGCCACGCCTTCTGAATGGGATCGGCTACCGGCTCGCCGCATTGACTGCCTGAGACCGGAGAGGCCGCTTCCCGGTGCTTCACTATTTGGCTGCTCCGAAAGTTGGTGCTGAAGCGGCGAAGCCCCGTTCTCCGCCTCTCGCACAGTAAGGACAGTATCTTCCGCACCTCGGACGAACGACCGGTTGGGCTGGCTCCGAACTGGCACCGCGCGCGGAGCGAAGGTCGGCTACGGGCAGGCCTCGCTGAGACAAGCTGTGCTGCAAGTGAGAACCCACTTTCGAGGAGGGTCGTTAGTCTGGGCTCGGATCGGACCTCTGCTGCGGAATACATGAAGGTCCGCTGTGGGCCGATACCGGTCAGAGCATTTGACTTGGCAAGGCGACCACTGACGCCCGATTGCAACGACGGCGCGAGCCTGTGCTCCATTCCCGCTGTCATCCGGCTCGCATCAGCCGGCTGCCTGTTCAGTCCCGTGGTGTAGTGGCAGATTGCCATCATCTGAGGAGAGACGCGCTATGGGCCTGGTTCTGCACGGGAGCGCCACGACCACGCACGCCGTCTGAGCTGCGATACAGCGATCGCAGTCTTCGGTCTCGGAGCTAGCCGGGCGCTACGGGCTCAACGAGAAGACGGTTCGGAAGTGGCGCAAGCGGCCCACCGTCGAGGACGCACGGATGGATCCGAAGGAGGTGCGCTCCTCCGTTCTGAGCCCAGAGGAAGAGGCGATGTGCGTCGCGTTCCGTCGGCATACGCTGCTGCCGCTGGACGATTGCCTCTACGCGCTTCAAGCCTCGATCCCGCATCTCAGCCGGTCCGCCCTGCATCGGCTGTTCCAACGCCACCGCGTCCACACGGTTCTGATCGACAACGGCATCCAGTTCACCAATCGCCTGAGGGACCAATACGCCTTCGCCCACGCCTTCAGGATCGCCTGTGCCGAGCACGGAATCGAGCACCGGCCGACGAAGGGGAACCATCCGTGGCCTAACGGGCAGGTTGAGCGGATGACCGGACGATCAAGGAGGGTGAGGCCCCAAGCCGATCCGGGGGATCGGCGACGGCCGAACGTGAAGCGGTACCATTACGGCAGCCACGACCAACTCCGCACCCATCTCGCCGACTTCGTCGCAGCCTACAACTTCGCCCGGCAGCTCAAGACACTACGCGGCCTCACGCCATACGAGCACGTCGTCAAATGCTGGACCGACGAGCGGGAGCGGTTCAAAATCGACCCGCGCCACCACATGACGGGACCGAACACCTAGTACCACAGTCGCGGATACACCGTTCGTTCCGGTGACCGATTGCGGCGTGGTCTGGCCGGATACCGGTCACATGGCGGATCCGATGCGGGCCGCGCAGGCGCTCTGCGGATATCTGTAATAGCGCCGTGATTGCCCCGGCGGAGCTCCCGATCCCGGCGTGCGGAAGGCAGATGGAGCACCGTCGCGCCGCCATGTCTCTCCTGGAGCATGCGGGCGACGAAACTGACATAGCGCGTGCCGGGGCGTCGCAGCGCGTCGAACGGGGCGGGATCCGTGATGGGCTCCCAGAGCCTGTCCGAAGCACGCAGAAGCCGGCCAGGCCGCTCCGACTGCTCGCAGCCTTCCGGGCATATCTCGATCCTGAGATTGCGTCCCGGGAGATCATCGAGCTCGTAGACGAGCCCATATCCTTCGCAGGTGTCACACATGAGTTGGACCAACCATGAACTCGTTACGTCTACTGAAGCAGCTTCTCTTCTGCCGAGGGCGATGAAAGCCGGATTCGATTAAGGAAGGGCTAAGAGACCGGAGTATCGGTCTGCTGGCGGTCGCAAGAGTCGCCGCCAGGGTGAAGAAATCCGACAGGATGACGCCAATGGCGAAGAAAACCGAGGCGCGGTGAAGGTTTTCGATGCAGGCGATCCTGCGGAGAGACCGCGCGGCGCGCGCCCCGTTGTGGATCGGCTTGGGGGTCGGACCCCATGCGGAAAGCTCGTAAGGAATAGCGAATGCAGAACTATCCTCGTCTTAGGCTCCAGACTCATAACCAGTAGGTGACGGTTGCGGCGAGGGCGACGGCGGAGAGGAAGACGTCGGCTCTGCGGTCGTAGCGTGTGGCGATGCGGCGGAAGTCCTTGAGCCGTCCGAACATGCGCTCGATGGCGTTGCGATTGCGATAGAAGTCGCGACACCAGAAGATGCGGCGCTTGCGGTTCCGCTTCGGCGGGATGTTGGGGAAGGCCCCGAGCCCTTTCACCTGGTCACGCACGGCGGTGCTGTCGTAGCCCTTGTCCCCGGTCACCACGAGCGCCTCGGGCGGCAGCCTGCGCAGCAGCGCCTCGGCCGCGATGCAGTCGGCGACATTGCCGCCGGTCAGCATCAGCCGGACGGGGCGGCACCAGCGGTCCGCGAGTGCGTGGAGCCTGGTCGTGCGCCCCCCGCGCGAGCGCCCGATCCCTTGCGCGACCTCCCCCCTTTTCCCCCGCTGGCCGAGCGGTGGGCGGAGACGGCGGACCTGTCGATGAGCACCTGCGCGGGTGGACGGCCCGCATCGGCCAAGGCCTCGAAGATGCGCACCCAATGGCCCTTCTCCGCCCACCGGCGCCACCGGTTGTGGAAGGTCTTGCGCGGCCCGTAGGCCGCCGGCGCGTCCGCCCACCGGCACCCCGACCGCAGCACGTGGACGATGCCGGAGATCACCCGGCCGTTACCCACTCGCGGCTTGCCGCGGACCTTGTCGGGCAGATGCGGCCGCAGCCGCTCCATCTGCGCCTCGCTCAGCCAGAACAGGTTCTCGGACATGGCCACCCCCTCCAGGATGGCCGCCATGAATCATGAACAGGCTGAAAAGGCTAGGCGGCTAACAGGCTGCTGAAAAAGTCTCCGGTGCTTGTCTTCCGGTGTAGGGCCGGCACATCACGTTGATTCAGAATCTACTAGAAATCAACATCTTGTCTCCGTCCGTGGCCGTCCCGCACACTTTGTTGGAGTTCATGCCCTTTTTCAGCAGCCTGCTAATGGGTCTGGAGCCTAAGCCCGTGCGGCAACAGCCAATGTCACCGGCAGCGCGGCTGGAACACGCGCGTTGGCTTGGTGTCCTGATCGGACTTTTTGGCCTGTCCTACACCGCCTCGCAGATCGTCGGCGGAGTATTCTCACTGACCCTGGACACGGTGAATTACGTCTTTCTGTTCCTGGGGCTTGCCTTGCATGGTTCAGCGGCAGCGTTTCTCGACGCGCTGAAAGGGGCGGTGAAGGGGGTCGGCGGAATTCTGATCCAGTTCCCATTCTACGCAGGCGTGATGGGGATGATGGTCGGCTCGGGCCTTGCGGCAACGCTCACGGATGCATTCGTGTCCGGCGCAAGTGCCGCGATGATGCCGCTTCTTGCGTTCCTGTCGACGGCCGTCGTCAATCTGGTGGTGCCGTCTGGGGGCGGGCAATGGGCCATCCAAGGCCCGATCATCATGGCAGCGGCACGATCGCTCCGCGCCGACGAGGCGCGGGTTATCATGGCCGTGGCCTGGGGGGATGCCTGGACCAACATGATCCAGCCATTCTGGGCTTTGCCCGCGCTGGCGGTGGCCGGGCTGTCGGCGCGCGACATCATGGGTTTTTGCGTTATGATCCTTCTGGTCAGCGGGGCCGTTCTGATACCCGGGCTGATGTTCCTTCCATAAGGGCGTCAGACCGCCTTTCCGTCCGGCTTTGCCCGTTGGGAAACCTTTTCGCCCCAGGTGGCCAGTTCGCGTGTGACCGGCTCCAGCGCCCTGCCGACAGGGGTGAGGCTGTATTCAACCTTTGGCGGCACCTGGGCATAGACCTTGCGGCGGACAAGCCCGTCCGCCTCAAGTTCGCGCAACTGGGCGGTCAGCATCTGCTGGGTGATGCCCGGCAGCAGGCGCTGCAATTCTCCGAACCGGCGTGTGCCGTCAATCAGGTGGTAGACGATGAAGAGCTTCCATTTCCCGCCGATGACACGCACCGCGCGCGTGACCGGACAAGTGTCTTCGGTGAAAGGAGCGTCCGCTGTCGCGACTGGATGTTTCATGGTATGTTTTTCCGTAGTATATAAGATAATAAAGCGTACTTGTGGAATTCATCTAAAGGGATACCTCCGGGGCTGTCAATGAAACCGGAGATATTTCATGACCAACATCCTCGTTTACGGTGCCACCGGCGCCCAGGGCCGCCCTGTCGCGCGCCAACTGATCGCAGCGGGCCATGACGTCCGCATTCTCTTGCGCAAGGGTGAAGGGGCCCCCGATCTGATCGCCCTCGGCGCTGAGCCCGTCATCGGCGACATGATGGACCCCGACAGCCTTGAACGGGCCAGTGCCGGTGTCGCGGGCGTGTTTCTTTTGGTGCCGTTCCTCGATCCGAGGCCAGAATATGGGATCAACGCCATCGACGCTGCCGCGCGCGCGGGCGTGCGGCGGATCGTGTGGAACGCGTCGGGCGCGATCATGCCGGTCGATACCGGCAATCCCGGCATCGACATGCGGCGCGTGATCGTCGCGCATCTGGAGGCGAGCGGGGTGAATTTCGCGGCGTTGCAACCGGCCGTCTATATGGAGAACCTGCTCGGCCCATGGACTGCGCCCGAGGTGGCCGCCAAGGACAGCCTTGCCTACCCGATCCCGAACAGCGTCCGCCTGCAATGGATCAGTCACGAGGATGCCGCCGCCTTTGTCGTCGCCGCGTTCGATCAGTTGACCGCAGGCGGCCACCGGATCGAGATCTGCGGCCCCGAGACACTGACGGGAGAGGATATCGCCGATCGCTTCGGCAAGGCCCTCGGCAGGACGATCACATTCCGCCCTATGCCGCCAAAGGAGTTCGGTGCCATCATGGACAGCGCCTTCGGCGGCGGCGGCGACAGCACAGCGGCGTTCTACGAGGCCGTCTATGCAAATCCCGGCATCCTTTCCAGCCGTATCGATTATGCGGCCTTGTCCGAGACACTAAACATCACGCCCGTTCCGATGGAAGATTTCGCGCGCCGTCATGCGGCGGTCTTCGGGGATGCAAGTACATGAGCGCGCGGCTGATCTATGCCTTCGACCCGCTCTGCGGCTGGTGCTACGGCTTTGCCCCCGCGCTGCGCGCCTTGCGGGCGGCCATGCCCGCGTTGCAGATCGACATAGCGATGGGCGGGCTCCTGATCGGCGAGCGCATCGGCCCGTATAGCGAAGCTGCCGATTACATCACAAGGGCGTCTGCCCGGCTGGAGGCGGTGACAGGGGTGGCGCTGGGTGAGGCGTTCAAGACGAAGATCCTTGCCGACCCGACGATTATTTCGAGCTCCGTTCCGCCCTGCGATGTCATCTTGCAGGTCCGGAAAGCGGCCCCTGACCGTGTGCCTGATGTGGCTGAAGCGATCCAGATCGCGCATTTCCGCGATGGGTCAGACCTCAACGATCCGGCGACCTATGCCGGGATCATGCGGCAATTGGACATCAAGCTCGATGTCATGCTCCCCGCACCGACGCAGATCAGTGACGCCCTGTCGCGGGAGTTCGCAGCGACCCGCGCGCTGGGGCTTGAATCATATCCTTCGTTGCTGATCGGTCCCAGCGACGATCTGCGGCCGGTCGACTTGACTTACGATCCCGATGTTCTTGTCGAACTCATCAAGGCCAAAGTCAGCGTGGAATGAACCGAGCCTTTTCTGGCGGCGTCTATGTTTCAGACCTCGCCAGATCAGCAGACAAAATGCGGCTGAACATTAGACCAATGTTGATATGTGCGGACCCTCCGGGTCCACGAAGACGCCTTTCTTGATGAGCTGATTCAGTCGTTCAAGGCCCGCATTTTCAATTACGTAATCGATCATTGATCCGACGAGCAGACAGTCTGGATCAAGCCGATTCGATTCCAGGTTCTTGTCACAGAGAGCGTCCCTGACGTCGCCAGTTATACTATACTTCGGCAAAAAATCACTCAAGCACATCTGCTCCTCTGGTGGGAAGGGGAAAGGAATTACAGGAACTTCTGGCCAGACTGCCATCATGCCGCCAGATGGCATTGGTGCATACTCACAGCGATACGGCGCGCAGCATTCATCAACCAACAGGGCAAGATCGTCTTCAATTTCCGCCGCGAACAAACCCACAAACTTCCTCGACTCGATTATACGAACAACACTGAATTGCATCTTCGTCTCCTTTTTTGAGATTTCGTCGATAGGTCTGTCTCGAGGCGGGGTCCATCGGGCAAGCCGATGGGGTACATCCCCTTTGAGCGGAAAGTTGCTTGCGATTCAGCTTCTCGGTGATCATGGATGAACTGCGCCCGGTGCATGGATGGCGAGAGCTTGAGCCACGACGCTGACGTTGACGCACTCGGCATCGCAGTCAGCCATGGTCTGCACAGGACGATGGAAAAATGCTGAAGGCGTCGGTCTAGACGCCGTCGGCACGCACCCTCAGGTTGACGCCGTGGACGCTGGTCTGTGCCACGGATGATCCAACCACGGGAGATGGCCCACGTCAGTTCAGTCGGCGGCCCGGCGACACAAATGCTACGGCCACCCGATCGGACAAACGGCTGCGCTCACCCATTCCTTTCGATGCCTCAAGCGCATCGAACATCGTGGCGCGTATCTGGTCGCGGCGAAGAAGGTCCTGGTCCAGGTGGCGCATGATCTCGGCGATCGAGATGAAGCTCTGCGATTCCGCGCTGGCGAAGCGTTCGCGCACTTGCTGCTTCGCTACGACCCAGTAGGGGTCGAGGAACAGTTCGGAGCCGATCAACAGCTAGCGCCACGGTCGGGCGCAAGAAGCATCTTGCGAGCCCAAGAATCGAATATAGCTGGCTTCTTGCACTGCCCTGGAGCCCCGAAAAATGATGCCCTTGATCGACACAACCCTGATGCCTAAGCTCGACCCGAATGCGGAGGACCTTGTCAAAGCGTTGGACGACCTCGAAGCCGCAGAGGTCGCCAGGCTCTTGAAAGGTCATCAACCTCGATTTCATCTTCGTGTAGGCGAAGCAAGGATCGCCGCTGCGCTGAATGGTGATTACGACGAATCGGCGGCGCTTTGTGTCCGGCTTCATGACTATCAGCGTCTTTCGTGGGCAGCGTGGCTTTACGAAATGGGCGCGCCGATCGGCGCTTGGCAGGCAGCCCTGGACGTTGGCCTGACCCAACAGCATTTCAATCGCGCGATCTCGGTGAGACGATTGCTGGACATGCTGAGGCAGATCCGCAACGAGAAGGGGCTTGGCCTTCCGCCGATCCATTCCGATACGTTCACGGTTTATCGGGGCGGCGACAGGCTCGGGATTTCCTGGACGCTGGATCAGGAGGTCGCCGTCGAAGCCGATGAAGGTCACCGGGCTTGGTACGGCTCAAGCGACGGTGTACACGAAATGCAGATCACACGGAATGACGTCCTCTACTACACGGACTACCGGACGGAGAAGGAGGTTCTTGTCGATTTCGTGAAGTTGAATATTCGGATCCTTTGGCCGGATGATCCGCTGAGCAGGAAGCCCGTGCGAGCAGTTCCGAACGAGAGAATGACTGCATAATGAGCGAGGATCAGCATTGCCACGGGGACGCGGTCGCTGATCTTTAGTTAGAAGGCTTCCTTTGGAAAGGACCTCCCAGTCCGATTGCGCTCCAACTTTTCCAGGGGTGAGCTATGCCGGGAAATGGGTGATCGGGCCTGAGAAGGCGGCGTATCGAGGCAGGTGATTAAGCCTCTCGTGGGGTCGCATAGGGTGGGCCGCCATGTCCCGCAAGCAAACAAGTCCGGAGTAGGAATGTCACGACAGAGTCGCCACGGCGAAAGCCATTTCGACCCGCATTCCCCAAGTGGGTCCTTGATCTGTCCGCCCTGACTTCGGTATTTCCTATAAAGGTCATGGTGTTGACGGCTGGGAGGGGCGGGTTCCATGGATTACCCAGAGGGTGCGGGTTCTGATCGGGGTGATCGGGTCGAATTCCACCGCCGGGTGCGGCTGGAGTTCCGGAGCGCCCAGATCAGTTCAGACGGCAGTCTTCTGGTGATGCGAGAGCTCGACGCTGCGCTCGGGCTGTCCGATCTTGCGTCAGCGGCGCTGCGCGACACCCGTCGCGGCAAGAACACCGTTCACCGGCTGGTTGTGTTTAGCAGGCTGCTGAAAAACCCCGCCCTCGACGTGCTTTTCGGGACATGATTCACTTTCGCTGTGGTTCACGGCGGGGGCTGGAATGCGCGGGATGGATCGGACGAGGGGAACGCTGTTCAGCTACGTTGACCTGGAGGAGCGCGTCCCGCCGCGGCATCCGTTGCGCACGATCAGGCGGGGGGTGAACGATGCGCTGGCGAGTTTGGGCGGCGAGTTCGCAGGTCCCTACGCCGCGCATGGCCGCTCCTCGATCCCGCCGGAGCGGCTGATCCGGGCGAGCCTGTTGCAGCTGCTCTACTCGGTCCGGTCCGAGCGACAGCTGATGGAGCAGATGGACTACAACCTGCTGTTCCGCTGGTTCGTGGGGCTGGGCATTGACGACCCGGTGTGGGGTGAAGGGCGTCTGGGAATTGATCCTGCGGATCAATTCAACCCTGAACGGGCGGAGCCCCGGGGCGAAGGCCGACGGTGTTCACGAAGAACCGCGACCGGCTGCTGACGACGGAGATGTCGCGGAAGGTCATGGCGGCGATCCTGGCGCATCGCGAGGTGGCGCCCTTGCTGTCCGACGAGCACTTCTCGGTGGATGGCACGCTGGTGAAGGCGTGGGCGTCGATGAAAAGCTTCCAGCCCCGGTCCGGGAACGAGCCGCCGGGCGGCGACGGTAGTTCAGGCGGACCGCCGCTGGATACCGCCCCCGCCGATGCCGACAAAGCCCCTGCCAAGCCCGAGACCGATCCGATGCTCCAGACCCGCCGCTCCAGCCGCAACGCCGAGGTCGACTTCCGGGGGCAGAAGCGCTCGAACGCCACGCACGCGTCTACGACCGACCCGGATGCCCGGCTCTACCGCAAGTCGGCCGGCACGGGGGCCGTGCTGTGCTTCATGGGGCATGCCTTGATGGAGAACCGGTCGGGCCTGGTCGTGCAGGCCGACCTGACACGGGCCGACGGCCATGCCGAGCGGCGCGCCGCGCTCGGTATGATCCACGATCACTGCCCAGGCTCGACGCGGCGGCTGACGCTTGGCGCCGACAAGGGCTACGACAGCGCCGACTTCGTGCGCGACCTCCGCCAGGCCTGCGTCACCCCACACGTGGCGCAGAAGGCCCGGCACTCGGCCATCGACGGGCGCACCACCCGGCATGCGGGCTATGCGCTGTCGCAGAAGCATCGCAAACGGATCGAGGAGCCCTTCGGATGGGCCAAGGCCGTCGGAGGCATGGCGCAAACCGTCTACCGCGGCCTCGAACGCGTCCGATCCCGCTTCATCCTGACAATGGCCGCCAACAACCTCGCAAGGCTGCCTCGGCTGCTCGCAGGGTGACGGCGACAGGGCCGCTCAGGCGCCTCGGCCGGCAGGGCAAACTGCGCAATCAAGCTGCCCAGACGCCCGGCAGATCGGGAAGGCGTTCCGTGAGGTTCTGCGACTGCGCAACATCTTGGCCAGCTACTCGGAATTCGACCCTGCGACCTTGCCGCTGTCCGAGCAGGACTTCGAGGGTTTCAAGAGCAAGTATCTCGACCTGGAGACCATCCGGAGCAAGAAGGTCGACGACGAGGAGGACAGCCCTCTCGTCGACCTCGATTTTGAGCTGGAGCTCCTGAGGCGAGACGAGATCAACGTGGCCTACATCGTGGCCCTAATCGCCGCCCTGAACGTCGCCGTTCATGCAGAAGGGGCAGAATCCCGGAAGGCGAAGGCCACAGCTCAGCGCATCAACGATCTTCTGCGGGATCAGATGCAGCTGCGGCTGAAGCGGCCTCTGATCGAAGGGTTCATGCGCGACCGTCTCCCTGGCCTTGGGCGCGAGGACGACATCGCTACCGCATTCGCCATCTACTGGGACGAAGCCAGAGCCCACGCCTTCGCCGAGCTCTGCGCCCAGGAAGGCGTAGACGAAGAGCGCCTGGACGGCGTGATGCGTCGCATGCACTTCACAGGGAAGCCACCACTCGGCCAAGAGATCGTGGATGCCATGATCAAGCCGCCAGGCATTCTGGAGCGGAAGAAGGTCGTGGCCCGGGTTCTTCAGGCGGTTGGAGACTTCATCAACCTCTTCGATGAGAACATTGGGGATCTTGCGGAGACCTGAAGGCGGCGCATCTGCGGATAGCCCCTGTGGACGTGCGTCATTCAGGAATACGCACCGATCCTAGCTCGCTTTCAGCTTGAACACGGCCAAGCGCACTTGCGCGGCCTCGTCCGGCCCCAGCGCCGTCCAGCCGAGGCGCCGCACGACAGCCGCCTGCAAGATGCGAAAGGTCAGCACCTCACCCATTCGGGCGAAGGCTTCCAGCAGCACGTCAGGATCGTTCGCGATGCGTCCTGAGGCATGGGCGAGGAGAGCGGCCATGAGCTCGACCGCGCCTCGCGCAGCGTCCTCATAGACCAGGTCAAACGCCGGACTCGGGTCGAGATGCTCCCTAAGGAGGAGCTTGGCCCAGGCTTCCGCCTCCGGAGTGGTGGCAAGAGCATCGAACAGCGCTCCCTGAAATACCCGTAGTGCCTGATCAGCTGCTTCGGGCGGGCCCTTGAGCGCTTCGGCGGCCTCGGCTGCCGCCGGAGCGAGCGCCTGCGCCAGGCGATCACGGACCTGCTCCAGCGCGGCGCGATAGAGCGCCTCCTTGGTGCCGAAGTGGTAGGGAAGAGCCCCCAACGGCACGCCGGCGGCCTCAGTCAACTCGCGCGCCCCGACGCCCTCGTAACCTCGCTGTCCGAACAGCTCGAGCGCGACGGCGACCATGCGCGCGCGCGTCTCCTCACCCCGACGGTTGCTTGCCTTCGCCCCGCCCTCGTCATTCTTCGGCAACGTCGCTCTTGACATTTGATACGACCGTATCTTTTTATACGTCTGTACCAAGATAGCCGACATCCCCGATTGGGGCAAGCGAGGTCCTCATGCTGTTCGACCGTCATCGGCCGCACGCCTTTCGCGAGCGGCGTGTCGAGCCCGCTGCCGCTCAAGCTGTGGCAGCGGCAGAAGAAGCCGCGGTTCTGCGCCGAGCCACCAGAGCGCCAGGCCTTCGCGCCTGGGCCGTTCACCTCGCTCATGATCGCATGCGGGTCGTCACCGTGGAGGCTTGGAACAGCGCCGACGCATTCCGCCAGGACCCGGATGCACGAGAGCCTGGGGTGGGTCTCTTCGCCTGGGTCGCCACCGGCGGGCGTAAGCCTACTCCCGTCGACGACCCGGAGGCGGGCGTTATCGTGATCGACACCTTCCCCGTCTGGCGCCCGCTCGTACGTCCCGTGTCGCTCTTCAACGCCCGCAACGGCGAGGGCTTCAACCGTCAGCCGGGTTGCGTATCGACAACTGTGATGCGCGGCTTGGGTGTGGGTCGGATTGCCACCTACGCCCGCTGGCGGACGGTGGCCGACTTCACAGCGGCCTTCACGGCGACGACAGGCCACCCGGTCGACAGCACCGACGCGATCAACGAAGCGGCGGCCCGCATGACCGCCGGGCTGATCCGGACGGACTACCACGCCTACGACCTCGTAGCCTTCCAAGGAGAACGCTCATGACCTCGGCACTCCGCCCAGGCTCCACCGGCGACTTTCCCTCGACCGCCCCCGTCGTGATCGCAGGGGCGGGCCCCGTGGGGCTGACGCTGGCCTTGGCTCTGGCACGCGCCGACGTGCGCTCACTCGTGCTGGAACGGAAGGCCGTTCTTGACCCCCACTCGCGCGCGACCCTGATGGTGCCCCGCAGCCTCCAGTTCCTTGACCAGCTCGGCCTGATGCCGGCCCTTCTGGCGCAGGGGCAACGAAACGACGCCATCCGCATCCTGCGTGCAGGCGACCGCAGGCCGCTCTTCACCTTCGACTTCGCCCCACCGGCCTCCCGCACGTCCACGCCGTTCGCACTGGCACTGGCGCAGGACCGGACGGAGAAGATCCTCTTGGACGCGGTGCGCGCGACGGGCCTCGTCCAGGTAGAGTTCAGCACGCCGTTCGAGGCCTTCGAGCAGGGCGGGGAGAGTCTGCGCGTGCTAGCGGGAGGTCAGATGGTCGAGGCCGAGTATCTCGTGGGCTGCGATGGCGCACATTCGGCCGTGCGTGGCGCCTTGGGCTGGACGCTGGAAGGCAAGACCTACCCGACGCGGGCCGTGCTGGCCGACGTGCGCGTCGCGCTGGAGCGCGGCTTGGCCGAAGGCTGGCTGGCCGACCCGAAGGCGTCCTCCTTCACGATCGCGATCCGCTTTGCCGACGACACCTGGCGCATCATCGAGTCGGCCGTGCCCGACACCGTCACGGACGCGGAGTTGCCAGGGCGGGCAAAGCGGCTGACCGAGAGCCTGTTCGGACCAGGCGCTTGGCGCGACACACTCTGGACAGCCGCGTATCGCAAGCACGAGCGCCGCTCCCCGCGCTATGTCGACGGCCGCGTCGTGCTGGCCGGCGACGCTGCGCACCTCAACAGCCCGGCCGGCGGGCAGGGGCTCAACGCAGGCCTTGCTGACGCCGAGGCCCTCGCCCAAACCTTGGCCATGGCGCTGGCGCAGCCAGCCGAGGCGGGCCGGCTTCTGCGGGACTATGAGGCGCAGCGGATCACGTCCTTTGATCAGAACGTGCGCGGTCTTACCGACGCGCTGGAGACCATGGAGACAGCGCCCGCCTGGCTTCGTGGCTTGGCCTTCTCGGGCCTAGGACTCGCGCGCGCCGCCGGGATCGAGCGCCTCGTCGCCCGCAGGCTCTCGATGTTGGACGCCGCTTGAGCGGGGCTGACGATCTGAACCCGGCAACCTTCAAGACAGGAGAGCTCTGATGCTCCAACTCGAACCGCGCTCCGGCAAGAGACCCGTCACCGGTGCCGAGCCGCCGCACCTCCAGCATAGCCAGACGAGCCCCGTGGCGATCCGCGAGGCGATGGCCGCCTGGGCCTTCTCGGGAGCGCTTCCTGGCGTGAGGGAGGAGGCGACGCGGATCTCGGTGCCAAGCTCGCGGGCGCTGTGGCTGGACGAAGCTTGGGCCGTAGCGCCAGGAGCGTTCATGCCACCTCCAGGCTCGCGCGAGTTCGCGCACCTTCACGAGGACGGCAGCCTGCACCTGACTCTTTCGCCCAGGGACGAGGCGGAAGTGCTGGCCAAGGGCTGGGGCGAAGCTCATCCGTGGAAGCACCGGGGCATCAACGAAATCCTCGTCTATGCGCCCCGCGACGAGCAGGAAGCGGCGGTCGTCAGGCATGTACTCCGAGCCAGCTACGCTCATGCGATTGGGAAGTCGGATTGAACAGGCAGAGCCCAAGATGAGCCTGCAAGAGTGGATTTGCGTAAACTTTGATTTTTGCACGACCATGCAAGTGCGATGTGCGGTCGCCGCTGCGTTGCATGCGGCTACTTTGCTTCGGCGGGGCTCAGCGCGGCAAGGCTCGCGGCCCGCTCTCCGGCCTGGAACGGCTTGGTGAGCCGCGGGAAGCCGGGCGCGATCCCGTCTATCTCGGCGTAGCCTGAGATGATGAGCGCCGGCAGGTCGGGTCGATGGGCGCGAAGGCTACGTGCCAAGTCCACGCCGCTCATGCCCGGCATAAGGTGGTCGCTGACCACGAGGTCGGGCGCGAGACCCTCCTCCACGAGGCGCAGCGCCTCCTCGGCCGAGGCCGCCTCCACTACCTCGTAGCCCAGGTCCATCAGCATGTCGGCCGTGCTCAGGCGCACGAGGTCCTCGTCGTCAACAAGGAGTGCCGTGCCCAGCGCTTGGTGGGACGTAATGGTGCTTGGCCCCTTATTGTCTGTCTCAACGGCGACGGCGCTGATGGGCAGCCAAAGGTCCACAGTGGTGCCCTGGCCCGGTCGGCTGGTGATCGTAAGCCCACCACCCAGGTGAGAGGCCAGCCCGTGGACCATCGAGAGCCCGAGGCCCGTGCCTTTGCCGACGCAGTCTCACCTGGTGAGCAGATGCGCCTGATGGCGGGGCAGGACTGTCGACCTCCTCTCCGCCTGGGATGGGATCGAGCGTTTGAAGAAACGCCTTGAGCTGGCTCAATTCCCTCTGGCCGAGATCCAGCGGCCGGAGCTCGCTATGTCCAGCCGGAGCCGCGGGCGCCGCGATATAATGTGATAGGACTTCGTCCAGCGTTCCGATCTGCCCAGCGTGCATGTAGGGAGGCCGATCCGCGGCGCCGCGAAGGGACGGCGTCTTGAACGCGCGCAGCATGTCGTGATCCGGTTCGGCCATGAAACGCAGCTCCGTGCAGTCCTTCTCAGCCGCGTCGCTGTAGGGACCGAGGCAGTTGAACGGATCTTCGAGCACGTGACGCGCGCCACTTTCTCGCCCTGCATCCTCGGGGAGATCCCGCAGAGCCGGCACGCCGGTGTTGTGAAAGTGGTTGTCGGTCAGGAGCGGGCCGTTGTGGCAGTTGACGCACTCGGCCTTGCCGACGAACAGCCGGAGCCCCGCGATCTCGTCCTCGCTCAGGATGCCCGGCTCAGGGAACTTGCTCGAAGCAAACCAGGCATCGAAGCGCGTCTCCGGCGGCAGGATTGTTCGCTCGTAGCTCGCGACGGCCTTGCCGATATTGGCGAAGACCTTATTGACGGCCTCGCGGTTCTCCTCGCCCAATTTCGCCCACGCAGTCGCGGCCGCCGGGTCGGCGATCGGACCGGCCCTGCGGGGAAGATCCGATAGCTCCGGCAATGGGCCGAAGATCGCCTCGTAGTCCATGCGGTAATGCTCTTTCATGAGATGCGCATAAAGCGTGCGGTCTCCACCGTGCTCCACCGTGCTCTCGAGCGGACCGAGGGCCTGCGACCACAGGCTGTCCTTGCGCCCGTCCCAGAACAGAAAGGGGGCATGCGCCATGCCGGCCAGCGGCATGGTCCGTCGGTCCGTCCGGCCCATGCCCTGCCCGAGCGGCAGGTCGTCCTGGAACTGGCGTTCGGGAAGATGGCAAGTGGCGCAGGCGACCTTCCCGTTTCCGCTGAAACGGGTGTCGAAGAAGATGGCGCGGCCCAGTTCGGCCGCACGAGGATCGTCGGCGACCCGGTTCGAGGGATCTACCGGAGACGCGGGCAGCGCAGCCAGCGAGAGGGAGCGCACGAGCGCGACCTCGGTCTCGCTCCAGCGCTGACCGCTCGGAAGAGCCAGGACGAGCGAACCCGCGACGGCGACCGCAGGAATTGTCAGGAGGAGTATGCGCATCCCCGGTCTCACAGCATGAGATTGAACGTGACGGTATCGGCACCCGCCGCGCTGTCGATGCTCAGGTCGATCACCCACCAGCCGGACATGTTGAACTTCATGCCCTCAATGAGGAACTGCCCTTTGCCGATCGAGCGGGTCACGGCCGGAGCTGTGGGCAGCCCGTGCCCGTGCTGGGGCATCCCGCCATCGACGGAAATCGACGCCGCCTCGATCGGTGCGCCCGCAGCATCGGTGAGTGACACCGTCCAGGAGTGCATCGGACCGACGGTGACGGGTTCGGTCACGGGCGCGAGCGCTGCGAGATAGAGTCCGGAAGCGGTCGCCTTGGACATTGCCAGATCGAGATCGCTCGGAACGGATCGAGAGAAAAATCCGGCGGCGACGCCGGTTGCGAGAACGAGCACCGGAATGCCGAACAAAATTGCCCGGCGCGTGGGAAAGTAGGGCATTGTTGCCTCCAGGGGTAACTGAAGAGCCGCATATACCGCCGGTTTCGATGGGCCGCTTGAACGGAACGGCTAAAGATTGACCGGCAGTAAATGATGGGCGCCCTCGCGAAGAGAATATCGATGGCGACGAAAGTTACGAGAGACGGTCGGATCGTTCTCTGGGAAGGCGCGAGCCTCTGGACCTTCGACGTGCTGCCGCAAGGGGAGCAGCGCGTAAACCGGATGCACACGCACCACGCGTTCCAACTCACCCTTTCCGCGGGCGGCATCGCGAATATCCGCACGCCGGATAGCCTGATCGAAGGACCGGTCATCCTGATCGGGCCGGATGTTCCGCACGCGATCGAACCGGAGGGACGTATTGCGCTGCTTTTCGTCGAGCCCGAAAGTCGCGCAGGCGCGCGACTGCGCCACTTGCTCGGCGGGGTGCCCATTGCCCGCCTGGCGCCCGATCCTCGTTTCGAACAGGTCCTTGCGCGAGTCTGGGACGCGCCCGCGCCACTCGGAGCCGACGTTGCCGGTATCGGTCAGGAGATCCTTCAGCACATCCTGGGGCACGAGGAGGCAGAGGCCGCACTCGACCCGCGCATCTTGCGGGTTCTCCATTGGATGGAGGGCCGCGACGGAGAAAGCGCTGCCCTTGCGGAGGCGGCACGCATCGCGTGCCTGTCGCCCAGCCGGTTCAGCCATCTCTTCGTCGAGCAGGTGGGCCTGCCGTTTCGGACTTTTCTCCTCTGGCGGCGGCTCATGCGCGCAGTGGCCCAGGTTTCTCGCGGAGACAGCCTGACTGCTGCCGCGCACCAGGCGGGCTTTGCCGATTCCGCGCATTTCAGCCGGACGTTCCACCGGATGTTCGGGTTGCCCGCCGCCGCGCTCGAACTGGCCCGGTCCGACGCTTAGCTGCTTCGTTCAAGCGCGGGCGCCGGAAAGTCCGTAGATCTGCTCCATCTTCACAGGAGCCTACGTTCATGAAACTCGCTCGCCGCGCCGCCCTTCATGCCATTGCGGGCCTCGCGCTCGCCCCGTCTCTGGCCACCGCAGTCCGTGGACAGCAGAGTCCGGAGACCCACACCTCCAGCGAGGTAGTGGCGATGCTGCTCTATCCCCGCATGACTGCCCTTGACCTCGTCGGGCCGTATCACTTCCTCGCCTCCACCGGAGCTCGAGTTGAACTCGTATCGGCTGACCCGTCGCTCGCCCCGGTGCCGAGCGATCTCGGTCTGGCGATTCAGCCCACCATGAGCTTCGAGACCTGCCCGAAGGATCTGACGCTGCTGTTCGTTCCAGGAGGAACGGGAGGCACCATCGCCGCCGCGCGCGACCCTGACACCATCGCCTTCGTGCGCGACCGTGCCGCGCGCGCCCGCTATGTCACCAGTGTCTGCACCGGATCGTTGATCCTCGGGGTTGCCGGCGCGCTGCGCGGCAAGCGCGCCACCTCGCATTGGATCGCCCGCGACCTGCTCACCCAGTTTGAGGCGATCCCGACGGCGGGCCGCGTCGTGCGAGACGGCGGGCTCATCACCGGCGGCGGAGTTTCGGCGGGGCTCGACTTCGGGCTGGCCCTTGCCGCCGAGCTGCGGGGAGAAGAGGCGGCGCGGGCAATCCAGCTGATCTCCGAATACGATCCCGAACCGCCTTTCGACAGTGGATCGCCAGAGACCGCTTCTGCCGAGACGGTAGCCGCGATTAGCGCCGGCCTTGCCCGCTTCGTGGATGAGGCGCAAACATTGCGGATCGTTACGGCATGACTGTGGCTGCGCCGGATCGGGAAGAGATACGCCGATCATTTCCGGTTGCGGCGCACCTGCTGTCGCTGCGTCTGTCGGAAACGGCCGACCTGCCGCTGTGGGCCATCCGCACGGGCGTGCCTGCTCTGGTCTGCCTGACGCCTTCGCTTCAGGCCTCCTTGACCAACGGCGCGTCCGAGCTCTGGCAGGAACTTCGGGGTGAGGGTGCGGAGCGACTGGGTGCGTTGATGGGCCGTGCCCTCACTCGATACATGATGCACAGGAACCAATATCTCGCGTTCCCGCGGGACTGGGATCGCGAAGCGCAGGCTCTCTACGCTGATCTCCTACACGCACTTCCCTCCGCAGCCCAATTCGAACGAAAGGCTGCCAACTTGCTCCGCAAGCACCAGGCTCGTCTCCGAGCTCTGCTCGCCTCCCGCGAGGCCGGCGCGACGGCGGCTGATGAACCCCTGTGCGCCCACTACAGCCCGGGCTTGCAGCTCCGCCTCCTGGACATCACGCCGACAGACATGCCGGGCCCTGTCCTCGATCTCGGTTGTGGTGAAGACGCCGCCCTGGTTCACGAACTCCACCGCCTCGGGCGGATCGACGCCTGGGGCCTGGACGCGCTCTGCGAGACAAACGGTCACTTGTTCCGAGGCGACTGGAATGACGCTCGCTTCACGCCGGCCGCCTGGGGCACGATCCTTGCACACCATTCCTTTAGCCTGCATGCGTTTCGGGCGCATCTGCACGGCCCCGACACGACGGCAACTCGCCACGCCCGCACCTACATGCGCATCCTCGCTTCGCTGAAGCCCGGCGGCAGCTTCCGCTATGCGCCGGCGCTGCCGTTTCTGGAAGACCTTCTTCCCGCCGATCAGTGGCTCGTCCGGCGTCGCGAACTACCCGTCGTTGCGCCCGACGGATTCCGCTTCCAGACCGCCTGCGTGATCGCTCTGCCGTATGGCACGACTAAGGGAAATACAAATGTCTGAACGTGTTATTCTACCTTCGCATGCGGGAGACGTCCCCTCGCTCCGGGTCTTCTCTGGCCCGATCTTCAAGCTGAACGGCGCGCGCAAGCTTAAGGCGGGCTCGCAAACATCCTCGGGCATTGGGCGCTGCGGGGCTTCGGCCTCTTCGCGGTGCGCAACCGCAAAACCGGCACCTTCGTCGGCAGCGTCGGCCTCATCGAGCCCGAAGGCTGGCCGGAGCCCGAGGCGACCTGGACCATTGCTACCGAGCACCAGGGTAAGGGCTATGCGCGAGAGGCGGCGTCAGCCGTCCTTGCGCATACGTTCGACACTGTCCGGTCTTCCCGCGTCGTAAGCTACATCCCGCCGGACAACGCCGCCTCGAGGCGCGTGGCCTCGGCCATCGGCATGGCCCGATCGGGCGAGGTTGCGGTGTTCGGGGATACGGCTGAGCGGTGGGTCACCGTCAGGGGAGACGGCTGCCCCCTGCAAGAAAATAATCCGGCGCCATGAGGGCGCCGGATCGTTTCGGTCATGTCGTGCCAGATCACAACATCCAGAGGGCCATCCAGACAGCCATGCCGACCATGACGAGGTTCTCGGTGAGCGAGACGAAGCCGAGCGGCACGTTCGAGTTTCCGCCCACGCAGGCGCACTTGAGCTCGCGCCGGTCGACATAGACTGCCTTGTAGACAGACACCGCGCCGATGCCCCCGATGACGAACGCCACGGGCACCATAAGCCAGATCAGCGCACCGGCGATCATGAGCAAGCCGACCAGTGCCTCGGCCCAGGGGTAGACATAGGCATAGCGCGGCCAGCGCTGCGCGAGGAGATCGTAGCCCAGAAAGCCGTTCACGAACCCCTCGACGTCCCTGAGCTTCTGGAGTGCGAGGATAGCGGTCGCGAAGCCGAGGAAATACTGGAGCGTGTGCAGCGACAGGAGCGCCGCGGCGCCGCCCATGGCCCACGCGACGGCGAAGGCCAGCGCGGCTGCCATCGCGAAGATCGCGATCACCGGCATGTAGGTCGTCGCCTTCGGGTCGTGGACGGCGAGACCGAGATGTCGGCGGAGGTCGTCATGGCCGCCGACGCGCGCGCCCTCGATCCAGATCTGAGGCGTCGTGGCGACGCCGTGGCGGTCCTTGAAGGCGTCGGTCTCCTCGCGCGAGCGGAGCGGGTGGTCCTCCACCTGGAAGCCTTTCCGCTTGAGGAGGTGGAGCGCCTTGAGGCCCGAGGGGCAGACATGCTCCGGCATTGCCATGCGCCAGATCACGGCGTGCTTCGCAGAGCTGTCGCCCCTCATTTCGAGGTCAGTTGTTGCGGTCGTCATGTCCGTCTCCTGTCTTACCGCGCTCAGCGGCGGCTCCTGTCGAAAAGGTCAATAAGCTCGTCGAGCTTCTGCTTGGTTGCGGGCGCGTCACCGGCGGTGATGGCTTCGGACACGCAATGGGCCGCGTGGTCGCGCAGGATTTCGCCCTCGGCCTTCGCCAGCGCCGCCTTCACCGCCTGGATCTGCGTAAGGATGTCCATGCAGTAGCGGTCCTCCGCCACCATGCGCGCAATGCCCTGCACCTGCCCTGCAATGCGGTTGAGGCGCTTCAGTTTGGCTTCGCGCCTGTCGTCGTGTTGCGTCATTTCACTGTCCTGCAAATACCCGTGGGGGGTATATTGTACTGATTCCGTTCTGTGTCAATATACCCCGGCCGGGTATAGCCGAGTTGGCTGGATCTGCTTGCGGACGCGTGTCTTCGGCGCTCCCCAGCCGCGAATGGGAATATCATTCTGCCGCTTGCCGTCCGCCCGCTGCCGGATTATAGGACGGTTGTCCGTTTTAGGGAGTGAGTCGATGCCGAAGGTTGCACCGGAAGCCATGCAGGAACGTCGCGCGCAGATCGTTGCGGCAGCGATGCGCGTATTCGCCGAGAAGGGCCTGTCGCGCGCCACTCTCCGCGACGTCTTCCGAGAGGCGGGCCTGAGCGCCGGGGCTGTCTACAACTACTTTCAGTCGAAAGACGACATCATCCTCGCGGTGACCGAGGCGGGCATGGGCGATGCGCTGTCGGCCTTCGATGCGCAGGGCGCTGACGGCAGGCGTCTCGAGGAGGTGATCGACTACTTCTTTACGGAGCTTCAAGGCCTGGCAAACACGCCTGTGCCGCGCGTCGACATCATGATCGTGACCGAGGCGCTTGCGAACGACGACGTGCGCCGGTCCGTCCTGAAGAACCGCGCCGCAATCAAGGCGGCACTTGTCCGGCTCGTTGAGCGGAAGCAGGCGTCCGAGCCGAGTTGGCAGGCGCATCCCGCGCCGGTGCTGGCAGACCTCATCTACACCACCTACCAAGGCCTCGTGATGTCACTCGCGCTGGGCGAGGAAGTGGACCTTCCGGCATTTGGCACGGCGCTCAAGATGATGCGCTTCGGCTGACTCTTTTTTGCCCAAAAAAGCGGACGGACGTCCGTATTTATATGGAGATCGAAAATGTCCTTCTACGATCGGCATATTGCCCCCCGCCTCATCGACTGGTCCTGCGGCGGCAACGCCGTCACGCCGAACCGCCGGCGCATCGTGCCCGAGGCCGAGGGTCGCGTGCTGGAGATCGGCGCGGGCTCGGGCCTGAACCTGCCCTTCTACGACCCCGCGCGCGTTTCGCATCTCTGGGCCCTGGAGCCTGACGCCGCCATGCGCCGGCTGGCCCAGCCCCGAATCGCTGATGCGCCGGTCGGGCCGGACTGGCTCGCCGCATCAGCCGAGGCAATCCCGCTCGAAAATGCCTCCGTCGACACTGTGCTCACGACCTACACGCTCTGCACCGTGCCGCATGAACAGAGGGCGCTCGCCGAGATCCGGCGTGTTCTGAAGCCCGGCGGCCGGCTTCTTTTCTGCGAGCACGGCGCCGCTCCAAACGGGCGCGTCCGCCGTTGGCAGGACCGCCTGAACGGACTCAACCGCTGCCTCGGCGCCGGATGCAACATCAACCGCCGTCCCGACCGGGCCATCAAGATTGCAGGCTTCACGCTTGAGACGCTCGAGACTGGCTACCTTGCCGGCGTTCCGAAAATCGGCGCCTTCACCTTCCTCGGCGCTGGGCGTCCGACCTAACCGGAAGCCTAAGCGACCAAAGGACCGTACCCCATGACCATCCTCTGCTTTGCCCCGCCGGCCCCCGCGGGCAACGCCATGTGGCGCACGCTTTGCTCGCTCGTGTCCGTTTTCCTCGCCCGTCGGGCGGAACGGATCGCCGCGAGCGACCTCGCGCACATGTCAGACCGAATGCGGGCCGACATCGGCCTTCCTCCACGGGACCCCGCACATCCCACCTTTCCAGCCGTCGGCTTCGGCCTGTTCTGAACATCATCGCTAAAGGACGCATACCAATGACCACTCTCTCCCAGATTCAACACGTTCGCGAACCCCTAAGGCTGCGCCGCTTCGGCTACTTGCTGGCCTCGGTCGCCGCCATCGCAGTTGCCGGCGGCGCGGCGCAGGAGATCCACCGCAGGACCACCCAAATCGCGCTGTCCGTCGAGGAGAGCCTCGTCGATATCGGCGGGCGCGACCTGCGTCTTGTCTGCTCCGGTGCGGGCGACCGGAAATACATCCTCGAGGCAGGTGCCACTGGCTTCGCCGAGACTTGGACCTGGGTTCAGGACGCTCTCGACGACGACGCGCGCGTCTGTTCCTACGACCGCGCGGGAATGGGTCTCAGCGACCCGTCACCCGATGGCTTCGACCCGGCCAGAGTTGCAACTGACCTACACGCCGCCCTGACGGTGTCGGGCGAGGACGGCCCCTACATTCTCGTCGGGCACTCCCTTGGCGGCTTCCTGATCCGCGACTTCGCCGCGCAGTATCCGCAGGACGTCGAGGCGCTTGTCTTCGTCGATTCGTCGCACGAGGATCAGCTGTCGATAATGCCCGAAGACGCTGCCGAGATGACGCGGAATTTCCCGAACACGCTCCGCATGCTGTCGCATCTCTCCGCCACAGGTCTTCTCAACCTCTGGAACCCAATCGCCGCCGGAGCCGAAGGCCTCGAAGGCGAGGCGCTGCGTGCGGCCGAGGCCTTCGCAGGTGACCGCGTGCACCTCGCGGCCTCAGCCGACGAGATGGAGCATTGGGACGACATCTCCGCGCGCGTCCGACAGCAAGAGCGGCCTCGCGATCTGCCAGTGCTCGCGGTCACTGCGGGCGCCTCGGTGAAAGGCCAACCCGACTTCGCCGAAGCCTTCTCGACGCTCCACGTCGCGCTCGCAGAAGGTTCCGACCAGGGCCGGCACATCGTCATGTCAGCCGCAAACCACTTCTCGATCCTTACGGACCGGGAACAGGGCGCAGAACTTGCACGCCTCATCGCCACCTTCGCGGGCGTGGCCATCGACTGAAGTTGTCGCGGGTGTGGATCGGCTTGGGGGTCGGACCCCATGCTGAAAGCTCGTAAGGCATAGATGATACAGAACAATTCTCGTCTTAGGCAGGGCCCCGTCGGCGCCAATCGGAACCCCACCCTAGGCGCAGAATTGTGCTTTCAATCGATGGCTTACAGCAGTCTCACAAGGGTCACAGTTCGGAGCCGATCAACAGTGGTAGCCGCTCCAGCGGCGCCAGAGCGTCCGGCCGAAGCGCTTGATGGCGCGCAGGGCTTCGTTGCGCCCTGGGGCGCCGGGGTTGTCCTTCTTCCACGGCTTGGCGTTCCGACGCGGTGGGATGATCGCCTCACCGACCCGGAGGGCACGGCCGCGCGCGATCCGGCCAGGCCCATCATGCGAAACGAAAGGAGGCCGCGGGGAAGGGCTGCCCGCGCAGGCTCGCCGGTCCCGTCGCCCTGCGGCCCATCGAAAGGGCAGGGCAGGGGATCCGGATGGTACCGGGGGCGAGTGCATCAGAGAGGATAGTGGGGGACGGCGCAGAGCTGCACGGCGTGCGACCCAATCCCCCGGGGGCGCCACCCGCCGATCCGCTTCCGATCCCGGTGGACGGGCTCGTGCGGCAAATGCTCGATCCGGGCGACGTCCGAGCGTGCCGGATCGATGAGCACGGTCCACTCCTTCCATGCCACGACGGAGGCGGCGAACAAGAGGCTGAACGCTGCTCCCGCAGCCAGGCCGCGCCGAACGCCATGCTCGGCCCCGGCGGCATCGCGCCGGAGCGGACGTCCTCCCTCGGCCCTCCCGTCCAGGCCCCCGCCGATGCGGGACGACGCAGCGACCCTTCCGCCGCGGTGCTTCTTGCGCTTTCCGGGCATTCCCCGGACACCGCAAAGGGTGCGGACGGAGGACCACCATGACGGCGACCAACGAGGACAGCCCCCGCGGCCTGGCGCTGGCCGTTGCGGCCTACGTCATGTGGGGCTTCCTGCCGCTCTACATGAAGGCTCTGGCCCATGTGCCGCCGACCGAGGTGATCGCCCACCGGGTGATCTGGTCGGTCCCCATCGCGGCGGCGATCCTACTCGCGATGCGGCGCACGGCCGACATCCGCGCTGCGCTACGCAGCCCGCGGACGCTGGGTATGGCGGCGGTGACGGCGGCGCTGATCTCGGTCAACTGGGGGATCTACGTCTGGGCGATCGGCTCGGGCCACGCGCTCGACGCGGCGCTCGGCTACTACATCAACCCGCTCTTCAGCGTCGGCCTCGGCGCCCTGCTGCTCGGCGAGCGGCCGCGCGGCGCGCAGCTCCTTGCTATCGCGCTGGCGGCGGTGGCGGTCGTGGTGCTGACGGTCGCGGCGGGGCAGGTGCCCGTCGCGGCGCTCGGGCTGACCTTCAGCTGGGGCTTCTACGCCTACTTCAAGAAGAGCCTCCCTGTAGGCCCGGCGCAGGGCTTCTTCCTGGAGGTGATGCTGCTGACCCCGCCCGCATTGGCGCTCATCGTGTGGACGGGCATGACCGGCGAAGGCCACTTTGCTACAGGAACGCCGCAGGATACCTGGCTGCTGCTGGGGGCGGGGGTGGTGACGGCGGTGCCACTGATCGTCTACGCCACGGGGGCGAAGCTGCTCCGGCTCTCGACCATCGGCATCCTGCAATACATCGCGCCGACGATGATCTTCCTGACTGCCGTTTTCGTCTTCGGCGAGCCGTTCGGGACGGCACGGATGATCGCCTTCCCGATGATCTGGACCGCGCTGGTGATCTACACCGTCTCGCTGATCCGCCAGTCGCGGCGCAAGCGCCCGACCGAGGTCGTGGCGGCCGATCCGGTCTGACGGCGCGGGCGGTCCGACGGCGGCTTCGGCCCGCACCGCCGATGTTCGGAATTGGCGGCATCATGCAGTTTCTCCGAGGCCGGTCTTCGACCCAAAGTCGTACGGGGGAGGGAGTCGCTTCGACGCTGAACCGCGAAACGCGGAGGGCTCGTCTCTCTCGCGGCCTTCTTTCCGCGCCCCGCTGGAACGACAGGCTCAGTGCGTTGTTGCACGAAGCCGCTCCTGGGAGTTACATCGGGAGTCCAGGGACATAGCTGGGCGGGATGTCCAAGCCTGCGCCCACCCGCTACCGCACCCTGAACTGGTCCAGCTACAATGCCGCATTGCGTAGGCGTGGGTCGCTGACGGTCTGGTTTGACCCGTCGACGGCATGGCATGCGGCGCCCTCGGGCAAGCGCGGCGCGCAGCCGGTCTATAGCGACGCTGCGATCCAGGCCTGCCTGACGGTGAAGGTGCTTTTCGGCCTGCCGCTCCGTCAGACGACGGGTTTCGTCGCAAGCCTGCTGAAGCTGGCTGGGCTGGACTGGCCGGTGCCTGACTACGCGACGCTGTGCCGCCGCCAGAGGACGCTGGCGGTGCAACTGCCCTACCAGGGCTCGGGCGGCCCGGGAATGCGGGAGAGTGCAGCCGCAGACGCCATTTCGAAATTCCTCTGATGAGGTTTCTAAAGGTTCGTTCCGGTAGAATGCTGGCCTTGCTGAGGTTGAGGGTATCTTCTTGATCCCCTTCGATCAAGCGTGACCGGCCAAGGACACTCCATCCAGGGTCCCGCCCTGATCATGTACAGAGACCCCTCTCTCTGCCCGCATCCGGGCCCGGGCCACTTCCTGCGCCAGCACCTCTGCCTGCTGCACGACCTTCCAGATCGCGTCGGACAGAAGATCCGGGGGAAAGCCGTTGTCCCTCAGGATCCGGCGGATGGTCACGGGGTCGACGCGTCCTCCGAACCGGAGGTCTTCATCTCCGGCCAGCGCCGCGGCATGACCCGAGCCCTCAAGCGCGCCCTGCGACGCCGCAGCGCGATCGAGCCCGCTATCGGTCACATGAAGACCGAGAACGGCGGTGAGAAAGTCGGCCACGGTAGCGGCGGGATGACGATCTGCTCTTCGGTGAACTTCGATCTCTTCATGGTCCGGTCCTGTCATTGGGCCGGACTCCAGTATCAGATGGAGGAGCTATCGGGAGTCAGAGCAATGACGTTCAAGGTGATGGAAGCATGCCGGGTGCTCGACATTGTCGTCCACGACCGTCTCATCATCGGTCGTAGCGGGGTGACGTCCTTCCGGTCCGAGGGGCAAATGGAAGGGCTCGACGTAGCGATGGGCGGTCTCGACGCCTGAGGGCGCGGCATCTTCCCCCGAAGTCGGAAGGCAGCTGAACGAGCGGCGCCGAGCATGACCTTGAACCGCTTTGCTATCCGAGCCGAAGCGGCTACTAGCTCACCGCGCCAACCTGCACCGCCCTCATGCCTTTACGGCGCGGTCCATCGACATCGTCCGCCCGAGTATCCCCGACGAAAAGGATCTGCGGACCTGGCACTCCGAGCCCGTCGGCGACCATCCCATAAATGGCTGGTTCTGGCTTTACCAAGCCGACTTCGTAAGAGAAGCACTCGAAGTCGGGCCGTATGGTCAAGGCGCGGCGTAGCGGCGGCCCATAGGGCGAGGCAAGGGTCGAGCAGATCCCGATTGGCATGCCGATAGTCCTGAGATGGGTCAGCGTGGCCTTCACGCCCGCCCGGAGGCAGATCGATGCGGCCTCTGCGCGGATCGCATCGATCACCTCGTCCATGACCTCGGAGGGGACGTCGGCGTCGAGGGCCTTCGGCCACTCCGGCGTCGGACGATCTTCCCGCATCGCGCGCCGCCGGAACTCGCGCCGGGCTTCAGGCGGCAAGGTCTTGAGCAGCAGCCGGTATGGATGACGCCGCGCGGTTATCTCGACGAGGGTCCCGAAGGCGTCGAAGCAGATGGCCCGGATCCCGTCGAGATGCCGCAACAGGCGGTGAACCTTCACCGCTCATCTCGCTGCGGATACAGCATCCGCGCCAGCCGCGCGTGATCCGTCTTGCGTAGCGCGATCATCTCTGGCGACAGCACCAAGAGCCAGCCCGGCCCGGAGATCTCCCCCGGCCGCCCGGTCGCTGCGCATCTGTCGAGCGAGCAGAGTTCGGCCCAGTGGGCGATCTGAGCGATATCGTCCCGAAGCGCCGCTTCCCTCGTTCGAACGTAGAACCGTAGCGTCCCTAGCTTCTCCTTGATCTGCTGGATTCCGACGGTCGCTGGACCCTCGTGCAGCGCGATCCTTCGAACGATGCCGTCGACCGCCATCTCCATTGGAGTCGCCCACCCAGCCATCGTGGACACCACCTCGGACGCGCCAGCAACACCGGCTTGCTCAAGCTTCTCTTGCATGGCGTCGACACGCGCCCAATGCCGATCGGGATAGTACTCGTATGGCTCTGGCGGTGGGCGGTTCACGACGCCGACGACCATATCGTTGATCGACCAGTCCGGCGGCAGGTTCGCGGTCAGCCAGGTCTTCAGCTCGACGAGGTGAGGGAGCGCGTCGTAGCTCGCCGGATCGGTCCCATGATCGATGGTGTGATAGAGGAACAGCTGCTTATGGTAGAGTTGGAGGCATCTGTTCATCGCGAACGGCTTCATGAGCCTCTCGATCCTGGTCATGATGACCTCCTATGCGGCTGCGGGAGCACGATGACGTCCTGGCGGCTGGGCAGTCGGCCGCGGGAGTCCTCGTAGGGGTAGCCCACGCTGCAACAACGCAGATCCGTCACACCGACGGTCGTCCGATGAGGGATGTGCGTATGGCCATAAAGCCATCGGGCGGGGCGGTACTGCTCGATCATCTTCGACAGATCCGACGCGTAGGCCGGTCCGTTCGCAACCGCGGGTGGCACGCAGCTGCGGTGCGGCGCATGGTGCGTCACGACCGTGGTCTCGCCGTCGAAGTCTTCGGTGAGCTTGGCTTCGAGCCAGGCGCGGTGCCGCACGTGAATGCGCGCGGTGTGCTCCGGTCGAAGCCGTGAATGGTCGTCCGTGGCGGCCCGGATCATCGTGTAGTCGTTCATGAGACGCTCGGCTGCGACCATGGCGCCGCGCGGATCGCCATGGAGCTCGAAGTTCGTCCATAACGTCGTGCACAGGAAGCGATGGTCCCCGCGGACGATCTCGCCCATTTGCGCGTAGCCCACGCCATGCGCGGCAGCGATCTCGGCGTGACGGCCGCGGTCGTCGATCGAGGCGAAGTAGTAGTCGTGGTTGCCCTCGAAGGCGAAGGTCTTCGACGGCTCGACCCGTTCGGCCAGCCAGCCGAAGACGCGAGGCCAGCGGTTGATGGCTTCGTTCGTCAGATCGCCACCCAGGATGCACAGATCGACGCCGGCGAAGTCGTCCGGCGTCAGGTGATCGAGCGGATCACGTCCGGCCGCAATCCAGCGGTCGAGATGGAGATCCGGGAGAACGAGGAGGCGAAGGTCAGCCGTGTCCGTCGCCTCCGCCTTCCGAGGGCGGCACGTCGAATTCCAGCGATCCCGCGTCAACAGCCTCGAAGGGGACGCGCTCGGATCGCGGACCTTCCCGACGGTAGAGGACGGACCAGTCAGCACCGTAGGTCGGGCAGATCTCCACGGCCTCGGGTAGACCATGCTCGTCCTGCTCGCCGCCCTCCCCGCAGATGAAGAACAGCCCCGACCGTTCAGGGAGGAGATGCCGGAGGATGCGGATGAGCTGGTCGCATCGCGCCTGAAGCTCCACGGTCCGGGCGATCAGCTCGTCGCGCGTGAGATCGTTCGGGTCAGCCATGGCAGTCGTCCTCCGTGTCGTGTCGTCCGGTCGTCGGCAGATCGATGATGGCCGGCCGCGCCGGTCCGTCGGGATCGTCGCGATCCTGAGGCCGCCCCACGCTCGCGCAGACGATCTCCGTGTCGCCGACGGTGATGCGATGCGCCCGATGGGTGTGCCCGTAGATCCAGCACGCCGGTCGGTGCTCTTCGATGAGATGCGTCAGGTCCGAGGCGTAGGCAGGTCCCAGGGGATCACCGGGCGAGACACAGCTTGGATGCGGCGCATGGTGCGTGACCACGGTCGTCTCCCCGCCGAACGGGTCCGCTAGCCGCTGCGCGAGCCAAGCGCGATGCTCGGAATGCAGGCGGGCGGTGTACTCGGGATAGAGCTTCCGGTAGCCCTCCGCGCCGACCCGAACGCGCCGGTAATCGTTCATCACCCGGCCGGCGTCGTACATCGCCCCGAACCGCTCGCCGTTGAGGGCGAAGTCGCTCCAGAGCGTGCAGCACAGGAAGCGGTGACCGTCCCGGACGATCTCGGATCTCTGGACGTAGCCGACGCCATGCGCGGCCGCGATCGCAGCATGTCGCTCGCCGTCGTCGATCCGGCCGGCGTAGTAGTCGTGATTGCCCTCGAAGACGTGCACACGGCCGAGGTCGAGGCGCCGGCAGAGCCAGTCGAAGGCGCCGGGCCAACGGATCGTCGCCTTGTCCGTCAGGTCTCCGGCGAGGATGCAGATATCGACCTGCGCAAGGTCTTCGTTCGAGAGGTGGTCGAGCGGGTCCAGACCATGGGGGAGCCAACGGTCGAGATGCAGATCCGCGAGCACGAGAAGGCGCAGGGTCGGCGAGGTGCTCATTGGTCCCGCCCCTCGAGACGGTCCAGCCGCGCCAGGATGTCCGGCTCCCGTTCCAGGTGCCGCCACTCGAACGCCTGCCCGCCGTACCACGCCGGGCCGCGCAGGAGCGGGTCGGGGTCGTCCGGCCATGTGAACTTGGTTGGCTTCGGTGCCTCGTTTGGGAGCATCGCTCGATTGCGCTCCGGAACGTAGACATGGCCTTCGGGAACGCCCGGCCGCGGGTCCCCGGACGGCAGCACCGCATCGATGCATTCCTGGCAGACCGGGCCGACGTCCAGCCGCCTGATCCAGGCCTGATCGTCGACGGTCGTGATGAGCTCGTCCGTACCCGCCCGCACGAACGCCGACCCATTCCAACGGCCATGACCGAACGCGAAGCGCGTATCGGTCCGGGCGTGGCACACGCCGCAGAACGCCCTCGTCCGGTCCTCCGGCAGCTCGGGCAAACGAATGGGCAGATGCGGCAGAAGCCGCGCGCGTGTGACCACCGCGGCGAGTGGCGCGGGACGGCCGTTCCAGAACTGGGGATTGACGTTGGCGCTGCCGTAGCAACCAGGCCAGTCATCATGGTGGAAGAGCTGGATCGCGCCCTGCGTCGCCCCCGGCCAGCTCAGTCGAGGGCGAAGGCCGACCTCGAAAGTTCTCCCACCAAGAACTACGGAAACCTCCGGTTGCGCGAACGTCAGCGCAAGCGGGATCGACACGCCCGGCAGCGTGGGCATGCCGACGAAGTAGGTTCGCGCCAGCCTCGGGATGCCGGCCCGTCGATCCTGCTCGGTGAGCGCAGCCCAATCGTGCACGATCACGATCAGCGCGTTCATGTCCTGGGCGCCCGAGAAGTCGGGGACGGCGTCGTGCGAGACGGAGGTGGCGTAGGCGTCCATCACGATGTCCCGGCGTCGTCCGGCCGCAGGACGCAGCGGGGGCAATCGGGCCAGCAGGCGACAAGGGTCCGAAGTCGGTCCGCTACCGAAGCCTCGATCTCGGCTCCAAACCTCAGCAGCAACCGCCTTGGACTGGTCTTGATCGCAGCGGCGACCGACTGGTTTGTCCTGTCGATGTCTTCCTCATGCTCGCGCAGCAACGCGATGAAGGCGGCCTCGAACTCCGACGTCGCGTCAGCGGGCTTCTTTGTGACCGCGATGCGGCCGGACGATCCGAGTACGTACCAGCGGGACAGGCATCGCGCGACGCCTCGGTCGATATCGATGTACAGGAGCGGCGAGGTATGCATCCGGCGAGTCAACCGGGGATGCCCGGTAGGGATGCCATACAGAACGGGCCAGACCGTGCCCATTCTGGCAATCCAATCGTCGAGGCGTGGCGCGGCCCGGCGTTCGTCGTCGCTCGGCCCCCCTGCCAGGACGGTGTCGTACGCGTCGAGAAGGGTCGAGAGCCCCTCCGGTAGGGTCAGACTAGTTGTCGGCATCTCCCAGGTTCCCTTGCGCGGGCGGACATTGCGCCGCGCCCGATGATGCCGGCGGGCCGACATCTGGTTCATCATGGGAGGTTCCGGACCCTCGCGACCGGGCTGGCCCGGGCGAGGGCGCCCTGTCAACGCCGGTAGCGGAGCGCGTACGGGGGAAAAGCACCGCGCGGCGAGGCGAACCAACCGGCAAGCATTTGTGGAGCAACGAAGAAATTGGCGGCGGTCTGCTCGGACAGTCGGCTGAAGAAAAATCTCGGCCTCAAGCCGCCCAAAATACTGATTATACGCGTTACTTTCTTTCTCGCACGGCCCCTCGATGATCCTCTTGCCAACCCTGCAAGGGCCATGCCCCGCTCGGAGACGAGTTTTCCGCAACCTGCGTTTCTGGCGTGAGACGAAGCCTGCCAAATGGCAGTTTGGCGGGAGGAAGCACGCTGATTCGCGACCGCCTTGACGTGGGACTAGGCCGTTCTGAAGGGATCTAGCATTCCCCACCTGACACAAGGTTCCCAAGCTGCCTCTCGACCGCGGTTTGCTCGGACGCAGGTGCAAGGGCGGCTATGCGGACCTTCCTGCCGTTCGCCGCAATGGCCGGTTTGCTGGCTTCGCAAGCGCAGCATTCGGCAAGGAGAGCGGAAAGCGGTCGTTCGCCGCAGGTGCGGCATCTCCATAAGCGTGGAGTGAAAAACCGGTCCGGTCAGATCCCGAAGAGCATGATCGCCACGGGCACGGGCGACACGGCGAGCGTGACCGTGAGCAGGGTCGTCACAGGCGCGAAGAGGCCGCTCAGGCCGGCCATCATCATGATCCCGCCGCCGCCGCCGATCAGCCCGTTCCCCGGGACGTTGATCGCCAGGCCGAGCGCGACGTAGCGGCGGCGCAGAAGTAGCGCGGCGATGCCAGGCGGCGCGCCGTCGAGCAGCAGGGCGAGCCGCTCCTCGCGCGGAAGGGACGCGGCGCGCATGGCCAGATCGCTCGCGAGGCGCAGGCGCAGCAGCGCGAGCAGTCGGGCCAGCGCCGCGGGCGGCAGCGCGCAGCCGAGGCCATAGGACAGCATCATCGCCAGGACCGTCGCCCCGTAGACCAGAGGCGCGATCGCGGCGCCAAAGGCCGCCAGCATGGCTAGCCCGATCTCCGCGCCGGGCACGAAGGGCATCGCCAGCAGCCCGACATAGGCGAGCGCGCCAAGCATGATGGCGCGGTGCACGCTCTGCTCGTTGCCGGGCATGATCCGCAGGTCGAGCGCGTCGCGCACCAGATGCGCGCCCCAGGTTGCCGCCAGTACCAGCGCCACCAGCGCCACGAGCCGCAGCGCGACGCGGAGCGACGGCAGGCGGGCCGGAGAGACGGTCATGTGTCGGCGCCGGCTTCCGGCGCGGGCGTGGTCGAGCCCGAGCCCGTCACCTCGATCTGATAGGTCCAGTACCAGCGCCGGGTCGTCCAGGTTGCTTCGAAGCGGATGTCGTCACCCGTGACCGTGCCATACCAGACCACGGTATGGGGGGCGTCGGGGCAGCGGGTGGTCGCGGTGACGTGCAGTGTGCCGTCGACCTCCTTGATGCTGTATTCGGACCAGCCGAAATCGCAGTATTCCTGGCACATCAACGACTGGAAGCGCCCGCCCACGAAATGCAGCTCGTCGCGCAGGATCTCGTCGCTGCCGGTGATGCGGTCGATCGTGTGGAAGATCTTACCGTCCAGCGCCGCGCTCGCCTCCCAAGGCCCGTCGGGGACGGCGAGGTCGGGGATGTCGCGGCTCATGACGCTGACGGCGCCGCCCGCCGTGCCGAGGGCGAGCACACCGACGGCCAGGGCCTGTGCGATGGGTGTCATATCCGTCTCCTCCTACTGGTGTTGCGCGAGAGCATGGTGGCGGCCTTCGCCGCTTGTTGAGGGGCCTTCGCGCCGCAGCCTCGAACCCGGGCCCGATCAGACCGTGGCGACCGGATATCGGGCGGAGGCGCCGAAAGAGATGCCTCGGTCCCGCTTCAGATAGGGCGTCAGGAAGGCTGTCATCGCGTCGGTCCGCGCGGCCAGTCCCGGGCGCGCGCGCCCCGGAGGCGGCCATCGATAGTCGGAGTTTCTTTCTTCATCGTCGTCGTGATGGTGATGCTCCGGTCTCGATCTTGATCCTCGTGCCCGCACCGAGGCCCTCCCCCGCGGTGGGCCCCGGTGCGGGCGTCAGCCTTCCTTCAGCCCGGACAGCGCCAAGCTGCTGCGGCGGCGATCGGGGGACAGGGCGAGCGTGGCCTCATAGGCCTCGCGGGCTTCGGCCTCGCGGCCCAGTTCGGTCAGCATGTCGCCCAGCAACTCGCGGGCGGGCACGACGTGGCCGGGGGTGACGGCGGACTTTCCGATCCGATCCTCGATCTCTGCGGCCGCCTGCATCTGCGCCACCGCCGCCTCGGCGTCGCCTTCCGCGAAGGCGGCCCAGGCCGCGACGCTTCCGCGCTGCGCATCCGCGAGCTCGGCCCAGTAGCCGCCGCCGCGCTCCACGAGGTCGTCGTGCAGCGCCGCTAGGGCGGCTTCCGCCTCGCGCGCGGCGACCGCGTCTCCGGTCCGGGCGGCGCCGATGCCGCGGGCCAGCAAGATGTTGGCGCGGGTCTGCGGAAAGAGCGTCCAGTCGATGCTGTCATGCGGCGTCTCGGACAGCGCCGCTGCGGCCGCCCAGTCGCCCTGCTCCATCGCGACGCGGGCGGGCGCGGCCGACAGCGCGTAGGCGGCACCGAAATGCTGTTGGTGGCGCTCCAGCCCCAGCATTTCGGCGACTAGCGCCGCGGCGCCGTCCATGTCGCCCCGCTGCAACAGGGCGTAGACGGCGTAGTCCACGGCATGGGCGTAGTGGGCCGACGTCGCGTCGTCCGAATCCCCGATCAGGGCCGCCCTGGCGGAGCGAATGTTGAATTCCGCGGACTCGTCCCAGAAGCCGAGGCGCGTGAAGATGTGCGACTGCATGTGCAGGGCATGGGGCACCTCGGGCGCCATCGCGCTGTAGCCGCGCGCGAAGGGCAGTCCCTTCTCGGCCAGCGGCCCGTGGTCGTAGGCGTGGATCGCGTAATGGAAGACGCCAGGATGCTCTGGCGCGCGTTCGTTAAGGTCCTCCAGCATGGCGCCGACCTCCCGTTGCAGGACGAAATCCGGATCGCGCGGCGCCGTGGCCAGTCGGGCGAGGGCGGTGAAGGCGCCGGCGTCGACATCGTTCGGGAATTGCTCCAACACCTTTTCCTGCGCCTCGGCCCAGGCCACGAGCTGCGCGCCATAGCCGTCATCCGCGGCGCCGTAGAACGCCTGCACCGCATCGAGCCAGGCGGCCTCGCGGTCGGAGCCAGGCGCGAGCGCAACGGCCCGCTCCATCGCCGCCCGCCCGCGCGCGGCGCCCTCCGCCGAGGGTTGCCCGGCCCAGAGCGGGTGGAAGTTCGCCATGCCGATCCCCCACTGCGCCATTGCGCAACCGGAGTCCGCGGCGGCCGCGCGGCCGAACGCTGCCTCTGCCTGGACGTACATCATGTGGTGCAAGAGGGTGATGGCCTCGTCGAACGCCGCCTGCGCCTCGGAGGTGCAGGAGGTTTCGAACGCGACGACACCCATGTCGGACATCTGGGCCGCAACAGGCGGCACGCCCAGTGAGGCGGCGGCGAACAGGCCGACAGCGAGCGGGCGGACGGAGACGGAGTTGGTCATGGATAACCTCTTGATAGGCGCGGGATCGGCGCAAGCTGCTTGACTGTTTCAGGTTGGTCGGACGGCGCGTAAATTCGTCGGATTGGCCTTCAGGCGACTTCGGGCTCGCCGCCGAAGAGCGCCCAGAACTCGTCGCGGGCGTTGCTGCGCGGGAAGGGACCGGCCGGGACGGAGACGCCGAGAAACCCGCAGAGCGGCCCCCACCCATCCGAGGGCGTGAAGACGAGCAACTTGTCTGCCGGCACCGTCTCCCGGACCATCTCGTTGTTGCGTCGGTATGCCGCGATGCAGGTCTCGCGATCGCCTCCCGCGAACACGCCGTGGGCGAGCAATTCGTCCATCGTCCCAAAAAGGTCGATCATGTCCGGCGGGAGCGGAAGCGTGTCGTAATGCTGCCAGAACTTGCCGATGGTCTTGGAGTAGCTGGCCCACCACTCCTCTTCCGGCCGCTCGGTATGGACCACCTTTGCGTCCGGAAAGGTGGCGACCAGTTGCGGCCAGACCGCCGCTCCGGGGAAGTCGACCTGCGCGTCGAACTTCGCGAAGGCGGCGTGCCAGTCGACGGGATCGCCCGCGACATGCGCCTTCCAGAATGGAAGCTGTTCGGGGTCGCCCATCACCTCGACCATGTGATGGCAGGGGCCGAACCCTAGCTGCTCCAGCGCCATCTTCGTCGACATCGTTCCTGTTCGGCCGAAGCCGGAGCCTATGATCTTCAGCGCCATCGCGGCAGCCCCTTCCGATTTGAGGTTGGCGGACCCGAGGACGCGCCACGAGCCCAGGCTCCGGCGAATGGATGCCAGTCGGCAGAGCAAAGATTTCGCCCGTTCGGTCCGCGGCCCGCGCAGTCACGGCGCGTCGTTCCACGTGCCAATCACGATGCGCCACACGCCGTCCTCTTCCTTCCGATGGTGGACGACAGAGGTGCCGGTTCCGGTCATCATCTCGCCCTCGACGGGAAACTCGACACTCTGATCGCCGACCGCCCGACCAAGATTGCCGTCATGGCCGATCTCGGTGGCCTCCAGTTGCAGGTTCTCGAGCCCCGCGGCGAACTCCTCCTCGAACACCGCCTCGATCGCTTCGGGGCCGACGGTGCGGGAGCCATGCGGCGGCAGGCGCATGGCATCCGTCGCATAGAGCGCCGCGAGCGCTTCCGCGTCCTTGGCCTGCCAGAGCGCCTCCCACCGATCTTCCGCGGGGCGCGGGTCGTCAGCGAAAGTTTGCGCCGATGCTGCGGGAACGCCGAGCGCGAGCATGGAGGCCAAGGCGAGCGTCCCGCCTTTCGGTTTCATCGTCTTCCTCCCAACAGGTTTGCATCCGTCTTCCCAGTTGCGGCAGGGACGGCCCAGGACTATCCGGGCCGACATGGTGCCCGTCCGGCTCAGCCCGGTTTCGATGACCTTCAAGGACATCCGTGGTGTTCCAATCACTCGTTTCGACAAACGGGAGCGTAGGAGGCCGTCGGCCCGTGGGACTACCAGACGAGATAAAAAGTTCTAAACGATCGTCGCTTCGTCACCGCAGAGGCTCGGCGGCCTCCGGCGGTAGCAGACCGGCGGCGACGCGGAAGAACGTGTGCGCGCGGGTCCGATAGTCCGGATTCGCGCTGAGCCAGCGGCCGGCGAGCCGCGCCTCCACCAGCTTGGGCGCCATCGCCTGCACCTTCGCGAAGGTCGCGGCCGCCGCGCCGAGCCGCCCCTCCCCGACCTGGCCGATGGTCCCCAGGATCAGCGGCGTGGCGCCCTGCGCCGCCTCCGACAGCGCCCGCGCCGCCGCCTCGGAGGTCGCCGCGTAGTCGCGCGCCGCGAACTGTGAGAAGCCAAGGGCGCAGAGCATCGAGCCCCGCGCTGGGTCGCGCGGGCTGCGCCTCAGCCCGGCCTGGACGCGCGGCACGCCGAGACCCGGATCGCCCTCGATGGCCTCGTAGAAGCCCAGCCAGCACAGGGTCACGGCGCAGTTCGGGTTCATCTCGTGCGCCTGCCGCATCTCGGGCAGTCCGGCCGCGACGTCCTGGTTCATGAAGTGAAGTTGCGCGCGCAGCCGCCGGGCCGAGTGGTCGGTCCTGTCCAGTTCGATCGCGCGCGTCGCGGCCTCGATGCCCGCGGCGAGCGTGTCTGGAATGCTCGGGGCCGTCGCGTGGTAGACGTTCCACCAGGCGACCCAGGCGAGTACGCGCCAGGCCAGGGCGGAGCCAGGGTCGCGCAAAAGCGCCTCCCGCGCGAGGGCCTCGGCATGGTCGCGCGGGCCGGGGTCGTAGGCCATTTCGCCTGAGGAGATCACCTCCCAGCCGCGCTGTGCGAGCCCGTGCGCGTTCAGGTCATTAGGGGCAAGCACTCGGATGCGCTCCGCCTCGGCCCGGCCGATCTGCGGCGAGAGGCTTGTGACGATGGCCCGCGCCACGCGCGCCTGCGTTTCGAAATGGTCGGCGAGGTCGTGGTCGAAGCTCTCGGCCCAGACATGCACGCCCTGCGTAGCGTCGATCAGCTGCGCCGTGACGCGCACGCGGTCCGGCCGCGCCCGGACGCTTCCCTCGACAACGTAGCGCACGCCCAGCTCCCGCGCGACCGCGCGAAGGTCGCGCGGCATCTGCCGGTAGACGAAGGCCGAGTTGCGCGCGACGACGAACAGGTCGCGAAAGCGCGACAGCTCGGTGGTGATGTCCTCGACGAAGCCATCGGCCAGCCAGTCGAGATCGGAGGGGCCCACGAACGTCTCGAAGGGCAGCACCACGACCGATGGCCGGTCGGGCAGCGCGAGCTCCGGGTCCTCCGGCAGGACGTCGAGCGCGAAAGCCAGCCCACGGCCCGGCACGGTGACGATCGCATCCGCCCCGAGCAGGCGGCGCAGGTTCGCCACCTGCACGTTGAGATTGTTGTCACCGACCACCGTGTCGGGCCAGACGGTCTCCATGATCTCGTCGCGGCCGACGACGCGGTCGCGGTGGACGGCCAACACCTCCAGCACGTCCAGGGCCCGCGCTCCGATCCGGACGACCTCGAAGCCCCGTAGCAGCCGCCGCTTGCGGCGGTCGAGAACGAAGCTTCCGAAGCGGATGTCCTCCATGGCGCCTTGGACCTCTCGTTGCGCTCACCAGATTGTCCCGAACAGAACGAGGGTCCTTTTCGCGCCTTCGTCAAAGGGCTGGGCATCGGGAACTGCGCGATCCTGCGGAACGGCCACGCATTAACCGACAGGGTCGCCCTTACGTCAACCCGGTGATCCGCCCTTACGGTGCCCCTTCCATTTCCGTGCACGACGCATGTCCTATCGTCCGGGTCGCGGTCGAGGATCGAAGCGGGGCCACGAGCAGGACGTTTCTTCCGCTCCGGACCCATCGGAAGACCTGTTGAAAGGAGCCGAGATTCGATCGGCTTACGCCGCATCGCAGAGACAACGAAACGGACGATGTCCGCTTTGGGCCGGTTGCGTGGAAGACATCGACGTGCAGATTCGGCGGACTCCGGCCATTCGCCGGGAACGCGGGCGAAACATCGAGCGAAGGTCCGAACCGAAAGTGAGGCGACGCCGTAGTGGCGCGTGGCCGTGCACGGCCACGAGACCGCTCCAAGACCAAACTGACGCTGTCGATCAGGGTGGCTCTCGCAGTCGCATCACGTGCTCCCACGCCGTGAAAGCCAAGTTTATTTGCTGGCTACTGCTTGAGCGAGATTCCGAAAAGAATTGCTCAAGTTCGTCTCCGGAACGCGCCCATTCCGCTGCGTGAGACAAATTCGATCACTGGGTGGCCACGATGCTGACAGTCCACGAGGCAACGTCCCTCAGGCAGGCGGTCCGCCCCGCCCCCTGTCCTCGACCAGCGGCAACAGGATCACGATCTGTGTCCCCTCGTCCA
>NZ_QPLJ01000027.1 GCF_003340555.1 Jannaschia formosa | reverse complement strand
AATCTCACCGCATCTCGGGCAGGCCGCAGCTTCGCCTGCCGCCTGCGTGTGGATCAGCACCGTATCCCCGACCAGCTCGATCCGCTCCGCCTTCAACCCTCCGGGCAGGAGCGCCCGTCGACCCACCCCAGATACCATCGGCAACCTCCTGGGAAGATTTCCGAAAGGTAGAGCTGCCGAGGATCAGCAGCACCAAATGCGAGCCAGACCCAGACTTGCACGCCGGTCCACACTTCCCGCGTCAGCACCGGACCAAGCTGCATTCCACGAACCCGATCGAGCGTCTGAACAAGGAGGTGAAGCGCCGGGCCGATGTCGTCGGGATCTTCCCCAACGAGCCCTCCATCCTGCGCCTGATCGGCGCCGTGCTCTTCGAGCAGAACGACGAGTGGCAGACCGCGAGCCGCTACATGATGGTTGAGGCCTTCGCCCGGATCGACACAGAGGAGATCGACCCCATTCTCAGCATCACAACGAAAGCCGCCTGATCATGCCCTCAGGCCATCCGGGAAATTACACCAGCTTGACGGACGTGACCCATACAGCCCGTCAGGCCACCCTCGACGCCGCGTTCCTCAGCACGCCAGAGCGGTTTGTGCGCAAACCGCCGCAACAACCAAAAATCCCGACTGCCGTCTGGATCAACCCGCCAAAGCCGACCGAAGGAAATCGAGCTTAAAGTCCAGAAGCCGCTGTCTCAAGGTCGTTGACACGTTCCGGCGGGACAGGATCACGAATTGGCTCACTCACTGGAACGGAAGGCGGCGGTGCTGGCGAGGATGCTGCCGCCGAAGTTCGAGGCGAGCGTGGCGAACCAGAGGTTGCGGAAGGCCGGGTTCCGGAAGACCGCGAGTTGGGAGGAGGGCTCCGCCATGCCCTGTCAGAAGGTCTCGACCCAGGGGCGGACCGCGATCTCGGTCGTCCAGGCGCTGCGGTCCTGTTCGATCAGGTGCCGGTAGGTGCGGGCGATGGCCTCGGGCCGCAGCATCGAGCCGGGCCGGTCCGCGGGCTCGACGCGCCCCGGGTTCAGGATGGCGCCGTCGATATTGACCCAGGCGACGTGGATGCCGTCGGGATGCAGCTCCCGCGCCATGCTCTCGGCCAGGCCGCGCTGCGCGAACTTGCCCATCGCGAAAGGCGCCGAGCGCGGAAAGCCCTTCACCCCGGCGGAGGCGCCGGTGAAGAGGATCGTGCCGCGGCAGCCGCCCACCGGCTCGGCGTCCAGCATCCGCCGCGCGGCATGCTTGCCCGCGAGGAACGCGCCGACCGCTGTGACCTCGATCGCGCGCCGCACGTCCTCGACGTCGAGCTCCGCCACCGGGCCGCGCACGCGCGCGGAGGGGTTGTAGATCACGACCCGCGGCGGCCGGGGCAGGGCGTCGAACAGCGCCGCGACCGCTGCCTCGTCGGTGGCGTCGAGCAGGACCGTCTCCGCCCCTGTCCCGGCGGCAACCTCCCGCATCCTGTCGCCGCTGCGCGCGGCCAGCGTCAGATCGTGATCGCGTGCCAGCTCCCGCGCGAGGGAGGCCGACAGCCCGTCCCCGACCCCGATGATGACGGCCCGCGGTTTATCCATCGTCACGTTCCCCGAAGCCCGGCGACCTGCTTGACCTCGCAGATCGCTTCACATACCTCGTAAGACGCTGAGCGGGCGTTGTGTAGTGGTAAGACCTCAGCCTTCCAAGCTGATGACGCGGGTTCGATTCCCGCCGCCCGCTCCATGATCCTCCCACAAAGTCAGGAATCCGCGCCACCGGTTCGTCGGTGCGTCCGCGCAGACCCTTCCCGCAGCCTTCCGGCACGGCAAAAGGCGGAAGCGGCTTCCCCGTACCTTCCGCTCTGCTAGATGAGCACGCGCAAGGAGGCGCCCATGGCAGACCCGATCGTGAGGATCCGCGACCTCGTCAAGCGCTACGACGACGGGTTCGAGGCGCTCAAGGGCGTGGATCTCGACATCCGCGAGGGCGAGATCCTCGCCCTGCTCGGACCCAACGGGGCGGGCAAGACGACGCTGATCTCGGCGATCTGCGGCATCGCGCAGCCGACCGGGGGCACGATCACCGTCGGCGGCCACGACACGGTGCGCGACTATCGCCGCGCGCGGGCCCTGATCGGCCTCGTCCCGCAGGAGGTCACGCTGGAGCCGTTCGAGCAGGTGGCGAGGACCGTCGCCTTCTCGCGCGGGCTGTTCGGCAAGCCGCGCGACCCCGCTTTGGTGGAGCGGGTGCTGCGCAGCCTGTCGCTGGGCGACAAGATGCGGACCAAGGTCGTCGAGCTGTCGGGCGGCATGAAGCGCCGGGTCCTGATCGCAAAGGCCCTGGCGCACGAGCCGCGCGTCCTGTTCCTCGACGAGCCGACGGCGGGCGTCGATGTCGAGCTTCGTCGCGGCATGTGGGATGTCGTGGCCGAGTTGAAGCGACAGGGCGTCACCATCATCCTGACCACCCATTACATCGAGGAGGCGGAGGCCATCGCCGACCGCATCGCCGTGATCAACGGCGGCCGCATCCTGCTGGTCGAGGAGACCGCGGCGCTGATGGCCCGGATGGGGCAGAAGCAGATGACCATCGCGCTGGCCGACCCGATGCCGGCGCTGCCCGAACGACTCGCCGCTTACGACCTGAGCCTGTCGCAGGACGGCCGGTCGCTGACCTATACCTTCGACACCCGGGCGGAGCGGACGGGGCTCACCCGCCTGCTGTCGGACCTGCTGGCGACGGGGGCGCGGGTCGCGGACGTGACGACGCGGCAGTCCTCGCTGGAAGAGATCTTCGTCGGGCTCACCCGCCAGGAGGAGGAGGCCCCGGCATGAATCTCGCCGCGATCCGCGCGATCTACGTCTTCGAGATGTCGCGCTTCTTCCGCACGATCCTGCAGTCGCTGATCTCGCCGGTGCTGTCGACCTCGCTCTATTTCGTGGTCTTCGGCGCGGCCATCGGCAGCCGGATCGATCAGGTCGAAGGCATCCCCTACGGCGCCTTCATCGTGCCGGGCCTCATAATGCTGACGGTGCTGACGCAGGCGACCTCGAACGCCTCCTTCGGGATATACTTCCCGAAGTTCATCGGCACGATCAACGAGATCCTCTCGGCGCCGATGTCCTTCCTCGAGATCACCATCGGCTATGTCGGGGCGGCGGCGACCAAGGCGCTGTTCATCGGCCTCGTCATTCTCGCCACCTCGTTCTTCTTCGTCGACCTGACGATCCTGCACCCGGTCTGGATGGCGGCGTTCCTGGTGCTGACCTGCGTCAGCTTCGCGCTGCTCGGCTTCATCATCGGCATCTGGGCGAAGAATTTCGAGCAGCTGCAGCTCGTCCCGCTGCTCGTCATCACGCCGCTCGTGTTCCTCGGCGGGTCGTTCTACTCGATCACGATGCTGCCGCCGGCCTGGCAGACGATCTCCTACTTCAACCCCGTGGTCTATCTCGTCTCGGGCTTCCGCTGGTCGTTCTTCGGGCAGTCCGACGTGGCAATGGGACTGTCGCTGGCGATGATCCTGCTGTTCCTCGCGCTCTGCCTCGGCGTGATCTGGTGGATCTTCCGGACCGGCTGGCGGCTGCGCAAGTAAGGCAGCCCGCGACCATCACCATCGCTTGCCGCCCGCGCCGATCCGGGCCGGGCTGCGGCAGAGGCGCGCTTGCGCCCTCCCGCCCCCGCCGCTACCTCGGTCCCCGTCGATACGGAGGAACGGATGGCCGAGATCGCGAAAGCGGCGGACCGCGCAGGGTCGAAGCGGATCGGAAGCCTGAGGGCGCTGGTCCCCTATTTCCGTCCGCATCTCGGCATGGTCCTCGCCGCCGTCGCCGCGCTGGTGCTGACCGCCGCCGTGTCGCTGATCCTGCCGCTGGCCGTGCGCCGCGTGGTCGACGGCTTCCAGACCGGTACCTCCGAGCTTCTGGACCAGTATTTCGCCGCCGCCCTCGCCATCGCCGGCGCCCTCGCGTTGGGGACGGGGCTGCGCTATTACCTCGTGACTCGTCTTGGGGAGCGGGTGATCGCCGACATCCGGACCTCCGTCTTCGGCCGCATGATCCGGATGAGCCCCAATTTCTACGACGGCATCATGACCGGCGAGGTGCTGAGCCGGATCACCACGGACACGACGCTGCTTCTGTCGGTGATCGGCTCCTCGGTCTCGGTCGCGCTGCGCAACGTGCTGATCTTCTGCGGCGGGCTGGCCCTGATGCTCTGGACCGCGCCCAAGCTCTCGGGGCTGGTGCTGCTGCTGGTGCCCGCGGTGATCGTGCCGATCATCGTGCTGGGGCGCCGGCTGCGCAAGCTCAGCCGCGAAAACCAGGACTGGATCGCCGAAAGCTCCGGCAAGGCGTCGGAATGGCTGCTCTCGGCCCAGACCGTGCAGGCCTATACCTTCGAGCACGACGCGGCGGGCCGCTTCGCGACCGTGACGGAGGAAAGCTTCCGCTCGGCCCGCACCCGCATCCGCGTGCGCGCGATCATGACCGTGATCGTCATCCTGCTGACCTTCACCGGCATCGTCGGCGTGCTCTGGATCGGCGCGCGGGACGTGCGGGCCGACATCATGACCATCGGCGAGCTGATCCAGTTCCTGATCTACGCCGTCATGGTCGCGGGCTCCGTCGCCGCCCTGTCCGAGATCTGGGGCGAGCTCCAGCGCGCCGCCGGCGCGACCGAGCGGCTGGTCGAGCTGCTGGAGGCCGAGGACGAGGTCCGCGACCCCGCCAATCCCGCGCCGCTGCCCGCAGGCGAAAAGATCGCCTTCGAGAACGTCACCTTCCGCTACCCGACCCGGCCCGAAATCGCCGCCATCAACGGCGTCTCGCTGACCGTCGCGCCGGGCGAGACGGTGGCGCTGGTCGGCCCTTCGGGAGCGGGCAAGTCGACGATGATCCAGCTTCTGCAACGCTTCTACGACCCGGACGAGGGTCGGATCACGCTGGGCGGCACCGACCTGCGCGACATGGCCCGCGCCGACTTCCGCGCCCGCATGGCGCTGGTCCCGCAGGACCCGGTGATCTTCGCCGCCTCGGCCCGCGACAACATCCGCTTCGGCGCCGCCGATGCCAGCGACGCACAGGTCGAGGCCGCCGCCCGGGCCGCCGCCGCCCATGACTTCCTGACCGCGCTGCCCGACGGCTACGACACCTATGTCGGCGAACGGGGCGTGATGCTGTCGGGCGGGCAGAAGCAGCGCATCGCCATCGCCCGGGCGATCCTGCGCGACGCACCGATCCTGCTTCTGGACGAGGCGACCTCCGCCCTCGACGCCGAGAGCGAGCGGCTGGTGCAGGACGCCGTGGCGCGGCTGGCAGAGGGTCGCACGACGATCATCGTCGCGCACCGACTGGCGACGGTGAAGCAGGCCGACCGGATCGTGGTGATGCAGGACGGCGGCATCGTCGCCGAGGGCACGCATGACCAGCTCGTCGCGCAGGGCGGGCTCTATGCCCGGCTCGCGCGGCTCCAGTTCACCGACGGGCTGGCGGCGGAGTAGGCCGCGGGGCGCGGGGCGGCGGCGACCCCGCCGTTCCTCCGCGCCTTGGCACCGCTCGCCGCCGCGATCCCTTTACCCTCTATTCGCTTGTTTCGCATGCGAAACAGGCCGCTTTCCCGGCTGCGCCGTAGCGTCTTGCTTGCATCCGGCTTGTGCGATCCGCAGATAAACGCGAACCTGTGGCGGGAGGGCTGCGGGGCGGCCCACGGGAGGACCACATGGCGTTTCGGAACAAGCAGGACATTCTGGACATCGAGGCCGAGCAGAGCTGGGACGAGGCCCAGCCCGCACGCACGGTCTACGAGCTGCTGTCGAACACGGCCGCCCGCCATGGCAGCCGTCCGGCGGTGTCCTACCAGCTGTTCTCCGGCCCCAAGGATCCCGCCGAGACCCTGACCTGGACGGAGTTCAAGGCCGCCGTCACCCAGGCCGCCAACCTGTTCCGAAAGCTGGGCGTGAAGGAGGGCGACACCGTCGCCTATGTCCTTCCCAACTGCATGGAGACGACGACCGTCCTTCTGGGCGGGATGGTCGCGGGCATCGCCAACCCGATCAACCCGCTCCTCGAATCCGAGCAGATCGGCGCCATCCTGCGCGAGACGAAGGCCAAGGTCGTCGTCACCCTGCGTGCCTTCCCCAAGACCGACGTCGCCCAGAAGGTCGCCAAGGCGGTCGAGCTGGCCCCGAATGTCGAGACCGTGCTGGAGGTCGACCTTCACCGCTACCTGACGGGGCTGAAGAAGCTGATCGTCCCGCTGATCCGCCCCAAGGTCGAGGTGAAGCACAAGGCGAAGGTCCTGAACTGGACGAAGGAGGTGGCCAAGCAGCGCGCCGACGCGCTAGACTTCCCCGACGCGGGCGGCGACCGGGTCGCGGCCTATTTCCACACCGGCGGCACGACGGGCATGCCGAAGGTCGCGCAGCACACCTATTCCGGCATGATCTACAACGGCTGGGTGGGCCACAAGCTGCTGTTCTCCGAAGAGGACGTGGTGATCTGCCCGCTGCCCCTGTTCCACGTCTTCGCCTGCCACGTCATCCTGATGGCGATGGTCGCCTCGGGCGCCCATGTCGTCTTCCCGACGCCGCAGGGCTATCGCGGTGAGGGCGTCTTCGACAACTTCTGGAAGCTGGTCGAGCGCTGGGGCGTCACCTTCATCATCACCGTGCCCACCGCCATGGCGGCGCTGATGCAGCGCAAGGTCGATGCCGACGTCTCGACGGTGAAGACCGCCTTCTCCGGCTCCTCCCCGCTCCCGGTGGAGCTGTTCAAGCGGTTCGAGCGCGAGACCGGCGTCACCGTGGTCGAGGGCTATGGCCTGACCGAGGTGACCTGCCTCGTCTCCTGCAACCCGGTCGCGGGTGCCAAGAAGATCGGCTCGGTCGGCATCCCCTTCATGCATACGGACGTGAAGATCCTGACCTCGAAGGGGAACGGCCCGATCGAATGCGCGACCGACGAGGTTGGCGAGATCTGCGTGTCGAACCCGGGCGTCTACGAGGGCCGGACCTATACCGAGGCGGCCAAGAACAAGGACCTCTACCACGAGGTCGGGAACCGCAGCTATCTGCGCACCGGTGATCTGGGGCGGGTCGACCCGGATGGCTATGTCTGGATCACCGGGCGGGCCAAGGACCTGATCATCCGGGGCGGCCACAACATCGATCCCGCCGAGATCGAGGAGGCGCTGGCCGGCCATCCCGCCGTCGCCATGGCCGGCGCCATCGGCCAGCCCGACGCCTTCGCCGGAGAGCTGCCCTGCGCCTATGTCGAGCTGGTCGCCGGGGCCACGGTCACTCCCGACGAACTGGTCAGGCATTGCGAGATCCATGTCCACGAGCGCGCGGCCCGGCCGAAATACGTCGAGATCCTGGACGAGCTGCCCAAGACCGCCGTGGGCAAGGTCTTCAAGCCCGACCTGCGGCGTCGCGCGATCACCCGCATCTACGATGCCGCGCTCGCCGATGCCGGGGTCGCCGCCAGGGTATCGGAGGTGGTCGAGGACAAGCGCCGCGGCCTCGTCGCGCGGCTGGAGAAGACCGGCCCGGTCGAGGAGCGCGAGGTGACCGCCGTCATGGGCAACTACACGCGGCCCTGGGAATGGGCGGAGTGAGCGCCGCGCCGGCCGGCTGACGCGACCCGTCCCCCGGAACGACAAAAGACGCCTGCAGGTGCAGGCGTCTCAGGATCCGCCCGGACGCGGGGGCCGGACGGTCGTGCGTCTGGCTTCAGTCCAGCGCGACCAGATCGGACGCGGATGAGCGTCCGTCGCGGCCTTCACGCATTTCGAACTCGACTTTCTGGTTGTCCCGCAGCCCCGTCAGTCCGGCGCGTTCGACGGCCGAGATGTGGACGAAGATGTCCTTCCCGCCGTCGTCGGGCGCGATGAAGCCGTACCCCTTCGTCGTGTTGAACCATTTCACGGTGCCAGTGGCCATGACCGTGTCTCCTCGAAGTAGATCGTCCCGCCCGCAACATCGCGACGGTAGTGGTGCGCGTAAGCCCCTAGGGTTAGGAACCTGCATGACCGACGAACACGTCTTTCAGCTATAGAACGAGTTCGGAAGGTCAAGGGGAACGAGAATGCCCTTAGGGAATGTAAGTGAATCATGGTCGTGATGAACGGATTGCGGGCATGCGAGTCATGCCGGAAGGCAGGAAAAGCACTGACCGAGGCCGGGATCGCGCTGCGGATCCGCGATCTGAGGGAGGACCCGCCGAGCGCGGGCGAGATCGCCGCCTGGCACGCGGCGCTGGGGTCCGCGCTTCTCAACACCCGGTCCACGACCTGGCGCAGCCTGCCCGAGGAGGCCCGCGCCGGCGATCCTCTCGCGCTGATGCGCGCCCATCCGGCGCTGATCAAGCGACCCCTCTTCGAGACCGGGGATGCGCTGCATCTGGGCTGGACGCCGGCCACGCGGGCGGCCCTGGGCCTCTGACCGCCTGCGCCGGCCTGCCGCCTTGACCGTGCCGGGCGGCGGTGTAGGGAAGGGGGGATCGCTACGGAGGACGGCATGGCCGGATTGCTCAAACGCCTCGTCGCCTGGTGGGACGGCGCGTCCATCGGCACCTCGCTCTACACGCGCCGCTACGGCACCAAGGTGGGCGAGGATGCGGAAGGCAACGCCTATTACCGCAACGCCGAAGACACGCGCCGCTGGGTGATCTATTCCGGCCAGAACGATGCGTCCCGCGTCGGGCCGGACTGGTACGGCTGGCTGCACCACACCTTCCTGCAGCCGCCGACCGAGGTGCCGATCCCGCACAAGACCTGGGAGAAGCCGCATCAGCCGAACCTGACCGGCTCCGAAGGGGCGTTCCTGCGGCAGGGCTCGATCCGGCGGGCGGACGTCAAGCCGGCCAACGACTACGAGGCCTGGAGCCCGGAGTGATCCGCGCCGCCCTCATCCTCGCCCTGCTGACCGGCGCGGCAGAGGCGCAGACCGCCGTGCGCACCGGCGTCGGGCCGGGCGCGGTGCTGCGCACGCTCGACAAGGTCTCCGGCGCGGTGGTCGACGTGGAGATGGCCGTGGGCCAGACCATGGCCTACGGTCCGTTGCAGGTGACGCTGCACGAATGCCGCTATCCGGCCTCGAACCCCGCGGGCGACGCCTTCGGGCTGATCCAGATCGTCGACGCCCGCGCCCTGCAGGAGCTGTTCGCCGGCTGGATGATCGCGTCCTCCCCCGCGCTCAACGCGCTGGAGCATCGGCGCTACGACGTCTGGGTCCTGCGCTGCCTCATCGATCTCGACTGAGCAGGGCCAGCACCTCGTCCGGCTCGGGCACCCGCTCGGGCAGCCGGGCGGTCTCCGCCAGGGCCGCGCGCAGCCGGGCGTGATAGGTTTCGCGGGCGATCTCGACCCCGCCCAGCGAGGCGAGATGGTCGGTCAGGAACTGGGTGTCGAACAGGCGGAAGCCGCCGAGCCGGAGCTGCGCTACCGTCCAGGCCATCGCCACCTTGGAGGCGTCGCGCCGGCGCGAGAACATCGACTCGCCGAAGAAGGCCGCGCCCATCGCCACGCCATAGAGCCCGCCCGCAAGCTCCGCCCCGTCCCAGACCTCGATCGAATGGGCGAAGCCCAGCCGGTGCAGCTGCCCGTAGAGCCGGGCGATGGGGCGGTTGATCCAGGTCTCCTCGCGCTCGGCGCAGCCGTCGACGACCGCGTCGAAGGCCTCGTCGGTGGTCACGAGGAAGCGCCGCCTCCGGATCGTGCGCGCCAGGCTGCGCGACATGCGGAAGCCGTCCAGCGGAATCACGCCGCGCAGCTTCGGATCGACCCAGAAGATCTCCTCGTCGTCGCGCGCCTCGGCCATGGGAAAGACCCCGCTGGCATAGGCCATCAGCAGGGTCTCGGCGGTCAGGTCTGGCGTGTCGCGCGGCATGGGGACAGTCTATTCCGGCGAGCGGTGACATGGAATCGGAAAGGCCGCGCCGGGCCTCACGGTTGCGAGACGGGGGGGCGTGGCCCCCCGCCCCGGCCTCAGCGCAGCGCCCGCTCCAGCCACCGCTCCAGCCACTGCTCCAGCCAGTGGATGGTGTAGTCGCCGGACTTGATCGCCGGTTCCTCCACCAGCGCCTCGAAGAGAGGCAGCGTGGTGTCGATCCCGTCCACGATCAGCTCGCCCAGCGACCGCTTGAGCCGCGCCAGCGCCTCGTCCCGGTCGCGCCCATGCACGATCAGCTTGCCGATCAGCGAATCGTAGTAGGGCGGAATGCGGTAACCGTCGTAGAGCGCCGAATCCATCCGCACGCCCAGGCCGCCCGGCGCGTGATATTGGGTGATCTTGCCCGGGGAGGGCGAGAAGTTCGGCAGCTTCTCGGCGTTGATCCTGACCTCGATGGCGTGGCCGTTGATCTTCAGCTCCTCCTGCACGAAGGACATGGGCAGGCCGGCGGCGACGCGGATCTGCTCGCGCACGAGGTCGACGCCGAAGATCGCCTCGGTCACCGGATGCTCGACCTGGAGGCGGGTGTTCATCTCGATGAAGAAGAACTCGCCGTCCTCGTAGAGGAACTCGATCGTGCCCGCCCCGGCATAGCCGATCCGGGCCACGGCATCGGCGCAGGTCGCGCCGATCTCGGCACGCATCTCGGGCGTGATCGCGGGGCCCGGCGCCTCCTCGAAGACCTTCTGGTGGCGGCGCTGAAGCGAGCAGTCCCGCTCGCCCAGATGGACGGCGCGGCCCTTGCCGTCGCCGAAGACCTGCACCTCGATATGGCGGGGCTTGCCGAGATACTTCTCGATATACACCTCGTCGTTGCCGAAGGCGGCCTTCGCCTCGGACCGGGCGGTGCGGAAGGCGGTCTCCAGCTCGGCTTCGGTCTTCGCCAGCTTCATGCCGCGCCCGCCGCCGCCCGCCGTCGCCTTGACGATGACCGGATAGCCCGCCTCTTCGGCCACGGCGCGCGCCGCCTGAATGTCGGGGACGCCGCCGTCGGAGCCGGGGACGCAGGGCACGCCCAGCTTCCGCATCGTGTCCTTGGCGGTGATCTTGTCGCCCATGATGCGGATGTGCTCGGCCGTGGGGCCGATGAAGGCGATGCCGTGGTCTTCCAGCACCTGCACGAAGGCCGCGTTCTCGGAAAGGAAGCCGTAGCCGGGATGGACCGCCTCGGCCCCCGTGATCTCGCAGGCGGAGATGATCGCGGGGATGTTGAGATAGGACTGCGTGCCCGGCGCGGGGCCGATGCAGATGGATTCGTCGGCCATGCGGACATGCATCGCGTCCGCGTCGGCGGTGGAATGGACGGCGACGGTCGCCACGCCCATCTCGCGGGCGGCGCGGACCACGCGCAGCGCGATCTCGCCCCGGTTGGCGATGAGGATCTTCTTGAACATCAGCCGAGGATCACGAGCGGGGCGCCGTATTCGACCGGGGCGCCGTCTTCCACGAGGATGCGCTTGACCTTGCCCGCGCGGGGGCTGGGGATCTGGTTCATGGTCTTCATCGCCTCGACGATGAGCAGGGTCTGGCCCTCGGCCACGGTGTCGCCGATCGACACGAAGGCGGGGGCACCCGGCTCGGCCGAAAGATAGGCGGTGCCGACCATCGGCGAGGTCACGGCGCCGGGATCCTGCGCCGGATCGCCCGAGGCAGCCGAGGGCGGCTGCGGCGTGGCCGGCGTCTGCGGCACCGGCGGCGCCATGTGCATCTGGGGCATGGCCGCCATCGTGGGGGCCAACGGAGAGTGGCGGGAGACGCGGACATTGAGGCTGTCGTCCTCGCCGTAGTCGCGCTTGACCTGAAGCTCGGTGAGGTCGTTCTCACGCAGAAGCTCGGCCAGGGCCCGGATGAAGGCGACGTCGCTGTCGTGGTCTTTGCTCATGGCGTCCTCGTTGCCCGGTTTTGGGCTGACTACCGCAGGGCGAGCGGCGTGGAAAGCTCTTGATCCTGCGGGGCGCCGCGCCGACCCTGCGCCGGAGGGGGACCGTCATGAACCTTGCCGTCTGGCTGGAGCGGGCCGCGATCCGCGCCGCGCGCGCGCCCGCGCTGCATCTGGGCGCGGGCTGCGTGGCCGATCACGCCGCCTGGGCCGCGCGTGCCGCGCGGCTGGCAGGCGCCTTGCGGGCGCGGGGGATCGCGCCCGGCGACCGCGTGGCGATCTGGGCGAAGAACGCGCCCGACTGGCTGGTGGCGCTGCTGGGCATCTGGTGGGCGGGGGCGGTGGCGGTGCCGGTGAACGCGCGGCTGCATCCGGCGGAACTGGACTGGATCCTCGGGGATTCGGGGGCGGCGGCGGTCATCACCGACCGGCCCGAGGGGCGGGACGGCGCCATCCCGCTCGGTGCCCTGCCGCAGGGCGAGGCGCTTCCGCTCGTCTCGCGCGGGCCGGAGGACATCGCCTGGCTGTTCTACACTTCGGGCACGACGGGGCGGCCGAAGGGCGTCTGCATCACCCACGGGATGTTGACGGCGATGGCGCTGGCCTATCCGGTCGATGTCGACCCGCTCTCGCCCGAGGACGCGGCGGTCTACGCCGGGCCGATGTCGCACGGCGCGGGGCTCTATTCCCTGCCGCACCTTCTGGCGGGCGCGCGGCATGTCGTGCCCGAGGGGGGCTTCGACCCCGCCGCGCTGCTGCGGCTGACGGCGGAGGTCGGGCGGGCCTCGATGTTCCTCGCGCCGACCATGGTGCAGCGGCTGCTCGCGGCGGCGCGGGCGGCAGGGGACCGGGCGCCGGGCATCCGCACCATCGTCTATGGCGGCGGGCCGATGTACCTCGCCGACCTTGAGGCGGCGCTCGACTGGTTCGGGCCGAAGTTCGTACAGATCTACGGGCAGGGGGAATGTCCGATGGCGATCACGGCTCTGCCCCGCGCCGAGATCGCCGATCGCGACGCGCCGGGCTGGGCCGCGCGGGCGGGCTCGGTCGGGCGGGCGCAATCGGTGGTGGAGGTCGCGGTCGAGGCCGCGCCGGGCGCGCCGGGCGAGATCCTGGTGCGCGGGGCGCCGGTCATGCCGGGCTATTGGGGGAACCCCGAGGCCAGCGCCAAGGCGCTTCGGGACGGCTGGCTTCGCACCGGCGATATCGGGCGGCTGGACGCGGAGGGCTACCTGACGCTGGTCGACCGGTCGAAGGACCTGATCATCTCGGGGGGGCACAACGTCTATCCGCGAGAGGTCGAGGAGGCGCTGCTGACCCATCCGGAGGTGGACGAGGCCAGCGTGATCGGCGTGCCGGACGCCGACTGGGGCGAGCGGGTGATGGCCGTGATCGTCGGCACCGCGGAGGAGGCCGCGCTGGACGCGCATTGCCGCGCCCGGATCGCCGGGTTCAAGCTGCCGCGGCGCTATGCCTTCGTCGCGGAGCTGCCGAAGAACGCCTACGGCAAGGTGCTGAAGACGGAGCTTCGGGCGCGCTTCGGCGCCTGAGGTTCAGGCCGCGGGGTCGGTGGGCCGGTGCGGGTCGTTGGCGGCGACCATCGGGCCCCTGGCGTCCCGTTCGCCGATCGCGCGCACCTGCTCCACGTCGCCGGCGAGCTTCGGGATCGCCGCGACCGGCACCGGGATGCGCGAGAGCAGTTCCTTGCGGAGAAGATCGCGCAGCGCCGCCTCCTCCTCGCGCTTCGCGGCGTCCTCGCGCCGGGCCGCGTCCTCCCGGTCGGCCTCCGCCGGGTCCGCGCGGCCGTCCGCGCCCGGTCGGGCGGCGGTGGTGGCATTCACGGTGCGCGTCTCGGTCACGGGCGGGATGCGGGACGCGGTCTGCGTCGTCTCGCCCGGGGCCGCGCCGCCGGTCGCGGCCTGGGCCGCGTTGCCCGTGGGCGGGGCGGCGGGGCGGGACTTGGCGTCGAGCGCGGCGGTCGGTGCGGTCGGGCCGAGGGGCGTGCCGCCGCCTAACAGGCCGGATATCGAGGTGAGGAAGGACATGGATGACTCCTTTCGAGTGAGCCCCCTTGCCGGCGAATTTACCACGCGCCCCGATCCGCCGCGACGATTCGCGGGTGTGAGTGTTACCAGAGTGTTAACGCGGCCCACGAGGCTGGCGGCCTGCACGGACCCGGCCCTGCCGCGCCGCTCGCCTGCTTCAAAGGAAAATGGCCCCCGCCCGTGGGTCGGGCGGAGGCCATGAGTCCGACGGAGCCGACGGCGTCAGCGCCGGTTCATCCGCTTGTCTATCAGGTCGTCCACGACCGACGGGTCGGCCAGGGTCGAGGTGTCGCCCAGCGCGCCGCAATCGTCCTCGGCGATCTTGCGCAGGATGCGGCGCATGATCTTGCCCGAGCGGGTCTTGGGCAGGCCCGGCGCCCACTGGATCAGGTCCGGCTTGGCGATCGGCCCGATCTCGGAGCGGACCCACTCCGACAACTCCTTGCGGAGGTCGTCGGTGTACTCCTCGCCTTCCATCAGGGTGACGTAGGCGTAGATGCCCTGGCCCTTCACGGCGTGCGGGTAGCCGACCACCGCCGCCTCGGCGACCTTGGAATGCGCGACCAGCGCGCTTTCGACTTCGGCCGTGCCCATGCGGTGGCCCGAGACGTTGATGACGTCGTCGACGCGGCCCGTGATCCAGTAATAGCCGTCCGCGTCGCGGCGGCAGCCGTCGCCGGTGAAGTAGTAGTTCTTGTAATCCGAGAAATAGGTCTTCTCGAACCGCGCGTGATCGCCCCAGACGGTCCGCATCTGCGCGGGCCAGCTCTGCTTGATGCAGAGCACGCCCTCGGCGGCGGTCTCGTGGATTTCCTTGCCCGAAGTCGGCTCCAGGATGACCGGCTCGATGCCGAAGAAGGGCAGGGTGGCCGAGCCGGGCTTGGTCGGGATCGCGCCGGGCAGGGGCGTGAGCAGGTGGCCGCCGGTCTCGGTCTGCCACCAGGTGTCGACGATGGGGCAGCGCCCGCCGCCGACGACGTCGTTGTACCAGTTCCAGGCCTCGGGGTTGATCGGCTCGCCCACGGTGCCGAGGATGCGCAGCGACGACAGGTCGTAGGCTTCCACGAAGGAATTGCCCTTGGCCATCAGCGCGCGGATCGCGGTCGGCGCGGTGTAGAACTGCGCAACCTTGTGGTCCTGGCAGACCTTCCAGAAGCGACCCGCATCCGGGTAGGTCGGCACGCCCTCGAACATCAGGGTGGTCGCGCCGTTCGCCAGCGGCCCGTAGACTATGTAGCTGTGGCCCGTGACCCAGCCCACGTCGGCGGTGCACCAGAACACCTCTCCGTCCTTGTAGTCGAAGACGTATTCATGGGTCATCGAGGCGTAGACGATGTAGCCGCCCGTCGTGTGGACGACGCCCTTCGGCTGTCCCGTCGAGCCGGAGGTATAGAGGATGAAGAGCGGGTCCTCGGCCGCCATCTCTTCGGGCGGGCAGTCGTTGGAGACCTTCTCCTCCTCCTCGTGGAGCCAGAAGTCGCAGCCGTCGCGCCAGGCGACCTGCTGGCCGGTGCGCTTGACGACGAGGCACTTCACCGCGTCGTAATCGTGCAGCAGCGCCTTGTTGACGTTGTCCTTGAGGTTGGTCACGCGCCCGCCGCGCGGTGCGCCGTCGGCGGTGATGACGACCTTCGCGTCGCAGCCGTTGATCCGGGCGCCCAGCGCGTCCGCCGAGAAGCCGGCGAAGACGATGGAATGGATCGCGCCGATCCGGGCGCAGGCCAGCATCGCATAGGCCGCCTGCGGGATCATCGGCATGTAGAGCACGACGCGGTCGCCCTTGCCCACGCCCAGGTTCTTCAGGACGTTCGCCATCTTGCAGACATGCGCGTGCAGCTGCCGGTAGCTGATGTGCTGCGCTTCGCCATCGGCGTCGTCCGGTTCCCAGATGATCGCGGTCTGGTCGCCGCGCGTCGCCAGGTGGCGGTCGACGCAGTTGGCCGCGACGTTCAGCGTGCCGTCCTCGAACCAGCGGATGTCGATATTGCCGGGCGCGAAGGAGGCGTTCCTGACCTTCGTGTAGGGCTTGATCCAGTCGATGCGCTTGCCGTGCTCGCCCCAGAATGCCTCGGGGTCGGCGATCGACGCGGCATACATCTCGTCATACTTGGCGCGGTCGATATGGGCCGCGGCGGCCATCTCGTCGGATGGCGGATAGGTCGGGTTCTTCTCGTCGAGCATCGGGGGTCCTCCTCCGTCGGTCGGAGCGAGGTCCGTTGCCGGCCCGCTCCTCCCGGTCAATTCCATGGCTTCGGCGTCTGTGTCAGATCGCGAGATATTCCGCCCTCAGACTTTCGTCGGCCAGCACCTCGGCGGCAGTCCCGTCATAGACCACGCCGCCGGTGTCGAGGATAACCGCCCGGTCGGCCAGTTCCAACGCACGGATGGCGTTCTGCTCGACGAGGACGGTGGTCATGCCCAGTTTCTTGACCTCGATCAGGGTCTTCTCGATCTCGTCGACGATGACCGGGGCGAGGCCCTCGTAGGGCTCGTCGAGCAGCAGCACCTTGATGTCGCGGCAGAGCGCGCGGGCGATGGCGAGCATCTGCTGCTCGCCGCCCGAGAGGGTCACGCCCTCCTGCTTGCGGCGCTCGCCCAGGCGCGGGAACAGCTCGTAGACGCGCTCGATCGACCAGCCGATGGGCGGCGCGATCTGCGCCAGCTTCAGGTTCTCCTCGACGGTGAGGCCGGGGATGATGCGCCGGTCCTCGGGGACGAGGCCGAGGCCGGCCTGCGCGGCCTGGTTCGCGGACATCGCGTGGAGCGGCTGGTGGTCGAGCCAGATCTCGCCCTTGCGCAGCTCGGGCGAGTTGACGCGGGCGCAGGTCCGCAGGGTCGAGGTCTTGCCCGCCCCGTTGCGGCCCAGCAGCGCGAGGATCTCGCCCTCGTGGACGTTGAAGCTGACGCCCTGCACGATGTAGCTTTCGCCGTAATAGGCGTGGATGTCGTGGACCGAGAAATAGGCCGGCGCCGTGGCCGCCTGGTTCGCGCTGCGGGTGAAGTCGGGTTTGACGTTCATGGGATCTGTCCTCGGTTGAGGGGAGCGTCAGGCATGGGATGCCCACGCTGCGGAGGCGGTCGGGTGGGCATCACGATGCCCACCGCTGCGTCAATGGCCGGACGATTCGCCCAGATAGGCTTCGCGGACCTTCGGGTGGCCCTTGATCCTGTCGGGCGTGTCCTCGACCAGGGGCGTGCCCTGCGCGAGGACGGTGATCCGCTCGGCCAGCGAGAAGACGACATGCATGTCGTGCTCGATGATGCAGATCGTGATCGGCCGGGTCGACTTGATCTCCTTCAGCAGGTCGATCGTGTTGTTGGTGTCGGCCCGGGCCATGCCCGCCGTCGGCTCGTCGAGCAGCAGCAGCCGCGGCTCCTGCGCGAGGCACATCGCGATCTCCAGCCGGCGCTTGTCGCCCCGCGACATCGAGGCGGCGTGCATGTGCCGCTTGTCGATCATGCGCATGTCCTCGAGCATGTGCTCGGCCCGCTCCACGATCTCGCGGTCGTCCATCATCGCGCCGTAGGCCGAGATGGAGAAGGCGCCGTCGCGCTTGGCGAGGCAGGGGATCATCATGTTCTCCATGACGGTCAGGTCGCCGAAGATCTCGGGCGTCTGGAACACGCGGGAGATGCCCATCTGGTTGATCTCGTGGGGCTTGCGGCCGAGGACCGACTGGCCCTCGAAGCTGACCGACCCGGTGTCGGGGATCAGCTTGCCGACGAGGCAGTTGAGCAGCGTCGACTTGCCCGCGCCGTTCGGGCCGATGATCGCGTGGACGGAGCCCTCCTTGACCGAGAGGTTGACGTCAGAGAGCGCCTTGAGCCCTCCGAACCGCTTGCCGACATTCTTGACTTCGAGGATTCCCATGGATCAGTCCTCCGCCTGCTTGCGTTTCGCTGCGGCGCCGGGCTCCAGCCCGCTGCCCTTCCGGTCGCGCCGGAGCACGGTGGCGATCTTCTGGCCGCCCTGCACCAGGCCGCCGGGCAGAAAGATCACGACGGCCATGAACAGAAGGCCGAGCGTCAGGTGCCAGCCCTTGCCGACGAAGGGGTAGACGATGGTCACGAAGAAGTCCGCGAGCCCGTCCGGCATGAAGGCGAACCAGCCTTCCAGCGTCGACTTGTTGATGGTCGAGACGATGTTCTCCATGTACTTGATGAAGCCCGCGCCCAGCACCGGCCCGATCAGGGTGCCCGCGCCGCCGAGGATCGTCATCAGCACGACTTCACCGCTCGCCGTCCAGAACATCCGCTCCGCCCCGACCTGGGTGTCCATCGCGACCAGCAGCCCGCCGGCCAGCCCCGCATACATCCCCGAGATGACGAAGGCCGCGAGGGTGTAGGGCTTGGGCGAGATGCCGGTGTAGTTGAGGCGCTGCTGGTTCGACTTCACCGCCCGGAGCATCATGCCGAAGGGCGAGCGGAAGATCCGGATGGCGAGGTAGAAGGCCGCCAGCATGCAGGCCGCCGCGATGTAGTAGCCCGCGTTGAAGGTGAAGAGCCAGGAACCGAACCGCAGCTCGTAGGAGGTGCCCATCTCCAGCCCGAAGAGGTTGGCGCGCGGCGTGGTGCCGGCGGCGAGCTCTCCGTCGAGGATGCGCGGATCGAAATACTGGAGCTGCAGTCCCGTCTCGCCGCCGGTGATCGGCGTGAGCACCGAGTAGGCCAGCGCATAGGACATCATCGCGAAGGCCAGCGTCAGGATCGAGAAGTAGATCCCCGACCGCCGCAGCGAGATCCAGCCCACGATCAGCGAGAACAGCCCTGCCACGATCACCGAGACCACGATCGACGGGATCACGTTCAGCGTCAGCAGCTTCATCGACCAGATCCCCGCATAGGAGCCGACGCCCAGGAAGGCCGCGTGGCCGAAGGACAGGTAGCCGGTCAGGCCGAAGAGGATGTTGAAGCCGATGGCGAAGATCCCGAAGATCACGAAGCGCTGCATCAGGTCCGGGTAGCCCGCGTTGAACTGCGCCATCGCAGAGCCCGTGGGGAAGGGGTTCAGGATGAAGGGCGCGAGCAGCGTCAGCAGCGCGACGAAGACCAGCAGCGAGGCGTCCTTGCCGCGCAGGCCGAACAGGCCGGTCTTCTCGGCGGGGGCGGCGGGTTTGGGGCGCACGGCCCCCGCGTTGGACGTTTGGTCGGTCATTGGTTCATTCCTCCATCACGCCCTTGCGGCCCATCAGGCCGCGGGGGCGGGTGAGCAGCACGACGATGGCCACGAGGTAGATGATGATCTGATTGATGCCGGGCAGGATGGCGAGCACCTCGGCCATCGAGGCGAAGGCCTCGATGATGCCCAGCAGGAAGCCTGCGAGCACCGCGCCGGGAAGGCTGCCCATGCCGCCGACCACGACCACGACGAAGCTGAGGACCAGGAAGTCCATCCCCATGTGGTAGTTGGGCGAGTTGATCGGCGTGTACATCACCCCTGCAAGGCCCGCGACGGCCGCCGCGATCCCGAACATGATGGTGAAGCGCTTGTCGATGTCGATGCCCAGCAGCGTGACCGTCTCGCGGTCGGCCATGCCGGCGCGGACGACCATCCCGAAGGTGGTGAACTGCAGGAAGGCGAAGACCCCGGCGATGATGACCGCCGCGAAGAGGAAGTAGATGAGCCGCCAGTAGGGATAGACGATGCCGCCGGCGTCGAAGCCCAGCATCAGCCCGAAGTCGAAGCTGCCCAGGAACGCGTCGGGCGCGGGGGTCGGGATCGGGTTGGCGCCGTAGAAGTACTTGATGACTTCCTGCAGCACGATGGCCAGGCCGAAGGTCACTAGGATCTGGTCGGCATGGGGGCGCTTGTAGAAGTGGCGGATCAGCCCGCGCTCCATGATGACGCCGATCAGGATCATGACCGGGATCGCCATCAGGATCGACAGCGGCACCGCCCAGTCGATCAGCACGTCGCCCGCGGCCTGTCCGAAGAAGTCGTAGATGTAGGGGACGTCGACCTGCAGCGGGTTGCCGAGGAAGTCGGTCCGCGTCTCGTCCACGACCGTGTGGGACATCTGGATCAGGCGCGAGAAGGTGACGGCGCAGAACGCGCCCAGCATGAACAGGGCACCGTGAGCGAAGTTCACGACGCCCAGCGTGCCGAAGATGAGGGTCAGGCCGAGGGCGATCAGCGCGTAGGCCGATCCCTTGTCCAACCCGTTCAGGATTTGGAGGATGATGGCTTCCATCTGGGCTGCTCCACTGGATGGGATGGGCGCGCACGGGGAGAGCCGACCCGCGCGGGGGTCGGAGCGCTAGGGGCGGGGGACCGGCCGTCCGGTCCCCCGCGAGGATTTGGGAAGGTGCCGCCCCGGGCCCGGCCCGGGGCGTGCGACCCGGGGCTCAGGCGCCCGGGTTGCAGGTGCCCAGCGAGCCGCCCGCGAACTGCGGATGGTCGGGCGCGTAGGTGACCTGGTCGACCGGGGTGACCTCGACGATCTCCACGAGGTCGAACTCGTTCTCGGGGTTCTCCTTGCCGCGCACGACGACCACGTCCTTGAAGCACTGGTGGTCTTCGGCGCGGTAGAGCGTCGGGCCGTTGCCGAGGCCGTCGAACTCGTAGCCCTCCAGGGCCTCCACGACGGCGCAGGGGTTGAACGAGCCCGCGCGGGTCACCGCGTCGGCATAGAGCAGCGCCTGCACGTAGCCGGTATGGGCCGCCTGCGACGGCGGGAAGCCGTACTTGGTGCCGAAGGACTGCACGAAGGCGTTGGTGCCGATATACTTGTCGCCCAGCTGGTTCTCGAGCTTCCAGTCCCAGTTCTGGGAGCCGAGGATGCCGGCGATGTTCTGGCCCGCGCCGCGCGCCATCAACTCCGAGTAGAGCGGGACGACGATCTCGAACTGCTTGCCGTTGACCATGCGGTCGCGCAGGCCGAACTGGACGGCGTTGGTCAGGGAGTTGACCATGTTCCCGCCGTAGTGGTTCAGGACCAGGATGTCCGCGTCGGACTGCAGAACCGGCGCGATGTAGGACGAGAAGTCGGTCTGCGTCAGCGGCGTGAGCACGGTGTTCACCGTCTCCCAGCCCTGCGCCTCGGTCGAGCTGCGGATCGCCTCTTCGGTGGTGTAGCCCCAGTTGTAGTCGGCGGTCAGGTGATAGGCCTTGCGGTCCGTGCCGTACTGCGCGGCCAGGATCGGCGCGAGCGCGGCGCCCGACATGTAGGAGTTGAAGAAGTGGCGGAAGCCGTTGGCCTTCTTGTCCTTGCCGGTGGTGTCGTTGGCGTGCGTCAGGCCCGCCATGAAGATGACGCCGGCTTCCTGGCAGAGCGCCTGCACGGCCACGGCCACGCCCGAGGACGAGCCGCCGGTGATCATGATCGCGCCGTCCTTCTCGATCATCGAGCGGGCGGAGGCGCGGGCGGCGTCGGACTTGGTCTGGGTGTCGCCGGTGACGTACTGGACCTTCTTGCCAAGGATGCCGGTGCCGTCCAGGACCTTCGACGAGAAGGTGGACAGCATGCCGCCGTCGCCTTCGCCGTTCAGATGCTCCACGGCCAGTTCGTAGGCGCGCAGCTGGTCGGCGCCCTCGTCGGCATAGGGACCGGACTGGGGCACGTTGAAGCCCAGCGTGACCGTGTCGCCCTGCGGCGCGTTGAGATAGCCGCTTTCCTGGGCCCAGGACGCGCCGGTGAAGATGATGGGCGTTGCGAGGCCGGCGCCGGCAATGGCCCCGGTCTTCATCACGCCTCGGCGCGTGAAGTTCGACTTGGTCATGGATGACCTCCCTTTGGTTGTGCTCCGCCGCGTCTCCCTAACGACGACGGGTGCCAGTCGTTGACAGGCTGGCGCAATTATCGGGCACAGGGGGAAATCGTTTCAACAAGTGCTTGGCGGGGCAGGGCTTCATTTGTAAATGGAATGACAGGATTTTGCCGTATTCTGTAAATTTCTTTGCGCGCGGCCGCGGCGGCCGGGAATTTGCGACTGCGGCAAGTGTCTGAAACGCGGGGGGAAACGGGAAGATGCCGGCATCGGCGCGCGGATCTACGGGGGGGCGCATCCGGGAAAGGCGGCTGGCGCTGGGCGTCCGGCAGGCGCATCTGGCCGCGCGGACGGGCATCTCGCCCTCCTATCTCAACCTGATCGAGCACGACCGCAGGCCGATCGGCGGCGCGCTGCTCGGCCGCATCGCCGAGGCGCTGGACACCACCCGCGCCTCGCTCGCCGCCGATGTGGACGAATCGCTGCTCGACGCGCTGCGTGCGGCCGGCGCGGCGCAGGGCCTGCCCGCCGACGACCTCGCCGCCGCGGCCGAACTCGCCCGCCGCTATCCCGGCTGGGCCGCCGTCATCGCCGCGCAGTCGGAGCGGCTGGCCGCGCAGGCCGACACGATCGAGGCGCTGTCGGACCGGCTCTCCCACGATCCCGCCCTGGCCGAGGCGATGCACGAGCTTCTGTCGACGGTCTCGGTCGTCCGCTCGACCGCCTCGATCCTCGCCAGCACGCCCGAGATCGACCCGAACTGGCTGCGCCGCTTCCATGCCAATCTCGACAGCGACAGCCGCCGCCTCGCCGACGGGGCGGAGGCGGTGGTCAGCTATCTCGACCGCGCCGCCGAGGGCGGCGACGACGCCCGCCTGACCCCGCCCGAGGTCGCCGCGCGCTTCCTCGACGCCCATGACCACGCCTTCCCCGCGCTGGAGGCCCGCGGCGCCGAGGCCATCCCCGACCTCGTGGCCGAGCTGCCGGGCGCCGAGGCGCGCGCCCTCGCCGCAGCGGTCCTGCGCGGCGATGCCGAGGATGCCGCGCGCCTGCCGCTGTCGATGCTGCAGGCCACGCAGGAGCCCGACGCGCTGCTGGAGGCCGCGTGCGGTGACGCCGCGCTCGTGCTGCGGCGCCTCGGCGTGACCGATCCGGCCCGCGGGCTGGTGATCTGCGACGCCTCGGGCGCGCTGATCCGGCGCAAGGCGGTGGCGGGCTTCGGCCTGCCGGTCTTCGGCGCGGGCTGCCCGCTCTGGCCGCTCTACGAGGCTCTGTCGCAGCCGGGCCGGGCGCTGACGCGGCGGCTGGAGATGCCCGACGGTGCGGTCTGGGTCGCCCATGCGGTCGCCGCGCCGCTGCCGCAGACCCGGTTCGACGCCGTGCCCACGGCGCGGTCCACGATGCTGCTGACCCGCGCCGTGCGCGATCGCGCGGACGCCCTGCCGGTCGGGCCGGGCTGCCGGGTCTGCCCGCGCACCGGCTGTGCCGCGCGGAGGGAGCCGTCGGTCCTGCCCGGATGACCCGGGTCGCCGCGCCTCTGGACACGCGGCCCCCTCTGGAGGAGGCTGGAGGAACGGCGACATGCAGGGGGGAGGCCTGTCATGACCGAAGCTGAACCCGCCGCGCCCGGCCGCGTGCTGCTGGTCGAGGACGAACCCAACATCGCCACCGCCCTGGCCTTCATCCTCCAGCGCGACGGCTGGCGCGTCTCGACCCATCCGGACGGGGCGACGGCGCTGGCCGCGGTCGACCGCCACGCGCCCGACGTCGTGGTGCTGGACGTGATGCTGCCGGGCAAGTCCGGCTTCGAGGTCCTGGCCGAGATCCGCGGCGGCCCCCGGCCCGACCTGCCGGTGCTGATGCTGACCGCCAAGGGCCAGGCCAAGGACCGGGAGCGGGCCGAGGCGCTGGGCGTCAGCCGGTTCATGACCAAGCCCTTCTCGAACGCGGAGCTTCTGGCGGCGGTGCAGCAACTGGCCGGCCGGGCCGTCGCGGACGACGCAAGCTGAGATGGCCTCGCGGCGGCTCTCCGTCCGGCCCAGCCGCGCCGCCTCGGCCGCGCAGCGCCGCGCCTGGCGGCGCGAGCGGCTGCGCGACGCCGCGCGGCTGCTGCCGGTGCTGGGGCTGGGGCTGATGCTGCTGCCCGACCTGGTGCTGTCGGGCTCGGACGCGGCCCGGGGGGCCACGCGGCCCTGGGGGCTCTATCTCTTCGCGGCCTGGGGCGGGCTGATCCTGCTGGCGGTCTGGCTCGCCCGGGCGCTCGCCGCCGAGCCTGCCGAGGTTCCGTCCGCCGGGCCCGGCGACCCGCCGCCTGACGGGCTGCCACATGACGGGCCGCGACATGACGGGCCGCCCGAGCCCTGAATGACGCTCTCCCTGAACCTTCTGCTGGCGGTCAGCCTGACCTATGTGGCGATGCTGTTCCTCGTCGCCTTCGCCTCCGAGCGTGCGGCCGAGCGCGGGCATACCCGCCTGCTGCGCGGCCCGCTGGTCTATACGTTGTCGCTGTCGGTCTATTGCACCGCCTGGACCTTCTACGGCGCCGTCGGTTACGCCGCGCGCTCGGGGCTGGAGTTCATCACGATCTATCTCGGCCCCACCCTGGTCTTCGTCGGCTGGTGGTGGCTGCTGCGCAAGCTGGTGGCCATCGGTCGGGCCGAGCGGATCACCTCGATCGCCGACATGATCTCGTCGCGCTACGGCAAGTCCAACGGACTTGCGGTGCTGGTCACGCTGCTGGCGGTGGTCGGCACGACCCCTTATATCGCGCTGCAGCTGCAATCGGTCACCGCCTCCTTCGCGGTCTTCGCCCCGCCGGGCGATGGGCCGGAGGAGCCGGGCAGCACCGCGCTCTGGGTCGCGCTGGGGCTGGCCGTCTTCACGATCCTCTTCGGCACCCGGCGCCTCGACGCGGGCGAGCGCCATCACGGCATCGTCGGCGCCATCGCAGTCGAGGCGGTCGTCAAGCTGATCGCGCTGCTCTCGGTCGGCATCTTCGTGGTCTGGGGCCTGGCCGGCGGTCCCGCCGCGGTGGCGCAGGCCATCGACGCCTCGCCGATCGCGGACTGGACGGCGGCGCCCGGCCGCTGGGCCGGGCTCATCACCGTCTCGGCCGCGGCGATCATCTGCCTGCCGCGGATGTTCCAGGTCCTCGTCGTCGAGAACTCGGACGAGCGCCATCTCGCCACCGCCTCTTGGGCCTTCCCGCTCTACCTCATGGCGATGTCGCTCTTCGTGGTGCCGATCGCGGTGGTGGGCCTCGCACGCCTGCCCGAGGGGTCGAACCCGGACCTCTTCGTGCTGACCCTGCCCTTGGCCGAGGGGCAGGACGGGCTGGCCATGCTGGCCTTCCTCGGCGGCTTCTCCTCGGCCACGTCGATGGTGATCGTGGCCGCCGTGGCGCTGGCCACCATGCTGTCGAACCATGTCGTCATGCCGCTCTGGCTGGCCAGCCGAGAGCCCGAACAGGCGCAGATCTCGGGCGACGTGCGCACCGTCATCCTGCGGGCGCGGCGCGCGTCGATCCTGGTCGTGCTGGGTCTCGGCTATCTCTACTTCCGCGTGACCGGGGGCACGGCGGCGCTGGCCTCGATCGGCCTGATCTCCTTCGTGGGCATGGCGCAGGTGCTGCCGGCGCTGGTCTTCGGGCTGTTCTGGCGGGGGGCGACGGGCCTCGGCGCGGCGGCGGGGATCGTCACGGGCTTCGCGCTCTGGGCCTGGACGATGCTGGTGCCGGTCTTCGCCGGCGGGCCGATGATCGACGGCTGGCTGGCGGCGGGGCCGGGCGGGATCGACTGGCTGCGCCCGCAGGCGATGTTCGGCATCTCCGGCGACCCGCTCGTCTCGGCCGTGGTGGTGTCGCTGGGGCTCAACTGCATCGCCTTCTGCGCCGTCTCGCTCGCCTCGCGCCCCTCGCCGATGGAGCAGCTTCAGGCGCCGCGCTTCGTGCAGGTCTTCGACCGCGCCGCCGCGCCGCGGGGGCGGGCGGGCGGGCAGGCGGGGGCCGACGAGCTTCTGATCATGGCGCAGCGCATCCTCGGCGCGCCCGAGGCGCAGGCGATCTTCGCCGCCGAGGCGCGTGCCCAGGGCCGGCCCAAGGAATTGCCGCAATCCACCCCCGCCCTGATCGAGCGGCTCGAGCGGGAGCTGTCCGGCTCGGTCGGCGCCGCCACCGCCCACGCCATGGTCACGGGCATCACCGGCGATTCGGCGGTCTCGGTCGAGGATCTGATCGCCGTGGCCGACGAGACCGCGCAGGTCATGGAATACTCCGCCCGGCTGGAGGCCCGCGAGGCCGAGCTGACCCGCACCGCGCGCGAACTGCGCGAGACGAACGACAAGCTGACCCTGCTCGCGCAGCAGAAGGACGCCTTCCTGAGCCAGGTCAGCCACGAGCTGCGCACGCCGATGACCTCGATCCGTGCCTTCTCGGAGATCCTGCGCGGCGGCGGGCTCGGACCCGAGGAGCAGGTGCGCTACAGCGGCATCATCCTCGAGGAGAGCCAGCGCCTGACCCGCCTGCTGGACGACCTTCTCGACCTCAGCGTGCTGGAGAACGGGCAGGTCGAGCTGCACGCCGCGCCCGTGACCCTGTCGCAGGTGATCGACCGGGCGGTGACGGCGTCGAGCTCCGCCGCCGCCGCCCGTCTCGACGTCATCCGCGATCCGGAGGCCGAGGCGGTCGAGATCGTGACCGACCCCGACCGGCTGTCGCAGGTCTTCATCAACCTCGTGACCAACGCCGCCAAGTATTGCGACGCCGAGCGGCCCGAGCTGCGGATCGAGGTCGGACGGGCAGGGGACGAGCTGCGAATCGATTTCGTCGACAACGGCACCGGAATCGCCCCGCGCGACCGGGGCCTGATCTTCGAGAAGTTCGCCCGGCTCAGCGATCAGGCCGCCGCGGGCAGCGCGGGCCTCGGCCTCGCCATCTGCCGCGAGGTCATGGCCCGCCTGGGCGGAAGCATCGAATACCTGCCCGGCCGCGGCGGCGGCGCCTTCCGCGTGCGGCTGCCCGCGACGGCAGCGGAGGCGCCGGCGACCCTGCTCGAAACGCTTCGTTAACGGGTTTGCCGCAGAAGGGGACCACACCGTCCCGACCGCGCAGGCCATGCCCCGTTCCAGCCCTTCCTCCGTCATGCGCCGCCTTGCCGGCAGCGTCGGCGCCTCGGCGAAGGGCGACGCCCCTGCCGCGCCGTCTCCGCTGGAACGCGCGCTGGCCACGGCGGCGTTCCGCGTGGCGGACGGGCTTCCGGCGCTGGGCCTGTCGATTGCGGGGCGACGGTCCGGCGCGGCGCCCGCCGCGACGGCCTTCGACGATCTGCCGCAGCTCGGGCTCTGCCTGATGGTCGACCCGCTGCTGCCGCCCGGCGCGCGGCGGCCGCCCGCCGACCTGCTGGCGGCGATGACCGGGGTTCTCGTCCTCGACCCGGCCGCGGTCGACGCCCTGGTCGAGATCCAGACCATCGGCCGGATCGACGGCCCCTCCCGCGCCGCGCGCCGCCCGACCCGGATCGACGCGGCCCTCGCCCAGCCCTTCGCCGCCGCCCTGCTGGAGGAGGTGGCGGCCCAGTTGCCCCGAGACCACCGCGGCCCCCGGCCGGGGCCGCTGCGGACCGGGACCTTCCTGTCGGGCAGCGCATCCCTTCCGGTCGCCCTGACGGCGCAGCACTGGATCCGGGTCACGCTGGACCTCGCCCTGGGCGACGGGGTGCGCCCGGCGCGGATCGACCTACTGCTGCCGGACGCCACCACCGGGCAGGACGACCTCGAAGGCGCGGAGGAGATCGCGTTGCCCGACCCGGACTGGTGCGAGGCGATGGACCGCATCGCCCGGACGGCGCCGGTGCGGCTCGACGCGGTGTTGCCGCCGCTGCGCCTGACGCTGGCCGACCTCGTCGCGCTGGAGCCGGGTGACGTCATCCCGCTCGACGGCTCCCCGCTGGAGGAGTTGCGGCTCCTGTCCGGCGCCTCGGGCCGTGGGCGGCCGGGCCGGACCCGGATGCCCTACGGCCTGACGCTCTCGGTGCGGCTGGGCCGCATCGGCCTGGCCCGTGCCGTCCGCCTCGCGGCCGATCCCGGCCAGCCGGTCGAGCAGGGGGGGGAGCCAGAGGATATGGGCGACCGCGACGCCGCTCTCGCGGCTCGCCCCGCGGCCCTCGCGCTGCCCGGCGCCGGGGACGACGCCGTCGGGCAGGCGCCCGCCGCCCTGCCGGATCTGCCGGGTCTGCGCGACCTGTCCGGCGATGAGAGGGCGTCCGGCGAGGAAGAACTCGACTTCGCCGGGCTCGGGGAGGGAGACGACCCCCTCGGCCTGCTCGATCTTCCGGACCTGCCCGATCTGCCCGACCTTCCGGATCTTCCCTGACCGATTGGTCTCCGGGCCGGGATCCGAGCGTTCCGCATGGCCTTGCCTGGCGAGTCCGCACATCTCCGTCTCGCGAGGCAGGGGATGGGCCGCCGCTCGCGCAGGCCCCTCCCGTGCACGTCCCGCCGGGCGCGGGCGCATCCGGCCCGCCGCCCGATCGGCGGCCCTCGCGCCGTCCTGGACGCCGGACGGGGGACCATGCCGCGCGCGCAACCCGGGGTTTCGGGCTCGGCATTGGTGATCGCCGGGGCCGGGGCATAGCTCCCTTCGCAACAGACCGCAGTTCCCGAAGGATCCGTCCCATGACCCCCGCCCAGACCGACATCGTCGCCATCGAGACCCGCGCCCGCGCGCTGCGCGCCGCCTATTTCCGCTCCTCGCTCTCGGCGCTCGTCGCGCGTCTGCGCCCCGCAGCACCCGAGCGCGGCGCGCATTGATCCCGGCCCCGTCGCCGGGATAGGCGGAGGCATGACCGACGCCCCTTCCCGCCCCGTCTTGCGCCTGCGTCCCAAGGTGGACGCCCGGCGCCTCCGCCACGGCCACCCCTGGGCCTATCTCGACGACGTCGTCGCCGATCGCCGCAGCCGCGCGCTTGCGCCCGGAACGGTGGCCGTGCTGGAGGATGCGGAGCGGGCGCCGCTTGGCCTCGCCGCCGTCAACATGGGTTCGCGCATCGCGGCCCGGATGCTGGACCGCGACCCCGGTGCCGAGATCGACGCCGCCTGGATCGAGGCCCGGCTGCGTACGGCCCTCGCCCTGCGCGACCGGCTTTATGACGCGCCCTTCTACCGTCTCGTCCATGCCGAGGCCGACGGGCTGCCCGGCGTCGTCATCGACCGCTTCGGAGACACCGCCGTTCTGCAGCCCAACGCCGCCTGGGCGGATGCGCGGGCCGAGGCGTTCGGCGAGGCGCTGACGGCCCTCGGTCTGCGACACGTCTATTTCAACGCCAGCGGGAGGGCTCGCGCCGCCGAAGGCCTGGGCGAGGAGAGCCGGTGGCTGGTCGGCGGCCGGGAGGGCCCGGTCGAGGTGCCGATGAACGGCGCCATCTACCTGGCCGACCTGACGGGCGGGCAGAAGACCGGGCTGTTCTACGACCAGCGCCCGAACCACGCCTTCGTGGCGCGGCTCGCGAAAGGCGCGCGCGTACTCGATGTCTTCGCCCATGTCGGCGGCTTCGCGCTGGCGGCGCTGGCCGCGGGCGCGGCCGAGGCGGTGGCCGTCGATGGCTCGGCCCCGGCGCTGGAGCTTGCCGAGGGCGGCGCGCGGGCGATGGGCAAGACGCTCGGCACGCGCAAGGGCGACGCCTTCGCGCAGATGACGGAACTGGCCGAGGCGGGGGAGCGCTTCGACATCGTCGTCGCCGACCCGCCCGCTTTCGCCCCGGCCAAGCCCGCGCTGACGGCGGGCCTGCGCGCCTATGAACGGGTCGCGCGGCTGGCCGCGCCGCTGGTCGCGCCGGGCGGCACGGTGACGCTCTGTTCCTGCAGCCATGCGGCAGAGCTGTCGAAGTTCCACGCCGCCTGCATCCGCGGGATCGGGCGCGCGGGGCGCGAGGCGCAGCTGATCCGCACCGGCTTCGCCGGCCCCGATCACCCGGTCCACCCGCAGTTGGCCGAGAGCGGCTATCTCAAGGCGCTGACCTTCCGCCTGCTGCCGTGAAGGTCTTCCTCGACGCCTGCGTCCTCTATCCGACGGTGCTGCGCGAGGTCCTGCTGGGCTGCGCCGCGGCGGGGCTCTACCGCCCGCTCTGGTCGCCCCGCGTGCTGGAGGAATGGGCCCGCGCCGCGCGCAAGATCCCCGGCGGGGAGGAGATCGCGCGGGGCGAAGTCGCCAGTCTGCGGGCCCGCTGGCCGGAGGCGGAGGTCCGGCCGGGCACGGCGACCGAGGCCCGGCTCTGGCTGCCCGACCCGAACGACGTGCATGTTCTGGCCGCGGCCTCCGACGCGGGGGCGGACCGGCTGGTGACGCTCAACATCCGGGACTTCCCCCGCCGCGACGTCGCCGCCGAAGGGATCGAGCTGCAACCGCCCGACGTCTTCCTGATGGGGCTCTGGCTCGCCGATCCGGAGCCGGTCGCCGCCGCCGTGGAGCAGGTCCGCGCGACGGCGGAGCGGCTGTCGGGCGAGCAGCAGCCGCTGCGCCCGCTGATGAAGCGGGCGAAATTGCCGAGGCTGGGAAAGGCTTTAGGCTAGAGGGCGGCGGGCATGGGGATGCCCACCTTACGGGGCCGGAACCAGGGTCGTGACGCCGACGGCCCCGGCGCGGGCGAGATCGGGGTCGAGCGTCATCGGGATGTACTCGCCTCGCCGCCACAGCTCGCCCAGGTCGTCGTAATGGCGCGAGAGCGGGTGGCCGGACTGCCCGGTCGAGGTGATGAAGACGCTGCTGTCGGGATCGGCGAAGTCGTAGACCCCGCGGAAGGCGGCCGCGTGCACGTTGGCGAAGGGGTCGGGCATCTCGCCCGACATCCGACCGCGCTGCAACGTGTTGTCCCCGCCGGAGCTGGACTGCCGGATGTTCACTACGGCGCCGAGGAACGGGATCTCGCCCAGCACGGGATGGTCGTGGCGCGCCTCGTGCGCGTCCCCCCAGCGCCAGGCCTCCACCCGGCCGCCGTAGCGTTCGGTCAGGTACTGCAGCGCGTCGTCGAGCGACAGGCGCGCGATGTCCGAGCAACTCTCGGCGACCGAGGACTGGATGACGTCGCACCAGGCGGCGGCGCCGTCCACGTCGCGGAAGACGCGCTCGATGAAGATCGGCTCCAGCCGCGTGTATTCGTCCGCGAGCGGGCCGAGATCGTCGCGGATCAGCCGGTCCTGCAGGGCGCGCATCCAGGCGGCGTAGATCAGCGGCTCGGGCAGGTGCTCCGACATCTCGCCGTTCCAGGCGGCCAGCAGCTCCAGCGCGGTCTGGCGCCGCCGCTCTGGCGTGCCGCCGGGCGCCGCCTCGCCGGTGAACCACAGGTCGGCGCCGACCAGCGGCAGCAGCGAGCGCGCCGCGTTCGACACGGTGTCGAGCTGGGCGTCGATCAGGCTCTGGCGGGTGTGGATGTCGCGGCCCTCGATCAGCCGTTCCATCCGCTGCACGCGCTGGGTGTCGCCCCACCAGAAGCTGACATGGCCGGGGAAGGGCCGGTCCACCACCTTGTTGTTGGTGTTGCCCAGCAGGCCCCCCGGCGGGTCCAGCCACACCGGGTTGTCGGTGAAGTCGCGCAGGCCGTTCCAACGGTTCGCCTCGATCCAGCCCGGGGCCGGGATGCGGCCCTGGCTCTGATGGGCGGGGTCGCGGTCGGGCTGGCGCCCCATGACCTGCATCGCGATCCGGGTGGGTCCGGCGACCATCAGGTTCTGCGCCGGAGCGATGTGGTGGCGTGTCGCCGTCAGTGCCGCCTCGATGGTGCGGGCGCGCATCAGCTCCAGCCCCGTGCGGAGCGAGCTGTCCTCGGTCGAGAGCCCCGTCCAGGCGAGCGCCGCGACATGGCCCGGCGGCGTCACGGTGCCGAGGTCGAACTGGCTGCCGGTCAGGACCGGGCCGTTGACGGTGCGGCGCAGCGTCAGCGTGACCGGCGCGTCGTCGGCGATGGTCAGGATCGAGCGCTCGGTCTCGAACTCGGCCCATCCCTCCGGGGTGCGGTATTCCTCCGGGTTGTCGGGGTTGAGCTGCTCGATCATCACGTCCTGGTCGTCCATGTAGGTCGTGGTCAGCCCCCAGCCGATCGCGTCGGAGCGGCCGACCGGCATGATCGGCATGCCCGGGATCGTGGCGCCGATGACGCCGCCCGTCTCAAGCTCCAGCCGGGCGAGGTAGAACAGCGTCGGCGCCTGCAGGCCCAGATGCGGGTCGGTGGCGAGCAGCGCGCCCCCCGCCGCGGCATGGTCGCCCGCGACGGCGAAGACGTTGGACGCGCCTTCCAGCCCGCGCCGGGGGACGGGCCACATGTCGGGGCGCAGGCTGGCGTGATCGGTGGGCCGGAGCTGCGGAAAGAGGTCGCGGGCCGAGGCCAGTTCCACCACCCCGTCGCCGGGCGCCTCGGGGTGCAGGTCGGCCAGCCGCGCGTCGTCCAGCACCAGCGAGGCGCGGGCGCGCAGCACCTCCTCGCCGACATGGCCCGAGAGCTGCAGCGCCATCAGCTTGGCGAGCGCGATGGAATCGGCCGGGCGCCAGGGGGCGATCTGCGGCTCGAACAGGAAGAATTCCGGCGCGCCGCGGCCCGAGGCGTCGCGGTTGATGACCTCGATCCGGGCGTTCACGCCCGCCGAATAGGCCTCCAGCATCTCGGTCACGTCGGGCGTCTGGGCCGGCACCGAAAGCGCGGCAGCGCGGTAGAGGCCCAGCCGGCGCAACAGCTCGTCGGTCCGCAGGGTGCGGCGGCCGAAGACCTCCGACAGGCGGCCCTGCGCCGTGCGCCTGAGCAGCGTCATCTGCCACAGCCGGTCCTGCGCATGGGCGTAGCCCAGCGCGAAGAACACGTCCGCGTCGGTCTCGCCGAAGATATGCGGCACGTTGTGGGTGTTGCGCACGATCTCCACCGGCGCCGTCACGCCGCGCACCTCTTCGGTGCGGTCGTAATCCGGAAGCGAGCGCGAGGCGAGCCACAGCGCCAGCAGCACCGCCGCCCCGACCAGCAGCAGCGTCACCGTCACGATGCGGAACGACCAGCGAAAGAGCTTTTCCATGCGGCGCGTGCCCTGTTGACCCCTGCCCGAGGGGGGCATCTAACCGGGAGCGGATGACGATGCAAAGGGAGGGTCGGAATGGCTCGGTTGGCGTTTCTGGGAATGGGCGTGATGGGCGCCCCGATGGCGGGGCACCTGGCGAAGGCCGGGCATGAGGTCTGCGTCTACAACCGCACGGCCGCCAAGGCCGAAGCCTGGGCCGAGGCGCATGGCGGCCGATCGGCGGCGACCCCGCGCGCGGCGGCCGAGGGGGCCGAGATCGTCTTCGCCTGCGTCGGCAATGACGACGACCTGCGCTCGGTATGTCTCGGGGAAGATGGGGCTTTCGCCGGGATGGAGGAGGGCGCGCTGTTCGTCGACCACACGACCGTCTCGGCGGGCGTCACGCGGGAGATGGCCGAGGCTGCGGGGGACAAGGGCGTCGCCTATGTCGACGCGCCCGTCTCGGGCGGTCAGGCGGGGGCCGAGAACGGGCAGCTGGTCATCATGTGCGGCGGGGCGCAGGCGGATTTCGACCGTGCCGACAATGTGATGCAGGCCTATGCCAAGGCCACGCGGCTGATGGGCGGGATCGGCGCGGGGCAGCTGACGAAGATGGTCAACCAGATCTGCATCGCGGGGCTGCTGCAGGGGCTTTCGGAGGGGATGCTCTTTGCGCAGAAGGCCGGGCTCGACGGCGAGGCGGTGGTCGAGGTGATCCAGGGCGGCGCCGCGGGAAGCTGGCAAATGGTCAATCGTCACAAGACGATGCTGTCCGGGGAGTGGAACCACGGCTTTGCCGTCGACTGGATGCGCAAGGACCTCGCCATCTGCCTGGCCGAGGGGGACGCGATCGGGGCGCCGCTGCCGGGAACGGCGCTGGTGGACCAGTTCTACAAGGACGTGCAGGCGATGGACGGGGGGCGCTGGGACACCTCCTCGCTGATGGCGCGGCTGGCGAAACTGGCGGGGTGATTTGAGGGGTGATCCGCGTCGGACCTGCGGGTGATCCCGGTCGGACGTGGATCGCCCCCGGACGCGCGGAGGTCAGCGCCCGCCGAAGACGCCGATGCCGGTGACGCGCCCGTCCGCGCGGGCGGCGGCGGCGAAGCCGAAGGCGGTCGCGGCCGCGCCGCCGGGCGGCGTGCCGTCGCGGGTCCAGGTGTCGACGAGCTCCGTCACGGTGCCTTCGGTGATCCCGGTGCCCGCCCCGCCGAGGCTGGCGGAGGCGAGGCCGAGGCTGGTCCAGCCGCCCCCGCCCTCGGGCAGCAGGGCGAAGAGATCGTCGGGCAGGTCCTCGTCCGCGAGCCGGGCCTCGAGCGCCGCCTCGGCAACGCGGTCGAGCGCCGGGCTCCCCTCCAGCGGGGCGAGGCCCGCCTCGGCGCGGCGGGCGTTGACCTCGGCCAAAGCCGCCTGCCGGGCGGTCCCTTGGCCGAGCGCGGGGCCGCCGTCGCCCGCGCCGGGGCCGGCGAAGGTCTGGACGGCGTAGATCGCGTCGCCCTCGGCCCGGATGCCGTAGCCGAAGCGATCGAAGCCCGGTGCGAGGATGTTCTCACGGTGCCCGGGGCTCTGCATCCAGCCGGACTGGAAGGCCCCGACCCGGGCGCGGTCGGGGGGTGCGGGACAGCCCGTGCAGCGGGCGAGGTTCTCTCCGCTCAGCGCCCAGTCGCTGCCGCCCGCCGCGCGGAACCGGTCGGCGGGGGTGACGCCCTCGGGCGAGACATGGGCGTAGAAGTCGCGCTCGGCCATGTCGTCGGCATGGTCTTGCGCGGCCTCGGTCAGGACAGGGGCGAGGGTGAGGGCGGGAAGGCCGGCTTCGGCGCGCGTCTCGTTGACGAGATCGAGCGCGTGGCGGCGCAGGACGTCCCTGTCCGGGTCCTGCGCGGCGGCCGGGAGGGCGAGGATCAGGGCGGCGAGGAGCGGGATCGCTTTGGGCATCGGCGGGGTCCTCCGCGCTTGGACCGTGGCGGGGAAGCTGTGGGCGAGGGGGACGAAGTCAAGCGGGGCCGGGCGCGCCCCGCCCGAGCCGCAGACCCGGCGCGCAACCGCGTCCGCGGAGCCGGATGCCGCGCATCGCGTTGCCGGCGGGCTTGAGCCGGTGGTGCCTCGCGGGCGAGCGCGTTGACGGTGCGGCGATGTGGCAGGGCCGGGCGCGTGGATCTGCGGCCGCTCTGAGCCGGATGGGATGACGCGCGACGCTCGTCGGTCGGATCTCCGCGGCCCGGTGACGGGCGCGTCGGTGAAGCCAGTCCGTCCCTTGAGCGGCGTCAGCCCGCCATTTCGGCCAGGATCGCCCGCGCGGCCCCGGCCGGGTCGGGCGCGGCGTGGACCGGGCGGCCGACGACGATGTGGTCGGCCCCGGCGGCCAGCGCGGCGGCGGGCGTCGTGACGCGCTTCTGGTCGCCCAGCGCCGCGCCGGCCGGGCGGATGCCGGGCGTGACGATCAGGCGGCCCGCCGCCTCGGGCAGGGCGCGGATCGCCGCGGCCTCCCGCGGGGAGGCGATGACGCCGTCGGCGCCCGCCGCGAAGGCGCGGGCGGCCCGCTCGACCACCATCTCGGCCATGTCGCCGGGCGCCATCATCCCGGCGTCCAGATCGGCGCGGTCGAGCGAAGTCAGGATCGTCACGGCGAGGATCTTCATCCCGCCCTTTGCCTGCGCCGCCGCCTCGACCACATGCGGGTCGCCATGGACGGTGAGGAAGTCGATATCGAAGCGCGACAGCCCGCGCACCGCCGCCTCGACCGTGGCGCCGATGTCGAAGAGCTTCATGTCGAGGAAGATGCGCTTGCCGTGCTCGTCCTTGAGCTCCTGCGCCAGCGCGAGCCCGCCGCCGGTCAGCATGCCGAGGCCGATCTTGTAGAAGGAGACCGCGTCGCCGATGCGGCCCGCAAGCTCCAGCCCCGAGAGCGCGTCGGCCACGTCGAGGGCCACGATGAGACGGTCGTCGGTCATGGGCTGGGCTCCGGGCCGGGGGTCGGGGCGGGGCTAGTGGGCGGTGCGGGGCTTGTCCAGTGGGTGGCGGCGGCCGCCGGATATGGCTGACGTCGTCGGCGTGCGCGGGTCGGGCCGGGTCGGGGGCTCCGCCCCCGCTCGCTTCGCTCGCTCCCCCGAGGTATTTGGGGCGAGATGAGGGGGAGGCGCGTTAACCTTGATGGTTCGTTAACGGCTGTTCGGAGGGCTCTATCCCGACAGGCCCCCCATTTCGCGGACGAGGCGCCATTCCGCCTCGGTCACGGGCTGGACCGAGAGGCGGGACTGGCGGACGAGGGCCATGTCGGCAAGCTCCGCCCGCGCCTTGATGTCGGCCAGTGTGACGGGAGTGGGGAGCGGTTCGACCGCCCGGATGTCGACGCAATCCCAGCGGTCATCGTCGGTCGTGCTGTCGGGGTGGGACCCGGAGCAGATCTCGACGATGCCGACGACCGCTTTCTCGTCCTGCGAATGGTAGAAGAAGCCGAGATCGCCGACCTCCATCTCGCGCATGACGTTGCGCGCCTGGTAGTTGCGCACCCCGTCCCATTCCTGGCCCGCCTCGCCCTTCGCGACCTGGTCGTCCCAGGACCAGGTCCCGGGTTCGGACTTGAAGAGCCAGTACCTCATCCGCCGATGACCCGGTTCCAGGCCTCGATCCGCGTGTCGGCGAAAAGCCCCGCCTTCGCGTAGGGATCGCCGGCGGCGAAGGCCTCGACATGGGCGCGGTCGCCGGTGTCGAAGAGGATGAGCGAGCCGCACATCTCTCCGTTCGTATCCAGGAAGGGGCCGGCCTGGACGACATGGGGATCGGCCTTGAGATAGGCGACATGGGCCTCGCGGTTGGCCTTGCGGGTGTCGAGATGGCCGGGTTTGTCGGTGCAGATCAGGGCGTGCATCATGTCGGTGTCTCCGTGGTCAGGTCGCGGGCGAGAAGGGTCTGGATGGCGGTCTGGATCGTCAGGCTGCCGTCGACAAGCCCCGCCGTCACCTGCGTCACCGGCAGGTCGATGCCGTGCTGCGCGCCGAGGCGAAGCGCCGCGCGGGCGGTGGCGGTGCCCTCGGTGGTCGCGTCGGGCGGCGGCTCGCCCCGGCCCAGCGCGAGCCCCAGCGCGAAGTTGCGCGATTGCGGCGAGGCGCAGGTGAGCGCGAGGTCGCCCAGCCCCGACAGGCCCATCAGCGTCGCCGGATCGGCGCCGAGCGCGGTGGCGAGGCGCGTCATCTCGGCCATGCCACGGGTCATGAGGGCGGCGCGGGCGCTCTCGCCCAGCCCCGCGCCGATGGCGGCGCCGCAGGCGATGGCGACGACGTTCTTGAGCGCCCCGCCAAGCGCCGCGCCGGTCGTATCGGTGGTGCGGTAGAGGCGCAGGGTCGGGGTGGAGAGCGCGGTCTGGAGATGGGCGCCGGCCGCGTCGTCGGCGCAGGCGAGCGTCAGGGCGGTGGGCAGGCCGCGGGCGATGTCGGCGGCGAAGCTCGGGCCGGAGAGGAGGGCCGGGACGGTGCGGGACAGGGCGTCGGCGATGAGGTCGGTGGGGGTCTGCAGCGTCTCGAGGTCTAGGCCCTTGCAGGCGGCGATTGCGTGGGGCGGGTGGAGGTCGCTCAGGCGCGGGAGCAGGGTGCGGAGGGTCTGCATCGGGACCGCGATCAGGAGGTCGTGGCCTGCGAGGTCGGCAAGGTCGCCGGTCGGGTGGACGGCCTCGGGCAGGGGGATGCCGGGCAGGCGGGGGCTTTCGCGCCGGGCGATGAGCGGCGCGGCGTCCCGTGCCCAGAGGCGGACCGGGCCGTTGGCGGCGAGCGACACGGCGAGTGCGGTGCCGAAGGCGCCTGCTCCGAGGACGGCGATCATGCCTTCGCTCCGCGCTTGCCGGAGCCGAGCATGGGCGCCGCCGTGCTGTCGAGGGGCCAGCGGGGGCGGGCGGCGAGGGTGAGGTCGTCGCGATGGCCCGCGGCGTGAAGTTCCGCCCCCGCCCAGGCGATCATCGCGGCGTTGTCGGTGCAGAGCGCGAGCGGGGGGGCGAGGAAGGGGAGGCCGGCGTCGTCGGCGACCTGGCGCAGGGCGGCGCGGAGGGGAGTGTTCGCGGCGACGCCGCCCGCGACGGCGAAGGCGGTGAGCCCGTCGCAGGCGGCGATGGCGCGGCGGGACTTCTCGGCCAGCACGTCGCGCACGGCCTGCTGGAAGCCGTGGCAGATATCGGCGCGGATGGCGCGGGGCAGGCCGCCGTGTTCGGCCACGGCCATGTCGCGGGCGCGCAGGACCGCGGTCTTGAGGCCCGAAAAGGAGAGGTCGCAGCCGGGCCGGTCGAGCAGCGGGCGGGGCAGGCGGATCGTGCCGGTGGCGCTTGCGGCCTCGGCCTCGACCGAGGGGCCGCCGGGCTGGGGCAGGCCGAGCAGGCGGGCGACCTTGTCGAAGGCCTCGCCCGGCGCGTCGTCGATCGTGCCGCCGAGCCGCGCGAAGGCGTCCGGGCCGTCGACGCGCAGGAACTGGCAGTGCCCGCCGGACACCAGCAGCATCAGGTAGGGATAGGCGACCCCGTCGGTCAGGCGCGGCGTCAGGGCGTGGCCCGCAAGGTGGTTCACGCCGATCAGCGGCAGGCCGGTGGCGGCCGAGAGGCCCTTGGCGCACATCACCGCGGCGAGCACCCCGCCGATCAGGCCCGGCCCGGCGGTCACGGCGATGGCGTCGCAGTCGCGCAAGGCGATCCCGGCCTCGGCCAGCGCCCGCTCCACCGCAAGGTCGATCTTCTCGGCATGGGCGCGGGCGGCGATCTCGGGGACGACGCCGCCGAACTGGGCGTGCAGGTCGTCCTGCCGCAGCACGACGTTCGACAGGATCGCGCGCCCGCGCAGCACCGCCGCAGCCGTGTCGTCGCAGGAGCTTTCGAGCCCGAGGATCGTGAGGTCTTGTGCCATGCGGCTCCTGCGTCCATCGTCCGGTCCCATCTAGGCCGCGCGCGGGAGGGGGACAATCGTGGCGCCCGTCTTGCCCGTGCTTCTGACCCGGCCTGCCGAGGCCTCCGCGCCGATGGCCACGCGGCTCAGGGCGTTGGGCGCGAGTGTCGTCGAGGCGCCGCTGATGCGGATCACCTTCGCCGAGGCCCTGCCGGACCTGGCGCCGGGGCTGATCTTCACCTCCCGGAACGGGGTCGCGGCCTATCGCGCGCTGGGCGGGCCCGGCGGGCGCCCGGTCTGGTGCGTCGGGCCGCGGACGGGCGAGGCGGCCGAGGCGGCCGGGCTCGACCTGCGCGGCGTCGCGCCGGACGCGGAGGCGCTGGCTTGGGCGGTCCCGGAGGGGGCGCCGCCGCTGCTGCATCTGCGCGGCGCAGCGCAGCGCGGGGACCTTGCCGCGGCGCTGCGGGCGCGGGGGCTCGCGGCGCGGGACGCGGTCGTCTACGCGCAGGAGGCCCTGCCGCTCGGCCCTGCCGCCCGCGCCGTGCTGGAGCGGGGGGCGGTCGTCCCGCTCTATTCCCCGCGCAGCGCCGCGCTGCTGGCGCAGGCCTGCCCCGACGCCGCCTGGGAGCGGCTGCGGCTGCTGTCGCTCAGCCCGGCGGTGGCGGCGGCTTTGCCCGTCGCCTCCGAAATCGCCGAGGCGCCCGATGGGGCGGCGATGTGGGCGTTGCTGCTTCGGGTGCTCGACTTATCGGCGGTTGAGGGGCAGGACGGTTCGGACTAGGTAAAGCGTGCCATGTCCGGGTTCCGCGTCCCGGACCCTGCTCATCGGAGGGACCGCGTTGGCGCGAAAGACCAGGAAACCGAGACCCACGACACCGTCCGACGCATCGGAAACGGGCCCTCAGGACATCGCCGACGCCGACGCCGCGCGCGAAGACCGGATCGAGGAGGCCGAGATCGTCGCCGAGTCCGACGACACGATTCCGGGCAGCCCCCCGCCCGAGGACGCCATCCTGGCCGATCCCGCCGGCGAGGCGCCCGCCCCCCGCGAGACGGCGGACGAGACCCCGCCCGCCGCTCCGGAGGACGCGCCGCTGGTCGAGGAGGCGATGGACCGGGAGGTCACCGCCGAGCAGGTGGACCCCGCCGACGCGCCCGAGCCCGAGGACATGACCGCCGAGTCCGGGGGCGCGTCCGACGGCCTCGCCCCGACCGAGGTGCCGCCGGTCAATGCCCGGCCGCTGGGCGACGACACCGTCCCGCCCGCGACCGAGGAGGACGTGGCCGATCTGGCGCGGCTGGACGGGGCCGACCCCGAGGAGATGAAGACGGAGGCCTCGCAGGACGAGAGGCGCGCCGGGGAGACCCGTCACCCGGCCCCGCCGGAAGAGCGTCCGGCGCCGCCGCCCGCCGCCGCCGCACAGCCGCAGGTGATCGAGAAGCGCGGGCCGGGCTTCGTGCCGCTGCTTCTTGGCGGGTTGCTCGCCGGGGCGATCGGCTATGCGATCCCGACCTATCTCGTGCCGCCGGCCGAGACGGTCGATCCCGCCGCGCTGGCCGCACTGGAGGCGCGGATCGATGCGCTGCCCGTGGGCGAGGCGACGGACCTTTCGGCCATCGAGGCCGCGCAGGCCGAGATGTCCGAGCGGCTGGACGCGCTCGCGTCTCAAGTCGGCGCACTGGAGGCCGCGCCTGCCGCCGTCGCCCCGTCGGAGGGCACGGCGCCTTCTGGCAATGGCGAGGCGCTGGCCGCGCTGCGCGCCGATGTCGACGCGCTGTCGGGCCAGGTCGAGCCTCTTTCCAGCCTGCAGGGTGACCTGGACGCACTGTCGGGACGGATTGATTCCCTCTCCGGCCTGCAGGGCGATCTGGACGCCCTGTCTGGTCAGGTCGATGCCCTGTCCGGCCTGCAAGGCGATCTGGGCGCTTTGTCGGACCGTGTGGACGAACTGGCCGCGACCGTCGAGGACCTGCCTCCACCCGCGCCGGATCTGACCGACCGCGTCGCGGCGCTGGAATCGGAGCTGGCCGCGCTGAACGAGGAGACGGAGGCCGTCGAGGCCTCGGCCGAGGAGCTGGCCCGCGAGGCCGCGGCCAACCAGATCCGCATCGCGGTCGATTCGGGTGTGCCCTATGCCGAGCCGCTCTCGGTGATCGGGGGCGAGGTGCCGCTGGTGCTCTACAACAATGCCGAGACCGGGCTGCCGACCGTCGCGGAGCTGACCGCCGCCTTCCCCGACGCCGCGCGCGACGCGCTGGCCGAGGCACGCCTGGTCGAACCCGAAGGCGGGGGGCTCGGCGCCTTCATCCGGCGGCAGACCGGCGCCCGCTCGCTGGAGCCGCGCGAGGGCGATGACGCGGACGCCGTCCTGAGCCGCGCGGAGGCCGCCGTTCGCGCGGGCGATATCGACGCCGCCCTGGCTGAGCTGGAGGCGCTGCCGCCCGAGGCGCAGGCCGCCATGGCCGGATGGATCGACGCCGCCCGCACCCGCGCCGCCGCGCGCGACGCCCTTCCTGACTATCTCGGAACCGAGTGAGGATCCCCAATGCTCTGGTCGCTCTTCAAGATCCTCCTGTTCATCGCCCTGATCCTGGCCCTCGCCTTCGGCGTGCAATGGCTGCTGTCGCTGTCGGGCGAGGTCATCGTCCGCTTCGCCGGGCAGGAATACGTGCTGACGCCGCTGCTTGTCCTGCTGGGCCTGCTGGTGGCGGTCGTCGCGCTCTATGTCGTGTTCAAGCTGCTGGGCTTCCTCGTCGCGGTGCTGAAGTTCATCAACGGCGACGACACGGCCATCGGCACCTATTTCGCCCGCAACAGGGAGAAGCGCGGCTATGACGCGCTGGCCGAGAGCCTGGTCGCGCTGGCCGCGGGCGAATCGCGCGAGGCCTCGGTCAAGGCGCAGAAGGCCGAGAAGTACCTCAACCGCCCCGAGGTCACGACGCTGGTCGTGGCCCAGGCGGCCGAGGCGGCGGGCGACCATGCCCGCGCCGAGGAGGCCTACAAGACGCTGGTCCGCCACGACCGGACGCGCTTCGTCGGCATTCGCGGGCTGATGCGCCAGCGGCTGGAGGAGGGCGATACCGACACCGCCATGAAGCTGGCCGAGAAGGCCTTCGCCCTAAAGCCGCGCCATGTCGAGGTGCAGGACACCCTTCTGCGCCTGCAGGCCCGCGACGAGAACTGGGACGGCGCGCGCAAGGTGTTGTCGGCCAAGCTGAAGGCCGGCGTGCTGCCGAAGGACGTCTACAAGCGCCGCGAGGCGGTGCTGTCGCTGGCCGAGGCCCGGGCGCAGCTGGGCCAGGGCAAGACCGACCGCGCCCGCGCCGAGGCGATCGAGGCCAACCGGCTGGCGCCGGAGCTGGTCCCCGCCGCCGTCTTGGCCGCGCGGATGCATATCGAGACCGGCGACAAGCGCCGCGCCGCGCGCGTCATCAAGGCCGCCTGGCAGAAGACCCAGCATCCCGACCTCGCCGCCGCCTTCGCCGATATCGAGCCCGGGGAGACGCCGGACGCGCGCATCCGCCGCTTCCGCCAGCTGCTCGACGTGGTGCCGAACGCGCCCGAGGCGAAGCTGCTAGAAACCGAGCTGCATCTCGCCGCCGAGGACTTCCCCTCGGCCCGACGCGCGCTGGGCAAGACCTACGAGACGCATCCGACCGCGCGCTCGCTGTCGCTGATGGCGGCGATCGAGCGCGGCGAGGGCGCGTCGGACACGGTGGTGCGGGCCTGGCTGGCCAAGGCGCTGGGCGCCTCGCGCGGGCCGCAATGGGTCTGCCAGAACTGCGGCACGGTGCACGCCATCTGGGTGCCCGTCTGCACCCATTGCGAGGCCTTCGACAGCCTGTCCTGGACCGAGCCGCCCACCGCCCAGGCCGCGACCAACGCGCTGCCCTCGGAGATGGTGCCGCTGCTCGTCGGCGGGGCCGCCCCCGGAGAGGAGTTGCCGGTCGTCCTGCCCGAGACGCCGCCGCCGCCCGCGCCCGAGCCGCCGCGCACCACGGTCAATCCCGACGTGGTCGGCACCACGCGCGACCTCTCGGAGCCGGTCGTCGTGCCCGTGGGCGAGGCCCCGGGCGAGGGCACCGTCCCGGACCGGCCGCCGAGCGCCGCCTCGCGCAACTGACTGCTTTCCCCTAGGTCAAGAAATTGGACCCTCCGGCCCCGGCGTGCTACGCTGGCCGGGGGTCCGGCGTTCCGATCCTCCGATTTCAGCAGGAGGATATTGCAATGACCAGAACGGCCTCGGACCTTCGGGACGTGACCTTGCCCTTCGCGGCGGATGTCGACGAAATGGCGGATATCGTCCTCGGCACCTCTACCGCCGTGAACGTCTTCAAGCAGGTGAGCACCACCCCGCGGATCGTCGCCGGGACGCTGGACGGGATCGCCGATCCGCTGACGATTCCGGCCACGATCCTCGATCCGCTGAAGCTGGTGCCCTACGGCGTCGGGGCGGCGGTCAGGAAATTCGACATGATCGCGGGCCGGACCATCGACCAGATCCGGGCGCAGGCGGACCGCGCCTGGGACTGGGACGAGCGGCTGCAGCCGGTCAACCGGCTGCTCGAACCCGCGGACACGATCATCGGCCGGGCCAATACCGTCCTCAACGGCGTGCTGGAGGTCGGCGGGCTGGACACCATCGTCGAGCAGCAGGCAAGCGAGGCGGAGCGTCTGTTTACGGAACTCGCCGAGACCGACCTGAGCGGAACCCGGCTCGGCGCGCTGATCGAGGCGCGCTACGACGCGCTGGTCGACTGGGACCCGGATCTCGCCGCCGCGCTGGAAATGCAGGCCGCGGCGCTGGCGGGTGCCGTCGAGCGGCTGGAGGGCGGCCTGCCCGACATTTCGGGGCTGCAGGAGGCGGAGCGGATCATCGACGACGCGATCGGACCGATCTCCGACGCGTTCTACACGCTCGACGGGGTGCTGAACCGCGACTACACCGTCGTTCCCCGGGTGCAGCTGACGCCGGAGGTCAATACCCCGGCCGTCGTCGTCGCGGGCGTCACGATCATTCCCGCGGTCTTCATCCCCGCGACCTACAGCCCGGCGGTCGTCGTCAACCCGGGCGAGATCATCGCGACGATCGGCGACGCCATCGGCATCGTGCAGGACTTCGTCGAGAACCTCGTGCTCGACGCGCTCGCGTCGCTGGGCATCGACCTCTTCGGCGCCATCGACGCGCTGGAGGACACCCTGCTGGAGCCGTTGCAGCCCGCCTTCGCCGCCATCGACGCGCTGGACGGGGTGTTCGACGCGATCCTCGGGGCGCTCGACGCCGCGATCTCGGCCGTGACCTCCGGCTGGGAGGACGCGATGCAGGCCCTCGAAGGCCAGAGCGACGCGGCCAGCTTCTTCGACCACACCACGCTGGGCGACGGGACGTCCGAGGCGATCAGCGTCGTCGAGGACCGCATCGATGCGATCTTCGGCTTCGGCGGTGACGACGGGATCACGGGGGGCGCGGGCGATTTCCTCTTCGGCGGCACGGGCGACGACACCCTGACCGGCGGGGACGGGGCCGAACTGTTCGGCGGCGCGGGCGCGGACGAGCTGACCGTGCTGGGGGGCACCGCGGCGGCCAGCCTGCTGGGGCAGGGGGGGAACGACGTGCTGCGCGGCCACCGCGGGCCCGACCTGCTGGACGGCGGGACCGGCGCGGACAGGATGATCGGCGGTGCGGGCGACGACCTCTACCGCGTCGACAGCCGCGGCGACGTGATCGTCGAGGCGGCGGAGGGCGGCCGCGACCATGCGCTGAGCACGGTCTCGCTGCGGCTTGCCCCCGGGCTGGAGGACGCGACGCTGACGGGCGAGGCACCGGCCAACCTGTTCGGCAATTCCGCGGCCAACACGCTGATCGGGAACGCGCGGGTCAACATCCTCGCGGGCGGGGGCGGCGGCGACCTGCTGGAGGGCGGTGACGGGGCGGACGTCTTCGCCTTCCGCGTGACGGATGCGGCGGGCGGCGGGCGGATCACCGATTTCGAGACCGGGGACCGGATCGCGCTGGACGACCGCTTCTTCGGGCTGGGCGACGCCGGTCAGGACGTCCGCGAGGTCACGCGCAGGCAGATCGACGGGGCGCTGCGGGACGGCCTCGCTGCCTATAACGGGGCCACCGGGGAACTGCGGGTCGATATCGACGGGCGCGGCGGCCCGGCTGACGCGGCGCTGATCCTCGTGATCGAGGGGGGCGGAAAGATCGTCGCGGAGGATTTCCTGCTGTTCTGAAATCGCGTCGATTCGGGGCTGGCCCCGGCCCTGGACCCCTGCTAAGAGCCGCGCCACGGTGCCGCTGTAGCTCAGCTGGTAGAGCACGTCATTCGTAATGATGGGGTCGGGGGTTCGAGTCCCTTCAGCGGCACCAGTCTCGCAGGCAACCTCTTGTTTCTCTTCAGCTTAACTGCTGAGAGCTGGACGCGTAGACCATGCCGGAGACCAAATCTGCCCCGTGCACATTTGTGAAACGGGGGGTCTTCTACTTCTCGCGTCGGGTCCCGAGCGACCTGACCCACTACTAGAATGCAAGCCGGATCATGTACTCGCTCCGCACGAGGTCGGCTGACGTGGCCACGTCCATCCGAAGATTGAGCTACTCCCCGAAAACCGGACAGTGACGGAAGCTACGATCTGACGTCTGCTGGTCTTCAACGACGATGAGATCAGAACATGTCGAGACGCAGGAACCACGACGCGGGCTTCAAGGCGC
>NZ_QPLJ01000026.1 GCF_003340555.1 Jannaschia formosa | reverse complement strand
CTGTCGAGAACCAGCCGCACCGCCCGCTCGCGCACCTCAGGAGAAAACTTGTTCGTGGTCTTGCTCATGATGCTCCACCCTACTCAGAAGTTGGAGCCTCCGGCAAACCCGGCGCGGTTCATCCTCTCCGCCGTCGCCCTCGCCGCAACCGTCACCTACTGGTTATGAGTCTGGAGCCTAGAAGCTTAGTACTACAGTTGCGCATTGTCAGCAGATGTGGCTCTTTGCGCTCCGTGGAGCGGGAGCGGAGGGTTGGGCGATGGCATCTGCGGTCTTGGCAGGTGCGCTGGTGGACTGGCGTGCGGAGCTCGATCATCTAAAGGCGCGGATGGGGTCTGCGTTCGGGCGCGCCGAGCAGCGCGCGACGGCCGCGGCGTTCGTGGACGGGCTGCTATCGGGGGCGGAGCGCAAGACGGGCTGGATGCTGGCCGAGCAGGCGGGGCTTGCGAAGCCCTACCGGGTGCAGTCTTTGCTCGGGCGCAGTCGGTGGTCGGCGGAGGCGTTGCGGGATCTGGTGCGGGACTACGCGCTGGAGGTGCTCGGTGATCCGGGCGGCGTTCTGATCGTGGACGAGACGGGGTTCCTCAAGCAGGGCCGGCACTCGGTGGGCGTGGGGCGGCAGTACTCGGGTACGGCTGGTCGGATCGAGAATTGCCAGGTCGGCGTGTTCGCCACCTACGCCAGCCGTTGGGCGATCGAGGAATGCTTCCTGCGCGCCAAGGACGACCTCGGCCTCGACCACTGCGAGGCCCGCTCCTGGCACGGCTGGCACCGCCACATGACCCTCGTCATGGCTGCGCAGGCGTTCCTCGCCACGCTCGCCGCCACGCAGGCCCGCGCCGCCTTCGGCAAACCATCCGAAGACAAAACGAGTCCGACGCCGCACGACGCCCCCGAAGCCGCATGACCGCCATGGCGGCGGGGACCATGAGCATGTCCGAGCTGCGCACCCTGATCGCCAAGCTCGTGATTCCACACCGGACACGTGCCGCCTTCGTCTGGCACTGGTCCCGATGGCGACGACAGCACCAAACCGCAGCCGCCACCTGTCATCGAAAACGAACGGAGTATATGCAACTGTAGTATTAGGATTGATGCGTCGGCAGGCTTTGATACACGCGCACCGCGCCCTACGGAGGACGGCGCAAGCGCTGGCGGAGCCTGCCTTTCAGGCCGCTTCGCAGGGCCCCGCCGTCGGCGCTCATGTGAACACCATCGCTGCTTTCGACGATGCTGTGCCTGTACGCGTGATTGGTGAGGACTACCTCATCTCGCTCCGAAGCTGATGAGTGGCTGGCATGTTTATCGGGTCATCTTGCGGTTTTTAAACCAGAGCGAACCCTCAGGATCCGTGGCCACCACTGACTCAACCGAGTCTGTTTTGATTTCTGGTCCTTCAGGACGAATGCCTCTCATATCAAAACCCAAAATTCTCGAGGTAAGAAATCCCGTCGTTGCAGCGTCTTACAAGCTCTGCACCAAATCGGCGCAGTCATGAGGTCCGGAGAATACCGGCGCTGAGAGACCGCTTCCGGGTCACTTGGTGCCCGAGCCAGTGCTCAGCCCCACCCGCATAACCCCCAAAAACAACGGAAAAATCCGGCCGCGGCCGGATCGAGAGAACGCTTTCGCAGGGGCAAGTGGCGGAGGGGACGGGACTGGCATCGAACGTTCTCTGGCCCGTAACCCATTGCAATATAGGGAAATCGTCTCAGTTCGCGGCGTCGTTCGATGCAATCGCGACCGGGAGCGAACTGTTCAAAGCTTCTGCTTCGCCGCCGTTAGCCGCAGCGGCATCCGCAGGCCGGCCGCGAAACTGCTGACCCCGACCCATGGCGGCGATGACCGCGAGATGGCACAATCTGCCCTATCCATCGAAGAATAGAAGGTCCGACAGCCGGACCCAGCCTTCCCATCCGCCTTGGCGGACCTTCTGCCAGCCCTCTACTTGATATGGTAGAAGGGCGATGCCGCAGCTTCGTGGAACGAGGCGTGCAAGCACTCGCGAGCCATCGGACGGCCAGGCCCGTAATGCCACGGCTTGCGGCTGCGTGAGGGGGCTGAGGCAGTGCGTCGGGCGCGACACCGCCGCAATGTAGCGGCGGTGCAGCCAGCCGGCATGGTGGCCGTCCTCGACCGGGCACCAGTTGCCCCGGCAGGTGTCCATCACAGTTAGTCCGCAGGTCGCATAGGGCAAGCGGGTCACGACCCGATGGCCGGTTCCGGGCCCGACGCGCAGGTTCAACGGATCGCCGGGCGCGACGTTGACGACGCAATGCTCGGCGCCCACGCGAACCGGTTCGGCCACCGCGTGACCCGACGAGCCAATGATCGCAATCGGCGCAAAAGCCAAGAGGAGCAGGAGGACACCTTTGGCAGACATCATTGAACCGCCTCGAGCACGTATTGCGCAGCGCCTTCGCCGAAGATCAGCGACCGTGTCGCCGGATCGAAAGCGAGCGGCATGGTGAAGAGCGGCCCTTCCCAGACGATTCAGCGTTCGGGTCTTGCGGGGTCAACGCGAACCTCGCCCGCCATCTCCCCGATGTCGAAGATCAGCCGGTCGCCCTCGCGCCGCAGGGCCACCTCGCCCAGGACACTCGACCGATACCGTCCCACGGCGGCACTGGCCACCTCGGGCGGGATCGTCTGCGCGCCGGCCCAGTCCGCGGCACGGCGGTCGGCCTCGGCCCGGGCAATCAGGGCGCCGGCATGGTGAGTTGCAGGCAGGTCGAACAGCACCTCGAGGAACCGCGCGCGGACCGCCTGGACGAAGTCGTTCGCCCGGCCCGCGTTGGTCAGGATCACGATGCCGGCACTCGCTTCGGGCAGGAAGGCTAACTCGCTCGTGAAGCCGAAGGTGTTGCCGCCGTGCTGTATCAGACGCTGACCCTTCCATTCCTCGACGAACCAGCCGAGCCCGTAGGACATGGTCGCGCTGACCGGCACTTGCGGCGCTGTGAGATGGGCAAGGCTCTCCGTCGAGACGATGCCGTTCCCGCCGCCGATAGCCAGAAGCGCCTGAAGGTAGCGTGCCATGTCCGCGCCAGTGGACCAGTGCGCGCCCGCCGGTGCCACGGGCAGGAGCGCGCCCTCGGTCTGGGCCGGCAGCAGGCTGCGCTGGCCCGCGCCATGGGGCGCGTGGGGCGTAGCGACATCTGCATCGGCCATGACCTCGGCAAAGTCGATCGTGGAGCGGGTCATGCCGAGCGGCGCGAACAGACGTTCTTCCAGCAAGCGGGCATAGCCGGCGTCCAGCGCACCCCATTCGGCCCCGTCGGCGGCGGCGGTGACCCAGCCGCCCGTCGCGACCAGCTGGTTGGAATACTGGAAGGCCTCGCCGAACCCGGTGAAGAACTCGAACGCGGTCAGAGAGCCGATCACCGCTTCGGCATCGAGTTCCGTCGCGTTGAACAGGAATTCCATGTCGCGCCGCGGCACACCCGAGCAGGCGCAGACGAGGTTCTGGACGGTGATCGTCTCCGAAAGCTCCGGATCGGCGACGGCAAAGCCTGGCAGGACGCTCTGCACCGGCTGGTCCCAGGAAAGGCGCCCCTCTTCGACCAGGCGGGCCATCAGCAGCGTCGTCATCGACTTGCCGACCGAACCGATCATCATCCGAGTGTCCGGTGTCACCGCATCGCTTGTCCCGAGGGCGCGGACGCCGAAGCCCTGAAGCATCCGCACCTCGCCGCCCTGCACCACGGCGACGACGGCGCCCGGCACGTCGAAGCGGGCGAGGTGATCCTGAACGTAGGCGCCCAGCGCATCCAGATCCGTCGCATCGAGGGCATCAGGCGCGATACCGGTGAGATCGACAGTTGCCATATCGGCAGGCTGAAACCCCGTCACGGCGATGTTCACCTGCGCGCCGCGCCGCTCGAGCGCGGCCAGCGTTCCGCGGATCAGGGTCACATGCAGGCGGCCGCCGCGGCTCTCGACGATGGCCTGCCGGATCACGTCGCCCTCGGGCGGATAGGCGAAGGCCGTCGCCGCCTCGACCCCATCCCGGGGTGGGGCCGGGACCACGGCGTGCGGGGCGGGCACAGTCTCGCCAGCGGCGCTCCAGGCGGCATCGACCGCCTGCGTAGGGTCGCTTGCATCCGACAAGCCGAACCAGAGCGCGATGTCACCCTCCGGACTGGTAAGCTCCACAAGGGATCCCGACCCGTCGAGCTGCCATCCCTCAGGCCGAACGAGGGCGAAGCGGTTTTCGGGATCTGTCCAACGGGTCATGGCATCGTCCTCGGCGCGAACGGATACGGTCGAGCCGATCAGAACCGCCCCGACAAGGAAGGTGGAAAGAAGAAGGTGTCTCATCGCGATGGTGCTCCGTTAACGGCCTGTCGGGCTATCGCCACGCCATCATGGCGGCGCGCGCCGCGGCTTCGTGCGGCAGGAGCGTGCGCTCACTCTTCGGCGGCAGACCGACATCGGCACGCAGCCGGTCATCGAGATGCGCGATCGCTGACGCCGTGCGGTGACGATTGCAGAGGCTCGAGAGGGTCTCTCTCAGGGGCAGGATGAAGCGAGGGGTCGCGAAGGTGGTATCGGCGAAGGTCATGGGTCTGGTTCCTTGAAGGGGATCATGAGGTCAAAATGCGAACCGCGCGCGGGCGCGGGCGATCGAGGGCGGCTCGGGCAGGGCCTCAGGCGTATGAGCGTCAGGCAGGCCTCGGCCGAGCGCAGTCACCACCGGTACGACACCGCCCCAGAGGCCGAGCGCATGATCGCCCTCGTCATCGACGGGCGGACCGCCGCGGACCTTGGCGCTCGCCGCTTCGATGCAGAGGGCGACGACCCCGGTGGCCTTGCGCTCCTGCGCGGTCATCGGGCGGATCTCGGCACAGCGGCCGGGAAGCAGATGCTCAGTGATGGCCTGCAGGGCGGTTTCCAGATCATCGGGGTCCGTCACCGCGCGGCCCGTCCCGTGGACCACCGCCGAGCGATAGTTCACCGAATGGTGGAACCCCGACCGCGCCGCCACGATCCCGTCGAGCAACGTGACGGTCATCGACAGGGGCGCCCCATCGGCCAGCTTTACGATCCGTGCCTTCGACGCGCCGTGCAGCCAGAGGCACCCGGGGCCACGGGCGTAGGCCATCGGCATCACCATCGGCCGGCCGTCGGCCACGAAGCCGACGTGGCCGACCATCCCGGCATCGAGGATCGCGTGGACGGTCGCCTCGTCGTAAAGGGCGCGCTTGGGGTTGCGGGCGCGGTTGAAGCGGGGCTGGTCAGTCATAGCGCATCTTCCTCTTTCAGATGGGCGCCTTCTGCCCCATTATCTGGCTCCATGGAGGAGCCAGTCGGAAGGCGTTTCATGGAACCAGTGGTCTTTGCGAGCCTTGTGACAGTCGCCCCCGACGCGTCCGAGACATTGGTCGTCCAGCTGTATCGCAGCATTCGGACAGCCGTTTTGGAGGGGCGGCTGACTGCAGGCGAGTCGCTACCCTCGTCGCGCGCGGCCTCGGCCCTTCTCGGCGTCGGGCGCAACACGGTGAATGCGGCCTACGAGCTTCTGGCCGCCGAGGGGCTGATCGAGGTCCGGCCCGGGACGCTGCCGCGCGTGGCGGCACTGGATCTCGGACGGGCGTCCGGTTCTACAGCGTCCGTCCGCCTGTCGGATCGCGCGCGGGCCGCAAGCACGACCCTTCGCCGGGGATTGTCTGAAGGCCGGCTTGCCCCCGGCTCGCCCGATCCGGCGCTGTTTCCCGCCGACGCCTGGGGCCGGGTCCTGCGCCGCGCCGCGCGGCACCGCCAGGACGGGGCCGAGGGCTATGCCCATTTTGAGGGCCTTCCTGAACTTCGCCAGGTCCTGGCCGACCAGTTGCACCGCCATCGCGGTCTGATCTGCTCGCCCGAGGATATCGTCGTGACGCCCGGAACGCAGGCGAGCCTAATGATTGCCGCAGCAACGTTCGCGGATCCGGGCGAGATCGCGCTGGTCGAGAGCCCTGGCTACATCAGCGCGCGCGCGACGTTCGAGGCAGCCGGGCTGACCTGCCGCGCGCTACCCGTGGACGCGCAGGGTGTCGATCCCGCAGCAGCGGACCTGACCGCTGTCCGGCTGATCTATCTCACGCCCTCGACGCAGTATCCCACGGGCGTGCGCCTGCCGATGCCGCGCCGCCTTGCCCTTGTCGAGGCCGCCCGCGCAACTGGCGCGATGATCGTCGAAGACGACTACGATAGCGAATTCGTCTGGGCAGGCAGAGGCATCGCCGCGTTGGCCGCTGTACCCGACGCCAGTCATGTCGTCTATCTGGGCAGCGCCGCCAAGAGCCTGCTGCCGGGTCTGCGCATCGGCTGGCTGGTGGCGCCCAAGGGCAGCGCCCACGCCGTTCAGGCGGTGCAGCGTAGGCTGGGCCTCGCGGCCAATGTTCACGCACAGGCGGCTCTGGCCGAGTTCATGGCGCAGGGGGCCTACCGCGCGCATGTCGCGGCGATCTCCTCGGCCTATCGCGAGCGCCTGCGGCTCGTCACGTCGGCGCTGACCGAGGCGCTCGGGGACCGCGTCCAGCTTTCCGCCCCCGATGGCGGCCTGCAGCTGACGGCCCGCTTGCCGGAGGTGGCCGATGACGGCCCGCTGCGCGCCTCGCTGAACGACGCGGGTTTCGCGGTGTCCTCTCTGTCCGACTATTTCCTCGATACCCCCGCGCAGGGGCTCGTCGTCGGGTTCGGCACCGCAAACGCCCGCGATGCGCGTCGCTTCGCCGAAACGCTGCGCCGGCTCCTGGACAAGGGCGACGGAGGATGAACCCGGACCGGCCCCTATCATTCGATGACGACTGGTTCTGTGCGGTGACCCACTTCTTCTGCATGGGTGGCGCCAGTTCTGCAGCAAGGCGTCAGCATGACCACCATCACGGCAATCCGACCCGCCCCGTCCCGCACCCGCGCTTTCTGGATCGACAGGCTGCGCGCGGGCCTCATCCTGCTGGTGATCCTGCACCACGCCGCCATCACCTATGGTGCGAGCGGCAGCTGGTTCTTCAAGGCAACCGAAGCGACAAGCGTCCCGCTCACCTTCCTCGCCGCCGTGAACCAGGCCTTCTTCATGGGGCTGTTCTTCATGATCTCGGGCGCGCTGACGCCGGCGTCGGTGGACAGGAAGGGCGCAGCCGCCTTCCTGTCCGAGCGCGCGCTCCGGCTCGGGCTGCCGGTGCTGGTCTTCGGCTTCCTGCTCGGCCCGCTGACCGTCGCGCTAGCCAGCGCCCCTGCCGGTGACATCCTCGCGGAAACGGGCCGACGTATCCTGCACGGCAACTTCATCCTTGGCCCGCTCTGGTTTCCGGCGGCTCTGCTGGTCTTCTCGATCGTCTTGGCGATCTGGCCGACGAGCACGGGCGAAACCCGGCCCGTGCCGCCCTTCGCGCATTGGCTCGGCCTCGCGCTCCTCACTGGCCACGCCGCCCTCGCGGTCCGGCAGGTCGTGCCGGTCGGCGCGACGGTCGCGGGCTTCCAGCTTGGCTACTTTGCATCCTACGTCGTTCTCTTCGCCGTCGGCGTGCGGGCGGGTCGGAACGGCTGGCTCGACCGTCTGCCGACGCGCAGCCTGTGGCGCTCAATTGCCGTGGGTCTGGCGGCGCTCCCCGTTCTGCCGGCCGTCCTGCTGTCAACCGATGCGCCCCGCTTCGAAACGGGCTTTTCGCTGGCCGCCATCTCCTATGCCTCCTGGGAGCCGCTGGTCGCCCTTGGCGCCATCGCGGCACTCATCCACTGGACCCAGCGCCACGGAGATCGCGCAGCGGCGTTCTGGGCTTGGGCGGCTGCGAACAGCTACGGCACCTTCATCCTGCACGCGCCGATCCTCGTGGGCCTGAGCCGTGTCCTCGATGCTCTCGGTGTCCCGTACGCCGTGGCCCTTCCCTTGTCAGTGGCGGCGACGGCGCTCGCGGCCTTCGGGCTGACCGCACTCCTGCGCCGGTCAGCAGCGGTACGACGCGTCCTGTGATGGCGTCGTCGAGCGCCTAGGATGCCGGGCTGTCGTCGTGCAGGGCCTGCGCGACGGCCGGACCGAGGGTGAATTCCGTAAAGCGCGCCGCGAACCCGGCGCGCTCGGGCGAGCAGGCCATCAGCCCGATCCGGACCGGCCCCTCGAGAAAGGGCGCCACCCGCAGGAGTTGCCAGCGCTTCGCTGCGTTGCGGGCCTGGATCACGATGGCGCCCCCTGTCCGCGACAGGCGCAGGCGCTGCGGTCCCGGCCTGGGACCGAGCGGCAGAGTGGACCAGTCGGAAGCCCCTTGCGTGACCACGACCGAGAGGTTCGCCACCCCGTCGGACAGCTCGATCCCCGCCTTGCTTGATCCAGTGCGCCTCGTCCCGGCGCAGCATCAGCCCGGCCTGGTCGTAAAGCGCACGATAGTCGCCGTCGAAGCCGACATGGGCCGTGAAGTCCCCCTCGACCGGCACCAGCAGCGCATGGCCGCTGTCGCGCCGGAAGCCGTAGAGCGTATCGCGCCAGAAATCCGTGCGGTCGCCGGTTTCGGCGGGTTCAACCACTCGGCCGAGTCCAGAGCGCTCAGCCCGGTCATGGTCTGTCTCCTCGCGTCAGGGTCATGCGGATCAGCGGTAGTTTCCGCCCGTGATCGTCGATCTCGCGCCGTCCCGTCTCGGCGAAGCCGCAGGCGGCATAGAAGGCACGCGCGCCGGCGTTGGCTTCGTAGACCTCGACCTCCAGCCGACCACGGACGCGGGCGGCATCGCGGATCAGCGCGCGCCCCGCACCCGAGCGGTGTGTCGCCGGATCGACGAAGAGCCCGCCAACGAGATCGTCCAGCAGAGCTATGAATCCAACCACCGCCCCGCCCCGTTCTGCCACAACGATTTCGGCCGCAGGCATGTAGACGTCGCGGACCTGCACAGCATCGGCATCGAGCGTCGCGGCATCGAGGAACGGATGCCCGGCCTCGGACGCCACGCGCCAGATCGCCAAGCAGCGTTCGAGGTCACGTCCAGCCTCATAGGGTCGCAGACCGAGTGCCGATCCGGCGCGCAGGTGGGGCCGAAGGATGTCGGAAAGGTTCGCGGGGTGGACGATGTCGGTGGTCTGCTCGAGCGCATTGAGCGACCACCATTCATGCCGGTCCAGAACCTGCACCTCATGCGCCGTGCGCCCGGAGGCGTCCATTCTCGCCGCGGGCACGCGGATCAGGAAGAACCGCTCCTGCGCCTCGACCCAGGTGCCGTCCGGCAGCTGTAGCGGAAAGTCGCGCACATGGACCGGGGCACCGGGGTCTTCAGCGATGATGCCTGTTTCCTCGGCCAGTTCGCGGATCGCCGCCGCTTCCCATGTTTCGTCGGGCTCCAGCGCCCCGCCCGGCGTGGCCCAGTAGACCTGCCCTGCCAAGGGGCCGTCGCGGTGATTGAACCGCAGGAGCAGGACACGGTCATCGGCATCGACGACGAGAAGGCGGGCAGAAGGACGCGGCCTCATACCCCTCGCTCCTTCGACCCTTCGAGCAGGGTGCCCGGCCGGCAGTCGCACGCTTGGCATATGAAGGAGAGGGGCTGGGACGGCATGCCATGCGCCTTACCGGATTTGAGATGCGACAGGTTCTGCTCTGTGATCTCGATGCGTTTTGGATCGTCTCTCAAGCACATCTTGCGGCGGTCCGGTATCGCGTCCAGCGTCACTCTGTTCAGTATGGGGCACGTTTACACGATTTCGGCGTTGTCGACGACAATCCGAACTGCGCGTGGGTGTCACGGATTCCTGTTCTTGCCAACGTCACCACCATCCGACAGGTGCCTCGGCGATCCTCCGCAGTGGGCACGCCTATCCCAGCTTGACGCTATCAATCGACCTCATTATAGGACGGTTGTCCGTTTTAAGGTGACTCGATGCCGAAGATTGCGAAGGAAGCCATGGAAGAGCGGCGCGCGCAGATCCTCGCTGCCGCGCGGCGCGTCTTCGCCGAAAAGGGGCTGTCGAAGGTCACCCTGCGCGACGTGTTCCGTGAGGCGGGGCTGAGCGCCGGGGCGGTCTACAACTACTTCCAGTCGAAGGACGACCTGATCCTCGGCGTGACGGAGGCGGGGATGGCCGAGGCGCTGTCGGCGTTCGGCGGTTCCGCCACCGGGGCCGACCTCGATGCGATCATCGACACTTTCTTCGATGCGTTGACCAACATGGACCCCGGTCAGGCCCCGCGTGTCGACCTGATGATCGCGGCCGAGGCGCTGGCCAATCCGGATCTCCATCGCGCGGTGGTGAAGAACCGCGCGGCGGTCAGGGCCGCGCTCGTGCGCCTGATCGAAGGGCGGCAGGCAACGCGCGGGGACTGGACCGGACATGCCGCCCCGGTCCTCGCCGACCTTCTCTACGCGACCTACCAGGGCCTGATCCTGTCGGTCGCACTGGGCGAAAGGCCCGACATCGCCGGGATCGGCCGCGCGCTGAAGGCCATGCGCTTCGCCTGATCCTCTTTTTTCGCCATAATAACGGACGGACGTCCGATTGAAGAAAGGAAAAAGACCCATGACGACCCTCTCCACCTCTCCCGCCCAAACCGGGGGTGCATCTCTGCGCCGGCCCCTCCGGATTGCTGCCGCTGCGCTGACGGCCATTGCGCTGATTGCCGCCGCGCAGGAAGGAGCGCGCCTGTGGACGCAGGCGCAGATGTCCCACGAAGCGACCTTCGCCAGCACCGGAACGCATGATCTGCGGCTCCTCTGCACCGGCGCCGGTGAGACGACCTTTGTGCTCGAGGCGGGCGCAACGGGTTTCGCCGAGACCTGGACCTGGGTCCAGGACGCGCTCGACGATGACGCGCGGGTGTGCTCCTACGACCGGGCTGGCATGGGGCTGAGCGAACAGTTGCCCGCGGGCTTCCAGCCCGGACAGGCGGCGCGCGACCTGCACGCCGCCCTGACCGATGCCGGCGAGGCCGGCCCCTTCGTGGTGGTAGGCCACTCACTGGGCGGCTTCTTCGCGCGCGATTTCGCGGCGCAGTTCCCAGCAGATACGGCTGCCGTTGTTCTGGTAGACGCCTCTCACGAGGATCAACTTGCCGCCTTCAGCAACGACATGGTGGCCGAGTTCCGCGCCTTTCCGGGGCTTCTGTCCGCACTGTCGGGCATCTCGATGACCGGGCTCCTGCATCTGTGGAACCCGCTCGAGGCCGGGGCCGCCGGGCTGGAGGGCGATGCGCTGGTGGCGGCGCGCGCGTTCGCCGGCGACCGCGTCCATCTCGCGACGTCCGCAGAGGAACTGCGGCATTGGGACGACATCACCGCCCGCGCCGCCGCACAGGATCTGCCCGCCGAACTGAGTGTCCTGGCCGTGACGGCAGGTAGCCCGGTGCCCGGCTCCGAGGATTTCTCGGATCTCGTTGAACCGCTCCACCGCGAGACCGCCGGCCGCTTTACCATGGGCGCACAGACGACGATCGAGGGCGCGGACCACTTCTCGATCCTGATGAACCGCGACCATGCCCGCACCCTCGCACAGCTCATCACGGACTACGTCGCCCGCACCGCCACGCCCGAGTGAGGCGGCAGCACTCCGCTACGCAGCACGGCCGGCAGCACCGTCGACAGGTGGTCCGCCACGAGGCGGACCATCGGCAGCCGCCGCAGGTCGTCGTGCAGGACGAGCCAGGCGTCTAGGCTCCAGTTCAAGAGGTCGGGCAGCACCGGCTCCAGAAGCGGGTCCCTTGCCGCGATACCTGCATGCATCACGCCGATCCCCAGCCTAGCCCGGATGCTCGCGATTTGGGCCGCCTCGCTGTCGGTCCGCAGGCGCAGGTCGGACCGACCAATGACGCCGCCGAACGCCTCCAGTCCTGCCAGCGCCGCAGGGTCACCATCCGGTCCGATCAGCACATGCGCCTTCAGGTCCGTCATGCTCTCGGGCCGGCCGGCGCCGTCAAGATAGGCGCGATGCGCAAAGAGACCGAGCGGCACGTCTCCCAGCCGCCGCGCGACGAGGCGGCCCTGCGCGGGGCGCGCCATGCGGATGGCAAGGTCGGCCTCCCGCCGCAGCAGGTCGGCGCTGTCGTTCGACAGCGCGAGTTCCACGGCGAGGCCCGGATGCGCGGCCAGCAGCGGGGCAAGAGCGGTCGGCAGAACCTCGGCGCCGACGACGTGGCTCGCAGCGATGCGGACGGTGCCGGCGCCCGCCTCCGGTGCGCTGGCCGCCCGCCGGGCGAGGCTGTCGGCGGTCAGCTGCATCGCTCGTGCCTCAGGGACCAGCGCTGCGGCGGCCTCGGTCAGCCCGAGACCCTGCGGCGTGCGCAGGAACAGGGTCTGGCCCACCGCAGACTCGAGGGTATCGATGTGGCGGCCGACCGTAGGCTGCGTGAGGCCGAGCGCGCGGGCGGCCGCCGACAGGCTGCCGGTCTCGGCCACTGCAAGAAAGCTGCGCCATAGCGCCCAGTCGATCCGGCTGTTCATGGTTTTCTGTGTAGCCTAGATGCAGAGATAGACAATTCTATTGGTGTCGAGATTCCGGCATGACAAGGCATTACTTCAGAAAAGGAACCCTGCCATGGCGTAGGTCTGCGTGACGAGAGGGGCGTCGACCTGCCCGTGCAGGTGCTCGACGATCTCGAACTCAAGATCATGGATCTTGCTCGGGCCCGGTTCGCGGCATGACGCGGGAACTGCACTGCCTGCAGTACGGCGAGCAGGAGATCCGGTACGAGATCGTCCGCCGTCCGAGGAAGACGCTAGAGATCGCTGTCGAGCCGGATGCTTCGGTGGTGATCGCGGCCCCGGAGGACACGACGCTCGACGCCATAGAAGCCAAGCTGCGGAAGCGCGCGGCATGGGTGACGCGGCAGCAGCGGTACTTCGCCCAGTTCCTTCCAAGAACACCGGAACGCAGGTTCGTCGCCGGGGAGACCCATCTCTACCTCGGGCGCCAGTATCGGCTGAAGGTCGTCCCGCATGTCCAGGAAAGCGTAAAGCTGATCCGCGGCTACATCGTTGTGCAGACACACCGGCCGACCAGGCCGGAGGTGACGCGCGAACTGGTCGAGGCATGGTACCGGGACCGGGCACACATCAAGTTTCCTGAGCGGATCGAGCTCTGTCTCGGCCACTTCCCGGATCCGGAGGCATTCAGGCCGAAAGCTCTCATTGTACGCCAGACCCGGCAGCGATCCCAAGCAGGCATAAACACGAGCAAGGCCGCGGAAGCACAGACGCAGCAACAAACAGTTCTTTGATCGCATGGAAAGGCGATCAGAATCTGTTTCAGGAACGCCTGAGCATGACCAGCGCAACCATCGACGCCATGCCGATCCCAGCTGTAAGCCAGATAGCCGACAGTCCCCACGCCGAGAGCGCGGCGCCAAAGATCAATGGTGCCGCCGCTTGGAGGATGCGCGCCGGCGCGTTCAGCCAGCCAATGCGCTGCCCGTAGCCAGCCGGCCCGAACAACGCGAGCGGCAGCGTGCCTTTTGCGATGGTCAGGATGCCATTGCCCGCGCCATGCAGGATGGCAAAAACGTAAGCAGCAGGTCCACCAAACGTCACCAGCGCCAAGGCTGCGACCGGATGGGCTGCAGCTGCGAGCCTGGTCGATGCGAGCGGGTGGAAGCGGCGCAGCAGGCTGAACTCCAGAACCCGCGCCGCAACCTGTGCCGGGCCTATGAGGGCTCCGGCCGCGATGGCGACGGCGGTGCTGGCCCCCGCTGTCTGCAGCAGCCCCGGCAGATGCGCAGCCATGGCCGTCGAGTTGAACCAAGTCGCAGCAAAGACGAAAGCCAAAAGTGTCAGCGCGAGGCGGGAGGGCGGAGGTCCATCGTCGCGCGGCATGTCCGACCCGACTGGCTTCTCGGTGCCCTTCGGCAGACACGCGTTCAGCGGCAGTGCCAGGAACAGATGGATCAGCGCCCAGCCGAGGCAGGCCTCCCGCCAGCCCCAAGTCGCCAGCATCAGACCCGAGAGCGGCCAGCCGACCGTGCTCGCGAAGCCTGCGATGAGGGTGATGCCGGTGATCGGCCCGCGCGCCTCCTTGCCATAGATCCCCGCTAGCGTGGCAAAGCCCGCTTCATACAGCCCGATCCCCATGCCAAGACCGATGACCGCCCAGCCTGCGAACAGGACCGTCGGCGATGGGGCCACCGCCAGCAGGCCAAGGCCCACGGCAAAGACGAGGTTGGATAGCATCAGCACGCCGCGCCCACCGATCCGGTCAATCCGCGCCCCGGCCCATGGTCCGACCATGGCAGACACCACCAACGCCATGGAAAACGCGCCGAAGACCCAGACCGGCGAAAGGCCAAGGTCTTCGGCCATGGGCACCGCCAGAACGGCGGGAATGTAGTAGCTCGAGGCCCAGCTGACGGTCAGCGATGAGCCGAGGGCGGTAACTATCAGCCCGCGCCGCGCTGGTGTCAGTCTTGCGATCATGATGGGTTCAATCAGGAAGGGAGCGGCGAGGCGGCGCTAGCTCGCCGCTTTGGCTCATGCCATCGAGGTCCAGAGCTGGAACAGCAGCCCCGAAGCGAAGGCGCCTGTCAGCGACAGCCCGATATAGAGCGCAAAGACCTGTGGCCGAGCGAGCGCCCAGACGGCCATGGCCGCGGGGAGCGAGGTCACGCCGCCCGCCACGAGGAAGGCCATGCCGGCCCCCGGCGCCATGCCCTGCTCGATCAACCCGCCCACCAGCGGCAGCGCCGCGTAGCCGTTGAGATAGGCCGGCACGCCCACAAGCGTCGCCGTGACGATGGGCATGAGTCCCTCGCCTCCAAGCGCCGCGGTCACGGTCTCAGCTGGAATCCACGCCAGCATCAGACTTTCAAGGATGAAAGCGAGCGTCAGCCACTTGGCGAGGAACAGCGTCGTGCTCAGCGCCGTCTTGCCGAACTTCGCGCGGCGTTCGGCGTCTTGCCAGAAGCGCCAGACGACAGGCTTTGGCGCGCGGATCTTCGCGCCGCCGCAGCCGCCATTGCCGATGCCCTCGCGCAGCGGATCGGTGAAGGCCCCACCCTTCATCATCAGGTGCACGACTGTTCCGCCGAACACGCCTAGCCCGATGGCGGCGACCGTCTTGGCCACCGCAAACTCGAGGTCGAGCACGCCCGCGGTCAGCACGAACATCGACGGGTCCATGATCGGCGAGGCGAGCCAGAAGGCCATTACGGCCGACAACGGCACGCCCATGGCCAGCAGCGCCGCGATCAGCGGGATCACACCGCAAGAGCAGAAGGGCGATACACCGCCCGCCAGCGCGCCCAGCCCGATCATCAGGAGCGGCGCGCCTGTGAACGCCTTGGCGATCAGATTATCCGCGCCTGTAGCCCCCGCCCAGGCGGCAATGGCGATGGACAGGATCAGGAAGGGCGCCGTGTTCAGCAGTGCAGTGCCTGCAAAGAGCGCGCTATCAGCGGCCTGGGGCGTGTCGAACACTGCCAGCGCCACAAGGATCAGCGCCGAGGCAAGCCAGACCCGCTGGTCTTGCCATAGTTGGCGCAGGGTGGACCGGAGGCCAACCGTCGAAAGGGTCGTGTCTGTCATCACTAAATCTCCGGAATTGCCGTTGTATCAGGCCAAGAAAAAAGACGGCGCCAGCATCATGCCGCATCCTCCGAGGGCCGCACCGTGACGCCTGCGCAGCATTCGGAGGTCAGAAAGCCGACCACCCGGTGCATGGCGGGGAAATCGACACGGTTGAACACCTCGCGGCCCTGCTTGTCCTGTAGCACCAATCCGGCATCGACCAGCGTCGACAGGTGATGCGCGAGCGTTGAGGGCGCGAGCCCCAGATGGTCGCCGATATCGCTCACGCGAAGCCCGTCGCCGCCTGCCTTCACCAGCAGACGAAAGATCGACAGGCGGGCATCATGGCCGAGGGCGGCAAGGGCGCGGGCGTTGGGGCTGGTTGTGGTCATAGCACCCAAACTAACCACATTTCTAGTTTTGTAAATGATTCAAAATCAGATCCGCGACTCGTTAACCCTTCGCGAGGTCTGCTCCGCGCTTTCGATGCGCTCGGAATACCGGTCCGTCAGCGCCGCAGACCGTGCACGAGTCATCCACGTGAACTTCATCAGCTCTTCGCAGACATCGACAAGCCGCAGGTAGAGCGGCGACGGACGCATCCGGAGAGCCTGATCGAACTCGTCCCAGGCGCGCGGCACCGAGGATTGGTTCGGGATCGTGACCATGCGCATCCAGCGGCCGAGGATGCGCATCTGGTTCACCGCGTTGAAGCTCTGAGACCCGCCGCAGACCTGCGTCAGTGCCAGCGTCTTGCCTTGGGTCGGCCGCACGCCGCCCGTCGAGAGCGGGATCCAGTCGATCTGCGCCTTCATGATGGCAGACATGGCCCCGTGGCGCTCTGGAGAACTCCAGACCATCCCCTCCGACCAGATGGCGAGGTCGCGAAGCTCCTGCACCTTCGGATGCGCCGTATCGGCATCGTCCGGCAACGGCAGGCCGCTCGGATCGAAGCGTCTGACCTCCGCCCCGAACCATCGCAGCAGGCGCTCGGCTTCGTCGCCGACGGCGCGGGAATAGGAGCGCTCCCGGACCGAGCCGTGCAGGATCAGGATGCGCGGCGGATGGCCCGGATCGTCCGGAGCGGCGAACAGGCCGGGATCGATGGGACGCAGATGCGCCGGGTCGATATTGGGCAGGTCCGGAATCATGCGAAGCGGGCGCGGGTGCGGTTGGCGAACGCGACGAGCGACAGCATCACCGGCACCTCGACGAGCACGCCCACCACCGTGGCGAGCGCCGCGCCCGAATTCAGGCCGAACAGGCTGATGGCCACGGCGACGGCGAGCTCGAAGAAGTTCGACGTGCCGATCAGCGCGCAGGGTGCTGCGATCCGGTGCGGCACGCGCAATGCGTAGGCGGCGGCGTAGGCCATCGCAAAGATGCCATAGGACTGGATCAGGATCGGCACCGCGATCAGCGCGATGACCTGCGGCCTGTCCAGGATCACCTGCCCCTGAAGGCCGAACAGGATCGTCACCGTCGCGATCAGGCCCACGACGCCCCACGGCTTCACCCGCTCGCGGAAGGCCGCGATCCGGTCCGCGCTGCCGAGCATCCGCCGCGTCCAGAGCCCCGCCGCCAGCGGCAGCGCGACGAAGAGCACGACCGAGAGGACCAGCGTCTCCCACGGTACCACGATGTCGGTGACGCCGAGCAGGAACGCGACGATGGGCGCGAAGGCGAAGACCATCACCACGTCGTTCACCGAGACCTGCAGGAGCGTGTACCCTTCGTCGCCGCGCGTGAGCTGCGACCAGACGAAGACCATCGCGGTGCACGGCGCGGCGCCCAGCAGGATCAGGCCTGCGATGTATTGCTGCGCGTCCTCCGGCGCGATGAGGTCGGCAAAGACGACCTCGAAGAACAGGACGCCAAGCGCGGCCATGGTGAACGGCTTGATCAGCCAGTTGACTGCGAGCGTGATGGCAAGGCCCTTCGGCTGCTTCACCACATCCCTCAGGCTACCCGGGTCGACGCCGACCATCATCGGGTAGACCATCGCCCAGATCAGGACCGCGACCACCAGGTTGACGCTCGCCACTTCCGCAGCGGCGACCGCCTCGACCAGCCCGGGCGCCATGGTGCCGATGGCGATGCCCGCCAGCATCGCCAAGGCAACCCAGACAGTCAGGTAACGCTCGAAGACGCTCATGCCGGTGTGACCTGCGGGTGCTCGGGACTGAGGCGGCCGGACGCCAGCGCGGAGAGCGCGACCATCGCTGTCGCGGTTCCCAGCATCAGAGCGAGGCCGCCCGCCTGGTAGGTGAGGCCCGAGAGCACGGTGCCGAGGAGGCGCCCGCCGGCATTGGCCATGTAGTAGAAGCCGACATCCATCGTCACCCGCTCGGCCCTGGTGAAGGCGAGGATCAGATAGGAATGCAGCGCCGAGTTCACCGCAAAGACGCCGCCGAAGATCAGCAGGCCCGCCACCAGCGTAGCCGTAAGCCAGGGCTGCGGCTCGGCCGAGACAAACGCCGCCGCGGTCAGGGCCGCCGGGATCGCGGTCAGCGTCCAGGCCCAGCCGCGGGCCTTGCCGACGAGGTCGGCCTCTGGCGTGGTGGCCGCGCGCAGGAGCCGTGGGGCCGCCGCTTGCACTGCGCCATAGAGGATGATCCACAGCGCCATGAAGGTGCCGATCATGAAGAATGCGGCGCGGTTGCCCTCTTCCGTGCCGTCGGACAGCACGGCGTAGAAGTAGATGGGGATGCCGACGACGAACCATACGTCCCGCGCGCCGAAGAGGAACACGCGTGCGGCGGAGAGCCAGTTGACGTTGGCCGACTTCGAGAACACTTCCGAAAACTTCGCGCCCTTGCGACCCTTCGGCAGGCCCGACGGCATGGCGATCAGGACGGCGACGAGGATGGCGGCAAGGACCGCCGCCATCGCCAGCACCGCCCAGGTGAAGCCGACCGTGGCCAGAAGTGCAGCGCCGAGCAGGAAGCCCAGCCCCTTCACCGCATTCTTCGATCCCGTCAAAATCGCGACCCAGCGGAAGAGTCCGCCTTGCGCGGTAGGCGCGAGGATCTTTACGGCCGACTTGGAAGACATCTTGGCGAGGTCCTTGGCAACGCCGCTCGCGCCCTGCACGACCATGACGAAAGCCACGGACAGCCCGATGGCCCAGCCGGGATCGAGCTGCGCCAGCGCGAGCAGCGCCATGACCTGAAGCCCGAGCCCCGCATAGAGCGTCGAGGTCAGCCCGAACCGCGCCGCAACCCAGCCGGCGCCGAGGTTCGTGACCATCCCCGCCACCTCATAGAGCACGAAGAGGTAGGCGAGCTGCACCGGCGTGAAGCCGAGCGTGTGGAAGTGCAGCAGGACCAGCATCCGGAGCGCGCCGTCCGTCAGCATGAAGGCCCAGTAGGAGGCCGTGACGGCGATGTAGGCGGATAGGCCGTCCGGGCGGCTCAAAGCGACGCCCCAACCATCAGCGCGACATCGACGAGGCGATGCGCGTAGCCCATCTCGTTGTCGTACCAGGCGTAGACCTTCACCTGCGTGCCGTTCACGACCATCGTGGAAGGCGCATCGACGATGCTCGATCTTGTGTCGTTCACGTAATCTGCCGACACCAGCGGCCGTTCCTCGTAGCCGAGGATGCCGTTCAGCGGCCCTTCGGCGGCCGCCTTGAAAAGGGCGTTCACCTCCTCGGCCGTGGTCTCGCGCTCGACCTCGAACACGCAATCGGTGATTGACGCGTTCAGCAGTGGCACGCGCACGGCATGGCCGTTCAGCCGGCCCTTCAGCTCGGGATAGATCAGCGTGATCGCGGTGGCCGAGCCGGTCGTCGTCGGGATCAGCGAATTCAGCGCTGAGCGCGCGCGGCGCAGGTCCTTGGCAGGGCGGTCGACGATTGTCTGCGTATTGGTCACGTCATGGATCGTGGTGATCGAGCCGTGACGGATGCCGATGGCCTCGTGGATCACCTTGACCACCGGGGCGAGGCAGTTGGTGGTGCAGGAGGCCGCGGTGACGATGCGGTGCCGTGCCGGCTCGTAGATCTCGTGGTTCACGCCGTAGACGATGTTGGCCGCGTCGCCATCCTTGACCGGCGCCGAGACCCCAACCTTCTTGACCCCCGCCTCAAAATAGGGCGCTAGCTTCACTTCCGTCTTGAAAACGCCGGTGCAGTCGATGACCACGTCGACGCCGTCGAGCGGCAGGGCCGAGATGTCCTTCGTGCCGATGAAGGGCAGCCGCCTTCCGTCGATGGTGACGCTGCTCTCATCCGCTGCAAATGCCGCGTTCCAGCGTCCATGGATCGTGTCGAACTCCAGCAGGTGCGCGTGCATCGCCGCATCGCCCACGGCGTCGTTGATCCAGGCGATCTCGGCCCCCCGCTCCAGCAGGGGTCGCAGTGCCAGCTTGCCGATCCTGCCGAGCCCGTTCACCGCATAGACGGTCACGCCGGCGCTCCGGTTTGCGCTGTGCCAACGTCGCCCGCATCCCGGGCGCGGCCGATGTCGTCCACCGCCTTCTGCAGCGAGATGCGATCGAGCGAAGAGATTGGAAGCGCGGTGAAGGCTCTGATCCGGTTGTACAAGGCGCCGTAGGCCTGATGGAACGCGAGGCTTTTCTGCACGCGGGTGCCATCCGCATTCACGGGATCGGGCATCCCCCAATGGGCGCTGACGGGCTGACCCGCCCAGGCCGGACAGTCCTCGTTCGCAGCCTGGTTGCAGACCGTGAAGACAAAATCGAACTTCGGCGCGTATTCGCCCTGGAACTCGGACACATTTTTCGAGCGCAGGACGGATACGTCATACCCCTTTTGCGCGAGCACTTCGAGCGCGAACGGGTTGAGTTCCGAGTAGGGTCTCGTGCCGGCCGAGTAGACATCGAAGCGGTCGCCTCCCTCCTTGCGGAGGATGGACTCGGCAAAGATCGAGCGGGCGGAATTTCCGGTGCAGATGAAAAGCACCTTGTACCTAGGGTCGGTCATGGCCGTTGTTCCTGTGATCTGTGGGAGTGAAACTGGCGAGCAGAACTCCGGCCGACCGCGGCAGCAGTCGAGGAGCAGGTAATCGAAGGTGCGCCGGACCTCCGTTATGGCGATGGCGTAGCGCAGCGACGTCCCCGCCCGCTCCTGGGTCACCAGTCCGGCCTGCATCAATGCGGACAGATAGGCCGACAGCGTGGACGCCTTCAGCCCGAGCGCCTCGGCCAGTTCTCCGGCAGGCACGCGATCGGGATAGCGACGCATGAGCAGCCGAAAGATAGCCAGGCGCTGCGGATGGCCGAGCGTCGCGAGACGTGAGGGAATCAGTCCTTCCATATTTCGTGGATAACAGGAATATGTAGCGGAACAATCTCAATCCGGCTCTGTCACAAGATCTTCACGAGCATGACCGCGTCTGTTCGCGCAGCACGGCGTAATCACTCAGCATCTCAGCAATGGCCGAGCTATCCGACAATGCTCTGAGTTCCTCGGCCGCTCGCGCCTGGAAGTCCCGGCTATACTCGACGATGGACGGACAGGCCCCGAGCCGGCTGACGTCAGAAGCTCCCGTCGCGCAGCCGCTCAGCCAGATCGTCGCGAGAACGAGGGCGACGTGCCGCCGCCTCGAGCATCCGTCGTTGGACATCATTGGCCTTCTCTGTGGTTTTGTGGCGTTCCGCCAGACGTCCCGCTCGCTCGCCCGATCGGCGCAGGGCCAGCAGGAACAGAAGGATTGACAGGGCGGTGACGCCGTAGCGGAGCGCCGCACGCGCCCATCCCGACCCCGAAAGGGTCGCGACAATCCCGCCGATCACCGCCGCCCCCACTTCCAGTCGTCGAGCCGGGCGTAGATGGTGACCGCGATCCCGACGAGCGCCACGGCGATGAACACCCAGCGCAGGGTGTCGAGATATGACACGAGCGGCAGGATGGCGGATTGGGTCTCCGCCAGCACCTGCTGCGCCACCTCGACCCCTGCCGCACCGAGCGTCGCCACACCCGCCGCACCGCCGCCCTTCATCGTGCGGCTGTCAGGGAGCACCTCGCGCGCGGGCGGCGTCTCAGCCGCGAAGGCCGTCGCCCGGACCGGGAACCGCTCGCCCCACTGGCGCGCGGGGCCGAGGTCGACGTGGATGAAGCCCGAGCGCGGATAGAAACCGAAGCCGAGGAACCCGACTTCGCCCGCCGCAGCTTCGAATGCCACCGGGTCGTGGTTCGCCATGGCGATGTCGAAGGCGGTGCCGTCGAGGTGCTTCGAACGGGTTGCGCCGCTAACGTCGCGGTTGTGCGAAGAGTGCATCCCGATGGTGTGGAGACCATGCCCAACTCTGCCCGTTTGCATGCCGCCCTCCCGTTTGATCTCGATCAGCGAAGACGCGGGCGATTTGAACGATAGTACGCCCAATTCCGAAAATGACCGTCTCGAGAGGATGCGCTTATGTCTTCCATCGCGATCAGACCGCAGTCGAGCCTCCCGTCCTACGCGCTCCTGTTCTTCGCCTTGCTCACCTTCGGCATCACATGGACCGTGATCGGCGGCTACATCTACTTTCCGGAACAGGCCGCCACGCGTTTCGGCGAGATCAGCGGAAGCCACCCGTTCTACTTCCTCGCCACCTGGGCGCCCGGCATCGCGGGCATCCTTCTGGTGCTGGCGTTTGGCGGGCTGCGGGGCCTGCGCGCCTTCTTCTCGCGCCTCCTCTACTGGCGCTGCGCCCCGGTCTGGTGGGCCTTCATCCTGATCGGTATCCCCGTCGTCTTCATGGCCGGTTCGCTGATCAAGGGCGGGCCGCTGCTTGCGCCTCTGCCACCCGAAGGCGTGGGTCCCATGGTCGCGCTCATGGTCCTGATGCTGTTTCTCGGGCCGATGGAGGAATTCGGTTGGCGCGGCGTCGCGCAGCCGCTTCTGCAGCGCCACGTGGCCCCTTTCTGGGCCGGGGCCATCATCGGGGCGGCCTGGGGCGTTTGGCACCTGCCCGCCTTCTACCTCGCCGGTGTCGTCTACGAGAACTGGTCCTTCCTGCCCTTCTTCATCGGCAACGTCACCCTTGCGATCCTCATGACGCCGATCTTCAACGCGTCGCGCGGCAGCCTTCTTATACCGATGCTGTTCCACTGGCAGCTGATCATCCCGTTCTGGCCCGATGCCCAGCCCTGGGACACCCGCATCCTGGTGGTGGTGGCCGTGGTCGTGGTCTGGCTGAACCGAAAGACGATGTTCAGCCGTGACGGCGCGGTGACGGAGGTCATTCCGGGCGAGGCGCGGCCATGAAGGGCAAGCGTGTTGAAATCGTCGTCGCGGCATCCCTCGCGCTGGCCGGCCCGACACTCGCCGAAACGCCGCAAGCCCGGCTAGACGATCTGCTGGACAGCTTTCAGCAGGACTACGGCTTTCCGGGCGCGACGGCCGCCATTGCGTTTCCTGACGGCAGCGTGGTCACGGCGGCCGCGGAGTTTGCCGATGCCGAGGCCGCCACGCCGATGACATCCGGCAGCCGGATGCTCGCTGCAAGCATCGGGAAAAGCTTCGTCGCGATGACGGCGTTGTCGCTGGAAAGCGATGGTGTCCTGTCCCGGTCCGACCTTGTGTCCCGGCACCTCGGCGATCGCGACTGGTTCACGAGACTGCCGAACCACGCCACGATGACGGTGGGCGATCTGCTGCGCCACACGTCTTCCCTTCCCGACCACGTGCACCTTCAAGGTTTCCAGTTCGAGATGGCGGCACGGATGGCCGACGGCAGCGCTGCGTTCACGCCGGAGGAGGCCATCGCCTTCGTCCTCGACACTGATCCGTTGTTTCCCGCCGGGGAGGCATGGGCCTATTCCGACACAGGGTATCTGCTGCTCGGCCTGGTGATAGAACAAGCCGGTGGGGCGGCGTATTACGACCTCGTGGCCAAGCGTTTCCTCGTCCCGCTTGGCTTGACGGCCACGACGCCCTCGGACACGCCCATCCTGCCCGGTTTGGCGGCGGGTTATGTGGGCGAGGATAACCCCTTCGGTCTGCCGCAGCGGACCATGGACGATGCGGGCCGGCTCCTTTGGGATCCGGCGATGGAATGGACGGGGGGCGGGCTCGTTTCCACCTCGCGCGATCTGGCGGTCTGGGGCCATGCGCTTTTCGCCGGCGCGGCCATGGCGGAGCCCTATCTCAACCGGCTGCTCGATGGCGTCCCCGTCTCGCCCGATGCACCGAGCATTCTCTACGGCGCCGGTGTGGCGATCTATGCCGATACACCGCGTGGTCCGGTCTACGGCCATGGCGGCTGGATTCCGGGATATGTCTCGAGCCTGCGCCACTATGCCGATCACGGCGTGACGGTCGCGTTCCAGATCAACACCGATGTCGGAATCGTGGACGACAGCACCGATCTGGTGCCGGCGCTGGAAGCCGCGCTCGCGGATCTGGCAATCGGCCGAGACAGCGGAGCGGTTCAGCCATGAGGGCCGATCGCAAAGCCTCTGCAGGGTCCCGCTTGCAGGGTTCCGGCGTGGCTGGTCCCGGCTTCAGGCTCACAAGGGAGTAGCCATGCGGCTCATGGGACGGCGCAGGTTTGTGTTCGCGCTCGCCGGTGTCGCCTTGGTCGCGCTGGGCATCAGAAGCGCAACCCGGCGCCCCGCGCCCACACTCATCAACTCCGCTTGCCAGGGAGCCCCCCGAATGACCGACAGGATCCTCGTCACCTATGCAACCCGCACCGGCTCGACCGCCGAGGTCGCCGACGCCATCGCCAGTCGCCTCTGCGATGCGGGCCTTTCGGCCGAGGCACGACCCGTAACCGAGGTGACAAACCTCGAAGGCTACTCTGGCGCCGTCCTCGGCAGCGCGGTGCGTTTCGCGTCCTGGTTGCCGGAGATGACCGACTTCGTTTCGGCAAATCGCGACGCGCTGTCCGCCATGCCGGTCGCCTTCTTCACCATGCACATGCTCGCACTTGGCGACGGTCCCGCCGCCGTGGAAGAGAGCGCGAAATACACCGCGGAGGCGCGCGATCTGATCACGCCCACCGACGAGGTCTTCTTCGAAGGCATGATCGACCCCGCACGCCTGTCTTTCCTCGATCGCCTCGCCGTGCGCCTCGTGAAATCCCCGGTTGGCGACAGGCGAGACCGGGAAAGGATCGCCGCCTGGACGGACAGGCTGGCGCCCCGGTTTGCCGCGGTGCCAACATGACGACGCGGCGTGCCCTTCTTCTGGGCCTTGGCGGGCTGGCCCTGGGCGGTGGCGGCTATACCGCGGGCGCGTTCCACGAGGCCCGCAAGCAGGCCGGCGGCAGGCTGTTCGGGCAAGGATCCGTGATCGAGACAGGCGCGGGGCCGCTGGAATACGCGGTCGCCGGTGACGGCCCGCCCCTGATGATGATCCACGGAACCGGCGGCGGGTTCGACCAGGGGCTCCTCTTCGCGGCCGGGCTGCGCCGGAGCGGCTTCCGCATCGTTGCACCCTCGCGCTTCGGCTACCTTGGCAGCGCCTTTCCCGACGACGCCTCGCCCGTGCATCAGGCCGACACGCTGGTCGAACTGCTCGACCATCTGGGCATCGACCGACTGCCCGTCGCAGGGGGCTCGGCCGGGGCACTGACGGCGGCCGAGTTTGCCTTGCGCCATCCCGACCGGTGTTCGCATCTTGTCCTGATCGTCCCGGCAGCGAACCTGACGGATCGCGACCCGGTGGAATTCACGGCACTGCAACGGCTTGCCGTGGGCGCCGTGCTCGGCTCGGATTTCGCATTCTGGTCCCTGTCGCGCCTCGCGCCCGGTCAGATGATCCGCACCCTGCTGGCGACCGATCCGGCTCTTCTCACTCAGGTCCCGGAAGCCGAACGCCTGCGCGCCCGCACGATCCTTGACCAGATTTTCCCGATCAGCCGCAAAGTCGACGGCCTGCGAACCGACGGCTTCTGGGCTGGAACGCCCTCGCCCACGGCATACCAGCGGATTGGCGTGCCAACCCTGATCCTGTCTTGCGAGGATGACCTCTTCGGCACCGCGGACACCGCGCGCCTGCTGGCCGACCGCATCCCCGACGCACGACTGATCCTTTACCCAGACGGCGGACACATCTGGCTGGGCCATGACGACGGCCTGACCCGGGAGATCGCCGATTTCGTGAGCCAGACGGGGCGGTCCTGACCCCGCAAGGAGAGACAAGATGCCCTGGACCCGTGTCAGACTGAACGCCTTCGGCGGCCCCGAAAACCTCGTGCTGGAGACGGTCGTGGACCTGCCCGAGCCCAGAGCGGGCGAGGTGCGCATCCGCGTCCTTGTGACCAGCGCCGCCTTCACCGACGTGATGATCCGCAAGGGCATGTACCCGGATGTGAAGGACAAGCCGCCCTTTACCCCGGGCTACGACACGGTGGGGATCGTCGACGCGACCGGCCCGGGTGCCGTGCGGTTCGCGCCAGGCGACCGGGTGGCGGACCTGACCACCATCGGCGCCTATGCCGACTACATCTGTCTGCCCGAGGACAGGCTGACGCCGGTGCCCGAGGGCGTGTCGGATGTCGATGCACTGGGCATGATCCTGTCGGCGGTCACGCCCTACCAGATGCTGACCCGCGTGGCGAAATTGCAGGCGGGCCAAAGCCTGCTGATCCACGGCGCGGGGGGCGCGGTCGGCACGGCCATGCTGCAACTGGCGCGCGATGCGGGGATCGCGGCCTTCGGCACCGATGTCGCCGCCAAGCACGACCTGATCCGCAGCCTTGGCGCGACGCCGCTGGAAGCCGATGCGCCCGAGGTGGCGGTGCTGGAGGCCACGGGCGGGGTCGATGCCGTCTTCGACCCGCTGGGCGGCGACAGCCTCGCGCGGTCGCTCCATGCGCTGAAGCCGGGCGGCATGCTGGTGGCTTTCGGCTTTACGAAAGAGGTGCTGGGCCGCGGCGGCTCGATCCCGATGGATCTCGTGAAGCTGAAGCTCTGGGACTGGCTGCCGAACGGCCACGCGACCGCGTTCTATTCCATCGGCGCGATGCGGCGGAAACACCCCGAGTGGTTCCGCGACGATCTGGCGACGCTCTTCGAGATGCTGGCGCAGGGCCGCATCGCCCCCGTGGTCGCCGAGGTGCTGCCGCTGGCCGAGGTGCAGCATGCCCATGAGCGGGTGGAAGCGGGCGAGGTGGCGGGAAAACTCGTCCTGAGGGTGACGGAGCAATGAGGCACCTGCTTCACGTCATCCTCGCCTGCGCCCTGCCCCTCGGGATCCCGGCGCAGGCACAGGCGCAATCCGACACGCTGCTGACCGATGTGACCATCGTCGACGTGGCCGAGGGCACATTGTCTCCGGGCCAGTCCGTGCTGATCCGTGACGGTCTGATCGCGGAGGTCGGCGAAGATCTGGGTTCGGACACAACCACGCCCGTGAACGGTGCAGGCGGCTACCTGATCCCGGGCCTCTGGGACAGCCATGTCCACATCTTCTCCACGCCGGACGAACCGGACACGGCCCTGCCGCTTTACCTCATCAACGGCGTCACCGGCGTCCGCGACATGGGCGCGCTCTGGCCCATCGCCGAACAGCAGGCGTTGCAGGCCCGGATCGAGACGGGGGAGGTGCTGGGCCCGCGTCTGATCCTCGCCGGGGCATGGGTCGATGCAAGCCCCGGATCGTGGCCCGGCATGTTCCTCGCCGACACGGCCAGCGAGGCGCGGGGCGTCGTGGACAGGATCGCCGCCGAAGGCTGGGCCGCCGTCAAGGCCTACTCGATGCTGGACGAAGCGACCTACCTCGCGCTGGCCGAAGCGGCCCGTGACGCCGGGCTGCCCTTCGTGGGCCACATTCCCGAACGGGTCGCGCTCGGCACCGCCATCGACGCCGGTCAGGCGGGGATGGAGCACTTCGGGCGGGTGGCCATGGCCTGCTCGACCGAAGAAGGGGCCATGCTGGACGCATTGCGCACCGCCATGGCCGAGGGCGCAGACCTTACCCGCGTCTTCGAGATCATGGCGGCGCGCAACCGGATCATCCTCGAGACATGGGACGAAACCCTGTGCGACGCCGTGCTGGCGCGGCTGGCACAGGCCGAGATGCATGTTAGCCCAACGCTGGTCGTGGCCGATTTCTACACCGGCAACTGGCCCGGGCCGGACACGCCCCGGATGCGGATGGTCCCGGCCGAGGTACGCTCGGCCTGGGGCCGCCCCGATTTCCGGCTGGAGGCGATGACGGACGAGGTGCGCGCGCTGGCCGAGGACAGCATCGCGCTAGACCGGCTGACCTTCCTCATGGCGCATCGGGCGGGCGTGCCGATCCTCGCCTCCACCGATGCTTCCTTCGCCAATCCCTACCTGTTCCACGGCTTCTCGCTGCTCGACGAGCTGGACCTTTACGTGGCCATCGGCCTCACCCCGCGCGAGGCGCTCTACTCCGCGACCGTGGCCCCGCCGCGCTTCTTCGAGCTGACCGATCAGGACGGCACCATCGCGCCCGGACGGCGGGCGGACCTTGTGCTGCTGGACGCCAACCCGCTGGATGACCTCTCGACGCTGCGCGATCCGCAAATGGTCATCATAGGGGGGCGGGTGCTGGATCGTGCCGAGCTGGACGGCCTTGAAACCACGCTGCTGGAACATGGACGATAGAAATGGGGCCGTGCAGGGAGGAACCCACGACATGGCATCACGCACCACCCGCCGGTCTCTCATCAACAGGGTGGGCAGGGTCATGATGGTGGCGGGCCTGATCCTTCTGACCGGCCTCGCCCTGGGCCTAGCCTGGCTTGTCGCCATCAGCCCCGGCCGACCGGACCCGTTGCGCGATGCGATGGGCGACGTGATCCCCGGCAGCCTGTCCGAGCGTGTCACCATAGTGATCGGTGGGATCCCGCAAAGCATGATCATCCAGAGCGTCGACCCCGCCAACCCGGTCCTGCTGTTCCTCCATGGTGGTCCCGGCATGACCGAGCTCTTCATGGAACTGGATTATCCGACGGGGCTGGAGCGTCATTTCACCATGGTCTGGTGGGAACAACGCGGGGCGGGCATGTCCTTTGCCCCCGATATCCCGCCCGAGACGATGACCATGGAGCAGATGATCGCCGACACGATCGAAGTGGCGGATTACCTGCGCGACCGCTTCGATCAGGACCGAATCCTGCTCTTGGGTCATTCCTGGGGCAGCTATCTCGGCATACAGGTCGCCGCCGCGGCACCCGATCGGTTCCTCGCCTATGTCGGCATGGCCCAGATCGTCCATCAACTGCGCTCCGAGGTCATGGCACATGCCGTCCTGCTCGACACCTACCGCGCGCGCGGCGACACGGCCATGGTCGACCGGCTGGAGGCCGCACCGGTCAGCATGGAGGCGGGCACGTCGCCGGAATGGATGCGGCTGCGCGATGCCGCGATGCACCGGGCGGGCGTCGGGCATACCCGCGACATCGACTCCGTGATCACGGGCATCTTCCTGCCGGTCTGGCGGGTGCGGGCCTATACGCTGATGGACAAGATCAACGTCTGGCGCGGCAAGCTCTGGTCGCGGCCCTTTTTCTGGGAGGACCTGCTGCGCGACGACCTGAGCGCGCGGCTGACCGAATTCGACCTTCCGATCTACTTCTTCGTCGGCCGCCACGACCGGACCGCCCACCCGGACCTCTCGCGCGCCTTTTTCGACGCGATAGAAGCGCCGGTGAAGGGGTTCTACGTTTTTGAAGACTCCGCCCACAGCCCGCTCTTCGAGGAACCCGCGCGGGCCACGGAAATCCTGTTGAACGATGTGCTTCCAAGGGTTCCATGACGGAAACCGCGCGAAAAGGCTCGACACGCCTATTGGGCGGTTGCGGCGTGCTCGCGGCAGCCGCCTTTGCGCTGGCCGACGGCTTGGGGATTGCGCTGACCCCCGACTACTCGGCCTGGTCGGACGCGATCAGCGAACTGGTCGAACGCGGCGCGGCGGCCAAGCCGGTCGTGGATCCCGTCCTGCTGCTCTATCACGCGCTGGTCATCCCGTTTGCCGTCGGCCTCCACCGGGTGATCCATCCCGACGCGGCCATGCCCGCCGGTCCCGTCATGCTGGGCCTTGCGGGGCTCGCGGGCGTGATCCTCACGCTGTTCTTTCCCTGTGACCCCGGTTGCGAGCCGTTCGTATCGCTGCGCGGGACGCTCCACATCTTCATCGCGATCCCGATGGGCCTCTCGATCCTGATTGCGATCTGGCTGGTCGGCGGCGCCATGCGCGCGTCACCACAATGGCATCGCTTCGCAGGCTATTCCCGGGCGACCGCCGTAGCTGGTGCGGGGCTGGCGGCCGTGACCATCGTGCTGGCGGAAACCGATCAGGTTGGCCTGTTCGAGCGGCTGCTGACCTGGGCGTATCTTCAATGGTGCATCGCGATTGGATTGAACATTGCCCGGGGCGCATGACAGGACAGGGAAAGGCCGGATGACCCCGGTTGCCCGGCTCCGCGACGCGGCCCTGACCTTGATGGCCATGCTCACCCTGATTGCATCCGCCGTCGTGGCGCAGGACGGCGCATCCCCCTTGAGGACCCGCTTGTCAGAAACGGCATCGGCCCGGATCGAGTCCGATGGCGTCGCCGGGGCCGTCATCGTGCTCCTGCGCGATGGCGAGGCGGTGTGGACCGGTGCTTTTGGCATGGCCGATCCCAAACGCGGCATCCCCATGACGGAAGATGCCCTGTTCCGCGTCGAGTCCCTGTCCAAGCCTCTCACCGCCTGGGGCGCGATGCGCCTGGCCGAGACCGGGCGGCTCGGCCTTGACGCGCCCATCGACGTTTGCCTGACGCGCTGGCGCTTGCCCGAAGGCGCGGATCTGATTACCCCCCGCGCGCTCCTGAGACACAGCGCCGGTATCGGCCTCGGCGACTACGCCGCGCGCTTCCCGCCCGAGGGGCCGAGGCCCGGCTTGCCCGAACACATCGCGCAGGATTTCAGACTGATCGCCGCCCCGGGGACCGGGTTTTCCTACTCCGACACCGGATACAACCTGCTCGAACTCGTGATCGAGGGCTGCACGGGTGAGGATTTCGCCGGGCTAATGGCGCATGAGGTGCTTTCGCCCCTTGGCATGCCGGGGGCGAGTTTCGACTGGACCGGCGCGAACATGCCCGTGGGCCACGACCTGCGGGGACGCCCCGTCACAGCCTATGTCTATCCGGGGCGCGCCTCGGGCGGGCTGCACGCGACCGCTGCCGACATCGCGCGTTTCGCCATCGCCGGGATGGCGGGCGCAGAACAATCCGTGCTCTCGCCCGAGGGCGTGGCCAGCCTGCACCACCCCGAGGTGGCGGTCGGCGGACTGTTCGGCTTCGCCGCGGAAGGCTACGCGCTCGGGCACTTCACCGAAACGCTTTCCGACGGGCGGCATGCGGTCTGGCATGGCGGCCAGGGATACGGCTGGATGAGCCACATGCACCTCGTGCCCGAGACCGGCGACGGCATCGTGATCCTGTCGAACAGCCAGCGGGCCTGGCCGCTTTTCGCGGCCCTCCTGCGGGACTGGTCGGACAGCCTTGGCGTGGCACCGGTCGGTATGTCGCGCGTCCTTCTGGCCGAGCGGGCGGCGCGTATCGGCATCGCACTCGGCCTCCTCGTCGGGGCGCTTGGCATCTGGATGGCGTCACGGCCCGGAAGACGCCTCCGTTTTGCACGGCGCACGGCGGGCGGGGTCGGCGCAGCCCTGATCCTCTGGCCCCTCTGGGCCGCAGCGCAGGACTATCTTTTCCTGTTCTCGATCCTGCCGGGCCTGTGGCCCTGGCTTGGCGCGGCCTCGGGCCTTGCCGGGCTTGGTCTTTCCGCGTTGGCCCTCGCTCCGGAGCGGCGGCGATGACCTTCCTGCGCTTTGCCTCCCTCGTCCTGATCGCGGTGCTGGCCTGCGGACTGATCTGGAAATGCCTGCCGGCCCGAACCTCCTCCGTCGCCGGCCCCAACCCGATTGCAGAACTGGTCGCGGCCGAGATCGGCGGCATGACGCAGTGGCTCCTCATCCGGGGGGCGGACCGCGCCAACCCGATCCTGCTGTGGCTGCACGGCGGGCCGGGCGCGGCACAGATGCCGATCCATGGCCTGACGGGCGACCTGGAACGGGATTTCGTCGTCGTCCACTGGGACCAGCGCGGCGCGGGCAAGTCGAACCCGCCTGATTTCGACCCGGCGACGATGACGCTCGAGCGGTTCCTCATGGAAGCGCGGGAGGTCACCGCGCTGTTGCGCGAACGCGTGGGCGAGCAGCCGGTGATCGTGCTCGGCCATTCCTGGGGCACCATGCTCGGCGCGCGGCTGGTGGCGCGCTTGCCCGAGGATTACGCCGGCTACATCGGTATCGGCCAGCAGGTGGACACGCTGCGCGGCGCGGCGCTTACACTCGACTGGCTGAGGGAGGTTGCCCCATCCGATCTTGCGGACATGGATCCGCAGGCCTTCCGCGACCACGATCTCTACGTCCGTCTGATGCAGGAGGTCGAGACCCATGGCGGCGGCATGAACGTCTCGCTGCTGTCCATGTTGCCGCACGCGCTCCCAGCGCCGGAATACCGGCTGGCGGACTACCGGCGCTGGCTCGACGGTGCGAACCGTGGCAGCGGGCCGATGTGGGCCGAGTACCTCGCGCGCGACCTGATCGCCGAGGTGCCGCGCATGCCGGTGCCGATGCTGCTGATCTCGGGCGCGCAGGACTGGAACACGCCGGTCCCGTTGGTGCGCGACTGGTTCGGGACGGTCGAGGCCCCGCTCGGCAAGCGGATGGAGGTGTTCGACGGATCGGGCCATGCGCCGTTCCTGACCGAGACCGATCGCTTCGTGGAGACGGTGCGCGGCTTTGCGGCCGGGATCGCGGCCGGGAACATCGAATGACCCTGCCATGGCTCACGATCTTCGGCGTCTCATTGACAGGTCTGGCCGCGGCTACGAGCTTCGGCATGCTCCTCGTCCCCGAACGCTGGGGCAGGTTGGAGACTTGGGCCTATGGCGGCGCCCGGCGGCCGTGGCCGGTATGGGGTCTGGCGGCGTTGTTGCTCGCACTCTGGGGCCTTGGCGCGCTGGATTTCGCCCTGCGTTCTGAAGCGGGCAGGACCTGGGCCGGCTGGACGCTGGTCGCCGGTGTCCCGGCGCTCTGGGTGGTCAAGTCGGCCGCGCTGGTCTTCAATCCGAGAGGGCGCGCCGCCGTGTCTTCCGTGTCCGACCCGAAGACATGGCGGCGGATCGGTCTGGCCCGGTTGCCGATCGTGCTGGTTCTGGCTGCCCTGACCTGGTTGTCCTGAGCGGCCGATCAGATTCGCGCGCCGGACAGACGATCGCCCCGCACCAGGAACCGGCCATCGATGCGAAGCCCGAGCGGATCGCCCGAGATCGGCGGCGCACCCTCGGGCGCGGGCCGTTGCGCGTGGATGTGAAGATGCGGCTCGGTCGAGGCGCCGGAATTGCCGACCTCGCCCAGCCGGTCGCCCACGGCCACCCTGTCGCCGGGCGTGACCGGGATGCTCCCTTGCCGCATGTGCGCCAGCACGACTTCGGCCGCGCCGCAGCGCAGGATCACATGGTTGCCGAGCCGGTTGACCGGGTCCTCCTGCGGCACCTCGAAATCCGGCCAGTCGCCCTCGGCCGCGACGATGGTGCCGGCACAGGGCGCGCGAAGCTCGGCCCCGAAGATGGCGTAGGCGGCGGGATCGGCAGGCCGCCAACCCCGGGCCCGCAGGCCCAACGGTCCCAACCCGAAGAAGTCCACTGCGTAGGATTGACCGCGCCAGGGCCGGAACCGCGCGACGCTGGCATCGAGCGTCCGCATATGCCCGTTCACCAGCGTGTTGGAGCCGCCATGGCCGACCAGATAGCGCCCGGGGCCGAAGGGATTGGCGATGTCCACCACCTCGACCGGCGGCAGACGCTGCCCCAGCATCGCCCGTGCCCCATACCAGCCGCCGAGACCCAGGAGCACAACCGACACGGCGGCCGCGACCCATCCCGCCGGCGCGTCGGGCAGCCAGGGCAGGCCGGGGACATCCCGGCGCAGGAACGCGGCGCCGGTGAGCACAAGCCAGAGCGCACCATAGACCCACGGCAGCCACCAGACCGGCACCGCCCATTGCGCCACCCGCGCCAGCGCGAAGAGAAACGCGCCCGTGCCTGCCGCCTGAAGCAGAACCCCGGCCACGCTGCCGGCGGGCCAGAGACCGAGCCAAGCCAACAGGGCCAGGGGCATCGCGACCTGTGTGAGCAGGATCAGCGCCGTCATGGCGAAGCCTTCCTTCCGAAACCCCGCGAGACGTGCATCAGATCGGCCCGCCGAAGGCCAGCCCCCAGCGCAGCAGGAAGGCCGCGAGGGCCGCGAGCGAAAACGCGAAGAACGTGTCGTGGATGCGCCGCCAGAGGCTCCAGCCCGCGACGCGCCAGATCGGTACGAGCGCCACGAGCGCGGCTGCGGCCATGATCGCCACCACGTCGCCCATCGCAAGGAAGGATTCCAGCGTCGGTTGCGGCTGGTCGAAAAGGAACTGCGAGCCGAGTCGTGACGCCGCGAGGCCCGCCGCGGCGCCCGCTCCGATCAGCCCGATGACCGAGAGCGCGCCGGCCAGCGGAACGGCAGTGACCAGCGTGCCTGCCCTCGTGCCGCCGTGCAGGCCATGCCGCCATGTGAGTCCCAGAAGGCTCGAGACCGAGAGCAGCGCCGCCAGCCCCAGCGCCAGCCACAGCCAGACCGGATCGGCCAGGCCCCGCAGCCGTTCGTGGGTCTGCGCGCCCGTCCCGTCGGCAAGCCGCGTGATCCGCCCCGTCCCGTCCCGCAGAAAGGCCACGCGCGCGCCGTGGGCGTCCTGCCAGATATCGGGCGCGACGGGGTCGTGGCGCACGGGCCCCTGCGACAGCGGCGTCGGGATCAGCAGCGTGCCATCGGGCAGTGCGGTCACGGTCATGGGTGAAAGTGCCGCCAGAAGCTGCCCCGGTCCCGAGAACGTCCGGCGGTTCGTGAGGTAGCGCCCTGCCGCCTCGACGGCGCGGGCGGCGGCATCGGCCACAGGCTTTGGCGCGGCCGCCTCCAGCCCGGACCGCGCTGCCAGCACGCCGATGATTTCCGTCGGCACCATTAGCGGCAGATCTGCGCCCTTGCCCCCGTTCTGCGAGAGGAACACTCCGGCGCCGATCTCGGGGATGAAAGCGAGGTTGGAGAGAAACTCGTCCACGCCGCCGCCATGGCCGTAAACCGTGGCGCCGCACATGGGCCGCGCCTGAAACCCGTGCGCCATGTCCGCCGCCTGCGGCCGGTCGTCGAAGAGACGTGTGCGTAGGCGCACCATCGTCTCGGGTTGCAGGAGGCGCACCCCATCGAGCGCGCCGTTCCCCATGAGGAACCGCAGGAAGCGCGCCATGTCGGCAGCGGTGCTGGCGATGGCGCCGGCAGGTCCGAAGGCGCCGATATCGACCCGGAAGGCCGGATGCGCGACGCCGCCCTGCATGCGGTAGCTGCCGGCCAGCGGGGGCTGATCCGGCCGCCGCAGCCGCTCGGCCGTAGTCGTGTCGTCCATGCCGAGCGGACCCAGGATGCGCGCCTCGACGAAGCTCTCCCACGGCTGCCCGGACACCTCCTCGACGACGTGCCCCGCCAGCGCCGCGCCCCAATTGGAATAGGAGGTGATCTCGCCGCGCGGAAAGACCTGGTCGGGCGCCGCGACCGACAGCGCCTCGGCACGGGGCAGCGTCGCCACGGCCGGATCGAAAATCGCGTAGCTCTCCTCGAAGCCGCCGCGGTGGCTCATCAGCTGCGTGAGCGTCAGCGGCTCGGTCCCCGGCACCTCCACGTCCCAAAGGTATTGCGCCACGTCCGACCCGAGGTCGAGACGCCCCTCCTCGACCAGCATCATGACCGCGATCCAGGTGAAGAGCTTGGTGATCGAGCCGATCTCGAAGCGTGTGTCGTCCGGACCGGCCGCAATCCCGCCGTCGAGATCGGCGATCCCATAGCCGCGCAGGATCACCGTGTCGCCGCTGACCACGGCTGCGATGGCGCCCGGGACCTGATCGGTCACCATGACAGCGTCGGCCAGCGCATCGAGCCGCGTGGCAATCTCCGCATCCTCGTCCGCGAGCGCAGCAACCGCGACGACCGGCCAGAGGGCCATAGCTGTGACGACAGACAGCGCGCGCCTTCGGGCCGTCCAACTCATGGCTCTGCGCCGGGAAAGCTGATGGAGGTCACCTCGGCGCGGAAGAACGGGAAGTAGGCCTCCGTGCCATAGAGGTTGCCCGCCTCGACGCGGAACGGCAGGCGGTATCCGCCGACCTCGCGGAAGTCGGACATGGTCGCGCCGAAGGGCTGCAACCGGTGCTCCTTGTCCGGATTGGCATTGCTCCAGCGCTGGAAGACGGCCGTGACGGGCCGGCCCTCGGCATCGACGGTGACATCCACGGCCTGTGCGAGGCCGCCATGCGCGACCGTTACGCGGGCGGTATCCTCGTCCACCGCCTCCCAAGACACACCTGGCCCGGGCAGCACCGCGGCCGGTGACCAGATCACGGCCTCGCCCACATACCGCCCATAGGCCGAACGCGTGTGGTCCGGATCGCCGCCGAGACGGGCCACCGGGATCAGTCCGAAGATGCGGAACCGTGTCCAGCGGCCGGAATCCGATCCGGATACGGGCATGCCGCCGGTCGTGCGTATGGCCCAGACGAATCCCTCCGGCGCGGCAAGGATCTGGTGCGCCTCCATCGGCTGGTAGTTGGGGGCCTGCTTAGTGCCGAGACTGAACTCTCCGCGCATCTCGATCTCCGCCACCGGAAGGATCGGTGTGCCCGGGCGGATCGTGTAGCCGAAATAGCGCCGGGCGGGTTCGGGCAGGTCCGCCACCATCCGCGGATCGAATGGCTCGGGCGCCGCGGGTTGGAGCGCGGTCAGCCTTTCCCGCTCCAGGCGATCGGCGCGTCGATCCAGGAACAGCAGAAGCCCCAGCGAGAGGACGCCGATACCGACGATCGGGACAAGAGCGATGAGTGCTTTCATGACAGGTGTTGAGGTCCTTCTTCGTCTCCTGAGAGTCCGTTCGACGCGTGGAGCGAAAAATCAGGTGAGAAAATACCACGAACGATATCCGACGTCACAGGGGGTCTCCGGGTCCCGAGCGCGGGCATGTGCGACGGGATGTCTGACCGCAATCTGCCATGCCAAAAGGGGGACGGCGGGGCGTGGCGTTTGGGAAGAGGCCGGGATCATGACACGCCTCGTTGCAAAAGCAGGCGCAGACAGAACGCCGTCTCGGCGAAGATCGTCACTCCATAGGCGGGCATGAACGCCGATGACAGGTCGGGGGCGAAGAACCGCAGGCCGCTGCCGGTCAGATAGACCAGTCCGGCCAGCGCCAACCCCGCACCGAATACCTTCGCGAAGAGGCCTGAGTGCCACACCAGCAAGCCCATGATCAGGCTGTTCCTGCCGAAGAAGACAAGCCCGAGGTCGTAGCCGTGCGCGTGCAGGTCGAGGAACACCAGCGCCAGCGTCGGAGCGTCGGTCAGACCCTCGGCGCGGGTCAGCACGAGCAAGGCCGTCAGTAGCGCCATGAGGCTTGCAGCGATCAGCACCGTCTGGATCAGGCGGAACACCATCGCCGAGAGGGCAAGGCCCGGCGCCATGGTGCGGAAGATCAGATAGAGCAGGATCGCAAGCCCCGCATCGCTGAGCGCCATCACGAGATCGGCGGCGATGGCGAGGCGGAACCGGGCGGGTGCCGTGAGGATCGCGGCGGCGGTGGCATCGGCATCGCTGAAGTCGATCAGCGGGCCCCGTAAGCCAAGCTCGGCGCCGAGGCCCGCAGTGATGATGACGAAGTAGAGCAGCCCGGCAAGGCGCGCTTTCCATGCGAGATCGGGGGTGATCGTGAGAACGGGCATTCGGATAATCCTTTCTGGAATGGCGATCATGCGGCTTTCGCCGGCGATGGGGTTGGAAGCACAGGGGTGGTGTCAGTTGATGGGCGGTTGGCCCGCTGTCCCGCCCAGACCGAACCAAGGATGATGGCGGCACCGAGCCCCTGCAGCGGCGACAGGGACTGGCCCAGCACGACCCAGCCGAGGATCACGGCCGTCATGGGACTCATCATGCCGAGCATCGAGACCGCGCCGGGTTCGAGGCGGGCGACACCCCGGAACCAGAGCACATAGCTGGCCGCAGCTCCGATCACGCCGAGCCGGAGCAGTCCGGCAAGGTTCGTCGCCGTCAGGGGCGGGAGCTGCGGCTCGACGATCAGCGCCATCGGCAACAGGATCAGGCCAGGCAGCGTCGACCGTCGGAACGGGCCCTGGAAAGCCGCCGGAACGGGGACTGCGGTCCCGGCGCGGGGACGCTCCGGGGAGGCGGGTCGGGGGCGCCCCCGGCGGTCGACTTGTAATAATCCGGGGCGAGCCGGGGGCGGCCGGGACGGGATTCCGGGCTCATCGGGGCGACGCCGGACCCACCCCGGCGACCCCCGATCTGGCGCCCGGAGCCGTGCGGCCGAAAGTTTGTAATAACGCTCAAACGCCTTTTTTCGTTACTTCACAATGCTTTCCGAGGCGACGTTGATTATTACAACGCGGCGGCCTGTTACACATGATGTAATAGGTGCAAAGCATTGATCTGCTTATCTTTTATATATATTATTACACTATTACAAGATTCAGACAAAGTACTACACGTGCACACACACACGCATACGCGCACGCACGCACGCACACACACGCGATACACTCATCCTGGAGTGTAATACTGTAATATTGTAATAATCGTTTGCGATCAGTATCTTAGCCGTGTCGGATTATTACAGATCCGCAAGTAACTGATTTCGCTCGCATTTTCAGGGGCGCCTTCGAGGCCGCTTCGAGGCGGCCTTCCGGAGCCACGGGGGTGCTCCCGACGGAGGTCCGGGGCGCTGGACGAGGAGGTTTCCTCCCGGAAGGCCCCTGCCCCACGAAAGCCGCCGGAGGCTGTCTCCCGTCCCCGAGGGCACCGGGGTGGTGGTCGGGGACCCCGGGAGGGCTCCTGGAGGCGCTGAGGGGGCCGCTCCCGGGGCGTGGGTCCCTCCACCGCCCCTGGGAGGCGTGGAGAGCCTGCCTGGCGCTTCAGGGACGTCCTGGGGGCTCTCCGGTACCCGGAGGGTCAGCGGGGCGCTGAGAGGCCCGGAGAGCGCCTCCAGGGGGCCGCGGGGCCAGGGATGGGATGCGCAGGCCGCCGGGCCACGCAGAGGCGCTGAGAGGCCCCTCCCGGGGCCTGGAGGCACCGGGAGGCACGACAGGGGCACGTAGAGGCCCTCGTGGCGCCACGGGGCCTCCGGGAGCCCGGGGCCGAGGGCGGCCTGGGCGGGCGGCCGGGCACATGCCGGATTCCTGCGGCCCGGCGATCCTGGCCGCCCGTTCAGCAGTAATCGTCGATCGAGTCCTCGGTCGTCCTCGGCGGCCCTCGCAGCTCCATGAAGTCGTTCTCGGCGCCTTCGTGGCTGAAGAACGTACCGTGGCTCTCGTGGACGAGGCTGCCGTTCTCGAGGGTGATCCGGGCGAGCGACCATCGCTTGACAGCCTCCTCCCCCATGTCGCCGAGAAGGTAGATCTCCGTTCCGTCTGCGGACGTCGCCGTGGGATTGACCACCGTCTCTCCCCAGGGCGAGACGATGGCGACGGCCCCCGGCTCGAGGCGTGCGGCATAGACCGAGAGCGAATCCGGCTCGGACGGCTTCGGGCAGAGCGGGAACGCCACCGGCACGCGCCAGAAGCGCTGCGCCGCTCCGGGGGTTCTGGAGGCAACGAGCTCGGGTTCCGTCCGCGGCTGCTCATACGGCGCCTGCCGCGTCCCCGCCGCGCCGGATCCGGACGCGTCCGTCCTGCGACGGAACACCCAGTCCCCAAGCGAGCCGCCGCCCCCGGGCGGCGTCTCGGCCCGGGCCCAGGCCGTCATCCGCGCAAGGCTCGCCTCGGCCTCGTCGGGTGTCACCGCGCGCATCCACTCGAAGTCGCGCGTCACGGTCCCGCGCTGCGGCTCTCGGGGATTGGCCAGGAACGCCTCGATGCTCCCGTAGAGATGCTCGATGCGCTTCGCCGTGATCGGGTTCAGAAGAACGTTCTCGAGACGGGTGACCCAGCGAAGATTTTCGGGACGGTTGTTGCGGCGGTTGGTGTCGATGTGGTCGACCACATGCCTGCGGCTCGGCTCCTCTCCATGGAACCCGGTCGCCACGATGCGGTGCACCTTGTGGTCGGCCAGGGTCATGTACCCCGTGCTCGCGCAGGGATTACCGAAGGTCCACGTCTCGTCGAGCGGCCGGACGCGCCTGCCCTCACTGGCCCTGCGCAGCACCGCGCCATTGTCTCGCGCGAGGTAGGTTTCCCCCCGATAGGTGATGCGCAGTTCCGTCTGGAAGGCGTCGATATCCGCAACCTGGATCATGGGTTCCCTTTCGCTATCCTCCTGATCTCCTTCGCATCACGGGCCTGCGGTCAAGGCCCCGACCCATCCGCTCCAGAGGGCTGCCGGAGGATCGGGGAACGACCGCCCCGCCTGAGGGCGCCGTTCCGGGGACTTTCGGAGATCAGTGCCAGCGGGCCCTGTAGCCCGCCATAGCGCGTCGGAATACTCCGGGAGGGTCCCCCTGGTGACCGCGACGCCCGCGCCCGTCTCCCGCGAAGACCTGGCACCTGAAGAAGGACGGCAACACCCACGACCCGGCGCGGTGCCTCCGGATCTACTTACTGCTTCGATCCGGCGAGCCAGCAGATCGTGGTGGCGGACATGCCGCGCATCGGCGCACGGCGATGACCTGAGGCGGCCGAGTCGAGCCGGATCTTGGGGGATCTTGAATCACCTGCAAGATTTTGCGTGGGCCGCAAGATAACGGCGCTCGCTATAGCCTCGGAACGGGGACGACGACGAGCAATCCTGCTCCGAATGCGCGCGTGGTCTCGATAAGTCTTGCTCCGCGAGACCAGTCTCGATAGGTAGAGACCAATGGCGACCGACCCCTGGCATTACCCGCGGACCGAGTTCCGCGACCGTGTCCTGCGGACCCTGCTGCGCGGGGGCGCCGACGCCATCACGATCTACGGGCCGCGCCGGACCGGCAAGACGCAGTTCCTGCTGCGCGACGTCGCGCCGGAGGCGGCAAAGAGCGGCATCTCCGTGGTCTACGCGAGCTTCTGGCAGGCCTCCGAGCCGCCCGTGACGATCCTCGCGCATGCGCTCCGCACGACGCTGGCCGAGCCGGGCCTGTGGACGCGCACCCGCGATGCCTGGAGGCAGATGAAGCCGAAGCTGCGCGTGGCGCCGATGGGGATCGGCGGCGAGATCGACCTTTCCGGCGGCGCGGAGGTCGGCGCGTCTTCGGCGCAGCTCGACCTCGACGACCTGATCGGCAATCTGCCGGCCACCCAGGAGAAGCCCGCGCTCCTCCTGCTCGACGAGATCCAGGAGCTTGCCTCCGAGGGCCATCGCGGCTTCGTAGCAGGCCTGCGCACGAGCCTCGACAAGCGCCGCCCGCTGATCAAGGCGATCTTCACGGGATCGAACATGGACGGGCTTCGCGCGATGTTCGCCGAGCGCGAGGCGCCCTTCCTCGCCTACGGGATCCAGGAGACGCTGCCGCCCCTCGGGATCGAGTTCGTCGAGCACATGCTCGGCGCCCAGGAGGCGGCGACGGGGAGCCGCGCGGACACGGCCGAGGCGATGAGCTTTCTCGAGGAAGTCGACCGCTCGCCCTACGCGTTCCGCCGCGCCCTCGAGACGATGTCCCTGCGCCCAGGGACAGGCTTGCGCGAGGCGCACCGTTTGTTGCTCGACGAGTATTCTGAGCGGCAGGGCTACAACCGCGTCTGGGCGGAGCTCACCGTGCTGCACCGGCTGATCCTCGTCCGCCTGGCGGAGGGGAGCGACGGGCTCACGGGCCGGGCGGCGCTCGAGGACATGGCGGCCGAGCTCCGCGAGCCGGTGAGCAAGGGGCGGATCAGCTCCGCCCTGGCCACGCTCTCGCGCCGCAACCTCGTCCACAAGGTCTTCGGGAAATGGTCGATCCAGGACCCGGAATTCGCCCGATACCTCCGCCACGTGGAGCGGACCGAAGAAGGAAGCGCTCCATGAGCCGCGACACGATTTCCACCCATGTGGGCTTCATCTGGTCCTTGGCCGAGCTCCTGCGCGGCGACTTCAGACAGTCGGATTACGGCAAGATCGTCCTGCCCTTCGTGATCCTGCGGCGCCTCGACTGCCTGCTCGAGGGTACCAAGGAGGCCGTGCTCAGGACGGCCGGAGGCCTGCCGGCCGGCATCGACGACGCGACCCGGACCATGATCCTGGCGGACACGGCCGGCGCCGGCGGGCAGGTCTTCAACGCGAGCCGCTTCACCTTCGCGACGATGCGCGAGCAGGATGCCGGCCAGCTGCGCGCCAACCTCGTGGACTACGTGGCGGGCTTCAACGCCGAGGTCCGGGACATCTTCATCGAGAAGTTCGAGGTCACCGAGATCTTCAAGAAGCTCGACGGGGCCGAGCTGCCCTGGCCCGCCTTCGACCGGCTCTGCCAGATCGACCTGCATCCGGACACGGTCTCCAACCTCGAGATGGGCTACCTCTTCGAGGAGCTGATCCGCCGCTTCTCGGAGATCTCCAACGAGACGGCGGGGGAGCATTTCACGCCGCGCGAGGTCGTCCGCCTTCTCGTGGACCTGCTGATCGCCACCGACGCCGACCCTCCGCGCCTCCTTCCGCGACACCGCCTCTCGCGGCAAATCTGCTCGACCGGCTTTCCTGGATTCTCAGGACGTCCGCGCCCAGAACGTCCGCAACACGAGGTCAGACGGTGACCGTCAGCTCCGACGCTTCTCTCTGGAGCCAGTCCGAGACGGCGTCCACGCTTCGGTTGCTTGCCGTGGTCCGGTCCGCGCGGAGCAACCAGTATGCCGTTCCAAGCTCGATCCTTTCGGATCTGAATGGGCGCATGACGAGGCCTGCGGCGAGGTCGTCCATGACAAGGCGCTCACGCGCCAGCGCATAGCCCAGGCCGGCCGAAGCCGCACTGATCACGAGATCCGACGACGTGAACCGGGCTCCCTTCGACGCATCGACGCCGGGTGCGGGGTGTCTTTCGAGCCAACGTGCCCATGTCGTCTCCGGGTCGCGATCATGAAGAAGGGCTGCGTCCGGCGGCAGGCAGTCCATCATTCGCTCCGCATCCGGGTGCCGGGCGGAGATGACGGGACAGATCGCGTCGTCCATCAGCGGCAGAGCAGAGACCCTGCTCCGCGGCTCGACGCTCTGCCGGATCGCGATGTCGGCATTCTCCCCATCCGGATCGACGAGACGCTGTTCGGTGAGAACGGAGACTTCGATCCCGCCGTTCTCTTCGCGGAAGCGCGAAAGACGCGGGAGGAGCCAGCGAACCGCGACCGAGGCCGTCGTCGCGATAGTGACGGTGCGAAGTCCGCGCCGTTCCTTCAGACGCATGGAGGCTGCCTCCAGTTCTTCCAGCGCGCGCGACGCGGTCCCGGCCAGGGCCGCGCCCTCAGGCGTGAGGATCAGGCCGCGTCCCTCCGCCTCGGCGAGGGGCACGCCGTAGAAGCGCTCGAGATCCCTTATCTGCCGGCTCACGGTCGAATGCGTTACACCGAGAAGCCGCGCGGCGGCGCGGACGCCGCCCGACCGGTGAAGGGCGGCCAGGGCGCGAAGGGAGGTAAGAGGCAGGTCGCGCATGGTGCTCAGGATGCACCGATGCCGGAGGCTTTGGCAACGGACGGGGACGGCTCGAGGCGGCTAAGCTGAGGCGAGTTCAGGAAGGGCGACGCCATGGGCATGCTGATCGACGGGAAATGGAGCGAGGAGGACCGTATCTGGTCCGAAGGCGGCTACAAGCGGGCGACAAGCCCCTTTCAAGGAGCGAATGATGAACCGGTCGTCGACCGGCTCCGGCGGACTCCGGAAAGGTTCCTCCTCATCGCATCGGACAGTTGCCCCTGGTCCCACCGCGCGCGCCTCGTTCTTGCCGTGAAACGCATGGACGCGCTTCCGGTGCATCTGGCGCACGGCGCGCGCGTCGAGGGATATGCGCTTGCCGGCGGCGATCACTGGAAGATCCCGGGCACGGAGAGAGAGATCCGGCACCTGCACGAGCTCTACGCGCACGGGCATCCGCGCCATACCGGCCGCTCGACCGTTCCGGTTCTCTGGGATGTCGAGGCGGGGATGATCGTGTCGAACGAGTCCGCCGACATCCTCCTCGCCTTCGACCGGGCGTTCGGAGACACGACGCTCGCGCCGCCTGGGCTCGAGGCGGCGATGGCCGAGACGGACGCACACATCTACGACACGCTCAATAACGGGGTCTACAAGGCCGGCTTCGCAAGATCTCAGGCAAATTTCGACGCGGCGGCGGAGGGTGTCTTCGAGACGCTTCTCTGGCTCGAGAGGCGTCTCGCGCGGACGCGCTTCCTGCATGGCGACCTTCTCACGCTCTCGGACCTTCGGCTCTTCCCGACGCTGGTGCGGTTCGACCCTGTCTACCACTTCCTCTTCGGATGCAGCCGACTGCGAGTCCGGGATCTTCCGCATGTCTGGGGCTACGTACGGGACCTCATTTCCGATCCCGGCATCCGCTCGACGGTGGATTTTCCACGGATGGTCGAGCCGGCCTATCTCAACGATGGCAGGAGCGCATCGCCGATCCTGCCGAGCCTGCCGGAGATCGATTGGGACGCGCCGCACGACCGGGATGCCTACGGCCCCGCTCGGATGGCGGCACGCGATGGCGGGTCGGCGGTTTTCGGATCGTGACACGACGCTCGGGGACGCAGATCGCGAACGCGCGCACCGGGCATCAGGGCCCGGCATCAACGCGCCGCTCCCGGCCAGACATACTCCAGCTGTGCCGCGACGAAGGCCGCCGTCCGGCGACCGTAGCGCCCCGCGATCGCATCGAGATTGGCATCGAGTGCGGCCAGGGGCGCGCCTGCGGACGGCGCAATCCGGGCGTCGCCACCTCGATCGGCCTCGGTCAGGAAGGTCACGCCCTCGGCGGAGATGGCGCGGCCGGCGGGGTTTCCTGCGATGAGGCGCGAGCGGTAGGTGCGCGACCACGCATCGGCCCGGAGCGCGAAGGTGACGCCGTCGAAGCCGTCGGAGACCGGGGCCTCCAGAACTCCGTGTCGCCACTCGCCCAGGACATTGCCCGCAGCAAGGCCGATCTTTCCGGCATCGAGCGAGAAGCGGCTGCTGTCGTGCTCGGCACCCCATGCCTCGAGACCGAGACCTGCGGCCGTGTCGCGCGTCACCGTCCCGCCTGCCAGGATCTCGAGAAGCCCGAGCATCACCCGCACCGAAGCGGAGACGCCGGAGGAAGCCATCACCGGCCCGTCGATCACGTATCGCGCATTCCGGACCCATGTCGCTTCCGGATGGCGCCGGGCCATGCGGTTCTGCGCAAACCAGTGCGTCGTCGCGGCCCGCCCGTCGAAGAGGCGGGCGCGCGCCACCGGCTCGGAGCCCTCGCAGATGGAGACGACCATAGCGCCTCGCGCGGCCTGTTCCCGGATGAAGGCGGTGGTGGCCTTCGTCCCGCGGCTGTGGAAGGCCGGGACGACGACCGCGTCGGCGCCGTCGGGATGCGCGTCCTCGAACTCGGATACGGTCATGTCGGGCAGGACGGTGAGCGCGGGCATGAGCTCCACCGGCCCGTCCTCCGTCGCGACGATCAGCACATCGACCGCACCGCTGCGCTTGAGGATGCCATGCGGAACCAGGAGGTCCGTCGTCTCCGTCCCGGCATTGTCCGCGAGCAGGACGACGAGCCGGCGCTCCCCTTCGGGCGCACGCAACCGAGGCGGCTCGGTAGCTGGCATGGGACGCGCTTCGGGCTCCGCGCCGCCGGCGCGAAGGAAGACAGCCGGGGCGGCGGCCAGAATGAGGATCAAGAGAACGGTCAGTCGGCGGCTCATGGGGATCTCCTGTTTGCGCCGGGGATAGAGGCGCGCTACCTTGGCGGAAATGACATATGATCCGCATAATCCGCCACGCGGCGAAGCCCGACCGCGCCGGGTCGCCTTCTTCGCCCTCGAGGGAGTGCAAAGCCTCGACGTGACCGGGCCGATGGAGGCCTTCGCGGTATCGACCCGCTTCGGGGCCGCCTACGACCTCGTTCTCTGCTCGGAGGACGGGTCGTCCATCGGCACCCATGCAGGGCTGTCGCTGGGGCCGGCCGTGCCCCTCGCGAGCCTCTCCGAGCCGATCGACACGCTGGTGATCTGCGGCGGATCGGAAGCGGCGATGCTGGCAGCCCGGGATGCGGGGACGACGCTCGACGTCGTTCGCGTGCAGGCGTCGCGCGCCCGCCGCGTCGTGTCGATCTGCACCGGCGCTTTCGTGCTGGCCGCGGCGGGCCTCCTCGATGGGCGTCGTGCCGCGACGCACTGGAACGCCGCCGACCGCTTCCGTGCGCTCTTCCCGCAGGTAGATCTCGACGCCGACGCGATCTACGTCTCCGACCCGCCCTTCTACAGCTCGGCCGGCGTGACCGCGGGTATTGACCTGTCGCTCGCGCTCATCGAGGAGGATCACGGGGCCCGGATCGCCCTTTCGGTCGCGCGCGAGCTTGTCCTGTTCCTGCGCCGTCCGGGTGGCTAGGCGCAATTCGGGGCCGGGCTGAACCTGCCCTCGAGCGGGCCGGACCCCATCAGGCGACTGGCCGCGCGCATCCTCGAGGATCCGTCCGGGCATCTCCATGGCGAGGGCCGACGGGTCCCGGACCTGGCCGCCCTCGTCAACATGAGCGAACGGACCTTCCTCCGGGCCTTCGCCTCAGCCACCGGAACGACGCCTGCGAGGTTCGCGGAGGACGCCCGGCTCACCCGCGCGAAGACGCTGCTCGAGGAGACCTCCCACGCGCTCGACCGGATTGCCTTCGAGGCCGGCTACGGCTCGGTCGACGCGCTCCTGCGCTCGTTCCAGAAGAAGGTCGGCATCACGCCCGGAGCCTACCGGGCGCGGTTCAGGACGACGGGATGGCCTGCCCGTGACTTCTGATCCTGTGCCTGGACCATCGCACCTGGACCCGCGGTAGGAGCCGCGTGCCCTTTTCAGGAAAATATCCGATCATGAACTACGAAGAACCATTCCATCCTGAGATGCATTCCCCTTCCCCAGGAAGAGACCGCCAATGACCGACGAAAGACCCCCGGAGATCCCTGAGGAGGCCACCCTTCCCCGGGAGATCACCCCGGAGGACCGCGCGCGCCTCGGCGGACCCGGCCTGCGGGCATTCCACGCCATCGCCGATGCCTGGGAGATGGATGCGCGGGAGCGTCTCGCCCTGCTCGGCCAGCCGGACAGGTCGACCTTTGACGAATGGACGCGCGCGGCACGTGTGCAGGCGCCGCTGTCCCTGCCCCACGACACGCTGACCCGGATATCGGCCGTGATCGCCATCGAGCAGGCGCTGGCCACCCTCTTCGAGGACCGGGCGCAGGCCATGACCTGGATGCGCGGCGCCCATGACGGACCCGCCTTCGCCGGGGCCTCGCCGATGGAGACGATCCTGAATGGTGGTCGGGACGGGCTCGAGACCGTGCAGAGGTATCTCGACGCCTGGCGGGCCGGTGAGGTCGGCCAGGGCGCGCCCGAGGGCAGCTTCGTGCCCGTGACGGAAGAGGATCTCGTCTTCGAGTAAGGCTGCCGGGGCGGTCGGAGCCGCTCGCGCTCTCAGCTTCAGCTCTTCGTCGAGAGCGCCCACCCCAAGGCGGAGTTGAACGGTATCAAAACAAGCCTTGCTGCCGTCGTCGGCGCAGCGCGCGAGGGACGCCTGGTGAAGTATCGCGCCCCATAAAGACACCAAAGGGGCCCCGTGGGACCCCTTGGCTATCTCCGCGACCTCTTCGCCTTGCGGCTTATCTACCCTTACGGTTCGACCTGACCAAGGTCAGGCGGAGAAGCTCTGTCAGCGGATCGTGAACTCCTGTGTCGTGCAGATACGACTACGCAGTGTCGTATTCAAAGCCCATGATGCCTCCTGGTGCCCATGAAGCCTGATGGCGCTTTCGGCCCCGGCTCCGACCCCGCGTGTTGCGCAAGCCGGACATCTCACATACATATGTGAGATGAAGCGGAACACGACCATCAACCTTGACCAGGAGCTCATCGCTCGGACCCGAGCCTACGCGGCGGCGCATGGCACGACCATGACGAAGCTCATCCAGTCCCACCTGGAAGCTCTGACGCGCGAGGAAGCGGTCGGGGCCCGGGACGCGCTCCTGCTTTGGTCGGAGGGACGGATCTCCCCCGAGGAGGCCTGTCGCAGGATCGGTCTGCGGGACGGCGCGGCGCTTCTCGTTCATGCCGCCGCGCGGGACGTACCGATGCCAATCCCTCCGCGTCACGAGATCGAGGCGCAGGCTGAAGAGTTCGTGGCCTTGTGGCGCGCGACCGCATGAGGCGCTGCCGGATCCTCGTTCCCGATGCCGGACCGTTCAACTCGCTCTGGGTGGCTGACGCGCTCGACCTATTGCTACGGCTCGACATGCCGATCGTTGTCGTGGACGCCGTCTTCGACGAGATGACAGGGGATCGAAGCTACCGGAAGGACCGCGAGGTCGGGGCCTTCATCGAGGAGAACACTCCTCCCTTCGAGATCGTCGAGACCGATACCGGGCGCGCCGAGCGCGCGCGTCGCGCACGTGGCGAACCGCCGAAGCGGAACGCAGGCGAGATCGCGATGACGGATTTCATGACCTCCGAGGAAGGGCTCGATTCCTGGATCGCCGCGGGCGACCCTGTGCTGATCCTGTCGGAGGACATGAAGGCGATGCGGCGCCGCTTCCTGCCCGAGCCAGGCGTTCACGCTCTCGGCACGATCGGCCTGCTTCACGGGATGGAGAGGGCCGGGCTGATCCCATCGGCTGCCGAGATCGTCGACAGGATGCGAATTCCGAGCGGCCCTGGCCGGACCCTGGAGGATGCACGGCAGCTCGCGGAACCGGAAGGCGGGCTGGATCGGCAAACTGAGGGAGGAAGCTCCTGGCTTCCCGAACCCTGAGCAACTCGCCAAGCGCCTCACGGCCGTCGGAACGCTCGAGGTCCTGCGCCAGGGCCTCGAGATCGTGCCGAACATTCCATCCGAACCGGGAGGACCCCATGCCGAAAGTCCACAACAAGCGCGCCTGCACGGCGCCCCGCGACGCCGTCTATGTCGGGCGCGGCTCGCCCTGGGGGAACCCGTTCAGGATCGGCCCGGACGGCACGCGCAACGACGTCTGCGACCGGTTCGAACGCGAGGTCCTGCCGGGGCTCGACCTGGCACCGCTGCGCGGCCGAGACCTCGTCTGCTTCTGCGCGCCGGCGCGCTGTCACGCGGATGCGCTGCTCGCGGCGGCGAATGCCGATCCTCGCCGGGCCCGGTCCGCCGGATCGGAGAAGGGCGTCGAGATCGCAAAGGCGGCGGCCAGCGCGGCCCGGCCAGTCGCCTCTCTCGAGGACGAACATGAAGACAAGCACGGTGCGTTCGATCTCGTCTCGGACGCCTGACCGGATCCTCCTCCAGGCATGCGTGCCAGGCCCTCCCGGCCCGCCCGAAGGGACCCGGATCGTCGGCGGTGAGGCCTCTATTTGGCAGTTTCGACAGCGGTGAGGGCGATCCCGCAGCGATCTGGCGGCGGTCGGGGCGCGCGGCGTGTGCGGCGAACTCCTCTTCGATGCACATGGATCGAACGCGGCCACGATGATCGCCGCCCATTAACATCTTCTCCGCCCCTGAAGGACGGGGCTTCGGGATCATCCGGCAGCCGTGGCCGCCGACTTGATGCCGTCAATCGAACGGCGAGGGCGCGCGAAAGCCCGACCGGCCGAGGGCATCGAGGATGACGGTGGAGAGCGCCTCGTCCATGGACATGTCCCGCATGCACCGTTCGAGCCAATCGAGGTCAGAGATCCTGTCCGCGGCTTTGCCGAAGCTCTC